>CANLXI010000023.1 GCA_947495035.1 uncultured Granulosicoccus sp.
GAACAAGGCCCTGAAGGAGTTGCAGGCCCTCAGGGACCTCAAGGCGAGCCGGGAGCAGATGGAACGATTCTGGCAGATGGTTTTTCAGATGGTCAGGTACTGACATGGACCGATGACAACTGGGTTGCGGCGTTTTTACCTGTCGAGACGGTTGACAATATGCAGCCCTCACTCGGTTTGAACTACATCATTGCGTTGACTGGGACATACCCATCAAGAAACAGTATTACCAACCCGACACTCGGTGAAATCATGCTATTCGCTGGAAACTTTGCACCAAGAGGCTGGGCTCTTTGCGATGGGCAGCTTCTAGCTATCTCAGCGAATACAGCGTTGTTCTCAATATTGGGTACAACTTATGGAGGCGATGGCAGAACAACGTTTGCGCTGCCGGACCTTCGAGGACGATCAGCTGTACATGCTGGTAATGGCCCCGGTTTGACACCAAGGCGTCTAGGGCAAAAATTCGGTGCAGAATCCACCATGCCACACTAGAATCTACTCAGTCATTGGTGAAATATGAATCATTCAACGAGTGTTACTGTGATTCATGCAATACCTCGTACCGCGCGCATCCCGGCGCGCGGTACGGTAAAGAATTCCGTATTGCTTCTCATTCAATTCCTGATACTGCTTACTTCGTGCAAGCTAGTGGTTGCCAATCAGAGTAGCCCCTCTGGCGTAGACAGTTTGTATCATCAGGCGGCCAACTTTTGGCCATTGGCTTTGGCTCACGAATCCAGCGAACAGCGCCCGATTGTCATTGCGATAGTTGACGACGGCGTTTTGACCAATCACAACGAGATTAAACCGTATCTCTGGCTGAACTCCAGGGAGATTCCCGGCAACAAGCTGGATGACGATTTGAATGGCTTTGTTGACGATATCAATGGTTGGGACGTAGCAGACAATGATAACGATCCAAGGCCTGTTCCTCACAGAAATGACAATAACGAGCACGGAACTCACCTGGCTGGCGTTCTGATCAATGCACTGAAGGCAGTCTATGGCAGCAAAGCTCGAGACAGATTTCGGATCATGCCGGTCAAAGTCAGATCTGATCGCGCACAGGGACACTATCTGAAATCCGCTTTCAAGGGAATAGAGTACGCAACGACTGCAGGTGCCGATATCATTCTAGCCGCTTGGGGAGTGGCTGCAATCTCCGAATCTGAAAGAGAGATAATAGAAAGCGCCTACGAGAAAGATATCGTCTTGATCGCTTCAGCGGGAAACCTGTTGAATGAAAGTCAACAGTTTCCCGCAAGCCATCAGAATGTCATAGCCGTCGCCGGCACCAACGCCGATAATGGTGTGCTCGCTGAATCCAACTATGGTCAGTTCGTCGACCTGAGTGCACCGGCTGAGGACATACTGGGGTTTTCCACATCGGGTCCCGATGCGCAAACCAGGAAAAGCGGTACATCTCAAGCGGCTGGCCTGGTTGCTGCCGGCGCTGCATTGATCATGGACAAGCACTCTGAACTTTCAGCACGAGAAGTCAGAGCTTGCCTGGTAAATCACACGAGCAGTTTCCCCAGTATTCTCTATAAATATTTCGGGAAATTCGGGTCAGGAATACTCAACGCTGAAGCATCAGTGCGTTGCCGATCTCTATTTGATCCATACTTCCAACTTCGCCCCACCGCGACGCGTGGCTTCCTGGCACTTCAAGGTAGTGAAACTCATAGGAGTCTGAAGTTTGACTTCCAGGAAGAGTTTGCAGGAATAAAATTTGAATTCCTTACAGCCCAAAAATCGCCACTTGATGGAAAGCTGTTATTCAAGGGTGGCGATAGTGAGAAAGGTTCCGAAAATGAAGTGATCATTGATACCGCAGAATCTTGGCCTGCCACATCGTATCTGGTGCCAATGAGTTCCCAGGTTGATTTGCGGCTCTCCCATCCAGCAGTAACGAAACGGCAACTGGTTGCCTACGAATTAATCACTCACCATTTTCCAACCAGATACTGCTCCGGAACGGTCTATCTGGAACAGGAAGGCATTATCGAAGATGGTAGTGGGGAAAACGATTACTCATACTTTTCAAGTTGCAAATGGCAGATCATTGCTCCTTCGGGCAAACGAATTCGAATTGAGTTCACTGAACTGGATACAGAACCCAGAACGGATACCATTTACTTTTTCCAGGGGGAAGAGACGAACGACCCCATGATGGCAATCTTCAGTGGATCAGACATTCCGCCCATTTTGACCAGCAATACCAACAAGGTCCTGGTCTGGTTTCTGAGTAATCATGAAAGGGAATACGGTGGATGGAAAGCGAACGTTCGTTTTCTTGATCAGGAAGTACGGCGTAGCTCATCTGACGGATCTTGAGCAATCGATATTTCGCGGATTACCTGGTGCACTACGTTCACCCGTTGAAACTCAAGGGCGAGATGAGAAGGCAAGCAGAAATTACAGAATGTCTGTTGTTTTAATCCGAGTCACGGGCAGGTTTTTCTGGTGCGGACAATGGCTACGACGAAATGACCGCAGGGATTCTTTGTATTATCATCAAACAACCTGCGACCCCCACTGAAATCAAGGAATATTTCTGCAGAGTGTCAGCTTGTCTGGGAATGAATTTCGCAAGAAAATAAAATGCCAGTAAGATCCCGCATATAATTGTGAGCTGGCCTATTTCTATGCCAATCATGAATGAGAAAAGCGCAGGCATGAGATCGGTAGCATCAATCTGCAGCACGTTTTGCAAGACAAACGAGAATCCGAGGCCGTGCAATAGCCCAATGAATAGGTAGATCAGTAAGGAGCTTTTGCGTTTGAGTAAACCAGAGATAGACGCTGCTACAAGAGTCGCTGCGATAGACATTTCTACAAGAGGAATGAACCAGGAAAGTTGCGGAACGTAATTGAAGAAACCTGCAACGAGTGTGATCGCATGTCCCACAGTGAAGGCGGTTACCGGCCCAATCAACCTCCACACTTTGTTCGTACCTAACGCCATGGCGAGAACCAACAAGATGTGGTCAACGCCAGCAAATATGTGTAGCACGCCCTGATAGACATACTCGCTCATTCTTTTTACAAGTGTTCGAGGAAATTTCAGGGGTCTGGTCAATTGGCCCTGCCGCGTATATCGAATCCGATTGGCCGTATCACGTTCATCAACTATTTTGTTCTGAATAACGACACCATCAGGCAGTGTGACTTCGGGGAAGCCTGCACTAGCGGTCAGAGTACCTTCATATCGTGAAGTAGGTAGACTGATCAGCATGTCAATGTAGCCCGTACCAATGGGAACATCGATTGCGACGGAATTTTCAGAAAGAGATTCGCGAGCGGCAGAGCTTGTCAGAAGATGCAGTTCAGGCTCGTGCGCCAGTATTCTGTAAGAACGAACTCTGCCTGATATCGAATTATTGCCGACTTTCCACTGAAGACTATCCGCCAGTCTTGCACTGAAGGAAGCCCTGGATGCGTCCACACTATTTACAGAAAGAAACAGGGGTGAATTGTTGATTTCATCCGGGTTTAATAGATATTTGTCGACATCCGGTGCTCCCGATAATATATCCCCAAAAATCAAGGCTATGGGAGTTCTGACGTAAACCTCTGTTTCGCCGTTTTCCTCCGTTACAATGAAGTACCGGTAGGTGGTACCTATTTCGAAGTGAGCCGCTACCGGTGATGACCCCATCAAGCACATGAAAGCAATCATGAAGCTCGACATGAGATACCGACCGAGCAAGGTACGATTCGATGTCATCTGTTCATCCATGAAAAGTCAGTGTCGATACGGTAGTCGTTACGAAAAACCATATCGGAGAAAGAATGTATTTCAAAGCCACCTGAGGAAGGTTTGATTCCTGTTCAGGCTATGGAATCTGTACCGGGCTGACCAACATGCTCGGCCATGAA
The DNA here is from genome assembly GCA_947495035.1 of uncultured Granulosicoccus sp. Lineage (GTDB taxonomy): Bacteria > Pseudomonadota > Gammaproteobacteria > Granulosicoccales > Granulosicoccaceae > Granulosicoccus. The sequence continues at coordinate 3,886 of CANLXI010000023.1, forward strand.
TTCGTAGTCATCCTGTTGGTCTGAGCGTGGTCAGGCTATTTTACACGTACTTTCACACTCTTCAGGTATTTATCGGGCAAGGATGTGATTATACGGAAGTGTGCTCAATTTGATTCGTAACGCTGATTCAACCTGAACTTATGGCTAGTATCGTCTCGTTGGTCGAATGGTCACTGCTTTTCATCAAATTATCTGCTTGAATCGTTCTCGGCAATTTAGCGCACTATTATAGATATTTCGCAATTTATCTTGCGTGGCTTTGTGGTTCAGGTTTATGATCCACTGCCAGGACGCCTTGTTAGCAATAATGAATATCTCGATGCTCGTGTTGAGCAGTCGTTATTGATGATAATGAGCTTGCTGAAAGCGTTTGGAACAGTCTGCATGGCGTGTCAGACATTGTTGATGGCGTTGGGGTGCGCGAACTGCAATAGCGTCTTGTCTCAGGTATCTGTATCGCTGTCAAATCTTTGCCTTTCAAACGCAAGATTGGCATCTTGTGCGAGCTGTTCAAAACGTCAGAAAGTAATTGTGGGTGATTCGCCTTTACAACGGAGGTATTGAGTGAGATGAGACAGATGAAATCCAAGATTGGGGTAAGTGTTCTTACTGCGAGCGTGTTTGGTGTAATTTCTCAGCCGATGTACGCCGGGTCAAGTTGGTTATCTTCAGTCACAACTGAAGAGGGTGGAGCAGTGGCTCTCGGGCCTGTAGTGCAAAGCGATTACGGTACGAGATCCGCAAAAACATCTGCGACATCAGTGTTTAACCTGACAATATCGCTTGAAGAGAATCCAACTGGAGATGACGATTACTCGGCCGACTCAGGTTCTGGTGATGATGCTCAGAACGCGTTCGAGAGCAAGATAGAGGAGTTCGCTGACGCCGTTTTTCAGATGACGAATGGCAAGCACAAGATCGGCACGGTCACGATGTTCAGAGACGGCGATCAAGCTAATAATGCGGATGTTCAATGGATCGAAAATTGCTCGTTGAACAGTGGTCCGCGCGCGCATCCGAGTGGATTCGGAGTTCCGGGAAAGCGAATTTACTTTTGTACTAACTGGACTGGTGCCCCCAACGCGATGGATACACCCAAAGGTGCTGGATTCACGTTGGCGCACGAGTGGGGACATTATTCCTATGGCGTATATGATGAATATATAGCTAGCGGCACTACTAACTGCGGATTGTTGGGTTTGTTTTGTCCACCTATATGGTTGCCGCGGTCTACCGACACTGCGTCCATTCCCTCGATAATGAACAACCAATGGGCCGCTGCAAATGGTAGCGTTGATTATCTTGAGTTTTCCACCTCAGGTGTTGAGCCCTACTTGAGTAATGCGGGGGGTGATGCTACCAACGCACATTTCCGCACATTTCAAGAGCCGGCCTGGGACACGCTGACTCGAGATCCGGGTACAGATCCTCGACACAGCTTTCTTCCACCACGCACTCAGTATACGAACCTGGTGGCTCCAACAGGCAATCTGCTGGTCAATGACAACGAAAGTACAGCACGAAGTGAGCTGGATATCGTGTGGGCTGGAGATCAGGTGGTCGAGCTGATGATCGACGTTTCCGGTTCAATGCTTGGTACTCCCATTGCCAACGCGAAATCGGCTGCCAGTCTGTTGGTGGGGCAGCTGACCGAAGGTCAGAGCGCAGTAGGTGTGGGCCAGTTCTCCAGCCTCGCGATACAATCATTCCCCATCACTGATATACCGGACCCGGACACAGGTGTTCGTAGCGCAGCTCAATCGACCATTAACGGGTTTTCAGCTAATGGTGGCACCGACATCGAAGCGGCTGCCATCACGGCATTGCAGCAGACGCAAAACTTTCAGGGCGGAGCGAGACCCTCGGTCGTTTTTCTGCTTACAGATGGGCAGAGTGGTGTCAACGTCTCCAACGTGGTTTCGCAATACACGGCTGCAAGTGTTCCGTTGATTACGTTCGGTTTCGGACCGGGTGTTGATGCAACATTGCTGCGAAATCTTGCAGATGGCACTGGCGGTAGCTATTTTTTCTCCCCGACCAGTCTTGCCGCAATACAGCAGGCCTTCATAGCAGCCAACGCTGCATTTTCTTCCAGTACAGTGGTATCTTCAGGCACCGCGCTCGCATCAGGGGGGGCGACGGAGGTCAGAACCATACAGCTTGACAGCACACTTGGTGTTGTATCAATCAATGTCACCTATCAGCTGGCGGAATCTGATGTGGCACTGACTTTGATCGATAGTACAGGGAGCGATACTGGCGTAACGTTCAGCTGTACATCGTCTTCAGAAGTATCGTGTGAAACGCAGGTTGACGTCCAGGCAATGGGAGCTGGTGAGTATGGGGTGCAGATCGACAATCTGACGGGTTCCGACAAGCAGGTATCGGTCCTCGTTTCCGGTTCACCTGATACTTTCGAAAGTTACGATGTGGCAGTCGATGTAGAAGATATCGCTTATCCGGAAAGTTTTACAGTCAGAGCGTTGGTCAGTAAGGGGTCGCCGCTGGCTGGTCTGGATGTCGTAGCAATGGTCACCAAACCCAATGGCGCTCAGGAATCCATTCAATTGCTGGATGATGGTCTGAATGCTGATTTGATACAGTCTGACGGAGTTTATTCGGCGGATATACCGTATGAACAGAATGGAAACCATACAATCGTCGTGACAGCGTCCAACGCATCAGGAAACGCGGTAAAGACGAACGAAGGGCTTGCCATATCCATATTGGAAGATGGTACGAGCCAACAGCCATCCAACACACCGGTTCCTGAAAACTTTACTCGAGTAGGGGTGGTGAACGCGGCTGTAACGAATGTCAGTTCAGATGATCATGGGCAGGACGTTGGAGCTTGTACGTCGGTGAATGACGATAACCTGGATACGCTGGGACGAATCGATTTCGCTGGTGATGTGGATTGTTTTAGCTTCATTCCGAGTAATGCCTCTTCAGCAGTAGTTATCCGAGCAACCTCATTGAGAGACAATATCCAGCCTCTCGTGAAGCTGAAGGACAATGCAGGAAATGCAACGCTGCTGAGCACTGACTTGTCAAGTAGTCCCAACCCATCTTCTGGGGTGATTGCTGTCGTACCCTCCACGCTACTGGACGCCAGTGGTCACGTTATTACCGTGGAGCATGAAGATGCTTCCGCTGACACAGGCGCCTATGCGCTGTCAGTCGGTGCCCTCCTGGCATCTGATGGGGTTGAAACCTTATCTGATGACACAGATGGTGACACTGTGTTGAATGAGGTTGACTTTTGTCCTGCAACTGCCTTTCCGGAGAATGGGGTGCCCGAGAGGAATCTGAGAACGAATCGATTTGCATTGCTGGACGACCCGGAGACGTTTACCAGTACTTCGCGAAGACAGTTCACCATTGAGGACACCGGTGGCTGCTCTTGCGAACAGATATTGGAGCAACCCGGATATCAGAATCGCAATCAAGAGCTTTACGGTTGCACCAGCACGACATTGCTCCGGTGGGAGCGGCATGTCTCCGGTAGCCGTTGATGGGTTGGTGAGGTTTTAACGCGCTGCTTGTCTTTTCGATTAACGCCCTACCTGTGTAGGGCGTTTCTTTACTGATAGAGTATCGTGGGTATCGAACATTTCCGTACGAAATCTCCAATGGCTTTCAGGATGGGAACAATGATCATTTTCAGAATGTCAATGTGTCGGCTTGACTGGCGTCAATGGGTTTTTCTTTTGTGTGTTTGTAGTTTGAGCGGATGTAACAATGGGGCTGGTGATGGTGGAAATGACGCTGCCGATGAAGAGATTGCTACTGAAGATTCTGACGACGTGGTTGGAGAAGAGGTACAGGGTGAGTTTCGTGCCATAGAGGGATTTTGGAATATAGCCGAGCCAGGCAGTGGCTTCGAGTCCTATTTGCTGATTGGCGGCAATGGAGAGGCAATCAGCTACGTGGAGGATCCAGAGGGCAAGAACTGTTTCTACGCTGAGAATCGTGTATTCACGTCACTTGGCAATAGCATGTTTTCGATGAGTTCACCGGACTCCGACACTGGAGACGCAGAACTCGAGTTGGTCAATATCGATGGGACATTGGAGGTGAGTGCAGAATCGGAACAGGTAGCTACCTGGATATCTGTTGACAACTTTTCTGCGGCAGATCTGCAAATTTGCGAATCTACAGTCTAGCCTGTCGAATGAATGTGACGGTGTGGCCCTGGAAGCCGAGTTGTACTTGCACAAGCCATCAACAACCCACGCAGCGTGTTGACACGTCAAACTGAATGATGTTCCAGATACCGCCGTTGTCGTTCACAGAGCGATTGCCTGCATTGTCAATAGCACGGTAACTGAGTCGGTAGCGTCCAGTGCGAAAGCCGTGAGCCTGCGCCACCCAGACGGTGTGACCATCATCGGAAGGGTAGAGCAAGGCTGATTCGATACCTCGGCTGTCGAGGCTGAATGTGTCTGTGTCTGGATCAAGCCAGAGGTTGGTTTCCATTTCCTTGACAGCAAATTCCACGCGCTCTATACCTGAATCCGGATCCTCCGCGACACCTTCGAATCGTGGGCTGGAGCCGATAAAGACAGTGCGGGAATGAAGTGGGCGCGTTGACACAACCGTAGGCGGTACGGTGTCATTGCCGGTTATGCGAAAATGGCGCACGAATAGCACCGATGCTGTCGTGGGATCTTCTGCCCGGTTGCCCGCATTGTCATAGGCACGCAGCAAGAGGCGATATCGTCCCGCAGGCAGATGGGTGTCGAGAGACCACTGCTGCGCGCCACCAAGTGCTGGTGTCAGTTGTGTTGGCAGATTCACTCTCGTACTGGCAAACGTGCCTTCGTCAGATGATAGCCAAAGATCGGAACTCAAGGATTTGATGGCAGCATCCACGCGAGCGATTCCGGAACCGCCAGCATCATTTGCCAAACCGGACAAGGTCGGTTTCAGTGGCAACAGGTCACCATCAAAGGCCGGATTCTCAAAGCTTATCTCTGGCCACTGAGTATCACTGCCCTCCACGAAAAACCGCTGCCGGTTCCAGGGGTGATTGTCCTTGTCACGGGATCGTATGCCATCCTGATTGATCGCACGAACATTCAGTTGGTAGCGACCCTGGGGTAAACCGGTGGTCAGGTTCCAGATGACATTACCTTCGTCATCGCTTGTGAGCTCTGCCTGTTCAGTCACCGGCACATCCGATGAGAAGCTGCTACTGGAAAAGTCGAGCCATTGTCTGGAAACAATATTGAACAGTGCCGCCTCCACTTTTTCCAGTGAAGCGAGGCTGGTGTTGCTGACAGTACCACTGAATACCAATGGCTCACCAACGAGCAATTCATCGTGAGACGGTATGTTGATCCTGATAAGGGGGCGAAGTATGCTGTAGGCCTCCGTAGTCCTGGCATTCCCACTTACGTGGTCAGTCGGTTCGATACTCTGGATACCCGCTGGTACAGGCTCCTGTGCCAAGCTGATGGTCGAGCAGAGCAGACTCACCGCGGCCAGTAGAGCACTGGGGCTTTCCCGCTTGATTCCGGACAGGATCAGTTCAACAGGGTGAGCAGACATGTTCATTCTCCCTCCAACCGATGCATCAGTATTACTCAACTGCGGTAGGTCTTACAACCGCTGCGTTCAGCAGGTGCGCAGGAATCTTCCCTTCTGGTGTTGTCTGACAGTTGCTAGCTGCCTTGGGGTGAAACAGCCAGCCACGTACAAAGTGACTGGCTGCTCGGATCAGTGCGTCTAACGCACCCTCGGGTTGCTGCGTCGCGGCCGGGTAATTTCTCTTTGCCATCTCAATAAAGTGGATGCAGTGCAACCAAAGGAGAGCTGGTTAACGCTGTTGATTCCTGTCGATTCCAGTATCTGTTCACAGGAGCAGCCAGCCGTGTCGGCGAGATTGAGGTTGCGTCGAGAGGTGCTGGTGAACTGGTAAGCATCTTCCTCGCTACCCGTCAACGCATATCGATTGCGACGCAGGCTGCGCGTCGGTACCAATTCCGGGATGTGTGTGAGGGGGCAGAAGTCCACCTCATTCAATTGCCCGTCTCCGTCTGCGTCATCGTCGCAAGCGTCACCGATAAGGTCTCCGTCGAAGTCATTCTGCTCGCCATTGGGTATCAGTGGACAGTTGTCTATTGAGTCGGCAACCTGGTCAGCATCGGCGTCGCTACCCATGGCAAACCGGATGATCACCGGGTCATGGTCACTGGCACGCGCATCGGTTTCGGCAAATTCACTGTTCACATGTACGACATCCACCTCGACGGAATCGAATATGGAACTGCTGACCAGCACATGGTCCAGCTGCTGGGAATTGCCTTGGAAAATGAATGAATAACGCTCATCCGCGGCCAGCAATTCGGTCGAATTGAACAGTTCGTTACCGAGGATACTTGCCACAGGCGATACAAACTCGAATTCGTTCATGTCGCCGAGGACAATGACTCGAGCATCATTATCTTCTTCCAGTAACTGAGATACCTTGTCAGCAATGGCCTCAGCCTGGCGCCTACGCTCATCCAGTGATCCGTTCACCGCAACATCCTCCTGTCGTGCTTCGAAGGGTTGTGATGTTCCAAAAATGGGAGCGCTGCCTCCTTTGGAGGACAAGTGGTTGTTGATCAGTGTGATTGTTTCACCGTTAACAGCGAACCGCGCCAGCAATGACATTCTGCTGCCAAAGAACGGATTTTCAGGATTGTCAGCGTGATCGCTCAGCTCGGTCAGTGGCTCGGCGGGCGATACGAGTTGTACGCGATCCGGGTTATAAAGGTAGGCAACGCGAATTGTACCGAAGGGCTGTCCGCCGACCGACTCAGGCTCCAGACCAACGGTATCCTGAAACTCGTAGCGCGGGCCGCCCGCGGCTGCTATTTCATCCACCAGCAATAGCAGCGTCGCTTCGGCAGATGTGTCTGAGGAATCGAGTGAGCCATCGTTGTCCTGAATCTCTTGTAGAGCGACGATATCTGGTGCGTTCAATGCGTTGCTGATCTGCGCGGCCAGTGCGTTGAATCGGCCGTCAGCCACATCAGTGTCGCCATCACCGTCTTCCGGGTCGAGATTGAGTACGTTGTAGGTTGCTACGGTAACGTGTTCGCTGTCCGGGAACAGGTTTGAGATCTCAGGGGTCAGCAGTGACTCTGTCCAACTGAAATCCGTAGTTGGGTAAATTTCGAAATTGCCGAAGGAATAACCTACTACTCCCGATACATCGGAGAGCAAGGCGCCGGTATTGACCGTGGGGGTCGCAAACCCCGGCAGGATGCTTGAATCGATATCAATCTGAATTCTTTCAGGATTGAAATCGCTGGCATTGATATTCAACGTCTGCCGTGCGCCAAGACCAGAGGCCATGATTCCCAGATCTGCAACGGTAAAGATTTCACCGAATCGGTTGGTGGGTGCAACGACCAATGGATCAGGTACGATCACGCGCATGGATTCCACGGACTCGAAATAGTCGATGCCGTCGGTAGTGGCGTCGAAAGAGGTGAATGCATCATCGTCGATGACCTGATCCGGGGCGACTCGCCCGGCCAGTCCCAGAATGACAGGTGCTGGCAGTAGGGTCTGGCTCAGCACGGTGATCTGGGCATTGCTGATCTGGGTGGTTGACAGATTGCCACTGGATGTACCACCGGGAAAGAACTCGCCGACAGTTCCCTCGACGGTCACAGCGTCGCCCATTGACACAGTCGGTGCACTGCCGGTAAAGACAAACAGGGCATCTGACGTGGTGTCGTCCCCATCGCCGTGAGCATCCTGCAGAAAGAAGCCGTTGGAATCGACTGCGGTGACCACGCCATCGGTGATGACATTCTGCCCTTCCAGAGGAGAGCTGTGGCCCGCACCCTGAATTGCCATGATGCTGGCCACGACTGTGTCATCCACGGGTTGAGTGCCGAGGGCAGTCGGAGTTCCGGATGCGGCAGGAACCGGGCTGAATTCGAGAACAACGACATCACTGCTACCATCGGGTGATCGTGAAAAACCGGCAGGCAAGAAATTGCCATCCGGCCCCACTACCAGAGCGGGAGAGATGGGAGTGCTCATGTCGTTGGCGCTGTCGTCTTCACCACCGTCCGTGATGAATACAGAGTCCACGATGTTGCCGAAGGCATCTTTCAGCAGAATGGTGTACGAACTGTTCTCGATGGCGTTGGCCGGCAAAGGCTGATCAGCGACAACGCTGAAAGCCGCTTCTGCCGTTGAATTGGCGAGCAGGTAATGAGCCTGAGCTGGCAGCAGGGCGCCCTTCATGAGGCTGTAGGGACTGTTCCCGTCACTGAGTCCGAAACTGCTGCCTTCGTCACTGTCCCAGAGCTCGATAGTCCAGCCCGTGAGGTCAACCTCGGACGGGCCTGTATTGTACAGCTCGATGAATTCGGTATCGGGGCCTGTTGTATTACCCAGAACTTCGTTGATGACGACAGATGCCTGCGTAGGCGCTGACGCAAGCAATATCACAGCAGAGACGCTGCTTCGGGGTGGAATATTCAATCGCATGAGACGGTTACCTTGGGTCCAGTGAAACATCGACGGTTTGTATCCGGCTGAGGGACGCTAACACTCATACGCTAAAGTGATATGACGACGGTAGAGTGCGGGAATCGTCTCGAGGACAGGTGTGTGTCTAGTAGAAAGTATAGTTGACCGTCCTGCATCAGGGAATCATTATCAAATTGACTGTTGGGTATTGTATTAATAGATGTTTGTATACTTGCGAGGGTTGCGGTTGTCTCTGGTGCGCAAGCAATTGAGGAGCTGGCCCGGTATATGGTGGGATAAATATCTGTGTGAGTCGTACGGGAAGGCTCTTCAATATCGTGCAACACGGTGAGGGCTGCAGGCGCAGTTGCGAAGCCATTGCCATCGGCATGACTGGGCCAGTGAGTCTTCCGGGACCTGGAGGAGCGGCTGGCCACAGGGGGCTGAGGGTGAAGCCGGACCTCCAGGGCCGTCTGGTGGCGTCGGGTCTGCTGGAGCGCAGGTGCAACCAGGGCCTATGGGGGTTACGGGGACTGACTCAATAGGCGAGATTCTCAGTGGTCCTTGCGTTTGGCAAGATTGAGAAAAGGCATTTGTCAGAACTCCGTAACTCGTTGATGCCCTGGAATTGCTACGTGTCAAAGAACTGCCGAATCGCAATTGCTTTCCGGAGCATTGTTCTGTGTTGTAGCGATTGTTTTTTGGCAAGTCGTAGAGCAGCATCACTGGTACAGAATTTCTTTTCGCTTGAGTGCTCTGAACTCAAATGCCAAACGGACTCCATGGTTTTGAATCTCTGTCAATCGAAGCAGTTGTTCTGACAAGTCCCCGTTTCATCGTTGGGGGGGGGCGGGGTGATCATCCGATGGCACGTGAAAGTATGCGGAGCATCTGTAGGCACTATTTGTTCTTCATGGTTGTTGACGTTTTGACAATTGCTCAACTGTTGGGGGTAGGCTCGCACGTTCGCTACATATTCTGGCGCCTTGAAACCGCCGGTTGATCCGGCAGGCGAAGTGGCGAAACCGGGTCTTGGCGGCGATATCGGGTTCAGGATCGGGAGCTGGTTCGAGAGACTCAGATGGCCCCTGTCATACGGATGCAAGTACGTCAGTCAGGCGCGATCGTGTCCATATGTTGTTGAATTGCAACAATCTACTTTCAGTCCCCCCAATAAGGAATCTTATAGGTATCATGGTGCGCGGTACGGACTCCAAGAGCTGACAAGACGGATAGCACTACTTTTCGGCTGCTGATATGAATGCCATGCATCAAGGCAACATGTTGGTTGCGGAAGGTTTTTTCGATCAAGTAGAAGTTGGAAGCCAATGCTGCCTGTTCCTCATGAATTCCATCCCAAGCCCGCGTTTGTGGACCCCTCGAAGACAATCCGATTCTGCGAAATGATCGGCTGTAGATCGACTCTGAGTGCAAATGACTTGTGCTCGCTTGGATCGTTGTCTCTTGCCGAAGAGAGGTATGGGATGACATATCATGATCTATGAGGCGTACAGTTTGGATGTGCCCTTTGTTTGTGGTTCTCGATCTGTCTTGTGCGCGAGAAATCATCGAGGGCTCGACAATTGAATTCAAAGTTTGATGAACCATATGACTGCCAAAGCCCTTACTGAGGTGTGGAACTCAGTAAATAAAGGAGAAATTAGAGAACATCGTATGTCAGACGGTCATTGCAGTTCAGTGGCCCCGTGGTGGACGTTGGCCAGCGAGCATGTCAATAAACCTGGTTTGGTTTGTAATGAGGTAGTGGAATGAGCAAAAGCGGTATGGTTCTCGAGAAGAGAAGGGCCAGCGAACAAAAGAAAAGGTCCGCTCCTGTCGTGGAACTGACTGAGCATCGAAGGGACAACAGCCTGTTCTCTCGTTCTGTCACGCTGATCCAGAATAAAGACCATTTCGCGAAATCCACATTCGTTCGTTCCGGGGTGCTGGTATGTACTGACATCATCGCAACGATGGTGGCCTTGTCTTTGGCATATTTCCTTGTGCCAGCAATTCGCGTTTTTATCGGGATCGAGCCACAACCCACGATAGCGTCGTCTTCGTCGGTAATCCTGGCCTTTGCCGTTCCGTTGTGCGCGATATTGTGGTTCTCGTACAGTTGGGGGCACTACACCCGCGTGAAGTCGTTTTGGGATGAAACTCGCGACCTGTTGAAAATGTTGATCTACTCAGCCGTGATCGTAGTCTTTCTCCTTTATCTGCAAAAGGCTCACGCGTCTCGCCTCTGGGTAGGATCATCATATCTGATGCTGGCACTTTTCTGCCCAATTGCCAGGCTGTGTGCAAAGAGAATCTTGCAACGGCTGAAATTACTACATGTACCACTGATTGTCGTTGGGCATAGGCATCGTGTTGACAGTTGTGTAGAGGCTATCAATAGCGACTATTCGCTCGGGTACAGGGTTGCAGCCTTGATTGATATGGACTCACTGAAACTCATAGAAGATTCAGATGAGGGTGGTGCGGTGGAAAATTGTTATGCACTTATCAACGCGTTGCAAATGAGATTTCCAACCGCGCATTTGCTGCTTGCACTTAGCGACGAAGACAGCACGACAAATACAGGTCGACTGGTGGATAACATCGTCAGAAGTTTCAGCTACGTGGTCATTGCAAGGCCGATGCACGGCTTGTCGACAGTCAACTCCGAAATTCTTACTGTAGAGAAATTCGATACTCTGTTCGTGCGACTCGCGAATTTCAACAAGCCAGTCGCCAGAGTCTACAAGCGGCTGTTTGATATATCCTTGGCAAGTATGTTGCTCCTTGTGCTCTCGCCTGTTCTACTTCTCGTTGCAGGAATCTCAAAACTGGACGGCGGTTCGGTTTTCTATGGCTCTGCCAGAATAGGGAAAGGCGGGAGAACATTCAAATGCTACAAATTCCGGTCGATGTATGAAGATGCTGACGATAGACTGAAGAAGCTGATCGCCACCGATCGTGAGGTCAGAAACGAGTGGCTAACGAGCTTCAAACTGAAAAACGACCCAAGAATCAGTAAATTTGGCCAGCTACTCCGACGAACAAGCCTTGATGAGTTGCCGCAACTGTGGAATGTCGTATTGGGAGACATGAGTCTTGTGGGGCCACGTCCAATTTTGCCAGACGAGAGAGAACAGTATGGCGATAGTCTCGTGGACTACGAGAGGGTAAGGCCTGGGCTGACCGGATTGTGGCAAGTAAGCGGACGAAGCTCGCTCAGCTACCAGAAGCGCGCACAGCTGAACCTTTGGTATCTGAGGAACTGGTCACTTTGGCTGGATTTTGTCATTCTGCTGAAAACGGTGCCTGCTGTCTTGAGTTCGAAAGACGCGCATTAGAATATTTCTGTCTTTCGTAACGATTGAGTAGCCTTTCAAATGTCACAGTCCAACACCAGAAACAGATTCCGGTTGGCATCACTTTGCTTGCTCATCGCATTTGTACCTTTGCAGTGGGGCCGTATCAGCTTTCCTGGTGGCAGCATCAACATCAGAGATGCGGGCAGTATTCTCTATATCTTGCTCGCCTTCGCGATATTTTTTACCGACAGGCGAAGTCTGGATAGAAGATTCAAGACCATCCTGATCGCCTATCTGCTGGTGGCCGTTACGTCTGCTGTAGCTTTCCTTTCACACGCTACCTTCAATGGTTTCGATCTGATTCAGCAGTGCATGTTGTATTCAGCAGTTATTTATCTGGTTGTCGTTAATGGAGTCAAGTCTACGGACTTGGTTGTGCTGGGACGTATAGGAGCTTTGAGTACAGCTGTATTTCTTGTGTTGTCAGCGAACTCAATGGGAATGAACTTCATCTCCGAGTTTGTTGCCTGGCTGACGCACTACGAATATCGAACCATGTTGTCGTCATTTTACAGGCCGATATTCAATGCATTTTCACCTGAGAGTGATGATTTGCTGATTTCAGGTAGCAAGCGCAACGCCTTCAGCATGAGCCTGTTGCTGATCATGTACCTGTTGGCTTTCGGGTTTTTTCAACTCAATCAGAAGAAATACGCTGTTCTTGATTTCATGCTTTTTCTGTTCCTGCTTCTTCTTGTCATGACAATGTTCGCAAGATCAGCAATCCTAATCATGTTCCTGTCTGTTGTCATCTACATACTTGTACGGCGAGATGTAACGCGTGGTGCAATCATACGTCTCGTTATTTACGGCTCCCTGGGGGCTGGACTCTTGCTCCTGCTCATGACGAACACGGACTTCGGGGAAATAATCTATGAACGAATATTTCTGGATTCATATTCCTACGAATATCGACTTGGCCAGATTGACGAGTTTTTTGATGCTATATCGGGTAACTACCTGACTGGCGTCGGGTTCTATATCTCGTATTCGGGCAATACACTCCACAATTTCTTTCTGGGAAACTGGGCCCATGCAGGAATTCTCGGGCTCCTGGCAGTCTGCTTGATGTACTGGTTTGTTTTCCTGCAGTTTCTGTCGGTAATAACGGCACCTCGTCTCAAGATCCTTGCGATGTTGTTTCTCCCGTTTTTCATCAAGTCGCTGGTTGGTGGTAATGCCGGGTTTCCCGAGTTGTCCGTATTGTTGGCTATGGCCATTGCCCTGGCTGTTCAATCAAATACACTGCGGGCGGAGGGGTTGGTCAGTCGTAGCAGAACAATCAAGAGGCGAAGTCTTTGAACACAGCGGCTAGCTCACCCAACCTGTTGTTGATCGGATTTCCGAGGTGCGGCACGACAGCTCTCGTGAAGGCATTGAATCAGCATGCCGAAATAAGGTTCTGTGAGCCGAAAGAGCCGCATTTTCTGGCACTTGGGACAAAAGAGACCATAATCAAAGGTCCAGGCTCTGAAGCGTTCGATGATGAGCATGTTTATGATCGTATCCGTTGGCAGGCGTTGTTCGGGGCTGAAAGTGGCAGCAGATATATAGGTGATGCATCCGTCACTACGGTCAGCTACAGTGACATGGCCATCAAGAATATCGACAAATACTGTGACGATGACTGTCGTTTCATCGTGATGCTCCGACACCCGGTAGATCGTGCATTTTCCAGTTACCTGTATTGTCTGTCCAGAGGTTGGATTGCTGGAAGTTTCGAGCAAGGTCTGGAGGAGGAAGCTCAGCGGAGAGCTTCAAATTGGCAACATCTCTGGTTTTTTTCGTGGTTGAGTTTATACCGCCAACGGTTGGCACCGTTTATCGATCACTACGGGCGAGAGCGTTTTCACTTCATTGTCTCCGAGGAGTTCACGGAAAGCCCTGATGCGGTACTTTCAGATTTGTTCGAGTTTCTTGAATTGGAGAATATGGCCATTGATACTCAGCAAAAGATCAATGTGGGAGGTAATCCGCGTTCAAAGGTTCTCGCGCAAACCATGTCATTTCTACGCAAGAACGGGTTCATCAGGGAACTGATCAAATCGACTACGTCGCAATCTTTCAGAGAGTCGATTCGTAAAAAGAATCTGACTTCCATAGATATGCTGCCTGAAACCAGGAGCCGGCTGGAGTCTGAATTCCAGAGCACGATAGATTGGACCGAAAGTCTCCTTGGCAGGGAATTACCGTGTTGGAAGAAAAATTGAATAACTGTATGGAGTGGTTGATAGCTTGAGAATCCTTCACATTGTAGAGGCCTCCTTTGCGGGTGTTGGTCGGCATGTTCAGGATCTGGCCGAATGGCAGCAGAAATCTCACGAAGTCACGGTGATTTACGGAAGTAATCGGTGTAGTTCGGGGTTTCTCGCTCGGACCCTCGAAATGCCAGCTGTAAACTGGGTCCCTGTAGAGACATCCCGGTTTGTTAGTGCCAAGGATTGGAAGTCTTTTCAATTGTGCAGAAAGAAGATAGCTGACTTCAAGCCTGATGTCGTGCATGGACACAGCAGCAAGGGAGGCGTTCTGGCACGACTATGTGCCAATCCTGATCAAAGCAGAATAATCTACACGCCTAATGCCATTTATACGATGAATCCGGAGTTGTCTACCTTTATGCGGTTTGCCGTTTCAACTGTGGAAACAAGGTTGAGTAAGCGCACGCATTGTATTATTGCCGTTTCCCCTGAAGAGCGAAGTCACCTGCTAAAGCTCACAATTGATCCGTCCAGAATCGCAATGGTTCCCAACGGCATTGGTGAGATAGGTGAATTCAGGAAAAACCAGGTAAGGAACGATCTGGGCTTGCCTCCAGATAATCTTGTAATGGGGTTTGTAGGGCGGCTGGACCGTCAGAAATCACCAGATGCACTGATCGACGTCTACACGAAACTGTCGTCTGAGGTCAAGCAGCCCGTGACACTCGCCATTGTGGGAGAAGGGCCTATGGGAGATGAGATGCGAGAGGCTGTGCGCGAGAATGGTTTCAATCAAGATCAGATCAGATTCCTGGGATACCAGGATGGACCCAAGTCTATGGCGGCCTTCGATATGTTTGTGCTGCCAAGCCGATACGAAGGATTTCCTTATGTCTTGATCGAAGCTGCTGCAACTGGATTGCCGATTGTGACAACTGTGGAAGCCAATGCCAGTCAGATCGTTCTCGACGGCAAAAACGGATTTGTGCGCGCTTTCGGGGATTCAGAGGGGCTGGCGATGGCGATCTCAAAGTTGCTTTGCGATGTCGAGTTGCGAGATCTTTTTTCTGTGAACGCACGGGATATTGCGAAGAGTTTCACATTGGATAACATGTGCAGGAAAACTCAAGATGTATATCAGAAACAGGGCGGATTGCTGAATTGATGTGTATATCTACAAAGGGCGACTCGTATGAATAGAAGGAGAGTTGCCGTCCTTGGGGCCGGGCCTGCAGGTCTTTCTGCGGCCAGATATCTTTCTGATCACGAACACATTGATGTCACCGTGTTCGAGCAATCAGAGAATGTAGGAGGGCTCCACCAGAGTTTCGAAGTGCAGGGTCAGGAAGGCAGAGAGTTTGATGTCGGAACCATCCTGTTCAATGAAAAGCATGGGCTGTTGGCTGCGTTTCCACATCTTGCGGAGCAAATGATCGCTGTCAGATATGCTCCGCGGGCGATCAATCCTCAATATAGTATTGATCGATACCCGTTTTCGATCGGTCGCTTTGTCAAGGATAATGGTGTTTTCAGAACTGGAATCGCTGTCGCAGATCTTCTCTTCAGCAAGTTGAGGTATCGATCCCGCCAAAGCGTGCCGGATTATTGC
This sequence comes from uncultured Granulosicoccus sp., assembly GCA_947495035.1. GTDB lineage: Bacteria > Pseudomonadota > Gammaproteobacteria > Granulosicoccales > Granulosicoccaceae > Granulosicoccus. The sequence goes on from CANLXI010000023.1 coordinate 19,536, forward strand.
AAATACTACATGGGGGGCACCGTATACAAGCGAAGTGGCTTGCAGAATTACATCAAGCGCTTGCACAATGTCGATGATATCGAACTGGACGTGGAATTCGCTATCAGAAGATTGCCGCAGATACGAAACAACTCTCTCAGAAATCTGATTGTTTCAAAGTTGCCGGGAAGGCAGTTGCCTATCAAGCCTGTCAGTGGTCTACGATTGGTTCGTTCCGTGGAAGGGTTCGGTTCAATGTACGAGACGATCAGGGAAGTGCTTGAAGCCAAGGGCGTGTCTATATTGAATGGGCAGAAGCTCGAGTCATTGGTGAGAGTAGACGATACCTTTGAATTGACATCGAACGAGAAGAAATATCAATTTGATGACGTGATATCGACTATTCCGATTCCCGATGCAATGGCATTGATTGGAGAAGTGCCCTCATCTGCCGTAGAGACAAGGAATCTGGTATCGCTGTTCTATGTCGGGAATATTGCGAAGCCAGGCAATACCTTCTTCAACTTTACCTATGATGCTTCGTGGAAACGAATTACCGTGTTTTCCCGGTTTTATGAAACCGGCTCGGATGCACGAGAGGACGATTACTTCACCGTCGAGATTACAGTGGACGATGATGTACAGGAAGACGATATTTCTGTTATCGCGGATGACTTTGAGAAACATATTGAAAGAACTGGATTGACGTTAAAAAAGCCTGAGTTGGTGGGTCATTATCTGACCGTAGATGCCTACCCCGTCTATCGAAATAGTCAGTCTGAAACGGTCGCGCATGAAAAAGCAGTGCTGAAAGAGTTTGGAATCGAGTTGTTGGGTCGACAAGGAAATTTCGAGTACGAGATTTCAAACATAGTTGCCAAACAAGCCCTCTTTCTCACAGAGAAAATGCTGGCAGAAAATGAATAAGCCCGTATCAGGAAGCGAAGCAGATAATTGTCGAACGATGGCTACGGGTGTCGATGCGCGTGATTTGCGTTGTCTATTTACCCTGCGAACACCTGATAATACCGGCGGTTCAAGAGTAGCGCTGGAGTACGCCTCGAGTATTGTTGCCAACGGAGGCAGAGTTCTTGTAGTTCACGGACCAATCGATAACTTTCGCGAGCGGGGAGAGTTGTATCTGGAAGAATTGCGAGAAGCTGGTGTCGAGTTGCTGGAGGACAAATCACTTGATCAGCCCTTCGGAACGAGAATCGTCTCCAGACTGGTCAGGGAGGTCCAACACAGGAAAATTAATATCGTGGTCGGAATCAATCAGCGTGACCGCCCGGTAGCAGTTGCGGTTGCCTGCAAGGCAGGAGTCAAGAGTGTTGTATGTGGGCTGAACCAGTTAGCATTTCATGGCCCACTAATTCTGCCTGCGATCAAACGCAGACTGTACGCGCATTGGGTAAACAAGACAGATTTGATTGTCAGTAGCTCGCAATTTGTTACTCAAGAATATCTTGTTGAGTTTGGCGTTCCTGAAGATAAATTGGTTGAGCTGGTTCACGGTATAGAACTCGAAGACGTGAAGGAATCATCTGGCTTGGTTCGTCAGGTAACGCGAGAAGATTTGGGAATTGACGATAAGACTACGCTATACGTAAATATCGGCCGATTGGAGCGGCAGAAGGGACAGGATATGCTTGTGCAGGCGTTTGCAGATTCGCACTTCAAGAGTACTTCGAAACTGCTGATTGTTGGGTCGTTGGACAATGCAGATCAGGTGCATGTAAGCGAAGTCAAGAAGCTTGTAGGCGAGTTGGGCTTGGAAAAGAGAGTCATTTTTACGGGCTGGCGGAACGATTTCATTGAGTTGCTTTCGGCCGCTGACGTGTTTGTGCATTCTGCAAGATTCGAGGGCTTGCCTTTGGTAGTTCTTACGGCTCTTGCATTGGGAAAATACTCTATTCTTCCGGACAATGCATCGCGACCTCCTGGCTATGTTGATGGCTGTCATGGTTTGCTGTTCGAGAGTGAAAATGTGCGCGCTCTCACCGATTGTATCGACAAGTCGTATTCAGAAGCGCCGGAACGAAAGAGCCAGATGGGTAAGTCAGCAGCGAATTTGATTCGTTCCAGGTACGATATGCAAGTGATCAGGCTGCAGTTTGTCGAACTGTTGCTGGGCGTGCTACAAGGCAAGAAAATGAATATTGCAGCCTGATGTGTACTCGACTTCCGGCATTGATCCTCTTTTTTGATCCTCGAAAAACTCGGTGGTAGAGAGCGAATAATATGCAGGTATCACATTGAAAAGTTGGTTTTCTCTATTGTTGATAGTCGTCGCGTTGACTACTCATACCTCAGTTGCATTTGCCTCTAGAAAGCCGCTTGCAATATTTCTGAACACGCACATTCATCCGGAAGGTGTTGACAGGATAGTGCAACTGCAACCAGGTCTGATTCGATTGTTCCTGGGTGATTGGAAAAGCGAAAAACAGGTAGACCGTCTAATTTCGACCATTGAAGCGTTGGATTCACTGGACGCCAGAATACTGGTCCAGATCAATCTTTTCGAATATCCCGAGGAGACTGAATTTCTCGCCGAAGTACGATCCCTCGCCTCTAGACTTGATGGGCGTGTAGATTACTGGCAGCTGGGAAATGAGTCGGATAGTGCATCCAGGCGATACTTCCCGTATGCAGAGACTGATATGGTCTCATTCGCCAAACTGCTATCCAGCTATTCTCGTGCGATCAAGAGTATTTCGCCGGGGGCAAGGACAGGCGTGTCAGTCAGCACTCGAGTATTCGAGCAGAAGGCCAGGACAAGGATGTTCGAAACTTTGGTGGAAGCAATTCATGGGAACGCGAAAGAGGACGTTCAAACCATTGACATACACTGGCATCGAGAATATGCAGATGCAGAAAAACTCGTGGATCACATTGCACGCGTGAAGTCTTACTTCAAGGGAAGTGAAATTGAATTCCTGATGACCGAAAGTAATACCTACACTCAAGTAGCGCGTATTCGTAAGCAGAATGGCGAAGTCGCCAGAGAGTTGGGGTTCCAGTCAGAGGAAATGCAGGCCTCTTACGGTATTCGCTCTGTTCTTTTAGGCTGTGCGGGTGGCGTTTCCTATACGGCGTTTGGTTACCCTGTAGAAAGAGAGAGTTTTGGGGCAAAAAAAGCTTTCTCGGATCATCCTTTTGCATTGAATGGACTCTGGTACTCGGAGAAAAAACAATACGACAGAAAACAAGTATTCAGTGGGCCCAAGAAGTCTGCATTCAGCTATTTCCTGCTGTCCAGGCTGTTCTCCGTAGCACCGGTAGACCAGTGTATATTTGTCGAGGAAGATGGTCTTTTCAAGGTGCTTGTAGAAGGTCCTGCGGGAAACTACATGTTTGTCTGGAGTATGAGAAAAGAGGCTTACGGGGCTGAGCGCGAGATAACTCTGGAGGTTCCAGAGTTTGCAGGTACGGTTTACAGCATCGACACCATCGTCGCCGAGAAAGAGGAATGGCCACCTGCAAACCTGGATTCATTTCATTTGGAAAAAATCAATATCAGTCCAGGCGCAGGTACGCTGAATGCGACCGTTAAGGAGGGCAAACCGCTTTTGTTGCTGAATGAAGAAATTTTGAGGAAGCTGGAGGAATCAATGCGTTAAGTAGACGCATTCTATTTATTCGCCTGTTGGTTGTTGGGATGGACCTGGATTCGTTTGGTGATCATGCGCAAATAAACAAGCTTGCGCATGATCTTACTCTGGAAGATGATGCTACTTCAGGTTTTTGAATGCCTGGACCGGTGAGAGAGTCGGATGAGTCCATACTCCGACGAGCAACTTGGCCAGGTACCAGATGACAATGGAACGCAGTGAGATCGTGAAAGAAGTTGATATCGCCAGTCCCAGTGCACCGAAATTGTTGGCTGCATACCAGCCCAGAGCCAGTTGTACGATTGCGCTGATGGCATTGACCGTCATGTTGACTTTTTCCTTGCCAGCCATGACTAGTGCCTGGCCACTGTTTCCAGTCAAGCAGTTGAAAAGCTGGCCAATCGCCAGTGCGACCAGCAGCGGGGCACCTGCTGCATAGAAGTCGCCGTATATCGTACTCAGAACCGGACCAGCGAGTAGGCACAAGAATATGAGGAAGGTTATAGTAATTGTTGAATAGACAGTGGCTGTTGTTCTGAGCATGTGTTCAAGATCGCTGAGTCTTGATTCAGAATACAACTGTGCTGTTGATGGGGAGATCGCAATGGCTAAAATTTGCAAGGGTGCTATGGTCTGCAATATCAGCCAGGTGACACTGGCATAAATTGCGGTATCGTCGGGTGGCAATGCTGCGCCTGCGATCCAGACGTCCATTCTAAGCGTCAGAAAGATGAGAATGCTGGAGACTAGAATGCTGCCTGATGAGGCAGCTATTGTTTTGTAGCCCAGTATCTCCATTTGGGTAGACGATGGCTTCGTATCATCTGAAGGTGTCGATACTTCGCTGGTAGCAACTTCTTTGTTCTTCGAGATACGGACGCCTTCTTTTCTGACTTTTGAAACCAAAGCCAACCCCGCTATGGAGCTAACTAACAAGCAGCCACAAAAATAGAACAACGCTGTCGATGTGGAAACTTCCTGTCCGGCGATTACAAGAACCAAGCTGACCATAAGCCAAAGAAATTTGCTGAGAACACCGCCGGTACGTCCATTCAAGAGAGAGGAATCCAACATCTTGTGAAAACCTCTCAATACGGCAGAAAGGTTTTGCTCCATTGATAGGAGTGCGCCCAGTATGATGATGAAAGGTACCACCTGAGGACTCAAATTCAGCCAGTCAGAAAGTCCCAATCTTGAAAGTGTCAGTAAAAGAATGGTTGTTGCGGTAGTAGCCAACGCCCAGATGACTGCCATTCGCTTTATCAATTGTGAGCGATCACTTTCGTTTGATGATCCATATTTGCCTGCGAGGAATCGCACTGATGATTGGTCAAGGCCGAATATGCAGAGAATGCTGACGAAGATCACTGTGTTCAGCGCGACGATCAGCTGACCGTAGGAAGAAGGGTCCAGTGTGCGAGCCAGCAAGGCATGCAGAGCCATATTAACGACAATCGCAGCAATTCTGGTCAACATGACCGTCGCACTTCCGCTCAGCAGACGGCGTTGTAGCTGAGATAAGGTTTTCATCGGTGTTTGTTCAATTGAGTCAACAAGAGTGGTGGCTCCGACTTGTTCTGGGTGGGTAGGAAGGATGCCGAGATAGGCTGCCACTGTTCACAATTCCTGACACAAGGCGCAGATTTTTCTTGCAAGCGTTGTCATATGCTGGCGCCAGTTCAACAGAGCCACGTCAGGTTCAGTGAGTTTTCGTGCGAGCCGGTTCACGTAGATTCTATTCCATTGCTATTGACTCTACATACTTTCGGATTCCGTTATGTGACCTTTTTTCGTTGGGTTACAATGGTGATGTCTCTTCTGACAGGACGTCAACCTGGTGGTCGACCCTCGAAGGGTGAAGTCGTGCTTCACTCCGCACCAAGATGCTCGGCTTGAACAAATTGCGTACTCTGGAACGTGGTTAATGAAGTTATTAGAAAGCTATAAGGGAAAGTCAGTATTGGTTACTGGTGGACTCGGGATGATAGGAAGTTTTGCTGCTACCAAGGCTGCCGACATGGGAGCAAGTGTAAAGGTAATGGACTGTCTTCTGCCTCACCACGGCGGCAATCTGTTCAACTTGAAAGGCTATGAAGATTCAATCGAAATCATGAATGGCGACATTCGTGATCGTGAGAAGATGAAGCAGGTTGTTGAGGGTGTTGATCTGATAGTTCACTGCGCAGCGCATGTTGTATATCCACACAGCATGTCGGATCCGTTTCTTGATCTTGAAATAAACGGCTTCGGCCACTTGTCGGTTCTTGAAGCATGCAGGCACGTCAATCCAGGTGCTCGAGTTGTATTTACCAGTTCCAGAATGAAGTATGGAAACATATCCGAGCTGCCAGTCAACGAGAACCACCCAGCGAATCCACTGGTTATTTATGGGGCCCATAAACTACTTGGTGAAAACTATCAGAATATATATCACAAGCACTTCGGCATAGAGTATACGAATGTTGTCATTCCAAATCCGTATGGCCCTCGACAACATATGCAGCATCATCACTACGGCCTGGTCAACTGGTTCATTCGCCAATGCATGGAAAATAATCCCATAAGTATATTTGGCGATGGCCTGCAACTACGTGATTATATTTATGTGGAAGATATCGTTACCGCCATTCTTCTTGCAGGTGCTTCCGATTCTACCGTTGGTGAAACACTGAATCTCGGCAATGAAAAGGGAATCACGTTCAAGTACATGGTGGAAACCGTGGTAGGTACAGTCGGACAAGGTTCATACGAGCATGTTGATTGGCCGGACAACTACAAGGCAATCGAGACCGGTGGCTATGTTGCTGACATTAGCAAAGCGCGGTCGTTAGGATATGAGCCTGCCTTTACATTTGAGGAGGGTGTTGCAAGGACTCATGAATTCTACAAGAGCAACTGGAAGAATTACTGGTAACGGGATGCGGGTTCGTTTTCAGGGGTTCTGGAGAAAAAATTATGTCTTGTAGCAAGGGTATTATTCTGGCCGGCGGGACCGGTAGTCGTTTGTTCCCTGTAACAAAAGGGATGAACAAGCATCTTCTACCGGTGTACGACAAGCCAATGATATATTTTCCGGTTTCCACATTGATGCTTGCTGGCATAAGAAAAATCCTGTTGATCACCAACGAGTGTGACCTGGATAACTTCAAACGCCTGCTGGGTGATGGTTCCTGGCTTGGTATTTCAATAGAATATGCAATTCAGGACTCCCCAAATGGTCTGGCTGAGGCGTTTCTCATCGGGCGTGAGTTCATTGGTGAGGACTCGGTTGCACTACACCTTGGTGACAATGTGTTTTATGGTCAGGGCTTTCATTCCCTTCTGGAAGCTGCAGCAAAGAAAGAAGATGGTGCTTCGATATTCGCCTATCATGTGAAGGATCCCAAGCGGTTCGGAATAGTAGAATTTGATGAAGAAGGCAGGGTGATTTCGCTAGAGGAAAAACCTGAGAATCCGCGTTCGAGTTGTGCTGTCGTGGGCTTGTACTTCTACGATAATGATGTAGTGAGTATGGCCGAGTCGATAAAGCCATCAAGCCGAGGGGAATTGGAAATCACCGATATAAACCGCCTTTATCTGGAAATGGGTAAGCTATCGTGTCACTGGATGGGGCGAGGCTTTGCATGGTTGGACACCGGTACGCATGAATCGTTGATGCAAGCCTCCAACTTCATACATACCATTGAGGAGAGGCAGGGTTTGAAGGTTGCATGTCTGGAGGAGATCGCCTGTCTCAAAGGCTTTATATCGAAAAGTCAGGCAAAGGATCTTGCTTCTCGTCTACCTGAGTCAACTCGTGATTATCTGTTTGAGCGTATTGATGCCCTGGACGGGGAATCGCGTCATCTGTTCGAGCACGCATTGTCAAAGATGTAGCTATCGGAAAGGCAGTTTCCTCGTTCTGGTTGGTCGGTACTATCGATAGCCAAGAGATTCAAGGTTCAAGCCTGTCTGATCGCTGAGTCGCTGGTTGTCTTCTTCGAAAAAGGAACCGACTCTTTCGCGTATGAGGTCAAGGTGTTTCGACTTGATATTGGACTCGAAATTTTCCGGGGAAGCCCGCTTTACCACGGCTGATGTCTTGTTCAATAACTTGCGCGGTATCTCAGAGCGAATGAGTCCGGAGTCTGAGATGGAAGTTCTGACGAGTAAGCGGTTAAGCCACTTGTGACAGGCAAGTTCCGCATAGGCGCGAGAAGTATTGACCTTCTTGGCAGGGTCACATGTACTGAGCTCAATCTGAAGTCGATTTTCCATTAGTGTTCGCCATTGTGGGAAATCGTGACGAAAAAGTTCATAGGGTACGATGACGACCGACTCACTCCCGAATAGGGAACGATAGATGTCTGCCAGGAAGGAGTATTGAAAGTATCTGAGGTCGAATGTGGACGTTCGATTGTTGGCAAATAAACCTTCTGGGGATAGAAAGTCCTGCAGGCTCAGACTTCCCCCATCATGAAGGTACTGATAATAATATGACTGTATGACTGAAACCTGCTCGCGTATGACGATAAGTATGGATGCGTCAGGGAATGCGCTGTGTATGTTTTCTGCGATTTCCCGTCGGCCGAGAAGTCCCAACATGGGGTATCCAGACAGCCTTTCCGCACTTATTCCGGTAGTTTGGCCAAGTGTTGCCTTTTTTCTGAGGTTGATGATCCAGTCTGGCTCGGCAATATTCGTAGTTCGTGGCGGCACCAGAAATTGCAGGATTTCGCTTATCTTGACATCCTCACAGTGGACTGGGCCATCAGGTGTGAATACCTGGTCTTGTAGCCAACTCGACAAGGCCTTGTGAACTCCAATGTGAATGATAGGGGGGCGCATTGATCGATTGTTTCAAGAGATGGTTGAGGGCAAGTGATCTTGACCTTGATCTCTGCTATTTTCCCACAACATCGAGCTATCAAGTGGGACATGAGCCATTGTTTATCATTCGGTTATTGTGAATGAGTCTGAATTCAACGACCTCAACCCGTCCCCATCGTAGGCCCACATTCCAAGGTAGTAGTCATCTGCAGGTAACCTTGAAACAGCGTACGACCAGCCAGTGGTAGGGCGGAATGGCCCCAGTGGCGCTAAAACTCTCGTGTACTCCTCTTGAAATGATGAGCCATTCCAGTAAAGCTGTGTTGTGCTCGATCGCAAGGTAAGTTCCAGTCGTGTCGCACCGACATCGTCCAGCACTTCACCTCTCAGCCGGTATGGCGGAGCGTTCGGTGAGCTTGCAGGTCTGAGAAACGCAGCTGGAGGAACTTCGTTGTCTGGCCCCACGCCGAGTTCGAGCGTTTCTGTTGTTTCATTGAATGAAGTATCATAGCTGTCGACAGTGAGTATGTATCTCGACGAATGTAGAGAGAACGGCCCATACCGCCAATTCAAGTGCTGCTCAGACTCGTTCGCAAGAATGGTGGGTTCAAAGTGCGTCGCTGTGCTCTGAAAGCCGGATCCGTTCCAGAAGCGTCGTGTTCCAAGATCGCGTATCGCAATGCGCACATGAGATATTCCGGATTCGTCGCTGGTACTGCCATTTATCTGAAAGGTATTTGAAGTTATTCGATTCGATTCAGGCTCGGATATGCTGAGAGCTGGAGGGGATTGGTCAGCGCTGAGTAATGCGAATCGATGCCCGACAACTGTGTTATTGCCAGCATTGTCTTGAAGTTGCAGGCCAGCGAAATAGTCTCCGGAACCCAGTGAAATTGGAAAATCGTAGTACCAGGAAATCTGGCGGTTGGGCCCCGTGATGACAGGTTGCAGAACTACTCTGTCGTTCTGGAAGCTGATTCCGTTCCAGTATCGTTTGGAGGTCAAGTCGCGAACTACAAGTCCGACCTGCTGTAGACCGGAACCAAAGTCTTCTGCAGTTCCGGAAATCCTGGGAGGATTGGACTGGCTACCAGTTTGTTCGGGAGTTGCGAAAACACCTGTGGGGGCTGTATTGTCTGGTCCGGTGCCTTCTGTAATGTTTGTCAATATGTCGGTTGCTGACCTGTTGCCAGCTTTGTCGAACGCCCAGATGCCGAGTCGATGTGAGCCGGCTTCCAGAGAAAGGGTGGGAGACGTCCAGACTAGCGATTGGTTGGAAGTGTATTCACTGTCCACCAATATCCGTGTGTAGTCTGGTTGATAATCCAGTCCGTTGAAATAGTGTCCGCTATCGGTGTTCCTGATGGCGAGTTCGACCCTGTCGATTTCTATGTTGTCGAACGCTTCTCCGGAGAGGGTGGTGGGTGTACCCATATTGTTGGTGTCGGCAGGATATTCGACGGTCGCGACTGGCTTGCTCTTGTCAAGTGGCAAATCGACGGTGAAAAACGCTGTGGCAGCTAACGGATCCTGCAAGCCAGCGGAATCCGTGGTTCTAGCAGATACCCAGTAAGCTTGTCCTTCTGGTGGAAGTTGGGTTGCGTATGACCATCTATATCGGTTGTTTTCCAGCTCTTCCAGCGTGGATTGATTGACGGAATAATCATCGACAAAGTGATCCCCTTGCCAGTACTTTCTGTCATGAACGCGCCTGATGACTATTTCCACTTTGTCTACGGGGACGTTGCTACGGGAGTTGCCACGCAAGACGATATTATTGCTGTCGAATCCTGTGTCATTTGAATGCCGAATTGTGGTAACGAGTCGAGAGTTGTTTGGCGCTGTGTTTCCATCATCCAGGCATTCGGTTCCACTGCAGTCAATGAACTCATCAAGTTTTACATTGAGTGCTTGTTGTTCACTGGATGGCAGATTCGCGTATTGATTGCTTAGTTGCCATGGGTCGCTCGAAAGATCGTAGTACTCGTTTTCACCATTGGCCCAGCGCACGAAGATATCGTCATATCTTCTTAGTGCGACGTAGTTCAGATCAAGATCGACATACGAATTTTTTTTGCGCTCCGTGTTCTCTATAAGCAGACTTTCGCGCCATTGAGCTTCTGGAACAGAGTCGGGTTGCATCAGCAAAGGCATGAATGACTTCCCATCAAGGTAGTGTGGTGCGGGGGCATTTGCTATTGACAGGAATGTCGGCGCCAAGTCGATATGCCCCAACAGATGGTTGTACTGAGTATCAGGTGTGATCCCGGGGCCGGCTACCAGTAGTTCGACTCGAGTAGTTCGATCAAATGGATCCTTCTTTCCGAAGTCTCTGTGATGTCCTTGTTGGAAGCCATTGTCTGAAGTAAGAAAGATGTAGGTATTGTCGAGTTGCCCTTTGTTGTTCAGCGCGTCAACAACGTCACCAAGTAGCTCATCAACGGCTGCGATCGATCTGAGCCTTTCACGAAACCTTTCGTCTTCTGCCCTGATTTCTGCCGCTGATCGCAAGGACAAAGAGGCGTACTGCTGCGTCTTGTCGCTTACATCGGCTTCGTTCAAGCTGGGTACACGTGGCAGACGTACTGACGAAAACAAATCAGCATGACGCGGGTGTGACATCGGGTCTCGGCTGCTGGGAGCATAGTGGGGCGCGAACGGTGCGATATACAGAAACAGGGGACTCGAATAGTCGTGCTGGTTCACTATTTCCGTGGCAGTTTGACTCTCCATGTCTGTGCGGTAATCGAGAGGGAATGGGCGGGTGCGAGAACGATCACCATTGGAAACTCTGGGTAGATCGAAGTAGTCACCGCCAAGACTCGCATGAAACTCGTCCCAGCCGGGTGGGTGGTAGGCTGGGTCTCGGCTGGCAACCGGGTATTCTTCATGGCAGTACTTGCCGACAAGAGCGGTTGTGTATCCGGCTTCTCGCATCCACATGCCCATCTCCGCATCAGTGTAGCCATTGTCGTGGAATATTTTCCACCCAAGAGCGTTCACTTTAACGCCGCTATTGTGCGGATATTGTCCCCGGAACAGCGAAGCTCTGGCAGGCCCGCACAATGGTGCAATAGAATGGAAATTGGTAAAACGCACTCCCTTGTCCTGTACGTATTTCTTCATGTTCGGGAAATACCGTGCGATCGGCAAGCTGCCTAGCTCGTCGTATGTGGCGTCATCCAGGAAGAGAAAGAGGATATTCGGTCGGTCCGCTGCGCCTGCTTTGGTCGGGATGGTGACGAACGTCAGCAGTGTCGACGCGATTATCGAGAACAGCCAGAGTGTAAGAAATCTTACTGCTTTGGAATGACGCATCATGGAAAACGGATTTGTATTATTTGACTGTTCGGTCGCGTGGTGATAAGGGAAATATTGATTCATTGAAATCATGTGAAGCAATGAAGTCCTTGAGTCGCAAGGCGACGTCTTTGCAATGGTTGGGAAGACTGCCTCGGTAACCGATAATGCATGGCTGGTTGTCGGCAATGGCTTACTGGCAGGCATTCATTGAAGGCCTTGGAAACATTACCATAGTGAGGTTCCATCAAACATGCGACACAGTCACAGCCAGTCGTTCTCTGGAACCACCCAAATGGGTTATTCATGAGAAACCGAAAATGGTGTAGGTGGTTGTACATGTGTGACCCGCATACAAGCTTGAGGCAGCGGTAGCTCTAACTGGAGGTTTCTCCCTGTACAGCTCGTAATAACTATGTGTAGAATCCTGAGCCATTCGTAGCGCAGTTGACAGCAGCCAGCGCAAGCTGAGCTATTCAGGAAATCTAATCAGCTATGCTGACCTTGCTCAGGCTGAATTCAAACATGGCACAGGATCGTGATCATAGATAAATACCCATTCAACATCGATGCATTATGCATCAGGTCGGATTTACTACCTGTTTTCCAGCGAGTTTTTGGCCAGATTTCCGCCAATGTGAACAAGGTTTTTTGTCTGAGTGTTCTGTCAATCTTGTTTCTTAACGGTTGCGCCAGTTACGGGCCTGTTCCGGAGCCATTTGATGGGATTCGTTCAAGAGCTGCACCACCCGAGGATAGTCCTACTCACAAGGATTTGATCAGCTTGCCAAAACCGGCGGGAGCAGTGACAGCCGCAGTTTATTCTTTCAGCGATCTGACCGGTCAGAACAAGCCAGCTCCTTCCAGTGGCTTATCGACCGCTGTGACACAAGGAGCAGTGAATCTTCTCATCAAGGCGCTACTCGATTCAAAATGGTTCTTGCCTCTGGAACGCAATGGGTTCCAGAATATCCTCACCGAGCGCAGTCTATGGGATCAACGACTGGCATTGAGTGGTGATGGAACAAGGAGGCTTGCTCCTCTTCCGCCTGCAGGATTGATTATCGAGGGGGGAGTGATTGCCTATGAATTCAACATCCGTTCCGGGGGGGCGGGAGCTAAATACCTGGGAATTGGAGGTTTCAAGAACTATCGAGAAGATGTTCTGACCATCAGTCTGAGAGCCGTCAACGCGCAAACAGGCACGATATTGCACAGCGTCAACAGCATGAAGACTATCTATTCCAGAGAAGTCAATTTGGGTCTGTTCGGTTACGTTGATTTTGATGTCATTGCTGAGGTCGAAAACGGGTTCGCAGTGAATGAACCCGTTCAAAGAGGAGTGGAAGAAGCAATTGAATCGGCTCTGATCGATCTGATTGTTCAAGGAGTGCTGAGTGGAACCTGGAGGTTGGAAAACCCTGCAGATATTGAACATCCAGCGTTTTCCAGATTCCTGAGCGAGGCGGATCTGCAAGCGTACAAGATTCGTGTCAGCTCCGCTCCTGAAATGCTACTTGAGGAGGCTGCAATAGAGCCGGTGGTCAGCAGGGCTCAGGCTGATGATGTCATCAATGGTGCGGGCGAGTCAGTGCCGCCTGCTGAGGCTGCGTCGTCGTCGGGCGATGAGCCCGCGGATAGAGAAGGCATTCCTCGGCCAATACGTCCTGATCCTGGCCCTCAAACTGTCTCTGATGGCATAGCGAGACCAAGAGCGAGTATCGATGAGATTTCCGATGACAGGTTGCCTCGAGTACAGGGTGCAGTTACATCCGCGGGTAGGCAAGAGGAAGACGATGCTTCTGAGTGGACAGCAGTGCAGCCGTCTGATGTTTCAGAGAATGACAATGACGAAGTCACCGAGCTGGTGGAAGAGGTTGCATCGCCAGGATTGACCAGTAGCACCACAGAGGCGGGCCAAGACGCGTCGGTAGATGCCGGGTTGTCGGATGCGGATGGGTCGCTGCCAGCCCCGGGTCAATCAGTGGCGAATGAAAGTGTGCAGGATTCGGTTTTGATTGTGTTTGGTTACGTTGCAGACGCGGAAGAGGCGCGTAAGTTTCACGCCGCTATGGATGAACGGTATGACGGGGTAGATGTGATGCTTCTGAAAGATGATGAAGTCAATGGCTACAGGGTTGGCGTAGGCCCAGTGGAGGATAGTGAAGATGTCCAGGCCATACTCGCTGATCTTGAGCAGTTGGGATTCGAGTCTGTTCAGGTTCGGCCGTTCTAGGAAAAACGGATCCTTCAAGATTTAGGCCGACAGGGAGATTTGCACCGATTGTACATCACGACATATCGATACTATTAAATTGCGAGCTACTTCGCAAACTATCTATTGGTATAGGAAGTGATTATCTGTCGTTTATGGCTCTGTTAGATGTAGTTGTTAATGATAAAAAGGACGGGAGATTCGTTGGATTGATCTGATGCAATTTACCGTTGCATGGTGATGATTATTCGCATAGACTCATCAAAAAATTGACGCATATTCGGTTCGGTTGAAAATGGATTTGATTTTTTCCGTTCGTGGAGAGGTGATGCAAGTCATATAAGTGAGATTATTGAATGCCACAGTATCTCGGTGTAGAAGGAATCTTGATCAACGATGTCTTTCAAGGCACGTGAAAGTTTCGTAAATCAAGGTATGCAGCAATCCGCTGCAAGAGCGACGTAAATATGGATAACTACGAGGAATACACATGAAGCGAACAAAAATAGCGGCGGCAGTAGCGTTGATGGTTGCTGCACCGGGAGTCTCTCTCGCGGCTGTTACCATCAACCAGAGTGGCGCAACGCATGTCACGAACTGGACTCAGAATGGTGGTGCGAATGCAGATATTCTGGTCAATCAGGCTGGTGACGTAGCACATAATGTTGACATAATACAAGCAGGAACACCTGCGGCGTTCAATATCGAGGTCAATCAAGACGGCGACTTCATCGGTAACAACGTAAACATACGACAGATCAAGACGAATCCGACTGACAACAACATTCTCGTCAATCAGGACGGAAACGATCTCGATGTCAACATTCAGGCAATCGGAAACACAGCCTCTGCTAACAATCCCAACGACTACATGGTCGATCAGTCCGGTGAGTCACAAGAAGTGGATATCATTTCGCAGCGGAGTAGTGGGGATCTGGTTAGCGTCACCCAATCGGGTATCGGGCAAAAGGGTACGGTGAGGTTGGTTGAGGCCGAGTCTGCAACTGTCACGATTGATCAGGGTGGTGCCGACAACCAGGCAGAAGCTGATATTTCGGATTCACAGACGACAGGTGGCGCGGGTACGACTACAGCCACTATTGGTCAAACAGGTACTTCAAACTTTGCCAAGTTGACAAGCGTTCTTGACAAGGGAAGTTCCGTAACCATAGAGCAGAGTGATGATTCCAACGATGGTCGTGTATTTCTCAACAATACAGATGGTGCCACTGTAGCAATATCGCAGAATGTTGAAGGTGATGGCAACACAGCGACCTTGACAGTCAGGAACTCAACTGGCAGCAACGTGTCCGCCACACAGCAGGGTGACTTTAATGAAGCGGTATCATTGGTGCAAGGTGATGACAGTAGCATTATATCGATCAATCAGGCTGATACAGGCAACACTGCTCGTGCGAATGCTCTCAACAATACTGCTGCGACTGTTTCCATTGATCAGTCTGCAGATGGTGACCTGAACGATGCGATAGTTGTCGTACGAGAGAGCAACGGTAGTAATGTCAGCGTTGTCCAGGAGGGCAATGAGCATGTGGCAGATGTGTTCTTGAAAGACGATGACGGTAGTATGTTGTCCATTACACAGTCGCTCGGTCAGAATCAGGCAGATGTGGAAGTTATAGGTGCCTTGAACAGTATGGTGACCGTGGATCAAGCAGGCCGCCTCGGCCTGGTCGATATTCAGGGCAATGATCTCGATACAGCGAGTATCTCAGTTTCCCAGGACGTCAGTAGTTTCGAGAACGAAGCCTTCGTCAGCCTCGATGGGGCAACAGGAACAGCGGCTACGATCACGCAAAGCGGTGAGGTGAACTCGGCGACGATAAACGGAAGCATTTCGGACACTAATAGTACACTGGGTATCCTTCAGGCAGACGATGCCAACGTGGCAGAAATCGATCTGCAGGAGTCTGCAAACCTGGTAGTAGATGTTTCCCAGGGGGCATTGGGCGGTGATCAAAACACGGTCTTGGTCGACTTGATTGAGTCCAACAGGACCAATCTGACCATCGTTCAGAATGGCGATGAAAATGACGTAGGTGGAGGCGCAGCATTCGAGTTCCTGGGAGATCGTGGCTCGGTCGTGGCTTTCAATCAGGCTGATGATGCGAACGTGATCGACGGGTCCATCGTGGAGTCAAGGTTCGAATTGAATGTGAATCAGGGATTGGCCGGTGGTGATGAAAATGTCGCATCGCTGACTATCGACAATGCGAATCAGACTATCGTCAATATCAATCAGAACGATAATATGAATGTCGCGATGTTGGACATTCAGAATGACTTCGACAGTGTTGTCAGTATCACTCAATCCAATCTCGGTGTTAGCCATCAAGCTTCAATTTCCATGAACGACACACAGGATGGAAACTTCTCGATTGATCAAAGTGGTTTGGGACACATGGCGATGATTGACGCTACTGACGTTCTTGGTGCATCAGCTTCGATCGTGCAATCAGGAGGCAGCGGAAACACCGCTACGGCTACTTTGGTGAATGGTGATGATGGTGTAGCGCTGTCCATAAACCAGATTGACTGCTTCCAGTGCACCGCCACTGCCGATTCTGGTAACCCTACTGTCAATCAACCTTGATTGGTTGACTAGCGTTTGACTCCTGCGCATTTTCAACCGCGGGATTGGTAGAGGCCCCCGGTCTGCAAGGCAGGCTGGGGGTTTTTCGAGGCAGTTGGCAAAAATTACAGGTGGCCGATCTTGTACGTTACGGATTGCGAGGCTTGTGAGTCAGGTCGATTGCAAAGTGGATTGGTGACTCACCGAAGGATCAATGGTAAAAGCATGACTACAAACAACGGGTTCGGCAACAGTAAACTACTGCTGCTCTCATCGATAGTGACTTCTTTTCTACCTGCCACAATGGTTAGTGCAGGTGAGTTGATTATCGACCAGAACTCCAGATTCAGTTCTTTGATCATCGATGTGGTGACAGAGAGCAAGGAATTCGCTATCGAGTTGGAGCAGGGTGGAGTAGCGAATAATCTGGAAATGGTTATCGATAGTGCATTGGCAGGAAGCATATCTCAAGTTGGACAGCAAGGTTCTATCGATCTGAATAGTGCTGGCGAGGCACAAAGTCTGAGCGTATCGCAGGCAGGTATTGCCAATACCATGGGTATGGAGCTCATCGGCTCGGTTATCGATGTTGTGATTGAACAATCAGGCAGCAATAACAGTATTGATTACTCTGCAAATGGTGACAACAACACCGGTACCATCGCTCAGTCCGGTAGCGACAATAAGCTGGTGCTCAATCAGCTTGGTTCTTCGAACTTGGCAAATCTGGTGCAGGCTGGTAGCAACAACTCCATGGATATCTCCCAGTACGGTGGTGGCTTATCGCTCGACATTACTCAGATCGGCAACGGTGATACCTTGATTATTGAATAGTTGATTGATAACTCCGCTATGAGAAAGCTGTTCGCCATGCTTCTCCTGACATTTCTATTGATGGGGGTGGCGCACCCGCAGAATTTCATGGTAGGGCAAGTTAGTACAGCTTATGCCCTTGGTGTGCAACGTCAGATGGTGCAACGTTTTGTTGTCGGAAATTATCGATTGACGCGCGGAATTGAATTGCGAGAGAGGCGTAACAATAACGGAAACTGGACACTTTCGCTCTATGTAAATGGACGGCAGAGATTCAACTACAGTTATAATGTCTCCCGATTGAATCTATTTCTTGACGAAGCTACGCTCGCACGAATTTTGGTGGAGCATCTTGAGCGCGAGAAACGCATAGTCTCATCAAGCTGAGCGATATGTCATGAGATTTGCAAAGCTTCTGATTTTTAATATTCAGAGTATTTGATTCAGGTGAACCCGAATGTTCGAAAAAGGAAAGATGATGAAGACCCTGTTATCGATAGGCTTCGCCTGTGCAGTGCTGGTTCCAGCCCATGCTTCGGAAATGGTATATACACCGCAAAATCCGTCATTTGGGGGTAATCCAAATAATGGCGGATATTTGCTCGGGATCGCTGCCGCTCAAAAGCAGTTTGAGCAGGAGCGTGAGGAATCTACTCCGCTGGAAGACTTCAATGAAAGGTTGGAGCGCTCACTATTGAGTCGAATCACCAGTGCAGTCACCAGGGATATAGTGGATGTAAATGGAAATATAACGCCTGGAACTTTCGAAACCACAGATTTTCTCATTGAGATCATCGATGAAGGTACGGGCTTTATAACCATAATTACCACTGATAGGATTACGGGTGAGCAGTCAATTATTCAGGTTCAGAATAATGAAGGGTAAGATTGGCGTTTGCGTGACAAGTTGCAGAGGCTTATACACGATTTAACGCCTCGCCATCAGACCAGGCTCGAAGTTTAACTGGAGGTGTGACAGTCGTCAGTTAAGATTGAAGTGTGAACGTCAGTCCAGGCGATGTATGTCCATCGCACTGTGGTCAGTCGGATACCGAATACAAGGGTAAAGTCACCTCATTGCACACAAGTCTGACATTCCACTGGCGTTCTGCTGAGGCTTGACTACGTTCAAGGTGTTGATGCTACGGGTTGTTGTGGACGATGGGTTGGGCAAGTGAGGAGTTCGAAACGATTGATCTGGGTGACAAGCATCTGGACAAGCGCGCCGTGTTGCTGGCCGAGCAGTTCTCTGCCAATGCCACAAAGAGCATTCCGGATGCGTGTGGTGGCTGGGCTGAAACGCGCGCTGCGTATCGGTTTGTCGACAACCCCTCGGTTGATTTCTGGAAGATTCTCGGCCCGCATATTGAGGCTACCGAACAACGCATGAGAGCCTGCCCGGTCGTATTGTGCTTGCAGGACACGACGACGCTGGACTTCAATGGCAAGGATATCGACGGGCTTGGGCCGCTGCAGTACGAACCGCAGCGAGGCCTTCTTCTGCATCCCACCTATGTGGTCACACCTCAGCGCGAGCCACTGGGACTGACCGATTCGTGGCACTGGGCCCGGGAGTTTCGCCAAAGCGATGGGGCACGGCCGAGCGAGATCTGTGAAAGCCAGCGCTGGATTGATGGGTATGAGCGTATCGCTGAGAGTGCCGCTTCGATGCCCGATACGCGCTGTATCTACGTGGGCGATCGTGAATCGGACATGATGCCGTTGATGCGTCGAGCAGCCGAACTCGGAGAGCCTGTCGACTGGTTGGTACGCGCCAAGCACGATAGGGCGTTGCCTGATGGGCAGAAGCTGTTCAGCTCGGTCAGTGCCGAGAAACCGATTGGCCAGGCGCGCTTTCATTTCCGGCCCCGACGCGGTGTGAAGGCTCGTGACGTAATCCAACAGCTGTATGTGAAACGCGTTGTACTGGCCAAGGAGACGGAGAAGTTGGCGCCACTGGAAGCCACTTGTCTGATCTGCCGCGAAATCAATACAACAGAAGGGGTCAAGCCAATCGAATGGCGACTGTTGACCAATCGCTCGCTCAGTAGTGCAGCAGAAGCTGCCGAGCTGGTTGACTGGTATCGAGCCCGCTGGGAAATCGAAATGTATTTTGACGTGCTGAAGAATGGTTGCAAGGTAGAGTCTCTGCAGCTGAGAACCCTGCCGAGATTGGAAGTGGCTCTGGCGCTGTTCATGATCGTCGCCTGGCGTATCAATCGACTGATGCGCCTGGGTCGCAACCTGCCCGATGTCGATGCCAGCCTGCTTTTTGAACAGGATGAGATTGTGGCAGCCCATATTCTGAACAAGAAATCCCAACCAGAGAAGCCACCGACGCTCAACCAGGTGGTCAGGCTGGTGGCGATGGCGGGAGGGTTTCTCGGACGAAAGAGCGATGGTGAGCCTGGCGCGAAAACCATCTGGCAAGGGATGGAGCGCGTCCTGTCGTTCACAGAGGGGATGAGATACATTCGAGCTCAGCCGGAAACCGGCTGATTTTGTGTGCAATGAGGTGGGGTAAAGTAGTGTGAGACCTTGCTGAACGCGATCCATGCTCACTCGCGCCTCGCAGTGGCCAAGAGGAAGTCGCGCGATCTCTGCCGAGCAACACGCGACATGGAAAGATAGGGTTGCTCCAGGAGAAAATCGACCAGACACTGACCTACTGTCGATTCTCCGTCAGTCACTGAATGTGTATCAGGTCCAGGAATCCGCTGGAGCGGCTGATGCTCGACATGCGGCGACGTGTTCATTTCGTCGGTGCTTTCCCCGACGGTCAATCAGTACTGTGATGCTGACAGCGGCAAGGCACGTGGCGAGCGGTAAATGGAGCATTCGCTGGAGTTTAACCTCTATGAGGCGAAACGCGGCCAGGCTCTGACGCTGGATGAGTACGTGAAGAGCCCCTGTCAAGTGTTATTCTTGGGCTACCAGGCTCATGAATGCCACTTCCGATTGTTGGAGCGCTCGGTGGGAATGTACTTGCCGGGTGAGGAAGCCTACGCTTCAAGCTTCCGAATCTTATGGGTGACCATGCGTGCCATATCACATACAATCCTGACTCCAATTGGCACTGCGCATCTCCTGATGCTGGCAGCGCGTCGTCCATATCATTGATATTTACAGGTCTCACAAGGTAAGTCAACTTTGCTCAATACCAATTTCCCACCATGGCCGTCTTTCACGGAGGAAGAGGCCGATGCAATTCATCGCGTCCTGCTGTCGAATAAAGTCAACTACTGGACGGGAGAAGAGACGCGCAAGTTCGAGCAGGAGTTTGCAGCGTTCGCCGATTGCGAGCATGCGGTCGCACTGGCTAACGGGACTCTGGCACTGGATCTGGCTTTGAAGGCTCTTGAAATAGGCCCTGGTGATGAAGTCATTGTGACCCCCAGGACATTTATTGCTTCGATTTCCAGTGTGGTGACAGCCGGCGCCAGGCCCGTTTTCGCCGATGTAGATCAGGATAGCCAGAACCTTTCAGCATCCACTATTGAAGCTGTCATCACACCGGCCACACGTGCTGTCATCGTTGTACATCTGGCAGGCATGCCTGCTGACATGGATCCGATTCTGGCATTGGCCAAGTCGCATGGTTTGCACGTGATCGAAGATTGCGCGCAAGCTCATGGGGCTCGGTACAAGGGGCGGTCGGTTGGGAGTATGGGGGACATCGCTGCGTGGTCCTTCTGTCAAGACAAGATAATGACGACTGGCGGTGAAGGTGGAATGGTGACCACCAACAATCGAGAGTTGTGGTCCCGAATGTGGTCATACAAGGATCACGGAAAGTCCTGGGAAGCTGTTTATGAGCGTCAGCACCCTCCTGGTTATCGATGGTTGCATGATTCATTCGGTACAAATTGGAGGATGACAGAGCTCCAAGGCGTGTTAGGCCGGATTCAGCTATTGCGGATGACAAAATGGGGGGCTGTACGGCGGGCGAATGCTGAACGAATCTGGGCCACTTGTGGCAAGATGTCGTGGTTGAGGGTGCCGGAAATTCCAGAACATGTAGTCCACGGCGCATATAAGGCCTATGTTTTCGTACGACCGGAAAAGCTGCCAGCAGGCTGGAATCGTGACGAAATCCTCCTTTTTTTGAATGAACGAGGCGTTCCGGCGTTTTCCGGCTCCTGTTCCGAGGTGTATCTCGAGAAAGCATTCGAGGGTACAGGTTTTCGTCCCGCGAATCGATTGCCAGTCGCGAAAGCGTTGGGCGAAACCAGCGTGATGTTTCTGGTCCACCCAACCCTTGAAGAGTCACACATGACCAAGACTTGTGAGGCAATGGAGGCATTGAATGAGCAGGTCAAGAGTTTTATTATTGGCCGCTCCGCAACGCCTTGTCTACGAGAGTCGTCCAGTAGCCCTCGGGCCTGATAAGTTTCGAGCAATATCTGGAAGTTGCGTGCGTTGTATCACAACCTATCCGAATGATTAAGCAGATTCGTCAGTTTTTTGCCGGTACAATAGGGAGATGCAAGGTAATCGGTCGATGGCGGCACTTTTACCAAATGATTTCGTTGTAGTGGGGCGGTTGACGGTCTAAACTCACTGGCTTTCCAAGCGTGTTCTTCATCGCTGATTTCATTGCGCACTTCACTCGTGACAGAGACTTCGGGAACCAAGGAAAGCTGGAAGCAAAGAACTGGTGATGCAACAAAAAGTCAAGCAAGATAGTTATGTGCCCACGTTTGTACAGGTGATTGCGCGTAATCTGTCGGCAACCGGTCGTGGGAAGAAGCAGGCAATCAGCATGTTGCTGGATGCCTTCATGGTGATTGTGTCGCTATGGGCTGCCTATGCACTGCGATTTGGCTCTTTTGATGTCGACATTGCACACCTGTCCTGGCATTTCATCTTGTTGACACCGTTAACCGTATTGATATTTACAGGGTTAGGAATCTATCGCTGGGTAGTTCGTACGTCAACCTTTGGTTTGTATCTGCAATTGCTGAAAGGAGCCTGTGCATCGTCGGCGGCCTTACTGGCCATGTTTTACCTCATGCCCGCTGACGGGGTCCAGCCACGCTCAGCATTTCTTATCTACGGGCTTGTGCTCGCCATGTTGTGCGTGGGAACAAGGCTAACCTGGAAAGGCTTGTTCAATTCGGACGGAAAGGGGGCGCCGGTGGCGATCTACGGTGCCGGAAGCGCCGGTACGCAACTGGCCGGCATTCTGAAAAATGGTGACGAATACAGTCCGGTTTGCTTCATCGATGACAATCCGGGCTTGTCAGGGTCAACGGTCATGGGGCGACCGGTTCTGAATGGCGTGGGCTCGAACCTGGCGGCGCAGTTGGCCAAGTACGAAGTATCGGAGATCATCATTGCCATCCCGTCGGTTAATTCAGCTCAGTACTCACGCATTTATGATCGAGTCGAAGATCTGGGATTTCCGTTCAAGACATCTCCGAGTTTTGTTGAACTGGTCAGCGGACAGGCGGCTATCAGCGAAATTCGAGAAGTTTCCGTAACAGACATTCTCGGGCGTAATGAAGTGGTGCCTGATCCGATCCTGCTGGCGGCGGCCATCAGGGGCAAATCGATTCTGGTGACAGGGGGGGGCGGATCAATCGGATCAGAATTGTGTCGTCAGATCATCAAGCATCGCCCGGCGAGATTGACTGTCCTGGATAACAGTGAAGCAAACCTGTATCACATCGAGGAAGAACTCACGGAACTGCGAAGGGAGTCTGGTGATCTTTCGGAGATGGAATTCGATACAGTCTTGTGTTCGGTGACGGACCAACGTCGTATCGATCGGTTGTTCGAATCTCTGCACTTCGACACTGTTTACCACGCGGCAGCCTACAAACACGTGCCCATGGTAGAAAATTTCCCCGAGCAGGGAATCGAGGTCAATGTTTTCGGCACGCTCAATCTGGTC
Source organism: uncultured Granulosicoccus sp. (assembly GCA_947495035.1). Taxonomy (GTDB): domain Bacteria; phylum Pseudomonadota; class Gammaproteobacteria; order Granulosicoccales; family Granulosicoccaceae; genus Granulosicoccus. The sequence goes on from CANLXI010000023.1 coordinate 42,749, forward strand.
AATGCGGCCATGCGTACCAAAGTCGACAGATTTGTATTCATTTCTACGGACAAGGCAGTTCGACCAACGAGCGCCATGGGGGCAACAAAACGAGTGGCAGAACTCGTGTTGCAAGCCAAGGCCAACATGTCGGATCACACCCTCATATCCATGGTTCGTTTCGGCAACGTGCTTGCCTCGAATGGCTCAGTCGTACCAAAGTTCAGGAAGCAGATTGCCGCGGGTGGCCCAGTGACCTTGACTCATCGGAACATCACTCGTTACTTCATGACGATCCCTGAGGCATCTCAGCTGGTCATACAGGCTAGTGCAATATCCAGTAGTGGTGATGTCTTTGTGCTCGATATGGGGGAGCCCATCATGATCTCTCATCTGGCAGAGACCATGATCAGATTGCATTGTCAACAAGTGGAGCAGGCGGGGGGGACTCGTCCTGATATACGCATAGAGGTCACGGGGCTGAGGCCGGGCGAGAAAATGTACGAGGAGTTGTTTCTTGATGACAGTTGCGAGCAGACATCCATCGACAAGGTCATGAGTGCGCACGAGCAATGTCTCGCTTGGAGCGAGTTGGAGAGCGATCTGACTACGCTGCAGGAAGGGCTTCTTGATGACAAGGCCGATGCCCTCAGAACGCAGCTCTTCAGTATCGTGTTTCGTGGAGCACAAGCAGTTGAGACATTGGCTTCGCCCAAAGACAAAGCTGGCGATACTCGACAAACCAGCGCTGGTGTGGCAGCGATGCAGCACTAAGGACGCTTTTCTTGCGTTAGTAGCCATACCCATTGAAATGAGTTGCCGCCGTGAATCCTGTTCATCCGATGGAGCGGATGTTCGCTGAGTGAGCTCGAATCCACTTCAATCCAATTCCTGCCAGTGCGTGTCTGGCACGCACCCCATAGGTCAGTGCTGTATGAAGAGTTTTGCAATTATCGGTGCCGCCGGCTATATCGCTCCACGCCATATGACGGCTATCCGCGATACCGGAAATGTGCTTGTCGCGGCCATGGACAGAAACGATTCTGTCGGTATCATCGACAGTTACTTCCCCGATGCAGATTACTTCACCGAATTCGAGCGTTTTGATCGTCACATAGATCTGATGCGGCGTGAGGGCAATCCTGTTGATTATATCTCTGTGTGTTCGCCGAACTATCTTCACGATTCTCACGTTCGGTTCGCCATGCGTTCCAATGCCGATGCGATTTGTGAAAAGCCGCTGGTGTTGAATGCTCATAATATCGACGGTTTGCTGGATGTGGAGAAAGATACCGGGAGAAAAGTCAACACGATTCTTCAGCTACGGGTTCATCCTGCCATCCTTGCCCTGAAGAAGAAGGTGGCGGCAGGATCAGGTAACGAAAAGTACGATGTCGATTTGACATACATCACCTCCAGAGGCAAATGGTATCTGCAATCGTGGAAAGGTGAGCAGGCAAAATCTGGTGGAATAGCAACCAATATAGGAGTGCATTTCTACGACATGCTGCACTTTGTTTTTGGCGATTTACAGGACAATATCGTCCACCTCAATGAGCCGACACGTGCGGCAGGCTATCTCGAATATGCCAATGCTCGAGTACGTTGGTTCCTGTCAATCGATGCTGGTGACTTGCCTGCTGTTGCGAAGGAGAAGGGAAGTCGTACCTACCGTTCCATAACTGCCAATGGTGAGGAAATCGAATTTTCGGGTGGCTTTACCGATTTGCACACGGTCAGTTATCAGGAGATCCTTGCAGGACGCGGCTTTGGTCTTGAAGAGAACAGGGTGGCCATTGAAACAGTGGCGCACATCAGGAATGCCGAACTGGCACCGTTAACCGGCGACTTCCATCCGTTTCTGTCTTCGGAACGTGCATGAAAACTATCAGAGGAGCTTTGGAGTGAACTACCAGAAGCACGAGACCGCCATAGTCGACGATGGGGCAACTATTGGTGCCAACTCTCGTATATGGCATTTTGCGCATGTCTGCAGTGGCGCAACTATTGGCGAGGGTGTGTCGCTTGGGCAAAATGTTTTCGTGGGAAACCGGGTTGTTATCGGAGACAAATGCAAGGTGCAGAATAATGTGTCTGTCTACGACAACGTCGTACTTGAGGAAGGGGTATTCTGCGGTCCCAGTATGGTATTCACCAATGTCTACAACCCGCGTTCGATGATTGAACGCAAGCATGAGTATCGCGATACCTTGGTAAGGAAGGGGGCCACGCTCGGGGCCAACTGTACGATTGTTTGCGGCACAACGATCGGCCGCTACGCTTTTGTCGGTGCCGGAGCTGTCATCAACTCGGATATTCCAGACTACGCATTGGTTGTGGGTGTTCCTGGTAGGCAGATTGGCTGGATGAGTGAATTTGGAGAAAAGCTGGACCTCCCTGTTTCAGGCGATGGCGTAGCGGTGTGCCCATCATCAGGAGAGCGTTATGAGTTGTCGGGTTCGGTTTGTAGCCGAATAGATTGAATGATCCCTGGAAAGTAAAAGGACGGTATCACGTGACACGGCAGATCCCATTCATAGACCTGAAAACCGCCAGCACGGCGCTTCAGGCCTCCCTGCAGGCCCGTATGAATGCGGTTCTGGATCACGGTCAGTACATCATGGGGCCAGAGGTGGCTGAGCTTGAGAACAGCCTGCAAGCTCTTACCGGTTCTCCTTATTGCATTACTGTGTCCAGCGGAACGGAAGCGTTGCTCATCAGCCTGATGGCATTGGGGGTTGGTCCTGGTGATGAGGTGATCACAACGCCTTTTACCTTCATTGCGACTGTGGAGGTAATTGTACTGTTGGGTGCAACTCCGGTATTTGTCGATGTGGAAGCGGATACCTGCAACATTGATGCAACGCTTGTAGAGGCGGCGATTACCGAAAGAACGCGTGCGATCATTCCTGTGAGTCTATATGGTCAGGTGCCTGACATGACGGAAATCAATCAGCTGGCGCACACGCATGGGTTGAAAGTCATTGAAGATGCCGCTCAAAGTTTCGGCGCCACATATCAGGGCAAAAAAAGTTGCAACGTATCAGGCATTGCCTGCACTTCTTTCTTTCCCAGTAAACCCTTGGGTTGTTTCGGTGATGGCGGTGCCATTTTCACGGATGACGAGGTTATTGCCAACGCATGTCGTGAAATACGTGTACACGGCCAGAGCCAGCGATATGTACACACGCGCGTAGGCGTTGGCGGCAGAATGGACACGCTGCAGTGTGCTGTTGTGCTTGCCAAGTTGGAACGGTTTGAGTGGGAAGTAGGGCAGCGGCTTTTATTGGGCGAGAGCTACAATGCTCGAATGGACGAGATTGGTATCATGCGGGTACAGCAAAAGCCAGACAGGGACAGCGTGTTTGCTCAGTACACGATATTTGTCGATCAACGGGATAGAGTACAGGCTGAGCTTGAGTCGCGCGGCATTCCAACCGCTGTTCATTACCCGGTGCCGTTGAACGAACAACCTGCCTACCGGCACCTGGGCGATTCAAAAAGAACTCCGGTATCGGCGACGATAGCGAAACGTGTCATGAGTCTCCCCATGAGTCCTGATCTTGCGCTGGAAGATCAGGCGTACATTGTCGATAAACTGGGTGAGGTGGTAGCCAGGTTTTCAGAACCGCTTGAGGTCTGAGTTTGTGTGCTTTCGCATTAGGCGAGAGCGTATTCCAAAGCATAGAATTGTGAGAATTGAAAGTGATCAAATCATCTGAACTCATGGTGCCCGTTGTGCTGGCTGGGGGCTCCGGTACTCGACTGTGGCCGCTGTCGCGAACGGACTACCCGAAGCAGTTTCTGTCTCTGGGTGGAGAACTGTCATTGCTTCAGCAGACTGTAGCAAGATTCGACGAGTCGGATGTGGCTGCACCTTTGGTTGTCTGCTCCGAGAAGCATCGTTTTCTCACTGCAGAACAGCTTCAGGCCTTGGAGGGTCAAAATGCCACGATCATGCTGGAACCCTGCGCTCGCAATACAGCTCCTGCCATTGCCGTTGCAGCATGGCAGTTGCTCAAGGACCATTCCGATGCGGTCATGGTCGTTCTGCCGGCAGATCATTTGATCGCGGACAACAACAGGTTTATTGAAACTGTGTTCCAGGCGAGTCAAATGGCTCAGGAAGGTCATCTGGTAACATTGGGTATCACTCCGACAGCCCCGGAAACCGGCTATGGCTATATCGAGTCTGGCGAGGAGACCGGCGAGGTCGGTGGCGGTCGCAAGGTAGACAAATTCATCGAGAAGCCGGATGTGTGCACGGCTGAGTCGTTGATCGCCGCTGGTAACTGCTACTGGAATGCGGGCATCTTTGTATTCAAGGCCTCGGTGTTCCTTGAAACTTTGCAGCAGTTGCAACCAGACATGCACGAATTTACTCGCCAATCAGTTGACAAGGCCAGTGTGGATCTCGATTTTCTACGCATTGAAGAATCCTCATTTTCGCAATGCGTCAACCTCTCTGTCGATTACGCGGTCATGGAGAAAGCCGACAACGTTGTCGTCATGCCTTATGACTCCGGTTGGTCCGATATTGGCAGCTGGGACGCAGTACACAAGGCTAGCGAGCGGGACGCAAATGGAAACTCGGGAACAGGCGATGTTCTTCATCACGGTGCCAAAGACACTTACCTGCATGCCGGTTCCCGGCTTGTTGTGGCCTTGGGAACCAACAACATATCCGTGATAGAAACTTCAGACGCCGTGCTGGTTATTGATAATACCAATGCTCAAAGCATCAAGGAAGCTATTGCGATCCTGAGCAAGCAAGGGCGCAAGGAGTTGTCAGAACATACAACTTGCTACCGACCATGGGGACACTATGAAAGCCTCAAGCTACATCCTCGTTTCCAGGTCAAACGCATCAGTGTAAAGCCCGGTGCCAAGTTGTCGCTGCAGAAACACTTTCATCGCTCGGAGCATTGGGTTGTGGTGAAAGGTACGGCGATAGTGACCAACGGCGATGAAGAGATTCTGCTGACTGAAAACGAGTCCACATACATTCCTTTGGGTACCATGCACCGACTTTACAACCCCGGCAGCATTCCTCTGGAGTTGATAGAGGTGCAATCAGGATCCTACCTGGGAGAAGATGACATCGTGCGCGTCGGAGATGAATACGGTCGAGCATGATCCAGATTCTGAACAAGGCCTTCAAGCGAGTTCTGGATTTTCTCGTCGCGACGTTCCTTCTGATTGTGTTGTCTCCAGTCATTGCATTGGCGGCGATTCTGGTGCGGATACGCTTGGGTTCGCCGGTGCTGTTCCGGCAGACGCGTGTTGGTAAGCATGAGAAGCAGTTCGAATTGATGAAGTTCAGGTCAATGCTGGGCGAGAGAAGTTCCGAGGGTGAGCTGATTCCGGAAAACGACCGTCTTACGCCCTTTGGTCGTGCTCTGAGAGCCACCAGTGTTGACGAGCTACCGACACTCTGGCTTGTATTGAAGGGGGAGATGAGTCTGGTCGGGCCAAGACCTTTACTGGTCAGGTATCTGCCGCTCTATAATGACCACCAGCGTCGACGACACGCCGTGAAGCCAGGCATTACGGGTTGGGCTCAGGTCAATGGCCGAAATGCCATATCGTGGGAAGAGAAGTTCGATCTGGATGTCTGGTATGTGGAAAACCAGTCATTATTTCTCGATATGAGAATTTTATTGCTGACTGTGAAGAAAGTGTTGTGGCGAGAAGACATCGACTCTCCAACTCACGGCATAATGGAAGAGTTCAAAGGGTCTGGCAGTTCTATTGATTAGTCGTCAGGCTGAAAGCTTCATGCATTTTTCAGACATTCGCTGAGATGCACCAACGCAACATATTCGTGAATACAGAATGGAAAATGCAAGCTCGGGACCTGCCAGACAAAAACTGTTGCGACTGGAGGCAGTTCGCGGACTGGCTGCGTTCTATGTGGTAATGCATCACACTTTGCCGCACACATATCTGGTTGGCGGATTCAATATCGGCTACTTTGCCAGGTTTGGGCAGGAAGCCGTAATTCTGTTTTTTCTTCTGTCCGGGTTTGTCATCAACTATTCATATCGACTCGGTAAGGACAAGACGTTCAATCGCTATTTTCAAAACCGTTTTTACCGAATCTATATCCCGCTATTCTTTGCCTTTATCATCAGCTATATCAGTTTCTCCTACAACGCAGTAAGTTTGCAGAATATCGACCTGAAGACTCTTGTCGGAAATATCTTCATGCTGCAGGATTGGGCGTTTGCACGACCCAATGTCATCGTCGACTCCTACATGGACAACGGGCCGCTATGGTCCTTGTCGTACGAGTGGTGGTTCTACATGCTGTACTTCCCCATCGTGAACCTCAGGATGTCAACGACTGCGCGAGATCGCATTGTATTTGGTACGGCTATCGGCTTTGCTTTGCTGTATCTCGTGCTCCCGCAGTATTTTGTTCGAATCGGTATGTATCTGGCTATTTGGTGGGCCGGTGTGCGCCTGGCTGACGCCTATCTGGATGGTGTCATTGATGACTACAAGCGACACATCCTTCCTGTCTGCACATTGGCATTGATTGTTGTCGTGTTAGGCGTCAATGTGGTTTTGCAACGTGCCGACGGCGTGAGGTTGTTGCTGGGTACCCACCCGATAATAGAGATGCGGCATTTTGTCTTCGCATTCGTTGCGCTGGTAGGAGCGTTGATTATCAACCGACTCAGTTGGGCGCCATTCGACATTGTTACGCGTCCATTTCTGATTTTTGCCCCTATTTCCTATGCCTTGTATATTGTGCATGTGCCGCTGGCTCGAAATGGTGAATACCTGGGTTTTTTCAATAATGTGTACGCCGAGTGGGTTGGTTACCTCGTTGTGAGCCTGGTAGTGTCCTATGTGATAGAAATCTGGATCTACCCTTACCTCAAAGCCAGATTTACGCGGGGCAGCAAACGCGCCGCCATGGACCCGCATTGATTCGCAAGAGAGACTGCCAGTATCCGTGCAGAAAGTTCATACATTCAGTGTTCTGTTCACAAACAGCTTGCTGATCGATATCGAGCAGATCATGTTTTAAGTAGGAAAGAGTTGCGAACTTCTACAGGGAAGCGTCTCTATTTCACTTAGGTTCTGTGAAGTGGATTCACAAGATGTGGTGTAAGTCGAGTTATTTTGTTAGGTAATGCCAGTTTTTGTTCATCAGAACAAGTTCTTCATGGCTGTGTGGATAACACACTTGCTCGAAGCGGTAACAATACCGAATACTGTGCTGCTACCGTCTGTCCCATCTGTCAAGCCTTGGCCTGACTCGGGTATAATTCAGAGTTCTAATCTGAAATTGGCGCGTGAGCGAGTGAATCATTTCTTGTGTACAAATTTCAAGCTGGCAAAGGTCTGTCAACTCGGACGCCCCTTTGCCGATAGACGTATGGCGTCGCTGGCTTTTTCCGGGGCCATGATCATCTCTGCTGACGCACTTTCACAAGAGGCGGCTTCCTTCAAGCTGGGCGAAACGAATCTCACACCCGCAGTCAGAGTGGACTATGTCTCCATTGATAACGTTTATCGCAAGGCTTCGGATGAGGTCTCTGGCACTGGTGTACATGTCAAGCCGGAGCTGGTATGGAGTGCGGATCGTCGACTTCTGACCTTCGATGCGCTGTATAGCGGCGATTATGCGTCCTTTTCAGAAGACGGCCTGGATTACGACAATCACTACCTCAGATTGAGAGGCATCGGTGATATCTCCAGCAGGCAACGTTTTCTGGCTAGTCTTTCAGTAACGAACTTTGCAGAGGAACAAGGAACTGGTCAGGCCAGTGGAGTGCTGGATGTTCTGGACGAACAGGTTGAGGTAACTGGAGTATTCGGTCGAGCGGAGTACACGTATGGTGCCAGAAACAGCCGTGGTAACCTGACTGGCGGAGTGATTCTCGGATCTTTGAGTTATTCGAACCTTGAAGCATTCACAGACGGTGACGACTACACATTTGTCCGTCCTTATGGTGTTTTCTCTCTGCGTCTCTCGCCAGATACTCGTTTTCTCACAGAGCTGAGGTTCACGGCATTTGATTACGACGATGATGCTCGCGACCGTGATGAGGTCGCTCTTTTGACAGGGGTGGAAATGAGTGCGTCCTCCAAGCTCAGTGGAGATGCCCGTATTGGTGTGGCCAAAGCCAGCTTTGATCAGGACAGTGACAATGACACGACAGAGTTGATTGCTGAAGTTGGATTGCAGTACTCACCAGTGTCTTATAGTCGGTTTGATATCAGTTTTGACAGATCATTCGAGACTGAGGACAACAATGTCGACAACATAGGTCGCGCAATCGATGATACCGCCGGTATTGTCTGGACACATGACTGGTCCAGTCGATTCCAGACACGGACAACCTTGAGCCTTGATAACTCCGATAGAGAGTGTCCCAATGTTGATGATCAGACCGTTGCGTTCGAAATCGAACTGAATTATCAGGTTCGTCGCTGGTTGCAATTTGGTATCAGCGGTACCCAGGAAAGTCGTTCGATCACGGATTGTGTTGATACTCCAGCTGTCCTGGAAGCGCTTGATTACGACAGATCCGTAGTGGGCGCCCATGTCAGGGCTACCTTGTAGATTGCTGTATCTGTTGTTCAGTCGTGGCTGTCAGTCGTTTGTCGTTGCACGAGTATAGTGCCAATGCCTCGTTACTTGAACATTTTGCGATCGGTCTGGCTTGTCTGGTATACCGGGCATTTGTCGTTAGTAGTTTTTGAGAACCCTGTTAGGTCTATCGGATCCCGACCCTAGTAGTCTTGCCACCAACAATCCTTTGAGCTTTTTTAGATGAGAATTCTTCACCTACCAGCCATATTTCTCCTCTGCCTGACAGCAGTCGGTTGTGGTACGGCAACGTCCATCCCCGACGAGGTTGAATCAACTGTAGATGCAGCTGCCAGTGCCGAAACAGGATCTGACGCCGACAACTTCGTCATTCAGAATGATTACATTCTGGGCCAGGGCGATACCATTTCCATTCAGGTTTTTGATGAGCCTGATCTGACGTTGAGTACAGCCGTTGGAACCAGCGGAAGCATCAACTACTCCTATCTGGGAGACATTCAGGTAGCTGGCAAGTCGCCGGTGCAACTGGAACGTCACATAGCGGGTCTGTTGAAGAACGGCTACCTGGTAAATCCATCGGTCAATGTCACCGTGCTGGAATACAGACCGTTCTATATCAATGGCGAAGTTCGCACACCGGGTAGTTATCCCTACCAGCCGGGGTTGACACTGGACAAGGCGATAGCTTTGGCTGGTGGGCTGACAGATCGGGCATCGACTCGGAAAATGTTCGTGACCAGAGGTCAGAACGGGGGCGCATCGGAAGAAGGCTCCAGGGTATTTCTCAATTCCAGGATCGGTCCTGGGGATATCATTACAATTAAAGAAGGGTTCTTCTAATGGCGCGTTCAATGGATGTAAATCCAGGCGGCGACAGCTTCGACTCGGATTACCGGGATGAAGCTGACGGCGGGCTGGATCAGATCGATCTTCAGCATTATGTGCGGATCTTGCGGAAGCACAAATTGCCTATCATGCTGTTTACGGCAGCCATTACGGGATTGGCGGGCTACTATGCCTACACGGCCACTCCGGTTTTTCGGGCTACCTCTACCTTGCTCATCGAGTCTCAGGCAAATACGTCTATCTCGTTTGAAGAACTGGTAGGCGCACAAGCCGAAGGTCAGGACTATTACGAGACACAGTATGAGCTGTTGAAGTCCCTGGGGCTGGCCAAGCGAGTGGTCGATGTGATGGATCTGTGGAACGATCCTGAGCTGGCTGTTGCCTCTGAAGAGGGCGAACAAGGTCAATCCGAATCGGCATCTACCGGTCTTTCTGGAATGGTCGATGGCGTCAAGAACTCACTGGGGCTGGATAGTTCGAGCGATTCCGACACTGGCGTCATAGTCGATCTTGACAATCCTGCCGCTTCGTCGGGTGATGGCGCCTCCGGCACGCAGATCTCTGCTGCCGATGCTGCCGAAATCGATCGTCGAGTGCTTTCGGGCACTGATGGGCCGAAATTTTCGGTAGAGCTCAACGAAGAGTCATTCGGGGATGCCGGAAAGTTGACTCAGGACCAGCAGATTGTCCTCGGCAGGTTCATGGGACGCTTGTCCATTGATCCGGTCAGAAAGACCAAACTGGTCAAGATTTCCTATGAGTCCACGGATCCACAGCATGCTGCAGCGGTCGCGAACACGGTCAGCGAGCAGTACATCGACAGCTACCTTGACGCGAAGCTTGAGCTGACGACGCGCGCGTCATCATGGTTGAACGAGCGGTTGACTCAGTTGAAGGCTGTCCTCGATGAGTCAGAGGATCGTCTGATCGCATTCAAGCAGGAAAATGGCCTGGTCGATGTGGGCGGTAGTGTCGGGCGATTGAACGAGCAGGAGCTGTTGTTGGTGACTGCCGAGCTGGCACAAGCTCGAAGTGAGTTGTCAGCGAAGTCAGATGTCTACCGTGAGGTTCAGGCCTTGCAGGGACAACCGGATCTGCTGCAATCCATCCCCGCTTTCCAGGCCGACCCATTGGTGCAGGGCGTCAAGGTAGACCAGGGGCAGGCTCAGCGGCAGCTGGATGAACTGCGAAATCGTTACGGTGACAGACATCCACGGGTTGTCGATGCGATGTCGCAACTCGAAACACTGAATGCAACGCTTGAAGGTCATATTGCGCGTGTTGTGGGGAGCGTGGCCAAGGATTTCCAACTGGCCCAACAGCGGGTAGCTTCCATTGAAGCGAAGTTGAATTCCGGCAAGAGTGAAATTCAGGCAATCGGTACGAAGAAATTCGAACTGGACGCATTGGAGCGTGAAGTTGCTACCAACCGCACGATATACGACACTTTCTTCAGCCGTATCACAGAAGCGAAATCTGCTGATGGCCTCGAATCTGCCAATGCGCGTGTTGCTGATTACGCTCAAACACCCGTGACACCTGTCAAACCGAAGAAGCAGCTGATCATCGCACTGGCGGCACTCGGTTCACTGGTGTTGTCGATGTTGATGGCTTTCCTGTACGAGCAAATGGATGACACCGTCAAGGGAACCAGTGATGTCGAGAGGACATTGGGACTGAAGTTGCTCGGAATTCTTCCCTTGATCAAGGGGGGATTGTTCAACACAAAGCAGGATTTACCGTTGAGCCCACTGGAGATTCCGGAAAAGAACAGAACCTTCGCCGAGTCGGTCAATACGGCCAGAACCGCAATCTGTCTGGGAGATAACGAATCTGTTCGCAAGGTGATCACGATCACATCCTCAATTCCTGGAGAGGGTAAATCTACTGCAGCGATCAATCTGGCCTATTCGTTGTCACAACTCGAACGCGTACTGTTGATCGACTGTGACATGCGTCGACCGACAGTTGCCAAGGCAGCAGGGCTGGATCGAAACATTGCGGGTTTGAGTAATCTGATTGCCAATACGGCGGCCGCCAAGGACTGCATCATCCGTGGAGTCTTTGAAGGCGCGTTCGATATACTGCCTTCCGGCCCATTGGCAGAGCAGCCTCTGGAGTTGTTGTCCTCAAAACGATTCGAGAAGATTCTGCAGCAATTGGGTAATCACTATGATCGCATCGTCATAGATAGCGCGCCAACTCAGGCAGTATCAGATGCGTTGGTTCTGGGGCGTATGAGCGATGCAGTAGTCTACGTTGTCAAATCTCATGAAACGTCCATGGAATTGGTCAAGCGTGGTATCCAGCGTTTGCACCAGGTCAATGCGCCATTGGCTGGCGTGCTGATAACGCAAGTGGATATTCACAAGATCACGGCTTATGGTGGTGATTACTACTATCAGGGATATTACGATTACTACGGATACACAGAGAAGGGCAAGGCTGGCGGAAAATCGGAGCGAGTAAACAGCAAGCTCAAGTTGACTCAACAGGAGTTGATGGATATCCGTACCGATGACAGTGATGTGGACCTGGGTCTGGACTATGGCGCGGGTAGTCGCGCCAATCGCTCAGCAAACACTGACGAGTTTGATTTTACGGCCAGAATCGAGCGTCCTGATACGGCGCCTGCGCAACGAGACTCCAGGCGTAAGACATCAGCAGATCTGCTGGACGACGATCTGGATATCGTATGACCAGATAGGAGGGTAGTCTGTCGCTGATTCAGGACAACAAGCCCATCAATAAAGCCCGGTACCGCTGATCAGGTGGTACCGGGCTTTTTTTGCGCAGGGTCATGGGCAAAGCGTATGAAACGTCTGTTGCCAGAGGGTGTCAGGAAAGAGCGTTGCAGAAATTCCGAGCCATGTTCTCGAGGCTGTAGAGTTCGTTACTGTTGCGGCAACCTTGCATCAGCTTTTGTTGCAATTCCGGGTCGCCAAGATAGTGGATGATCAAGTCAGCATAGCTGGCAGCGGTAACCTTGCCAGTGTCGATCAGACAGTTTTCTCCATTTGTCAGATAGGCAATTTCAGGGCTGTGCTCTCCTGCATCGGAGGTGATCAACGGTCTGGAAAACTGGAACGAATCAATGGCTATCAGGCCGACAAGACCTGGCATGAGAATGGCGCACGATTGGGCCAGCATCTTGTCTCGATCGAGTCCATACAGGGAGCCGTGAACATGTAGCCAGGGGCGTGATCGAGCGGCTTCATCCATCGCAGCTCGTTCGGGGCCATCGCCGACCAGATGCAGCTGGAAGTCACTGACTTTGGACGCGACGATGTCTGAAGCGTCCAGTAGTAACGGCAGGAATTTCAGATCATACATGCCACCAACGAATACACAGGAATTGGGTGATGGTGGGTTGTTGCCCAAATGAGCGTTTGTTGATTGTTCGAGAGTGTTGTTGACGACCGTGATTCTGTTGTCATCCACAGATTGTTTCAACAGACTGCTTCTGGATACCTCGGTGTATGCAAACCATCGGTCGACATTCAGCATGACCTTTTTCAACCAGGCAGACAATCGGTATTCAGTAGTTGCCTGGAAATTTTCTCCGTGTCCGAAATAACCCATTTTGAGGTAGCCGAACTGTCGCGCGGCAAAGATCACGTAGTTGTCCAGCAGTTTGGCCGCATGCTCGACCACGACGAAGTCGCCTCGTTTCAGATGTCTGGCGACACCTGTCCAGTAGAGATATCGGCCTGCCAGGGAAAAATGCCGGGTTCTCAGGTTGATTCCCCATTCTGGCTGCACCATGCGAACCTTTGAAGCCTCATAGGGGTCAGGGTCAGCATACAGGAGGACGAATTCGATATTGCGCTCAGCCAGAATCTCTTTCACCCGCTCGAAAAATGGTAACCGGTAGTGCGGAACAAATTTCTGAACGAACACAACGCGCATGCTGGTGTTTCCTGAGGCTGTTTGGTGCAACTACTGAGTTCTCGGATCTTACATTGTTTATCAAGGAAATCGCATGAGTTATGGCTTCTTAGACACTATGGCTATTGCCAACTACGGTAAGATTCTCCTCTGTTACCGAGCTGTGGAAAGGCGGTCTGCCAGTTCACGTGAGGATTGAATTCGGAAGGTGTCAATGCTGCCCTTCTGCACGAGGTCGTTTCCAGATAAATGAAAAAGAAGTTGTTGGTTACAGGAGCTGCTGGCTTGATCGGCAGTGAGGTGGTTGCCTGGTTCTCACGTTTTGGTTGGGAAGTCATTGGCGTGGACAACAATATGCGTGCCGATTTTTTCGGTCCGAAGGGTGACACCACGTGGAACACGCGGCGCATGGAAGCCGAATTTGCCGACTATCGTTGCGAAGCGGTCGATATCAGGAATCGTGATGCCTTACGCGCATTGGTAGCAAGTGTCAAACCGGATGCTGTGGTTCATACGGCAGCTCAGCCCAGTCACGATCTGGCTGCCAGTCGGCCTTACGATGATTTTGATGTCAATGCCGTAGGTACCATGAATCTGCTTGAAGCGGTTCGTCAATACTCAACGGAGATACCGTTCGTACACCTGTCGACCAACAAGGTCTATGGTGATGCCCCCAACAACCTTGAGCTCATCGAGACAGAAACACGCTGGGACTATGCCGATGAGGCATATGCAAATGGCATATCCGAATCGTTCACGATTGACCAGAGCAAACACTCCATTTTTGGTGCGAGCAAGGTTGCTGCGGATGTCATGGTGCAGGAATACGGTCGCTATTTCGGCATGCCAACCTGTTGTCTGCGGGGAGGGTGTCTCACAGGCCCGAATCATTCTGGCGTGGAATTGCATGGATTCCTCAGCTATCTCATCCAATGCAATCTCGAAGAGCGTGAGTACACGGTATTCGGGTACAAGGGCAAGCAGGTTCGTGACAATATCCATTCTCACGATGTTGCTGCGTTTGTCCATGCTTTCATAGAAGCGCCTCGAGTTGCAGAGGTTTACAACATCGGTGGTGGACGTAACAATTCAGTCTCGATACTGGAAGCGTTCGAATTGGTGTCTGCCATTTCGGGCAAGCCGATGAAGTATCGTTACGATGAACAGAACAGGAGCGGCGATCACATGTGTTATATCTCTGATCTTGGCAAGATGCGCTCGCATTTTCCTGCCTGGGATATCACGAAGGATCTGAAGACCACGTTTCAGGAAATACATGATGCGTGGATCTTGCGAGCTGCATGATTAATACCGCTCAACCAGCACAATGAACAGCGATCTCGCCACCAGGGAAGTCGAAGAGCACGGCCGTCGCTCTTCCCGGTCTCGAGGCTCACGAAGTACCGGAAGCCGGAAAAAAAGCGCGTTATCCCGTTATTTGAGACGGATACGCTCAGGTCTGATTGAACCGTTTCTGCATTGGCTCCGAGAATCGGCCTGGATCTGCGCAGTACCGCTGTTACTTCTGCTTGGTATCACTGCCACGGACTTCCTGATTCTCACGAACGTTTCCGATGCATCCAGAAGTCTGTTTTTCGAAGAATTGCCGGTACCGTACAACGATTCGCGACGGGATGCGGCGGAGACTCTGAAGGCTGATACGCTTCAGTACGTCTATCTTCTGCTGTTGTTCCTTTGCGCTTTCCGTTGGCGCAAGATTGTCGGTTATCTGATGGAGTGGCCGCATCTGGTATTGATCGTTGCCTATTTGCTGGTAGGCGTCCTCTACAGTATGGACCCCGTCAAGGTGGTTACCAACAGTATTCTGATATTCATCGGTTTTCTGGCGGCCATATTGTTTGCGACTGCCTATTCAAGTCCGGGGCGTTATGACGGCTTCTTTCACGTCGTCTTCTGGCCATTGGTGCTATTGCACCTGGCAAGTCTTTTCATACTGAATCTGTATGATGTCGACCTCCTGAGCTTTCTCGCCTCGACTCAGCGGTACGGGGGCTTGGCAGGAAACCCGAATTCCCTGGGTTCCACGGCGGTGCTGGGTGTGTGGGCAGGCGCCAGTATTCTATTGTCGGCGCATAGCAGCCGAGCGGTACGTGTCCTGGCGCTTCTGGGATTGCTGTTGTTGTTTTTCAATACGGCCTTGTCAGGCAGCGGCACCTCGACGGCTGCCATTCTGCTGGTCTTGTTTGCACTGGCCTGGCTGAGAATTCTGGCAGCCTTCCAGCCGAAAATACGTCTGATTCTCAATGGTTCTCTGATATTGATTGCCGTTTTCGTGTTCATGTACGGCATGTTGTTTACAACGCCTGCGGAGCTCTATCTATCCATTACGGGCAGTATGGGAAAGGATGCCACCTTGTCCGGCAGAACAGAATTGTGGGCGATTGCAAGTGACGCGATCAATCTGAAACCCTGGTTGGGCTGGGGGTTCGACTCCCACCAGTCGGTAATGGCTGAACGAACATTTTCCGTGCGATTCAACCACTACCACAATGGTTTTCTGGATACCGTTGTCGCAGGCGGTGTCGTGTTGCTGGCATTGGTCGGCTACAACCTGGTCAGATTCTGTCAGGTTTTTCTACGTACATTCCGAAAGGACGCAAATGCGTTTCCCTTGTTGTTGCCGTTGTTGATATTGCTGGCGTTGAACATGAGTGAATACTCGTTGCTCAGACCCAACAGTCAGCTTTGGCTGGTGTACATGATCTCCTTCACCATGCTGACTTACAGCCCGGCGGTCAGCGTCTCCTTGCAATTCAGTCTGGGCAGCAAGGAGCGCAAAAGCCGTCGTTTCAGTGGCGCTCGTTCTGGCCGCAGAAAAAGAGGTGAGAAACTTCGCTGGGGCTGATCATGTGTAATCTGGTCAAAGGGAACCTGAGCCTTTGGTTACATTGGTCCAGGCTCTGTTGATCAGGCTGATCTGGTCCTGATGGCTCAAACCTTCCTGGTTGGATAACCTGAGCCAGTTGTCTGCCTGATCGAGTTGCATGAAGGCATCTGAGCAGAAATTCGAGCTGCCGTAAGGTGTACAGCCCTGCATATTCAGCTTCTCTTCAACGTGCAGGCGAGAATTCTCTGTCAGCGAGTAGGCGGAATAGACCAGTAGATTTCCATTACGGTCGGATTGCTGTCTTACGTGTTCGGCTTCATTACTGTCATTTGCCAGTATTTCCAGTTCGATGACCGCCTGGCTCAACTCGTCAACAGTCCTGGAGTTCAGTTTCACGCTGTCATTGGTCAACCATTGGTCTGTTGCCAATGACCGATTGATGGCATCAAGGGCATTGTAGAGAGTAGCGTTGGATTCTGCACTGTCTATGGGCAACAGCACTTCCAGGTCGCTGATTGTCTGGATGATGCGACCACGAGCTGTCTGCACGGCATCTTCCAGCAAGACGGCTGGGATCTGAATAGAGGATGAAGGGTCACTTTGCATCGAGTCGCTGAGTACGGGGGCCCAGCAGATATCGGCAAAACGAATATAGGTTGTATGAGAAGGTGACCAGGAAGTATCGTTGCCACCGTAAAACGTGGTGAAAACGAGCTTCTGTACAGCGGGTTGATTGCCCGAGGTTTGCCAGCCTATATTGTCACGCTGCAGACTCAGTTGTCCGTTTGCCCAGGCTCTGAGTGATCCGTCTCTGGCATTGATGCTGGAATTGGTTTTTACCTCCAGAGTGATATCGAACCATTCACCAATGGGTATCTCGAAACCTTCCAACGGATAGTCGTCACCATATGGCAGATGTTGACCTCGGTCAGCGGCATAGGAGTAAGCAACCATCTTGGCAGTACCGTCCTTGTTCCCGCGCCACATCAGTCTGAGGGTGTATCCGTCCGTCTGAAGTGCACCACCGCTGGGTGAAGAGCCACCGCCAAAACCGAAGCCAACCTTTCCACCTTCATTTTTCCCTCCCCAGTCGAAGCCGGGTTCGAAATAAAGTGACTGCGTTATTCGGTAAGTTCGTGCGGAACTCAGATTGCTTCCTGCTTGTACATGGTGTGATCCGATGCTTGTCGGAATAAGCTTTTGACGAAAGAATGCGCGCTCTCCATCGATACCCGTGTCGAGATACTCAGGTCTCAGTGAGTAAGTGTAATTGCTAAGCCAGCTACGCCAGTCATTCGCGCTTACCTCTCCGTAGCTCTTGCTGGTATCTGTGATGTTGATGCACTCGGCACTGCCGAGCACTTCGTTGAGTCCCATGTCGCCACTGAACACGCCCTGCCGCTTTGCGCTTGGTTCAGTCTCTGTTGTCGTTTCGCCCCCATTCGCTGAACCGTTATCGAACGCCTTGTACTGAAACTCCAGTGTCTTCATGTGTGCCATGGAGTACTCGGAATCTGGCCACTGGTAGAGCACAGCGAAGCGATCACCGCCATCTGAGGGATCATGGCTGAACGTATGGCTGGTGGCTGTACCAATACTTCGCGTATCAAATTGAGTGCCGTCAGTTCCCATGACTTTCACCTTGTGGTCCTTGTCGGCAAAGATCTGCAAGTCGTAAACCGCGTCCGGTTGGTCAGGGTCGGACCACGAGAAAGATACCGATGCGGAATCTGCCACGAAACCATGGGCAGGCGACAGTATTCTGAGGCCTGTGTCTTCGGTCGCACCTGAATCTGGCTCCGGAGTCGGTTCCGGCTCGGGGGCAGGCTCTGGCTCGGGGGCAGGTTCCGGTTCGGGAGCAGGTTCCGGTTCGGGAGCAGGTTCGGGAGCAGGTTCCGGTTCGGGAGCAGGTTCCGGTTCGGGAACAGGTTCTGGCTCGGGGGCAGGTTCTGGCTCGGGGGCAGGTTCCGGTTCGGGAGCTGGCTCTGGTTCGGGAGCAGGTTCCGGTTCGGGGGCAGGCTCTGGCTCGGGAACAGGTTCCGGTTCGGGAGCAGGCTCCGGCTCGGGGGCAGGTTCCGGCTCGGGGGCGGGCTCATTGTCTGTTCTGTCACTGCTCCCTGAGTGAGGGGCGGGGAGAACCTCGGCAACGATGTTGTTCGTGACAACGACAACGACCTGGTCCCCGGAATCTGCAGGTGGGATGAAACCGGGTAGGTCGCCGCCTACTGCAGCGCCAAGGTCTGGGGGGAGAGCTGAATCGGTGGAATCCACCGAACTGTTTGTGTCTATGCTGATGCCAGCGGTGGAAACATCGCTATCGATCTCTGACGATGCTTCCTCCTCGGTTGCATTGATGTTCTCCAGATACTCCTCGCCGGCTCCGCAACCGATCATGCTGGCGGACAGTATGATCATGCAGACCAGACTGATCGTATGTGACAGTTTGCGAGTATTCATCAAATTAGTGCTACCGATATGATTTCTAACGAATCATTTATTGACAGAAGCCACATTTCTTCAGTGATGTGGCTATTCCCTGTCACACGTATCGGTTTGTCAGAGCGCTAATTGAATATCTGGGTCACACCACAGAAGTATTGCAGCTCGTGCGTTGTGTGAATTGATCAGTGATCGTCGTAATGGTCTTCAAGAGGCGTAGAGCTGCTTTTTGGGAGAATGCAATTTTCCATAATTGGAGAACGCACGCTTCACCCAGTCGCCGGCCTGCGGGCGTTTGGTCAACACCATCAACGCGGCAATCGGCATGGATATCAGTACAACAGCGATGGCCTTCGAGCTGAACAACAGTGGGGAGCTTGCGTTGTCTCGTTCTGAACTGATACGTCGATAATTTTCACCTTGCTTGATGAAGCGGTGAATCAGATAGGATGCACTGGATCGCGTTTCCGGAATGTCCTCATAAGCGATGGCATCATTGGCCCAGTAGATCAAGCCACCATTCTCGCGTACACGAATGAAGAAATCGGTATCGGATCCACCGGATTTGCCGAAACTTTCATCGAAGCGCAAACCGCCTATACGAGTCTTGTTGATCAGAACGTTCCCGGTGCCTGTATGTTCGATAATCTGTGCATTTTCACGTCCACGCGTGTTGTGCAGATCCACGGTGTGCACCCAGGAGGGGGCGGATTCATGGAAGACAGCGGGAACCGGACCAGCGACAACGGTAGCATCGCAGGTATTCATCATATGTAGAAGGCTATCCAGCCATTGAACAACCGGGTACTCATCGTCATCGAGGAAGGCCAGCAGATCGTGCCGAGAATGATCCAGTAACAGATTTCTGGCGACAGCAATATTGTTTTCTGGCGAATCGACAAGATTCACAGGGCAGACTCTGGCGATGCCACTGCCGTCAATTGTTCCTGAGATTTCCGAGTGTGCTGACTGGCCACTGTTGTTGACAATGACTATCTCGATGTCACCCTGGTGATTTTCCGCAATCGGGATCAGATGCTTCAGCAGCTTGGTGAGTCCGGCAGTACGCTGTTGCAGAGTGATGACACCGATCGAAATGGCAGAGTCGTTCATGAAGGGATCTGATTCAATGAAGTGATTTCAGCAGCGCTGACTGCTTTCTGTTGTAGATCACGAGCGCTACCAGTTCTCCGGCAATGACTGAAAGAAGAGCCAACTGTATCGACTTGAAGCCAACTCCGAACATCAGCATACCGGTGGCCGTGACGACCAGGGAGATGATACTGACTCGCATCAGAAAACGAAATTCCATGGAGACAACGAAGAACTGACCATGCCAGAAGCGCACAATACTGCAAGAGGCCAGTATGATCCATACCAGAAGGAACCACTGTACCTGTTGATAATCCGGGACATGACGTTGAAGCAGTCCAGAGAAGTGTGCCAATGCGAGTGTGCTGATGTACAGGGCGGAAAACAATGTTGTCTTCACAAGGTAGGTATGTATGCGAGGCATCAGTCTGGTGATACCGCTTTCATGATACAGGCGTCGCAGTGTCGGCGTGGAGCTGTTGACCAGACCCTGGCTGACGACTGCCATCGGCATGATCAGTAATCTGCCAAGACTGAAATAACCGGCAACGGTCGGTCCGCTGATCAGCATGAGAAAGGGGTTCATGCTTTGGTTCTGCGCCCAGGTAATCCCCATGCCGAGCAGGCTGAATCGACCTTGCTTGAAAAAACCGGATAGCACCTGTATGACGTAATGTCTGCCTTGCCATTGAGCATCTCGGAGGGATCGCAGGCATAGCATATTGCTCGAAAGGCTGATAATGAGGCTGACGGACAATGCGGCATAGGCAGCCTCGACAACATGAGCTCCGTCGTAGAAGAGCACTATGGCGCCGAGAAGCAGGATCTGCATGCAGACGTAAATGAAAGTGCAGCGCAACGAATAGATCTGGTTGCCAGTGGTATAGGCAAATTGCTTGAAGGCATCGAACACGATATTCAGGGTCATGTATGCGCTTCCTGCCAAAACGATTCCGATGGGAACGCGAAGGTCGGATACCGAAGGCAGAATGCCGGCCAGGACAGCTACGGTGCCCATGAAGGCGATCAGGCCGGTTATTTCAATAGCCATGGTGGCAAGGAAGACCCGCCGTCGCACGGTATCGTTCTCCGATGCGATTTCGAGCATCATCTGACGGTGCAGTAGCGTACCGAAGATCCCGGCAACAAGCGTGCTCAAGACAAATATGAAGCTGTAAATGCCGAATTGCGCAACATCAGCGACCTTGAGCACGACAATGGAGGCCAGCATGTTCGACCCGCTCATCAGAACCTGTTCCATGACACTGGCGTATTGCTTGAGCAGGTCTCGCTGAGTCAGTTTTTGCAGAAGACTCATCGTGGGGCAAGCGAATCCATCATCAGGAGAAGGATGGCTCTCAAACGTTGTGTCATATGAAGTCAGTTTCTACTCATGCGCACGGCAGTCGTTGCCAGTAACCAGCCCAGCAAGATTCCAGCGCCGTCTATACCGAGGTCAGAGAGTCGAGTGGTGCGATTGAACAGATGCAGTTGCATCCCTTCGCTGGCAATGGCCAGCAGAAACAGTAGTAATACAAGAATAACCCCACTTGCAGGCAAGGACCTGGCATGCCAGCCGAGGACCAGTGATATCAGCAAAAAGAACAGAAAATGCCCGATCTTGTAAGTTGAATGTGCCGCCTCGAGATCGAATGCGGGAATCAGGTGGGAAATCGTCTTGAAGGCCGGATCGACAACGCCGACAGTAGCAGTCTCCGGAAGCATGACACCAACAATGATACCGGTGATCAGCAGCGAGGATGTGATGAACAGCGTTCGCGATCCGCGTTTGTATATCCATATTGCTCCCATTGCGAATATGGCAAGCCAGGCAATGACGAGTAGCAGAATGCCTGCCTTGTATATCGGTGTGATACTGATGAGATCTACGGAAGCATTTGTCAGACTGAAGCTGTTGCCTGAATCACGGGAGTTGAGAACCAGAGTGAATGCCGCAACGTCATCGGGAATGCTGACGATTCTTTCGGCCTCGTATCGCTCCCTTTCTCCTGTCAAATCCTGGATGGTCAGATATCGCTTGACTTCGTCGTCTGCATCCTGAAGCCATACCATATAGGCAGCACCACGACCGTCGCTATCCGCGGGAGTTTCAGTGATTCCGAGGGTCTCGAGTGTGCCTCTGATCCGGAGTTTGCTGGAGCTCGGATATTCTCCTACGGGTAGAGGGAATGAGCGCTTGGCAAAACTGCGGTTGTCGGTCTCTCGCGTAACGGAAATTCGATCATCTTCGATATCGATATTCGACCAGTCTCCGGCACGTTGCCATGCAGAGACATCGCCGGGAAAACCGCTTTCGAAGGCGACGCTGCCGTCCAGATGATATTTGATATCAAGAAGACCCAAGGCCCATGTCAACATCGTCACTACGATGACAAACGCAGTGAACGAGTAGATTTTTCTCGAATCTTGGTTCATGGATTGGGCAGAGATCGCTTGCGCTGCACGAATCAGCGAGTCCACATAGGATACTACTGATTTCCATGGTCAGGCAGGCAGGGGCGTGATCCGCCCCACACTGCGATGATTATGCCGTGTTGTCTCCGCCAACTCGATGAGGCGCTCTATTGTCGCGAATGTCTGATGATCGTGGCAGAATCGAAGAGAAGGTGAATCGGGTGCAACCGCCCGTTCTGTCAAGGGTGTGATGGGCCATCGACATGTTGGACCAGCATGTTGCCGTCGACGATCGGCATGCCGTGTTCGTCAAGCAATGGGGGCGTGTATTCGGTTGGCTGCCAGCACACCGATGAAAATCGTGCGAATACCGTGTGATCAGGCGCCCAGCTGCTGCTGTTTCCACCGTGAAACGTCGCGAACATGATGTGGTCGACCACGGGTTGCGAGCCGGCTGCCTGCCAGTGAATGTTGTCACGATACAGCTTCAGTTGATCGTTTGCCCAGACTCTGACTGCACCATCGGATGCGCCAGTCGAGGAATTGCTGGTGACTTCCATTGTGATCTTGAACCATTCTCCCACGGGTACTTCAAAATCCTGAAGCGGGTAATCATCGCCATAAGGCAGGTTCTGGTTGCGGTCGGAGCTGTAGGCGTAAACTGCCAGGCGAGCTGTGCCATCCTTGTTGCCACGCCACATCAATCGTGCCGAGAATCCATCCTGATACAGGTTTCCGCCCGTTGGAGTTGAGCCGCCGCCCAGTCCAAAGCCGAGTTTGCCTCCTTCATTCTTGCCACCCCAGTCGAAGTCCGGTTCAAGGTAGACCGACTGCGTGATGGAGTAGGTACGTGAAGGTGCGAGTACACCTTTGCCGACGACATGAATCGAGCCTTTATGAGTGGGTTCGAGCTTTTGCCTGAGGTACGCCGGACCGTTCTCATCCAGACCGAGTGCCAGGTAGTCCGTATTCGTCATGAATTGCCAGTCTTCCAGACCTGACCATTGTTCGATGCTGTCCACATTCAGCACCCCGAAATCCAGATTTTCCCGAGGCATCTGCAGGCATTGTTCGATGGTGAGATCGTCAGGGTTGGCAGGGGTGGCGTTCGCATCCGGAATCCATTCTTCGCTGGAATCGGCAAGAACCGCCTTGCTGCCCATGACACCGATCAAGACCGACAGAAGGATGCTGGGGACTGGATGGCTGGATGCTGTTCGCATGGGTGCTCTGGTTCCGTGTTTCATGGGTTGCGGTAAAGCGGGTCTGCTTACCAGTTGGCGACTTCGGTAATATTGACGAACGGAGCCGTCAATTCGGCTGTAAAATAGCGACGCTATGTGACAGTTTGTTGTCAGCATTGAACATCACAACATCATAACCGGCTTCGTCATATTTCGGTCATTGCACTTGTGCTGATTCGCTGAAGATGACTTGTCTGCAATGTAGTCCTGTCTTGAGAGCCTTGAAAATCACTACTCAATTTCCGCGTTACAAACTCTTCCTTCCCGAATATTGTGCTCTCCCTTGCAAGGAAGCAGCCCGCGTCATCCTGGAAAAGGCGAGTCAGAGACAGAGCTTCGGTGTTGCTGCCCTGGCGGTCCATGGATTGGTCGAATCGGTCAATGACAGCGTGTTGGGAGAAAAGATCAATCGCATTGAAATGATCGTTCCCGATGGTCAGCCGGTGGTCTGGGCATTGAATGCGTTTCATCATCTGGATATCGACTTCAAGATTCCGGGGCCGACGCTGACGCTTGAAGTTCTGAAACTTGCGAATGAGCAGCGGCTCAATGTCTTCTTGTACGGCAGCACTGCCGACACTCTGCAGCGATTTCAGGACCATATTGCTTCTTCGTATCCAGGCGTCACGGTAGTTGGCGTTCACGAGGATCGTTTTCGCGATGCCACTGCCGAAGAAGACGCCGCTGACATTGAACGAATCAACGCCAGTGGCGCTCATATCGTACTGGTGGGACGTGGTTGCCCGCGCCAGGAGCACTGGGTTGCCGATCACGTTGGCAAGGTCGACTCGGCCATGCTGGCGGTGGGGGCTGCGTTTGACTACCACGCCGGAAAGTTGAAAAGGGCGCCGATGTGGGTGCAGAAGTACGGGTTGGAATGGTTGTTCAGGTTGATTCAGGAACCAGGACGGTTGTGGCGCAGATACCTGTTTACCAATCTTCAATTCATTCGCATGTGTCTGCGAGCCCGGTTGCAATCCAGTCAATCAAAGTAGCGGGAAAAGATTGAATGAACGCCTTGAGGCGCTATCAACAGTCACTGCGAGCACGTTCTTTCAGTGGTCTGGATCTGCTGATCATTCTGTTGAGTTTCGTGGTCTGTCATTATTTCTATCTGGACGGACTGGAATTCTCACCGCAGCGTATCGTCATCGTCATCGCTGCACTCGGGCTGGCGTACATCGCCTTCGCGGCAGCGGGACTCTACAAGACGAGCCGTACTCTGTTGCTGCACTCGGTGCTGAACCGGATGACGGTTGGCTGGTTTCTGGTGATCACCTCAGTTGCGCTGCTGGCGTTTCTGACCAAGGTCGCCGAGGATGTGTCGCGAGTCTGGTTCGGCCTGTCCACCATTCTGTCCTATCTGGGGCTGATCGGAGCGCGGATTGCCTCGGCCATTCTGATGGTCGTCAGTCAGAAGCATGGGTCGGCTCGTGTGTCCGTTGTTGTTGTCGGCGATGCGAATCGGACTGATGACCTGGTCGAGCGATTGAGTGTCAACGGATGGTCTGGTTACGACCTGGCGAAAGTCTTTCGTCTTGATGGGCCTATCGATGCCTGCGCGGAGAATCCGATCGACGCATCCGGTGTGTTGCAAGCGCTGTCGGGCTTTGTCGAGACCCAGAGGCAGGCGTCGGATCCTGTTGCCGAGGTATGGATTGCGCTGCCGTTGGCTCGGGAGTCCTGTATCAAGCAGATCATTTCAAGTCTGCGAAATTCCTCGGTGGACGTATGTGTCGTACCCGATGCCTTTGGCATGCAGTTGGTCACCGGCGCTGCAATGAATATCGCGGATGTTGCTGTCATCAATGTGTCCGATATCCGTTTGCCCGGGTCGGCCGAACTGTTCAAGAGACTGTTCGACTGGGTCGTTGCACTGCTGGCGGTCATTGTGCTTGCGCCGGTTCTGTTGATCATTGCCATGGCTGTCAAGTTCGAAAGTCGGGGGGCGGTTCTTTTCCGCCAGCATCGTTATGGCGTCGATGGCAAGGAAATCGAGGTCTGGAAATTTCGCAGCATGAGCGTGCAGGAGAACGGCGGCGATGTGGTACAGGCCACGCGTAACGACGCTCGCGTCACTCGCATTGGAGCCATCTTGCGCAAGCATTCTCTGGATGAACTGCCTCAGTTTCTCAATGTCTTGCAGGGCAGTATGTCCATCGTGGGGCCTCGGCCACATGCGGTTTCGCACAATGAGGAATACCGGTCAAAGATTGACGGTTACATGATGCGACACAAGATCAAGCCGGGTATCACGGGTTGGGCCCAGGTGAACGGTTGGCGAGGAGAAACCGATACGCTTGAGAAGATGGAAGGGCGTGTTCGGTACGATCTCGAGTACATACGCAACTGGTCTCCATGGCTCGATATCAAGATTATCCTGCTGACGGTGGCTCACGTCATTTCGGGCAAGGATGCTTACTGATTTTGCAACGGTTGATGTTGCTGACTAATACAATGGATAAGCAATGATTTTTGCTGTCGTGGAAATGCTGACTTCCAGAGCGAAGTGGGCGAAAGTCGGGATTCTGATTCAGGAACGCTGGCTGGTCTCTCTTCAT
Organism: uncultured Granulosicoccus sp.; assembly: GCA_947495035.1. Lineage (GTDB taxonomy): Bacteria > Pseudomonadota > Gammaproteobacteria > Granulosicoccales > Granulosicoccaceae > Granulosicoccus. The sequence goes on from CANLXI010000023.1 coordinate 68,630, forward strand.
GGGCTGCGCAAACTTGCCGACGGGCGGCGGTCTGTCGCTCGTGAGGAAGGGGTTGTCGAAGCCGGGACCGAATACGCCGTGAGGTCCGATCATGAGCAGTGGGATTACACGTCGCAAGTCAGTATGCCGGAGGCATTGCTCGAGGGAGAGGGCACTCGTTTTCGTCAGGACCAGAAGCTGCCGGATGGGCGCCTGCAGGCAACTTATCAGTACCAGAGTGCGATCTACCACGAAGCGTCCTTCTGCAGCAACGGCGTCACTCATGTCTCGGTATTCGACCGCCACGACCGACGCGTTCCGGAGTTTTCGTATGCGAAGTACGGCAAAGTGGTTCCGGTTTCCAGGCACCTGGATATCGATCGGTACGTTCCTGGGACCACACTGTCGCTGTATGGCAATGTGGAGAATACAGCGGGCAACATCGGACACTGGATGATCGATGGTCTGGCAAGGCTTTTTCTGGCATTGCGTCACCACGATCTGACCAGTATCGATCACGTGCTCGTCCCTAAATTGAAGTACGGTTTTCAGCGAGAAAGCCTTCTGGAGTTGGGCATACCCAGCCACAAGATCGTGGAGATCGACGTCCTCGAATGCGTACGATGCGAGCGGCTGATCGTGACGACTGCCCCTCGCGGTTTCAGCTCGTCAAATACGCCAGGCTGGTTGATAGACGGTTTTCGCCAGGCACTACTGCCAGCAAAAGGCGCTGTGGCCGCAGGGAAACGGATCTACATCTCGCGCCGTGATGCCGGTAGCCGCAAGTTCGTGAATGAGGAGGAGATCATTGCTTGTCTGGAGAAGTTCGGCTTCGAGCCCGTCGAGATGTCAAGCTACGACTTCAACGACAAGATTGCCTTGTTCGCTCAGGCTGAAATGATAGTCGGATTGACCGGTGCCGGGCTGACGAATCTGATGTTGTGCCGCTCTGACGCCTGTGTGCTTGAATTGTTTCCGGCAAGCTACGTTACCTATTTTTATACCTCCATTGCCTGTTATCTGGGTATGGACTACCAGTATCTGGTCTTCGACAATGATTCCGTGTTGAGTAGCATGAACAGATATTACGGTAATCTGTCGCTGGATACAGACATGCTTGCAGACAGGATTTCTTCGATAGTGGATCATCAGAAATCCCTGAAAACGGGGTAATAATACCTCGGCAGGACATCGATTTCAGTGGTATATATCGTTCTGGCCGCTCGCGTTCGAGCGTGATCGTATTTACGGAAATTGCCCCTTGCGCCATGCCCGTCCACCACAGAAAAAGCAGTGTCTGACCTAAACACCCTTTCCTCCAAGCTCGAACCCGGCGAATCAGAACGGGCAAGATCACGCGACTTGCAACTGCGTGCCCACAAGGCGATTCCCGGAGGGTGCCATACCTACGCGAAAGGCGATGATCAGTACCCGGTGAATGCGCCTGCCTTCATTGCCAGAGGTCAGGGTTGTCATGTCTGGGATGTTGAAGGGCGTGAATACATCGAATTTGCCCTTGGACTTCGATCGACGACTCTGGGCCATTGCTGGCCGTCTGTTGTTGCGGCGGCTACCGATGCCTTGCAGTTGGGTAACAATTTCAACAGACCTCACGAACTGGAGGTGCAGTGTGCGGAAATGCTGCTTGAGCTGATTCCCGGTGCAGACATGGTCAAGTTCACCAAGGACGGCTCCAGCGTCATGACGGCAGCCGTCAAGCTGGCACGAGCTGCTACGGGACGCACGCGCATTGCCATGTGTAACGATAGTCCTTTCTATTCGTATGACGACTGGTTCATCGGCAAGACAGCCGTCGACACTGGAGTTCCCGAAGCCATCAAGAATCTTTCCGTCGGTTTTGACTACAACGACCTCGGATCACTGGAATCGCTCTTCGATAGCTACCCCTGTGATATTGCGTGCGTGGTCATGGAACCCAGCAGGTTGATCGAACCGGCTGAAGGCTTCCTGGAAGGCGTGCGACGGGTGTGCAGTCAACACGGAGCAGTGCTGATCTTTGACGAGACATTGACCGGATTTCGTGTGCATCTGAACGGCGCGCAGCAACTCTATGGCGTGACCCCTGATCTGTCCTGTTTCGGCAAGGCGATGGCCAATGGGTTTTCCCTGTCAGCATTGGCCGGTAAACGCGAGTTGATGGAATTGGGTGGTTTGAAGCAGACGACAGCAGATCGTGTCTTCCTTCTCTCCACGACACACGGTGCTGAAAGCGTGGCTCTGGCAGCGGCTATCGAGACGATGCGTATCTATCGTGATGAGCCGGTGATCGAGCATCTCTATGACATGGGGCGTCGGCTGAGAGTCGGGTTCAAACAGGCCGCAGAGGCGGCGGGTGTTGAGAAATACGTCACTATTGCAGGACGAGACTGCAACCTCATGTATTCGACCACCGATAGAGACGGGATGCCATCGCAGGCGTTGCGAACCCTGTTTCTGCAGGAGCTGTGTGGCGCAGGGGTTCTGGCACCAACTTTCTACACTTGCTATGCACATCAAACTGCGGATATCGAACAGACCACTGTTGCGCTGGAGAGCGCCTGCAAAGTCTATCGGCGGGCGTTGGATGAAGGTGTCGAGCACTTCCTGCATGGTCCTGCAAGTCAGTCCGCTTACCGAAAACGGAACTGATTGCAGGTTTGGGGAGCTACCCCTCATTTCACGACATTCAAACCATGGCAAAGTTGGCGGGCGTCTTCGATGCTGCCAAGGTGCCGCGTAGTTTCAAGGAAAGATCAGCATGAACAAATCCATTGCCACGAACGTGGAAAATAACCTGACCGGTAACATCCCGAAAGTTTCTCCGGCCGAACTTGATGTTGCAGTACACCATTCGGTAGTGAGCAAACCGATGAGCTGTCGATTCTGCGGTACCGGGCTGCAACACTCGATGGTCAATCTGGGCTTGTCGCCGTTGTGCGAGGATTTTCTGTGTCGGAATGAGCTGGACCAACCGGAAGTCTTTCTTCCTCTGGAAGTATTGGTGTGCTCCGAATGCTGGCTGGTACAGGCAAGGGAGTATTGCTCGAACACCGAAATTTTCGACGACGACTATGGTTACTATTCATCGTACTCAACGAGCTGGCTGGAACACGCCAGTCGTTATGTCGACATGTCCATTCCGCGCTTCGGGCTGACTGCTGACAGTTTAGTGGTGGAAATAGCCAGCAACGATGGCTACCTGCTGAAGAATTACGTCGACAAGGGCATACCTTGTCTGGGGATCGATCCAGCGGGGAACGTCGCAGCGGCGGCAGAGAAGGTCGGGGTCAGCACCCGCGTGGAATTCTTTACCGATGAGCTGGCCCGATCAATGTGCGAAAACGGTGAGCAGGCGGATCTGATCATCGGCAACAATGTACTGGCCCACACGCCCTACATCAATGACTTCATCGCAGGCGTGGCCACATTGTTGAAAGCGGATGGGACGGCGACATTCGAATTCCCGCATTTGATGAAACTGATCGAGCAGTGTCAATTCGATACGATCTATCACGAACACTACTCCTATTACTCGCTATATACGATCTGCCGCATGTTCGACAGCGTGGATATGCATGTCGTTGATGTGCAGCGACTGAAAACGGCTGGCGGTTCGCTGCGCGTATTTCTCGAGCACAAGGCCTTGGGACATGAAGCGACCGAAAGCGTTGCGGAAATACTTCAGGAGGAGGCAGACGCCGGATTGCGTGACATGAGCACTTATCTGGCCTTCGGCGCCAGAGCGGCTGAAGTGAAGAATGAGTTGCTGAGCTTGCTCATTCAATTGAAGCGAGAGGGAAAGCGAGTGATCGGGTATGGCGCGCCGGGAAAGGGAAACACGCTGCTGAATTATTGCGGTATCAAGACCGACTTGTTGTCATCAACCTGCGACAGAAGCTTGCACAAGCATGGGCGATTCTGCCCTGGGTCCAGAATACCGATATTTCCACCTGAGCATATCGATGAGGTGAAGCCGGACTATGTCTTGATCCTGCCCTGGAATCTGCAACAGGAAATCACAGCACAGCTGGCACATGTGCGCGATTGGGGCGGTAAATTCATTGTGCCGATTCCACATCCCCGGATACTGGATTAAGCCAGGTTCCGGCATGTCTGCGTGGTGCTAGGAGTTGGTGTTGTTGCAATAGCCGAGCGGCTTCATTCAACTCCTTCATGCTGATACCTGATCTGGCCGCGATTGTGGAAAGTGGGGTCTCGCCATCAGACTGATTGAGTAGCCACAACAGACTCATCTGCAACTTTCCCGGATCGGTATTGGCACCCAGCGCACCATAGAGTCCTCGGCGGCCGAGCTGAGGCTCGCCATAGGGGGCGAGATTCTGATAGATGATGTCGTTGTTGCATGAGTCGGCAATGCGCCTCAGCAAGGAAAACGACTCTTCCAGCCCGGCCGCCGTCACGAAATCCAGATCGTCCTTGCTGGTGTGATATTCGGGGAAGGTGCCATGCACACTGCGCGACAGTCTACCCACCGGCAGATTGAAACCGGGCGAGCAGTACTGCCTTTCGTCGTAGCCGTAGGGAGAAAACGATAGAATATGATGCCTGTCCGGGTGAATTTCCCGGAGGCACTGCTCCATCAGTCGATCCATCCATCGAGATCCCTCGCGCGTCTGTTTCCAGTTGAACGGGCTTTCATCCCCCAGGCCGGTAATGACGAGGCCACCGATGATATTGCTGAGATTCTGCCGATTGTTGGCGAGCCAGCTTATTGCTCCGATCGTGCCGGGTACAAACACGAAACGCCATGAGAGCTCTTGCTCGCGGCAAGCGAGCCACTGGGCGAGCGCCGCGGACAGCACCATGCCGGAAAGATTGTCATTGGCCAGTTGGGGGTGGCAAATGTGCGTACTGACGAGTATTTCCTGTTCGCTCTTGCCTGTGATGAGCAGTTCGCCATAATTCAGCACACCGGGTTTGCGCTCGGCATCGATCCGCACCGTGAATGGCCCATCGCCCAATTCATCCAGCTTTTCCTGACTGAGACAGAAACCCCAGTTCTCGGCATAATAGCTGGTTCGGTAGGGAATGCTGAGCGGCTTGTCGGGCAAGGTGTGAAGATGAGGTAGCAGTTCCTCCCGTGTCAGCGTTGCGTCCACCGGCACGCTGAAGTTGACCACATGCAGATTGGAGTTGTTGGTATCGACCAGACGTATACCGTTCTGATCTTCTATCCAGGCGCGCCTGAAGTGCCATTCCTCGGGTACGGTCCAGTCGAGTACCGGCGTACCACTGGCAACCTCACGGATATCGATTGGTGCCAATGCTTGCAGCTTCACAAGCGACTCTCTGACTCCGGGGCCTGTAATGCTGCGCATGATCGGATACAGCTCGGTGATCAGTTGATGGAGCTGAATACCGGTGAGCGGTTCTGATGGATTGCTCATGTCTGGATATGGTCTCGCGGAAAGTCGTCTGACAAGAAGAGCTTGATGCCGGTTACAGTATTCGAGGTTCGATTTTCAGCGAGACCTGGAACTCCTGAAGCACATGATCGCGGATTTTCTCGGCAAGTCGGATCAAGGCAACGGCGTCAGTCTGGTGGTACTTGATCAGTACCAGTGCCTGTTTCCCATGTACACCCACACCGTTCTGCCGATATCCCTTGTAACCGAGTTTATCTATCAACCAGCCGGCTGCGAGCTTGTAGCTGCCGTTTTCCTGTGGGTAGCCGATCATGTCGGGGTAATTTTGCAACAAATCGGTGTAATGGCTGCGGGAGACAACCGGGTTGTGAAAGAAGCTTCCTGCATTCGGTAGCCGGGCAGGGTCGGGAAGCTTGGATGTTCGTATCGCACAGATCGATTCGCTGACCAGCTTCACATCGGGTCTGCGATCCTGAAAATGCGAAGCGAGATATTCGGCCAGAGCACGATACTCGGTATTCAATTCCAGATCACCGCCAATGTGCAGTGTCACCTGTCCGATGATGTATTCGTCTTGCTGTCGCTTGAAAAGGCTGTCTCGATAACTGAAATGACACTCCTCTGCGGTCATCGTCAACCATTCTCCGGTTGGTACGTGCAGAGCACGCAGGGCCACGAAGCGATCGCACAGTTCTACGCCATAAGCCCCGATATTCTGTACAGGGGCGGCACCCACCTGTCCGGGAATCAGACTCAGGTTTTCCAGGCCGATGAAATCGCGATCCACAGTATCCATGACCAGTTCATGCCAGAGCACACCCGCACTGCTGGTGACATGTGTGCCATTCCCATCGGTTGCATCGGTGTATCGGACTGAGCTGTCAATCTGTCGGATCACGAGCCCCGGGAAATCCCTGGTGAAGACGAGATTGCTGCCACCCCCCAACGCCAGAATGGGCCAGTGTCGCTGCTGGGCATGCCGAACCGCTTCGAGTAACGCCTGCTCTCCATCGACTTCCACGAAATGCGCCGCACGTTGCTTGAAGCCGAACGTTGTATACGGAGTCAGATCGACATCATGCTCAATTACCATGTCTCGCGCGTTTGGACCTCGTCTGATGTGCACCAATTGTATTATCGAATCGGTGGAAATACCGTTGAAACGCCTATCTGTCATCTGACGTTGCGAACAACAGGCATGCCTGCGCTGACTGCCCGAGTAACAAAAGTCGCAGGCGGTCAAGATATGCGTGCAATCAGCAACGGCCAGTACCTGACCAACGTCAAAGCTCTGGTCAGGAACATGACATGGTAGCTCAACCAGATACCATGATTGCCCAGCAGGGGTACCAGGGCCAGTGACGCAAGGCCGAAAACCAGCAACGAGACCAGCATGCTGTCGCGCATGTTGGCTGTCTGGGTCGCGCCAATGAAAATGCCATCAAGCAGAAAGCTCCAGACACCGGTGATTGGCAATACGATGACCCAGGGTAGCCACACTGCGGCCAGTTCACGGATCTGTTCATCGGTTGTCATGAGGGCGGTAAGCGACTCACCGAAAAGCCAGAAGGCGAGCGAGAAGACCAGTGCGGTAACGGCTGCCAGTTCCACTGCCGTGGCAACGGCTCGCCTGAACAGTGCAAGGCTGCGTTTACCCATGGAATACCCGGTGAGCGTTTCAATCGCATGCGCGTAACCATCCAGGCAATAGGCGGCGAGATTGACCATATGCAGCAGGACGGTATTGACAGCGAGCGTCGCCACACCAATACGGCTGGCGAGCACAGTCATCCAGTACATGGCCAGAATCAGACAAAGTGTTCGGATGAAGAGATTACCGCTGATGCGAAAATACTTGATGCACTGCTGTGAGTCGAGCAACCAGCCGAGCACCGGTTTGTGTGCCAGCGCACTGCGCAGCACGTGACGCAGCAGATACAGGCCATAGGCTAGCGTGATGTACTCGCTGATGAGCGTCGCCCAGGCCACTCCGGCGATATTCAGCTCTGTCAGGGAGAAGAAGCTGATGGTCAGCACGACGTTCAGTGCATTGAGCAGGAACTGCAGCATCAGCACTTGACGCATCAGCTGCAAGCCGATCAAGGTGCCCATGATGACGTACAGCATCAGGGTGGCCGGTGCGGCATGTATACGGATGGAAAAATAGACGGCTGTCAGCGATTTCCAGTCCTCGCTGTCGGTCAAAGCTGCCAGTCCGATGTGCAGTATCGGGACCTGCAAGGCAATCAGTAGAGCACCGAGAACGCAGGCAATCGCCAGGGCACGCGTTGTGATTCGCCCGGCATCCATCAGATCATTGGCACCGAAAGCCTGGGCTACCAACCCGCCGGTTCCCATGCGCAGAAAGCCGAACATCCAGTAGATGCTGCTGAACAGCAAGGCTCCGACTGCTGTTGCCGCTATCCATTCCGGAGAGCCCATGCGGCCCATGACCGCGGTATCCACGATGCCCACGATCGGCACCATGCCGTTGGACAGCATGACGGGCAGGGAGAGTCCGAGAAGATACTTGCGCCATTGCGCCTGGCTGGCGGCTTCCGTTATCACTGCATCATGTTACAGCAGTCCCGGCACGATCCTGCCTTGTTCAACGAAAAAGGGCTCCGGAATGATATCCGGAGCCCCTGTTCGAAACGCGACGAGTGCTGACTTCTGCCAGCGTTGTGGCTGCGTGCCCGCCGCCCCGTCGATTCAGTTCAAACTGGCGACATCGACATCGACATCGACATCGACATCGACATCGACATTTACAGCTTCAGTGTAGCGACCATCAGTACGTCATGCGGCTGCAGGTTCAGTACACTGCCAGGAACTACCGAGGACGCCCGATGCAGTCGTAGGTAAATCCCATCTCCATCATGTGTTCCGGATCGTAGAGGTTACGACCGTCAATCACCAGTGGGTTCTTCAGGCTTTCCTTCAAGGAGTCCAGATTCGGGCTGCGGAACTCACGCCACTCGGTGTTGATCAGCAGCGCATCGGTACCGTCGACCGTGTCCTGAGCAGTACCGACCAGTTCCAGGCGCTTCTCATTCGGATAGAAGTGACGCATCTCTTTCATCGCTACCGGATCGTAGGCCCGAACCGTGCCACCATGCTCGAAGATGGATTCGATCAGAACGCGGCTGGGTGCTTCACGCAGATCGTCGGTATTGGGCTTGAATGACAGTCCCCAGACTGCGAATTTCTTGCCTTCGATGTTGTTGTCGAAATGCTTCATCAGTTTTTCGAACAACACATGCTTCTGGCGATCATTGACGCTGTCAACGGCCTGCAGCAATTGGGCCTCGTAGTTGTTCTCGCGCGACGTGGCAATCAGCGCCTTGACGTCTTTCGGGAAGCACGATCCGCCATAGCCACAGCCAGGGTAGATGAAGTGGTAACCGATACGCGGATCGGAACCGATGCCGACACGGACATCTTCGATGTCGGCGCCCAGTCGATCGGCAATGTTGGACAACTCGTTCATGAAGCTGATCTTGGTGGCCAGCAGCGAGTTGGCCGCGTATTTGGTGAGCTCGGAAGACTTGCGGCTCATGAAGATCAGACGGTCACGGCGATTACGGCAGAACGGCGCATACAGCTCACGCATCACTTCCGTGGCATGCTCATCGTCGGTACCGATGACGATGCGATCCGGCTTCATGAAATCTTCAATGGCCGCGCCTTCCTTCAGGAATTCCGGGTTGGAGATGACGGCGTAGTCGATGGTTTCGTTACGCGCAGCAAGGCCTTCGGCAATGACTTTCTCAACCATGTCGCCGGTGCCTACCGGTACGGTTGACTTGTTGACGACAATCTTGGACTCGGTCATGCGATCGGCAATGGTCTTGGCAACAGCAGCGACGTATTGCATGTCTGCCGAACCATCTTCACCCGGTGGTGTGCCAACGGCTATGAACTGGACTTCACTGTGGGCAACGGCCCGGTCCATGTCGGTGGTGAAATCGAGGCGTTCAGCTTCCACATTGCGCTTGATGACGTCATCCAGACCCGGTTCGAAAATCGGGATGATTCCCTTGCGCAGATTGGCTACCTTGGTTTCGTCGACATCAACGCACAGTACCTCGTTGCCGACATCCGCAATCAGTGCGCCTGTCACCAGGCCCACATAGCCGGAGCCGTAAATCGTTACTTTCATTATTATTCCTGAATTGTGGCAGTCACTGACTGCCTTTCCACTACATTGAAAAGAAAAAAGTACTCGCTTATCGGCGCCTCAAGGCAGCACGATGAGATCGGGAGAATTCGGGTTGTTGGTTGCGCGAACCGTGCCAGTGAAAAACCTTGATCCGGTTTTGCCAGATGAGAAAAGTCAGGGGGGATTATAGTGTCCAACGCGGGTAATGGTAATGAGTAGCCGTCAACATCTTGATGAGATGTGAGCAACGCATTGTAAAAACTGTGTGATCGTTTCGAAAATCAAGCCCCGGCATGCAACATTTCCCGTTTTCCCGGTGGACCAGCCATTTTCTTGACGTTGTAACCGGCAGCAATCAGTGCCCGACGCACGCTGCCCTTGGCGGAATAGGTAGTCAGTGCGCCGTCTACGGCCGTTTTGCCACGCAAGCGAGACAGGAATTCCGGGGACCAGCATTCCGGATTGCTGTCAGGACTGAAGGCATCGAGGTATATGGCATCGAACCGCCCGCCTGGCAGTTCATCCTGAATCGCATCGCTTAAACGCAGCGTCAAGGTGATGTTTGCGCTCAGTGCCAAGGTAATCGGTACCTTTGCCGTTTCGCCCGTTTCGCCCGTTTCGCCCGTTTCGCCCGTTTCGCCCGTTTCGCCCGTTTCGCCAGAGTCGCCAGAGTCGCCAGAGTCGCCAGAGTCGCCAGAGTCGCCAGAGTCGCCAGAGTCGCCAGAGTCGCCAGAGTCGAACAGGGGGCCGATGGCGTTCAGTCCTTCAATCAAGCGATCATACAAGCCGGGATTGTTCAGAAGCTCCCGGTAATGCACCGTGGGGAGCAGGGACAGAACCGATGGGTCGTTTTCAATGGCGTGGTAGTCGAGAGGTGTCTGGCAATCGCTGGCCAGATCCATACTCAGCAGGCAATTGAGTCCGAGACCGAATCCGACTTCGAGTATGCGCGTGGGTTGCCTGGCAGCCAGTCGATCGGCGACGCCGGTGGCGTTCAGGAATACGTGGCGTGATTCGGTAACAGCCCCATTGACGGAGTGAAAGGTCTCTCCGTAACGTTCACTGTGCAGCGTGCGAGACCCATCGGCAGTAAGGATCGTGGTCACAGTTTGTGTTGCTCGGGTATTCGAAGCGTCGGTCAGTTCAATGAATGCGAGGTGCGGGCAGGCTCGTACAGCCTGGCTGCGTGCCGGTTGAGGGCCGCCTCAGCAGGATTGCATGCGCTCCTTCAGTGCTTCACAGCGGGCAAAGTAGGCGGCAGTACTGCGCGGCATGGGGACTCGGGCACGTGCAATCCAGTTGATCAGATTACGGCCGGCAATCAGTGTTTTCTGTGCCTCTTCCATGACATAGCGGCATTCTCTCGAACAGTCGTTCTGAATGCGCGGTTGAACATTGCCCAGAGCTTCGCCGGCAGCAATGAAGCGCGGCCAGATATCAAAGATGCAGACGTCCGATTTCATGGTTTCGCATTCGTGTCTGGCCGCTGATGCGTAGCCATCCAGCAAGGGCGCGATTTCGGAAAATTCCGGACGCGAACAGAACAGTTCACACAGGCGGGCCACGATCTTGTCGATATTGGCCATGGCCTGCGCAACCTTGATGAAGCGGGACTCGTAGTAGGCCGTAATTGGCAGAGTAAAGGCACGAAAGGGCTCTCCCCAGAGCTCGTCAATACCTTCTTCACCGCTGAAATGGCGAACTTCACGTCCCAGCTCCAGTGCTTCCTTGAAATAATCGCCGCAGGCTCTCATCAGTTCGTTGTCGCGGCTGATGCGAACACCTTTTTCCTCGAGTTCCACGATGGCCGTGAAGATGTCGGTTGCACGATTGAACAGCGCACCGGCCAGCATGGCGGCATTGACCCGTTTCATGGCAGGGTCTGTCTGGTTCATGTAATAGGCGCGCGCGGTGTCCAGTCGCTCACCGGGAGTATTGATACCCGGTTCGGTGTGGTGAAAGGCGCGACGTGTCAGGTGGTCGATCAGTGTCTTGCGTGAAGCCAGAGATTCTTCAAGAGGTGGGTAGTAGCGAACCCAGTAACCATGAAAGTGAATGTAGTCGGCACCATCCACCGTGCGTCGTTCACCATTATCAGGTGGCGTCGCATTGGCCAGCAAGGTAGGACGATCGGTTGCTGCAGGGTGGATTGATGGCTGGGCTATATGCATGTAACACCGGTCAAACTGCTCTCAAGGCGGCAGTATAACCAGATGGATAGGTTGTGCCAGCCCTGAGATGACCGCTTTTTACAAAACCGATCCCATTCAGGTAATTTTCCTACAGAGGCAATCTGGCTAACACCCCGCGCAGAAAATTCAACCATTTGATAAGAAACAGATTTTCAGTGTCGGATGCTGCACTGTCCGAAATCTGAGACAGACATTACAGATGTGCGTGAGCAGATTCTGGACTGTAAACAATGTGATCTGGTCGACAAAATATATCGGTGGGTTTGCAGGTCGAGTAGGTCGGGCAGGACGGGCAGATCAGTCAAGTCGAACGATCCTGCAGCAGGCCAGATGTCGACAGCGCAGAGGATATCCGAAGTAATTGATGTCAGGCTGTTGCCAGTACAACCGCTCGTGTGGGGCGCGGATACCCTTCGATGGTCAGGGAAGGATCATCGGCGCGCAGGGCCTGTTCCAGCGAATGTGACTGCATCCAGTGGGAGCGGCGTTGCTCCTCGAGGCTGGTTTCCTGCACGGAGACCGTGCGTACCTTGTTGAACCCGGCGCACGCTACCCAGTTCTCCAGATGCTCGATGGTGGGCAGTTCGTAGATGTTTCTCATATTGGCGTAGCGCTCGCCAATCGCCAGCGAGGCATCGCCTTCGCCCGGCATGATCAGCGTCTCGAGTACCAGCTCGCCACCCGGGCGCAAGGCTTGACGCAGTTCGGCAAGGTGGCTCATCGGTTCACGCCGGTGGTACAGCACACCCATGGAAAAGATCGTGTCGAAAACCTGCATGTTTTCCGGCAATGCTTCCATGGGCAGTGGCAGAAAATGCATGGCCGTTTCACGCGCATAGTGCTGTACGGCTTCGAACTGTTTCAGGTAGAGCAGGCTGGGGTCTATCCCCAGTACTTGCCTGGCACCCGCCTCACGCATGCGCCACAGATGGTATCCGCTGCCACAACCGACATCCAGAACCAGGCGGTCCTGCAGAGGCTCCAGATGGTCAATGATGCGATCCCACTTCCAGTCCGAACGCCACTCGGTGTCGAGCAGGATGGGGCCGATGAGAAAGGGGCCCTTGCGCCAGGGCATGAGTTCCGACAGTGCCTTCTCGAGCGCATCAGTCTGATCGGATGCCAGCTGCGCAGCAGTACACACGGCACCATCCTCGATCCGCCAGCCAGAACCATCGTGTTCGGGCAAGGCCTTGATGGCCGCCTCCCAACGCGGAAGATGTCCATGCTTGAGCGCATGCCCCTGGTTCAGCACCGCGGCAGCGAGTGCCTCGCTCCAGGGCGCCAGTGAGGTATCTGCCAGTGATGCAATCAGTCCTTCGGCATCGAATTGTAGTTCAGACATGCAGCGTGGAATCTACTGGCCGGTCAGGGTGTTCTGAACGTCCGGGTGATAGTGATGCCGCGATCATCCGTGCATGATCGCGGCGAGACCTCGCAGTGTGCCAGCTGGTCAACGCTTGATGGCAACAAGAGAGGCGAAATTGAAACACTGGAACCAGACCGTGCAATGGGTGAAGCCACTATCCAGCAGGCGTGCACGATGCTGCTCCAGCGTGTCCGGTACCAATACGTTTTCCAGTGCCGTGCGCTTCTGACTGATTTCAAGGTCGGAATAGCCGTTGCGACTCTTGAAGGCGTGGTACATGTCGATGTGCATCTCGTTGACGACCGGATCGTCGAAACACACCTTTTCGCTCAGGATCAGAACGCCTCCCGGTTGCAGCGCATCGGCGATCTTGCGCATCAGGGACGCACGGGCCGCCGGATTGACGAACTGCAGCGTGAAATTCATCGCAACCACCGATGCCCGGGAGAGCGGATGTTCCTCCAGATTGGCCTCGTGCAGAAAGATAGGGACAGGCGGATGCGCCGTGTCCTGCTGGTCTTCATGCAATGCAATCAGATCCTGGCTGGCCCTGATCATCGCCGGGGCGTTGTCGATCGCATGAATCTCGCACCCCTGACTGCTGGCGGGATCGATCTGCAACAGGGCATCGCGCATGGAGATGGCTGTGGCACCCAGCGATGACCCCAGGTCATACAGGTGGGTGCCCGGCTGCACGTAGCGACTGGCCAGCAGTGCTGACTGGGTAATGATCGCTTCGTAGCCGGGCACCGAGCGTCGCAGCATGTCCGGAAAGACGTCGACAACCGCCTGGTTGAATCGAAATCCTTCGATATCTCCCAGCGGGGCGGCGAAAATCGAATCGCGTGACTGTGACGGAGAAGGGCTGCTCATGCCTTATTGGAACCGTCCAGCCAGTACGCCGTGCAATTGCATCATCAGCGCTTCGGTGGTATCCCAGTCGATGCAGGCATCCGTGATGGAAACGCCGTATTCGAGATCCTCGGGGTTCTTCAGGGACTGGTTGCCGGCATGAATATGGGATTCGAGCATGATGCCGATGATGGAATCGTTGCCGGCCGCCAGTTGATCGGCCACGTTGCGAGCAACCAGTGGCTGGCGGTTGTGGTCCTTGTTGGCATTGGCATGCGAGCAATCGATCATGATGCGCTTGGGAAGACCGGCATTCTCCATGGCCTGTTCGGCCAGAGAAACGTTGACCGAGTCGTAGTTGGGCCCCTGATTGCCACCACGTAGAATGACATGACCGTAGGCATTGCCGCGTGTCTTGAGTACCGTTGCCTGGCCGCGCGTGTCGATGCCCAGGAAGCTGTGCGGATTGGCGGCAGACTGCATGGCATTGATAGCGACTTCCAGTCCGCCGTCAGTGCCGTTCTTGAAGCCGACGGCCGTGGACAGGCCACTGGACATTTCCCGATGCGTCTGGGATTCGGTGGTGCGGGCACCAATGGCAGACCAGGTGAACAGATCTGACAGGTATTGCGGGCTGATCGGGTCCAGTGCCTCGGTGCCGGTTGGCATGCCATGATCGGCCAGCCAGACCAGCAGCTCGCGGGCACGTGAAAGGCCGGTTTCGATATCGAAACTGTCGTCCAGATGTGGGTCGTTGATCAGGCCTTTCCAGCCGACGGTGGTCCGCGGTTTTTCGAAATAGACACGCATGACCAGCTCGATACGGTCGGCGACCTGTTCTCGCAGTTTCATCAATCGTTGCGCATAGTCCCTCGCCATGTCTACATCGTGGATCGAGCAGGGGCCGACCACGGCCAGTAGGCGCTGGTCATGGCCATCGAGAATGGCTTCGACACTGGCTCGGCCGTTTTCGATGGTCTGGCTGGCCTTCTCGGTTCTCGGATAGCGCTGCTTGAGAGTATCCGGAGAGACAAGCGTCTTCTCTGCAAGGATGTTGGTATTGGAAAGCGGACGATTGAGCGTTACAGCAGTACTGGAGGAGGTCATGGGAACTCGGTGGGTTTGCTTGGAATTGGCCTTTGCCTTGGCGGCTAAAGGTTACAACAGCGTTTCACATCCGTCACGTTGCCGTCAATACAAGACCCTTCGATGTGCTGGAAATCGCTGCGCGACCGTCCAGCAGCGACATCAGGTCGTCGCCCAGTAGCGGGTCGCGCCAGCCGCTCAGGGCCGCCCGGCCGTCGGAGGTGACCATCTTCTCCAGCAGTTTCTGTGGCGCCAGAATGGTCGGTGCGATCCCCAACTCCTGGCTGCGCTGGAAGACCCAGGCGTTGAGCAGCTGTACACGTGCCAGATTGGCGCCATTGAGCTTCTGTTTCTTGCTGAAGGGTGGCAGAGGCTCGGGTGGCTCGTGTCTGGCCACGTCCACCACTGCCAGTATCTCTTCACCAAAGCGCTCGCGTGTCTTGCGCTCCAGGCTTCTGATGTGCGCCAGCTCGGTCGTGGAATCCGGTTGCTGCTGGGCGATGTTCAGCAGCACATCGTCCTTCAGCAGCCAGTTGCGCGGCTGATTGATCTCACGCGCCTTGATCTCGCGCCACTTGGCCAGTGCCTGGATGATGGACAGCGCTGGCCCCTTGTAACGCTGGATGTTGCGAATCTTCTTCCAGCGCTCACCGGCAGGCTGATCGTATTTCTCGACTCGGGCGGCATCGTCGAATTCCGGTTGCAACCAAGCCAGTCTGCCCAGTTCCCGCAACTGGCTGTGCATGTCCAGATAGAGGGCTTCGAGGTAGATGACATCGTCCAGCGCATAGGTGATCTGCTGGCGCGGCAAAGGACGCCGTGTCCAGTCCGCGCGTGTGTGAGTCTTGGCCAGTTCCACCCCCAGATGTTCCTTCACCAGATTGGCATAGCCGATCTGTTCGTTGTAGCCAAGCAGGGGGGCGGCGGTCTGGGTATCGAACAGGGGAGTCGGGACCTTTTTTGCCAGCAGATAGAAGATTTCCAGATCCTGAGAGGCTGCATGGAATACCTTGGTGACGGAGGTGTCCAGCAACAGCTCGGACAGGGCGTCCAGATCGTCGATGGCGAGGGTGTCGATGCATGCCAGCAGTTCTTCATGCTTGACTTGCACCAGGCAGAGATCGGGACGATAGGTACGTTCGCGCAGAAATTCGGTATCGATGGCGATATAGGGTCGCTGGCGGAGCTCCTTGCACAGCTCTACCAGGGCCTCGCTTGTATCGATATAGAGTGCCTGAGAGTACAGTTCTTCCGGGCTCTGGTCTGTCGCTGGGGCCATGTGATAGTCATTTCTGCTGTTTTCTTCAGTGTATAGCAAACAGCTGGGCAGGCTGGCCCGCGTCACCTCGAATGCTGGCCGGTATTACCCTCAGGGCGCCGGTGTCAGAAGGAAAACGAATAGAAAATGTCAACGGCCTGATCGACTGCTCCCTGGGCGGCTTCCAGATAGAGTTTCTTGGTCAGGTCATAGCGCAGATAGAGCGTGCTGGTGGTCTCGAACACGCTTCGCCCATAGCGCAACAGCAGACGATCGTTGAGGCGACCACTGACGACGAGCTCGGTGTCATCGCCACTGCCACGAGTTTCCAGTGCAAAGTCCTGAACACCCAGCGCGTTGGCAATGCCACCGGCGATGTTGCGTCCACCCTTGACTGTCAGTGCCAGCGCTGCGGTGGCCAGCAGATTGGCTTCCTGATCGTTGGTCTCGTTGATATCTCTTCCCAGAACGATATAGGACAGAATGGCATCCTCGGATTTGTCATCCGGTTCGGTGAACAGCGTGATTTCCGGGTTGGCAACCGTTCCGGTGATGTGCAGTCCGGCAGTACGTTCCGGATCCTCGGTGTCTATCACCCGCACGGCATCAATCGCCAGGCGCGTCTGGTTGACTGGGCCGACAAACAGAATCTGACCGTCGGCCTGCAGATTCTGGCCGTATTGCTTGTAGATTCCATCGACGACCTCGATTTCTCCACCCAGTTGTACCGGCTTCGGACTGTTCATGCGTACATCCATGTCACCGGTCAGACGAGCCGTGAGTCCGTAGGCAGACAGATTGACATCATCGCCCAGATTGATGGCCAGGGCCATTTGCAGTCTGGTATCGCTCGGTGGGTTGGCCGCTTGCTCACGTCTGTCTTCTTCAATGTCTTCGACGATGACCACATCACTGGAGACGCTGGCCGCACCTTGTGGCAGATCCTCGACATCGATGCTGGCCATGGGAATGTCGATGTCGCCGTCAATACGAATGACACCGGGCCGGGCGCGTATCTGGATTTCGTGATTGACCTCGGACTCCCGCAAGGGGTCGCTTTGCAGGTTCAGCTTGTTGCCATCCAGGCTGATGTCGGCGCGCCAGGCGGCCAGATCCTGCCAGTTCGCGCTGCCTTCGATGACTATCCGTCCTTCATCGCTCTTCAGCTCGCCGTCGATGACGGCCCGTTTGCCCTTGATGCTGGTGACGACACGTCCGCCGGTCATCGGCAGCGGTAGCATCTCTGCGCGAAGAATCGGGTTATCCAGAACCAGCTGGCCGTCGAATCTGGGGTCGGTCAACTGGCCCGAGACCTCGCCGTTCAGACTGATGCTGCCGCTGATATCGTCGAAGTCCGGCAGAAAGGCCTTGGCTATGCGGATATCCAGTCCATCCAGAGACACCGTGCCGTTGATCGGCTTGGCGTCGCCAGCGGGATCCAACTGCAAGGCAATGTTGGCCTGTCCCAGATCCTTCGAACTCAGGTCCAACCGGGCACTGACCGATTCCGGATTCACCTCGGCATCAAGATTCAATGTGTCGTAAGTGAACGTCACCGGGTTATCGTCCGCATCCGAGACTCGCGCGCCACCGTCGATGACCCGGGTGCTGATGTCGGCGGCAAAACCACCCGGCTGGCCTTCACCCCAATGGATTTCCGCATCCAACTGCAAGCTGCCGAGCAACGTGGTCTCAGCCGGCATGAAGGCATTCAGGCGGGCCAGGGCGTACTGATCCAGAGTGATGGTGGCGTGGCCATCGGCTTCGGCGACGACCTGGTTCTGCAGACACAGATTGCTGCCTTCCGTTGTCCAGCAGTGTGCATCCACGGCGAATTTTCCGGTGGCGTTGTTCCAGCTCAGCGCGGTGGGTTGATCGAGCCGGATGTCATGCGCCGGAACTTCCAGTTCCACGCTTTCCAGCTTGCCATTCCAGTCGAACTGCTCGTTGAGGGAACCCTCGGCGGCAAGGTTGATGGTCGTGGCATCAGGACCATCTGCAAAGAAAGTCAGACGGTGTTCGGCGCGTCGACCTGCAAGGGTCAGACGTGTATTCTGAACAAGCTGATCACCTGATTGCAGAGTGCCGAGCGCCACATTCAGGCTACTCTGCTTGACGAACAGTTCCTGGATATCCGCCTTGATGCTGATCCCCTGAACCACGATGTCGTTGAACTTGACGACAGACGATGTTGCATTCAGGTCGATATCAGGTGTTGTCAGAGGGCCTGACATGCTCAGATCCGCCGTGAAACCACCGGCGAGCTCCGGCATCAGGTTCTGCAACTGCGGCAGATTGATCAGGGCCTTGATATCCCAACTATCGCCAACCTTGCCCTTGGCATCGATCCGGTTCTGGTCATTGTTCAACAGTACCCTGTCGATCAGCCAGACATTGTCCAGGCCCTTGGACACCACGGCGTCCAGCGAGAAGGGGTAGTTTCTCAAGGAGCCGTTGATGTTGGCTCTAGGCAGCTTCAATGTCCAGTTGCCATCCTCGACTCGGCCGGACGCCTGGATGTTACCGTTCAGCTTGCCGCTGATCTCCGGCACTTGCAGTGATGGGTTGATGTTCCGCAGTGTCCACTGTGTATCCCACTGCAGCAGATCTTTCCACGACACGTTCGCGCTGGCTTTGGCGGTGCCGCCCAGGGTACGAATGTCGATGCCGGGTAGTGACAGGCGTTCGGTATTGGCAGTGCCGGACACGGCCAGTTCCGTTGATGGCAGCTGTTCGCCGTCAATAGTGGCGGCAAGCGTCAACCGATAGTCTGCCAGCGTGCCATCTGCGCCAAGCGACACATCGTCGGCCTGAACCTGAGACTGGCTTTGAATGGGCCAACCCAGATGCTCACTGGTGAGCGTGATGGAGGCTGGCAGGTCCGGTTCCAGTGGTTGTACGGTTCCCGACAGGGAGGCGTTGACGGTGCCCGATACCGTGGTGTCGATGTCGAGTTGGCGCAGTGTGTTGCCGAGTCGCATAACCACTGTGGCAGCTTGTGCACCTGTGCCTTCCGGTAGCTCATCAGGTATCAGATCTGCCGCATTCAGGGTCACTGTCAGATCCAGCGGGTAATCACCTTCGAGGGTGACGTTACCGTTCACCTCGGCGTCGTATGTCTGATAATCGAGGGACAATGTATCGACAGTCAATTCGCTACCGCGTGTTCTGGCCGATAGATGGATGTTTTCCAGCACTTGAACAGGGGTGTCGCCGGGCGGCTGAAAACGCAGCTGGCGAATCAGGATGTCATCGACTGTCAGGTCAATGGGCAGATGAATGCTGGGCAGTTGTACTGGACCATTGGGTTGATCCTTGGGCGGCGTATCGGTGGCAAAGGTCTCGATATCCAGTTCATCGATGGTGATCCTGTCCAGGCAGAACTCGCGATGAACCAGGCAGGCCAGGCGCCATTCGGAATCCAGACCGCGTGCTTTCACTGCCATGGCCTCGTTACCATAGGACAGTTCATCGCTGACCAGGCCCCGTGTCAGATTGCCTTCGAGTTTGCCCAGATCCAGTCCATCGATGCGTTTCGATACCTGCGTGACCACTGTACCGAATCCGGTATCGGTGCCCAGCAGGAAAACTGCAAGCCCGAGAATCAGCAGCACCAGTATCAGCACTGCCAGAACGGATCGGCGCAACCATTTGAGGAGCCTTTTCATGGTCAGAGATCCGGTCCGAGTGACAGGTGAACCCGGAATCCACCGACGTCGTCAGGGTCATTGACCGGAACGGCCAGATCGATGCGAAAGGGGCCGACGGGTGATTGCCAGCGCAAGCCGACCCCGGCGCCAACGGAATAACCGTCACTGTAATTGTTGAAGGCACGGCCCGCATCCGCAAAGACGGCGGCACTCCAAAGGTCAAGAAAGCGATAGTTGTATTCGATGTTGGCAACTTCCAGAAAGCGTCCGCCGACGGCCTCACCATCGGTGTTCTTGGGCGAGATATCCTTGTATCGAAACCCGCGAACGCTGCGATCACCGCCAGCAAAGAATCGCTGGGTGATCGGCACGCGAGGATAGTCATTCGACTGGATGACGCCGTACTGCAGTGTGCCGATGAGCGTGTTGCGATCGGAGATGGCTCGCAAGTAACGGAACCTGCCCGTTGCCTTCAGAAAGTCGATGGTGGACAGAGCCTCTTTCGAGCCACCCATGATCTGAAAGCTGGCGGACTGACCCCAGGTAGGAAAGGGTGAGCCCTTGCTGCGACTGCGGCTGTAGCTGACACCGGGCAGCACCAGGTCGGTGGACTGCTCGACACCATTGTCACCGGCGGTGAAGGTCTCCCGCTCCCAACGCAGAAAGATCGATTCTATCCATTGCGTCGAGGTCCTCGATACACGCTGGAAATTCAATGTGCCCAGAAACGAGTCATTGTCACCGGTAGTGTCATTGAGCAGACCATATTCAATGCCCCAGTAGTTGAACAGGGGCTCGTTGCGGCGTGGAATCCGGTAGGCGATACTGGCATTCTGCAGGTCTCGGGAGACGCCGAACTGGGTCGAGATGGAGTGCCCTCGGCGGTTGATCAGGGGCTTGTCCCAGTTCAGCTTGACTCTGGCTCTGGTGTCGGTTGAATAGCCGATGCCCACGGCCACCTCGTTTTCGTCACGGGTCTTCAGATTGACCTTGACCGGCACTCGCGTGCCGTAGCGCCGATCCTGCTGAGGGATGACCCTGACACTCTGGAAATAGCCGCTGGTCTGCAGATTCTGCGTCAGCTCACCGATCAGGCTGGATTCGTAAGGGTCGCCGGTGTCGAACGGCAGCCAGCGCTCCAGAAAGGTGCGACTGAAGATGTTCTGTTCGAAAATGATGTCGCCAAAGGTGTAGCGCGGCCCGCTGACGGCTGTCAGTGTGATGTCTGCCGTGAGTTGCCGGCGGCTGACTCTCACCGCAGCGTCGGAAAACTCGAACTGGAAGTAGCCCAGATCCTGCGCTTGATCCAGCAGCAGCGATTTGGTCGATTCATACTGCCCGGAGACGAAGATATTGCCTTTTCTGATGGGCAGATCGTCCAGTATACGGGTGTAGGACGGGTCGTCTTGCGCGTCTCCCTGTATCTGGATGGCGATGTTGTTGATCCGTACCGGGTCATTGGGCGTGACCGTGATGGAGACCACCGTATTGCCGCTGGAGGCATCCCTTCTGTCCGATACCTGAACGTCGGCAGCGTAATAACCCAGTGCGCTGAGGGCCGCAGCGCTCTGTTGCGGAAGACCGGCAATGTATCGTCGGTATTGCCGGCTTTCCTCGGCTGGCGGCGGTTTGCCGACCACCAACTCGATGTTCTGCTTGAGTTCTCCCTTGACACCGCTGACGGTCAGCGTGGTGTCGGCCAGGCTAGCCCCCAGCGGCAGCAGGATCAGCAGGCAGGTCGCGACAAGTCTGTGGAAAGAGTTGGAGGCAGTACTGTTCACGAAAATGACGTTACCGGAGATGAGGCCGCAGGTCTGGCATGATCGGCAGCTTCAGCCAGCGTTGGAAGGCCAACGCAATACAGAATTCGACGATGAAAGGCCTGCCTTTCGCGAACGTATGCAAGAGCTGTACTCCCCGTGACAATATAGTCGTTAAGCATCTGCTTTTGTGATGAATTCAACGGCTCGCAGTTCCCTTGAGCGGATGAATCCAGTCTGGCAGCGAGCGCACGATTTCATGCCGACTGTCACGACAATTTGTAACACTTACATGGTTTGGTTTCTGGTCAAGTGAACCACGTTTACTTCAGATACTTACCTCGATTGATGCGGGCTGCACCCGGCATTGGCGGCGTTCGCCTTACCGCAACGCGTCCGCTGCTTGCAGACGTGTATAGAAAGGTAATACCGGAACACTTCAGTCAGGCTCACAATCATCCGGAAATCGGGCTGACCACTCGGCGTAGCCTCCGTCAAGGCTGAAGACCTGGGCGAAGCCCTTTTCGGCCAGGTAGGCGCCGGCACTCTGGCTCATGTTGCCGTGGTAGCAGCAGACGATCAGCGGAATGTCCTGGTCTGTGTCTTCGATATAGGACTGGATACCGGTATTGTCCATATGAACGGCATCAGTGATATGACCCACACGAAAGCTGTCGGCGTCACGGATGTCGATAACATTGACCTCGCGGTTCAGCATCATCTGATGTGCGTCGTCGACTGACAGGCGAGCGTATTGAGACATGTATTTCCTGTTTCCCGTATGAGTACGCTGCGCATTGTACTATCCAACCGCGTCGCTCACTGGCTTCCGCTCTTTCACAATTCTCTGTCGAAACCTGTCCGCCCATGTCTGATATGCCTGCCGCCCTGGGGCCCGCTCTGTTCTCCGCCTCCTTCAAGGTGCTTGCTGCCGACTTTCGGGTAGATGAAGTGCTGGGTATCGAGCCGGATGGTGCTGGTGAGCACTGGCTGCTGCAGATCGAAAAGACGGCGACCAATACCGATGAAGTGGCGAGCCTGCTGGAGTCCACCTGCTCGGCGAACTCGGCTGATGTCGGTCTGTCGGGCATGAAAGATCGGCATGCGGTGACGACACAATGGTTCAGCGTACGCTCGCCAGTGCCTCGGGAACAGATCGAACAAGCCCTGCAGACATTCAATGAGCAACAGACTGCATCGGCCGCTGCATCCGGCGGCAAGCAGCTGAGGCTGCTGCAGGCAGCCCGACATTCACGCAAGTTGCGCCGCGGCACGCACAGCGCCAACGCCTTCGTCATCATTCTGCGCGACCTGAACGCCCTGGCCGAGCTCGATGATGCCGATCTTGCCTCCCGCGTGAAACAGCGGCTCGAGCAGATCCGACAGTGCGGATTTCCCAATTACATCGGCCCACAGCGCTTTGGTCGTGGCGGGCAGAATCTGGTGCGCGCGCGGCAGTGGTTCCGTCAGCCCAAAAAGCGCACGTCTCGCCAACAGCGCAGTCTGTGGCTGTCAGCCGCTCGCAGTGAGCTGTTCAATCGTGTCTGTGCAGCGCGGGTCGAGAACGACAACTGGCAGCAATTGCTGGCCGGTGAACCCGCGGCCCTTGCCGGCAGTCGCAGTTTCTTTGATTCGGAAACCGAATCGGCAGAGGATCTGGCAGCGCGTCTGAGTCGGTTCGATATTCATCCCAGTGCGCCCTGGTGGGGACGTGGCCGAACGCTGGCCAGTTCGACATGCGCTCAGTTCGAGGAGTCGGTGCTGAGTAATGCTGCTGATCTGTGTGCCGGGCTGGAACGCTCGGGATTGCCTCAGGAGCGACGTGCCTTGCGAGCCTGTGCCACCGACCTCCAGCACGAATGGCTGGATGCGAGAACGCTGCAGCTGGCTTTCCACTTGTCGCCGGGTGTTTTCGCCACCACCTTGCTCCGGGAATTGGGTCTGTGTGCCGAACCGGAACGATAATCCCGTTTTCGTGGCAGATGTTGTACCGTTCTGCTTGAAAGGCGGCTGCTTTCAGGGTCCGACCGGGGGTCGAGATCCGTTCAAATCGAGGTTGTATTGACATGGTGTGGGGAAAACTGCTGGGCGGTACGTTCGGCTTCATGATTGGCGGGCCATTGGGAGCCGTGCTGGGAGCCGCACTGGGTCATACCTTCGACAAGGGCATGAATCTGCAGCTGGCACACGACACGCCGGATGAAGATCTGCCACCGGGAGATGCCGAACGTATCAAGATGGCGTTTTTCACCGCCACTTTCTCGGTCATGGGCTATATCGCCAAGGCCGATGGCAAGGTGGACAAGTCGGAGATTGCGCTGGCCGAAGCACTGATGTCGCGCATGAACCTGGATGCCGAACTGCGTGCCGCCGCGATCAAGCTGTTCAATGAAGGCAAGCAGGAGGGATTCGATGTCGAAGGCCTGGTCCTGCAATTTCGCCAGGAATGTCAGCGTCGCACCAGTCTCTACCGCATGTTCGTGGAGATTCTGATTCAGGCGTCGCTGGCCGATGGCGTCATGGCGCCCGAAGAAGAGGCAGCTCTGATGAAGGTGGCCGGGATTCTCGGTTTCTCGGAGTATTCCTTCAGGCAGCTGGAGATGCTGGTGCGTTTCAGCATGGGGGCCGACCAGTCAGCCGGTACCGGTCGTGGCTATGGGGCAGGGCGGGGCACCGGGCCGGGATCTCAGGGCCGTCGGCGCAGTTCGCCGGGCGTCGAGCGCATGAGTCTGGAGGATGCCTGTCAGGTGCTGGGCGTGCAATCGTCCGATGACAAGGCCTCGGTCAAGCGGGCCTACCGACGATTGATGAGCCAGCACCACCCGGACAAGCTGGTGTCCAAGGGGTTGCCGGATGAGATGATCAAGCTGGCCACCGACAAGACCCAGCATATCCAGAAGGCCTACGAGCGCATCAAGGAGAGCAAGGGCTGGTAGAGCGGGGGCCGGAGCAGGCTCGAATTGCCGGCTCCGGCTGGCGTGCAAATGGCCTGCTGGCACTTGCCAATGGCACGGACTCCGTATCCCCGCCAGTCGGCCGCAACGCCTGCGTACGTGGGCGTCCGACAAAGACAACCCTATCGTCCGATCAAACCTCGTTGAGGCGGGGCATCAGTTGTACGAGGTTGCAGGGTCTGGTGCGAGCGTCCAGCTGATGCGAGATGAGTTTCTCCCAGGCGGTCATGCAGGCACCACTGGAACCGGGCAGTACGAACAGATAAGTGGCATTGGCAACACCTGCCACGGTGCGTGATTGCAGCGTGGATGTCTTGATGTCCTCGTAGGAAAGCACGCGGAACATCTCACCGAATCCTTCGATCTCCTTGTCCATCAGAGGCTTGATGGCTTCGGGGGTGCCGTCACGGCCAGTGATGCCGGTACCACCGGTGGTCAGCACCACATCGACTTCCGGATCGGCAATCCAGCGGGACACCACGGCGCGAATGGCGTATTTGTCGTCGCGAACCAGAGCCTTTTCGTAGTGCTGGTGGCCGGACGCGGTCAGGGCCGTCACCAGTTTCTTGCCTGAAACATCTTCCTCTTCGGTGCGTGTGTCGGAGATGGTCAGCACCGCAATGTTAAGCGGCTTGAATTTACTGAAATTTGTATTGCTCATAGTGATGCATATTCAACATGACGAGGGCTCGCGCCTGTTAGACTTCGATGATGGCGGAACGATTACAGAAAATACTGGCCAATACCGGTCTGGGTTCACGGCGAGAGCTGGAAACCTGGATTGCGGCTGGCGAAATCAAGATCAATGGGCAAGTGGCCAAGTTGGGCGACCGGGCCGATCTCAACGACGATCTGGTGGTCAAGGGGCGATTCTACAAGGTCGTCACTGATGATCAGGATCTGCGTCGGGTCATTGTCTACCACAAACCCCTTGGCGAGGTCACCACCCGAGACGATCCGGAAGGTCGTCGTACAGTCTTCGATCGCCTGCCGCGCTTGCATCATGGCCGCTGGATTGCCGTGGGACGGCTGGATATCAACACGCTGGGCCTGCTGCTGCTGACCAATGACGGCGAACTGGCCAATGCGTTGATGCATCCATCCTCGGAATTCGAACGCCAGTACGCTGTCCGCGTCAATGGTCGCGTCAGTCCGGAAATCATCGAGCGTCTGGCAACCGGAGTCGAGCTGGAAGATGGCCCGGCAAAGTTCGAGAAGATTGTTGCTGAGGCGGATACCGAGCATGCCAATCAATGGTTTCGCGTATCGTTGAAAGAGGGGCGCAACCGCATGGTTCGACGGCTCTGGGAATCGCAGGACATGCAGGTCAGTCGCTTGATCAGAACCCGGTTCGGACCGGTGACTCTGCCGCGCTGGCTGGCTCGAGGCAAGGTATTCGAACTGCCACCGAAGGATATCGAGGACATTGCCAAGGCCGCAGGGCTGGAGCCGCGGCCGCCGGCCAAGTTGCGTATCATCCCCGTTCATCCCAGACACCGCCGCAAGGCACAGCAAAGAAGCCGTAAATGACAGAAGACAAGGTTCTCTACCGCGTGCGTTTCATCAGCCAGGACAAGGTGTATGAAATCTATGCTCGCGAGGTCTATCAGGGCGATCTGTACGGTTTTGTCGTGATCGAGCAACTGGTGTTCGACACCAACAAGACGGTCGTTGTCGATCCGGGCGAGGAAAAGCTCAAGACCGAGTTTGAAGGGGTGACGCAGACCATCATTCCCATGCATTCCATCATCCGGATTGATGAGGTGGAAAAGCGCGGCACGGCGAAAGTTGTCGAGCTGAAGGGTAACGTCACGCAATTTCCTTCGCCAATTTACACTCCGGGGCGTACACCGGACGCATAAACAGGTTAAACTACGGCGCTCGACAGGTTGAGGTTCAATCGGTCGACGCAGGCAAGCAGTACGGAGAGGTGGCCGAGTGGTCGAAGGCGCCAGCCTGGAAAGTTGGTATACGGGGTAACTCGTATCGAGGGTTCGAATCCCTCTCTCTCCGCCAATTGCCCTCTGCGCAGGTGCGCAGTCAACCCCACCAGACCCAGACTGGGCATCCGGTCAGCCGAAACACCATCTCCCATCGATAGTCATCCGCGGCAGTTGCCTTGCCGAAAGCGCATCGAGTGAAAAGCGAGGAAGGATGGTTGCCCGGTGAAGTGTCCTGTGGCTGAGATCTCGCTACCCATGCTTGTATTGATGCGGATGGAAGAGCAGGCCTCGCTGGTCAAGACATCTCGGTGACAGGTCGCCCGGGATTCATCAATGCGGTTCGTCAGATCAGTCTTTCAGCGTGCTGGCAGGCAATCCCGAAAAATTTCTGCACCATAGTGTGTCGTTGATTCGGTGCGATGTTGACTGATGGCAACGAGGTACTTTCCTCCGTCACAGTTCAAGGTTAAACTCCTTCTGCGTCACATTTCCGTCATGGCTGACGTCGAAACTATTCCGCTGTAAGAAACCTTGATCAGGAGTGTTCAGGATGCCGAGACTTGCCCGCAAACCGCATGTGGCCATGCCTTCAAAAGGACTGCGAGGCAGCCTGAGAAAAGGGTATCTGGCCGCCGCCGTGCTCCTGTCGTGTCTGTTGTCGCCGGCATTTGCCACGACCTATTCGGATGCCGAGAGCGGTGTCGGAGATTGGCAGGTCTATGATCAATCACCGGCAGGTGCCGAGATTGTCACCGAATATGATGACATTCTGGAAAGTCAGGTCATCGAGACTCGCGGTGTCGGTCGCAACAACGGGTATCTGCTGGGTGGCACCAGCGCGGAAAACGGCTGGAACAACACCAGCGAGTTTCACGCCAATTGGCGTATGCAGGTCACGGAGGCCTATACGCTCTACATCCGCATCGACACCAGCGATGGCTGGCGCTATCTGACCTATTCCAACAGCAACAGCGACGCTCTGGCCAATTCCACCGGCCAGTACATTCGCTACGGTCTTGGCAGCAGTTCAACAGATGGCACCTGGCGGGTGTTCAGTCGGGATCTGGCGAGTGACCTGACCAACGCCCAGCCTGAGAATACCTTGCTGGCGGTCAACGGTTTTCTGGTGCGTGGCTCCATGCGCCTGGATGACATCACCCTGGCCACGGAAGCAGTCAATCAAACCGTGTTGCCTCCTGTGAGCAGTGTCGTCGATGCCACGGCAGAAGATGGCTCGACGGCTGGCTGGAAGATATTCGACAACTCACCGGCGGGTGCCACGATTGCGGTTGTCAGCGATGAACTCAGCGGCAGCCTGGTGTACGAGACGACGGGTGCCGGACGCAGCAATGGCTATCAGCTGGGAGGGCTGGATACGGTTGATGGCTGGAACAACCAGTCCGAGTTCCAGCTGGATTGGGACATGCGGGTATCCGAGAACTATCAGGTCTATGTGCGCGTGGATACGGCCAATGGCTGGCGCTATCTGGTGTATTCCAACAGCAATTCGGATAGCTTGCTGGCCTCCAATGGTCGCAATATCGGCTTCGGACTGGGCAGTACCTCGAAGGACGGGCAGTGGCACACGTTCAGTCGTGATCTGGCCGCTGATCTGGAAATCGGTGAGCCTGGCAATACGCTCATCGCCGTTCACGGATTGCTGATTCGTGGCAGCCTGAGATTGGACAACATCCGCTTGTCGGCAGCAGACGACGTCGAGGCCATTGCACCCGAGGCACGCATCGCCGGAGGGGACCAGGTCCTGCTGATCGGCGACATCGTCGAACTCGATGGCTCGGGCAGCACCGACGATTCGGCGGTGGCCGCCTATCAGTGGACGGACGAGTCTGGCACCGTTCTGGGCTCCGATCCCGTGTTGAGCGTCAGCGCCGAATCGGCCGGTCTTTTCACCTATCAGCTGACGGTGACCGATGATGAAGGACTGAGCGATAGCGCGACAACGACGCTGACGGTTCAGGATGGTTCGGTTGCCACCATCTATGAAGATGGCGAGGATTCTTCGACCAGTCGCTGGCGTATTGCCGATGCCTCGCCGTCGGGTGCGACTGTCGAGAACATCGTGGATGCGGATCAGGGGAGCCGTGTCATCGAACTCAGTGGCACCGACCAGCAGAACTCCTTCGTGATCGGTCACCACAACAGTCAGGCTCCCGGCTGGAACAATTTTCACCAGACGCACCTGCGCTGGTCGATGCAGACAGACGGCGGCTTCTCGGTGTATGTGCAACTGGAGACAGCGGACGGACTGCGGTATCTCATCTATGACCAGTACAGCACCGATCGTGGCAGTGACAGCGCGTCCAGTCTGCGATTCGGCCTGGGCAGCGGTGCCCATGACGGACACTGGCAGACTTTCACTCGCAATGTCTACGAGGATCTGGCGACCTTCCAACCCGACAATGCATTGATTGCGGTTCATGGCGTGCAGTTTCGCGGCAGTTTCAGGGTGGACGACATCCAGATGTTCATCGCTACTGATGGTGGCGGCGGTGACGAGGGACCGGTGTACGAGGACGCCGAGGATTCATCCATTGCACGGTGGCGCATCACCGATACCACGCCTGGTGGTGCTGTGGTGGCCAATGTGCAGGACAACGAACGCAACAGCCGGGTCATCGAACTTTCCGGCAACGGTCAGGCCAATGCCTATCTGATCGGCAATACCGACAGTCGCGGGGCTGGCTGGAACAATACCGAACAGTCGCATCTGCGCTGGTCGATGAAGACCGACGCGGGCTTCTCGGTCAATGTCCCGGTGGAAACCACACAGGGCTTTCGCTATCTGATCTACGATCAATACAACGGCAACCGTGGCAATAGCAGCAGTAGCAACCTGCGCTATGGGCTGGGCAGCAGTGCTCACGACAATACCTGGCAGACATTCACCCGCAATGTGCGACAGGATCTGGCGGCCTTGCAACCGGACAACGAGCTGATTGCGGTCCACGGTGTGCAGTTCCGGGGCGACTTCCGGGTGGATGACATTCGCATGCTGACGGTGACCGATGCACTGCCACTGGCTGCCTTGTCCGCCAGTCCGCTAGAGGGCGATGGACCCTTGTTGGCGAGTTTCGATGCCAGTGAATCCAGTGATGACAATGGCATCGTCAGCTACTCCTTCGACTTCGGTGATGGAAGTGAGCCGGTCAGTGGCGAGCAGGATGAGGCATCCCACGTCTATCCGCTGGCGGGCAGCTACACGGCTGTCGTGACGGTCACGGATACGGCAGGTCAGCAATCCAGTGATCAGGTGACGATTCAGGTTCTGGATGATTCGCAGGCTCCGACGGCCAATCTGGTGGCCAGTGTCAGCGAAGGCGAGGCACCTCTGACAACCGTGTTCGATGCGTCGGGGTCCTCCGATAATCAGGCGATCGTGTCATACGCCTGGGATTTCGGTGATGGCGCTGTTCAGCAAGGTGAAGACCTGGTGTCCATCAGTCATGAATACACGGAGGCCGGGGAGTATACGGCGCGGGTAACGGTCAGCGATGCCAATGGCAACCAGTCGAGCGCCAGCCTTGTCATCACGGTTGAGTCCGAGCCAGTCGATGAACCGCCCGTGGCAGCGTTCACGGTGGCATCACCGATCGAAGGCTCCACGGTCAGCTTTGTCAATGACTCGACCGACGATGGTCAGATCGCCAGTGTTCTGTGGAATTTTGGTGACGCGACCGAAACCGGACAATCCGATCAGCACAACCCGAGCTACAGCTATTCTTCGGTGGGTGACTACACGGTGACGTTGACCGTTGTGGACGATGCCGGCCAGATGGATACAGCCACGCAAGTGATCACGATCACCGAGCTGGACGACGAAGGTGAACCCCTGCTTGCGTCGGTAACGGCCAGCGCGGTGTCCGGCGAAGCGCCTTTCGATGTCACTCTGGATGCCTCCGGTAGTAGTGGTGGACAGGGTGATCTGAGCTACCAGTGGTTGGTGTCACGACTTGACCAGTCCGGCGAGCCGTTGGCAGAAGACAGCATCAGCGCAACGGGTATCAGTGTCGAGACTCAGCTGACGGTTGCCGGGGAATACGCGGTCACCCTGACCGTGCGTGACGAACTGGAGGCGGAGTCCGTTGCCACTCTGATGTTGACCGTCAATGCCGCCGACCCGAACAATGGCGTGACCCCTGAAGATGCCGCGCGATTGCTGGCACAGGCCACATTCGGGCCGAGTAGTGAATCGATTGCCAGAGTTCAGACTCTGGGCCTTGAAGGCTGGATCGACGAGCAGTTGAGCCTGCCGATGGGTGCACCGCATCTGGACTTCGTGCGGGCCCACAGCAATGGCAGCCGTCAGGAACCGCGGCATGAGGTCTGGTGGCGTGATGTGGTCAATGGGGAAGACCAGTTGCGTCAGCGCGTGGCCTTCGCGCTGAGTCAGATATTCGTGGTCTCCGATCAGGGATACACCCTGGGTAACGCGCAATACGGTGTGACCCACTATTACGATCAGCTGCAGGAGGGCGCCTTTGGCAATTACCGCGACCTGCTGGAAACGGTCACGCTCAGTCCGGTGATGGGGGTCTATCTGAGCATGTTGCAGAATCAGCGTGGGGAGATGCAGGGCAATACACGGGCTGACGAAAACTTCGCACGTGAAGTCCTGCAACTGTTCAGTATCGGCCTGTACGAATTGAACATCGATGGCACCCAGAAGAAATCGGGTGGCAAGCCCATTCATACCTATACGCAGGAGCAGATCGAGGAATACTCACGGGTCTTTACCGGCTGGAACTTCGGTGGCGCTACCGACTGGACTCTGGCTGCCATCAACAGCCGTGCCGACAAGATCGCGCCCATGCAAGCCTGGCCCGAGTATCATGATAACGGTGCAAAAGCCCTGTTGGGAGGCGTGACGCTGGCGGCCGGACAGAGTGCGGAGCTGGATCTGCAGATGGCTCTGGACACCATCGCAGGCCATGCCAATGTGGCTCCCTTCATGTCGAAGCAGTTGATCCAGAGAATGGTCACGAGCAACCCGACACCTGCCTATGTGGCTCGAGTCAGCCGTGTGTTCAATGACAATGGTCAGGGCGAGAGAGGCGATCTCGGCGCTGTCGTCAAGGCGATTCTGCTCGATGAAGAAGCCCGGTCCGGGCATCTGAATATCAAGGATTTCGGTAAATTGCGTGAGCCGATCCTGCGCCTGTCGCATTTGTGGCGAGCGTTCAATGTCAGCGTGGGTTCGCAGAGTGTAAACGGGGTGTACAACACGGCTTCTCCCCATCTGAAGGATCTGGATTCGGTGGGTGGCCAGGCCGTACTGAAGTCCCCCTCGGTCTTCAATTTCTTTCATCCGGACTATGCGCCGCTGGGGCCGATCTACAGCAGTGGCAAAGTGGCACCTGAGGCAGAGATCTATACCGAGGACAAGATCCTGCTGATGACCAACCGTATAGACCGGCAGATACAGTACGAGCATGATGATGGCGACAGCAATGCCCGGAAGTCGTCCTATATCGATCTGTCCCGAGAAAGGGCGCTGGCCGCGGTCAGTACCGATGCCTTGCTGGACAGGCTCGATCTGCTGTTGCTCTCGGGCAGCATGAGTGATGGACTGCGCGATATCCTGAGCAATCATCTGGAATCGCTGCCGTCGGCGGACACCCGGGAAGGCCAATCTCGACGAGTGCGTGATGCTCTGAGCCTGATCATGGCATCGCCCGATTATCTGGTTCAAATGTAAGGAGCACTTGATGAACAGACACTATCAAGCACGACGTCGATTCCTGAAGCGCTCGCTGGCCTGTGCAATTGCCGGCAGCGGTGCCGGTGCCATGAGTGGCAAGTTGAGCCTGGTTGGTTCCGCTCTGGCGGACTCCAGTAATTTTGCAGGCACGAATGATTACAAGGCACTGGTCTGCGTCTTTCTGTACGGCGGCAGTGATTCGTTCAACCTGTTCGTACCGTCCGACAGTGCTCGCTATGCGGAATACAGCAGCGCGCGCGGAAGTCTGGCCCTGGATCAGAGTCAATTGCTGCCAGCCAGTGATGGCATCGTCAGTTTCAACGGCAATCTGCCCGGTATTCGACAGCTTTATGAAGATGGCAATGCCGCCATCGTGGCCAATGCCGGCAATCTGATTCAGCCGGTCACCCGCAGCAGCCTTCTCAACGGCTCGGCGTCCATACCGGCTGACCTGTTCGCGCACAACCATCAGCAGGAACAATGGCAGAAAGGTCTGGCGAGTCAGCCAACGTCTGTTGTCGGTGCCGGCTGGGGCGGACGAATGGCCGATCTGTTGCGGGATGCCAATGCCGGTTCGACCTTGCCACCATCCTTTACGGTGGCAGGCAGCAACTACTTCCAGTCGGGCAACCAGACATCACCGATTTCGATCAATGCGAAGTCCGGGGCCAAGCTGCTTGACTACCTGGATGCCAACAGCTACAGCAGCAATGCGGGCCGGGATGCCGCGATGTCACAGATTCTAGCGTTGCAGAACGATCACATACTCAAGCAGTTTGCCGGCGAGTCCTTCGGACGCGCTCGTGACAGCTCGCGGCTACTGGCGTCCGTCATGAATCAACACGGGCCTTCCAGCCTGGATTTCAATACCGAAAACAGCAATCTGGGAGAACAGCTGCAGATGGTCGCTCGATTGATCGCGGGTCGTGAAATCATGGGGCAGAAGCGGCAGATCTACTTTGTCGGAATGGGCGGTTGGGATACCCATGACGCACAGTCTCCTCGACTGGAGCAATTGACCGCGGACCTGGACAAGGGGCTCAGCAGCTTTCAGCAGGAATTGGCAGCCCTAGGTGTGGCCGATGCGGTCACGACCTTCACCGCATCGGACTTCGGGCGAACCCTGACGGTCAACGGTGACGGTTCGGATCACGGCTGGGGAGGTCATTACCTGGTCATGGGCGGCGCCGTCAACGGGCGGAAGCTGGTGGGAGATTGGCCCAGCTACGCCATCGGCGGAAATGATGACACCGGTGACAAGGGGCGTGTCATTCCTTCCATGTCGGTAAACCAGTATGGTGCAGCCCTGGCGTCGTGGATGGGATTGTCCAATTCCGATATCGCTGGCATTTTTCCTGATCTGAGCAATTTTGACGATAGCTGGATAAACTACGGACTGTTCACCTGACGGCACTGTCCGGAAAGCGGTTTATCCGATGAAATTCAGACTCCATTGCTTTGCCCAATCGGGTAACGCCTACAAGGCTGCCCTGATGCTGAACCTGTGTTCTGCAGACTGGGAGCCTGTATTCGTTGATTTCTTCAATGGCGCCACCCGTAGCGATGAGTATCTCGAGCTCAACGAGATGGGTGAAGTGCCTACCCTGGAAGCCAAGAATGTCACGCTGGCGCAATCGGGGGTCATTCTCGACTATCTGGCAGATGCCTTCGAGCAATATGACGCCAGTTCGGTACCCCAGCACCGGGAAGTCCTGCGCTGGATTCTGTTTGACAACCACAAGTTGACAGGCAGTGTTGCTCCGCTGCGCTTCATTCGGCAATTCACCGATCAGGGTGAGAACGACGTGACCGCGTTTCTCCATCGTCGCGCGACAGCGGCGCTGACAGTGCTCGATCGTCGACTCGACAAATCGGAGTTCGTTACCGGCGATGAACCGACCATCGCCGATATTTCCCTGTGTGGCTATCTGTTCTGGCCTGACGAAATCGGCTATGGCTCCTGGCAGGATTTTCCCGCCATCGAAGTCTGGCTGGAACGTATCAGGCTGCTCCCGGGCTGGGAACACCCCTACAAACTGATGCCGGGCTACCCCCTCGAGAAGGACGAGTCCGAGGACGAATCCTGACAGGCGAGAGCCCTTGATGGCGCTCTTCCGGTTCGCCGCCGCCCGATAACGGAAGTTACCCAGGCCCCGCTTTTCTTGCTTTCCGACCACGGCCAGTACGGCTGGTGGAAGGCGTCTGCGTCACAAACAGCCTCTTCGATGGTGTGAAAACTGCTGTAGTGGTCGCTAAGAGATTGATTGAGAAGAGAATCGAGAGCGCCAACGAGATGCAGGGCCTGACTTTCCGTCGTGTGTGGCAACACGCTGCAAAACACCACATCGTGGCTCTTTGGCGCCGGTGGCTGATGCTGCTCGGCCTGTTGATCAGTACCTGCCTGTTGATGAACGGGGCGGTCTGGTCGGCTGAGTCTGTCATTGCGGACGAGCAGGGTCAGGCCGCCAGCGAAACGCACGCGATCATCAACGATCTGGAAATCACGCGACGCGTCCTTGGTGGGGATGATGCAGAGTTCGGCGACTGGCCGTCCATGGTGGTCATCGCCACTGCCGGTATCTTCCCGCTGGAAGACCGGTTCTTTTGTGCTGGAACCCTGGTGGCCGAGCGTTATGTGCTGACTGCGGCCCATTGCCTGTTCGATATCTATGGCAGGCTGGAGGAGGTATCCAGCTTGCGAATTGTCGCCGGCATCCATGATCTGTCCGATGACGAAGGATTTGAGGAAATCGATGTCACCAACATCATCCTCCATCCGGACTATGACAACTCGCTCGAATCTCCCCCTGATGACATAGCCTTGCTGGAGCTGTCGAACACGGTGGATGCCCCTGTCGGACAGCTGTTTGCCGGGGAGACGGAAGAGTACACCGATACGCTGGGCTTTATTCTCGGCTGGGGAGCGACGCGTTACAGCAACGATCAGGCCAGTGGATATCCGACGATCTTGCAGGAAGCTCGCGTGCCGTTGGTGTCGCTGGAGACCTGTAACGCACCCATTTCCTACAACGGGCTTCTCGAGCAGGAGCAATTGTGTGCAGGTTTCAGCACTGGAGCGGTGGATACCTGCGCCGGTGATAGTGGTGGACCCTTGTACATTCTCGACAGTGGTCAGCCTGTGCAGGTGGGTATTACCAGTTTCGGCAATGGCTGCGCTCAAGCGAATTTCTACGGTATCTACACCAATATTTCGCACTATATTCCGTGGCTGAGTGATTACATCAGCGTGCCCGAACAGTCTGCCGATCTTGTGGCCAGTCGTCAGGCGAGTGCATCGACGGACAGTTCACCCAAGGGGGCGGATGGGACAGCCAGTACCCGGTCTGGTGGTGCGCTGAACCCGGCCGTCATGCTGTTGCTCGTGTTGGCTGCTGCGTTGCGTCTGACAGGATGCAGTGCCCACTCCACTGAAAAACCGGATCTGACCGATGCTGACCGGCAACTGGAATTCAACAAGGGCGGGCAGCGAGCCGGTATCGACGCCTTGCGTCTGGGTCTTGATCGGGAAGCGGTCATGCAGGCACTACCGGCCAGATTCTGGCAGGAGCCGCAATGCCGGACAGGCAAGACTGCGGTGCGTGGCACGGGCCGCCTGTTCATGACAGAGCAGTGCTTTGTTCTGGCCAGGGAAGACCAGAGACTGGCTGACTGGCGCGTACCGCAGATCTCCTATGTGCTCATCGCCGGAAAACTGTCGAGAATCGACCTGGTTCTGATCATGGACGGCGATCGTGGAGAGAACCCCGACGCTGCCACGGCCCCGGCCGAAGCGCTGGACTCTCGGCTGGCCGAGCTGTTGAATACGCGCTACCGCCAACCGGTCGAGCCCCACCTGTGGCGACAATGGCAGGATCAGATCCGCTTCCAGCCAGGCAGGGGCTTGCAGTTCATTGATGGAAAGCTGGCGAAATCGCTGCCGGTATTACTCGACAGCGATCCTCGATTTGACTGAGCCGAGCCGAGCCGAGTCGGGGCGGAACTGGACAACGCCAGCAAGCCTGAGCACACTGCCGTCCCACGTCCCACGTCCCACGTCCCACGTCCCACGTCCCACGTCCCACGTCCCACGAAGCACGAAGCACGAAGCACGAAGCTCAGGCACTGCACCCGGATCAGCTTCATCTGATCCAGGTCAGCAGTGACCAATGAACTACTTGATGAATTCCGATCGGATCTTGTCGAAGCTGGTGTGGCGAATGTCACGCCCCTTGACCAGGTAGACGACATATTCGCAGATGTTCACCGAGTGATCGCCGACGCGTTCCAGTGCACGGGCGCACCAGGTGATCTTGAACAATTTCGATACCTGCCGTGGATCCTCGACCAGGTGTGTACCGAGAAGTCGCTCCAGAGTCCGGTACTCGTTGTTGACGTCCTCGTCGCGCTGGGCAATGGCCAGTGCCGCATCCACGTCCAATCGGGCAAACGCATCCAGAGAGTCGTGCAGCATGGACTTCACCAGTTCACCGAGATGCCGCAATTCCTTGCGATAACTTGGCAGATCATCCGCCATTTCGGTCAGATCCCGTGAAAACCGGCCCAGCTTTTCAGCTTCATCACCGATTCTCTCCAAATCGGTGATCACTTTGATGACCGTCACGATCAGTCGTAGATCGCTGGCAGCCGGTTGGCGACGGGCCAGCACCTGGGTGCAATCCTCGTCGATGTCGACTTCCATGCGGTTGATTTCGTGATCACTCTCGGCAACCTTGGTCGCCAGGTCGTTATCGGCTTCCAACAGGGCCGTCAGACCATTGGTGACCTGTTGCTCGACCAGGCCTCCCATGGTGAGAACCTTGTTGCGGATATCCTCCAGTTCCAGATTGAACTGTTGAGAGATATGTTGATCAAGATGGAGCTTGTCCATAAGGGGTACCCGAGGCCTTTCAGTGAAGACTGATGGTGCAATGTATTGAGAAGATCAGATTCAGGCAACTGCCGCTGTACTTGAACTGCAGATGCATCATCAAGATGCAGACAAGTATAGAAGGGAGTTGCGTCTTCTAGCCAAATCGACCGGTTATATAGTTTTCTGTCAGCTCATGCTGAGGATTGGTGAAGACATCGTTGGTAGCATTGACTTCGACCAGTTTTCCCAGATGAAAGTAGGCTGTACGTTGTGATACACGAGCCGCCTGCTGCATGGAGTGAGTCACGATCGCGATCGCGTAATTCTGGCGCAACTCGTCGATCAGTTCTTCGATGCGGGCAGTGGCGATGGGGTCGAGTGCCGAGCAGGGCTCATCCATGAGGATGACTTCCGGGCTCACGGCAATGGAGCGCGCAATGCACAATCGCTGCTGTTGACCACCCGAGAGGCTGGTGCCGGGCGCATCGAGCCGATCCTTGACTTCATCGTAGAGTCCGGCCTTGCGCAGGCTGTCGACCACGATATCGTCAAGCTCCGCACGATTGCTGGACAGACCATGAATGCGCGGACCATAGGCAACATTGTCGTAGATCGACTTGGCGAAGGGGTTCGGCTTCTGGAAAACCATGCCTACGCGAGCACGCAGCAGCACCGGATCCAGGTCAGCGCCGTAGAGATCCTCGCCATCCAGAGACAGATCACCGGTGACCCTGCAGGACGGGATGGTGTCATTCATGCGATTCAGGCAGCGCAGAAACGTGGATTTTCCGCAGCCGGATGGGCCGATCATGGCAACCACCTCATTGTTGCCGATGTCCAGATCGACATCGAAAATGGCCTGTTTCTCGCCATAGAAGACGTTGACACCCCGAGAACGCATCTTGGCATTCTCGACCGTGGGCGTGCCGACGGTTTCGGTCAACTTGTTGAAGGCTTCCTGAGCACTGTCTTTCACTGGATCTCTCGGGATGAAGGAGGTATCGATTGTATCTGTTGCGACTGCTGTATTCATGATTCGTATCTCCTACCAGCGACGTTCGAATTTCTTGCGAAGAAATACCGCGAGTGCATTCATCACGACCAGAAAGACCAGTAGCACCATGATGGCTGCGGATGTCTTCTCGACGAAGGCACGCTCGGGACTATCTGCCCACAGGAACACCTGCACGGGCAGTACGGTGGCAGCATCGGTGACCGATGCCGGAATATCGACGATGAAGGCCACCATGCCGATCATCAACAGAGGGGCAGTTTCGCCGAGTGCCTGGGCGAGTCCTATGATGGTGCCGGTCAGAATGCCCGGCATGGCCAGCGGTAGTACGTGATGGGTGACGACCTGCAAGGGCGATGCACCCAGACCGCGGGCAGCTTCCCGAATCGACGGGGGAACGGCCTTGAGGGCCGCTCGGCTGGAGATGATGATGGTCGGCAAGGTCATCAGACTCAGCACGATACCGCCAACCACCGGGGCAGAGCGCGGCAGGTGAAAGAAGTTGATGAATACCGCGAGCCCGAGCAGACCGAAGACGATCGACGGCACTGCTGCCAGGTTGTTGATATTGACCTCAACGATATCGGTCCAGCGATTCTGCGGCGCAAATTCTTCGAGATAGATGGCGGCCGCAACGGCAATCGGGAACGACAGGGCAAAGGTGATCAGCAAGGTGAACGCAGAACCCATCAGTGCAGCCCTGATGCCCGCCAGCTCCGGTTCTCGAGAGTCACCGTTGGTGAAGAAGGTACGGTTGAAGCGAACCTCCAGTTGACCGGCATCCTTCAACGACTTGGCCCAGGCAATCTGCTTGTCGCTCATGCGAGTGACGATCGAGTCGGGGTTGCTCAGATCGGCGTCGGACTTGATCAGAGCGCTGAGCTCGTCATCAGTAGGCAGCCACAGGCTGATCGAGGTGTCGAGCAATGCACGATCCGCTGCTACCTGGTCATACAGTTCGTACTCGGCGCCCGTACTGATCATCTGATACAGCGCTTTCTTGTCACCTCG
The DNA here is from genome assembly GCA_947495035.1 of uncultured Granulosicoccus sp. GTDB lineage: Bacteria > Pseudomonadota > Gammaproteobacteria > Granulosicoccales > Granulosicoccaceae > Granulosicoccus. The sequence goes on from CANLXI010000023.1 coordinate 107,834, forward strand.
ACTGCTGACTTCCGGAAAGCGCTCACGCATGGTCTGCTTGATGAGGCCACCGAAGTTGGCCGCACGCAACTCAGCCTCGGTCGGGTCATCACTGATACCCAGCGTGGCACTGTCCAGTTGAACATCCAGCTTGACGAAAGTGCTCTGGAATGCCGGCAAGCCCTTGCTGACAATGCTGAACAGCAATATGAACAGAAAGCCGATGCTGGCAGCAATGGCGGTCACGCCGTAGAGCCGGAAGCGTTTCTCTGCGGCGTAGCGCTTTTTCAAGGATGCGCGAACCTTGGTCGTTGAATCACTCATTCGTATTGCTCCCGGTACTTGCGAACGACATGCAAGGCGATCACGTTCAGGCACAGGGTGACGACAAACAGCATCAGACCCAGTGCGAAGGCAGCCAGCGTCTTGGCACTGTCGAATTCCTGGTCGCCGGTGAGCAGAGTGACGATCTGCACGGTGACGGTCGTGACGGCTTCAAGTGGATTGGCAGTGAGATTGGCGGCCAGGCCGGCGGCCATGACCACGATCATGGTTTCACCGATGGCACGCGATACTGCAAGCAGGACACCGCCGACGATGCCCGGTAATGCAGCCGGGATGACCACCTTTCGAATGGTCTCGGATTTGGTAGCACCCAGTCCGTAGGAGCCATCACGCATGGACTGGGGTACCGCGGTGATGACATCGTCAGACAGGGAGGAGACAAAGGGAATGATCATGATGCCCATGACAGCACCGGCGGCCAGTGCACTTTCAGAGGAGACACTCAGACCCAGCGTTGCGCCGAATGAGCGCAGGGCCGGCGCCACGGTCAATGCGGCAAAGAAGCCGTAGACCACGGTGGGAATGCCAGCCAGAATCTCCAGCAAGGGCTTGCAGATGCTGCGGACCGGACGACTGGCGTATTCTGCCAGATAGATGGCGGACATCAAGCCGAAGGGGACGGCAACCACCATGGCGATGAAGGAGATGAGCATGGTGCCCAGGAACAGGGGCACGGCTCCGAAAGAACCTGACGATCCGACCTGATCGGCACGGATGGCAGTCTGCGGGCTCCAGGTGGTGCCCGTGATGAATTCGATGATGCTGACTTCCTGGAAGAAGCGAAGGGATTCGAACAGTACCGACAGCACGATCCCCAGCGTGGTCAGAATCGCGATGGATGCACAGCTGATCAGGAAGAACTGCACGATCTTCTCGACGTTGTGTCGGGCTCGTGTGTCGGCCTTGATTCTCTTCAGCGCCAGCGTTGCACCGGCAATCGCTGCGGCCAGCGCCAGTACAAACAGCGCCAGCGAGCTGATATGGCGCATGCTGGCCAGTTGCTGTGCGGCGATCTTCTTGTCGGGATCCTGAATGTCGGCAATGGCCTGGCTGTCCACCAGGTTGCCGATATCGTTCTTGTAGAGCTCTACCGATTTCTCGCCGGCTTCATAGACGCTCTGTGGAATGTAATCTTGCAGAAACCCGCTGACGACACTCGGCTCGAACAGTTTCCAGCCGACGATGATGGCCAGCGCCGGCAAGGCGCACCACAGGGCGACCATCATGCCGTAGTGGCTGGGCAGGGAATGCATGGATCGCACACCGCCACCGAGTCTTGCGACGGAGTAGGCGCGGCTTCTACCGTAGGCAAAGGATGCCAGGGCGAGGCCCAGTGTGACTAACAGCAGGGTAGTTGCGGACATGGAGAGGAAGGTACTCGTGGGCGGACGGGGCAATACAGAGGTGGTTCTGTCAAGAAAAAAGGTCTTGCCACCGAAGGCAAGACCTTTTGATCACTGTCTGGTGTTCTGGCCGCAGAGCGAAAAGTGCGCTCTGCGGCGGGACCAGATTCTAGTTCAGAACCAGTTTCTGCAGTGATTTTACCGCTGCACCGACTTCGGCGCGCTGCTCGTCACCCAAAGGAATCATGCCCTTGTCTGCCAGGTAACCGTCTTCACCCCAAGCCTGCTCGCTGGTGAATTCCGCCAGGTACTCGGCGATGCCGGGTACGGTGCCGATGTGCTGAGCTTTCACGTAGAAGTACAGGGGACGTGAAATGCCGTAGTCGCCGCTGGCGATGGCATCGAAATCAGCTTCGTAACCATCGATGACAGAGCTTTGCACCTTGTCGGAATTCTGCTCGAGGAAGCTGAAGCCGAAAATGCCCAGTGCATCGGGATTGGCTTCCAGCTTCTGCACGATCAGGTTGTCGTTCTCACCGGCTTCGATGTAGGCACCGTCTTCACGCATGGTGTGGCAGGTTGCCTTGAAGTCGTCGTCTTCCATGCCCTTGATGAATTCGAACTGCTTGCAGCCACCTTCCATGGCCAGCTCGGCGAAGGCGTCACGAGTACCGGATGTGGGAGGCGGTCCCAACACTTCGATGTCGGTGGCAGGCAGCTCAGGGTTGATCTCTGACCACTGCTTGTAGGGGTTTTCCACCAGAGACTCGGAGCCGTCAGGGTTGGGCACCATCTTCGCCAGGGCCAGGTAGAGTTCCTTTGTGCCCATGTCGAACTGCTCAGCGTTGATGGAATTGGCCACGGCAATGCCGTCGAATCCGATCAGTACTTCAACGATATCAGTGACACCGTTCTCCTGGCACATTTCGTATTCGCTGGTCTTCATGCGACGGGAAGCGTTGGTGATGTCCGGTGTATCGACACCGATGCCGGAACAGAACAGCTTCAGGCCGCCACCTGAACCGGTCGATTCGATCTTGGGGGTGCTGAAGTCGGTTGTCTTGCCGAAACGTTCGGCAACAACAGTCGCAAACGGATAGACGGTGGATGAGCCAACGACGCTGATGCCATCGCGAGCTGCGGCGTTGCCGGCGAAGGCCGAGGCCAATACCGCTGAACCAAGCAGTAATACTGACTTTTTCATGGTGATCTCTTTACGTGAAGGGGACGTTGTGTCAACACGAGCAGTATCGGAGCCGAATATGACACAGCAGTTACACGACGGTGATTGTCATCCTGTTTTGTGACACGAGTAACCTCCGGAGATCCGTGAAATCTACTGGTTCACTGCCTGCGGCAACAGGATGCAGCGGGACTTGGGAAAGGTTATGGAGAAAACCGAGCCGCTACCCGGCGTACTTTCGATGCTCAGTTGGCCGCCATGGCGTTGCGCAGCATGTTTCACGATGGCCAGACCCAGTCCGGTACCGCCATCATCGCGAGAGCGACCGGCATCCACACGATAGAAGCGTTCACTGAGCCTGGACAGATGCCTTGCCTCGATGCCGGGACCGTCGTCGGCTACTGTGTAAACCGCCTCCCCCTGATCACCGATCTGCCAGGAGACATTGATCAGAGTGCCGGGATCCGTGTAGCGTACGGCATTGGTCAGCAGGTTCTGACAGGCGCTGTATATCTCTCTTTCCGAGCCCAGTATTGCCAGAGTGTCGTCCAGCGCCAGCTCGAACTGATGGGAAGCGGTAGCTTCATGTTGCGTGCTGACCATCGAGCGAATCATGGCGCTGACATTGAGCGCGTCGCCTTCGTTGTCCGCCAATGGGTTACCTTCAAGCTTGGACAGCTGCAGCAGGTCCTCGACGATGCCGCGCATGCGGTCGGACTGTGCGGTTATCTGTGCCAGTCCCTCGGTGACTTCAGGGTCCAGCGTGTCATTTTCCCGTAACATTTCCAGATAGCCGCGTATGACGGTCAAGGGGGTTCGCAGTTCGTGCGAGACATCGCCAACGAAGGCCTTGCGCATTTCCCTGACCTGTACGCGCTGCGTGATGTCGGCGGCAATCAGTACCATCATGTGCTTCCCGGTGGGAACCTTGCGTATAGCAATGACGCGTTCCGCCGATGAGCCGGTTCCGGACATCTCGAGCTCTTCCTGCTCGGCGCCCTTGTGCAGGAATTCACGGAACTCGGGATTTCTGACCAGATTGTCGATACGCTGACCGCGATCACGATCGGGGTGGATATTCAGCAGTTCCAGCGCCGCCGAATTGGACCAGCGAATCTCGTAGCTCTTGTCCAGAACCACCGTTGCGTCCGGCAGGTCGGCAGCCAGGGAATTGAACTGGGCGAGGGTGTTGCGATAACGGTTCTTCTGCTTGCGGCTGTATTTCTTCTCGCGATGAATCAATTGCACCATGTCATTGGTCAGGCCGGTGGTCGGCGGCGCCTTGTTGGGGCGCGCACCTTCGCTGAGCCAATGCACCATGGCATCCATGCGGCGCAGCAACCACAGGCTGTACCCGGTCAGATAGACAATGGTCAACATGGCTGGCCAGCCGATGATGAACCCGGCAAGCGCCACACCGATCAGCCCGTACAGGAAAGTGTTGATTTCCTTCTTGAGTCCGGACGAGAGCATATAGGGCGGCATCATGGATACGGCAAGATCAGATAATACCGACTTCATTGTGCTCATTGGGGGCTAGGTGAAACGTATGGGCTGACTGGATACCACTGGAGTGTTTCAGCTGTGTGTAAAGCGGTATCCGGCACCTCTGACGGTATCGAGCATGGAATCCGCTTCGTGAGGTTTGAGACTCTTGCGAAGGCGCAGGATGTGAACGTCGACCGTGCGCTCTTCGATGAAGGTGCCTGGCCCCCAGACATGATCCAGCAACTGGGTGCGACTGTAGACGCGATCGGGATTCTTCATCAGGAATGACAAGAGCTTGAATTCGGTATGACCCAGGGTGACTTCCTCCCCATTGGCGGTCAGGCGGTGTGCGGCAATGTCGAGGCTCAAGGCTCCGTGAACGATGGTGGCGTCTCCCTTGAAATCCTGGCTACGGCGCAACAGGGCCTTGATGCGCGAATGCAGCTCTCGCGGTGAAAAGGGTTTTGTCACATAGTCATCGGCACCTGCATCCAGCCCTGCAGTGATATCGTGCTCTTCGGTCCGAGCGGTCAGCATGATGATCGGCAGATTGTTGTGCAGTGGATCCTTGCGCAGCGATCGGACGAACTCAAGACCACTGCCTCCGGGCAACATCCAGTCGACAATGGCCAGGTCCATGTCCTGCGTTGCCATCAGGTGGCGCGCTTCGGACACCGTGCCGGAGTTGTGTACCGTGTGACCATGTCGCTCGAGAGCGAATTTGACCATGTCGCGAATGGCGGCTTCGTCTTCCACCGTGAGTATATGCGCGGGCATATCCGTGTTTTTCGTCTGTTGGCTCGTATTCATCAAATGGTAACGCGCTATCGAATTTGGCGCGAGTGTGTTGAATCAATGTGACAACACGGTGAATCAGGCGCATTCAGGCTCGTGCAACGAGTGCAATTCACTCAAAACAATTCACCCGAGACTTGCACCGTGGGCTTTCTGCCCTCAGAATGGGGGGGTAATGGTGTTCCGTATCGGCACTCTCGCGACGACAAGCTGTGAACCCCGTCAGGCCCGGAAGGGAGCAGCGGCAGCAGTGGATTCGGGCGCCGGGATGCGGCTGGTACGGAATGCCGCCTTATGACAGGCTCATGGGCTCCCCTCACACCTTCTCCCTATCCATTTATCGGCATCGATGAGCTACAAAGTACTTGCGCGCAAATGGCGGCCGCAGCACTTTCGAGACATGCTCGGACAGGAGCCGGTATTGCGCGCCCTGATCAATGCGCTGGATACCGATCGACTGCACCATGCCTATCTGTTCACGGGTATGCGGGGCGTTGGCAAGACCACCATTGCGCGCATTTTCGCCAAGTGTCTGAACTGTGAGACCAATGGGGTCAGTTCCACACCCTGTGGCGAGTGCAGCGCCTGCAAGGATATCGAAGCTGGTCGCTTCTTCGATCTGATCGAGGTCGATGCTGCGTCTCGTACCAAGGTGGAAGAAACGCGTGAGCTGCTGGAGAACGTGCCTTATGCACCGTCCAGCGGCCGTTACAAGGTGTACCTGATCGATGAGGTGCACATGTTCTCCAACCACAGCTTCAATGCGCTGTTGAAGACACTGGAAGAGCCTCCCGAACACGTCAAGTTCCTGTTGGCCACGACAGATCCGCAGAAGGTCCCGGTGACAGTCCTGTCGCGCTGCCTGCAGTTCAATCTGAAACGCATGGCACCCGGTTCTCTGGCCGATTATCTGTCGAAGATTCTGAGCGAAGAGTCCATTGAACATGAACGACCTGCGCTGGATCTGATTGCCCGTGCATCCGAAGGCAGTGTGCGTGACTCTCTGAGCCTGGTCGAACAGGCGGCCGCATTCGGCGAGGGGGCTGTGCGCGAAGCCGATGTCGAATCCATGCTGGGGCGGGCATCCGTTGATCGCCTGCTGGGCCTGATCGAATCTCTGGGTGCCGGTGATCTGGCCCAGTTGTTCGAACGGGTGGAGCAGCTGGCCGAGTATGCGCCTGATTTCAATGAATTGATGGGTGAGCTTCTGAGTCTGCTGCATCGCGTGGCTCTGTTGCAGACAGTGCCTGGCAGCGTGCCGGAAGAATCCCCGGGCTACGAACGACTCAGCGAGCTGGCCAGAAGCCTCGCCGGTGATGAAGTCCAGCTGTATTACCAGATAGGCACACACGCGCGGCGTGACATGCCTTTTGCGCCGGATCCGCGTGAGGCCTTTGATATGGCTCTGCTGCGCATGAACACTTTCCGGCCGCAGGGCATTCCGCAACAACTCACCACCGATCAGCCCGGGCCGGGAGGCTCGACAGATGCCACCGATCAGCCAGACTCGAGTAGTGGTGGTTCAGCGTCCGGGGCGGTTAGCGGTGCGGCAGGCTCGACGCCGGTGAGTTCAGCGGCAGCGCCCAGTCTGCCCGTTCGTGGGGCGGTGTCGGCAGGTGGAGACTTGCGCGCAGCGGCTCTGGCAGCCGCTCGAGGAGAAGCGCCACCCGAGGTCGCAAAACCGGCAGGGTCTGCGCAGGCAGCGTCGCTTGCCCCGGCAGAATCGGCGCCGGCAGCAGCCCAGGTTGTCGCAGCTCATCAAGCGCCGCCGACTCCGGCGGTAGCTACTCAGGCCGAGTCGGTTCGAGCACCCGCTAGCCAGGCTCCAGCGCCGCAGGCATCTGTTGCTCAGACGCCGGAGACGGCTGTTCAGATGTCAGGCACGCAGGGCAGCGTTACCGTGACGACAATTGATCGGAACAACATCAAGCCGGAAGACTGGCCGTTGATCGTGGCAGAGCTGGACGTGTCGGGCATGCCTCGGCAATTGGCCAGCAATTGCGTGTTGGCAGCGTTGCAGGCCGATCATTTCCAGCTGCGTCTGGAGGCTGCTTCGGAGCATCTCAATACCCCGCGTTTTACCGAGCGCGTTCAGGCCGCGCTGGAACAATGGCTGGGCCGACCGGTGCGTGTCAGCGTCGAGCTTTCCACGGCGGAACTCCTGACACCTTCTCGCCTGGATGAAAAGCAGCGAGAGGATGATATGGCTGCAGCCCGGATGTCGATCGATCAGGATCCGCTGGTCAGACAGCTGATTGATCGAGTTGACGGGTCGGTGGACGAAGCCAGCATTGCGCCGCAGGGAGACAGCTGAACGCAGCCTGTCGCCGGTCACTGTCGCTTGCCGATCAGAATCGTTCGGTAATTTTCAGGGGTAGCGCTGCAGCACGATCAGTCTCCGTTATTGTGTCTAGACTATTTCTTTGATTGACTGAGGATTGAAACATGAAAGGTGGCATCGGTAATCTGATGAAACAAGCGCAGAAGATGCAAGAGGACATGCAGCGCGCGCAGGAAGAGATCGCCAATATGGAGATCGAGGGGCAGAGTGGTGGTGGACTGGTGAAAGTCACCATGAATGGTCAGCACGAGCTGCGCAAGGTGTCCATCGATGATTCTCTGGTCGGCGATGACAAGGACATGCTGGAAGATCTGGTTGCTGCTGCAGTCAATGATGCTAGTCACCGTCTGGCAGAGGCTTCAAAGGACAAATTGAGTGGTCTGACCAATGGCATGGAACTGCCTCCCGGCATGAAACTGCCATTCTGATCGACCGGGTTCAGGAGTGGTAGAGCGTGTCTAGCAGTGGCTTGTTGGAGGACCTGGTCGAATCCCTGCGCTGTCTGCCGGGAGTAGGACCGAAGTCGGCTCAGCGCATGGCGCTGCACCTGTTGCAGCGCGATCGTGATGCGGCACGACGACTCGGTGAGACAATGATCAAGGCGATGGACAAGGTTCATCATTGTCAACAATGTCGAATCTTCACGGAGAACGAGTTGTGTCGCTGGTGTTCGGACCCCGCGCGCCTGTCGTCGCAACTTTGCGTCGTCGAGGGGCCGGCCGATGTTCTGGCTATCGACCGGTCGACTTCTTACCGCGGCAAGTTCTTTCTTCTGCTGGGTCACCTGTCACCACTGGACGGCATAGGCCCCAAGGACCTGGGGCTCGACCTGCTTGAGTCTCGCCTTGAGCAAGGTGGTATCGATGACATCACTCTGGCGACCAATCCGACGGTTGAAGGGCAGGCAACAGCTCGGTATATCGGCGATATCGCAGCTCGGCATGGTGTTCAGGTCATGCAGATTGCGCGAGGTGTGCCGGTTGGCAGTGAGCTTGAATACACTGATGGTGGCACACTTGCTGTCGCTTTCGCTCAGCGCACCCCATTGAGTTGATTGACCACTAGACAACCCTGGAGTGACGAGTGACGAGAGGCGGGTCCTGCGGCAATCCTGGCTTGGCGACTGCCAGCTCGTTCGACCCCAGAGGCGTTTCGCTCCTCAGCTCTTTCGCTTCTTTTCGGGCAGAAGTCCCGAGCAATGAATCCTGGAAATACCGCCTGTAATCAACCTTTCTTCGCTTTATCCACAAAATCTGTGGATAAGCCTGTGGATCGAGCGCTGAAAACGCTCCGAAATGGCTCAGCGTAACGCTTCCGTCATATTGTGCATTAATTGATCAAGTCCAATTTGTCATGTAATTCAATGGTTTACTGAAACCGTTCAGAGTGTAACGCTGTACGAAGGGGCCGTTTCTGATGTTGGCACCATTATTAATGCCTGTGCACAGATCAGCTGATGCGCCCCGGGTCAAGTGTCGGGGGTGTCTGAACACCCGATATTTTCAGTCAGACTGTCAATTCTAATGTGAGTAGCGGGGGTAGCGGGGGTAGCGGGGGTAGCGGGGGTAGCGGGAATCAGCGGAATCAGCGAGGCAGGTTATCCGATATCCGGACACGAGCGAGTGCAGTCACGAACATGGCGTCCGCGAGTCGATTGGAGGTGCTCAGGAGGGCCACAAACACCGGAAGGACGAGATGAAGGTACTTGAGCCGGCCGTATTCACCGTGTCTGCCGAGCAGGCAAAACTGCATCGCCAGATGTTGTCTTTGTCGTGCGTGCGAAACCGTGATCACACTAACGTCAGGACGGTGGTACCCGGGCAGGTGTCAATCGATCATCACCTGCAAAAGCTTATCCACAAAATCTGTGGATAAGGTTGTGGATGAAGGCCGGAATTAGCCTTGTATCCCGCAGAATGTAACAGTATTGTCAAATTGGTTAATTTTTGAACAATAAAAAATTCCATGAAAAACAGATACTTGAACTGTATTCGTTCAACAAGACCACTGTTTGAGAGATAGAAGTTTCCCTACTGGCCTCAATGTGCATAAGACAGCTGACTGTTTCTGAACAAGTCAAGTTTCCGGGAGGGCAAAAGGTTAATCAAACAAGTTTTTTCGGGCAGCAACAGGTTAGATGCCATGTAGGCTTCAGGAAGGTATCGGTACATGAATTTTCTCAGCTGACCGACAATCTTTCGAACCTCGAACCTCGAACCTCGAACCTCGAACCTCGAACCTCGAACCTCGAACCTCGAACCTCGAACCTGGCGTCTACAGTGCACCCGAGGACGGGAGACAACAATCCTGCACGATTACGCGTTTCGATGGGTGCGTACGCGATGTTCACCGTCGTGATACATCACAAGCGTATTACCGAGTCAGTATCCAGTCGCTCGCCACTCCGGCTCACGCTGCTTATCCACAAAATCTGTGGATAAGGTTGTGGACTTAAGTAGGATAGTGCCCTGCAGCCCTTGCCACTTCACGCCTGTGACATATTGTTCTTTTTTTGAACAATGCTGAAAGGCCAATAAAAACAGATAGATAGAATGTTTTCCGGTGTTTATATCCGCAGGGCAGGTGCCGGTGAGCGAGGTTACATCAGCATTGGTCTCTTGTTGATAAGGCGGTTCCTAATATCATAGTTCGAGAACCTGGTGCGACATATTTTCGACTTTTTTATGTCAAACAATTGTCTGCATGTTACATGCTCATGCCACTTGGCATGAATCAGACCGAAGCTTGCAGGTCGCAGGTCGCAGGTCGCAGGTCGCAGGTCGCAGGTCGCAGGTCGCAGGTCGCAGGTCGCAGGTCGCAGGTCGCAGGTC
>CANLXI010000024.1 GCA_947495035.1 uncultured Granulosicoccus sp.
GAAGTACCGGAAGTACCGGAAGTACCGGAAGTACCGGAAGTACCGGAAGTACCGGAAGTACCGGAAGTACCGGAAGTGCCGGAAGTGCCGGAAGTGCCGGAAGTGCCGGAAGTGCCTGAAGTGCCTGAAGTGCCTGAAGTGCCTGAAGTGCCTGAAGTGCCTGAAGTGCCTGAAGTGCCTGAAGTACCTGAAGCACCTGAAGCACCTGAAGCACCGAGTGCTGCTGGCTCGCCAGAAGCACAATCGCTGATTGGCGAACCGGGGGAACCGGCGGTCGAAAAGCTGCGGGAATCAGAAGGTGTGGTCGGCTCCAGTGCACTGATCAGTGTCGAGGATGAGCGGGACATCGTGCTTGTCGCCGAGGCAGAGACAAACAGTGCTGACGTCGATAGTGAACACGACGTACAGACAGTTGTGAAGGAAGGCTTTGTAAGGCGCTGGACCCGCAAGGTCGTGTCCTGGGTCAAGAAGGTTTTTCGATGGGGATCTCGCAAGACTGAGTGAACGAACCGTTCGTCTGCAGTATGGATGCCACCTGCCTGAATGGATCGTTGCCCTTGAAGTTCCCGCTAAAACAAGGCTTTGGTGATCCGATGACCCCTTGCATTGTCCTCGCCTTGACAGTAATGCCGTCACGTATTCTGCGTCGAATGCTGCCTGATTCGATCATTGCCCGACCGTTGCGATGGTTCTCCGGCTGTCCACATGGTATGCGACAACGTTCAGTCGATTTTTGCACTTTAACAATCGGTAAGATCCCAGCAAGCATGACGAAATGATGTGAGACCAATATTTTCCTGCGGCTTGCAAAGCGGACGGGCTTTGCAGACAGAAGACAGCGCTCCTCGCTGCCAGACGATGTAACAGGAAATCAGGACAATGAAAAAATCTTTAGTGACCACCGCTGTAGTCGGTGCCTTGAGTTTCGGTTCCAATGCCTACTCTGCGGAAATTCTCAACAAGGATGGCACGAGCTTCGACGTGTACGGCAATCTGCAATTCGCATTCTGGAGTCTGCAGCAGCCTGATGGCAGTGGTGATGTCGATGCCAGCAATGAATTCGGCGACAATGGTTCGACCCTCGGATTCAAGGGCGAGCATTCGGTCAATGACGATCTGACTGCCTATTTCAAGTACGAATTCGAATCCGATGCCGATGAAATCAAGACGGGCAATGGCCTGGATACCGGTGATCAGGCCTATTTCGGTCTGAAAGGAAATTTTGGCGACGGCCGAGTCGGATCCTGGGATGCCTTGATCGATGACTGGGTGCAGGATCCCGTAAGCAACAACGAATTCTTCGACGTGTCCGACTCGAATGGGGCCATACAGGGGATCAGTGGTGTGACGACGCTGGGTGATACATCGACCGATAGAGAAGGGGACAAGTTTCAGTACGTTTCTCCCAGCTTCAGCGGTTTTCGAATTGCGGCCGGGTTTCAGTTCAAGGGAAGCTCGGAGAGCGAGAACATTTCAGATTCGGACAAGGCGGCATTCTTCGGTGGCGCCGAGTACACGACAGGACCGGTTCGCGTTGCCTTCGTTTACGACTCTCTGGACAACTACGATGGCGATGTGACCGGCCGACAGAACCTGGACGCCAACGGCGCTGCAGCAGGCAGCTTTGACGCGGGAGACCAGTTCGGTCTCAGCGTTCAGTACACCGTCAACGACGATCTGCGATTGGCCGTCAAACTGGAACAATACAATTCCGGAGATGATGATTTCGTTGCTGACGAAAGTCGATACGCTCTGGCGGCACGTTATCACTACGGTCAGGGCGATATCTACGGCACCTATCAGTTCGTCGATGTCGGCGATACACAGTTCAGCAATCTGGCTGGCGGTGCTGCAGACGGAAGCGACGATTCCTTCAATGAAGTGGTGGTGGGGACGACCTATGAAATCACGCCAGCGTTGTATACCTATGTCGAAGCGGCATACTACGACAGGGAAGATGACCTGGGTGATGGCATCGCGGTAGGTGCAGCCTACCTGTTCTGATCCAGAGCGAATCCTCGACCATGAGACAGCCTCCCGCCAACAGTGCATTGGTGGGAGGCATCGTGGTGTTATGGGTTACCATCGACTATCTGAACTGGTCACCTGAGGGTTGTCACGATAACCATGAAAAAGATATTGGTATTTGCCGGTAGTTCCCGCAAGGACTCTGTCAACAAGAAGCTGGCCGCTGTCGCCGCCAGTCGTGCTGGCGCCGCCGGTGCGGAAGTCACGCTGCTGGACCTCGCCGATTATCCGGCACCGGTCTACGATGGTGACATCGAAGAACAGGATGGTCTGCCGGCCACCATGCAGTCATTCAAGGCGCTGTGTGCTTCGCATGATGCTCTGATCATCGTCTCGCCGGAATACAATGGATGCATACCACCGTTGTTGGTGAATGTGATGAGCTGGGCATCGCGACCGGAAGGTGATGAGGCATCCTGCGCTGCTTTCAAAGGGAAAAAGGTAGCCATTGCCGCAGCATCACCCGGAGGATTGGGTGGAGTGCGGGTCATACCTCGTTTGCGGGATTTTCTCGCCGAGCTGAGTTTCGAGGTCGTGCCGGGATTTGCAACACTGCCGGGTGCCTACAAGGCCTTCGATGATGAGGGCGAACTCGTGAACGAAACTTCGTCCAGGACGTTGGGAGCTCTGGTGGATCGATTGCTGGCATCCCTGCCTTGAAGAAAGCGCTTCGGGGCGTCGCTCAAAACGCAAGCATGGTGTAATCAGGGTTTTTCCGACCGGTGTTGTCGCGACATCCGTCGCAGTTCCGGCAGTACTCGATCACGCCAGACTGGAGTTGCCTCTTCGAGTTCATGCTCTCGCTGTAGGCTAGTTCAACAGTATGCCAACCGTGGTGAACGACAGTATGGAGACTGTCAGGGCTGCCAGCATCAGCCAGCCATCGTGTACCAGCAGGGCAATGCCGATCATGGCAATGGCTGCCATCGGAGCGGTACTCGCAAAGGGGATGAACTCCAGGGGGGGGACGGTCATCGCCAGCAGAATACAGGCCAGCGCTGCCAGATTGGTAACCGGGGACTGCGTCAGTGACGAGAGTCTCTCGTGCGAAAACCAGCGATCCATGCGGTTGATGGCAGGATCGATTTTCTCCAGTGCCCCGGACAGCTTGCGACTACCCAGTGAGCGATTGCGCAGTATTTTCGGCAGCCAGAGATGGTTGCGCCCCAGGAACATCTGTCCGGCAACCAGTATGACGATGAAGGCCAGAAATGTCGGCACGCCGGGCAGTCCCCCAACGGGGCTGATTTCCAGCGCAGCAGGCACGATCAGAAAGGGCGCGTAACCGCGGTTGCCCAACTTCTCCAGCACACGGCCGATGGAAACCGAGTCATCCTCCTGTGCCAGGTCGTTCAAGGTGCCGGCAATGTCGCTCAGGCGCATGGCTTGATCGTGTGTCTCTGCAGATGTTTCTGATGTATTCACGCGAGTATATTGTCTGAGAGCTGTGGAACTGTCTGTTGCAATTGATACAGACTCCGAAAACACAAAATGGGAAGACGTTGATCATTCTGGAGTGCATGATATCGCCACTGCTCAACAAAAGCTTTCACAATGACGACACCAGACGGAACAGGAATCAGCACGACCATGGGGGCCGGAATCTGGTTGATGCTCGCCGCCTTGTCGATTCTCTGGGGCGGTTCGTTTTTCTTCGTCAGTGTGGCAGTGTCGGCTCTGCCACCACTGACCATCGTGTTGATCAGAGTTGCCCTGGCTGCTGCGGTACTGTGGAGTGTCGTGATGCTCATGCGCGTGCCGCTACCCGGGTCATTCGCTGCATGGCTGGCGCTGCTGATCATGGGGATACTCAATAACGTCATACCGTTCACGCTGATAGTCTGGGGACAGACGCATATCGAGTCGGGACTGGCATCCATACTCAATGCCACGACACCGCTGTTCGGTGTCCTGCTGGCCGGTCTGCTGCTCAGCGACGAGCGATTCACCAGGATGAAGCTGCTGGGTGTCTTCTTCGGCTTCAGTGGCACCGTCGTCATGATCGGTCCCTCGGCCTTGCAAGGTCTGGGAGCGGACACACTGGCGCAGCTGGCAATAGTCGGTGCAGCTCTGTCCTATGGGCTGGCCAGCGTGTTCGGGCGACGCTTCAAGGGCATGGGTATCAGTCCGGTGATGGCGGCAACGGGGCAGGTGAGCCTGTCGACACTGCTACTGCTGCCGCTGGTATTGTATGTCGACCGGCCGCTGTCATTGCCGATGCCTTCAGTGACTGTCTGGTTGGCACTGATTGCTCTGGCGGTGCTGTCAACGGCGCTGGCCTATATCCTGTATTTTCGCATCCTGGCTTCGGCGGGTGCGTCAAACCTTTTGCTGGTGACGTTTCTGATCCCGGTATCTGCCATATTTCTGGGCTACAGCTTCCTGCACGAGCGACTGGAATCAGCGCATTTTCTGGGCATGCTGCTGATCGGTGTCGGGTTGTCTGCCATCGATGGACGACTCTGGCGGCTGCGCCGGCGAAAAACCCGGCGCAGCGCGTCCTGACGTTTGCGGCTGAGGTCAGCGGTTGTTGCGGTAACGTTCGATGGTCTGCAAGGAAAACTGCTGCATGTCGTCGCCAGCCACCCATGCCGCGTGCCAGGCAGCGATTTCCCGGAGACATTGGTCGAGTCCCCAGACCGGATTCCAGCCCAGCTGTTGCCGGGCCCTTGAGCAATCGAGTTTCAGGTGCTGGGCTTCGTGAGGTTGGGCTGCGGTTTCACGGCGCCACTGGGTCGAGCTGTTGCATTCCCGAATCAACTGTTCGACGATCCAGGATACGCTGCGAGCATCGGCGTCATGCGGACCGAAATTCCAGGCCTGGGCCCAGCGATCACCTTCCTGGTAGAGTTTTTCGGCCAGCATCAGATAGCCTGCCAATGGCTCGAGAACATGCTGCCAGGGACGTATGGCTTCCGGGTTGCGCAGCACCAGATCCTGGTTGCCGGCAATGGAATCGAGCAGATCGGGAACCAGGCGGTCCCTGGCCCAGTCACCGCCACCGATGACATTGCCGGCACGGGCGGTGGCCAGGGCACAACGTCGCTCGTCCTCACCGCCTTCCCCCATGAAGGACAGGCGCCATGATTGAGCGACCAGTTCGGTGCAGGCCTTGCTGGCGCTGTAAGGATCATGGCCGCCGAGAGCTTCGTTTTCGCGGTAGCCCCAGTCCCATTCCCGGTTCAGATAGCACTTGTCGGTAGTGACGACAAGCACAGCCTTGACCGTTTCACAGCGACGTACCGCTTCGAGCACATTGATGGTGCCCATGACATTGGTGTCGAAGGTTGTTACCGGATCCCTGAACGATTCCCTGACCAGAGGCTGCGCTGCCAGGTGCAGCACGATCTCGGGCCGCGCCGCCTGCATGGACTGTTCAAGCTGATCACGATCGCGGATATCGGCGATGGTCGAATCCAGCAGATCGTCGACACGTGCCAGCTGATACAGGCTCGGATCGGTGTCAGGTGCCAGTGCATAACCGTGAACACGGGCTCCCAGTGACGACAGCCAGAGGGCCAGCCAGCTCCCCTTGAACCCGGTGTGGCCGGTAAGCAGGACGCGTCGTCCCTTCCAGAAGGTATCGTTCATGATCGCAAGCTCATAGTAGCGGCCATTGTGCGTCCTTGTCGGACATGTGTTGCACGGGTACAGGCCACTGGATGTTCAGGGCCGGGTCGTTGTAGCGCAAGCCCCGTTCACACTCGGGGGTGTAATAACCCGACACCAGGTACATGACCTCGGAATCATCCTCCAGTGTCTGAAATCCGTGGGCAAAGTTTGCAGGCACGAACAGGGCGCGACGGTTCTCGGCGCTCAGCTCCACCGCAATATGCTGGCGATAGGTCGGAGAGGACTCGCGCATGTCGACGATGACATCGACGATGGCCCCGCGTGTGCAGCGGACCAGCTTTGTCTCCAGAGCCGGCGCCACCTGATAATGCATGCCGCGCAGAGTGCCCTTGTTCACATTGAACGACACATTGGCCTGCACCACGTCGCTGTTCATCCCCAGCTGCTCGAACTCTTGACGGCAGAAGGAGCGGGCAAAGAATCCGCGCTCGTCTTCCAGCCGCTGAAGATCGACGATCATCGCACCTTCCAGTGCTGTCGGTGTGAACTGCATGATCTACCAGACCTTCCAGGGGGCGGCTCTGTCGTGCCACAGTGACTCGAGGTACTGTTTGTCACGCAGGGTATCCATCGGCTGCCAGAATCCCTTGTGCTTGTAGGCGCTGAGCTTGCCCTGGTGTGCAATGCCACTGAGAGGCTGCTGTTCCCAGGAGATCTCGTCACCGTCGATGAAATCGATGGCCTCAGGCTCCACGGCAAAGTAGCCGCCGTTGATCCAGGCGCCGTCGCCTTCGGGTTTTTCCAGAAACTGCGTGACCTTGGTCTGCGATTCTCCCAGCGCCAGCGCACCGAAGCGTCCCGGAGGCTGGACAGCCGTGAGGGTGACGAGGGAGTCATCCTGCCGGTGAGCGGCCAGCAGTTCATCGATATTGACGTTGCTGACGCCATCGCCGTATGTCAGCAGAAAGGTGTCGTCGCCGATATAGGGTCTGGCGCGCTTGATGCGTCCGCCGGTCATGGTGGATTCGCCGGTATCCACCAGTGTGACCTTCCAGGGTTCCCGCACCGGATCCAGCAGTTTCATCGAGCCATCGTTCAGGTCGATCTCCACTGATGAGGCGCGCATGGCATAGTTGGCAAAGAAGTCCTTGATAATGTGGCCCTTGTAACCACACAGCACCACGAACTCGTGCACACCGAAGTGCGAGTACGTTTTCATGATGTGCCAGATGATCGGCATGCCACCGATTTCCACCATGGGTTTGGGGCGAATGTTGGTTTCCTCGCTGATGCGAGTTCCCAGCCCACCGGCGAGAATGACTGCTTTCACTATGCTCTAAGCCTGTTTGTTGAAGAATCGTTCGTTTTGCTGGTCACGCAGCTGATCCACCAGCCGGCCTTGCGGCAGGCGCACATCGTCCAGTGTCAGGCAGGTGTCACGTGGCAGATCTCGCAACAGCACGGCACCTTCGGCCAGGCCGATGGGCAGCAGTCTGTCGGCGTGTACGACATCAGCGTTTTCACATTGACCATAAGTCATGTAGTGCCCGATGCCATCGATGGTTTCTCCGGCTTTCAGATCGCGTTTGGCGGTGGCAATGACATCCACGCAGGGACCAAAGGTTGGTGCAATTGCGGCATCGTCGAACAGCACGGCCCGGGCGATGGTGTTGTGGACCTCGAAATGACACAGATGGTAGGGGGTGTAGAAGGCGTACAGCGGTCCGGTACCCAGTTTGTAGAGTTCGAGCAGATGCTGCTGCGCCGGATCGTCGTGGGTGCCGAGTACGAATACGCCGGGTGCAGGACTGGCGCCGACCACGTAATCCACGATGCCGGTAGGGTGCTGCGTCAGATCGAGCGGATACCAGTTGCCGGCATCATTGATGTGCTCGCCATTGTCCACGGTAGGGCCGAACATGCCACGTTGGCCAACCCGCATGCCGGTGGCATTGGCAACCAGTGCCTGTTCGAAGGAAATCTTGGAGCCATCGGCAAAGGAGGTGACCATCGGTGCGCTCTGCTTCCAGCGCTCGGCAAAGGCTTGTTGAGTGGTCGGAGTACGATACGGGTCCTGCAGGCCCTTGATATTGCCGCACAGCACCGGTTTGACGCCGATACCCTTGACGAAACGGTAGAGATTCATCAGCACGCCGGGTTGATCGCCATCGACATTGGTCAGCACCACACCAGCCTTGTCGGCATGGGTTTTCAGAATCGGCCCGACCGTGCTGTCCAACTCTGCATTCATCATGACGACATGCTTGCCATGGGCGATGGCATCCATGACCACATGCGCACCGAATTCCACGGCGCCGGTGATCTCCACGATGACGTCGAGATGGGGACAGGCACACAGCAGGTGCGGATCTTCCATGATGCAGTGTTTGCCGGCAAGCACTGCATCATCCAGCGTTTGCTGATGAGTGGCCGTGATCAGGTCCAGCACCTCTGCCTCGTTGTAGAGGCGCCGTGCTCCGTCAACATGCCGGTTGCTGACGCCGGCCAGGTGAAAGCCGGGGCAGTACTTCAACAATTGCAGCGCCACACCGCGAGCCATGGCGCCTGCGCCGACGATGCCAACGCGTATGGGCTGGCCTGCATCGGCACGCCGCTGCAGAGCTGTATCGAGGATTATCAAGGTTCAGATTCGCTTTAAAAGTACGTAGACGGCACCGGTGCCGCCATCGTTCATTCGGGCCGAGCAAAAGGCCAGGACCTGCCGATTGCGTTGCAGCCACTGATTGACGGCCGGTTTCAGACGTGGCGCGCGTTCGGCATTCTTGCGTCCCTTGCCATGGATGACACGGACGCAGAGATGCCGGCGCTCCTGCGCGGCGTGCAGGAAGTCGGCGAGTTCCTGACGGGCTTCATTGACCGTCAGGCCGTGCAGATCGATCTCCGACTGCACCGAATAGCGGCCACTCTTGAGTTTCTTCAGCACCGATCGCTGTACGCCTGGCTGGGTATACGACAGATGCTCGCCGGTCTCGAGCAGGTCGTACTCGCTCAGATCATCAAGCAGAGACTGCATCACGGAACGATCGTCCTGCTCGGTATGTCTGAGCAGAGGACGCTGTGGTCGTTTTTCGTCTTCAACCCGGTCGTTGTTCACCGAGCGCACTTCTCCAACGGCCTCGCGGAACATGGCCATGTCGTCGTCGCTGACTGTTTTTTTTGCGCTCACACCCCCATTATACGGGGTCTGTGAGTAGGCTGGCAGACAAACCAATTTCAGGGGAGAGACTTGTGGCACGAAAGGTAGAGAAATCACTTGAAGAATGGGCCAGAACGTTAACGCCCACGCAGTTCCGGGTAACCCGGCAAAAGGGGACCGAAGCACCGTTTACCGGTGAATACGACGGCCACAAGGCCGATGGCACCTATGTGTGCATCTGTTGTGGAGAGCCATTGTTCGAGTCCGAGCACAAGTTCGATTCCGGCTGCGGCTGGCCCAGTTTCTATCAGCCGGCCAAGGAGGAGGTCATCGAGGAAGAGGCGGACAATTCAATGGGCATGCAACGCACCGAGGTCATGTGTGATGCCTGCGGTGCACACCTGGGGCATGTGTTTCCCGATGGCCCGCCAGACAAGACCGGCTTGCGTTATTGCATCAACTCGGCGTCGCTGGATTTCAAGGAGCGCAAGTGAGCATGAGAGTCTCTGTATGGACAGGGGCCTTGAGCCTTTCTCTGGCGTTGTTCGCATCCAGCACACTGGCTGCGGAACCACTGCTGGATGATGTCGACCGGGCGCTGCCGACATTCGATCTGGCGTCGGTCGGCGACGGGCAGTGGCAGGCGGAGCGTCTGCTGGGCAAGCCGTGGGTCATCAATTTCTGGGCAACCTGGTGTCCACCCTGCGTCGAGGAGATTCCGTCGATGAATGCCGCCTGGCAAGCGCTCGAGTCTGAGGGTGTGGGCATGCTCGCCATCAACGCCGGGGAAGGTCAGGAGGCCGTCGATGCCTTCCTGAAGAAGATTCCCATCGATTTTCCGACGCTGCTTGGCGATGTCAACAGCCTGAACAACTGGTCAGTCATGGCCCTGCCTACGACGTTGATCGTCAATTCTCAAGGCCAGGTGGTGCATGAAGCATTGGGTCCCCGGGAATGGGATGATCCCGTTCTGCTTGAGAAGGTGCTCGAGCTGCGCGAATCGACTGACGACGCCGCATCTGTCGAGACATCGAACTGAGCTCAGCGGCTGCTGACACCGGCAACGTCGATGTTCGCTCGAATCGACGGCTGCCGGGATAGTCAACGGCTACTCGCCGCCTTGTCGACTCAGACCAGGTTGGCCCGATGTTCCACCAGACCGTCTACCACGCCGGGGTCGGCCAGCGTCGAGATATCACCCAGCGTCGAGACGTCATTCTCGGCAATCTTGCGCAGGATACGACGCATGATCTTGCCCGAGCGTGTCTTGGGCAAGCCCGGTGCCCACTGCAGCAGATCGGGGGTGGCAATCGGGCCGATTTCCGACCGGACGTGTCTGACCAGTTCGGCTTTCAGTTCCTCACTGGGTTCGGCATTGTTCATGAGGGTGACATAGGCATAAATGCCCTGACCCTTGATATCGTGCGGATAACCCACGACCGCGGCTTCGGCGACGGCTTCATGCAGCACCAGGGCACTTTCGATTTCTGCGGTTCCCAGACGATGCCCGGAAACGTTCAGCACATCATCCACACGACCAGTGATCCAGTAGTAACCGTCCTCATCGCGACGTGCCCCATCACCGGTGAAATAGTAGCCCGGATACATGGAAAAGTAGGTGTCGCGGAAGCGTTCGTGATTGCCGTAGACCGTGCGCATCATGCCGGGCCAGGGCCTGGCAATGACCAGATTGCCACTGGTCGCCCCCTCCAGAACATTGCCCTCCTCATCCACCAGTGTCGGCTCGACACCGAAAAACGGCTTGGCTGCCGAACCCGGTTTGAGCGCTGTGGCGCCGGGCAGAGGGGTGATCAGAATGCCACCGGTTTCTGTCTGCCACCAGGTGTCGACGACCGGGCAACGTGAGTCGCCCACCACGCGGTAGTACCATTCCCAGGCTTCCGGGTTGATGGGTTCACCCACGCTGCCGAGCAGTCGCAGGGAGCTTCTGTCGACAGAGGTGACGGCCTCATCGCCCTGCGCCATGAGCGCACGGATCGCAGTGGGTGCAGTGTAGAAGGTGTTGACCTTGTGTTTCTCGATGACCTGCCAGAAGCGGCTGACGGTAGGGTAGGTGGGCACACCTTCGAACATGAGTGTGGTGGCACCATTGGCCAGCGGACCATAGACTATGTAGGAATGGCCGGTTACCCAGCCGACGTCGGCCGAACACCAGTAGACCTCGCCGTCCTGGTAATCGAACACGTATTTGTGCGTCGCCGCGGCATACAGGATGTAGCCGCCACTGGTGTGCAGGACACCCTTGGGGGTACCGGTGGAGCCGGATGTGTACAGGATGAACAGTGGATCTTCAGCGTCCATCTCCACGGCCGGGCAATCATTGGAGGCGCCGGAAATCAGTTCGTGATACCACAGATCGCGGCCATCCTTCCATTCGATGTCATCGCCGCCACGCTTGACGACCACCATGCGCTTGACGCAGTCGCTCTGCTCGCAGGCGATGTCGGCATTGGCCTTGAGCGGCAGCTTGCGTCCACCGCGCAGGCCTTGATCGGCCGTGATGATGAGCGAGCAGTTTGCATCCTTGATGCGATCCTTGAGCGCATCGGGCGAGAAGCCGCCGAAGACGATGGAATGAATGGCACCGATACGTGCACAGGAGAGCATGGCCACGGCCGCTTCCGGGATCATGGGCATGTAGATGCAGACGCGATCGCCTTTCTTGATTCCGATACCTTTCAGGGCATTGGAAAAACGGCTGACCTCGTCGTGCAGCTCGCCATAGGTGATTTCACGTGACTCGGAAGGATCATCGCCTTCCCAGATGATGGCCGTCTGGTCGGCCCTTTTCTCCAGATGTCGATCCAGGCAGTTGTAGGCCACATTGAGTTTGGCACCGTTGAACCAGCGAATGTCCCCCTTGTGGAAATCCCACTCCTGGACGGTGTCCCAGGGCTTGAACCAGTCGATGAACTCCTCAGCCTGCTCGGCCCAGAATCCATCGGAATCTTCGATGGAGTGGGCATACATCTCCTCGTAGCGATCCTCATTCACATGAGCAGAATCCGCCAGTTCGGAAGGAACAGGGTAGATATGATCTGTCGACATACGCAGGTCTTGCTTTAAGGCTGATGTCGGCAGTGTACCCTTCAGCGAGAATGAGTCAAACAAAGTGAATGTGGTAAATCCAAGTCCCTCAGGAGCTTGAAATCACTCACAGTTTGCTGTAGTCCCCGAGAGTCAGTCGTCAACCGGGCAGTTCTTCGGCAGAGCTGCGCGGCAAGTCCATCCTGGTACGCCTCTCCCACAGGGCCTTGCGGCTGATCCCCAGTCTGGCGGCCAGTTCGGTCTCGGACAGATGCATCTGGTTGCGAATCACGAAATACCGAAAGTACTCGTCGAGACTCATGTTGCGTTCACTCAGGGCGCCTTCACCCAGCCCCAGGTTGTCGCTGCTGATGGTGTTGCCGCTGGCCAGAAACACCGCGCGGCTGATCACATTGTCCAGTTCAGCCACATTGCCGGGCCAGTCATTGGCACGCAGCACCGCTTCGGCATCGGCGCTCAATTTCTTTCGCGGGAAACCCTGACGACGTTCCATGGTGCGCAACTGTTGCTGCGCGAGAGGCAGAATGTCGTCTCGGCGCTGTCGCAATGGCGGGACGGCGCACTGATCATGCACGAACAGGTTGCCCAGCTGCGGCACCAGCTGTCCACTGGCCAGCAGGGTTTCGATCGACTCGAGACCGATCGTGATGATCTTGACGTTGATGGAGCGTCGATGACTGCTGCCTGGCAGGTCGACGGCCCCCTGTTCCAGTACTTCTGCCAGCCTTTCCTGAGACTCGGTAGACAGGTTCTCCGGGTGGCGAAGCACCAGAGTGCCATTGTGGGCCGCCTGCAACAGTCCACCACGTGGCAGTTCATCCAGTGGAACCTCGCCGCTGTTGCCCAACAGAGCCATGGCATCGGAGCTGGCCGTATCGGCGCCGACGTCAGCCACGACGAAGGGCGCATCGCAGCGACTGCTGTTGGCGTGAACGAGGCGTGCCAGGCGTTCTCGATCGGTACCTCGTTCGCCGTGCAGGTGCAGGAAGGGCTGAACGTCCTTGCGGTCTTCCAGCTGGCTCAGCATGTCATCCAGTGCCGTGCCCTTGAGGGGTTGCTGGCAGGGCTGTATGCGCTGCACATCCAGGCGCAGGGCGCGATTCTGCGCCTGCATCAGGTTCTGCATCAGAGCTCGTTGAATGACCATCAGCAGCTCGTCATGATCAAACGGTTTGGCGATGTAGTCGATGGCCCCATGGCGCATCGCATCGACGGCAGAGCGTACGCTGGCAAAGCTGGTCATGATGATCACCGGTACCGGATCGGCCAGTGGAATGACGCTGGTGCCCTCGTCACCGGGCAATCGCAGGTCTGCGAGGATCAGATCGAAGGAGCGAGGCTGGGCGGCAATGGCCTGCTCAACGGTAGTGGCTGTCTCGACGATGAAATGATTACGCTCAAGCAAACGGCGCAAGGCCTTGAGAATGACTTCTTCATCTTCTACGAGCAGCAGTCTTTTCATGAATCACTGTCATAAAGGGGTAGAGTCACTATCATACGCGTGCCCTGTTCGCTGTCGCCGATACGCAATCGACCATTGTGGTTTGTCACGATGCTGTATGCCAGCGACAGGCCCAGGCCGGTCCCCTGGCCGACGGGCTTGGTGGTGAAGAACGGCTCGAACACGTGATCGCGGATTTCCGGCGGTACACCGCTGCCCTGATCAATGGTTTCGACCACCAGCATGGCATCCTGAATGGTGCCCTGAATGATGATGCTGGATCCTGCCGGTGAGGCGTGGCAGGCATTGTTGATGAGGTTGACGAACACCTGCATCAGCAGATTCGAATCGCCGTTGACCAGGACCGAATCTGGCAGACTCATCTCGATGTTCAGCTGGCGCGTGTCGGGTGACAGGCTGACCAGGCGCACGGCTTCTCGAATGCAGTCGCTGACATCCACCGCCTCGTAGGGCTTTTCCGCGACGGCATCGGCATGCGAGAAAGTCAGCAGAGAGCGCAGGATCGAGTTGATTCGGGCAACCTGGGTGAGGATGTCATCGGTCTGTTCCCGAACCAGCGGTTCCTGATCGCTGTTATCGATATCGTCAGGCAGGTTCTGCGCGATGCTGGCGATGCCGGTCAGCGGATTGCCGATCTCGTGGGCAACACCGGCCGCCAGTCGTCCGATGGAGGCCAGTCTCTCATTGTGTGCCAGCTCGGCTTCGAGCTTGTCCAGGTCGGTGCGATCTTCCATCAGTATGACCTGGCCGGGCAGGGCGTCGGCGGACATGCCGATATCGGCACCCAGATCGGCCTTGTGCAGGTTCACGGTGGTCGGGCGATCGCCCGGGAACGCCTTGCGGCGGAACTGGTGATCGTCGCTGGAGCGGGCAAAGTCTGCCAGCAACGGTCCCCAGGGGGCCTCGAGCTGATCCAGCGACTTGTCATAGGCGTCGCGTTCAGCGATGCCGGTCAGCGTCTGCATGGCCGAGTTCCAGATATAGATCTGCCCGTTGGCGGATATGGAGCACACGCCCAGTGGCAGTTGTCTGAGCACATCCTGCAGATACTGTCGCAGGTCATCCAGCTGCTTGGTCAGACCACGCATCTGTTCACGCGATGTCTGCAACCGGCGTTCGAGCATGCGGGCATCGGGTGTGTTGCTCAGCAGGCCGTCATGACTGCCCGGCTGCCGGCGCAGTATCTCGCGCGCCAGGGTCGGACCCAGAAGGCCGGTCAGATTGCGTTCCAGACGTTCATGCAGGACACGCAGTTCGGAGCGGCGTGTCTCCTTCTTGCCGATCCCGGTCTCCTGCAGCGCCCGGGCTATCTCGTCGCGAGCCACTTCGCTGCCCAGGGCCTGGCGCAGGGCATAGCGATAATGCACGACCGATTGCGCGATCGTGGCGCCCGAAGCCAGCCCTGCATAGGCATTGCTGGCCTGTGATGCGGCAATTTCATCCTCGGAGGGCCGACTCAGCAGTGAGCCCAGCACGAACAGCAGGCAGTTGATGCTGAGAGTTGCCGTTGTGGTCAGGGTCCAGATGTCCGTGTCCGGGGCCAGCCACTGCACCGGGTCGAAGCGGTTGACCATCAGCGGCAGGATCAGCAGGAAGAACCAGACCAGAGCACCCCCACTCAAGCCGGCAATGAAACCGGCCTGCGTGGCACGAGCCCAGAACAGCAAGCCGATGATTCCCGGCAACAGCTGTGCGGCGGCGACGAAGGAAATCAGTCCGAGACTTGCCAGACCTTCCTGCAGCTCGATGATGATGTAGAAGCCATAGCCTGCCGCGATGATCGCGGCAATCACCAGACGCCGGCCCCACAGCAGGCGCCGGTAGAAATCACGGGGGCGGTTGACAGACAGGGCCGCCGGCAGCAGGAAGTGGTTCATGCACATCGAGGACAGCGCCAGCGTGGTGACGATCATCATGGCGCTGGCAGCCGACAGACCACCGAGAAAGACCAGGATGGCCAGCCATTCGCGCCCCAGAGTCAGCGTCATGCCCAGTACGTAGAAGTCCGCTTCCATGGACAATGACAGATAGCGTCCGGCAAACAGGATGGGAATGATCGGCAGGTTCAGGATCAGCAGGTATAGCGGAAACAGCCAGTAGGCGGTATTCAGGTGCTTCGGGTTTTCATTCTCGGTAAAGGTCATGTGGTACTGGCGCGGCAGCGTGAAGGCGGCGCAGAACGACAGCAGCAGCAGAGTTGGCCACAGTCCGGCAGTGGCCGGTGCGTACAACTCGGCGACCATGCCCGGCTGGCTGTCCGCCCAGCGGCTCATCGCCAGAGGCGACTCGAACACCTGGGTGACGGCGAACAGGCCGGCCACCACCATGGCGATCAGCTTGATGGCAGACTCGAAGGCAATGGCCACCACCAGACCGTGGTGTTTTTCACGTGGCGTCAGGTGGCGGGCACCGAACAGGATGGCAAAGCCGGTGATCCCGGCGCAGAAAGCCAGTGCCAGCAGATTGGGGGGCGCTCTCTGGCTCAGTACCTGAATGGATTCGGTGACGGCCCTGATCTGCAATGAGATATAGGGCAGAATGCCGAACAGCATGAACAGGGTGACGGCAAAGCCGGTGGCCCGGCCGCCATAGCGAAATGCCAGCAGATCGGCCAGCGAGGTCAGCTGATGTTCCCGACACAGACGCAGCAGTGGACGCAGCAGATAGGGACCGAGTATGAAGGCACCGGTCAGACCGAGATAGATATTGAGAAATGCATAGCCGCTGGTATCGGCCAGGCCGACGCTGCCGTAGTAGGTCCATGAGGTGGCGTAGACACCCAGTGACAGCGAGTAGATCAGTGGCGAGCGTATCAGCCGGTCAGGGAGCCAGCCTCGTTCCGTACACCAGGCAATGACGAACAGCAGGCCGAGGTAGCTCAGCGCAATGACGAACAGAAACGCAAGGTCAATCCCCACGGTCGAGGTTCCGTTTCTGGCGATGCTGGTTCAGTGCCAGCAGGGCAATGATCAGCAGCCATGGCAGGTACATGGCATACCAGGGCAGTGACAGGGTTGACCACCATTGCCTGAGCGGTGAGTTGACCAGAAACAGCGCCAGCAGGAATATCAGCAGGCTGTGATCGGTGGGCAGAGGGCGCTGGTTCACACGCTCATTTGCCGGGTGCGCGGTACGCGGCTCATCTGCCAGGCAGGTATGGCCTGTTGCCAGAAATCGGTCACGGTGCCGATGTCTGTCAATGTCTGCTGACCGAGCAGTTGCCAGGTGCGTTGCAGGATTTCCAGCGGGTCGGATTCGTCGACAGGAGGAGCCAGGGAATGCTTGCTCAGCTTGTCGCCATTGGCGTCCAGTGCAACCGGGACATGTGCATAGTCCGGTGGTGTCAGATCCAGTGCCTTGATGATGCCCAATTGCGCTCCGGTGCCTGTCAGAAGATCGGCGCCTCGGACCACATGCGTGACCTCGTCGGCATCGTCCACGGCACAGGCCAGTGCGTAGGACACCAGGCCATCGCGGCGCCAGACGATACTATCGCCAACATCGCGGCTCAGGTCAAATTCCTGCAGCCCCTGAACCGCATCGTGAAACGCGACCTGGCCGACGAGTCGCACACGCAGGGCATGATCGGCGACCGGGAAGGCCTCGATCCGGTTGGCGCGACAATGACCGGGGTAGATTTCACCGCGAGGCAGGCTCTTGCGACTGCACTGACAGGCGAAAACCAGACCCTTGTCGATCAGGCTCTGCAGGGCAGTCTGGTAGAGGTCGAGGCGGCTGCCTTGCCATCGTATCGGGCCATCCCATTCAAAGCCCAGAGCTTCCAGCGTTCTGCGGATGGCATCGGCCGATCCGGGCATGGAGCGTGGCCCATCGATATCATCAATGCGCAATTGCCAGAGACCCCGGCGGCTGCGAATGTCGCAGTAACTGGCCAGGGCGGCCAGCAGGGAGCCCAGATGCAGCAATCCGGTAGGCGAGGGGGCAAATCGACCTACCGCCCGAGCCGTCAGATCGTCATTCCGACAGCCCGGGGTTGGTGTGTCGCAGATCAGGCAGTCTGCCGCTCTCGAATCTCTTCGAGCGTCTTGCAGTCAATGCACAATTCTGCTGTTGGACGAGCTTCAAGCCGGTTGACACCGATCTCGATGCCACAGGTCTGGCAATAGCCGTATTCATCGTCGTCGATGCGCTTCTGGGCTTCGTTGATCTTCTTGATCAGCTTGCGCTCACGATCCCTGGTACGCAGTTCCAGGCTGAACTCTTCTTCCTGAGTGGCGCGATCGTTGGGGTCGGGAAAGTTGGTGGCATCGTCTTTCATGTGGCCCACGGTACGGTCCACTTCTTCCATCAGCTGTTGCTTCCACTCCGCCAGCTTCTGACTGAAATGGGCCAGCTGCTCGGCGTCCATGTAGTGGCCATTGCCACGCTCGTAGGGCACAACGGTGGATTTGCTGGTGGTTTCCAGTTCTCCGTTGTCTCCATCATTCTCGTCGTAATCCATATCATTCGGAGCCGTTGATGCAGAGGTGGTTTTCTTTGTCTTGGATACTGGCACTGTCTTCTTTGAACCCTTCGTTGAGGATGATGTTTCTTCCGCTGACCCGGTAGCGCTGTCGATCGCTTGATCCGGCTCCGCAGGAGTCGCGGATTTTTCGACGGCGCCTTTTTCGCCTGTCGTCTTCTTGCTGGCCGTTTTCCCGGCAGTGCTTTTCTTCGCAGCCTTCTTCTTGCTGGATGCCTTTTTCTTGCTGGATACCTTTTTCTTGGATGACTTGCTGTCGGCTGAAGTGGACAAGATCGTGTTCTCCGTGGAATCCTTACTCGGCGTTCGTACTACCGCTGTGCTTCCGTGAATTCGAAGTGCCAGCTGCACGACTGCCAGAAACTGCACTTGACGTATCGTTTACCGTTTGACGACATGCACCTGTCAGGAAATTCGCAGCGCTGCGTTTTACCAGTAATAAACCAGAAAAGCAACTTGTGTCCATGTAATATTCACTGTTCTGATGTGTTACCAGACTTCACGATAGCGCTGATTTCTCCTTTTGAGAAGCGTGCACTGATTTCATCGCCTGGCGCGAGACTGGAGGCCTGCGTCACCAGTTTTCCCTTCGCCATTACCAGTGCATAACCTCGGTCCAGAACGGCAAGCGGGCTAACCCCGTGCAGGGCTCGTGCCAACAATTCGAAGCGCGAGCGGGCGAACGTCTGGCGACTTGACATGGCCACGTTCAGGCGTGAGTCCAGTGCCTGCCAGCGCGCCTGGTGCCGAGTCAGCTGCATGGCGGGGGAATGAGCGTCCAGACTGGCCCGCAGACCCTGCAAACGGGACTGATGACGCTGCAGTCGTGACTGCCAGGCTCTGGCCAGGCGCATTTCCAGTTCGTCGGCCCGTTGCAGCTGTTCGTTCAGCCGGCGTTGCGGATGTCGCAGTTGCAGTCGCGCCACCTGCTGTGACAGGCGTTGCTGGCTGCTGCCGAGTCTGCCCAGTGCTGCACGATGCAGGCGGCGGGTGGTCGAGCTCAGACGGTGTTGCAGGCTGCTGGTGTCGGGGGTGGCCAGTTCGGCAGCGGCCGAGGGTGTCGGTGCGCGCAGATCGGCAACCAGATCACTGATACTGATGTCCACCTCATGGCCGATGCCGGCGACGACGGGAATCCGGCTGTTCCTGATGGCTTCGGCGACGGCTACCTCGTTGAAGGCCCAGAGATCCTCCAGCGAGCCACCACCACGCACCAGCAGCAGGACATCGGTCTCGGCGCGACGGTTGGCGGTTTGCAACGCTCTGACAATGGCCGGGGCCGCACTGGCACCCTGGGTCAGCGTCGGGTAGATGATGATATCGGCCTGCCGGTAACGTCGCGCCAGCACGTGCAGCACATCGCGCAGCGCCGCGCCGGTGGGGGAGGTGACCACGCCGATGGTCTGCGGCAGTGCCGGCAAGGGCTGTTTGTTTTCCTGGTCGAACCAGCCGCGCTTGTCGAGCTCTCGTTTGGTGGCCTCGAAGGCGGCCTGCAGTTTTCCGGCGCCCGCCGGTTCCATGTGTTCGACAATCAGTTGGTAGTCGCCACGAGCGGCATACAGGCCGAGCTTGCCGCGAACCACCACGGCATCGCCGCTCTCTGGCCGAAAATCCAGAAATCGATTGCGTCCCTTGAACATGGCGCAGCGAATCTGCGCCTGACTGTCCTTCAGGGAAAAATAGTAGTGACCACTCGACGGGCGACTGAAATTTGACAGCTCTCCCTGTAGCCAGAGCGTGCCAAAGCCCGATTCCAGTAGCTTCTGCACCTCCTGGTTGAGGCGACTGACTGTATAAATCTTTTTATCCACAAGGTTAAGCATACACCGGCAGAGCTCGTAATCACTGTATACTTCGCCCGCATCCTGTCTCTGCTCAAGGTTGCTTTTCGATGCTGGTCTCCCAGGAAGCTCTCACTTTCGACGATGTACTGCTGACTCCCCGACATTCGCAGGTTCTGCCGCGCGATGTCGACCTGTCAACCCAACTCACCCGGTCACTGCGACTCAACATTCCGTTGCTCTCAGCGGCAATGGATACCGTCACCGAATCACCGCTGGCAATAGCGTTGGCGCAGGAAGGCGGTATCGGTATCATTCACAAGAATCTGTCCATCGAGCGTCAGGCGATGGAAGTGTCACGAGTGAAGAAGCACGAAAGCGGTGTCGTGACCGAACCCATCACCATTTCACCCTCTACCACCATCCGTCAAGTGATGGACATGATTGCCCAGCATGGCATCTCCGGCTTGCCGGTTGTCGAGGGGCAGACGCTGGCCGGTATCGTCACACAGCGCGACCTGCGCTTCGAGACTCGACTGGATCAACCGGTCTCGGCCATCATGACACCGCGCGATCGGCTGGTCACCGTGCATGAAGATGCGCCTCGCAGCGAAGCTATCGAGCAGTTGCACAAGCACCGTATCGAAAAGGTGCTGGTGGTCAATGACAACTTCGAACTGCGCGGCATGATCACGGTCAAGGACATCCGCAAGGCGCAGGACTTTCCCAATGCCTGCAAGGACACACAGGGCCGTTTGCTGGCAGGGGCTGCCGTGGGTACGGGGGCCGATACCGATGAGCGGGTTGCTCAACTGGTGCAGGCAGGTGTGGATGTACTGATTGTCGACACCGCTCATGGCCATTCCCAGGGCGTGCTGGACCGGGTTGCCTGGATCAAGGAAAACTTTTCTTCCGTACAGGTCATCGGCGGCAATATTGCCACTGCCGAGGCGGCTACCGATCTTGTGGCACGCGGCGCTGACGGCGTGAAAGTGGGTATCGGTCCGGGCTCGATCTGCACCACGCGCATTGTGGCCGGTGTGGGTGTACCGCAGATCACTGCCATTCACAATGTGGCGACCGCTCTGGCGGATACCGATGTGCCACTGATTGCCGATGGCGGCATTCGTTTCTCCGGTGACATGGCCAAGGCCATTGCCGCGGGTGCCTCGTCGGTCATGGTCGGCAGCATGTTTGCCGGTACCGAGGAAGCGCCGGGTGAGGTCGTGTTGTATCAGGGGCGCTCCTACAAGTCCTATCGTGGCATGGGTTCGGTTGGTGCGATGCGCGCCGGTTCCAGTGATCGCTATTTTCAGGATGACGAGGATGTGGAAGACAAGCTGGTGCCCGAAGGCATCGAAGGTCGTGTGCCCTACAAGGGCCCCATGTCCGCCATCGTGCATCAGATGGTCGGCGGTGTGCGTTCCAGTATGGGTTACTGTGGCGCGCCCGATATCGCCAGCATGAAACGTGACGCCACCTTCGTGCGGGTCACTGGTGCCGGCATGCGCGAGAGCCATGTGCACGATGTGCAGATGACCAAAGAAGCCCCCAACTACCGGATCAGCTGATTGCCATGACCGACTTGCACGATCAACGAATACTGGTTCTCGACTTCGGTGGGCAGACCACTCAGCTGATAGCGCGGCGTGTTCGCGAATCCGGAGTCTATTGCGAGATTCATCCCTGGGACATCAGCGACCAGGTGGTCAGGGAGTTCCAGCCAAGAGGTGTGATCCTGTCGGGTGGACCGGAGTCTGTCATTCAGGAAGGCTCACCGACCATCCCGTCAGCCGTGCTGGGGCTGGATGTACCCATTCTGGGCATCTGCTATGGCATGCAGGCCATGGTGCATCAGTTGGGTGGTGAGGTACAGGCACAGGCGGCTCACAGTGAATTCGGCCACGCACGTGTCACACTGCAGGACAGGGCTCGTCTGTTCGACGGTTTACAGGATCACTCCAGCGATGGCAAGGCGCAGCTGGATGTCTGGATGAGTCACGGGGACAGGGTCGAGCAGTTGCCGGAAGGGTTCACGCTGATCGGCACCAGTGCCAATGCACCCGGTGCCATCATCGCCAATGAAGCCGCGGGCCGCTACGGTATCCAGTTTCACCCGGAGGTTACCCACACGACTCAGGGGGCGGAGATTCTGCGTCGATTCGTGCTGGATATCTGCCAGTGTGATGGCCTGTGGACGCCGGACAACATCATCGACGATGCCGTGGCGCGAGTGCAGGAAACGGTGGGCGCGGATGAAGTGATACTGGCATTGTCCGGTGGTGTTGATTCCTCGGTGGTCGCTGCCCTGCTGCACAAGGCAATCGGCAAGCAGCTGACCTGCGTGTTCGTGGACAACGGGCTGCTGCGTCTGCACGAAGGCGATCAGGTCATGCAGACCTTTGCCGATAACATGGGCGTACATGTCATCCGGGTCAACGCCCAGGATCGATTCATGGAGGCACTGGCTGGCGTGACCGATCCGGAAGCCAAGCGCAAGATCATCGGCAATCTGTTTGTCGAAATCTTCGAGGAAGAGGCGGCGAAGCTGAAGAATGCCAAGTGGCTGGCGCAGGGCACCATCTACCCCGATGTCATCGAATCGGCAGCGAGCACCTCCGGCAGCGCGCATCTGATCAAGTCGCATCACAATGTCGGTGGATTGCCGAGCGAAATGCGCCTCAAGCTGGTCGAACCACTGCGCGAGCTGTTCAAGGATGAGGTGCGCACCATCGGGGTCGATCTCGGCCTGCCACCGATCATGGTGCAGCGTCACCCGTTTCCGGGGCCGGGTCTTGGCGTGCGTATTCTAGGTGAAGTGAAGAAGGAATATGCCGATATCCTGCGCGAAGCCGATGCCATTTTCATCAACGCCCTGTTGCGTCATGATCTGTACAACAAGGTGTCACAGGCCTTCACCGTCTTCCTGCCGATCAAGTCCGTGGGTGTCACCGGTGATGGGCGTCGCTACGACTACGTGGTGGCTCTGCGGGCCGTCGAGACCATCGACTTCATGACGGCCAGGGCTGCGCAGTTGCCGTGGGACTTTCTCGATGAGGTATCCCGCACCATCTGCAATTCCATTCCGCGTATCTCCCGGGTGACCTACGACATTTCGAGCAAGCCGCCCGCGACGATCGAGTGGGAGTAGTGTGTGGTCGCGTCGTTCTGCCCGAAGAAAACGGGCCGGACGGCGTGTCTTGCGTATTCGTTCGGCTGTCTGGCGGGCTCGGTATAGTGAGTGTATTGCCTCTGGACGACACAGACTGTTGATCTGGTGGTGAGCACTGTCGATGATGATGGCGGGCAGCCTGATAACCAATTCGACGTCGCAGGTGGCCCGGATGGCACGGATGGTGGATTACCAGCGTTATCTATACGCCGCGGGATCTCGATGGAGACGTTGCTCATGAACCATGTGGAGTTCGTACCGACTTCGATTCAGCACACTGTGCCGGATGAGAAGGCTGCGGATATGATTCACATGCAGCCACGCTCTGATGCAGGTCCTGTTACATCACCCTGGATGATGACGTGCCAGGGGCAGATCCGGAAGGGGACGTGAGCACCGGGCTGGGTGTGAGGCTGCTCGATTGCATCGAGTGGCAATCATCCTTTGCCGCGTCTGTTGACAATCATCAGCGCGATCATGCTGAATCGGCGTTGTAAACCTGGCCGTGGACAAGCGAATGAAAAGAGAACGAACCAGCACCATGAACACCATCAGATGGGCCGTTTTGCTCGGCGCTGTACAGATCGTAGTTGGCTGTGCATCCGGGAAGGCGCCGACAGGCAGCGTCGAGAGCGTCAGTCTGCCGGAGCCGGCCTTGTCGACAAGCGGCAAGATCGAACCGGTTGCGCAGAGAGTGGATGAGGACAAAGACCGCGACGGAATCGCCGATATCGGCGACCGGTGCCTGGATACCACCTCCGGCGCTCTGGTGGATTCCTCAGGTTGTGAAATTGTCACAGGGGTGATCGAAGGGCTGAAATTCGAGCCCAATGAATCGGACCTGTCGGTCGAATCCCGCCTGATTCTGAGCAAGATGGTCGATGCGCTGCTGCGATATCCGGATACAATGATCACGGTGGAAGGCCATACGGACAACCGCGGCTCGGCCGCAGACAATCTGGAACTGTCCAAACAGCGCGTGTTGTCGGTCGTGCGTTACATGGTGTCGCAGGGGATGTCTCCCGATCGCATCAAGCCTTTTGGCTACGGTGAAAGCCGCCCTCGGGCCGCCAATGCAACCGCCGAGGGCAGGGAACAGAACCGCAGAATCGAGATCAACATGGTGGAAGGCTTGCTGTAGCCGAATAAGCTAGGCAAAATGCGCCTGCAGACTCCCAGGACAACATGATCATCCTTACTTCATCCCCCAGACGATCGGTACAGGCATTAGTCGTATTGTGCTCAGTGCTGTTTCTCCATGCGTGCGCGAGTACGCCAGCTGCCAATGATCACGCACTTGTGCCTGATACGCCGCCGCCCGCCGACGATATCGCCCGAGGTGATACCGATGACCAGCAGGTGGCGCAACTGTGGTCGGCGGCCGAAAAGGCTCGTCAGTCCGGACAGGACGCTCTGGCCCTGAAACTGGTGTACGAAGCACTGGATGTCAGTCCGCAGAATCCACTGCTGTGGAGTCGTGCGGCCGAGCTGCAACTGGATGCTCTGGAGGCGGCTCTGGCGGAGAGTTATGCGTCCAAGTCCAATGCCTTCGCCAGTCCGGACGACAGAACCCTGCTGTATCGCAACTGGCTCATCATCGAACAGGCTCGTCAGGTCCGAGGTGATCTGCTGGGTGTCAGGAGCGCGCACAGGAAAGTGCAAGAATACCAATACCGATAAGAGACAGGCTGCCGATGCGCAGCTGCCACCCGGAGCAAGGAGGCACCGGCAATGGACATGATTGATTCGATAACGGATGTGCTTGGCCAGGATGGGCCGATTGCCAGACATCTGAAAGGCTTTGCGCCACGCGCGGAACAGCAGCACCTGGCTGAGGCCATCTTCAGCACGCTCGAAAAGGGTTCCGTGCTGGTCGGTGAGGCTGGTACCGGCACCGGCAAGACCTTCGCCTATCTGGTGCCGGCAATTCTGTCCGGTCAGCGCATCATCATCTCCACCGGAACACGTCATCTGCAGGATCAGCTGTTTTACAGTGATCTGCCGTTGATCAAGAAAGCTCTGTCTTCGGGGGTGTCAACCAGCCTGCTGAAAGGGCGAGCCAATTATCTGTGCAAGCACCGTCTCGAGCGTGCGATGCGCAATCCGGCCCTGCTCGATGAGAAGCACCAGCAACATCTGCGTCTCATTGCCGATTGGGCGCGCCGAACCACCACCGGCGACATCGCTGAGGTGATGAACGTGCCGGAAGACTCCATGGCCTGGAGCTTCGTGGTGTCCAACATCGAGTTCTGTTCCAAGCACGAGTTCGAGGATCTGGAAGACTGTTACGTTCACCATGCCCGCAAGAAGGCGCAGGAGTCGGACATCGTGGTGATCAACCACCATCTGTTATCGGCTGATCTGGCGCTCAAGGAGCAGGGTTTCGGGGAGCTGCTGCCCAGCGCCAATGGTTTTGTCATTGATGAAGCACATCAGCTGCCTGATATTGCTGCACAGTTCTTCGGGCACAAGTTCAGCAGCCGCCAGATACTGGATCTGGCCCGCGACACGGTCGGCGAGCAATTGCACGAAGCCCCGGACATGCGAGAGCTGCGTGATCTGGCGCAGGAACTGGAGACCGGCATTCGGCATTTTCGGCTGGCCTTTCCCATCGAGCCGGGGCGCGATGCCTGGGTGACAATGAAGGATACCGCTGCGATCGAGCGTGAGCTGGAGCGGCTGACCATCCTGCTTGGCTCTCTTGAAGAGGCCTTGGCTGAAGGAGCCAGTCGCGGCAAGGGGCTCGAGAGCTGTCACAAGCGTGCCTTGCAGCATGCCGAGACACTGAAACGATTTGTCCAGAATCCGGCTGATGGCGAGTATGTGCACTGGTATGAAACCTTCCGTAACGGCTTCAGCCTGAACATGACTCCGATGACGGTCGCCACCCCGTTTCAGAAGGCCATGGAGGCGATGACGTCCAGCTGGGTCTTTACCTCGGCAACGCTGGCCGTGGGTGGGGACTTCAGTCATTTCAGCAGTCAGCTGGGGCTGGAAGATTGTCGCGAGCTGCAGGTGGATAGTCCGTTCGATTATCGGCACAACGCCTTGCTGTATCTGCCGGAAGGTCTGCCGGAACCCCAACACGCCACCTATACCTCGGCCATCGTGGAGAAGATCAAGCCGGTGTTGCAGGCCAGTGAGGGGCGCGCCTTTCTGCTGTTCACCAGCTATCGAGCCCTGCACGAAGCGGAGCGACTACTGGAAGGTCAGGTCGATTACCCGATACTGGTGCAGGGGCAGATGCCCAAGCGAGAGCTCATCGAAGCCTTTCAGGCCGTCGGCAATGCGGTGTTGTTGGGTACCAGCAGTTTCTGGGAAGGTGTGGACGTGCGTGGTGATGCCCTGTCTCTGGTGGTGATCGATAAATTGCCATTCGGATCTCCCGGTGACCCGGTCATGAGTGCTCGTATCGACCACATGAAACGGGCAGGCGGCAATCCGTTCTTCGAGTTCCAGATGCCGCAGGCAGCCATCGCACTGAAGCAGGGTGTCGGGCGATTGATTCGTGATGTAACCGATCGCGGTGTACTGATGCTGTGCGATCCACGCATTCGCAGTCGTCATTACGGTGAGGTGTTCATCACCAGCCTGCCACCCATGCCCATCACGCGTGGTCTGGATGAAGTCCAGGAATTCTACCAATCGGCCAGGCAAGTCCTGGATGAGGAAGTTGCACAATCATGAACCTGCTGGCCATTGAAACCTCCACGGATGCCTGTTCGGTCGGCTTGTCCGTTGATGGCGAGCTGCTGCTGGATCACCGCATCGCCGCACAGCAACATGGTGTGCTGGTGTTGCCGATGGTTGATGCCCTGATGAATCGCGCGGGTATGGCACCCGCGCAGATCGATGGCGTGATATTCGGTCGTGGTCCGGGCAGTTTTACCGGTGTGCGAATCGGAGTGGCTGTGACCCAGGGTATCGCGCTGGGAGCCGACGCCGGTGTGCATGGCGTTTCCACGTTGCAGTCGCTGGCGCAGGGATGCTACCGGGTTCATGGCGAGACTCACGTCGCCGTGAGTCTGGATGCGCGCATGGATGAAGTGTATTTCGCCGCCTTTGCCTGTGACGATGAAGGCGTGATGCAACCGGTCATCGATGAGATGCTGGTCGCGCCCGGGCAGGTGCCTGACTTGCCGACAGGCAGTGACTGGTGCTGGGCGGGTTCCGGGGCTGAACGCTATCGGGAGCAGGTACTGGCCTCGGCGCTGGATGCGCGTATTCATGCCGACTGCTGGCCGATGGCGCAGGATCTGCTGAGGCTGGGTTTGGCGGCTGTTTCGACTTCGGCGCTGTTGCCTGCCGAACAGGCAGCGCCGGTCTACCTGCGCGACAAGGTGGCGCAGACCACGGCTGAGCGTGCCGCGCTGGCAAGATGCGACTGACGGATGCGTTGACCGTCAGCCGCTGTCGCCATGAAAGGGTCTGACTGCCTAGGCGAAGATGCCCGCGTAGAGCTCGGGTTTGAAACCGACTTCGATGCGATCTTCCATCGTCAACACCGGCCGCTTGATGATGCTCGGGTTGTCCAGCATCAGTTCGATGGCCGTGGCCTCATCGATGTTGTCCTTGGTCTCTTGCGGTACGTTTCGCCAGGTGGTGCCGCGGCGGTTCAACAGGATCTCCCAACCCGTGACAGCGATCCAGTCTCGAAGCCTCTCCTCGTCGATACCGGCTTTCCTGTAGTCGTGAAACTCATGTTCGATGTCATGTTCCACCAACCATTTACGCGCCTTTTTCATCGTGTCGCAGTTGGGGATGCCGAATATCCGGATAGAGGCCTGTTTCATGAGTCACACACTGGAATGGTCGTTTGCGGAAGGGCTATCTTGTACACCAGTCAGATGATTTTTTGAAGCCGGATCTTTTCTGTCGCCACTGGTGCTCTGGCTGTTGCAACCGGGCTCATTTCTGACTGGCTTGCAGCATCCAGAGGGTCTTCTCGTGAGTCGCCAGGCGGTCCGTCAGCAGGCCGGCCGTGACCTCATCGCCTTCATCGGCTGCCTGGGCAATCGCTTGCCGCAGGGTGTCGGCGAGGGTACGATGGGCCGTGATGGTATTCGAGATCATGTCCGCAGCACTGTGGGCAGGGGCCGCGTCATCACCGGCGTAGGACATCATTTCTGCAACGGATACCGGAGCGAGGGCACCCAGAATACGGATGCGTTCCGCGATGTCATCCAGCGCCCCTGACAACTCGGTGTACTGCTCTTCGAACAGGCCGTGGAGTTGGCGGAAGTTCGGGCCTTCCACATTCCAGTGATAGCTCTGAGTCTGGAAATACAGATTGAAAGTCTGTCCCAATACGTGTCGCAAGTTGTCGACAGTCTTCTGATTCGTTCCGTTCATTGACATTTTTCGCCTCGTCTCTGTTCTTGAGACGAGACTATATGGTATGAATGAATATTCATGAAATTGATAATTTGAATGTTCGTAATCGAGTGTGTCTATCATGATCACCTTGCAGCAACTTCGATTTCTGGCGGCACTGGCTGCAACCCTGAACTTCTCCAGGGCTGCGGAACTGGCTTTCGTCACTCAGCCGACATTGAGTTCCGGTATCAGGGAGCTGGAGGATCGCCTGGGCGTCGCCCTGGTCGAACGGACGCGGCACAGCGTCATGTTGACCCCGATCGGTCGCGAGATCGTGGAACGCTCGAAGGATGTACTCCATCGTGTCTCGGAAATCGAGAGCGTGGCCAGCGCGCACTCGAATCCCGAGCAGGGAAAATTCACTCTGGGGGCGATACCCACGGTCGGGCCTTACCTCGTGCCGGCAGCGCTGCCGGCAATCCGTCGACGATTTCCCGACCTTGGTCTTTATCTGCGTGAGGAGGTGACGGAAAGTCTGGTTGAAGGGGTTGCTTCAGGCCGGCTGGACATGGCGCTGATTGCCCTGCCATTTGATATCGCCAATCTGGAACATGTGACATTGTTCGACGACGGTTATCAACTGGCCGTGGCCAGAACGGAGTCGAAGGAGTCCGGCGAGGAGGTTAGAGATTCCCTGTTTCGTGGCCGGGATCTGATGCTGCTGGAAAGCGGGCATTGCCTGCAGCGACATGCCCTGGCGGCGTTTCCCGGCCATGAGTTGTCACTGGATGACAGTTTTGCGGCCACCAGCCTGCTTACTCTGGTGGCAATGGTGTCAGAGGGCCTGGGTGTCACCCTGTTGCCGGAACTGGCGATCGATGGTGGGGTGGCGGCACATGCCGCTATCGATCTGGTGCCCTTGCCGGATGCCTGCCCACGAACCATCGCGCTGGCCTGGCGCAAGAGTTCGCCGCACAATACCTTGTTTCGATCAATAGCCGGGATCCTGGCAGCCAGCCAGGATCGATCTCCCATCCATCAGACCATGGCATGACGGCGAGATCGCCTTGCGTTATGGTTCCGGACAGGCAGGCTGGCGTCCCGATCAGTGATCGGGACAGGCTGCGGTGAATCAGTCAGCCAGACGCAGCAGTTCGTTGATACCAACCTTGCTACGCGTCTTTTCATCCACTCGCTTGACGATGACAGCGCAATACAGGCTGTACTTTCCGTTGTCCGACGGCAGATTGCCGGAAACAACCACCGAGCCTGCAGGAATGCGGCCGTAGCTCACTTCATCGCGCTCACGGTCATAGATGCGCGTGCTCTGGCCGATGTAGACACCCATCGAGATGACAGAGCCGGCTTCCACGATCACGCCTTCCACGACTTCGGAGCGCGCACCGACAAAGCAGTTGTCCTCGATGATGGTGGGAGATGCCTGCAAGGGCTCGAGCACGCCACCGATGCCGACACCACCGGACAGATGCACATTCTTGCCGATCTGTGCACAGGAACCCACCGTGGCCCAGGTATCGACCATGGTGCCGGAATCGACATACGCACCGATATTGACGTAGGAGGGCATCAGCACTGTGTTGGGAGCCACATAGCTGCCTTTGCGGGCCATGGCCGGCGGGACGACGCGCACGCCAGAGGCGGCGAATTCCTCGGTACTCATGTCGGTGAACTTGCCCGGCACCTTGTCGTAGAATTGAGTGAAACCACCCGCCTGGATGGGCGCATTGTCACGCAGCCGGAACGAGAGCAATACGGCCTTCTTCAGCCACTCGTTCACTTGCCACTCGCCGGGGGCACCCAGAGGCTCGGCGACACGAGCCTTGCCTGAATCCAGCAGTGCAATGGCTTGTTCGACAGCCTTGCCGATTTCGCCGTCAGCCTGTGCGGTGGTGATATCGGCACGGTTTTCCCAGGCATCATTGATGATGCTTTCGAGTTCGCTCATTGTGTGGGTTCTCAGTAGTGGGTGAATGATTGATTTAAAGACACTGGACGATACGTTGCGCTGCCGTGATGCAGTCATCCAGTGGGGCTACCAGCGCCAGT
Organism: uncultured Granulosicoccus sp.; assembly: GCA_947495035.1. Taxonomy (GTDB): domain Bacteria; phylum Pseudomonadota; class Gammaproteobacteria; order Granulosicoccales; family Granulosicoccaceae; genus Granulosicoccus. Next base: position 30,109 of record CANLXI010000024.1, read on the forward strand.
CGCAGATGATTGGCGCCCGGGTTGTAATTGTCTCTGCCCGGGGCCCTGGCCAGGTAGCTGCCGGGAACCGCGCGCACATTGAATTCTGCCAGCAGACGCTGCGTGAACTGCTGATCATCGACGGGCAGCTCCGGCCACAGGTAGAAGCCGGCGGGCGGGGTGCTGACGGTCAATGCCGGATTCAGGATGTCGGTGACGGCCTGGTATTTCTCATCATAGGCTGCTCGATTTTCGCTGACATGCGTTTCATCATTCCAGGCGGCGATGCTGGCAGCCTGAACGAAGCCTGACATGGAGCATCCCTGGTAAGTGCGGTATTCGACGAAGCGTTTGATGAGAGTGGCGTCGCCAGCGACGAAACCGGAGCGCAGGCCCGGCAGGTTGGATCGCTTCGAGAGCGAATGGAAGACCAGGCAACGCTCGTAGTCGTCAAGCCCCATGGCGTGAGCCGCCTGTAACAGGCCGCAGGGTGGGCCGGAGGCTTCACGGTAGATTTCGCTGTAGCACTCGTCACTGATGATGATGAAATCGTGTTGCTGCGCCTTGCGGATCAGGCGCTTCAGGGCGGCTTCGGAGACCACGGCGCCAGTGGGATTGCCGGGTGTGCAAAGATAGATCATCTGGCAGGCCGCAAACTGCGCATCGCTGATGGCATCCAGGTTGGCATCGGCATTTTCGTCAATGGCGTAGAATTCCGGTGTGCAGCCGGCGAGCAGGGCCGCACCTTCGTAGATCTGATAGAAGGGGTTGGGCATCAGCACCTGGCGATCGTGCCGGCTTCTGTCCAGTACGCACTGGGCGATGGCATACAGGCCTTCGCGTGTACCGTTGACGGGCAGTATGTGGTGTTCCGCCAGAGCGTCGGCACCGGTCAGTGCGTAACGCTGACACAGCCAGTTGGCAATCGATTGGCGCAGTTCATCGATGCCGCGGGTGGTGGGATATTTCTCTACCGTCCGCGCTGCAGCCTGCATGGCATCCAGAACGAACTGGGGGGCCGGATGCTTGGGTTCGCCGATGGACAGGGACACCGCAGGCAGGTCTGCGGGCGTGATGCCATCGAGCAGCTTGCGCAGCTTCTCGAACGGGTAGGGTTGCAACAAGTCGAGTTCAGGGTTTGTCATTGCTCTATTATAACGGCAGACCTGAATCACAAGAGCCCGACTTGAGCAACAACTTGCCCGTGAATGACATCACCGCCACCATCGAGCACTGGCTCGATGCCATGGTCATCGGCCAGAACCTGTGTCCGTTTGCCAATGCAGCCAGGCGGCGCGGACAGGTCAGCATCGTGGTTGCCGCCGACAGCAGCACCGAACAATGCCTGCAGCAATTATCCGATGAAGCGCATCGCCTGGTAGACAATGAGGAAGAGCGAACTACCTTGCTGGTTCTGCCCGCGGGCTTCGAGGATTTTGATGACTATCTGGACTTGCTGGCTCTGGCCGAAGCCCTGTTCGAAGATCTGGAGTTCGATGGCATTCTGCAGATCGCCAGCTTTCACCCGGATTACCAGTTCGATGGTACCGACAAGGACGATGTCAGCAACTGGACCAATCGTGCACCCTTTCCGATCCTGCACCTGCTGCAGGAGGACAGTGTGGAAAAGGCGGTAGACAGCCATCCGGATCCGGACAGTATTCCGCAACGCAATATCGACCGCCTGGAACAACTGGGACTGGCGGGTGTGCTGAAGTTGCTGGAACGAGGGCACTGACGGCGGCGCGGGAAGGTCAATGCTCAGTTGGTGAACTTGCCAGTCTCGGTTTGTCCTTTTTTTTCTTCAATCTTGTCTCAGACGCTTTTCCGGCGCCATCTTGTCGGAAAGTTCAGGGTCATACAGATGGCAGGCGACAGCGCGCTCCTCATCGACGTTTATCCATGCCGGATACAGCTGACGACAGTACTCGGTAGCCCGTGGGCAGCGCGGGTGAAAATGGCAGCCGTCGGGTGGGGCGCTGGCTGAGGGGACTTCGCCGTCAAGTTTTTCCAGCTGCTGACCCAGAGCCGGATCCGGAATCGGTGAGGCACCACGCAGAGCCTGAGTGTAGGGGTGCAGGGGTTTGTCGAATATCTCCGGGACACGGCCCTTTTCCACAATACGTCCCAGGTACATGACCGCCAGGCGCTGGCAGAAGTAACGAACCACTCCCAGATCGTGGGAGATGAACAGGATGGACAGATTGCGCCGTTCCATCAGATTCTTCATCAGTTCCAGCATCTGCGCCTGAATGGACACATCCAGTGCGCTGACCGGTTCATCCGCGACAATGAATTCCGGATCAACCGACAGTGCCCGAGCCAGTGCGATACGTTGCCGCTGACCTCCTGAAAACTCGTGCGGATAGCGTTCTGCCGCGGCAGGCGACAAGCCGACTTCAGTCAGCAACTCGGCGACGCGATTGCCACGTTGTTGCGGCTCAACAGTGCCATGTACCTTCAGGCATTCTTCAAGAATCCTGCCCACCCGCATGCGCGGGTTGAGCGATGAATAGGGGTCCTGGAAAACCATCTGCATGCGCTGGCGGAATTTGCGCAGCTCCGGTCTGGATGAATGAGTGATGTCGTGTTCATCGAAGACAAGGCCGCCGGCGTCAGGGTCGAGTAGTCGCAGCACCAGTCGGCCTACGGTGGATTTGCCACAGCCGGATTCACCGACCAGTCCATAGGACTCACCACGATCGACGTTGAAGCTGACGCCATCCACGGCACGCACTGTATCGCCGGCGCGGCCGAAGGGGCCACGTTGAGTCGTGAAGAACTTCTGCAAATCACGCACCTGTACCAGCGGCGCTTTGGAGGGTGTCGTCATCTTGTTCATTCGCTGTCAACGGCGGCGTCTGCCCGGAGCCAGCAGCGCGCCAGGTGTGTGCTTGACCCTTGCACGGAAGTTATCGGTGGGCTCTCCAGGTGGCAGCGGGACTCACTGATCGGGCATCGATCCGCGAACCGACAACCCGCTGGCATCTGATCGATCGAAGGCACCGCGCCGCCGATGGGCTTGATGGCTGCGATGTCACGGTCCGAGCGGGGTATGGAGCGAATGAGCGCTTCGGTGTAAGGGTGAGCCGGATGCGAGAATATCTCCGCCACTGGTGCAGTTTCCACCACTTCGCCGGCATACATGACGGCAACACGATCGGCTACTGCAGCAACCACACCCAGGCTGTGAGTAATGAGGATCATACCCATGCCGCGGTCAGCCTTCAGCTGTGCCAGCAGGTTCAGCACCTGCGCCTGAATGGTGACGTCCAGTGCCGTGGTAGGCTCATCGGCGATCAGGATATCCGGGTTGCAGGCCAGAGCCATGGCGATCATGACGCGCTGACGCATGCCGCCAGAGAATTCATGCGGGTAGTCATCAAGACGTCTTGCCGCGGCGGCTATGCCGACCTGCTCGAGCAGGCTGACGGCTTCCTTTCGAGCTTCGCGTTCCGACATCATGCGGTGAAACATCAGTGGTTCTGCTACCTGCAGGCCAATGGGCAGTACCGGATTCAATGCCGTCATCGGTTCCTGAAATATCATGGCCAGGCGATTGCCGCGTAGAGTCTGCAGCTCCCTTTCCTGTAGTGAGAGCATATCCCTGCCGGAAAATCGGATCTCGCCCTGGCGGATGCGGCAGCCATGTTCGGGTAAAAGCTGCATGATGGACATGGCCGTCATGCTCTTGCCGCACCCGGATTCGCCCACGATGGCCAGGGTTTCATTGGAATGAACATCCAGCGAGACATTGCGTACGGCGGCATGCCAGCTGCCGCGAACCTTGAACTCTGTGGTCAGATTACTGATGGACAGAAGGGGCGATTCGCCAAGACTGTCTGTGTTCCTTGTCTGCACGTCAGAGATCTCTCAAGCGGCTGAGCCGTGGATCAACAGCATCTCGAAATCCATCTCCTGCCAGATTCAGGGCCATGACAGCGAGAAAGATGCACAGGCCGGGAAACAGGCTCATCCAGGGCGACTGGAAAATGAACTCGAAGCCTTCTCTGATCATGCCGCCCCAGGTAGGCGTTGGCGGACGCACACCCAGACCGAGAAAACTGAATCCCGCTTCGATCATGATGGCATTGGCGGTCCACAGCGAGGCCATGACGAGAATCTCGGCAAGGACATTGGGAATGATGTGAAACACGATGATTCGCAGTTCCGAATAGCCCATGGCATGGCAGGCTTCGATATAGGCACGCTCTCTGATCGTGATGGTGGGCGCTCTGGCCACTCTTGCGAATTTTGGTATCAGGGTTGCGGTAATGGCGATGATGACATTGGGCAGGCTGGGGCCGAGCAGGGCCACGATGATGATGCCCATGATCAGTGTCGGAAACGAAAGCATGACATCCATGATGCGCATGATGATCAGGTCCGTCAATTTGCCGAAATAGCCGGCAATGACACCCAGAGAGCCACCGATCAGCATGCCCAGCAGGACGGACACGGTGCCGACAAACAGCGATACACGAGCTCCGTACAAGGCTCGGGTGAACAGGTCTCGACCAAACTGGTCGGTGCCGAACCAGTGGTCCATGGACGGTGGCTGCATCCGGTCCATGATGCTCTGGTCGATGGGGTGGTAGGGAGCGATCAAAGGGGCGCAAAGTGCCAGTAGGGCCAGCAGGAAGAACAGGCCGAGCCCGACCCAGGACAGCTTGTTGTAATTGAATGTGGAGACCAGCTGTCGCCAGCGCGAATTCGATGGCGAGGGAGGCTGCAGGGTGCCGCTCATGAATGCTTCACTCTGGGGTCAATCATGCTGTAAGTCAGATCGGTCAGGATGTTGATTACCACGATGATCAGGGCGTATACCACCAACAGCCCCTGCACCATTGGATAATCGCGGTTGTCCAGTGAACCGATGATCAGCGAGCCGAGCCCGGGTCGCGTGAACACGGTCTCGATCAACACCGAATTACCGATGATGAGCGCGAAGTACAGGCCAATGATGGTGATGACGGGAATGAGTGCATTGCGCAGGGCATGCCGGAGTATGATCAGGCGATACGGTGCGCCCTTGGCGCGGGCGGTGCGGATGTAGTCTTCGCCCAGCACTTCGAGCATGGATGAACGGGTGGCGCGAGTCATCATGGCAACCAGTGGCAAGGCTCCTGTCAGAGCCGGCAGAAACAGATCATTCAGGCGTGCGCCGAGATCACCCGGGTGGCCCGAGCTGATCACCGGAAACCAGCCGAGTTTGACGGCGAACAGTAGTATCAGCAATATGGCGATGAAGAACACCGGAATCGAGAAACCCACCAGAGACAGAGTGCGGGTGATGTAATCCAGCGTGCGATTACGATGAATGGCCGAGAGTATGCCCAGGGGAATGCCAATGAGGCTGCCGATCATCACCGAGGCCACGGTAAGCTCCAGTGTGTAGGGCAGGACTCGTGCAATTTCATCAATCACCGGTCTGTTGAAGACCAGTGAGGAGCCGAAATCTCCCCGAAAAATGCCAGCAACGAAGTCGATATATTGGGTTGCGACGGGCTTGTTGAGACCCAGAGTCTCACGCAGTGCGGCAACTGATTCAGCGGTTGCGACGTCGCCCAGAATGGCGTAAGCCGGGTCTCCCGGCAGAGTACGCATGGCGAAGAAAATGACTGTCAGTACCGCCAGAATGGTCGGTACTGCCAGCGCCAGCCGTCGCAAGGCGTACCACAGGCCAAGTGTCATCAGCGTGTGATCGTGGTGTTCTCGGTAATCGGTGGGCCCAGATTCAGGGTACCGGTCAGCTCATAACCCAGATCGAGTGATTGGCGTCGCCCCCATACTTGTTGTAGTTCAAATATGGGAACCACGCAGGCAGCTTCCATGATGCTCACTTGGGCCGCGGCCCAGGCTTCGAGTTGTTCCGTCGAATCGGCTGCAGAGCGAGCCTTGTCAATCGCGGCGTCAGCCACATTGCAGTGAGAGAAATTGGTCTGCGCGGTAGCTGTTCCGACAATTGAAGCTGAATGGAAGAAGGGTGTCAGAAAGGCATCAGCCTCCGGAAAGGGGGCCGCACCATAGATGACCAGCGGGCTTTCATTATTGCGAATCAGGGCGTGCCAGGCACGGTGGTCAATGAAGTCCACTTCCAATGTAATACCCACACGACGAAGCTGCTCCATGATCAGCTCGAAGGGCAGCTTCAGACTGCCTATCTTGCTGGTGGGTACCTTGAGTGTCAGACCATCCGGATAGCCGGCTTCAGCCAGCAGAGTCCTGGACTTGTCCTGATCGAAGTCATAAACAGGTACGTCGATGTTCTGACCCAGGAAACCGCTGGGCACGGGCGCTCGCAACTGTCGAGTGATGTCCTGTCCGATCAACATCTGGAACTCATCACGGTTGATCGCGTGTTCGATGGCCTGACGTACCCGGATATCATCCAGTGGTTTGACGCTCTGATTCAGGTGCAACATGCGAGACTGACTGGGTGCAAAGATATCGATGGCAATGTCATTGGCGTATTGCTTGCGCATGCGATCAACCCAGTCCTGTTCGCGTTTGCCGTAGAAAAGATCGATCTCGCCTGCGGCAAAAGCCAGTTCCCTCGCATTGTCGGATTCGACATAGCGATAGTTGATACGGTCGACCTTCGGAGTTCCGCGGAAGTAGTCGGCGTGCGCTACCAGAACGGTCTGGCTCTTGGGCGTGTAACTGTCGAACTGGAAGGGGCCGGTGCCGATCAGCGCCGCCTTTTCGTCACCTGCGAGCTCTGTTGCTGCCTGCTTGCTGATGACAAGGCCACCAGCGGGGTTGGCCAGCAAGCCGATGAAAGTTGGTGTACGTTCACTCAGTGTGATACGCACCGTGTGAGTGTCCAGAGCTTCGACACTGCTGATGACACCGAAGGTGTTGGCAAAAGCGGACGTATCCGGGCTGCGAGCCTTGTCAAGAGAGAAGACCACATCCTCGGCAGTCAGCTCACCGTAGCCATGATGAAACTGCACCCCCTTGCGCAGCACAACTGTCCAGACGAGGCCGTCATCGGAACCGGTGATCGACTCAGCCAGATCATTCTCGATGTCATCCGGATTCATGCTGCCGGGTGCGAATCGTGTCAGGCCGTTGAACATGTAGCCAAACAACGCACGATCCTGGCCGCCACCTGACAGGTGAGGGTCCAGCTTGTTGGCGTCTGCACCGAAGGCGCCCACGTTGATGACTGTCTCTGAAAATGCCGGGGTGGTACCCAGCAGGCAGGCAGCCAGCAAAAGCGACGTTTTCAGTCGGCGAATATTCATGCTCATGTCAGATAAGATCTCGGTGGTGATAATGGGCAGACAGTCATTGCCTTCCAGAGATTCAAACAGCAGACGAGAACTTGCAGCTCGCAGGGAGAGTTCATTCTCTCGCAAGCGCTCCATGCGGATCGGACAGCGGTCTTTCGGTTCACGAACCTACCGGCAAGGGTCAGACCTGTCGGTATTTGGCAAAATCACAATAGTTCATAGTTGTCCCGCGTGTCAAATCGTTGGCTTCCGCGCATTGTCGTGGTGCCATTGCAGCATTACAGTGCGAAGCCCTGAACGTCGCTTGTTCAGGAAATCCTCGCTCAGCAGTCTATGCTCTGATGTTGGCGGAGGATTTCATATGGCGGGTAATGACGCGCTCGACAATTTCCTGAAACAACTCAAGGGGGCACGGGCCAGCACCGGTGGTCCATTTGGTCCCAATGTGACACGCGGGGCCTTCGGGGGCGGCAAGGGCAGCAAGAACCGATTGCTTGGCGGGCTAGGGCTGCTCGGCGCGGCATTGCTGGCACTGATTGCCTACACCGCATCCTATACGGTACCCAGTGACTCGGTGGGTATCGTGCAGCGATTCGGCAAATACGTTGCCGAGCAGGATCCGGGATTGCATTTCAAGCTGCCACTGGGTGCTGATACCGTCACTATCCTGCCGGTCAAACGACAACTGAAGCAGGAATTCGGATTCGCCAGTTCGGGGGTGACAAACCCCAGTCAGACCCGGCCGGATATTGCTGCGCAGTCGCAGATGGTCACCGGCGATCTGAATGCCGCTCTGGTCGAGTGGGTCGTGCAGTATCGCATCGCCGAGCCTCGCAAGTTCCTGTTCGATGTCCGCAATCCGGGGGAGACGCTGCGTGACCTTTCCGAATCGGTCATGCGTGAAGTGGTGGGTGATCGCACGGTCGATGAAGTCATCACCATCGGCCGTCAGGAGATCGAGTCGGAGGCGCTGACGAACATGCAGACATTGGTGGCGAAGTACGAAATAGGCGTCAGTATCGACCAGGTACAACTCAAGAACATCAACCCACCTCAGCCGGTGCAGGAGTCGTTCAACGAAGTGAATCAGGCCCAGCAGGAGAAGGAAAGCCTGATCAATGCCGCACGCCGTGAATACAACAAGGTGATTCCCTTGGCAGAGGGCGAGAAAGACCAGCGTATCCGCGCCGCCGATGGTTATCGACTCAAGCGAATCAATGAGGCCGAAGGTGATGCGGCACGCTTCAACTCCGTGCTGGTGGAATACAGCAAGGCGCCGGAAGTCACGCGGCGTCGCATCTACATCGAGACCTTGCAGGAGGTGCTGCCGGGTCTGGACAGCAAGCTGATCGTGGATGAGCAGTCGCAGCAGATACTGCCCCTGATGCATCTGAACGCCATCCAGGAGGCCGCACAATGAAGATCACATCCATCATACTGGCCATCGTTGTGGCTGCTGCCTTGCTGATCCTGTCCGGCGCCTTGTACACCGTGGATGAAACCAGGCAGGTCATCATCACGCAATTCGGCAAACCGGTCGGAGAACCGAAGACCGAAGCCGGTCTGAAATTCAAGATTCCGTTCATCCAGCAGGTCAATCCGGTCGACAAACGCATTCTGGAGTGGGACGGTTCTCCCAGCAACATGCCGACCAAGGACAAACTGTACATCGCTGTGGATCTGTTCGCGCGCTGGCGCATCGTTGATCCCCTGCAGTATTTTCTGCGTCTGCGTGACGAGCGCAGTGCACAGTCTCGCCTGGATGACATTCTGGGTAGTGAAACACGCAATGCGGTTGCCAAGCACGAGTTGATCGAACTGATCAGAACGACCAAGGGGCGGCAACCTCTGCGCGATGCTTCCTTGTCGGAATCCGATCTGGCAACCCTTGGTGGATTGGTGCCCATCAGCAAGGGCCGGGCGCTGGTCGAGCAGGAAATATTCGAAGCGGCGGCGCCCAAGGTGGAAGTCTTTGGTATCGAACTGACGGACATTCGCTTCAAGCGAGTCAATTACAACGAGAGCGTTCGACCCAAGATCTACGAGCGCATGATCAGCGAGCGTCGACAGATTGCCGAACGCTTCCGCTCGGAAGGCAATGGTGAGGCTGCGCGTATCAATGGTAATCGCGAGCGGGAGTTGAATCGGATCCGTTCGGAGGCGTACCGGGAAGTGGAGGAAATTCGCGGCGATGCCGATGCCAAGGCGACCGAAATCTATGCCAGTGCCTATAATCAGTCCGCGGAGGCTGTGGATTTCTACGAATTCCAGAAAACGATGGACATGTACCGGACCGTTCTGCAGAACAACTCGACTCTGATCATGTCCACCGGCAGTGAGGCCTTCGAATATCTCAAGTCAATGAACCCTGCTGAAGAGGCTGATGAACCATGAGCACTGATTACGCCGCAGATGTATCCAGATTCGTGGAAAACCCCGACCAGACCTGCATCGATAACATCGTCAAGTACTGCGGTATCGCGCTGCGCAGCAGCAAGGATGCCGCGCTGGTCTCCAGTTCCGACCAGAGTGAGCTGAACCGTGTAAGAGACGGCTTTGCGGCGAAGAAACTGGATCTGGACCAGGCCGCTGCCGAAGAGGGTATCAAGCAAGTTTGCGAGCAGATGAAGAGTACTCGGCAAAAGAGTCGTGTCACCTTCTACTACCTGCTGGCACAGCAGACCGGAACGATGGACAAACTGGCCTGAACCAACCGATAGCTTCTCCTTGACATGACTGTGCAGGACAACAATCCGGCCAAGCTGGATTCACGGCGGCGTTTCAGGCGTCGGTTCAAGACATTGCTGCCAAGTCTCGGTGTGTACGGCGGTACTGCTGTCCTGATTGCCGCGGCACTGTGGATCAGTTACCAGTTCATCGAGCCGGCGCCACCGGATACACTGGTGATGGCTACCGGTAATCGTGAAGGGGCATACCATGCCTTCGCGATGCAGCTGTCAGAAGAGTTTGCCAAGGAAGGTGTGACGCTGCAGCTGCGAGAGACCGCAGGGTCGGTGGAAAATCTGGCCTTGCTGGAAGAAGACAGCGATGTCAAGGTGGCCTTTCTGCAGTCCGGTATCGCTTCCGCGGCAGAGCATCCGCAATTGCGAGGCCTGGCCAGTGTGGACTTCGAACCCCTGTGGCTGTTTTCGAATCAGCAAACACGACTGCGCAGTATCGGTGATCTGAAAGGCCTGCGAGTCGCGGTAGGCGCACCGGGTAGTGGTACGCGGCAGGTGGCATTGAAACTGCTCGCCGACAATGCACTGACCGACGCCGAACTGACCCTGTTGCCACTGACCGGTTCCGCCGCAGTGGACGCCTTGCTCGATGGGTCGATCGATGCGGCGCTGACCATCTCGTCAGCCAATGCCGGCATGGTGCAACGACTGCTGGCAGAGCCGGATGTCCGCTTGATGAGTGTGGGCAGAGCCGAAGCCTATGCGCGACGATACTCCTGGTTCTCGCACCTGACGCTGCCACGCGGGGTGATCGATCTGGCGCAGGATCGACCACCGGAGACCATCGATCTGATTGCGGTGGCTGCCACTCTGGTGGCCAGCGACGATCTGCATCCGGCGCTGGCAGATCTGATGATGCGGGCAGCTGCCAGTGTGGCGGCTCGTGACACCCTGTTCTCACGAGCCGGCCGATTTCCTTCCCGTGACTTCCTGGACTTCCCGGTCAGTGCCGATGCCGAGCGCTATTACAAGTATGGCGTGCCTTTCCTGTTGCGCTATCTGCCTTTCTGGGCTGCCAATCTGGTGGACCGTCTGAAATTGCTGGCCTTGCCACTGTTGGCCTTGCTGTTGCCGCTGTCGCGCATGTTGCCACCGGCCTATCGCTGGACCGTCAGAAAGAAGGTGTATCACTGGTATGACGAAGTACAGGCGATTGATCAGTCGACATCCGACGACAGTTCTCCGGCGGCACTGTCTCGCTGCCTGCTGGAACTGAAGCGTATCGAGGATGAGGCTCGGGCAATCGAGGTACCGCTGAGCTATGCGCACGAGCTGTATGCCCTGCGCCAGCATATCGACATGCTGACACAGCAGATAGAGCGAAGGCAGGAAATCGATGTGCCAGCCTGACACGTTTCGCTGGCGAGTTCTGGGCAGAGATTCTCCCCGTATCGGTTGAATCGGTTTGTAAAGTCTACAATCACGGTAAGGCAGGCGGGGTTCGGTGTGTGCCTGAAATATGATGATAGCCTGAATTTACACTGTACGATCAACAAGTTGACGATACTTCACCATCACTGTCAGGAATCCTCCGCGTGAGATGTCTATCATTCAACGACTCCTGACCCTGCAACGACGGAACCGGCGTGCGCCAGATGAAACAGTTCTCTACCAGCCTGGCCCAGGGCAGGGCATTTCCCGAGGCTCTTGGGCATGCTCTGCTGGCTGTACTCATGCTGCTGGTGCTGCAGCCGAGTGCCGTGTTGGCCCAGAGCGATGCCAAGGCGACGGTCGCCGTGTCAATCTCGGGCGTAGATGATGAATTGCTCAGCAATGTCCGCGGTTTTCTACCGTTGTACTCCTTCGATGACAAGGAAGCACCAACCGAAGGCCGTCTGCGTTATCTGCACGGGCAAGCAGAAGAGTCGATTCGTCAGGCCCTGGCGCCGTTCGGCTACTACCGTCCGACCGTGACGTCCACGCTGGAGCGGAACGATGGCGTCTGGCAGGCCTCGTACGTGGTCGATCCACAGGACCGTATCCTGACGAGTAAGGTGGACGTCTCGCTCAGCGGGGAGGCCGAGACAGACCCGGAATTTCTTGCGGCCATCCGGGAGTCTTCTCTGCAGGTCGGCAAGCCCCTGGTGCACGAGGACTATGAAGCGCTCAAGCAGCGTTTTCAGGTTCTGGCATCGCAGCGAGGGTATTTTGACGCCAGGTTGCAACAGGGTGCGATTCGAATCGATCTGCAGAAGTACGAGGCGGCGGTGGTTCTGCACTTCGACAGTGGTGTTCGCTATTTTCTGGGCGAAGTGAGCTTCAATCAGGACAAGCCCTGGCTGAGCGATGACATGCTGGCGCGCTACTCGGAAATCGAACCCGGTCAGCCCTATCTGGCGGAGGATCTTCAACAGCTGCAGGGTGATCTGAGCAATACCGAGTACTATCAGGAAGTCACACTCGACGTCTCTCCCGAGAATGCCAATGACGATCACGTCATTCCGGTCGTCGTCAACCTGACGGCACGCAATCCGACGCGCTATTCCTTTGGTGCCGGCTATGGCACGGACACGGGGGCGAGGATCAAGGCGGGCATGACGCGTCGGCGAGTCAATCAGGCAGGTCATCATTTCACCGGCGAGGCGCTGATCTCCGAGCTCAGATACGGGATCGCGGCAGACTACACCATCCCCGGCAGTGATCCGCGTACCGATTCCTGGGGTATTCGTGGTTCGGTGGAAGACGAACACTCGGATACCAGCGATTACACCACCGCCAAGCTCGGTGGATACTATCGACATCGGGACGGGCTCTGGATGAAGACCTATTCAGTGGATTACCTGGTAGAACGTTATGAAGTGTCGAATGAGGATGAAAACAGCAAGCTGCTGATTCCCAGCGTGGAATGGACTCGTACCTTTCCGGCGGAGCTGAGTGAACGGATCTATCCGGCGTATGGCACTCTGTTGCAGCTCAGTGTTCGAGGTGCCAGTGAAGATGCCTTGTCCGATACCAGTTTCATTCAACCCATGATCAGCGGCAAGTGGATCCATTCCTTTGCCAACTCCACCCGTCTGATCGCACGAGGCGCGGCCGGTACCACTTCGGTCAGCGACTTCGATCAGTTGCCGACCTCGCTGCGGTTCTTCACCGGGGGCGACAAGACTGTTCGGGGGTATGCCTACAACGTCATCGGACCGAGTATCGGTAGCGATGTCGTGGGTGGCAAGCACCTGCTCGAGAGCAGCCTGGAATATGAAGTGCCGGTCAGCGAGAAATGGAGTATCGCCGCTTTCGTCGATGTCGGTGATGCTTTCGACGACGAGCCGGATTACAAGACCGGGGTCGGTCTGGGTGTTCACTGGCGCTCGCCCATCGGGCCGGTTCGTCTGGATTTCGGACATGCACTGGATGAACCGCCGGGCAAGGAGCTGCGCCTGCATCTGACTATCGGATCCGACCTGTGATCAAACGTATTCTGAAAATCGTCGGCCTGGTTCTGCTGCTTCTGATCATCGTGATCATTGGTGGGGTAAGCTGGATTGTCGGCACCGAGAGCGGCTTCCAGCAGGCATTGGCCATGGGCAAGAAGTTTGCGCCTGGTACGCTGGAATGGAAGGAGGCCAGCGGCAAGCTGGCGGGGCCGCTACAGCTTCGCGGGTTGCATTATGTACAGACCGACGGCATCGAGGCCCACCTGGGTGCATTGGATTTCGACTGGCGGCCGAGCGCCTTGCTTGGCAGGGAAGTCGCAGTGGATCAGTTGCATCTGGACGGCGTGGAAGTGCATTTGCCCGAGGCAAGCGAACAGCCGGAAGAGGACAGCGCCACTGGGGGCGGACTGCCTGATATATCGCTGCCTGTGGCCATCACGCTGAACGACATTGCCGTGACGGATATCGCCATCTACCCGGCAGGTCAGGATACTGCCATACAGATCGATCGTGTCGCATTGAGCGCCAGTGCTGAAGCAGCTGATATCCATCTGGCGGAGTTCGAGGTCATTGCGCCGCAGGGTGAGCTGCATGTCCAGGGTGATGTGACGAGCCGTGATGACTACCCGATGGATCTGTCGCTGGACTGGTTGGCCGATGTCGGGCAGTCTGCTCCGCTACAGGGTGAAGGAACGCTGGCGGGCAGTCTGGCCCGATTGCAGATCGATCACCAGATCAGCGGATTCGCGGAAGCGGACATCGCGGCGACTGTCAGCGATGTCATCGAGGCACCGGCCTGGGAGGCTTCGGTCGAGGCTAGTGTGCCAAATCCCGAATCACTGTCCGAAATGCTCACGTCCAGCCCCCGGATATCACTCCAGTCCAGCGGCACGCCGGACGATTATCAGGCTCAGGCGACCGTCAATGCGGCTACCGCCGAAACAGGTCCCGTTACTCTCGATGCCGATGTCAGCGGCTCCACGCAGAGCCTCGACATTCGATCGCTGCAGCTCCTAATCGAGGAGAACGGTGGCCAGTTATCCGCAGCGGGGCAGGTGACCTTTGCCACGCTGCAAGGCGAAGTCCAGGGGCAGTGGCAGAACCTGAGCTGGCCGCTGGATGGTGAAGCGCAATTCAGCAGCGCCAGCGGCACCTTCGATGCCAGTGGTTCAGCGGAGGAATTCACGGCCAGCCTCAGCACCGATGTTGACGGTCAGGCCATTCCCGAAGGGCAGTGGACTCTGTCACTGAATGGTTCGGCCACCGCACTCAGCGATTTCACGCTGCAGGGGCAGACTCTGGATGGAACCGTGTCAGCCAACGGCGTTGCCAGCTGGGAGAACCAGCCGGACTGGGATGTGGAGCTGGTGACGGAAGGGATCGATCCTGGTGTTCAGTGGAAGGATTTTCCGGGCAGTATCGATCTGTCGGTCAGCTCGACGGGGCAGATTACCGAACAGGGTCCGCAAGTGTCCGCTGACATCAAGCGTCTTTCGGGACGCCTGCGTGATCAGGCCTTGTCCGGTGGTGGGCAAGTCCAGCTGGACGGGAAAAAACTGAACATCGATCAGCTCAATGTGACACATGGTTCGACCAGGCTTGATGCAAATGGCGAAATCGATGAACAGATGGCGCTCGATTTCACACTTGAAGCGCCCGATCTGGGTAGTCTCATGCCGGAGCTTGCCGGTTCGATCAGCATGGCAGGTACCGTGTCGGGGACTCAGGAAGCACCCGTGATCGACATGAGTGGTGAGGCGGACGATGTGGCTTATGCCGAAAACCGTGTAGGCAGCTTGCAGTTTGATATCGATGCCGGCCTTGCCAGCGATGCGGCTCTGGATGTGTCGCTGGAAGCTGCGGACATCACGGCGGGTGGGCAGACTGTCAGTGATGTCGATCTGAGCGTTCAAGGCAGCCAGGCCGATCATCGACTCGCATTGTCGGCCGATACGGACCAGGGGAATCTCGCCACGCAGCTGACGGGTGCCTATCGAGATAATGCATGGAATGGCTCGCTGACTTCCCTGCAACTGGAAGAGACGCCCGCTGGTACCTGGCAGTTGCGTGAACCGGTCAGTATCGGCGCATCGGCGGAAAAGGCCGAAGCCTCGCAGCTGTGTCTCGACAACAGCGATGCCTACGGCAGCCTGTGTGTCGATGCCAACTGGCTGGCAGCCGGTGATTCCACCGTAGCGTTGAATATCAGCGGACTGTCCCCCGACCTGGCGGAGGCCTATCTGCCACCGGGATTCATCGTGGACACGGAACTCAATGGCGATGTCACGGCAAGTCTTGGTGCGCAAGGAAGCATGAACGCCGAAGCCAGTCTGGTGCTGGACTCGGGCAAGTTGACCTTGAACGCGGACACATCGCCGGTCGAGATCGGTCTCGAGCCGACACGCATCCAGGGCTCCTGGTCCGGTAATGATGCCGTGATGGACTTGACGACAGCCTTTACCGATTTTGGCGATCTGACGGCGAAGGCGTCGATATCGGATCTCGCTGGCGAAGGCAGACTGGCTGGTAGTCTGAATGCCGACTTACCGGATCTGACATTGATCAGCGCGTTTGCACCACAGATCCAGCAGGTGTCTGGCGCACTGAAGAGCAATCTCTCGATGGGAGGTACATTGAAGACGCCGCAGATCGAAGGCGAACTGAGTCTGCTGGATTTCACGGCGGAGATACCCGAAACCGCCATGTTGATCGAAGACACCCGATTGACCATCAGGGGCAATCCTGATGGCACCTTGCTCATCGATGGCGAATCCAGTTCGGGGGAGGGCAAGCTGGATATCAACGGTAGTGTCGACCCGGGGACTCGAACGCTCTCGATCAGCGTTGACGGCGAGAACTATCAGGTAGCCAACACGGGCATGATGCAGGCAGTCGTCAGTCCGGAACTGGACATCGCCATGGACAACAGTGGCATGAAGGTCGATGGCAAGGTCACCATTCCCAGTGCCTATATCAATGCCAATGGCGGCAATGATGGCATCAAGACCGTCAGTTCCTCATCCGATGTGGTGTACGTCTCGGAGGAAGGAGAGCAGGCCGAGACGCCGCCCAGCCAACTCGAACTGGATGTGCAGATCATTCTCGGTGACAGCGTGGAAGTCGAGGCGGGCGACTTTCGAGGGCGTCTCGAAGGTGATCTGCGTGTTCAGCAGACCCCGGAAATCGCCCCTCGGGGCACAGGTACGATCAATGTGCTCAATGGTGACTACGTGATTTACGGTCAACAGCTGAATATGGAACGTGGTCGTATCCTGTTCAGTGGAGGACCGGTGGACAATCCCAGTCTGGATATGGAAGTGGCGCGTGAAGTCCAGGAATATGACGTCATTGCCGGTGCAAGGATCAAGGGTACGGCCCAGTCTCCGAGACTGGAGTTGTACTCGGAGCCACCGATGCCGGATGCCAGCATTCTGTCCTACATCCTGCTGGGGCAGCCGCCTGGCGCCACAGGGGGTAGCTATACCCTCGGAAAGTACCTGACGCCGGACTTGTATGTCAGCTACGGCATTGGCCTGTTCGATGCCATCAATACGTTCAACATGCGCTATCGGCTGACTGACAAGTTGGCGGTGGAGGCCGAAAGTGGTAGCGGCAGCAGTGCGGATCTGATCTACACCATCGAGAAATGAGTAGTGACGGAGCACTGATGGGCTCGCTGTGGGGGCCAAGGCGAAGATCGATTGCCTGGGGGCCAGACAAGATCGAACTTGCCGGATGCCGCCCCGCCTCGAGGTGGGGCTGACTGCCTGTTTGAGAATGACGTCACAGCTTGCCGTCAATTCAGCGGTGATTCGGTTTTCAGATGAACGCGAGTTGGCCGATAGCCTGCGTTACACCCGAAAAAATCCGATTCGAATCATGCCTTGTTTTCCTGAACAGACCCGACGCTAGTGGCAAGGCTGGCTGACCGCATGGCACGACTTGTGGGGGGGCGTCGTCAGATCAACGCTGCAGAGCCAATCACCCGGTTGCATTACCTCATGGTGGGCGTCTCCGTCGTGGCGACAATCATTGCCTGGCAAATGTCTCTTGCCGGTGTGCAGGAGCGCACCCGGTTGCAGTTCGACGCTCAGGCACATGACGTCATTCGTGATTTCGAAGAGCAGATGCGTCGTTACGAGGATGTGCTCCATGCAGGCGTTGGCTACGTCTCCGGCAATGAGGGGATTCTGCCCGACGAATGGCAGGCTTTCACTGACCGGATGGACTTGGCGGGACGGCACCCCGCTCTCAACAGTCTTGGTGTCGTCTACAAGGTATTGCCTGAAGACGCGGCTTCGTTCGAGCTGGAACAGCGCAGAATGCGTCCTGAATTCGGTATCAATCCGGCCGTCGATTCTCGATCCATTGACAGCCGACCGTACTATCTGCCAGTAACCTTCGTCGCTCCGCGGAAGCTCGAAAAAAGAGCATTGGGTCTGGATGCCGCACGCGAGTCGCGCCGTATGCAAGCCATCGAACGAGCAATGGATACCGGCGAGGTGCAGATTACCGAACCGGTTCAGTTTGGACTGGACAGAGATTCAGGCCTGCTGCTGTTTGCCCCGATCTACGATGCGCAAACTCCGGATACCGTCGCGCAACGACGAGCGAGCTTCAGGGGGGCAGTCGTTGCCTCGATATTCACTCAGAATCTGGCCGCTGTGGTTCTGGAAAACGACAGTCGTCAGGTATCGCTCAAGGTCTCGGATGAAGGCCAGGTGATGTACGACGAGCAACTCGCCGATCGTGCTGATCTCGATCCCGAACCGATGTTGCAGTATTCCCGAGAGATGTTCTTCATGGGTCGTGTCTGGCGATTCGAGGTCGATAGTACGCTCGCTTTTCGTCAGGCCCATCAGCGTCTCGAGCCGGCACTGATATTGTTCGGCGGACTGATCATCAACGCCCTGCTGGTCTGTCTGCTTGTCTACATGGCACAGGCCAACCGACGAGCGCTGGATTACGGCAGGAAGATCGCCGCCAAGTATGATCGCCAATCGGAAGCCCTGCAGCAAAGCAATGCGACGCTTGAAGAACTCAATGAAGAGCTTCGATCATTTTCCTATGTGGTGTCACATGATCTGAAAACACCTCTCAGGGGCATCGCAGCGCTTGCCAGCTGCATTGAAGATGACATGGCGGAGCAGTTTCCCGGTCTCGAGGAATCGCAACCTGAATTCGCAAGACGGCTCGGGCTCATTCGGAAACAGGTGACACTCTCTCAAGGCCTGATCACCGGTGTTCTGGAATATTCCGGTCTGGGGGCAGATGCGGAGATTCCGGAGACCGTGAACGTGCTGGAACTTCTGCATGGCATTCGAACCATGCTGGGTGTCAGGGAGGATCAGCTTCAGGTGCTGGATGAGATGCCGGTACTGACCACCTGTCAGACGCAGTTGTTTCAGGTGTTCATGAACCTGATGGGCAATGGCTACAAATATCATGGCAACCCGGAGGATGCTCTGGTCATCGTCAGTGCTGTAGATAGTCCGAAAGCCGGTTTTCATCGCTTTGTCGTGTCGGACAATGGTCCGGGAATCGACGCCAGGTACCATGAAAGGATATTCGAGGTATTTTCCACCTTGCAGCCAAAGGATCACTCCATGAGCTCCGGGGTGGGCCTGGCCATTGTCAGAAAACTGGTGAGTCGGCATGGCGGTGAAATCACCATCGAATCGGAGCCAGGGCATGGGGCAAGCTTTCTGTTCGACTGGCCTTGCGAGGTGGAGCCGTCCTTGCTGTCGGGGCCCGGCATTCTGCCGAAAGCCGCCTGATTCTCTTGCGAGCCGGCTCGGTTACGCCTGCGCCGGTGTTCGACGCCGCATCGAGCAGTGACGATGGTCAGGAAGTCTCGGATGCCCCGGCTTCTGTCACCGGTTCATCGCGCAGCAGGTGTGCGATGGAATTGGCGTAATAGCGAATGATGCGCTGTTCCGTTTCGGCTGCTCGGTAGATGCCGTCTTCTTCAAGCAGTATGCCGCGCAGCGTCAGCATGCGAACGCCGACATCCACGGCGTAGTGATAATCGCTGCGTGGTATATAGGCGCGATGACCGCGTTGCTCGAGACTGTTCAGCAGAGCCAGTACCTGCGCTTTCAACTCCATGTCGGTAAATGTCTGTTCAGGAGCTCGTGCGAACAGGGTGGTGACCAGCGCCACTGGCAGAATGGGGGTGATATCCCCGATCCGGGACATCAGTGCCTCGGCCAGTGGCCCGACGTCCTCCAGTTCTCCGGCTTTCAGGTGGCGCACCCGCATCCAGTCGCGAAGTGACACGGGCTGGCCGAAGTTGACGCAGGCATAGCCGTTTCTGAATCGCCTGCCGCGTACGGCTTGCCACAGCAGTCTGCTGCTGTAGCGAAGCAGGATGCCGAGAGAATCACCGAGATTTCGGCGAGGCAGTTTTTCTGCGTCTCGCAGCAGGCTGCGATCCTCGATGACACGGTCGTAATTGATGCCCACCGGAATGAAAACGATGTCGCGACCACTGTCCGGATCGAACCCTCGCGTCATATAGCCCAGCAGCCCCAGCCGAGCTGGACCCAATTGCCCGTCACGACTCAGACGACCTTCTGGAAACACGGCTTGCGGTACACCGCCATCGGCAGCCATCTGTACGTAGCATTCCAGTACTCGCCGATACAGTGCATTGCCCGAATCGCGTCTGACGAAATACCCGCCCATGGCGCGGATCAGCTGTTGCAGAGGCCAGATGCGTGCCCATTCCCCGACCGCGTAGGACAGAGCCGTCTTTTCAGCGGCGAGATAGGTTGCCAGAATGTAGTCCATATTGCTGCGATGGTTCATCAGGAATACAACGCTGGAACCGGCGGGCAATCGTTGCAGTGCATCGTCATCGGCAAAGCCGAGGCGCACCCGATACAAGGAGTGCACGACATGGCGAGCAATGAAATACGCCGCCTTGAAGTACAACAATGCGTTGAAGGCCGGAACGATTTCGCGGGCATAGATGCCTGCTTTTCTCATCAGGGCTTCGCGGGGGATGTCTTCGCTCTGCGCCATCCGGTCAACCAGTTCCACCACACGAGGATGAAAGGTCAGGCGATCCACCAGCACGGAACGGCGCGTCAGCTTGAACGAGGGAATCTGCAAGGCCAGACGCGTGTTGACTTCATCGATCAGGCGATTGGCGCGCCGCCGCAGAATCCAGCGGGCCGAGGGCAGCAGGAAGTGCTGGAGCAGCCAGAGTGTGGCAAGCAGCAGGCCGAGCAGGACACTCCACAGAGGCAACTCGACACTGGTGTTCATCGGACTTTCACGATTGAGGTGCTGGCATGGCTATCTCGACAGCTGGCTGAACAGTTGGCTGACGGAACAGTGCAACCATCATCAGGTGAGTCGCTCTGGCATGGCAGCCGGTACACGGCAGATTCGGTTATCGTTTGCTCATTCTATTTTCCATAGACCAGTTCGGGAAGCCACAGGGCAATGCCCGGGAACATCATGACGATGGCCAGAGCGAAAACCATGACGAGAACAAATGGCGTGATGGATCGGTAGATGTCGGTAATCGTGATCTCCGGAGGGGCCATGGCTCGCATCAGAAACAGGTTGTAGCCGAAGGGCGGCGTCATGTAGGCAATCTGGCAGGTGATGGTATAGAGAACCCCATACCAGATGAGGTCGAACCCCAGAGCGCCCACCAGGGGAACATACAGGGGAGCCACGATGACCAGCATGGCGGTGTCATCGAGAAAGGTGCCCATGAGCAGAAAGCTGAGCTGCATCAGGATGAGAATGACCCAGGGGTTCAGGTTCAACTGGTCGACAAACAGGCTTTCAATGGCCTTGACCGCGCCCAGTCCATCGAAGACGGCTCCGAAGGCCAGCGCAGCCAGAATGATCCACATGAACATGCAGGACACGCCGAGCGTTTGCCGAACGCAGTTCTCGAACACCTCGCGGGTCATGCGTCGTTTGACAACCGCCACCATGAAGGCTGTCATGGCACCGATGGCGGAGCTCTCTACCAGACTGGTCCAGCCATTGAGAAACGGGACCATCATGGCGATGAAGATCAGCAGGGGCAGTAGTCCGGCCCTGAGCAGGCGCAATTTCTCCCCGAGCGGTACATTGCGTTCTTCGGCGGGCAGTATCGGACCCAGGTGCGGCTGGAATCTGCATCGGACAACGATGTAGATGATGAACAATGCCGCCATCAGAAGACCCGGCAGAACGCCTGCCAGCCACAACTGACCGACCGGCTGGCGAGCAATCATCGCGTAGAGCACCAGGACAACTGACGGGGGCACGAGTATGCCCAGAGAGGAGCCGGCCTGCACCACACCGGTGACCATCTGCTTGTCATACCCGCGCTTCAGGAGTTCGGGCAGAGCAATGGTGGCACCAATGGCCATGCCGGCCACCGACAATCCGTTCATGGCAGAGACCAGTACCATCAGTCCGATGGTGCCGATGGCCAGGCCGCCGTGCAGCCCTCCCATCCAGACATGAAACATTCTGTAAAGGTCGTCTGCGATGTGGCTTTCGCTCATGACATAACCCATGAAGATGAACATGGGCAGGGTGAGCAGGGGATACCATTTCATCAGTTTCATCGCCGCGGAGAAGGCGATATCCACGCCGCCGGTTCCCCACAGGAAGACCGCCGCTACCACCGCCACGAAACCGATGGCAGCAAATACCCGTTGCCCTGTCGCCATCATGAGCATCATGAGGGAGAACATGAGCAGGGCGATCATTTCATACGACATCTTGGCGTCCTTCGCGAATGGTACGAATATCCTTGAACAGCTCGGAGACGGCCTGCAGCAGCATCATGACGATGCCGACGATCATGATCGACTTGATAGGCCACATGTAGGGTCGCCAGGCCGAATAGCTGCGTTCCGCGTATTCGAAGGCATACAGCGTGCTGTTGAAGCCTCCTATCAGAAGAACCACCAGGTAGTAGATGAGAAAGAGCACGGTAAAGCTGTCTACCCAGGCCTTGCCCCTCGGAGACCAGGTGCCATAGATGAGGTCCATGCGCACATTGGAGCCGAGCTGCAGGGAGTAGGGGCCACCCAGCATGTAATAGGCAACCATGACGAACTGCGCCATCTCCAGCGTCCAGAGCGATGGGCGGGCAAACGTCTTGGTGAACGAGGAATACAGCAGTACCCCGATCATCACGAAAATGAGATACATCGCAAAACGGCCGATCCGGTAATTGAACCCGTCAATGATCCGGATGTAATTGTTCATGAATGCGGTCATGGCCCTCCCTCTTGCTGCGTTGCCGATGCACCCGAGTACCGTCATGCGAAAGGCGTAGCGGTACGAGCAAAAAAAACGGCGGAGTCTGCAAACTCCGCCGTTCCCGTGTCTGACCCTCAGCTCTTAGGCGGGGCAGGTATAAGGCTGTCCGGCCTTGCCAACGGCGTCGTTGTAGTCGCGGAAGATCTTGACCACTCGTTGTGCCCGTTCTCCAGATTCGGCAATCTCGTCCCAGAAGTCCTGAGCCGCCGCTTCAACCTGCTGCCACTCGGCAACCGGGATGGAGGTCAGTTCCAGCTTGTCGCCGGTGGCACGCAGTTTGGCTTCTCCACCCCAGTACCACTGATTGCGGTAGTGATGACCGGCCTGGATGGCGCTCATGACAATCGCCTGCAAGCGTGGGCTCAGTTCGGACCAGCGTTCCTCATTGACGAAGAACGAGCCGATCCACGCACCCGAGATGTTGTTGGTGGTGATGTAGTTGGTGACGTCGGCCCAGCCTACCGTGTAGTCCTCGGTGATTCCAGACCAGGCCATGCCGTCCAGCTCTCCGGTCTGCACGGCCACTTCGGCATCCTCGTAGGGAATGGATACCGGCACGACGCCAAAGCGGGACAGGAATCGTCCCGCCGTCGGGAAGGTGTACAGTCGCAGGCCATCCAGATCTTCCAGGCTGCGGATGGGATCGCGGGTATTGAAGTTGCACGGATCCTGTCCGGCGGCCGACAGCCACTTCACTCCGTCGACTTCATTGTAGGCCTCTTCCCAGATTTCCTTCAGGCCATACTGGTAGAAAAGGGTGGGGACGTCCAGCGCATGGCGGGTTGCCATGGGGAAATAGCCGCCAAACACCGAGATGTCGACGGGGGCAGACATGGAGTCATCGTCCGAGTGCACTGCGTCGATGGTGCCGCGCTGCATCGCACGGAACAGCTCGCCGGTCGGTACCAGCTGGTCTGCATAGAACAACTCGATTTCCAGTTCACCCTGAGCGGCCTCGTTGATCATGTCGATGACCGGTTTGGTGACGAACTGGCCCAGTGTGGAGCCGGCATAGGTCTGAAAGCGCCAGCGGATGGGCTCGGCAGCAATAACGGCCGGCGCTGATATTCCTGTCGCCATACCGGTAGCTGCTGCCAGTCCACCCGCGCCTTTCAGAAAATGTCGTCTAGTTTTAGCTGTCATGGTTTCATCCCGTTGTATTACCCATTCCTGAGCACTTGCCAGCATTGCGTTATCAACGTACATGAACTTGCCGTGGATAACGCTGCCAGCGTTGCTTGCCGGACACATTACTGCCTTGACAATTCCTCAGGTTCGCACATCCGACCTCGAGGCATTTCGCTATTCGCCTCTGCAGCCATGCAGCAACTATAACCAAAGTCCTGTTTCCGTGTTCGATTGCATGACCGGCACGACTGTCAGCCGATGACGAGTCCGTGATCGACCATGCCGTGTTGCCCGCGGCATCATCACGGCACCTTGAGGGGGCAGTCGTGCATCGTTCCGGCACAGCGTCGTCGGCTAGCCCTGCCGCAATCGGGGATGCGGATCCTGCTGTCAGGCAGCACCGTTGCTCCGAGGGAGCTGTCAAGTGGCGGACTTGCAGTAGGGCTCTGCCACTCGTTCCTGTTGCAGGCCTCGAATCTGCACTGCCACTGCCGGTTGCGTTCCGGCGTCACCCTTCGGCATTGAACTTCAGCGTCAAGGTAAGGCTACGTCTTGCGGCCTTGAGTACCGGCGCCGATTTGTATCTCCCTATCGCGATTCCACGCTCCGGCAGAGTTCGGGGTTGCCGGACAACACGCGTGTTGTTCCCACCGAAGAACACCACGGCCAACGGATGATCGGCGCTTCAAGCACGGTCTTTCCTCCGTGCGCACGGAGTATACTGTGGCAACATTCAACCGCCCGTCGGCTTTCAAGCATGGCCATGAGCCCATCTCCGGAATTCAGCTGCCGCCTCGATCATCTGGTGATCTGTGCGCATGAACTGGCGGCAGGTGTCGACTGGTTTGCCGCACGCAGTGGTCTTCGACTGCCCGCCGGGGGGCGGCATCCGCTGATGGGGACGCACAATCATCTGTCAGCACTGGGCGACACCAGTTTCCTGGAAATCATCGCCAACGACCCGGACGCTGACGCACCGGCTGCGGACAGGTCACGCTGGTTCATGCTCGATAATGCAGAGCACCAGGCGCAGTTGGCTGTTGCACCAAAACTGACCACCTGGGTGGTGGCGACCGATGATCTGGATGCAGCGCTGGACGTCACAAAAGCGGTCGGGATCGATCCGGGCGAGCCCGTCACGCAAACGCGCGGCGACCTGCAGTGGCGTATTGCACTGCGAGCGGATGGTTCGCTGGCCTGTGATGGCGTCTTTCCCGTACTCATACAGTGGCCCACCGGGGTGAATCCGGTGGCCCGGATGCAGGATCAGCAGCTGCGACTGGCGTCGCTCCAGCTCTCGCATCCGGATGCCGATCGTGTCAGGGCCGGCATGCAGGCCCTGGGAATCGACGGGCTGGCGACTGTCGGTTCGGGACAATCCCGTCTGCATGCAACCCTGACGGTCGGCGACAGCCGATTCATTGTGTAAGCTCCCACTACTCGACATTTCGCAAACCCGACTGAAGGTGGTATGTATCCATGACTGATCCTGTTGATCTTGACGCCTGGAAAGCTCTGTCTGCCCATCATGATGAGGTGAAGGATGTTTCACTGCGAGAACTGTTTGCCGCGGATGACAGCCGCTTCGACACATTTCAATTGACTGCTGCCGGCCTGTTTCTGGATTTTTCGAAGAACCACATAACGACTCGCACACACGAACTGCTGGTATCGCTGGCGGAGGCTTGCGATGTGCCGGCTCGTTTCGAACGCATGTTCACGGGCGATATCGTCAATCCGACCGAACACCGTCCGGCACTGCATACCGCCTTGCGCAACCGCAGCGGCCAGCCAGTCATGGTGGATGGACAGGACGTAATGTCCGACGTCAGGGCAGTCCTCACGCGACTGCGCACTTTTTCGGAACGTGTTCGTGACGGTTCATGGACCGGCTTCACCGGCAAGCCGATCACCGACATTGTCAATATCGGTATTGGCGGATCCGATCTCGGCCCCTTGATGGCCGTGGAAGCCCTGGCGCCGTTTGCTCACGATCGCCTGAAGCTGCATTTTGTTTCCAATGTGGATGGATCACACATCCACTCGGCACTGAGCAAGGTCGATCCGGAGACCACGATGTTCATCGTTGCCTCGAAAACGTTCACGACCCAGGAAACGCTGACGAATGCCCATTCGGCCAGAAGCTGGTTTCTGGACAGTCATGCCAGCCGGGCGGATATCTCCAAGCACTTCGTGGCGTTGTCCACCAACGCGGAAGCCGTCGGCGAGTTCGGTATCGACACGCGCAACATGTTCGGATTCTGGGACTGGGTGGGTGGGCGCTACTCATTGTGGTCGGCAATCGGTCTGCCGATCATCCTGTCCATCGGTATGGATCGCTTTGAACAGTTCCTGCAAGGGGCGCATGACATGGACATGCATGCGCGCACGGCGCCATTGAAAGAAAACATGCCGGTCACTCTGGCGCTGCTGACAGTCTGGTACAACAATTTCTGGCAGGCTTACAGCCACCTGATTGCACCCTATGATCAGTATCTGCATCGCTTTCCGGCCTATCTGCAGCAGCTCACGATGGAAAGCAATGGCAAGTCCGTGCATGTGGATGGCTCGCCCGTGCAAGCTGCCACCGGACCGGTTGTCTGGGGTGAGCCGGGTACCAATGGCCAGCATGCCTATTTCCAGTTGCTGCACCAGGGGACTCATCTGATCCCGGCGGACTTCATCATGGCGCTGGAGAGTCTCAATCCCATCGGCATCCACCAGGAACTGCTGATGGCCAACTGCTTTGCCCAGTCAGAAGCGCTGATGATGGGCAAGAACCGTGATGAGCTTGCCAAGGAGATGCGCGCAGCCGGTGCCAGTGATGAGGAGATAGAGCGTCTTTCCGGACATCGCACCTTTGCCGGCAACCGTCCCAGCAACACCTTGCTGGTTCAGCAGATGACACCCCATGCACTGGGAGCGCTCATAGCCTTGTATGAACACAAGGTGTTCGTGGAAGCGGCCATCTGGGACATCAACCCCTTCGATCAGTGGGGTGTGGAACTGGGCAAGCAGCTGGCCAAGTCGATTCATGCAGAAATTGCAGAAGCTGCTACTGTCAAGACGCACGATGCGTCGACCAATGGTCTGATCAATCGCGCCCTGAAATTCAAGAACCTCATTGCCTGACCTGATTATTCGCTGAACCATGGCACAGAAAAAGAAAACCACCAGCAGGAAACGCACTTCGGTCAGCCGCACCGAGCCGGTATCGGCACCACCGGTGCAGGAGATGGTGGAAGAGCTGGCTCTGAGCAGTTACACCGAGAAGGCCTACCTCGACTACTCGATGTACGTCATCCTGGACAGGGCACTGCCACATATCGGAGACGGTCTGAAGCCGGTACAGCGCCGTATCGTCTATGCGATGTCAGAGCTCGGGCTCTCGGCGGTATCCAAGCACAAGAAGTCGGCGCGTACCGTCGGCGATGTCCTTGGCAAGTTTCATCCGCACGGGGACAGCGCCTGTTACGAGGCCATGGTGTTGATGGCGCAACCCTTCACCTATCGATATCCACTGGTGGACGGGCAGGGCAACTGGGGCTCGCAGGATGACCCCAAGTCCTTTGCCGCCATGCGGTATACCGAATCGCGTCTGGCCAGATTCTCCAAGACTCTGCTGCAGGAGCTGGGGCAGGGCACGGTGGATTTCATACCCAACTTCGATGGCACGCTGACCGAGCCGGCGCTGCTTCCGTCACGCCTGCCTCATATCCTGCTCAACAGCACCACCGGTATCGCCGTGGGCATGGCCACCGATATTCCTTCGCACAATCTGCAGGAAATCGGTCGTGCCTGCATTCACCTGCTGGACAAGCCCAGAGCGACGCTGGATGACATGATGCAGTACGTCAAGGGCCCGGATTATCCAAGCGAGGCCGAGATCATCTCTTCACCGCAGGATATCCGCGCCATGTACGAAAGTGGGCACGGCAGTCTGCGAGCCAGAGCCATCTATGAGCGGGAAGGCGCCGATATCATCATCACGGCATTGCCGTACCAGGTATCCGGTTCCAAGATCCTTGAACAGATCGCGCAGCACATGAACGCCAAGAAGCTGCCGATGGTGGAAGACCTGCGCGATGAGTCCGATCACGAGAATCCGACGCGCCTGGTCATCACCCCGCGCAGCAATCGGGTCGATGTCGACAGCCTCATGCAACACCTGTTTGCCACAACCGATCTGGAGCGTACCTACCGGGTCAACATGAACATGATCGGCCTCAATGGTCGGCCGCAGGTCAAACCCCTGCTGAGCATTCTCGGCGAATGGCTGACCTTCCGGGTCGACACGGTACGCCGACGTCTGCAATGGCGTCTGGACAAGGTCGAGAAACGCTTGCACCTGCTCGAAGGTCTGATGATTGCCTACCTCAATATCGACGAGGTCATCGCCATCATCCGCAACAACGATGAGCCGAAACCGGTGTTGATGGAACGGTTCGGCATCAGTGACGAGCAGGCTGAAGCGATTCTGGAACTCAAGCTGCGCCACCTGGCACAGCTCGAGGAAATGAAGATTCGCGGCGAACAGGACGCGCTGGAGAAGGAACGCGAGAAACTGCAGGCAACACTCGGTTCCGAGCGCCGCATGAAAACGCTGGTCAAGAAGGAACTGCAGGAGGACATCGATACCTACGGTGACGAACGTCGTTCACCATTGGTGCAGCGCGAGGCGGCTCAGGCAATATCGGAAGCCGATCTGATTCCCAGTGAGCCGATCACGGTGGTGCTCTCGGAGCGTGGCTGGGTGCGTGCCGGCAAGGGCATGGAGCTGGATCCGCTGGCATTGAACTACAAGGCAGGTGACAGCTTCCAGAGTGCCGCTCGCGGACGCAGTAATCGCAACGCCATGTTCCTCGATTCCACCGGTCGTGTGTATTGCGTACCGGCTCATGGCTTTCCATCGGCCAGAGGTCTGGGTGAGCCGATCAGCGGACGGCTCAAGCCGCCCGATGGTGCAAGATTCCTGAGCGTGATGATGGGGGAGGATGATGAACGCTATCTGTTCTCCAGTACCGCGGGTTACGGGTTTGTCGCCCGTCTGGGAGACCTGATCAGTCGCAACAAGTCAGGCAAGAGTGTGCTCAGTCTGCCTGCCGGTGCTCAGGTACTGCCGGCGGCGGCCGTGGGCTCGCTGACGGATGATGTGGTCTGTGCCATCAGCAATACGGGCAGTCTGCTGACCTTTCCGGTGGGCGAGCTGCCGGAAATGGCCAAGGGCAAGGGCAACAAGATCTACAACATCCCCGGGCCGAAGTTCAAGACGGGCGAAGAATCGATGATCGCCCTGTCGGTGGTATCGCCCTCACAGAAACTGCGCATCACCAGTGGCAAGCGTCATACCACCATCAAGTTCCGCGAACTGGAAGAGTATGCGGGCATGCGAGGTCAACGAGGTCGGAAACTGCCTCGCGGCTTTCAGAAAGTTGACGCAGTGGACGTGGAGAACTGAGCCCGCCATCATCCGGGGTGAGTGTTGCGAGGGCGGCACTCACTTGTAGTTGCGTCCGCAGTCCCCAATTTCAGCGAAGATTTCTGGACTCTTTCGGAGGAAGACAACCGTGACTCGCATTCTGCTGTTCCTGGCGACGAACATGGCCGTCATGGTCGTGTTCTCCATCATCACCTCCTTGTTCGGGCTGGACAAGGCTATCGGGCAGAGCACGACCTCGCTGGTCATCTATGCGGCCTGTTTCGGCTTCATCGGTTCCTTCATCTCACTGGCCATGAGCAAGTCTGCGGCCATTCGCTCGATGAATGTGCAGTTGATTGAACAGCCGAGCAATGCCACGGAACGCTGGCTGGTGGAGACCGTGCATGCCCAGGCACGCAAGGCCGGAATCGGTGAGCCGGATGTCGGCATCTTCCACCAGGCCTCACCCAATGCCTTTGCCACCGGTTGGAACAAGAATGACGCGCTGGTTGCGGTCAGCACCGGCCTGTTGCAGAGCATGTCCAAGGAAGAGGTCGAGGCGGTACTGGGTCATGAGGTGGCTCATGTCTACAATGGCGACATGGTCACCATGGGGTTGATACAGGGGGTTCTGAATACCTTTGTCATCATTTTCTCTCGCATTCTGGGCAGCATGATCGACAATGCACTGCGCGGTAATCGTGGTGGCGACAGCGGTGGTTATGGCATGGGCTTCTTTCTGGGCAACATCATCGGCAACGTGGTGTTCGGCTTTCTGGCCAGCATGATTGCCGCCTGGTTCTCGCGTCAGCGCGAATTTCGGGCCGACGCCGGTGGCGCCGATCTGGCCGGAAGACAGCACATGATCGGGGCCCTGGAAGCGCTCAAACGGGGCAGTCCTGCAGACTCGGCGCTGCCCGAGAAACTGCAGGCTTTCGGAATCACCGGTGGGCATCTGGCCAAATATCTGTCCACTCATCCGCCGCTGGAAGAGCGAATCGCGCGCCTGCGTGCCGAAGCCTGAGGCTTCGGCAGCGGGGCAAGGCAACCCCCTGAAGTCTGGCCGCAACCAATCCTGAGCTGTTTGCTGCTGTGCCGGTCCGCCGTTATCGCCTCAGAAGGGTATCCGCACGCTGGCGAACGTACGTGACCGCGCCCAGACGGCTATAATGCGGCGGATCAATCCTGCAGCGTTTCATACTCTACGAGAACTACATGGCGAACTACGGCACCAACGAATTCAAGGGTGGACTCAAAATCATGCTCGACGGCGATCCTCACAGCATCGTCAGCAACGAGTTCGTCAAGCCGGGCAAGGGCCAGGCATTCACGCGTACCCGGGTGCGCAACCTCAAGACCGGTCGCGTGGTGGAACGCACCTTCAAGTCCGGTGAGACGGTTGAATCTGCCGATGTCATGGATACCACCATGCAGTACCTGTATTCCGATGGCGAATACTGGCACTTCATGAACCCGGAAAACTTCGAACAGCTGGCTGCCGACAAGACCGCAGTCGGTGATGCGGCCCTGTGGCTGATGGACGAAGCCGTGTGTGAAGTCACGCTCTACAATGGTCAACCTCTGGCCGTGACGCCGCCCAATTTCGTCGAAATGGTCATCAAGGAAACGGATCCGGGCCTGCGTGGCGACACGGCCACCGGCGGCACCAAGCCTGCTCACATGGAAACCGGTGCGGTCGTCAAGGTGCCGTTGTTCATCGAAGAGGGTGAAAAGATCAAGATCGACACCCGCAGTGGCGAATACGTCTCCCGCGTCAAGTAGGGTCTGCAAAGCCTTTTTCCGGTAGTCTGGAGATCTCAAAGCGTTGAATTGGCAACCTTCTGCCTCCCTGCTCAGTCTGCGGGAGGGGGCCAGCCTGCGGCGCAGCGTCCGCTCGTGGATGGAGCAGCAACAGGTGCTGGAAGTACTCACACCGTCTCTGTCCCGAGCAGCCGCCACCGACCCTCATGTGCTGAGTGTGGCCACCCGGGACGGGCGTTTTCTGCACACATCCCCCGAGTTTCCGATGAAGCGGTTGCTGGCTGCGCATGCGCTGGCTGCTGCCGAAATCCATGGTGATTGCGATCCACCGACGCAGTTGCAATTGCCGGAATTGTCGGCCTCGCCCGATATCTATCAGATCGCCACGGTTTTCCGGGCCGAGGAAAGCGGGCGCTTTCACAATTCGGAATTCACCTTGCTCGAATGGTATCGGGTCGGTATGGATCATCGGCAGCTGATCGAGGATCTCAGGTCCCTGCTGCGGCATGTCTGGCAGGCATTCGACCTGCCCTGGCCCGGTCTGACAATCCGCCGGTACGGCGAGGAAGTTCATCGGCGCCTGGGCTGCTGGCCGGATCGGCTTGACACAGGAACGATCGAACAGTATTTCCTGACAGCCGGACGCAGCTACCCGCAGGCCATCGGCGATGATGTGGATGCCGCTCTGGATCTGTTCATGGACGAGTTCGTGTTGCCGGATCTTGCCATTGATGCCTTTACCGTGCTGATGGACTACCCGGTATCGCAGTCGGCCCTGGCACGGCTGGGGCAGGATGCCGACGGGCATGCCGTGGCGCAGCGATTCGAACTGTATTTCGGCCAGATCGAGCTGGCCAACGGTTTCCATGAACTGAGCGATGCAGACGTGCAACGAGCGCGGTTCGAGGCAGATCAGCTCAAACGGGAAGCGCTGAACGTGGAACCAGTACCAATGGACGAGCAGTTGCTGGCGGCGCTGGAGGCAGGCTTGCCCGATTGTGCAGGCATTGCACTGGGACTGGAACGCCTGCAGATGGTCATTGGCAAGCACTCAAACATCAGCGAGGTAATCAGTTTTGACGATCAGCGAGCCTGATGTTCTGAGACTCCGCGATGTCGGCTGGAATTGCCTGGAAGACCTGTTGCAACCAGCCGGCCTGAACATTGTCCGGGTGGCTGATGGGCAGGCAATTCCGGGCAGTCACTGGGGAGACGAGGAGGCCGGACTGATTCGGCACAGCCTGTATGTACGCAGCGATACTCCGGTTCACTCCGCCCTGCACGAAGCCGGTCACTGGTTGCTGATGAGCGAACAGCGGCGCAATGCCCTGCACACCGATGCCAAGGGAACAGCGGTGGAAGAGATGGCCGTTTGTTATCTGCAGGTACTGATGGGAGATCTCGTTCCGGGCATGGGCTGGCAGCGCATGTGTCGCGATATGGATCGCTGGGGCTATTCCTTTCGCCTGGGTGGTACGCTGGCGTGGCTGCGCGCCGACGCCGATGACGCGCTAGCGTGTCTCACCGAGAAGCTGGCCCATGCGCACGGCATCCCCGGGTTGGATATCAGTGCGCCATACGGCCGGATTTTCCAGCAGTACGATGATGGTGGACCCCATGTTGAAGCGGCCCATCTCGGCACCTCTGGCCAGTTCGACGACTGAGTCGGAGTCGGTAGCGGTGGCTGGATAATCGATGTGACTGATGCTGCTGCGTTGTGGAGGTGTCACCAGGCCATGCCAGACGGTTTCGATGGCCGCCACGTTCATGGCACCAACCAGTGCCAGAGCCATCAGCCCATGTTCGGTCTCGAACTGGGCAATCACGCGTTCATTGCGATTGAACAGGTCCGGCAGAGCGCGAACGGTGTGCGGACCGACACTGAACAACCTTCCCGGCACATGTGTCTGCCGGATCAGTCTGCCACCCAGCGGCATGTGCAGTCGATGATAGTCGCGTGGTGACAGGTAGATGGTGGTGAAGCGTCCATTGCCGAGACGCTCGGTCGCCGCGCCATCTCCACCCAGCAAAGAGAGCAGCGAGTAATCCCGCCCCTTGGCCTGAAAGATCCTGGCGTCGGCGATATTGCCGATGGCCGAGACCTTGCCATCGGCAGGGGATGCAATGTCCGAGGCTCCCGCGGTTACGGGTCTTGCCTCGGGCTTCAGGGCCCGGGTGAAGAATTCGTTGAAGGTGCGGTACTGCGCCAGATCGGGTTCGACCGCGTCGTTCATCTCCACATCGAAAACACTGGCGAACCGGCGAATGGCTCCGGGTGTCAGCGCGGACTCCTGTCGTGTCAGCCAGTACACTGCTCGAGTCAGGGCGTGCTGCGGCAGCGGATGCAATGCATAGGTCTTGAGGTAGTCCAGCACACTGGCTTCTGATTCAGACATCCGTAATGGCGTTTCCGGTTCCGGGTTCGAAAGGAGGGCGAGATCAGCTGGGAGAGGAAGTCACGTTCAGGTAATCGGCAATGATGTTGTCAACATCCAGCGGTGGTGAGACCTTGCCGCGCAGGCGACGTTGCGGATCGACCAGCAGCAGCGAGGCCGAATGATCAACGATGTAATTCTCCGGATCCTCGTCATTGGCCGTGAAGGATGCAACGATACCCAGTTGGCGAGTCATGTCATGAATCCTGTTCTGCTCGCCGGTGATTCCGATGAAATCTTCGTTGAAGTAGTCGATGTACCGCTTCATCACCTCTGCCGTATCGCGCACCGGGTCGACGGTGACGAAGATGATCTGAGGAGCTTCCCGACCTTGTGACTCGAGTTTGGTGACCATGTTCTTCATGATCTGCAGGGTGATGGGACAGACATCCGGGCAGTGGGTGTAGCCGAAGAACATCAGGCTCCATCGATCATCGAGAATCGATTCGGTGACCGTGTTGCCATTGGCATCCTGCAGCTCGAACGCCTCAACGCTCTTGAAATCGATCGGCAGTGCCAGCGTCGTGTTGAGGGTTTCCTGCAGGCTGGCCAGCTGTTCTGAATCAGCAGCAGCGGCCATTGGCGCGCTGGATGACCCGTCGGAAGAGGGCGAGCCGTTCAGAAAACCGTAGAGGATGGCTCCTGCTGCCAGGGCAACAACGGCGATGATGACAAGTGGCAGGGCTTTGCCGGATTGTGTGTTGGCCATAGGATGCTCGTTTCGATGATCCACTGAATGGAATCGATCGGGGGTCACTGGGTTGACCTCGTATTATACTGTCTGGCTGTGGTTGACGGCCACTTTAACAAGGGAAATGCCGTGGTCTTGCTGCCTGATAATGAATACACGATAGAGTCTGCCATCCGACTGGCGGCCGATGCCTTCGAACGCCATGAACTGCATTATGGTCATGGCACCGACTCTGCCATCCACGAGGCAAGCTGGCTCATTCTGCATGCCATGGGCTTGTCACCGGCCATTGCGCCGGACTACTCGCTGACGTTGAGCAAGGCGCAACTGGCTGCCAGCAATGCGCTGCTGGAACGTCGCATCAGTGAACGGGTGCCGGCTGCCTATCTCACGGGGCAGGCCTGGTTTGCCGGGCATCCATTCCTGTCCGATGAACGGGCTCTGGTGCCACGATCACCGTTGGCCGAATTCATCACCGAAGAATTCTTTGGCGTGCTCGATGCCATCGAATCACCGCGTATTCTCGACCTGTGTACCGGGGGTGGCTGTATTGCCATCGCCTGTGCCCTCGCACGACCGGATTCTGTGGTCGATGCCAGCGACCTGTCGCCGGATGCTCTGGCTCTGGCCGCCGAGAATGTGCAGTTGCATGGCTTGCAGGACAGAGTGACGCTGCTGGAGGGCTCGTTGTTCGAACCTGTAACGGAGCGGTACTCACTGATCATATCCAATCCGCCTTATGTCGATGCCGCCGATATCGTTGCCATGCCGTCGGAGTTCTCGCATGAGCCCATGATGGGGCTGGCAGCCGGTGAAGATGGTCTGGATCTGGTCAGGGTCATGCTTCGTGAGGCAGCAGAGTATCTGGAGCCGAACGGTGTGCTGGTCGTCGAAGTCGGCAACAGTGGTGAGGCACTGGAAGCGGCCTATCCGCAATTGGATTTCGGCTGGCTGCAGTTTGCTCAGGGCGGGCATGGGGTTTTCCTGCTGACCCGGGATGAACTGCTGGCCGAGAATCAGTAGCCGCGGGGCGCTGGCGGGCCCTGGCGGATGGCAAACGAGAAATTCGTCGAGTTGCCTGAAAAAAGACGGCTGATCAGGCGATCAGCCGAAAGGGGTTGTCTCTTGTGAACCGGCAAGGCGTTACTGGCCCTGCCGATCAATGAATGGGTCTACAACAGATCCAGCTTGTACTGAAAGAACATGACTGCGTTGTTGCGCTGATTGCCGAAGTCCACGGCGGGAGAACCGCTGATGTTCAGGACCGAACGCTTGCTGAGTTTGAGTTCCACGGCGGGAAAGGGCAGCAGCTTGGTTTCCGGATCACCGTTTTTCTTGAATTGCTTGTGTACGACCGATGCACCGAGCAACAGTCGAACACGGCTGAATACCATGGGC
Source organism: uncultured Granulosicoccus sp. (assembly GCA_947495035.1). Taxonomy (GTDB): domain Bacteria; phylum Pseudomonadota; class Gammaproteobacteria; order Granulosicoccales; family Granulosicoccaceae; genus Granulosicoccus. The sequence continues at coordinate 65,558 of CANLXI010000024.1, forward strand.
CGCGAGGCATAGACCAGTCCACCGTAGTAGGACTGATAGCCGAAGCTGTCGGACAGCGTGCCGGCGTGCCAGCCGATCCTGCTACTGGGTGAATACTCCCAGCCAATGCCTGGTGTGAAGGCATTGCGCTCATCGAAATTTTCAAAATGCAGTGCCACGGTGCTCAGCACCAGATAACTGTTTTCCGTCTTGGCAAAGGCATTGCCACTGAACAGACTGCCGATCAGAACCACTGCCGCGACGAACTTGAAAATTCGGATCTTCATGACTCACTTCCCCGTGTACTGCGCTGATCTGATGCCAGCTTTGAATGAACCGCTGTTGATCTGTGTCAACTGGATGCCGCGCACTGTACTGGGCAGCCAGGTGCGATGCAAACGCCGAAGGGGATGTCGGAAAAATCTTTCGAATCAAAGACTTATCAACTGTTTTGCGGTGGCGTTATATTGGCGCTTTACAGGGATCGCTTGTAAGTAATTGTTTTCGAGTGAGTTTTCAGTCGGTACGACTGTCACGAATGCTGTTGCCGAAGCGAGCGCTGGTTCCGGTTTTACCCGACGAGGCTGAAAGTTGTGTGAGTCTTATCTCGCTTTGCCGGTTGCTGATCACGGCGAGTGCAAGCCGGCCGGTGCCTGCCCCAGCGAGTCAGGTGTCCGGCTTCTTCGCCGTCAGATCAGCGGGCCGCTATGGCGATGTCCTTTTCGATCATATCGAAAAGGCGAATTGTGAATTCGCTATTTCCCACCTAAAACCGGCGGTCGAAACCCGCTATCGTGACTCTCGTTGAAAGGTCGACCGGAAGAAAGGTAGTGATGAATGAACACGCTAGTCTGGATGCAGCATTACGCGCAGATGTTGCTCCGGCGGCAGAGTTTGCACCGATCAACGCCGGCTACAATGGGGTGTTTCGTCCCGATCGATTGAGTCTGGGACTGGTGGTACCGATCGAGTCCTATCCAGGCTCGCCCGTACCGACCATGGTCGATCATGTCGAGCGAGTACAACTCGCCGAAGATCTCGGGTTTTCCGCAGTCTGGTTGCGAGATGTCCCATTCAATGTGCCGTCCTTCGGTGATGCCGGGCAGTTGTTCGATCCTTTCGTCTATCTCGGCCTCCTGGCCGGTCAGACACGTTGGATTGCTCTGGGAGTGGCCAGTCTGGTGCTGCCTCTGGATCATCCGGCGCGCGTCGCAAAAGCGGCTGCCAGCGTGGATGTATTGTCGGGAGGGCGCCTCATTCTTGGCGTAGCGTCCGGTGATCGCAGTGAGGAGTATCCCGCCTTCAACATCTCGCACACCGCGCGCGACATGCTGTTTAGAGAAGGCTTCGACTACATCCGCCAAATGGCAGAGAGCACACCGGTATTCAGCAATCACTACGGCTACGTCAACAGCTGCATGGACATGCTGCCCAAACCAAGCGGCGCCAGGTTACCGCTGCTGGTCACCGGCAGCTCTCGACAGACGCCTGAATGGATTGCCGAGCATGCTGATGGCTGGATGGTCTATCCTCGGGACACTGCCTCTCAGGCTCAGCTTGTGAAAGGCTGGCGGAAGCGAGTGGCGGCTGCCGGCCGCCCGGCGCAACCCGTGATGCAGCCTCTGTATGTCGATCTGGTCGATGATCCGGCTGCGCCGCTGCAGCCGATCCATCTGGGATATCGTACGGGGGTTCGTGCGTTGCGCGCCCATCTTCGATCTCTGGAAGTCGCTGGCGTCAATCATGTTGCGCTCAATCTGCGTTTCAATCAGTCAGAGGTCACCACGTCCCTGAAACGCCTGTCCGATGAACTGATGGCCGATTTCTCCTGAACCAAGGAAACCATTTCATGCAAAAGAACATACTGATTACCGGTGCAAGCGATGGTCTCGGCCTGGAGACTGCGCGGCGGCTGGTGAGCGAAGGTCACCGCGTATTGGTGCACGGACGCAATGAGGAGAAAGTTTCCGGTGTAGTGGCGGAGCTTGCCGGGCTGCCGGGCGCTGGCCCAGTGGAGAGTGTCGTGGCCGACCTGTCACACCTCGATGAAGTGGATGCCCTGGCGGATACCGTCATCGAACGCCATCAGTCGCTGGACGTGCTGATCAACAACGCTGGTGTATTGAAGACTCGGGACGCAGTCACCAGGGACGGACTTGATGTTCGCTTCATGGTCAATACAATTGCCCCGTATCGCCTGACGCGTCGTCTGATGCCCTTGATCGGCGCCAGCGGTCGGGTAATCAATCTGTCATCAGCTGCGCAGGCAGCGGTGAACACGCAGGCCTTGAAGGGAGAGGTTCATCTGGACGCCATGGGAGCCTATGCTCAGAGCAAGCTGGCCCTGACCATGTGGTCCATCGCGTTGGCCGCGGAAGAGGGTGCGCCGGTTGTCATCGCTGTCAACCCGGGATCCCTGCTGGCCAGCAAGATGGTCAAGGAAGGTTTCGGGGTTGCCGGCAAGGATCTGGGTATCGGGGCGAAGATTCTGTGCCGCGCATCGCTGGACGAGTCGTTTGCTGACAAGTCCGGTCAGTATTTCGATAACGACTCGGGGCGCTTCGCATCGCCACATGCCGATGCCCTGAATCCGGCTCGGGTTGCCGATACGATCGAGGCCATCGAGTCGGTGCTGAATCGACTCGGCTGAGTTTCATCCAAAGGGTTTCTCAGAACCTGTTGACCATATCGTCCGGCATCGCAGCTTGCGGTGTCGAGACGGGTCCGCTCTGTGATATCTGGCCTCCGGCCGGCAGGCTTTCATCCAGTTGTGCGATTACCCGGGCAAACATCTGCTCGGCGAAGTTGTCCCATTCCAGGTTGCTGCGGTTGCTGTCATTGTCCGGCATGGTGATGCGGATCTTGACCAGCGTACCCTGGTGCTCGGTCTGGTACAGCAGGGTGTAGGACGCCAGATTCTGTCGCAGATAGGTGGCCTGAACACGCGCGACGGTTCGCATGCCATAGGCCTGGGTGCCGGCGTTGATCACATTGAAGTTGGCGTAATGGCCTTGCCGTGCCGCTTCTCCGATCGCCTGTATTGTCGCCTTGGTTGAACCCAGAACCAGTTGGTTGTGCGCCAGTTTGCTGTTTTCCTCTGCTACCGGATAGATATAGACATCGGCGATGCGGCGCTTGTGGGTGTTGGCATATCGCACCGAATACCCTCCGGACTCATCCTCGAAGAATTTGTAACCTTGCAGATCGAAGCTCTCGAGTCTGTCCGGCAGGGTTCCGATCAGCAGCGGTTCTTCTCTGGGTACAGGCTCCTCGGCGGGAGTGACCGTGGCACAGGCGCTGGTGAACAGCAGTGGCAGAAGCAGGGCTGCGAGTCGGACGATAGGCATGGCAATGAATCTTCCATCGAGATTGCATGGCCATTTCGCAAGATCCGAGCCGATGAATGCTCAGTCGGTCGAACCATCATGTTTCGCTGCGCGCAATTGTTAACCAGGTTCCATACCTGCGCCCGGATTCCGCTGGTTGGTTTCAAGCAGTGTGAAGCGCTCGATGTGCGAGGAATCCCGTGTCGTCGCGTCGCCATTGACCGGTTGCAACCACAGTGACAGCGGGCGTAGCCAGAAGCCTCGCTCTCCGTACAGTGCCTGGTAGACCACCAGCCATTCTTCGGTTTCGGAATGTCTGGCCATGCCAAGCACCTGGTAAAGAGAACCCTTGTAGTGCCGGTAGACGCCAGGTAACGGTGAGTTGGCAGGTTCGGCGGCCGTTGCGGATGTCATTATCATTACCAATCTGTCGCTGCTGGAAATTGCTCACTACACTACCACCATGAATCGTCTTGCTGCACTCGGGCAACTACCGAGAATTCTGATCCTGGTCGTCATGCTGGTACTGTTGCAGGGGTGTGCGACGGCCCGGCCGAGCAATCCGGGGGATGTCTGTTCGATCTTCAAGGAGAAGCGAGGCTGGCACAAGGCAGCCCTGCAGGCTCAGAAGAAGTGGGGGACCTCCATGCACATCCCCATGGCATTCATGTATCAGGAGTCCGGTTTCAGGGCCAAGGCCAGACCGGCCAGGCGTCGATTGCTGGGATTCATTCCCTGGCGCAGACCCAGCTCGGCCTATGGCTATGCCCAGGTCATCGACGGCACCTGGAGAGAATATCTTCGCTCGACCGGGGACTACTGGCGGGTGCGGCACGACTTCGCCGATGCCACTGATTTCGTTCACTGGTATGTACGGCAGGCGGCACGCCGCAACGGCATATCCACCAGTGACGTTGCCAACCTCTACCTGAACTATCACGAAGGCCCGGGTGGATTTGCCAGAAACACACACGCCAGGAAGCCGTGGTTGCTCAAGGTGGCCATTGGCGTGCAGACGCGTTCACAGCAGTTCCATGCGCAGTACCAGCAGTGCCGGGAGTCGCTCAAACCCGGTTTTCTGGATCGCCTGCTTGGATGGTAGCTTCGAAGCCGAAGAGCTGACCTTCGCCACGTTCATGGCTCAACAGCCATTGCTTGGTCAGCAGGCCACCACCGAAACCGGTCAGCCTGCCACTGGCACCGATGACCCGATGGCAGGGGATGATGATGGGCAGGGGATTGGCACCGTTGGCTGCCCCGACAGCACGGCTGGCTCCGGGCTTGCCCAGACGTCGTGCCAGATCGCCGTAGCTGCAGGTGCTGGCATAGTCGATTGACGTCAGCGCCTGCCAGACTGCGTTCTGGAAATCGGTTCCATTCGGTGCCAGTGGCAGTGAGAAATGCTGTCTGCTGCCGTCGAAATATTCATCGAGTTGCTGACGCACTGCATCGAAGCGGCCGGGATTCGGCAGCCAGTGTTCCGGGGCGGCGAATGCGCGGCTGCCCTGAGGAAAGATGATATGACGCAGACCGACTTCATCCGCTGCCAGAGTCAGTGTGCCGATTGGAGTGTCGTGAGTGGTGATATGCATGGTCGGGTTATGATGCCTCAAACAGGAAACGGAGACACTCATGGGATTAGGTAAATTGTTTGGCAAACTTCTGGGTGGTGGCAGTGACGATTCTGCTGCTGCGGCGACTGCCGAAGAACCGGTCGAATACAAGGGCTTCATGATAACGGCTGCGCCCATCAATGAGGGCGGCCAATTTCGAACAGCTGGCAGCATAGCCAAGAATGTCGATGGTGAACAGAAATCGGTACAGTTCATTCGGGCCGATAACCACAGCGACCGGAGTTCGGCTGTGGCTCACTCCGAACGCAAGGCACAGCAGATTGTAGACGAACAGGGAGATGCCATCTTCCAGCGCGAACACGTCTGATGTCTGCAGTGGTCTGCAAACCCCTGCTTGCCGCAGCACTGTTGCTGCAGGCAGGTAATCTGCAGGCCGCTGATCCACCACTGCCGCCTGCACCATCGGCAGAGGTCGGTACAGTTCCGACCATGCGGGTGGCGCTGGTGGATTCCGGGGTAGACTACCGCCTGGCGTACATCAATGAACGACTGGCAAGACAAGCCGATGGAACGCTGATCGGCTACGATTTCTGGGATCTGGACACCCTGCCGTTTGATGCGCATCCCGACGCTCGCGGCCATGTACAACGTCATGGTACGGCAACCGCTTCTGTCCTCTTGCGTGAGGCGCCGCAGGTCTCTCTGGTGCCGTATCGTTACCCGCGACCCGACATGCAGCGCATGCAGGCATTGGTCAGGCACGCCGCCGGCAATGAGGTTCGTATCATCGGTCTGCCGCTGGGAGGCAACAAGCGCGAGGAATGGCTGGCATTCGAAGAATCTGCACGGGCACATCCCGAGATACTCTTCGTTGCCTCCGCCGGCAACAATGGTCGGAATATCGATCAGGTTCCCGTTTACCCGGCCGCACTGGAGCTGCCCAATCTGCTGGTGGTGACATCGGCCGATGACTTTGCCATGCCGGCGCAGGGAGTGAACTGGGGACGCGGCAGTGTCGATTACATGGTGCCGGCCGAACACGTGCCCGTCATCCATCATGGTGGGCAGGCAGGCCATGCAGCTGGCAGCAGCTATGCGGTACCGCGGGTGATGGCGTTGGCCGCGCGCTGGTTGCAGGCCAATCCACACTGGACGGTGGAACAGTTGCTGGCAGCAATGCGCAGCCGTTTTGCCAATGGCGCCTTTGCTCGTCAGCTTGGGCAAGGTTATCTGCATGATCCGCTGTTCGATCCCGGACAAACCATTCAGGTGGTCTCGACCGGCAACTGGACGTCGGGCTCATCGAGTGAGGGTGCTGCTCGTGTGGTACCTCTGGACGTTCTGCTTCTCGATGAGCGCTGGTCGCTGCAGCAGGTGAGTGAGGTTCTGGATGAAGCGCAATCCATACTGGATCAGTGTGACGTACGGTTCATCGATGTGCAGTTGCGCCGGGTGGATGCGCCCGATTACCTGCGCGATCTGGAAACGGGCAGCGCGAAAACACTGTTCGAGGCGGTTCGCAAAAGCGGTCCACAGCGGCGAGTCACGGCGGTGTTTGCCCGAGATTCTCGCATGCGCCAGACCTTCGATGCCGAAGCCTTCGGCCAGGGCAATACGCGTACCCGTGGCTGGTTGAGCGATACCGTGTGGCTGACGCTGGCGCTGCAGGATCGGGGCATCGCCCTGGCACATGAATTGTTCCATGTGCTGGCCAATTCCGGAGACCATTCGACCGTCGATGGCAATCTGATGCTGCGACGAACCACGGGGAGCAATCGCCAACTGAGTCCGGCACAATGCGACCAACTGGACGGTCTCGCGCCGTCGACCAGCGGCCAGGAGACAGGCGAGCGCTGACTATCCGAGCGTTCGGGTCAATAGGTGACGATTCCTGCCGCTACAGGATGGATGCAAGTGCATCAAACAGAGCCTGTCAGCGTCCAGGGAAGACCCATGACTTCATTTCACATCGCTCGTCAGCCCATACTGGATGTAGCCGGAAATACGTTTGGCTACGAATTGCTGTTCAGATCGTCGGAGCGGAACGCCTATGATCCGACGGTTGATGGCAATACGGCGACATCCATGGTGTTGTTCAACGCTGTTGCCGAAATCGGTCTGGACAAACTGGTCGGTAATTCACTGGCGTTCATCAATCTGACCAATCTGTTTTTCGAACAGCCCGATATGCTGGACCTGATGCCTGTCGGGCGTTGTGTGCTGGAGGTGCTGGAAACCGTTGATGTCAATGATGAAGTGGTGGCAGGGGTACAGGCGCTACGCAACAAGGGACATCTGATCGCGCTGGATGATTTTGTCGATCCTGAACGTTTCGAACGCTTGTTGTCGTTGACCGATATCGTCAAATACGACATCACGCAGCACACCATGGAGTCACTGGCTGAACAGTGCAAGACAGACCATGCTGCCGGTCGGCTTTGCCTGGCAGAGCGCGTTGAAACGCATGAGGAATTCGAGCAACTCAAGGCTGGCGGATTCGACTATTTCCAGGGCTATTACTTTGCCAGGCCACTGATCGTCAGCGGCTCGAGAATGCCCGAGAATCGCGTTGCCCTGATGCAACTCATTGCCGAGATCAACAACCCTGATTCGACCATTGATGACCTGGCAGAGATTGTCGGTAGAGATGTTTCGCTGGCTGTACGCACCATCAAGTATGTGAATTCTCCGCTCAACGGGCTGTCGACCAATGTGGAATCGATCCGGCAGGCGGCTGTTCTGCTGGGACGCAGCCTGATCAGTAACTGGGTCACATTGCTGGTCATGAGTCGAGTGGACGACCAGCCATCGGAACTGATCAAGCTGGCTCTGGTTCGTGCACGTTTCTGCCAGCTGATCGCACAGGAGGAGCAGGTCGATGATGCCCGCTACTTCACACTGGGCCTGTTGTCACTGCTCGATGTCTTCATGGGAAGCACCATGGAGGAGGCTCTGGCCGAGGTCACGATCAATGAGGAACTGCGCACCGAGCTGCTGACGCGAGAAGGCAATGGAGGTCGCATGCTGGCCTGGGTGGAGTGCCTCGAGAAGGGACAATCCGAACAGCTGGATGAAGAGATCCTTGATATGGCTGGCAGGCATTATCAGAGTGCCACGGTCTGGGCCGAGGAAATTGCGGGTCAGCTGCTCTGACGCTGCCGATTTCTATTGATGCAATGCTGGCCCTGGCCCTGGCCTGCATCCTGCATCCTGCAAGACGCAAGACGCAAGACGCAAGACGCAAGACGCAAGACGCAAGACGCAAGACGCACTGCTTGAACGATGCGTCGATCTACTATCGAGGCCTTGTACTGCGCTGAGCCGCGTCCAGGTCCAGTGGTGCCAGACTGGCAAAGAGATCGCCGGGGCCGGGGTTGGAGGGAGCCGTACTGCCGCCGAGATGGCGAGTGATTCCCCAGACCGCATTCAGGGCCGTCTGTACTGCACCTTCTGCCCAGCCCGGCGTCCATGACACATCATCGCCGGCAATGAAGATACCGCGCTGTTCGTCGGGCAAGCCATCCTGCATGAAATGCGAGAACATGCGGCGGTTGTAGCGGTAATGACCAGGCAGTGCTCCCTTGAAGGCCCCGAGAAAGTTCGGATCCGCTTCCCATGAAATGGTGATCGGTTTGCCGATGACATGGCTGCGGATATCCAGATGCGGGTAGATCTTCTGCAGGGCATCGAGTGCCAGACGCGCCCGTTCTTCAGCCGGTAATGGCAGCATTTTCAGGGCATCGGCCATCCAGGCGTAACTCAGACAGATCACGGCTGGTTGATCGTCACCGTTGTCGAACAGATAGGTGCCGCGTGTCAGTCGATCAGTCAGGGTCATGCCCATGCAAGGCATACCGGTATCCGGGTTCACGTCCTTCCAGAAGGGTCTGTCCACCATCACGAAGGTCTTGGACGATTGCATGTAGCTGGTACGATCCAGTGCCATCCAGTTGTCCTGCGAGAACAGTTGTTCGTCGGTTTCTATGCTGGTGGTAAGCAGCCAGCTCTGGCAGGTGGCGAGTACCGCTGGTACATCGAGCTCGTTGCCGTATTCATCCGTGACGCGCAAAGTGTGCGCATCCAGCCGGTGAATCCTGCGCGCGCCGGAGCGGCTTGCTCCCTGGTTCAGGCTGCACAGGGACGTGCCGGCTGGCCAGTGCTGGCAGTCGGGTGTGGCGGTCCATAGTCCGCGCGGAAGTTGTTCGGCTCCTCCGACAATGTAATGCTGATGATCATCACATTCGGTCAGTACCACACGCAGAATTTCCAGCATGGTGTTGCGAAAATCCGAATCCCAGCCACCGGTGCCGAATCCGACCTGTCCGAAGACTTCGCGATGGCGGAAGCTCAGTTCCTGAAAGGCTCTGGATGTTGCAATGAAGTCGTAGAAGGTACGGTCATCCCATTCACGTACCAGAATGTTCCAGTAGTGCTTGATGGTCACGACATCGCGCTGTGCGATGGCTTGCTGCAACTCGGAGAAATAGGCCTCTTCGTCGAGTGCTGTTGCCCAGGCTGTGGCCACTTCCCGGTACAAGGGGGGCAGGTCATCCAGGTTGCGGGCGTACAGCGCTTCGCCGGCCAGGTCGATGACAGTCATGCCGGCAGCTTCGGTCAGGGGGTTGGGAAAAGGACGACGCTCCAGTTGCAGCAGATCGGCATAGTGGTTGAAGGTCGTGGCCGATTCGGGAAAACGCATGCCGCCCAGTTCGGCAATGCTCTGCGGTGAATTCACGAAGGGTTCGGAGCGCAGCCGCCCACCCATGCGCCCACTTTCGAAGATCACGGGGCGCAGGCCGAGCTTCATCAGTTCGAAGGCTGCCACCATGCCCGAGACACCGGCGCCGATGACGGCGATGGTCTGTCCCAGTTTGTCGGCCGGCAAGGATCCCAACCCGGCAGAATTGGACACCCAGTTATCATAGGCGAACGGAAAATCGGGTCCGAAGACCGAGACGGGCTTGCGTTCGTTCATGTCAGTGACTGATAGAGTTCCGGACGTCGGTCCATGTGGTAGGGCAGGTCCTGTCGAATATCCATGATGGCCTGTCTGGTGAGTCTGGCCGTCAACAGGTCGGGCTCATCACCGGCACGAGCCATTTCCTCACCATCCGGGCCGATGATGCAGCTTCGGCCGACGTAGTTCAGATCCCCTTCCGGTCCACAATAGTTGGCGTAGGCAAAGTACACCTGGTTCTCGGCTGCCCGGGCTCGCGTGGTGACATCCGCCACGAACGTCCAGGGTGCCATCAGCGCGGTCGGAGCGAGGATGAGCTCGGCGCCCTGCAGGCTCAGGTGGCGAGATGATTCGGGAAATTCGATGTCATAGCAGATCAGCAGGCCGACCTTCCAGCCATTCAGTTCGAATACCGGGGCATAGTCGTCACCGGCGGAAAACAGCGCGCGATCCAGCTCGCCCCAGAGATGCGTCTTGCGATAATGCGAGACCAGCTCGCCACTGGCAGAGATCACATTGACAGCGTTGAACAACTGGTCACCGTCGCGTTCGATGTATCCGTAGGCCAGAGCGATGCCATGGCGCAGACACAGGTTCCTGATTCTGTCGGTAGTGTCCCCGTCTCGCTCGACAGCGACACTGCGAGCACTGCTCAGCGGAATGTTGTAGCCGGTCAGACTGGCTTCGGGGCAGACCAGCAGTTGTACGTCGTTGGCCGCGGCGCGGGCCGCCGCATCTTCCATGCGTGCCAGGCTCTCTTCTGTTGAGGCCGGTGTAGGGCGATGCTGAAGTACTGCCAGCATCAGGTCACTGCTCGTGTTCATGACTGTTTCTCGTATGCCAGGGCGGTGCCGGTCGTCGAGCGATCGGTGCGCATCAGCAAGGACAATAGCGGACCCATGCGCTGATCGGGTGGTGCCGATTCGCCTTCCAGCTCTCCGGGAAACGCGTTACGCCGCAACTGGGTTCGCATCGGGCCGGGGTCAAAGCCGTTGATCGCCAGTTGGGGGTATCGTCCCTGTTCATCCATCCGGGTGTCGTATTCATCGGCCAGCATGTGCATGAGACCCTGCAAGGCCTGCTTGGATACCCCATAGGCACCCCAGTAGGCAGTGGGCTTGTAGTCGAGGGTGAAGGTCAGACTGCCGAGGCTTGATCGGAACAACAGTGGCAGGCAATACAGGGACAGCAGGCGAGCGCTGGTCAGGTTGACATTCATGACACGTACCCACTCGGATTGGTCGATACTGATCTGGTGGGTGGGTGTTCCAAGGTCGGCGCTGGCGTGTACCAGCGCGTCGATTCGCCCGAATTCCTGTTGCAACATGTCCGCGATCTCGCCATATTCCGCGGGTCCGGCCTTGTCCTGCTCCAGAACCACCATGGCTGGCTGTGCCGGACCCATGCCATCCAGCACGTCGTAGAGTTTTTCCAGCTTCTTGAGCTTGCGACCGGCCAGTACAACCGTGGCGCCAGCAGCAGCGCAGGCCTTGCTCAGGCAGGTTCCCAGGCCACCTGTCGCACCGCTGATCATGACGACGCGATCGTTCAGGGAATTGGCTGGCAGGGTATAGCCGATCTGCGCGTCAGTGGCGCTCTGATAGTTGGGGTTTTGCATGGCGCAAGTGTACGCCATGCGGTGCGAGGACTGAAGGGGACATGTTGTTACGCGTGTTGCATCGTCGACTCCGGCGTGCTGTGCGTAAGCAAAGCCGAACGATACCGATCAATGAGGCTGCATTGCAAGGTTGTCGTTCAAGGCTGGGCGATGTCGCCATGGCCGTCAGACGAGCCAGGGGGTCTTCAGTCTTGTCAGTACGTCTTGCCATGGGCAGGACATCGATCGGTAAATTCGGGGCGGTCCGCAGTCTGCCCTTCCAAAGGCTTGAATGAGCCTGTCCTTCAACGTCGGTGGCGCCAGGCCCAGAAGAGCTTGTGTACAGGGGTGAGTGTGCTGCGTTCGCGGAGCAGGTCCGGGGGGCGTCGCGTCCACAGTGCCAGCTGCCTTTCTCTCAGTATGCTCAGTCGCCACAACGGCAGCAATGAGCGTTGGCGGTAGTGCTGTCGACTGCTCGGCTCTTTCAGGGCCTGGGCGAAGTCGTGATGGGCATCGGCAATTGCGGCATTCAGCAGTGACTGGCGTGCGGGCTTGTCCACCACCACGGCAATGGCATCGAGCGTGCTGGCGGGTTCCGCTGTAACGTCATCGGCGTCGCTGGTCTGCGTTTCCGATTTGCGGATATGTGAGGCCAGGTCGGTCGGGCGGATGCCGAATCGCTGATACATCTCGGTGCTGAATACGGGCTGTCCCCGATGCAGCATAACTGGCAAGCGAGACAAGCGTTCGTGTTTGCCCAGTGCTCTTGCAAGCCGCTGCGAGTGACGCTGCGGGTCCAGTTCGGCATCGTTGTCCGACAAGGCATGGGCCAGCAAAGCAAGACGGGCACTGTAATCCTGTTCCAGCAGGGTATCGACTTCCGCATCGCTCGCCGGGGGTGTGAACCTGAGGGTCGAGGCAGCACCAAGTATGGCAAGGCAGCACGCCATTGCCTGTTGCTGCTCTGCCATGCTGTCGTGGGTGGCCTGCGTGGCCGGGTGGCGAGCGGTACCCTCCATCAGTCGCTGCAGTTCTTCATGCCACCAGTGAATCTTGCGTTCGGCAACCTGTGGTTCCTGTACGTCCTCCAGGGTGGTGCTCAAGGACTGGATGAGATGCAGGCGCTCGATGAAACGCTGGCGGGCCGCAGGAGTTGTCCACAACAGGCTGTAGTAGAGCGACGATCCTTCTCGAATGGTAAGCATGGGGTGAAGATCCGTGACGACCGGGTTCAGTCGTCCCTGCTGTTCGGGTCGATGCGTGTGGTGGCAATCATGTAGTTGACGTCGACATCCTGCTCCAGCTTGTATTGGCGTGTCAGCGGGTTGTAGGTCAGGCCGATGATTTCATCGACTCGAAGCCCTGCCTGTCTGCAGTAGGTGGCCAGCTCTGAGGGTTTGATGAATTTCTTCCATTCATGCGTGCCACGGGGCAGCAGCCGCAGGATGTACTCGGCTCCGGCGATGGCGAACACCCAGGACTTCGGATTGCGGTTGATGGTGGAGAAGAACACTCGACCCCCGGGTTTCACCAGGGTGGCACAGGCCCGGACCGTCGAGGCCGGGTCGGGGACGTGCTCCAGCATTTCCAGACAAGTGACGCAGTCGAAACTGCCGGGCATCTCGGCCGCACAATCCTCTGCGGCGATCTCGCGATAATCCAGCTCGGCACCGGTTTCAAGAGCATGCAGACGAGCCACGGCCAGCGGTGCTTCGGCCAGATCGATGCCCAGTACATCGGCACCGGCATGCGCCATGGATTCGGCCAGAATACCGCCACCGCAGCCCACGTCCAGAACCCGTGAGCAGGGCAGGGTGGCACGCTCGGCGACCCAGTCCAGACGCAGTGGATTGATCTGGTGCAAGGGTTTGAATTCGCTGTTGGCATCCCACCAGCGACTGGCCAGATCCTGGAATTTGGCCAGTTCTGCCGGATCTGCATTGTGTATCTTGCTGCTCATGACTTGCCTTGTCTGACGGATGGGATAACGTCCGGTACATACTGCCGGGCGTGTAGCGCCGGATCGCACGGATTCGGGTCTGTGATGCAAGTTTACGTGATACGGGCACAACCGGTTTGCCGGTGATTCCCGTCACTGTTGAATCTGACAGAGCCACGCCCCGCAAGCGGCATGCTGCTTGGGTTTGACTGTCTTCGATGTGATAGAATCATTCGGTTGATCTGACTCGATCGCCACCTCGTTTGGCCCTTCGCTCCATGTCTGATTTCGCTAAAGAAATTCTGCCCATCAACCTCGAAGACGAGATGCGGCAGTCGTTCCTCGATTACGCCATGAGCGTAATCGTGTCGCGCGCCCTGCCGGACGTGCGCGACGGGCTCAAACCGGTACACCGTCGCATTCTGTACGCCATGCATGAGCAGGGCTATGAGTTCAATCGCCCGTATCGCAAGTCAGCCCGTGTCGTGGGTGAAGTCATGGGTAAGTACCACCCGCATGGCGACTCTGCCATCTACGACTCCATGGTGCGCATGGCGCAGCCCTTCAGCATGCGTTACATGCTGATAGACGGCCAGGGCAACTTCGGCTCGGTCGATGGTGATCCGGCGGCTGCCATGCGTTACACCGAAGTGCGCATGGCGAAAATGACACAGGATCTGCTGGCGGACATCGATCAGGAAACCGTCGACTTCATCCCCAACTATGATGGGTCGGAGAGCGAGCCCGGTGTGTTGCCTTCGCGCATACCCAATCTGCTGGTCAATGGTGGCACCGGCATCGCGGTGGGTATGGCAACCAACATACCGCCACACAACATCTCGGAAGTCATCAACGCCACCATCGCCATGCTGGATGAACCTGACATCACTGTCGAGCAACTGATGGAGCACCTGCCCGGACCCGATTTCCCGACCCGCGGCATCATCAATGGTGCGCGTGGCATCAAGGAGGCCTATCGAACCGGTCGTGGCAAGCTGTATATCCGGGCGAAGGCCGAGGTCGAGCACAACGAAAAGACCGGCAAGGACACCATCGTCGTCCACGAGCTGCCGTATCAGGTCAACAAGGCCCGACTGCTGGAAAAGATCGCCGAGCTGGTCAAGGACAAGAAGATAGAAGGCATCACCGAGCTGCGCGACGAATCCGACAAGGACGGTATGCGCATGGTGATCGAGCTGCGCCGTGGCGAGTCCGGCGACGTCATGCTCAATCAGCTTTACAAGCAGACCCAGTTGCAAGTCGTGTTCGGTATCAACATGGTGGCACTGGACGAAGGTCAGCCAAAACTGCTGAACCTGGTGCAGGTACTCAATGCCTTCATCCGACATCGGCGCGAAGTGGTGACACGTCGCACGGTCTTTCTGTTGCGCAAGGCGCGGGACAGGGCACATGTGCTGGAAGGTCTGGCTGTGGCGTTGGCCAATATCGACCCCATCATTCAGCTGATCAAGGAATCGCAGAACTCGGGCGAGGCAAAGGAAAAGCTGGTCGGGCAGACCTGGGAGCCGGGCATCGTCAGTGGCATGCTCGAGCGAGCCGGCGCTGCCGCATCCAAGCCGGAAAACCTTGGTGAGCAGTATGGTCTGCACGACGGTCGCTATCAGCTGACAGAAGTTCAGGCGCAGGCCATTCTCGATCTGCGATTGCATCGGCTCACCGGCCTGGAACAGGACAAGATCATCGCCGAATACCGGGAGATTCTCGAAAAGATCGAGGATTACCTGGATATCCTGACTGACCCCGAGCGCCTGCGCCTCGTCATTCGCGAAGAGCTGGTCGCCATCATTGAAAAATATGGCGATCAGCGCCGTACCGCCATACAGGTCGACCACTCTGAAATGACGGTGGAAGATCTGATTGCTGACGAATCCGTGGTTGTCACCCTGTCTCATGGTGGGTATGTCAAGGCGCAACCCTTGTCAGACTACCGCGCCCAGCGACGCGGCGGTCGCGGCAAATCCGCGACCACCATGAAGGACGAGGACTTCGTCGACAAGCTCTTCATAGCCAGCATGCACGACACGGTGTTGTTCTTCACCAGCGTCGGCAAGGTCTACTGGAAGCGGGTTTACGAATTGCCGGTGGCCAGTCGCGGGTCGCGGGGTCGTCCCATCGTCAATCTGCTGCCACTGGAAGACGACGAACGCGTCAATGCCGTATTGACGGTACGCGAATACAGCGAAAGCCAGTTCGTGATGTTTGCCACCAGCAAGGGCGTGGTCAAGAAGACGGCCCTGTCCGATTTCTCGCGACCACGCACCAATGGCATCATCGCCATCGACCTGCGTATCGATGACTATCTGATCGATGTCGGACTGACCACCGGTGACAGCGACATCATGCTGTTCTCCAGCGGCGGTCGCGCCATGCGTTTCCACGAGTCCGCTGTACGCACCATGGGCAGAACGGCCGCCGGTGTGCGAGGTATCCGCATGCCGGAAGAAGACAGTGTCATCGGTCTTATCGTGGTAGGCGAGGGTACGATACTCAGTGCCACACGGAATGGTTATGGCAAGCGCACGAAGCCGGAAGACTATCCCACCAAGGGGCGCGGTGGCATGGGCGTGATCGACATCAAGACGACTGAACGTAACGGTCCGGTCATCGGAGCGGTCCAGGTCGGCGAGGATGACGAAATCATGCTGATTACCGATGCCGGTACGCTGGTGCGTACTGCGGTAGAAGGTGTTACCACCGTTGGGCGCAATACGCAGGGCGTGCGACTGATTCGTCTGAATGCCGGTGAATCTCTGGTGGAGTTGACGCCGATCGATGAATCCGATGTTGTCAGTGCCGAGGATGACACTCAGGATGGCGAAGAAGGCGCCGCCGCCGTCTCGACAGACGATGGCTCGGAAGCGCCTGTCGATGCGGAGAACACCTCTGATGTCTCGGCAGATGCTTCCGATGTGGATGGCGATTCGGCCGAGCCAGCAGAGGATGAGGATTCGTCCGACGCCGACGATGAAGACAACTGATCCACTGCGGAGTACTGTCACCCTTGTCTGACTCTACGCTTGCGCGAGTAGCCAATTTCAATGCCGGGCCGGCAGCCATGCCGCGCTCGGTGCTCGAACGTATGCAGAGCGAACTCCTGGACTTCAGGGGGCGCGGCCTGTCGGTACTCGAGATGAGTCATCGCAGCGAGGATTTTGCGGATATCGCCGCACGAGCGGAATCCGATCTGCGTCAGTTGATGGCGATACCTGACGACTACAGTGTGCTTTTCATGCAGGGCGGAGCCAGTGCCCAGTTCAGTCTGTGTGTACAGAATCTGGACCTCGAGGGTCGTGTAGCCTATCTCGACAGTGGCTACTGGTCGCGCAAGGCCATGGCATCTGCCGCTGAGCTGACTCAGGTCGACACCGTGGCAAGCTGTCAGGATCAGCCTCTCATACACTTGCCCGACAGCTCGCAGTGGGCAGATTGCAACGGTGCCAGCTTTCTGCATCTGACGGACAATGAAACCATTGATGGCATTGTGCTGGACGAGCTCCCCGACAGCCAGTTACCACTGGTCTGCGACATGTCATCGTCAATCCTGTCACGTCCGATAGAGGTCGAGCGCTACGGGCTGATCTACGCGGGCGCGCAGAAGAACATCGGTCCTGCCGGGATTACCGTGGTCATCGTGCGCGACGAGCTGCTTGAGCGCAGCGCACGACAAACCCTGCCACCCGTGTTCAGCTATGCGGCGATGGCCAAGGCCGGTTCCATGCTGAACACGCCGCCCACGTTTGCCTGGTATGCCGCCGGGCTGGTGTTCCAGTGGTTGCTGGGAGAAGGCGGATTGTCGACGATTGCCGAGCGCAACGAGCGTCAGGCGCAGAGTGTGTATGCCGCCATCGACAGTCACGATCTGTACATCAATCGTGTGCATCCTCGGAATCGTTCGCGCATGAACGTGCCGTTTCAGCTCCTTGAAGAATCGCTGACGGGAGAGTTTCTGCAAGGCGCTGCCGGTCGAGGATTCATCGGTCTCAAGGGGCACAAATCAATGGGAGGTCTGCGGGCCAGTCTTTACAATGCCACGCCTGACCAGTCGGTTGATGAGCTGGTTGACTACCTTCATTACTTCGCTGAACAGCACTCATGAGTACCGAACATCCGGATGGAAAGAACCAGGCCAATGCTGACCAGGTCAGCCCACTGGCACTGTCGGATATCCGCCAGGAAATAGACAGTGTGGATCTGCAGATCCAGGCTCTTCTGAATCAGCGCGCCGCTGCTGCTCTGAAGGTGGCTGCCGTCAAACTGGCCGAAGCCGATGGCAAGGCAGTGGATTTCTATCGACCGGAACGCGAAGCGCAGATTCTCAAGGAAGTAGCAAGGCGCAACAAGGGCCCCATGAGTGATCAGGCCGTTCAGCGCATCTTTCGTGAAATCATATCGGCGAGTCTGGCGCTCGAACAGCCGATGCGAGTGGCCTATCTGGGTCCGGAAGGCACTTACAGTCATGCCGCTGCCGACCGTCATTTCGGTCATGCTGTGCAGACCGTTCCGGAAGCCGGCATTGCGGACATCTTTCAGGCTGTGGAGACTGGACGTGCCCGGTTCGGTGTTGTGCCGGTAGAGAATTCGACCGAGGGCACCATCAATCTGACTCTGGATCTGCTGACACGTACCCCTTTGCGTGTGTGCGGCGAATTGAGCATGCGTATCCAGCATTGCCTGCTCAGCCGCAGCGAGTCCCTGACGGATATCCGGACTGTCCATGCGCATCCTCAGGCACTGGCGCAGTGCTGGCACTGGCTCAATGCCAATCTGCCCAATGCCGAACGCATCAGTGAGAGCAGCAATGCCGAAGCGGCGCGTCTTGCCATCGAGCACCCCGAGTATGCTGCCATTGCCGGTGAGACTGCTGGCGAACTCTACGGCCTGAACAGCCTGGTAAGTGGTATCGAGGATGAGCGAAACAATACAACCCGATTTCTGATCATCGGTGATCAGGACGTCCCGCCAAGTGGTGACGATTCGACGCTGCTGATGATTGCGGCGCCGCACAAGCCCGGTGGTTTGCGGCGCATGCTACAGCCCTTGGAAGAGGCTGGTGTCAGCATGACCCGTATCGAATCACGACCTTCACGATCGGCCTTGTGGGAGTATCATTTTTTCATCGACGTCAATGGGCATCAGGATGATGCAAACCTGGCACCGGTACTGGATGAGCTGCGCGAATTGACGCCCTTGCTGAAGGTGTTGGGCTCCTACCCGCGAGCACTGTGAGCATGAGTCTTCTTGTACCGGGCAGAGATTGATGGGCACCTTGTGTATCGTTGGCCTGGGCATGATCGGTGGCTCGCTGGCAGCTGCATTGAAGCAATCCGGCCATGCCGGTGAGATCACTGCTCTGGTTCGCTCGGAAGCGACGGGCAGACGAGGGCAGGAGCTGGGTTTCATCGATGGCTTCAGTACCGACGCGGCTGACGTTGTACCCGATGCCGATATCATCATGCTGGCAGTGCCGATGCTCAGCATGCGCGCGCAACTCGAGAGCATCAGACCTCACCTGAAAGCAACAGCAGTCATCACCGATGCCGGCAGCGTCAAGGCACCCTTCATTGACGATGCGCGTGCCGTGTTTGGAAGCCTGTCCCGCGTCGTACCCGGTCATCCGATCGCGGGCCGCGAGAAAACGGGTGTGGATGCTGCCGATGGCAGTCTCTACCAGGGGAGGCGAGTACTGTTGACACCTCTGGCTGAAACCGATGAGTCTGCAACGGCGCTTGTGCGCCAGCTCTGGGAGCAGACTGGCGCTGAAGTGGAATCTCTGGACCCGCAGCAGCATGACCGGGTGCTGGCGGCTACCAGTCACCTGCCTCATGTGCTGGCCTTTGCATTGGTGGACATGTTGGCCAGGCAGCAGGAATCGGAGGAAATCTTTCGTTACTCGGCGGGTGGATTCAAGGATTTCACTCGAATTGCCTCCAGCGATCCGATCATGTGGCGGGATGTCTGTCTGACCAACCGTGACGCCTTGCTACAGGCCATGGATAATCTCGACAGTCATCTGCAGCAGTTGCGACAAGCGATCGATGGTCGTGACGGCGATACGCTGGAAGCCACTTTCAGTCGGGCCAGAAACGCTCGCGACGAGCACATCTGAGTATCGGCCTCTGCGGATTTCTCTGAGAATGGGCGCCACATTCTGCCACCTTTATGCCGTAGTGGTCTGTCAAGAATGTAGTGAGCTGTTCCGAATTTCTGGTCGTGTATGCTTGAATCGTGGCAGTTGACGATAAATTTGGCCGGTTTTTCGCTAAGAGTTGGTAATATTCTCCAATCATGCTGCGAGTGCGCTTGATCGAATACTGCGAACTAACCCACGATTTGAAAATAGCGTCACAAGAGTTGTGAATAAGGGTATTCACGACAAACATAATATGATTAAATTCGTCTCATGGACGAAGCGTCGTATTACAACCTCAAGGCAATGCCGGCGCTGGCTCCGAGTCTGAGTTCGGAAGTGGCGGCTCAGGTCGGTCGCAGCATTGTTACCGGTGCGTATTCGCCGGGCAGTCTGCTGGAGGACGAAGCAGCCTTGGCGATACGCTTCGGTGTCAGTCGAACCGTCATTCGTGATGCGATGAAAGTGTTGGTCGGCAAGGGGCTTCTGGAAGTACGCCGAGGAATTGGTACCCGGATCAAGCCTCGCGAGGAATGGGGCTTGCTGGATGATGACGTCATGGCCTGGCAGTTGTCGGTACCTGCTGATCCCGCCATGCTTTTGCAGTTGGCCGAGACCAGGCAGCTCTTCGAACCTCAGGCAGCATTCTGGGCAGCTGAGAGGGCCACCCCTGCAGAATTGGATGAAATTGGCAGTGCCATCAATGCCATGCAGGATGAAGTGGATGATCCCAGGAAATTCGTGGTCGCCGATGCCCGATTTCATCGAGCTGTATTACGGGCCGCACACAATGAATTCCTGCTGGCATTGGCTGGAATCATCTATTCGGCGTTGTTGTCCAGCATTCGCCTGACGAACCCGGACAGAGACACCATTCTGATAATTCTGCCGTTTCACGAGGCAGTCAGTGATGCCATTATCCGTGGCAATAGTGAGGAGGCAAAGGCCAGAATGGCCTTTCTCATCAAGGATGCAGTTTGTCGTATCAATGCAGTGATTGCGGCGGTCTGATCATGTCAGCCTGTCGAGCCAGCTCGCGATGTCCAGTGAGCCAGCGTTTCCAGATCCGGTCGAAAGACTACCACCAGTCAGGCTCAGGCCAGACGTGCCTGTTCTGATTTTTCATCTCGTTAATATAGTGAGGAATAGTATGCACAAGAATTTCAAGAGTGTAGGAACACTGGCCGCGACCAGCGTTGCCACACTGGCGCTCACCATGGCGTCTGGTACTGCAAGTGCGGAAGATACCAAGCTGCGCATCCAGACGCATTTCTCTCCGGAAACCCTGTCCGGGGAACTGGCCAAGGAATTCGTTGACGATATCACCGCCATGTCCAATGGTGAAATACAGATCGAAATGTTCTATTCATCTGCGGTGGTCAAGTCCACTGAAACTTTCGATGCTGCCGCTACCGGCATCCTCGATTGTGACATGACAGGTGGGGCTTATCAGACAGGCAAGAACCCGGCGTTTCAGTTTGCCGGCGACCTCATGGGTGGCTACGGCAACCCTTATCAGCAACTTGCCTGGTTGCTGCATGGTGACGGCTATGCCAGCATCAATGAGTTGTACAACGCCTACGACATGGAATTTGTCGGCTGGTGGATTCCCGGTCCGGAATCGCTGGCATCAACCAAGCCTATCCGTGGTGTCGAAGACCTGAAAAACTGGAAGTTCCGTTCGCCTCCGGGCATGGAAACCCTGGTGTTCAAGAACCTGGGAGCATCGCCGGTAGTGATGGACTTCAACGAAGTGTTCACGGCTCTGGAGTCCGGCATCATTGACGGTGCGGATGCCGCCAACCTGACAAACAACATGGGCATGGGTCTGTATGACATTGCCGAGCACGCCAACTATCCGGGCTTTCACTCCATGCCGGCTGACCATCTTGCCTGCCGCAAGGATATCTGGGATGAGATGCCTGAACATCACAAGGCCATCATGAAAGTGGGCATGCAGGCCCTGGCTCTGAAGAACGCCACCATCAATGAAGTAAAGAACGCCCAGACCAAGAAGGATCTGGAAGAAAAAGGCGTGAATATTTATGAGTGGGCACCAGAGGATCTGGCACAATACCGCGATGCTGTTCAGTCAGCCTGGGTCGAGTTTGCGACAACACCGGAGTCCAAGAAACTGCTGGATAGCCATGTTGCATTCCTGAAGAGTCTGGGTGCAATGCAGTAGGCATCCGACTTCCTGTCGGGTTCCAACCCGTGTGGCAGTGCCCGTTGCGGGCCTGCCACTCTTTTCCTTCCCACTATTTCTTTCGACCCGATTTCACATGAATCTGGATGTAGCTAATGGATGATGACAGCGGCAGCTTTATTGAATGGTTGGTTCCCATCGCGTTTATTCTCTGTGCGGGTTGGGCGACCTGGCACACACCGGCATTTCTGCTGGATCTCTTGCCGCCCGCCAGTGAAAGCCTGACGCAGCAACTGGCAGAATTGCATTATCGCAAGGATGTCACGCCCGACATGGCTGGTCTTTTCGGCGGCTACGCTGATCCACTGGACTGGGCCGCAGTCGTGATGATTCCCGTGTTGCTGATCATCGGCATGCGCACCGTGCGTTGTGCTCACATGGAATACGATTACTGGCGGCCAATCGATCGATTTGCGCTGTTCATCGGTCGGGTCACCATGCTGCTCATCCTGTCGCTGACCTGCATCATGCTCTATGAGGTGTTCCTGCGTTATGTGTTCGAGGCGCCGACTCTCTGGGCGAACGAACTGACCTTGTGGATTGCCGGCTACGTCTTCCTGTTATCCGGACTGTATGCCATGCAGCAGCGTTGCCATATCAGGATCTTCCTGTTGTATGACGTGGTGCCGCGCTGGCTGCAACACGTATTCGACATCATCTCTGTTGCATTCATCTGGTTCTTTGCCTTCTTCATGGTCTTTGGCAGCTTCAAACAGATCTTCGTTACCAAATTCTATAAATGGGAAATGTTCGGTACCGCCTTCGATCCTCCCATTCCGGCCACCATTCAACCCATGATTCTCATCATGGTAGTGCTCATTGCCATCCAGGCTGCCGCGAATCTGATTGCCGACTGGAATCTCACCGCAGAGGAGCGCGGTGGACTTGTCGACATCGATGAAGAGGAGCTCGAAGCAATCAAACGCAGCGTAGGTAAAGTCTGATGGACGTAGGAACGATTTCTCTCGTACTGGTTGTCGGGATGTTGCTGTTCCTGGCGATCGGCATGCCTCTTGGGCTGGCGTCGGCGGTTCTCGCGCTGGTGGTCATGATCATGAAGTTCGAGCCCACGCTGCTTACTGACCCCATGAGCTTCGGTGATGGTTTGCTGACTGGCAGGCCCGGTACCGGGCCGTTGTACATCCTGGCGCAGAAGATATTCGACCTGTTGACCGAATACGTGCTGATCTCCGTGCCATTGTTCATATTCATGGCATCTCTGCTGGAGCGCTCCGGAGTTGCAAAATCCATGTACGACTCGCTGGATTTCTGGCTCAGCCGTGTTCGCGGTGGTATTGCCATCGTCACGTCGGTGATGGCCGTGTTGCTGGCAGCCATGTCCGGCATCATCGGCGGCGAGATTGTCCTGCTCGGCCTCATTGCATTACCGCAGATGCTGCGTCTGGGTTACGACCAGAATCTGGCCATTGGTACCATTTGTGCCTCCGGTTCTCTGGGCACCATGATTCCGCCATCGATCGTCCTGATCATCTACGGACTGATCACTGAAACTTCCATCAAGTCCCTGTTCACCGGGGCCTTTCTGCCAGGCTTCATGCTGGCCAGTTTCATCATCATCTACATCATCATTCGTACTCGCATGAACCCGTCTCTGGCACCATTGCCGGAGCCCGGCCCGGAAGATCCCGAAGGGGCAGAGAAGCGCAGCATGTTTCTCGGCTTTCTGGCCATCGTGGTGACGGGACTGGCCACGCTGCTGTTTGCGCGAGCGGCCATCTATACAGTAACCGGCGTCAATGCCAATCTGTCTGAAGACGAAGGGCCTCTGTGGCTGGGGATGAGTTCTCACCTGCCGTACCTTGGCGGAGTCATGGTCCTTGGCCTGGTTGTCATATTTCTAGTCATCGGACGTGAGCGCTCATTCAAGGGGTGGGCACATGGCAAGGGCTTGCTGGCGCCTGTGACCATCATCGGTATCGTGCTTGGTTCGATATATGGCGGTGTTACCGGAATCACCGAGGCGGCAGGCATGGGAGCACTGGCCGTATTCGTCATTGCCCTGTTGCGTGGTGAAGCTTCAGTCGGGCTCCTGTGGGACAGTCTGATGCGTACCCTTCGCTCTACCGGCACCATCATCTGGGTGACCATCGGTGCTGCGGCGCTCTCAGGTGCCTACACACTGGCTGGCGGGCCTACCTATATTGCCGGACTCATCGTGGACGCCAACATGCCAACCTTTCTGGTACTGCTCACCATGATGCTCATCCTGTTGTTCATGGGGGCCTTCATGGACTGGGTCGGCATCGTGTTGCTGATCATTCCGGTGTTTCTGCCAATCGTCAAAGCCATGCCAGTGGAAGAGATCGGCTTCATCGGTCAGCTTGATCCACAACATGTGTCCGTGTGGTTCGGTGTACTGTTCTGCATGAACATGCAAGTGAGTTTCCTGTCACCTCCATTCGGTGGGGCAGCGTTCTACCTGAAGTCGGTAGCGCCTCCACATATTTCTCTGACCGATATCTTCCGAGGCTTCCTGCCTTTCATCGGGCTGCAATTGCTGGCATTGAGCGTACTGCTGGTCTGGCCGTCGATCATCACGATCTTCCTGTAGCAGCCGCCATTGACCTGGTCAGTCCCCGATGAGGGGCTGACCAGTCGATCCTTTGCGAAATCACTTCCTGCTCCGCAGCACCTGCAATGGGTGCCTGCATTGACTGCCTGCGCGCAGCTCTGACTACCCAGGCAGAAACACCTGCCTGAGATTGAATCTCCTGGTGCACAGACACAAGGGCATTGCGAGCTGTCCGTACCCGCAGTCCGGTTGCCTCCATCGTTTGACTCTCGAGCGGCTGACACGCTGATAGCTGTCCGCACGTATCTCTCCATGCGATCGCACGGTACTGACAGGGCTCCAGCGTAACGCTGAACTGGCTAAGGTCAGCATCGCCAGTCTGTCTGGCAGGGACAACGTTATTTCATGAATTCTTGTGCAGACCTTGACACGTCGAGGTAACGGTAATTAGAATGCGAACGATTATCATTAGTGCTATCAAGAGAACTACGTTTTGAATCCATCCGATCTAGCAGAATCCGTTCAGCCTGATGCATTGACAAGCGCGCCGATGCCACAGAGCACCCTCGACAGTCTGCTGAGCATGCTGGTTACGGGTGGGCCGGTCGTCTGGCTGCTGATCGCGTTCTCATTGCTGGCGCTGACAGTCATTCTGCTCAAGCTCGGCCAACTGATCGCTTTGCGACAACGACCTGGCAATGTGGTGGACAAGGCCATGGCACTTCTGCAGGCCGATCAACCGCTGGAAGCGCAAATGCTGGTCAATGGTCAATCCAATCCTCGCGCTATCTTGCTGAGTCACGCGTTGAAGATGCAGGCCAGTGGCGAGTATTCGGCAACGGAAATACGAGAAGAGGCCCTGCGCCGGGCGAGGTTGGGGCTGGCGCGACAGGAATCGCATTTGAGGATTCTGGAAGTCATCGCCATGCTGGCACCGCTTCTGGGGCTGTTCGGTACTGTGCTCGGCATGATCGAGGCGTTTCGAGCGATGGAGAGTGCCGGTGCCCAGGTCAATCCGGCCATTCTGTCCGGCGGCATCTGGCAGGCACTGCTGACCACGGCTGTCGGCCTTGCTGTTGCCATCCCGGTATCCATTGCGCATAGCTGGTTCGAGCGGAAGCTGGAAGTGCAGGCGGGCAGCTTGCAGAACGATGTTGATGTGCTGAGTTCCTTGGTCGCGCATAAACAGAAGCCGGAGTCTGTCGT
Source organism: uncultured Granulosicoccus sp. (assembly GCA_947495035.1). Taxonomy (GTDB): domain Bacteria; phylum Pseudomonadota; class Gammaproteobacteria; order Granulosicoccales; family Granulosicoccaceae; genus Granulosicoccus. The sequence continues at coordinate 91,023 of CANLXI010000024.1, forward strand.
TGTTTCACGCAAACCACTGCAGCGAGCGGTGTCGTGAATTCGGTACTGGCTGTCCGACGCAAGTCGCGCAGGATAAGCCTGACCGCATTGATCGATGTTGTCTTCATATTGCTCATGTTCTTCATGTTGACATCGTCATTCAGTCGGTTCGGCTATTTCGAATTTCAGACTCAGGGAGCCGGTGGTGGTGGAACCGGTGATGCACAGGTGCTGCTGTTGCAGGCCGATGGTGAGTTGCTGGATCGATCCGTATCCCCAGCGCAGGTGATGAGCGATGAACGATTGCTGGCACGGATGGATGCGTCTCGACCCCTGTCGCTACTGCCTGCAGGTGACGCCGATGTGCAGACCATGGTGCAGGCGATAGAACGCCTGAATCGGATTGGCCTTTCCCGCGTCACGCTTGGGCAAGTCCTGTCGGCCGAGGTGGACTGAAAGCCGTGTCAGATTACCTGCAATCTCCGGATCAGCTTCGATCGGTTTCTCGGCGCAAGTCGTCGAGCGACGAGAACATGATTCCGCTGATCAATATCGTTTTTCTGTTATTGATTTTCTTCATGGTCGCCGGGCAGATTCAGCCACAGGATGGCAGTGATATACGACCACCTGTGGCCGCGGACATGGAGGTCAATACGCCACCGGTGGTCGATGTGCAAATCAACCGTCAGAATGAAATTCAGTTGGATGGTGTGGCGATGAGCCTCAGTGATTTACAGCGTGCGCTGTCGGGTGAGCGATATGCGAACGCCGAACAGCTGTTGATCAAGGCTGATCGGGATGTCAAGGCTGCGGATCTGGGTGTCCTGCTCGATGGCCTGCGGCAATCGGGGATTGGCAGTATTCGCCTGCTGACTGAAAAATCCGGAAGCTGATCTCGTGAGTGTATTCAAATGGCTAGCAGCAGGCTTGCTGGCTCTGCTGTTGCACCTGGCTCTTGCCTTCGGTTTGCTGGCCTACAAGCCTGAAGCCGACTATGGCGTCGCAGGGCCTGGCGAAGTGGGGGTGAGTGTCGGGCTAGGCATGATCGGCAACTACCAGGAAACCGTGGCGGCAGCTGAACTGACGAATGAAGAGAGCGATGAGCCGGAACTGGATGCCGTAGCAGAGGCAGAGGTGGAGCCGGAGTCGCTTTCCGACACGGAGAAGAACCCGGAGGAAGCAGTAGACAAGCCAAGCCCGGTCACTCCGGAACCAGAACCAGAACCAGAACCAGAACCGGAACCAGAACCAGAACCAGAACCAGAACCAGAACCGGAACCAGAACCGGAACCGGAACCGGAACCAGAACCAGAACCAGAACCGGAACCAGAACCGGAACCGGAACCGGAACCGGAACCGGAACCGGAACCGGAACCGGAACCAGAGCCAGAGCCAGAGCCAGAGCCAGAGCCAGAGCCAGAGCCAGAGCCAGAGCCAGAGCCAGAGCCGGAAGTGGAGACGGCGGACGCACCCAACCAGCAGCAAGATGCGCCCAGTGATGCAGAGTCGCCAGTCAGGCAGACAGCCGCGGTCGCCAATACGGGTTCGGCGTCAGATACGCGGGCAGAAGGTACCAAGGGAGATCCGCAAGCCTATCTGGGGCAGATCAATGCCTGGTTGAAGCAGTTTCATCGCTATCCGCTCAAGTCCAAGAGACGCAAGGAGGAGGGCGTCGTGCAACTGAGTTTCCGGATCAATCGCAACGGTGAGGTCAGCGATGCGTCGGTCAGGCAGGGTTCCGGATATGCACGACTCGACAAGGCTGCACTTGAATTGATCGCGGAGGCGTCACCGTTGCCGCGAATACCGGATTTCATGAATCGGGAAACGCTGAAACTGGTGATTCCCATCGAATACTCACTGATAACCAACACCAACTGAGCAAGGAAAGAACGATGAGTGATATAAACGCTGACCAGGGTCCGAGCCCCCGTGGGCAGCATGAGCAACGCAATTCAACTGTCAGAAAACCAGCTCGTCTGGCCTATGGCAGTACCTCTGTGACAGGCGGAATTGCAAGACGTTCACTGGCCGTCGGGGTTTCTGCACTGATGTGTACCTCTCTGGCCATGGCGCAGAGCCAGAGTGTCGACAGTGAAGAAGACACGCTGGTGCTCGACAAGCTGGAACTCAAGGATCGCACCAGTGATACCAATCCCTATGCCGAGGATGGAGCTCCGTACAAGGCGAAGGTCTCCGGTGATTCACGTCATGTCAAGGATCTGGCCGATACCCCACAGACCATTCAGGTGCTGACGCAAACTCAGCTTCAGGAATCGGGCAAGACCGATCTGCGGGATCAGCTGGCCGCAGTACCAGGCATCACTCTGGGTACCGGTGAAAACGGTAACGCCTTCGGCGATCGCTACATCATCCGCGGTCATGAGGCACGTAGCGATGTCTTTGTTGACAGCCTGCATGATCCGGGCATGACGATTCGTGAAAGCTTTGCGGTGGAGCAGGTGGAAATCACCAAGGGGCCCAGCTCTACCTTTGCAGGTCGTGGCTCCACAGGGGGGGCCGTCAACAGCATTACCAAGCAGGCCAGTACCGACTACGACTTCACCAAACTGCAAGGCGGGATAGGAACCGATTCCTACGGCCGTATAACCGTTGACTCCAATCAGCGCATCAATGATGAAGTTGCCGTCCGGGCGAATGTCCTGCTGGGAACCAGTGATGTACCCGATCGAGAACCAGCCAGCAAGGATCGACAGGGTCTGGCACTGTCAGCCGGTTACGATACCGGGGACAGATTTTCGATGATGGCCGACTTCTATTACCTGAATGCCGAGGACAAGCCGGACCTGGGTACCTACATCGAGCCGAACGGCGGCAAGCCCGTTGATGATCTGCCTGTCTATCTGCAGAATCAGGACTTTCTCGAATCCACCGTCAAGGTCGGAACCTTGCGTGGGGCCTATGAGTTCACCGATTCTGTACGTGTGGAAAACGCCTTTCGATATGGCACAACCGATAACGGTTATGTGATGACAGGCGCGCGCGGAACCACACGTGATGAGTCCGATCCGGATGCACCCAGCGCGCCCACTGTCAGTCTGAGTACGCATCAGGGCTGGCAGGAGATCGACTATTTCGCTGATCAGGTCAGCCTGTTCGTGGATGCCGATATCGGCAATCAGCTTCATCAGTTCGTGTTCGGCGCCGAGTTCAGCAAGACGGATGTGCTCAATGGTGTGTATCAGGTCAACAATACCGGAGACACCAATTGTGTGACATCAGGTCGAAACGGGGCTTCTCCGAGCTACTGTATTTACGATGCCAATGGCAACGTCGTGGACAATCTGAGCGATCTGATGGGACGGGAGATCACCCGAGGTGAATACGATTCCGACTTCAGTATCAGCACTTTCTCGTTGTCGGCCATGGATACCATCGATTTCACCGATCGATTTACCGGGTTTTTCGGTGTTCGCATGGACAGCTTCGATTATACGAATACCCTGCGCAGCACCGACAACACCACGGGTGAAGTCACCCTGACGGACTACGAATACGATGATGTCCTGTGGAACGGGCATCTGGGCGTCGTATACAGGGTTGCCGAAGAGGGGAATGTGTATGCCAACTACAGTACCTCTTCCAACATCAACGGCGGGGAATCCGATCTGGGCGGCAACTGCGGTTATGGTGGCTTGTGTGGCGACACCGATCAGGTAACCGAAAGTGAGCCCGAGACAACGCAGAACATCGAGCTGGGCACCAAGTGGGATCTGTTTGATGACAAGCTGCTTGCGACAGTGGCTGTATTTCAGATGACAAAGAGTGATGTCATGGAAAGTGTCGGGGATGACTACGAATCCCTGGGTACGCTCAATACCGGCAAGAACCGCGTTCGTGGCATCGAGTTTTCTCTGGCAGGCAATATCACGGAGTCGCTCAGTGCTGCTGCCGGTGTGGCGATCATGGACTCTGAAGTACTGGCGTCGTATGACGAAGATTCGGTAGGCAAGGTGCTGAGCAATTTCTCTGACAACAGTGCCTATGCTCAGCTTCGCTACAAGGTCACGCCTTCCATTGCTGTGGGCGGTACGCTGACCTATTCCGATGGCATGTATGTGGGACAGCCAGATTCCGCGGCGGGCTTCAGCGCCGACACCGGTGCCTATTCCTACGAAATCCCGTCCTATACCGTGCTCGATCTGTTCTCCAGTTACGAATACAGCAAGCAGCTGTCCGTACGGCTGAACGTGGGCAATGTCACCGACAAGGACTATTACCTTGCCGGTTATCGCAGTGGTGCGTTTGCCTACAAGGGGGATGCGCTGAATGCACGCCTGAGTGTCAACTACGAATTCTGAGTTGATGCAACGAACTCCTGACAAGACGGAACGTTCGATTCCTCCGGGTACGGTGTGCCTGGAGGACTATCAGCGTCATGCTAAGAAGATCCTGCCGCACGATGTGTATGAATATCTGGCCAGTGGCTGTGCTGATGAACGCACGCTGGCCAGAAACCGAGCAGCGTTCGATGAGTCCACCATACAGCCTCGCATACTGAGAGATTGTTCGAATGGCAATACCGAGTGTCGGGTGCTGGGTCAGAGATTTCGCCATCCCATCCTGCTGGGGCCGGTTGCCCATCAGGCGCTGGTGCACGAGGAGGCGGAACTGGCAACGGCTGAAGCGGCGTCATTGATGGAGGCCTGCATGGTGGCGAGCACATTGTCATCGGCGCCGATGGAGAGCATCGCTGCCAGACTGCCAAGCCACAAATGGTTTCAGTTGTATTTCCACAAGGACCGAGGGTTCACGCTGGAATTGCTCAGGCGTGCAGAGGCTGCCGGCTTCGAGGCCGTGGTGGTGACGGTCGACGCTCCTGTCAATGGTGCACGTAACCGCATTCAGCGTGCAGGCTTCAGCTTGCCCCCGGCGGTTGTCGAGGCAAACCTGGTCGATCAACCGGTCGTGGAGCAGCGTTCATTGAATTCAGGGCAGAGTGTCATTTTCCAGGGGCTGATGAGCGAAGCGCCCACTTGGCGGGACATCCAGTGGTTGCGCAATCAGACTTCGCTGCCGATTCTGATCAAGGGGGTCATGCACCCCGATGATGCGCTCGGTTGTGTGGAGCAGGGACTGCAAGGTGTGATCGTTTCCAATCACGGTGGACGCTGCCTGGATACGGTGCCAGCCAGCATCGAGGTCGTGGCTTCCATCCGAGCCGCAGTCGGGGAGGAATTTTCAGTATTGCTTGACGGTGGCATACGTCGCGGGACAGATGTCTTCAAGGCACTGGCATTGGGAGCCGATGCGGTTCTGTTGGGGCGTCCGCAGGTCTTTGCTCTTGCTGTTGCCGGAGCACTGGGCGTTGCACATATGATCAAGCTGCTGCGAGATGAGCTGGAAATCTGCATGGCACTGTCGGGATGCCCTACACTGGATGCCATCGGACCGTCAGCGTTGACAGGTCACTATTGATGCAGTCATGACACTCGTTACAGGCAGGGGAACGTTCAGGTGCTGTTAGTCATCGAAAAGGTATTCACTTGCGAAGAAGCGCTGGTTTTCGGTAAGCAGCTGGCAGACAGTAGCTGGGTGGATGGGAAGTTGTCGGCGGGTTCGCAGGCTGCCGGCGTCAAGACCAATCAGCATCTGGATGATCGCATCGATCTGGCACGTGGCATCGGCAACGTCATACTGGACAGGCTTCATGCTCATCCACAGTTCGTGTCCGCCGCCTTGCCCAGTCGCATCCTGCCGCCGAAATTCAACCGTTATACCGGAGGGGGCCAGTACGGTGCTCATGTCGACAGTGCCATCATGGGCATGCCGGGAGGCGGGCAGATCCGCACGGACCTGTCAGCCACGCTGTTCCTGTCACAGCCTGAAGACTACGACGGTGGAGAGCTGGTGATCGACACGCGGTTCGGTACGCAGGAAGTGAAACTGGAAGCAGGGGATCTCGTGCTCTATCCGTCAACCAGCCTGCATTGCGTCAATCCTGTTCTGGCAGGTGCTCGAATCTGTTCGGTATTCTGGATCCAGAGTCTGATACGGGATAATCAGCAGCGCGAGATTCTGTACGATCTTGATCAGAGCGTGCAGTCGATTACCCTTGACAAGGGGTCGGAGGATGAAGACGTCAGTCGTTTGACCGGCATCTATCACAATCTGATGCGAAGCTGGGCGAGCACCTGAGGCGCACGCCGCGGCTTCCGGCACTCATGAAGCTCAGCAATAGAATGATCCAGACTGACACTGCGCCGCCACCAGAGCGATTGCCAGCCATGCCGTCATCGATATCGGTGTCGGTCAGCTCGTTGCCACCTGGCTCGACCGGTGTTTGCTGATTGTCCGGCTCTTCGCTATCAGGCGTTTCATTGTCGGTGTCATCCGCTGAATCCGTATCTGGCGCGGAATTGTCATTGTTGTCAGAGTCATCACTGATACTCAAGGACAGCGTGACCACATTGTCTTCCGGGTCCAGTTCATCCTGATCGGTAGTGATCGTGGCACGCAGCAGGGCATTCGGTGAGGCGGCCAGTGCCTGCAGATCCAATGACGCCGTTCGGCTGTCGCCTGCGGCCAGTTCGCTCAGTTCGCAGATGATATCGTTGCCGTCTTCCACACAAGCCGACATGTTCTCACTGGTCAATGCTATCTCGGCACGGGGGCGCGTCAGAGCCAATTGCGGACTGGTTGCCACAGCACTGCCTTCGCGGTTGCTGATCTCCAGGGTGACTGTGAACACGTCGCCGACTTGTACTTCGTTGGTGTCGATGGAGGCGTCGAGAGTCAGGTCAACTTCGTCGGAGGCTCCGGTTCCGGCATCGCCATTGTCCAATTCCAGTGTTGTCCAGCGCCCTCTGGCGAAGGCCGTGCCATCGCCTTCCGGAATCTTGCCATTGGTGTTGGCCAGGGACTCCACCGCAATGGTGGCACCATGGGGGACCACGATATCCTCGAAGGTGTGTCGAATCGGCGTGTAGTCGATATCGACTTCCGGATTGATGGCAGTGCCTACCAGAACATCATTGACCAGAACACGATACTCTGCCTCGCCATCGAGCTCGGCCAGGGCAGTCAGAGTGATGTCGTAGAAATCGGATTCTCCTTCGTACTGCAAGGTTGCCCGAGCAAATCGGTTGCGAAAGTCCTCTCTGGCGGCATTGATGGCCAGTGATGCTCGTCTGGGTGCCTCCGAGTAATACGGAACCTCTCCGGCGTCGATGACGGGGAAGTCATTGACGGCTTCGAACAGGTGGATGTCTGCGTGAACGGTGGGGCTTCCCAGTGTGCTGGTGGCCCACAAGGCCATTACCGTTGCTTTGACAAGCGTGGATCGTACGATCATGAGCGTGAACGAGTCTTGTAGGGGCTGGTGCGGCAACGGCCATTGTCTGTGAGTGATCAAGCAAGCCAGGTGCCACTCGCCTGGACAAAATACGTGCATCTATTGTTGAGAAAAGTTCTCATTTGCATTACTATTCTCATCAATCGTCGGCGCACTGGAATCTTTCACCCCTGTCGGCGATCAGCAGCCAGCAGATGTTTCGACGTCCGCCAGCCAGACAATCCACCAAATGTTCTGGATCGCTCATGCTTGACCGGCGGCGAGTGCGACTGTGCGCCACGATTGCCGTGGTACTCGGCCCCTGCACTGTCCATTCGAATACCGATCCCATGGTGCTGGACACCATGGTGATCACTGGTACGCGTACTGAACGCAAACTGCTGGATGTTCCCGTGCGTACCGAAGTCATCAATCGCGAAGCGTTGGAAAGCAGTCACGCGCGAGATCTGTCAGAGGCCTTGCAACATCAACCGGGGCTGCTGCTGAAGGACATCCACGGCAAGAGTGGCAAGGAGGTCTGGCTGCAAGGCCTGGATTCCGACCGAGTGCTGATTCTGATCGATGGCAAACCGGTCAGTGCATCCAGCGGTTCCACGGTGGACCTGACCCAGATCGCCATTGCCGATGTCGATCGCATCGAAATCGTCAAGGGTGCTGTCTCGGCGCTGTATGGCAGTGCCGCAATGGGCGGCGTGATCAATGTCATCACTCGTCAGCCTGACGCCCCCTTGGCCTATCAGCTACAGCTGGACACAGGAAGTCATGGTGACAAGCGTCTGCCAGGCAACAGCTTGCTGGACCAGCGTCATGTCAGTGCAGGTTTCAGTGCGTCTCGAGCGCAATTCGATGGCTCTTTTTCACTCGATATCCGGGATGCCGATGGGTTTGATCTGGATCCATCGAGCTACTCCTTTGGCGGGGACAGAGGCAGCAAGATCAACCTGGTGGGTACGCTGGGCATGAAGCTGGACGAATACAGACGTCTCGAATACAGCTCCAGCTGGTACGAAGAGGATGTGAGCAGGGACTTCAGTACCTTTACACCGGGGCAGGGCGACATCCTCAAGCTCGATGCCGAATATGCCACACGTTTCAACCAGACGCTCTCCTGGCGCAGCGAGCTTGCCGGAGGACGTTCGCTCAAGGCGTTTCTGATGAGTGAGCAATTCGAGGATACGACCAGGCAGGATGTCGTGTCCACCTCACTGCTTGATCAGAAGCGCGAGGCGAACATCGAAACCTTCAAGGCAGAAGTACAGTTCGACATGCCCTTCGGCCAGAACCAGCAATGGACCATGGGCGCGGCATTGTTCGATTCCCGTCTGCAGCAGCAACAGGAAAGGGCTGAAGGCAGCCGGTTCCTGCAGATCGATGAAATCGTTCCCGGTGCCGATCATCAGAATGGTGAGTTCTTTGTTCAGAACAGTGTCTTCGCAGGCGAACATTGGGAGTTCCTGCCCGGTTTGAGGTGGCAGCAGGACAGTGATTTCGGTTCTCATGTCGCACCCAAGATCAACGTCCTGTATGTCCCGCAGTTTCTGTCATCGCTCAATCCACGCTTGCGTTTTGGTCTGGGCAGTGGATACCGGGTACCTAACCTCAAGGAGCGTTACTTCCTGTTCGATCACAGTGCCAATGGTTACGTGGTGCTGGGTAACACCGAGCTGGAACCCGAAGAATCCGACAGCCTGCAGCTTGGCTTCGAAATGTCGGCCAGTCGAACCACGCGTGGAGAGATTGCCGTGTTCTACAACCGTTTTCGCAATCTGATCACGACCAGTATCGATGCAGAAGCCAGTGCTGGGCAGCAGTTGCAGGTCTATCGCTACAGCAATGTCGATGCAGCCACGACTCGCGGGGTCGAGCTGAATCTGGCGCAGAGACTGAGTGATCGACTGTCTGTCGATGCTGCCTATACCTGGCTGCTTGCCACGGACTCCGCGACAGGGCTGGATCTGACCAGGCGTCCCGAACACCAGGTCGATATTGCTCTCAACTGGACACTACCGGGTCTGCGCTCGACTGCCAGCCTGAAGGCTGCTTGGCAGAGCCATGAGTATGTTGACGCCGATAACGAGATTCGCTCGCCGGGCTACGCCACCCTCGGACTGCGTTTCAACCAGCCTGTTGGTCGGCGGTTCAAGTGGTTTGCGGGCATCGACAATCTGCTCGACGAACATCAGGACCCCGACAATGCAGGTCAGGATTTTCGCCCATCCGAGGGGCGTTACATCTATAGCGGCTTGCGTTATTCACTCTAGCAACAACTCATTCAACTCGATACGGGCACTGCCATCATGAAAATTCGACAAGCTGATATTCCTGCTACACGCTTGGCTTCCGCTGCATCCGCCAGGCTACTGCTTCTGGCACTGAGTGCCACAATGATCAGCGCCTGTACTTCCGACAGTGATCCCGTGGTGGAACAGGAAACGCCAGCAGGTGATGCCGGTGCTGATGGCGATGACAGTGGAGGAGTCGACGCCGATACCGGTACGACAACATTGACTCTGGATGCCAGTGCGGGTGGATTTGGTGCGGCGGAGGATGATGCGGCGAACAAATGGGCCTATCTGGATCTGGATAGTGGGCAGATTCTCGAATTGACAGACGCCGAAGCCAGTTTGTCAACGCAATGGGACGTTGCTCTGAAGCGCGTTGATGTACGAACCAATGGCGGTGCTTCCGGTCCGGGAACGGTGACTGCTGCGCTGGCCGATGCACAGTTGCGTTTCTACGATGAAGAAGGCGAAGCCGATCTGGCGGTTTTCAGCGCTGCGACTGCAGACAGTGAGTTGCCGGCGCTGCAACGCTCCATCGACTCATCTCTGCTGACGTTTGAAGCTGACAGTGATGTGGCTGCCATCGATGGAAGTGGCATTGACGAGGAGGCGAGCTGGTGGTTGTACAACCCTGCCGATCATACGGTGAATCCCAATGACAATGCCTGGTATGTAGTCAGAGGCGCCGATGGTCAGAGCTTCGCAAGACTGCATGTCACCGATATCGATCAGTCAGCTCAGCAGATCAGCATCGAGATGTTCATTCAGAACAGCGGTGAGAATGCTTTTGCCGCCTCGCCGGTTGTCTGGACCGCAAGTATCGGCGGTGAGGGGGGAAGTGTCTGTTACGACTTCGAACAGATGGTGGAAGTGGATTGCAATGCTCAGGCCGAAGCCTGGGACCTGCAGTTCGAAATCACCGCTGGAGATCGCAGCTGGAATGCCTGGGTCAATGGCGGGGAAGTCCGGGGTAGTGGTACCGAAGGGGCGGCCTTCGGCCCGATTGCCACCGAATCCATTGCAGACTTCAATTCGTCGGCAGCGGTTCCCACCTGGTTCGAGGACGTGTCCGGCGGAGTGTTCAGCAACAGCAGCTGGTATGCCTACAACCTGGATGGCAATCATCGTATCTGGCCGAACTATCGGGTTTATGCCGTAGATACCGGAGAGGGAATCTACAAGTTGCAACTGTTGAGTTACTACGATGAAGCGGGTACCAGTGGCATCGTCACGTTGCGTTACGCAACGGTTGAATGATAGAGAGGCGAATCCATGGAGATGATGTCATGAGCTACCTGGAGAGTGATCTGAGTGCCGTGCGTCGAGACTGCGACGACTTCCGTAGCCGCTGCCAGAGTGTTCAGCTGGCAGTGTCGCGTGAAACCGAAGAGCTGGATCTTGGCAGTTCACCGTTCATTCAGCTGGATGAAGACTTCCATGTCTATCTGAATCAGGGAATGGCAGGGGGAGGCAGTCAGTTGGGTGACGGTCAGGTCAATCTGATGTTCCTCGAAGATGAGATTCATTGCCCGCAGACATTCTCTCGTCGGCAATTGAGTATCCGGGGGAATGCCACAACCGTGCCGCGAGGCTATCAATACACACGCATCATGGTGGCATTTCAGGATCGCCTGGGGTCCTTCATGGATATCGTGCGACTCAGGCCGGATTCTCGTCTGGTCCGCATCAAGCCTCTGGCAGGGCGGTACATCAACGAGCTTTCTCAGGTGTTCACCTTCAAGGGCTACCGACTGGACTCATTGCAGGAAGAAGCCACAGCGACGGCGGCATCCTCGCTCCGGGAACCTGTACTTGGCAGAGAGTCGCCGAGGGGTCAGGCGCTGGCAGGTGATGCCTGATGGTGCGTATGGTCAGGTTACTGCGGAGCATTCTGCTGCTGGTCTCATCGCTGACGCTCACGCATACCGCCGCGGCACAGGCGGATGAGGGTTCTCCACGGTTGGTGTCTGTCGCGGGGTCACTGACGGAAATTCTCCATGCGCTGGATCTGCAGAATCTGCTCGTCGGTGTGGATACCACCAGTCAATGGCCACCAGCAGCGGCCGAGTTGCCGCAGGTGGGGTATCAGCGAGCCTTGTCGGCCGAGGGTATTCTGTCCTTGTCGCCCGATACCGTGCTGGCTACTGCCGATGCCGGGCCTCCGGAGGTACTGCAACAGTTGCTGGATGCTGGTGTCCGGATCGAGCAGTTCTCGCGCGACTACACGATAGAGGGTTTGTACGAGCGCATTCGTGCCATCGCGCGCGCTCATGAACGAATATCCGAGGCTGAACAGTTGATTGCATCCATACAGGATGAGCTGGACGCCGTTGCGCAGCTGGTGCAAGGGCGCACGGCACCGCGCGTGATGTTTCTGCTGGGAGTGGATGCCGGTTCCTCGATGGCTGCAGGCAACGGTACATCGGCCGACGCCATGATTGCATTATCCGGCGCGTTGAATGCCATGTCGGACCATGATGGATACAAACTGGTCAATGCAGAATCAATCATCGAGGCCGCACCTGAATTCATTCTGGTGGTGCAGCATGATACGGACAGGAATCGTGAAGCCACTCAGCAGTCAGTGTTGGCCCTGCCGGGTGTGGCTCTGACGCCAGCTGGCAGACATTCGCGCATACTGGTGCTGGATGCCTTGCGTTTTCTCGGTTTTGGTCCGCGTACCGGTCAGGCGCTGCAGGATCTGGCCAGTCAGCTGTTTCCGATTCCTGGCGCACAATGAGCGACATCCCGCTCAAGAATCTGTTGCGTGAACGAGCTTGCCCGGATAACGGACCCCGGAGCTCTCGCTGGCCAATGCTTCGCCTGATAGTCGACCGGAGCAGCTGGAATCTGGCGAACAGACGCTATCTGGTGCTACCGTTGCTGTGTTTGCTGCTGCTGGCAAGTGCAATATCGGCACTGGCCATCGGTGCCGTGCAGGTAGCTGTTGGTGATGTGCTCGGTATCCTGTTGCAGATTCCGGGACTGAATGGCTCGGCTGAGTACTCCAGTACCCACGTGGCTGTCGTGCAGAGCATTCGCCTGCCGCGTGTGCTCATGGGTGTGCTGGTGGGGGCCAGTCTTGCCATGTGTGGAGCAGCCTTGCAGGGTCTGTTTCGCAACCCTCTGGCCGATCCTGCTCTGGTGGGGGTATCCAGCGGTGCAGCTCTGGGTGCTGTCAGTGTCATTGTTCTCAGCGGCAGCGTGTTGCAGGGACTGGCTCGGTTCGCAGGGGCCTGGCTACTGCCATTGGCCGCATTCGTCGGGGGTGTCTGCGTTACCTTGCTGGTCTATCGTCTGGCTCATCGTGGTGGTCGGACTGCCGTGACCACCCTGTTGCTGGCAGGAATAGCCGTGGGGTCGCTGAGTTCGGCCGTTACTGGCTTGCTGACTTACATGGCTGATGACTTTCAGTTGCGAACGCTCACCTTCTGGAGCATGGGCAGTCTGGGCGGCGCTACCTGGTCAAAACTGGGTGCTGCATCCATACTGATGCTGCTTGCGCTTGTCCTCATCCCGACACAGGCTCGTGCCCTGAATGCGTTGTTGCTGGGTGAATCCGAAGCCATGCACCTTGGCTTTGACCTGGAGCGTGTCAAGCGGTGTCTGATCCTGCTGATTGCACTGGCGGTGGGAGCCGCCGTATCGGTGTCCGGCATCATCGGTTTCGTCGGTCTGGTTACACCGCATCTGATACGTCTGGCAGTCGGCCCTGACCATCGATTGTTGCTGCCGGCCTCCGCATTGCTTGGTGCCTCACTGCTGGTTCTGGCAGATCTGTTTGCTCGAACCATCGTCGCGCCCAGTGAACTGCCGATCGGCATTGTCACTGCATTGGTCGGTGGCCCGTTTTTCCTGTGGCTGCTGGTTCGTCTGCGTGGGTTATCGACATGATGTCTCTGGAGCAAGCCTGTCTGCAAGGACGTCAAGGCTGGCGGGTCGACCACGTGTCACTGCAGCTGTACCCGGGTGAGGTTCTGGCATTGCTGGGGCCCAATGGAGCTGGCAAGAGTTCCATTCTGAAGCTGATGTCGGGAGAGGTTGCCTGTGACTCGGGTTGCTGCCTGCTGGCAGGCCAGGACATGAGCAGCATGAGCCCTCTGGCGCTGGCTCGCCGGCGAGCTGTACTGCCTCAGCAAAGCGAGCTGGCTTTCGGTTTCCAGGTGCACGAGGTGGTGATGATGGGCCGCAGTGTTCATCGGGGATGCGGACACCGACTCGATCAGGAGGTTGTGGACTGGGCCATGCTGAAAACCGGTGTCTCCGATCTGGCAGAACAGGATTACCTGAGTCTGTCCGGAGGGGAGCGTCAGCGTGTTCATCTGGCCAGAGTGCTGGCGCAGATCGGCCCGGATGCGAGAGGCTCGACGTCAAGTGCGTTTCTGTTGCTCGATGAACCGACTGCCGCACTGGACCTTGCCCATCAGCATCAGGTGTTGAGCCTGGCCAGACAGCTGGCTTCCGAGATGAGGATCGGTGTACTCACGATACTTCACGATCTGAATCTGGCTGCACTGTACGCCAACCGCATTGCGCTCATGAAGCAAGGCCGGGTAGTGGGGGTCGGCCTGCCGCAGGAAATCCTCACCCCACAACGCATCCAGCAGGTGTTTGACACGAAGGCCAGTGTCATGGCGCATCCGCATCGCCCGCGGAAAACTCTGGTTGTTACCGGGTGATGATGCACTGTCGCTCGAGGTTCTGGTCGAGCGGAATCATCATGGCCCAGGCCTCGGCGACACTTGTTCTATCGCCGTGTGTACCTGGGCCGCCAGTCCATCAGCGATCCACGAAGGCGCGTTCGAAGACGTAGTCGCCAGGTTCGCCGCGTGATGGCGAGGCGGAGAATCCGCGGCTATCGAGCAGTTCTCGCAGATCGGCGAGCATCGCAGGCCCTCCACAGATCATGAAACGATCATTTTCGGGATCGATGGTTGGCTGGTTGACGCTGCGCTCCAGTTCTCCGTCGCCAAACAGTGTCGTGATGCGGCCACGTCGATCAAACTCCTCACGTGACACTACCGGCGCGTAGATCAGCTGGTTCTTGACGTAGTCGCCCAGGTACTCATGATCCGGCAGTTCCAGACCAATGGCATCCCGATAGGCAAGATCCTTGACATGGCGTACACCGTGAACCAGCACGACCTTGTCAAAAGCCTCATACGTCTCGGGGTCCTTGATCACGGAAAGAAAGGGGGCGAGCCCGGTGCCGGTGCCCAGCAACCACAGCGTACGACCCGGCTTCAGGTCATCGATGATCAATGTGCCAACGGGTTTGCGACCGATGTGGACATAATCGCCCACTTCGATATGTTGCAGGCGTGAAGTCAGCGCACCGTTCTGGACCTTGATGCTGAAGAATTCCAGCTCCTCTTCCCAGTTGGCACTGGCGATGGAATAGGCACGGCGCAGCAGCTTGCCCTCGTTCTCGAGTCCGACCATGACGAACTGACCGTTCAGAAAACGCAGGCTGGAATCACGGGTGGTGCGAAAACTGAAGTATGTGTCCGTCCAGTGATGGACTGACAGGACACGTTCCTGCTCGTCGGTACAGGACAGGCGTTGGCCGTGTGGAACCGATGATGGGGGGGTATCGACTAGCTGGAGTGTATCCAGGCCTTCCAGGTGTTCAGTTGTCATGGTCAGTAGGTTCGGGCACTTCAATGGATACTGCGTTCAGCCTGGTCCTTTCGATCGTGGTCGAACAGAATCTGGCGTTGCACAAGCCCTGCAAAGTCCCATTGTCGTGAAGGTAGAGAAAAATCGTGTTCGAAAGATATGTTGCGGTTTTCGGAGACCTGAGCGAGGACACCTTGTACGGACGTCTCCGGCAGCCAATGGTTCAGATGTTCGACGGATTCACCCGGTCGACCATGGCCGAAGGCAGCCAGTGTCGCCAACAGGCGTGCTTCGTCCGGTGACACTTCCTCGCCGCAAAGGCATCGCACATCGAATTGTCGGGTGGCATGGTACGCAGTCCGGTGAAGTATGTCATGGATGGTAGTGACTAATCCCTCCAAGCCAAGACAGGCTCCGAGGCTGTGCACTGCAACCAGGCTGTTGAGGCGTAGAGAAATGCACTTTACCCAGACTCGCGCCACGTTGACGACAAGAAGCTCTCCCGGGCTCAGATCTGCGCATTGCAACACGGAATTGTGACGCATATCACTCTTGTCGTGTTGCAGCTTGAGTCTGGCAGGGCTTGGGACCAGTGCATATGCACCATGGTGACGAAAGAGGGCAGAGTGACCAATGGCGTCGATGGATTGCAGGAATTGTCGACTGGCATGCGGATTCATCAGCCATTGCAGTCTGGCCATCGCTGTGGAATGGCGGCCACGCAGCTGCTGTGAAGCGGCGTCGATCAGAAGCTGCTCATCATTGGAGAGTCTCGCAGAGCCTGCTTCCATAACGTCGAACGGCGACCTTGTACCTGTCAGCGCGATGGACGCGGCCTGATTGATCGCCTCGATGGATTGTCTTCGCGCGCTGGATGAGTCCAGAATGCGGCCCAGAGAGTCCAGCAGACAGCGGTCGAGATCGGAGATTTCCTGACGCTCTCCACTCAATCGCAGAACAGCCAGCAGAAGCCTCGCCGGCAAAGCATAGGAGGACACGGAGTGCTGGCGTAGTCGCAGCAGCTCCGAGCCAGCGTTATGAGTACCTTTCCTGAATATCCGGGCACTGGAATCCTGAGGCGCTGAATCGGGTTGTGACTGCATGAACTGGGGTTGGCAACTTGATAAGAACGATAATGATAATCATTCTTGTTAAATTTGTACAGAAAGCCAGCGGAAACAGTAAGAGCAGTGTTACGCGTTTGTCAGCGCTGCATGGGAACGGTGAGGTCTTGGATTTGATGAGATGGGATGGGATGGGATGGGATGCGGTTCGGTTCGGTTCGGTTCGGTTCGGTTCGGTTCGGTTCGGTTCGGTGAGGTGGGGTGAGGTGAGGTGAGGTGAGGTGAGGTGAGGCGAGATTCGGCGCGATTCGGCGAGATTCGGCGAGATTCGGCGCTGGGTTCGACACAAGTGAAACGCATGTTGCCGATTGTTCTGGCGCGGTTGTTCGCGGGGTTTATCGGAGTGAATAGTTCACGGGCACCTGTATTTCATAGTGGGTCAGGCCCAATGCTGAGGGGATTGCCGGATACGGTTGTGCATCCCTGAGTAGCTGCAGTGCGGCCGCATCCAGACCAGCGACGCCGCTGCTTTTCACCAGCGCATGCTCGAGAAGATGCCCTTCGGCATCGATGGTGAATGTCACCTGAACAACCCCTTCGACCTTCCGCCTTTTCAAGCGATGAGGGTAGCGGATGCGATCCTGCAGCCATTGCTGCAGTTCCCCTCGGTAATCCTGCCTGGCCTGTGAGTCGCCGCCGGAATCAGGGAGCGATGAATCGCTGCCACCCAACTGTTGCTCGGTCTGTGCAAGCGGCTTCGGCGCACTATCCACCACCGATGTTTCTGGCACTGGTTCCGGCTCCGGCTCTGGCTCCGGTTCTGGCTCCGGTTCTGGCTCTGGCTCTGGCTCTGGCTCTGGCTCTGGCTCTGGCTCTGGCTCTGGCTCTGGCTCTGGCTCTGGCTCTGG
>CANLXI010000025.1 GCA_947495035.1 uncultured Granulosicoccus sp.
GCTTGTTCGGCTTGTTCGGCTTGTTCGGCTTGTTCGGCTTGTTCGGCTTGTTCGGCTTGTTCGGCTTGTTCGGCTTGCAGCCTGGCATCTTCTTCCTGTGCCGCCCGTTCAGCCTCCAGTCTGGCTTCCTCTTCCTGTGCGACTCGTTCCGCCTCCAGCCGCGCCTTCTCCTTGCGGGCTGCGTGAAACTTCATGTCAGAGGTCACCGTGTCGCCCAAGGGTTCAAACGAGGTGAAATCACCATCGTAGTCGTTCAGACCATCACGCACATTGAAGCTTGACTGGCGAAACACATGGCGCAACGCGGCCTTGCGTAATGCCGCACTCACCCCCTTGTTGAAGAATGCACTGACGTCACTGCTCGCCGTCAGGGTCTCGATGTCGGGCATGTCGGCATCGGTCAGCAACACCTCGCCAGCCTGAGCAGCATCAGCATCAGCATCAGCATCAGCATCAGCATCAGCATCAGCATCAGCGTCGGCGTCGGCGTCGGCGTCGGCGTCGGTGTCGGTGTCGGCGTCGGTGTCGGTGTCGGTGTCGGTGTCGGTGTCGGTGTCGGCGTCGGTGTCGGTGTCGGTGTCGGTGTCGGTGTCGGTGTCGGCGTTGGCGTTGGCGTTGGCGTTGGCGTTGGCGTTGGCAGCAGCATCGTCGACCAGCGTGGTTCCTGCCCTATCGGAGGCAGACTCGATGCTCATGCCGGTCCAATCCGCACTGGCCGGCTGCAGTATCGACCCGTCAGTATCCAGCGACACCGGGCGTTCTGTCCCGACCAGCATCTCGGGCCCGGACTCGGGTTCAGCCGAGGATCCTGCAGTCAGTTCGCGTGGCCTGTCGGTATCGAGATTGCGCTCCTGTTCGACGGCCTGTTTGCGTGCCGACCAGCGGCTCAGGAAACCACGCCGTTCATCTTGCTTGCTCATGCGCTACCCCGGACCCGGTTGCCGACCCTTGCCATCTCCTTCTGACCACTTCCTGCGCTTGCGTTTCGTGAACGCCTTCGGCTGATAATGCGCCAGCACGAACGATTCCATGTAACGGTAGAGTTCGGCCGGTATGGGGGCACTGAGTACCAGCTCGTCGGTTTCCGCACAGGCAGTCGCCTCGTCGTAATCAATGGTGACGATGACTGGCCGAATACGGCACTCGTCTTCCTCTTCGGAGTCTCGACACACCACATAGACCAGGGGCTTGTCCCCGATCAGCGCATGCCAATAGCGTTCACAGGCATCCTTGTACAGCGTCACCTGATAGCCGGACCAGGCGAACAGTT
Organism: uncultured Granulosicoccus sp.; assembly: GCA_947495035.1. Classification (GTDB taxonomy): domain Bacteria; phylum Pseudomonadota; class Gammaproteobacteria; order Granulosicoccales; family Granulosicoccaceae; genus Granulosicoccus. The sequence goes on from CANLXI010000025.1 coordinate 1,271, forward strand.
CGCCCTTGTCGGATTGGCCAGCCGAAAGCACGGACTTGCTGGCCGATTCGGCAGCGGCGACGTTTTCCCCCACGGCAACCGAATACAGATACCACGACGGCATCGACCAGAATGACCGGCTGATCATTCTTCTTTCCAGCAACACGGTTACCGGCAGCTTCAATCGGGTAGGAATCTGCGTGCTCATGACCGGGAACTATTGCACGACTGTCAGCTGTGTTGAACCGTCAGCAAGTGCTGAAATCATCCGTTTTCTCCGCTCGACGAAAAATTCTGACCTTGGCCACGCAAAACCGAGACATTTTGTCTCAACATTTCATCGAATAGTACGAAAAACTGGCGACATGACGTGACTTGACTCAAGCAGACTCTTAAAGTCAGGGCAGCAACCTTCGAGTTTGAACGATCATGCACGCTACGGCCCAGCAACTTCCCAGCCTGAGTAATGAATCCCTGATGCCCGCACATGGCATCACGGCGGTCAATGAATTCGGTGAATCCGTCGAAGCACATATCCCGGGAGAACTGCCACTGACCATCCGCGTCGATGGCATGGAAGTGGTCACCCTGATGACGCTCGGAACCCAGCCCGAAGCATTGACCCTCGGTTACATACGCAACCAGAAGCTGATCGACGATATCAGCCTGATCAAATCGGTCACGGTGGACTGGGATCGAGAGGTGGTGGATGTGGAAACTCATGCCGGTACCGGCATCGCGGACTGGCAGGAAAAGATGAAGCGCCGGATCGTGACCAGCGGCTGCGGCCAGGGCACGATCTTCAGCTGCACCGTCGACAAGCTGTACGAAGTCGATCTCACCACACCGGCACTGAAGCAGTCGGAGATCTACACCCTGATCAAACACGTCAGTCAGCTCAATGATGTGTACCGTGTATCCGGCGCCGTGCACGGCTGCGGATTGTGCTCACCGACCGAATCGCTGATGCATATCGAAGATGTCGGTCGCCACAATGCCGCCGATGCCATCGCCGGGCGCATGTGGCTCGAAGGCATCGAAGGCGCTGACAAGATCTTCTACACGACCGGTCGTCTGACCTCGGAAATCGTCATGAAAACGGCGTTCATGGGCATACCCACGCTGCTGTCCCGCTCCGGGGTGACGCAGATGGGACTCGAACTGGCGCAAGAGATCGGCATGACCATGATCGCCCGAGCCAAGGGTCGCCATTTCCTGATCTACAACGGTCATGAACACATGACCTTCGACGCCATTCCGGCAGAGCGACGCAGCCCGCCGCCGACCAAGGGCATGCGTGATCTTGGCTGAGCGAGCGATTGCCCCATGACTAGTACGGCCGACCCACTGGTACAGAACGGTGCTGACAGAACGGGAATCCGCCAGCTCGATGGTTCCTCCTTCCTGACCGTGCCGCAACTGGCGCAGCTGCTGCACGTCAATGAAAAGAAGATCTATCAGCTGGCTGGTGTCGGCGAGATTCCCGGCACCAAGGTGACCGGAAAGTGGATCTTTCCACGCCAGCTGATCGAGGATTGGCTGCTGGAAAACAGTCACGGCGGGGTCATGCATGATCGCCTGCTGATTGCCGGTAGCGACGATCGTCTGATACAGCAGCTGTGCAATACAGCCGCCAGCGATTGGCAGCAACAGGCGCTGATCAGCTACAGTCCCACAGGTACACGCCATGGCCTGCGCATGCTCGATACCGGACGCGTTGATGCCTGTTTCATCAACTGGGGCGCCAGTGAAGCCAGCGGCCGCCGCCATCTGGGTCTGTTGCGACGTTACCGCAACCATCAGAGCTGGGTCATCGTGCGCTGCCTGCAACGCAATCAGGGTCTGTTGCAAACGCAACCGGTAGCCGAGTCGCCGGCATCAACGCCGGCGGACACGATTGCGCGGCTGATCGGCAATACACAACTTCGCTGGGCCATGCGGCCGGACGACTCCGGCACCACTCGCCTGCTGGAAGATCTGTGCTCGGTACAGGGCAACAGCACCAATCACCTGCAGACCAGCATCTGGTGCGATAGCGAGACCACGGCCGCTGCTGCCCTGAATCGTGGTCAGGCCGATCTGTGCTGTGCCGGTCAGAGCATTGCGCGGGACTTCGGGTTGCATTACCTGCCGGTTGCCGATGTCTCTCTGGATCTGGTCATGAGCCGCAAGACCTACTTTCGCACCCTGGTCCAGGATTTCATTGCCCGTCTGCTCGATAGCGGTACACATCAACTTGCCGAGAATCTTGGCGGATACACGGTACTGCCTGCCAGTCAGCTGCTCACCATCGATTGAACCCGCCCGCCACGGATCCGGCGCCTGATACCGTTCAGCTTAACGGCCGGACGCCACCAGGCGTTGGTTGTCCTCGCCATGCTCACGATGGCCACTGCCGGTATCTGCCAGGGATGCGCTCCTGTTCTCGTCCAGCAGGTTCTTCTGCTTGTCACGCTGACAGCTCAGAGTCCGGTCGAACATGCGCAATACCTGTTCCTGTCGCAGCGTCAAGGCCGTGAGTTTTTCGGCCGTGTCGATGGCCAGCTCCCGCCGGATCTCCTGACGTCGCAGAGCGCTGTTACGGTAGGCGATGAAGGTTTCTTCGTTTCGCGGTGACTCCAGCGTGGCGTCCTTGGCGTACAGGGTGGTGAAGCCGATGCAGGGCAATTCGCCCGCCTCGATATTGTCGAGCAGACGCTGGTCGTTCAGCAAGCCTTGCAGAACACGTTCGGAAAACTGCTCTGCATTGACGTTGCGATCATTGAACAGACTGATCAGCGTTTCCCGCTCGACCGAATCGAGCCCGAATTCGTTCGCCAGAATGGCCAGATTCTGCGTAGCGTACATGTCCTGATACATGAGAATGGTCTCGACGATGGCCAGACCGGCTCGCAGACGCACGGCATTGACATGATGCGGGCGCGTGGAATATTTCGGATCTGCCTGGCTGGCTTTCAGTTCGATCAGCAGCCGCTCCACCAGTGGCGACACGATGGCCCCCCGGTCTCGCTCTGCCCAGTAGATGCGGGCACCACTGTGACGCCAGTGTCCGGACATGAGCTCCGGATCACGGATTCCCTCTTCCAGCGACACCACGGTATCGAGCAACTTGATGACGATGCCTGCCAGCGTATAAGGCACCTCGGCCTCGGTCGCCTTGACCGTCATGTCGGTGAATCGCCCGACGTTGTACTGCGCCTGGGGCAACAACAGATGCGGTTGCTTGAGGGTCAGGTTGGCCTTGTTCGCACCGGCCGAATGAACCGAGGAATCGGTCAATTCGGAAACCATGGCGGCAATGGGTCCACCGAATCGGAACTGGATCTTGCGCAGGGAATGCCCGTAGCCAGTCACGCGCATGGAGCCATCCTCGACCACGTCGTGCAGCATGGCCAGCGTCACGATCAGTGGTTCCAGCGCCCGCCCCAGCACACGCTCGGCGATGGCCGAAATGCGAAAGGCATGAGCCGCCATGCTGCTGAGTGACTTGCGTCGGCCCTTCTCCAGTGAGCGCATCATCTCCAGACTGGCGACATGCACCGCCTCGATGGAATTGGGCGCTTCGGACACCACGAAGTATTCCATGACAGGCAGATTGATATGCACTTCGTGAACGGCCTTGCCACGACGCCCCGACAGACGCTCGCGTTTGGCAGGATCGTCCAGGGCGTCCCGCACGGCCATCAGCAGTGTGTTACGCAAGGGCTCTCGCAACGCGTAATGGTCGACCCCCGGCAGCTTGAAGGCCTTGACGGTCAGCTCGTAGTGTTTCTCGAGCAGTGGCCGCTCCGGGAAATCGGCATCGCAGTCAACGCCCACCGCTTCCAGTTCCTGTCGTTGTTCCCGATCCATGAAACTGATGACCTGATCGCCAGCCGCACGGGCGACCAGTCGCAGACGGCTTGCCTGAATGGCCGCGATGGCCGTGCCGATCTCCGGGCTAGGCGGATCGGGAATGGGAATTCTGCTCTCCACGGCCTCGTTGAATGCGGCCAGGTATTCGGCGACGGTGACCACCAGCTTGCCGACCGAGTCACCGAACCAGGTGAACACATAGGTATCGTCAACCACTTCGTGATCGTGCGAAGAGAAGGCACTGTAGCGATGCAGCTTGCCGTAGGAATCCTGCAGCATGGTGGCAACGATGAGATCGTGCGACATGCTGCGAGTGCCGCGACCGTGACTGCCATAGAGTCGCACCCCGAGGAGCATGTTGGCAGCCAGTACGGCCTGATGAATGATGGGTTCGAGCTTGGGCAGACGATTGGTATTGATCATTCGCCCGGATCCGGTGATGCGTGCATCGAGCGCTTCGGGCTTGATGGTTTCGGGATCGATGTCCTGCTTGGCGAACAGCTCGGCGGCGAGCAGGTCCCGGCCTCGTTGCGTGTCGAACAATCGACGCGGCAAGGATGAAAGCGGCACCAGTCGCTCGACTTCCTTGGCGATCCATTCACGCGACAAGGTGCCGGCGATGACACGTTCCATATCGGAAGTGCCAGCCAGAACCCCATAGGCTCTGACGAGTTTGACTAGGTCAGTGAGCGGGTATGCACGCGCCACGGTATTGTATTTCCAAAAAAGTACTGGCTTGGCTAAGAATAGCAATACCGCGCCAGTTTTAAACGGTAGTTGCACCGGCCAGCCGGACGGTAATGTTCAGGATCTTGACGCAATAATCCCGCCGAAATCAGAAAAAGTCGACCAGCTCACTCTTCAATTGACGAGATTTAACATGAAGAGCAAAACCTGCCGAGTCGGTCATCATTCGGTACGGCTTGTCAGGTCTCCTGCAGCGTGTTGTCCGTCACACCTGGCAACACCACCTCGAAGACACTGCCGACACCGCGTTCGGAATACACCTGAATATCACCACCGAACCGTCTCACAATGCCATAACTGACAGACAGACCCAAGCCGGTACCGCTGGCCTTTCCGCTAGTGAAGAATGGGTCGAAGACACGCGGCAGATCATCAGGCTCGATACCACAGCCCGAATCGTGGATGGTGATGCCGACAACTTCATTGTCGCCATCCCGGGTTTCGATACGAATCTGCCCACCCTGCGCCATGGACTGTATGGCGTTGCTCAGCAGATTGACCAGGACCTGCTGCAACTCCTGTCGATCGATCAGGGCAGCCCGCGTGGTCTCATGCCGCTCTGCCACGACCACCTGTCGACCGTCCAGCTCATGCGCCAGCAGCGTGAGTGAATCCTCGATCACCTTCGGCAGGGAGACCGGTGTCAGCCCGCCCCCCTGCGGCTCGACGGGAGCCGACGACGATTGCTCCGGTGCCAGCTGGCCAGAGCGTGAATACTGCAGCAGGCGATCGGTGATCGAGCGAATACGGTAAACCTGCTCGAAGATGAGATCGATCTCCGTCTGTACCTGCTCGCAGCCTTCGCCCAGATCGGCCACCAGCACGTCCATGTTGCCGAGAATGACCGCCGTCGGATTGTTGATCTCGTGCGCGACACCGGCGGTCAGCTCTCCCAGAGCGGCCAGCTTCTCGGCATTGGCCAGTTGTCGCCGTGTCTGCTGCAGCAGGTCGATCGAGTCCTGCAGGCGCCGATTCTGTTTTTCCAGTTCCGCCGTACGCAGCTTCACCTTGTCTTCAAGCAAGGCGGCATCCTGTTCGATTCGCCGCCGGTGCAGTTCCAGCGTGTCAAGCATGACATCGAAATTCGAGGCCAGTTCACCGATTTCGCTACCCGGGGAAAGGGGCCCGATGCGGCGATGCTCTCCGGCGGCGGTGGCACGCACCACCGCGGTCATGGTTTCAATCGGTGCGAAGATGCTGCGAGCCCCCAGAATGGCGGCCAGCCCGGCCAGCAGGCTGCCGGCGATGACCAGGACCGACAGCACCGCTATGGCCATCAGCATGCGAGCCCGGAAAGGGGCTTCAAGGTAGCCGGCGTACAGCATGCCAATCCGTTCGCCATTCACATCGATGACCGGTTCGTAGGCCGAGATGTACCAGTCCTTGACCACGAAGGCACGATCGATCCAGATATCCCCGCGCGACAGCACCGTGCGATAGACCTCCGAGGACACGCGGGTACCCAGCGCCCTCGTATCATCGAGCCAGGGCACATTGGTGCTGATGCGCACATCATCCAGAAACAGGGTCACCGTACCGCGACTGTCCGGCGCCAGGCTGCCGGGGCCATAGACCAGATCGCGTATCTCATCCACGAAGGCAAAGTTGCGGTTCAGCAGTACGCCGCCTTCGAGCAGGGCAACCAGCTGTCCCTTGACATCCCGCACTTCGTGCAGGGATCGGATGACCATGGCGCGATCCTCCACCTGCCTGTCGGTGGGCCTGGCTCTGGCGGTCGGCACCAGTGGCAGCACCACTCGAGAAGCATCGATGCCGGGGATCTCCTGCCAGTCTGCAGGCTCGTACAGCTCGATCCCTGCCACGCCCTGCTGCGTTACCTTCTCAGGTGTTGCACCGGATACCGCGGCAGCAAGAGGCCCGGCACGCAATCTGCCCGGTTGCCATCCCGCGCTGGTCAGAACCCGGCTTCCATCGACGGACCAGGCTCGCAGAAAATCGAATCCACGCACGCCCTGCTGATCGGCGAGCAGTTGCATGATGTCGTCGAAGGAAGCGTTCCGCAGCAGATGTACCAGTGATGCACTACCGGCTACCGCCGACAGCTCGCTCCGCGTGTCTTCCCGTATCCGGCGGAAGCTCTCGCCGGCAACCTGCAGATCGGCATTGACCTTGGCGAACAACTGCTCGTAGGTATAGTCACTCGACCACTTGGCGGCCAGCAGTATCACCGTACCGCTCAGCAACAGCAGTGGCACCAGCACCAGCGCCAGCAGTCGATATCGCAATGTGTGAAATCGCCTGCGCACGAAAGTAGGCAGCCGTGATCGGTCAGCGAACATGGCCGGGCACTATTCGTTGCCTCCACTACTGCTCCACAAGGCCTGCTTGCGCTCCAACGTCTTGCGAGAAACACCGAGCTGCCGCGCTGCCGCCGACTTGTTGTTGCCCAGCGACTCCAGCACGGCCTCGATGTGCGCCCGCTCTACCTGCTCCATGCTCCAGTCCAGTGGATAGCCGGGCTCCAGCACAGGGGCCACCACCTCCCCCTTGCCCAGACTCTCGAGCGGCAACTCTCCCAGCAACAGCGTGCGTTCCACGACATTGCGCAGCTCTCTGACATTGCCCGGCCAGTGGTAGGCATGGAGTCTTTCCCAGTCCGCATGCAGCAGCTGCACCGGGGCCAGACGCAATTCCGAGGACAGCTGCTCCATGAAATGCTGCACCAGCAACTCGATATCACGACCCCTGTCGCGCAACGGCGGAACCTGCAGATGCAGGGAGTTCAGTCGGTAGAGCAGGTCCGAGCGAAACATGCCGCTGGCGCCCAACTGCTCGAGGTCGCTGGTAGTGGCCGCAACGAAACGCACATCAACGGGGAATTCTCGTGCGCTACCCAGCGGACGCAGTACGCCACGCTCCAGCACACCCAGCAGCTTGGTCTGCACCGATTCGGGCAGTCGCGCCACTTCATCCAGGAACAGTGTGCCCTTGTCCGCATGCGCGATCATTCCATCCCGTGTCTGGTTTGCACCTTCGAAGGCGCCCTTGACGTATCCGAACAGCTCGCTATCGATCTGCTCCGGATCCACGGTGCCGCAGTTGAATGCGATGAAGGGCCCGCCGCGACGACTGAGCCGATGCAGTACCCTGGCTACCTGTGCCTTGCCTACACCGTTCTCTCCCTGCACCAGAACCGTCGAGCGAGTGGCAGCAACGCGCTGAATCAGCGTCGACATGGCAAGCATCGCCTCGCTCTCACCCACCAGCCCATCATCTTCCCGCATCTGCTCGACCTGCAACCGCAGCAGAGAGTTTTCACGCAGAATCTGGCGGCGCATCAGCGTGCGACGCATGGACATGAAGATCTGCTCGGTGCGGAACGGCTTCATGATGAAATCGTCCGCGCCATTACGCAAGGCCGACACCGCCATGTCCAGATCGGCATAGGCCGTCATGTAGATGACATGCGTTCTGACACCGCGCTCACGCAGCTTCTCCATCCAGTCCAGACCGGACAGTCCGGGCAGGCGGATATCGACAAGCAACAGATCGAAGTGGTAGCGCAGCCGCAATGCTTCCGCTTCCTCGGCGCTGCCGGCAACCTCCAGCAAGGCGCAGCGATCCTCGAAGGCGCGCTTCAGAAAATTGCGCATGCCCGGTTCGTCATCGACGACCAGTATGGCAGCGGAGCGCAGCAGACGATTGAACAGCAGCTCGATATCACCATCGTTCCTTGTTGCATTCATGACTGGCAGATTCACCGGCTCTGCCGCTTGGCGGGGGTCGTCTTGCTCCCTGACTTGCCGGTGCCTGACTTGCTGGTGGTCTTGCGAGTGCTCTTGCTGGTGCTCTTGCTGGCGGTCTTGTCGCTCGTCTTGCTGCTTGACTTGCCAGCCCCTTGCCCGCTGTCGCTATCCTTGCGCTGACGCAGCTTGCCGACAACTGGCTGCTCCGCCTCGGTCTTCGGCCGGTAATCACAGATATCCCGTATCAGGCAATCCGGGCATCTGGGCTTTCTGGCCACACAGACATAACGACCGTGCAACAGCAACCAGTGGTGCGCATCGAGCAGGTAGTCGCGCGGCACCATGCGCATCAACTTTCGCTCCACCTCCAGTACCGTCTTGCCCGGTGCGAGACCGGTGCGATTGGATACGCGGAAGATATGTGTATCCACGGCCATGGCCAGCTCGCCGAATGCCGTGTTGAGCACGACATTGGCCGTCTTGCGGCCGACTCCCGGCAAGGCCTCCAGCGCCTCCCGATCGGCAGGCACCTGCCCCTCGTGCTGTTTGCACAGAATGCGGCAGGTTTCGATGACATTGCGCGCCTTGGCATTGAACAGACCAATGGTGCGGATGTAGGGCGTGATGCCCTCAACGCCCAGCTGCAGCATGTCGGCGGCAGTGTTGGCAACCGGGAACAGTCTTGCGGTGGCCTTGTTGACACCCACGTCCGTGGCCTGCGCCGAGAGCATGACGGCGATCAGCAGTTCGAAGGGGGTGGTGTAGTCCAGTTCCGTCTGGGGGTTCGGGTTGGCCTCTTTGAAGCGCCGGAACATGTCGGCGCGTTTAACCTGGTTCATTGACTGACTGTTGGCTATTACTGTGCATTATCGATGGATAGGCTGCGAATGTAACCTATAATATGTTGAGTGCATTCATGACGAATCGACACCTATTATGCGGCTATGATGACGCATTAGCGCAGGAGGTGTTGGGCGTTGACATACAGGGAAGCGATTCGCGATCACGGAGAATGAATGTCGCACGTTGACTGCATCGGTACAACCGTAGCGGTATCCCGGCAGGCGTCAGATCGCCAACCACCTGTTTCGTGCAGACGCATGTAGCAGATAAGCAAGGTAGCCCGTCCGTTATGCAAAAGCCGCCCTTCCCGTCAGGCAAACCTGACCCCGGATACGAGCGAATAATGCTTGCTCTCGAGGCCATACTCGCCTCGGAGAAGTTTGTGGCTGCGCCGCAGATGTCAGCGTTCCTGCGCTACGTCGTGGAACAGGCAGCCAGCGGCAACAAGTTCAGAATCAAGGCCTATACCGTCGCTGTCGATGCGCTGGGCAAACCCGATACCTTCGACCCTCAGAACGATCCCGTGGTGCGTGTGCTGGCTGGCAGACTCCGCTCATCGCTGGCTGCCTATTACGAGATCCGGCCGGATGAGGATGTGGTCATCGAGATGAAGCCCGGCTCCTATGTGCCCGTCTTTGTACTAAAGGACACCCAGCAATCCGAGGCGCCAACCGAGGAGACGGATCACTCGGACGAGGACGACATCGATCACTGCCTCACAGCAGCAAACAGCATCATCAGCGAGAGTGACCTTACCTCCAGCTCGCCGGAAGACGGGGAGCTGGCTGACGACAGCAATGACCTGGCGACAGGAACACGCCGGGAAGCGGTTGCTCGTCAGTCATCACACGTACCGCAGCCGGGCATGGAGGCAGCCGATTCGCCTGCCGCCGGTCTTGCCGCTCACCGGGCATTTCTGCGCCTGCCCTACAGGTTCCCGAAATCGAGCGTGGCAGCCGCGGTGATATTGGCCTTTCTGGCCGGCACCTTCATGAATGGCAGGGACAGATCTACGGTCCCATCCATGCAGGCAGCTTCACCGGCTCGTTCACCTACCGGCTATCACCTGTCCTCCCCCCGTCAGCGGCCGGAGTCCTTGTCATTGTTCGTCAGCGCCATGGAGCAATCCGACTCTCTGGTCAGTCAGCTCAGCACGCTCATGAGTGATGTCTTCTCCGAGTCGGAGGACATCCGTGTGCATCGGCTGTTCCGCTCGACACAGGGACAGCAGTACTGGCCTGAAGACTATCTGGTGTCCATCAATGTTCTGCCTCTGCCGGAAGAAACCCAGGTCAGTGTGCAACTGGTCGACGCTCAGACCGGCCGCATCACACACGTGGAGAATCTGCATCTGAGCACCAACGCCAGCAAGCGTCTCAGCGCAGAGGAGCTGCAGACGATCATGGATTGTGCCCATTACCTGATCAGCGCCAGTGGTCCACTGCGAACCGACTATCAGGCCAAGATCCGCAGCTGATTCACAGACAGGCTGATTGTTCCGCTACACGAAATGGCTGATTCACTGACCGCCTGATCAACCTGCCACAAACGATGGCTGATTCACTGACCGCCTGATTGTTCTGCTACTAGCGATGGCTGACTCACTGACCGCCTGATCGATCGGCGTCAGGCGAGAGCGGTTTCGGTAATGCCGCTGTTTGCACTGATCTTCAGTGGCACCGGTGCGGCGACAATCACGCCGGTGTCCTGACTGGCTGCCTGGGCGGCGAGTTCCAGCAAATGAGGATCGCCGATGAAATGCTCGAAACTGACGCAATCCGTCATCCTGCGACCGGCATGTTCTGCGAGAAAACCCGTCGTCTCGCCAGGGCCGGTATCGATTTCATGCGCCAGGTAGGTTCGGTACAGGTCCATGAAGTTGACCAGGCGCATCAACCCCAGATCGGGCTCGTGCTCGCACGCCATGTCGACGATATTTGCTATGACAGCAACGACGGCCTGCATGCTGCCTTCCGAAATCGCTACCGTGCCGAGTGTATCTGACGTTTCTATCTTCATGGCCAACAACATCCAATTGTCCTGGGGGCCTTCGTCAGGATAACGCAAAATTGCATTATCCTTCGAGGTCTACCGATTGCCGTGTAGCGCCGGTGACTCTGCATTCGAGGATAACCGGAAGGTTACCCGGACCAGACCCGTTTCAAATTTCCCTGATTCGACCTGCTCTCTGAGCAGGTGTTCAATTCATGTTACTTGCGAATGCTCCACGAGAGAAGCCCGAAATAAGTTCAGTGGGCAGAGCAACGCCGTAACTGAACAAAAGATCAGGTCAGTGCTGCATCAACAGTCGAAGCATACTCCGCAAATACCGTCAAGATCGTGCCTGACACCACGTTACCAACGATTGCACAGGTAACATTTGGCAGCCTGGTATCACTGCTGTGCAAGAAAAGTCAGGTTTTCGACAGACAAGCACCTGAATCCCGACGGTTCGTGCGTTCAGTAAGAAGAATTGTTGGCCTGATCGGGATGTATCTCATCGGCGACTTCATCCGGATCGACATCATTCATCAACAGCACTTCCCGCACGGCTTCGATATCATCGATTATCTGCTGCACTCTGCCCGGATGATCGAATTCGTTGACATCATTGATCCTTGGCATGTAACAAAATGCCGTTTTCAAGGCCGTCAGTGATTGTTCGTCCAGCTTGCTCATGATCGTCAGGATTTTTTCTTGAATTCTTCGGTGAAACGGGCCGTATCGAACGAGACCTGGGTGCGCAACAAGGCCAGTTCATCAGGTGCTGCGGGATAGGCCCAGGCGCCATCCGGAATGACAGCGCCATCGGGCAGATGCACGTCGTAGTATCGGGCTTCTCCCTTCCAGCGGCAGGTGTATCGCGTATCGGTGGCTTGCAGAACGGCCCCGCGGACCTCTTCCAGCGGAACATAGGTAACCGGCTGACGCTCACCTTCCAGCAGCTGCAAGGCAAGATCGGTCGTGATCAGGGTGTGATTACCCTGCCTGACGGACACCAGCTCTTCCAGGAAGCGGGTTTTCAGATAGCGATCGGGGACAACTACCCGATAACGCTCCTGCATCCTGATCTTCATCGTGCACTTCCCCCTGGTATTTCCGTGCTGCCCTGGCGTACTGACACACCAGGGCACACCTCATGACGGCTCGGTAGCCCACGATCCGGCTCGCCGCTGACGACAACCGTGGCCATGAACCCTAATAACTGCGCAGCTGCCCGACAAGTACACCCTGAAAACTGACGCGGCTGGCATCATACCGCATGGGTGACATGGTGCTGTTCTCCGGTATGAGCTCGACGATGCCATTGCGAGTCTCTCCCAGACGCTTGAGCGTCGCTTCCTGGGAATCGATCAAGGCCACGACGATATCGCCGGTCTGCGCGGTGTCCTGCTTGCGCAGAATGACCGTGTCACCATCCAGTATGCCCACATCCATCATGGACTCCCCGGTAACCCGCAGAGCATAACGGTCCGGGCCGATGAAGAATGCCGCCAGGTCCAGATAATTGGCATCTTCGATGGCCTCGATGGGCTGCCCTGCGGCGATGCGCCCGAGCAGGGGGATGACCAGATCGTCGCGACCATGCTCGCCGACCTTGTCAGGCAGCCCCATGGGGTGTTCGACGTTGGAATCCGCGGACATGTGCGTCAGAGAACCGGCGCGGCGAGGTGGCGGCAGATGCTTTACATTGGATGGCTTCGAGGGCATTGCCAGACCGACGATACGCAGGCCGCGCCAACCGTTACCATGCCGTTCCAGACGTCCCTTGGCAATGAGTGACTGTACGTAACGATGAACCGTCCCCTTGGATTTCAGGCGCAGATTGGCTGCCAGCTCGGCGATGGTCGGCGCAACGCCCTCGGCGCGTATATGGCGCTCGATGGCTGCAAGAACACGCGCTTCCAGATGAGTGAGAGGATTGTCGGATTCCATGAACGTTCTCCAAATGTACTCAGCCAGCATAGAGAACGTTCAGAGAAATTTCAACGGTTGGGCATGGATTTCGCCGCTACATTATTGTATCCATCTCGGTCTGGTGCAAAGCCATCATGAACAAGCAGCAAACATTCATCAACAGGCTCAAGCCCGGCCTGGAATTACCCTGGTGGTTCACCTACGAAATGGCCGCCCTGAACGACGACTTCGACCAGCGTGTGGTAAGCCTGCCCGACGACGCGAAGTGGCACAGCACGCAGGTCGATGGTGTGGCCTTGCGTGTGCTGGAGTACATCCCCGGTGCCATACCCCGCCTCACAGGGCAGATTCGGCTGGACCCGGAGCACTCCCCGGCCCTGCTCGGCGACAATCCCGATCTGGAGATTCTGGTGCAACAGGGTGAGCTGGAATCCACCATGGGTGTGTACCCGGCCGGCCTCTATCTGCGTCTGCCGCTCACCGGCGATCATCATCTGCAGGCTCTGACCCTTCGCTGCAGCGAAAGCGATACCGGGCAACCGCCCACGCTGTCGACAACCGATGAGACGGGCAGCGCCCTGTTGTATGTCGCGGCCGGACAGATGCTGACCAGTGATACCGAACAGCGACGTATCGACACCAATGATGCCTCTCGCTGGCTACCCGGCCCGGCCGAAGGTACGGAAGTGCTGCCTTTGCATGGTCACGGCAGCGGTAACTCCATGCTGATCCGCTGGAACAGCCGAGTCGAGATCAAACCTCGCCTGGACCCGACCGGCGAGGAAATACTGGTACTGAGCGGAACACTGCAGGATGCGCTGGGGCGCTATCCCGCGGGTAGCTGGATACGCAACCCGGTAGAGGCCTGGCAGAACTGGGGCGCTGTCCCGGGTACCGTGGTGTATTACAAGAACGGCCACTTTGCACCACCCGATGAATCACAGTGACAGACACCGACCTCATTGACGACCCGTCCACACTGACGCGCTTTGTCAAACAGGCTGCCGCAGAACTTGGCCTGCAGCACTGCGCAATCACCGATACCGACCTGGGCGAGCACGAAACTCATCTGCTGAATTGGCTGGCCGCCGGTTTTCACGGGGAAATGGACTACATGCAGCGCCATGGCACGCGACGCTCGCGTCCCGCCGAGCTGTTGCCCGGCACCATTCGCATCATCTCGGTCCGCATGGACTACTACCCGCCGCACAGCGCCGATGCCGAGAGCGTGCTGGGCTCGCCCTCTCTGGGTTATGTCTCGCGCTATGCCATGGGCCGTGATTATCACAAGGTGTTGCGCAACCGCCTGCAGAAACTGGCCAAACGCATTCAGCAGCACTTTGGCGAGTTCGGCTACCGAGCCTTTGTCGACAGTGCCCCGGTACTGGAAAAGGCCATCGCACAAAAGGCTGGGCTGGGCTGGATCGGCAAGCACAGCAATCTGCTGAGCACCGATGCCGGCAGCTGGTTCTTTCTCGGCGAACTCTATACCGACCTGCCACTGGCAGTCGACGCCCCATTGCCGAAATCTCATTGCGGCAGCTGTACCGCCTGTCTGCAAGCCTGTCCCACCGAGGCCATCGTGGCACCGTTCAAGGTGGATGCCCGCCGCTGCATCTCCTACCTGACCATCGAACTGAAGGGCTCGATCCCGGTCGAGTTTCGCTCGGCCATGGGCAATCGCATCTATGGCTGTGACGACTGCCAGCTGGTCTGTCCATTCAACAAGTTCAGCAATGACACGCAGGAAGATGACTTCAGCGTTCGCAACGACCTGGACAGCCCGCAGTTGATCAGCCTGTTTCGCTGGAACGAAGAAGATTTCAAGGCGCGCATGGCGGGCAGCCCGATCCATCGAATCGGCCATGAAAGCTGGATACGCAACATTGCGGTAGCGCTGGGCAACGCCCCCGGCACGCAGGAGATCATCGCCGCACTGCGCGAACGGCAGGATGACCCCTCAGCCGTTATTCGCGAGCATGTTGCCTGGGCACTGGAACAGCACGACGCCTCATAGCATCTTCTGCAACAACACGGCATGCCCGGTGGACTCATCCAGGGTGTAGGCCGTGAAGCCGAAACGCTCATAGGAACGTCGCGCCCGCGCGTTGCCTGTCAGTACCTCCAGCGTCACCTTGCAACAGCCACGCTGTTTCGCTTCTGCCTCGATGAAGGCCAGCAACTTCTGACCGACTCCACCCCCTCGCGCATCGGCAATCACCGCAAGGTCATGGATGTTGATCAGCGGCTTGCAGGCAAAGGTGGAGAGCGTGGTGAAACAGTTGGCCAGGGCCACTGGCTTGTCGTCGATACGACCGATGACCGAGAAGGCGCCCGGCATGGCAGCCATGGCCTGCGGCAGATTGTCATGCGCATGCTGGCTCAGCGGTGTCCCGCCGCCCATGGGATCGCGGGCGTAGTCATCCAGCAGGTGGAGTACGGCGGCACAATCTTCCGGCTCATCCCACCGGGCCAGTGCAAATTTCACATTGCCGACTTGCAGATCGTAATTGGACATGGCTGTTGATCACCCCTGCGTTGATGCGAATCAGTGGTTCATCAACCTGATACCTCAGGGTTGACGGACCTCTAGCGCTTGCCCGCCTGCCGATTGCGTTCGCGCAAGTCCCGAAGACGCTCAGCGATGCGAATCTCCAGACCGCGCTCCACCGGCTCGTAGAAGCGCACGGCCTCCAGTGTATCCGGAAAATAATGTGCACCGGCAGCGAATCCATCCACTTCATCGTGCGCATAGCGATAACCCTCTCCATGACCCAGTTCACTCATCAGTTTGGTCGGTGCATTGCGCAGGCTCATCGGCACCGGCTGATTGCCGTTCTGCCTGACGAAGGCCATCGCCTCCTTGAACGCACGGTAGACCGCATTGCTCTTCGGTGCACAACTCATGAACACGATGGCGTGAGCAATGGCCAGCTCACCTTCGGGACTGCCCAGACGCGTATAGGCATCCCAGGCGTACTGGGCATGCTGGAAGGCGCGTGGATCGGCGTTGCCGATATCTTCCGACGCAAAGCGCAGGACACGCCTGGCGATATAGGCCGGGTCGCAACCGCCATCGAGCATGCGACAGAACCAGTACAGCGCCGCATCCGGATCCGAACCGCGCATGGACTTGTGCAGAGCCGAGATCTGATCGTAGAAATGGTCGCCGCCCTTGTCGAACTGGCGAAAGGAATCCCGCGTCACTTCCCGAATGACTGCCTCATCGATGATGCGGGTCGCACCATCCATGCGGGCGCAATCCGAGGCCAGTTCCAGCAGTACCAGCGCATGCCTGGCGTCGCCATCGGCCGTTGCTGCCAGCAGGTCCCGATACTCATCGTCCATCCGGATGGCCAGACCGCCGAGGCCGCGCTCCGGATCCACCAGAGCACGATCGATCACCGCGCGAATGTCACTTCTTTCCAGATGCTTGAGTACATAGACCCGCACCCGCGACAGCAGTGCATTGTTGAGTTCGAACGAGGGATTTTCGGTGGTGGCACCCACAAAATACAAGGTGCCATCCTCGATATGCGGCAGGAAGGCATCCTGCTGAGACTTGTTGAAGCGATGAACCTCATCGACAAACAACACGCTGCGCCGCCCTTCGGTATCGAGCCTTGCGCGTGCCTCGGCCACCTTCTCGCGGATATCCTTCACACCCGACAGAACGGCCGACAGGCTCATGAAATGGGCGTCACAATGGCTGGCGATCATGCGTGCCAGCGTTGTCTTTCCCGTGCCGGGCGGCCCCCAGAACACCATGGAATGCAGGCGATTGCGTTCCAGGGCCTGGCGCAATGTACTGTCGGCACCGAGCAGATGCGTCTGGCCGAAGAATTCGTTCAGCGACTCCGGCCGCAGCCGGTCGGCCAGAGGGCGCACCGAGTCATCGGCACCGAACAGCTGACCGCTAGTTGTCATCGAGCCCGATCACATCGACGCCTTCGGGTACCTCGAAGACGAACAGGGAGTCGTCCAGTTCCACATCGGCCTCGAAGTCACTGAAGCGGATCTGCGTCGCCTGACCGAAATTGTCTCGCAGTTCCATGGCAGCCAGTCCGGCATCGTTCATTCCCAGAAAGACCATCTCGAAATCCGAGTTCTCGCTGATGGGGGTGAGTTCGAGCCAGTTGATGCCTTCGGCCTCTCCCAGTTCGACGATGTCGAAGGACTCTTCCAGTGGCGCCGAGCGCATCAGCAGGACCAGCGGGGTGCCGGCGATACGCTCGTTGATGGCGTTGACGGTCACCTGGTCCAGCCCCTTGTCGTACAACCAGATGCGCTCTCCATCGGCGACGATTTCCTGGGAATCGGCTCCGTCATAGGACCACACGAAACGTCCGGGGCGCTTGAGCCTGATGGAGCCAGTGGTGGTCTGCAACGGCTGGGAGTCGGCGTCATACAGCGTCTGTTCGAAGTCCGCCTGAAAGGTCTCGACCCCCTGGACGAAGCGATCCAGCTGATCCAGTGCCGTTGACCCCATCGCCATCTGCGAGGCCAGCAACAACACGGCAGCCAGCGAGGCCGGTAGCCAGTGCAATGAGCGCTGCGCGTGGGCACGCGCGCGTCGGAACATCGGTGATACGCAATACATGCTGGGAAATCCTGTACGGTCTTGCCGAATCGAGCGGGTCAGTCTACCTTGATGGCAGCCGAGAACGGTAGTTCCGCTCTCCAGAGGCAAACTATGCCCTCTTGAGCGGAACGCAAGCCATGCGCGGATTGTGCGACCTCAGTGGTGCCCGTGGGTCGGCGGCGGCGCCAGCACCTCACGTGTGCCACTGGATGTCACCTGACTGACGACACCGGCCGCCTCCATCTCCTCCACCATGCGCGCTGCCCGGTTATAACCGATCTTCAGACGTCGCTGTACATAGGAAATGGACGCTTTGCGAGATTCCAGCACGATCTCCACGGCCTGATCGTACAGGGCATCGGATTCGGTTCCGCCGCCCTCGGGTTCTCCCCCGGACAGACCGGGAATGGCCGTTGTGTTCTCCTGCAGGATTTCGTCGATGTAATTCGGTTCGCCCGTCTGCTTGATGTGGGAGACGACGTTCTGCACTTCATGATCATCCACGAAGGCGCCGTGCACCCGCACTGGCAGCGCCGTACCCGGCGGCAGATAGAGCATGTCACCGTGACCCAGCAGGGATTCCGCCCCACCCTGATCCAGAATGGTGCGTGAATCGATCTTCGATGACACCTGAAACGCGATCCGGGTAGGGACATTGGCCTTGATCAGACCGGTAATGACATCCACCGAGGGTCGCTGGGTGGCTAGAATCAGATGAATACCTGCGGCACGCGCTTTCTGCGCAATTCGCGCGATGAGCTCTTCGGCCTTCTTGCCCACCTGCATCATCATGTCGGCAAATTCATCGACCACCACCACGATGAACGGCATGGGCTCCAGCGTCGGCGGGGCTGCCGCCGGCGTCAGCGACAGCTGCGGATCGTACAGCGGATCGACAATCGGCGTACCCGCCTTGATGCCGTCATTGACCTTCTTGTTGTAACCGGCAATGTTGCGCACCTTGAGCGCCGCCATGACCGTATAGCGTCGTTCCATCTCGCCGACACACCAGCGCAATGCATTGGCCGCCTCCTTCATGTCCGTGACCACCGGTGACAGCAGGTGCGGGATACCGTCGTAGACATTGAGTTCCAGCATCTTCGGATCGATCAGGATCAGGCGCACATCCTTGGCCGTGGCCTTGTACAGCAGACTGATCAGCATGGCATTGACGGCCACCGACTTGCCCGAGCCGGTCGTTCCTGCCACCAGCAGATGCGGCATGCGGCCCAGATCGGCGGTGACCGACTCACCGCTGATGTCCTTGCCCAGTGCCAGCGTCAGCGGAGACTTCTTCTCGATGTACTGTGATGATTGCAGCATTTCGCTCAGCTGCACGATCTCGCGATGATCGTTCGGCACCTCGATGCCGATCGTCGACTTGCCGGCAATGACCTCTACCACCCGCACACTCACCAGGGACATGGAGCGAGCAATGTCCTGCGACAGACCGGTGATTCGGCTGGCCTTGATACCGGGAGCGAGTTGCATCTCGAAACGGGTGATGACCGGCCCCGGGTGTACGGCGACCACTTCCACGGTAATGCGAAACTCCGCCAGCTTCTGTTCAAGCAGCCGAGACAGCGCTTCCAGGTCCTCATCCGAGAAACCGGGTCGTTGGGGTTCCGGCGCATCCAGCAACGATAATGGCGGCAAATCGGAATCCGGCACATCCAGGAACAACTTGGCCTGCTTCTGCTCGGTTACCCGCGGCTTGATCGCGATCTTCTTCTTGCGGGCCGGATCCATCACCGGCAGCACGGTTTCGTGCTCGGGCGCCTCACTGGTCACCGCCGGTACGACAGGCGCCGGTGGACGTACCTTCTGCTTGCTCTTCGCAGCCTTGGGTGGCGCCTCATCGAATGCTTCATCGATGAGGGGATCATCACCGTCAAACGGGTCGGCAACCGCCGTATTGACCGGCGGACGTACCGTGACATTGTCGTTGAGCAGTGGGTCGGTCTCGTTCAGCAAGGGGTCTGCCTCGCCCAGAGAACGTTCCAGCGCATCCATCCTGGCACCGTGAAAGTCCGGCGTCATGTTCCTGGCCGCCGATTTGGCGACACCACTGGCTGCCTGAGTGCCGGCCATCGCCTTTTCGCGTGCCATGGCCAGCGCAGCAGCCAGCCCCGTGCGAGGTGGGTTGTCGGCATCGATATCGAGCAAGGGGTCCAGCTCCGGCACCTTTGCCACGGAACGCTTGCGAGGTGTAGCCTTCGGCGCACTCTCGCGACGTTTGCCAGCAGCCTTCGCCTCCTTCTCCCGGGCCATGGCAGCAACTTCCCGCTCACGCTGGCGCAGATGCAGTTCACGCGCCCGATCCGCTTCCCGAATGCGAGCCAGCTCGGCATGCGATTCCGACATCGAGCTCACCCGGCCCTTCATGCGTTCGAACAGCCCGACCACGGCCCCGCCGATGGCTTCGATCAACTGCAACCAGGAAGTACCGAATGCCAGCGTCAGGCTGCTGAAGAACACCGCCAGCAGCAAAAGGGTGGTACCCAGATGGTGCAGCACACCCACCAGTCGCCAGGCCACGGCCGTTCCCAGAATGCCGCCGCCGAAGATGTTGTGCGGCAAGGCACCGTCAGGTACCCCGAAATGCAGATCGGCCAGGCCACTGGCACTGGCCAGCATCAGAATGACGCCGATGAGTCGCACAAAGACAAACGGCCGGTAGGCATTGATGACCCGCCGTTCGTCACGAAACAGCAGCCAGCCACCGACCCCCATCACCAGCGGTAACAGATAAGCCATGTAGCCGAACAGTGACAGGGTCACATCGGCAAACCATGCCCCCACTCGTCCGACACTGTTCTGGATGGGTTCGCCCAGCCCCGTATGAGACCAGCCCGGATCGCTGGCATCGAAACTGGTCAGTGCCAGCAACGCAATCAGCGCGGCAAATCCACAGACAATCCCGCCGACTTCCCGGAAAAGTCGCCCCATCTGCCCCAGAGCCCGCGCATTCGACAATTGAGCGCTGGCCGCCGCCCGCGTATCAGCCGCCGATGCCCGTCCCTTGCGAGACGTTGTGGCGGCGCTGCGGCGCGTCGCGGTCGCACGGCGACTGGCCACGCGGCCGGCACTCTTGGCACTGCTGGCCTTGCGAGCCGCTGGTGCCTTCTTGCGGCGTGCGACAGCCGCGCGCTTTTTGGTAGCTTGAGCCAAAAAAACTGTCCTGCCCTATTAGCATGAGTAGAGGCGTTGTGTTATCGGGATCCAATACCACATTGTTGCTCGCCGGAAATAAAAGTGTAGCAGACGCCTGCGCGCATACCCGTCGCCACAGGTTCGTTTGGGGGTAGTATTCACCCCCTCTTTTCATTCAACACCGAAAGACAACGGAAACACCATGACCGATACGCGTCACTGCAAGTTACTTATCCTCGGATCAGGACCGGCCGGTTACACCGCCGCGGTGTACGCCGCTCGAGCCAATCTCGAGCCGGTACTGATAGCAGGGATGGAACCCGGTGGCCAGCTGACCACCACGACCGATGTCGACAACTGGCCGGCAGACGCCATGGGGGTGCAGGGCCCCGAGCTGATGGAACGCTTCAAACAGCATGCTGAACGCTTCGAAACGACGCTGATCAGTGATCACATCCAATCGGTCGACTTTTCACAACGCCCACTGCATCTGACCGGCGACAATGGCAGCTATACCTGCGATGCATTGATCATTGCCACCGGTGCCAGCGCCATGTATCTGGGATTGCCCTCGGAAGAGGCCTTCAAGGGTCGCGGGGTGTCGGCCTGTGCCACCTGTGACGGTTTTTTCTATCGCCAGAAGAAGGTAGCCGTCATCGGCGGCGGCAACACCGCCGTGGAAGAAGCGCTGTACCTGTCCAATATCTGTAGCGAAGTTGTTCTGGTACACCGCCGAGACTCTCTGCGTGCCGAGAAGATTCTGCAGGATCGCCTGTTCGAAAAGGAACGCAATGGCAATATCCGCATTGCCTGGAACCACACCCTGGATGAAGTACTGGGCGATCAGACCGGCGTTACCGGCATGCGCATTCGACACGTCGATACCGGTGACACGGAAGAGATCGAGCTGCTGGGTGTCTTCATCGCCATTGGTCACAGCCCCAATACTAGCCTGTTCATCGATCAGCTGGACATGCAGGGCGGCTATCTGAGCGTGCAGAGCGGTAGCCAGGGCAATGCCACCGCAACCAGCGTGCCCGGCGTATTTGCTGCCGGAGACGTCATGGATCACGTATACCGTCAGGCCATCACCTCGGCCGGGACCGGTTGCATGGCCGCCCTCGATGCAGAACGTTACCTGGAAGCCCTGCAGGCATCATGACCCTCTGCCCTGTCGTGCCGCCATCATGAGTCGCAGGTTCGTGATGCCGACTCGACAGGTGCAGGCGCGATGCTCCTTACACGGCCACAGATTCGGCAGATGAAGCAGCAACTACAACTGGAAGTACGAGATTCTCTGGAAGCGGTACCGGCAGCACACTGGAATGCCCTGTGTGATGACGGCAACCCGTTTCTGCGCCATGAATTTCTGCACACTCTCGACCAGACCGGCTGTCTGGGCGAATCCACCGGCTGGTATCCACGTTACTTTCTGCTGTGGGACGGCGATGAGGACTCGCGCGAACTGATCGGCGGCGTGCCCGCGTATGTCAAGACCAACTCGTATGGCGAGTTCGTGTTCGACTGGGCCTGGGCCGAAGCCTACGAGCGACACCAGATGGAGTACTACCCGAAGCTGGTATCGAGCATTCCCTTCACTCCGGCAACCGGTCAGCGGCTGTTGGTCAGAGCCGATCAGCCTTATGAGCAGACGGTCAGTCTGATGGCCCGGGCGGTCCGTCAGTTTGCCGACTCCCAGGGTTATTCCAGCGTGCACTACCTGTTCCTGACCGAGCGCGAGAGCGCCATACTGTCGGCGGTGGAGCCGGTGGCAACCGATCAACAGGCCGAGTCGGCTTCCGAGGATGGCACCGCCCCGGCTACCAGCGGTGACGACGCTGCGCAAACGGCCGGGGAAAGTGAACAGCCCCCGCAGGCCAATGACCACCTGAAACGCATTGATTGTCAGTATCACTGGCAGAACGACAACTACAGCGACTTCGACGACTTTCTCGCCCTTTGCACCTCCCGGCGACGCAAGACCCTGCGACGCGAGCGGCGCCATGTCAGCGACGCTGGCCTGCGCCTGGAACAGCGACTCGGCAGCAGCCTGTCTCAGACAGAGTGGCGCTGGGTACATCGCTTCTACGAGTCCACCTTTGATCGCAAATGGGGCAATCCGTCCCTGACACTGGCGTTTTTCGAAACCATCGGCAAGAAGATGGGCGACCAGGTGCTGATCGTCTTCGCCTTTGATGACGAGGACGAACAACCGGAATGGCCAGTGGCCTGTTCGGTCATGTTCATTGGAGACAGCACCCTCTACGGCCGATACTGGGGTTGTCGGCGCGACTACCACTCTCTGCATTTCGAGGCCTGCTACTACCAGGGCATCGAATACTGCATTGCCAATGGCATCGCCCGTTTCGAACCCGGCGCTCAAGGAGAACACAAGATCACCCGCGGCTTCCTGCCGACCATCACCCGCTCGGCTCATTATGTTGCGCACCCCGGTTTCCGCGATGCCATTGCCGATTTCCTGTCGCAGGAAAGGCCTTACATCGAACAGAGGTGCAGTGGACTCGCCGATTTGTTACCTTTCAAGGCTGAAACACTTTCCCTGTAGGCCCACTATGCCGATTCCGTTTCTGGCCCCGGATGACGATGTGACCCCGTTCCCATCAACCTGTACGGCTTTGTCGGAGCCGAACGGGTTGTTGATGGCCGGTGGCAATCTCAGCCCCAGGCGCCTGCAAGCGGCCTATCGGGCGGGGATCTTTCCCTGGTATGAAGCAGGCGAACCGATTCTCTGGTGGTCACCGGACCCGCGATGCGTGATATGGCCGGAGGACATTCGTGTGTCCCGCAGTCTGCGCAAGACCCTGCGCAACGCCGGCCTGGAAGTCACGGAAAACCTGGCCTATCGGGAAGTCATGAAACAATGTGGTGCACCTCGCCCCGGCAGCAGTGGCACCTGGATCACGCAGGAGATGATCGAGGCCTATTGCCTGCTGAATACGCTGGGCGTTGCCCACTCTCTGGAAGTGTGGAACGGTCACCGACTGGTTGGCGGACTCTATGGCATTCGCATGGGACGCGTGTTCGTCGGAGAATCCATGTTCTCGCTGGAACGCGATGCCTCGAAGGTGGCACTGGTGCACCTGGCACAATCCGGCCAGTACAAGCTGATCGATTGCCAGCTGGAGACGCCCCACCTGGCCAGCATGGGTGCCAGCACCATCAAGCGCGAGCATTACCTGCACCTGCTGAGCGAGTATGGCGACTTTCCCGTGGAGTCCCCAGCTGCGCTGCAGACCCACACGGCCTGACACGATTTCCCTGCACCAGGCAGGCCAGGCACGCAGGCATCAACCGGCCATCAGAAAGTCCGCCGATGTCAACTTGCTGCACCTGGTCGCCATGCTGACAGCGGCCAGGTGCAGGGTCGATCAGATGTTGCGCAGAATGGCGTCCTTCACGGCACCGAGTTCGGCCTGCACGGTTTCCACCGCTTCGCGGCCCCGGATAGCGATATCCGGATCCTTCAGGCCATGCCCGGTCAGAGTGCAGGTGATCAGGCTGCCGGCGGGTATCTTGCCGGACTGCAGATCGCGCAGAGTGCCACACAGGGATACCGCCGAGGCCGGTTCGCAGAACACGCCTTCGCGACGAGCCAGCATGGCCTGCGTTGCCAGCAGTTCCTCATCGCTGACCTCATCGAACCAGCCACCGGATTCATTGACTGCGGCATGTGCCAGATCCCAGCTTTGCGGGTTGCCGATGCGGATGGCCGTCGCCAGGGTCTCGGGGCTGGTAACCGGTTCATTGCGCAGAAATGGCGCCGCACCGTCGGCCTGGTAACCCACCATGACAGGGCGCTTGTCGGTCATTGCCTCCAGCAGGTACGGGCAGTTTTCAGCCCCTTCGTAGAGAGTGCATGATGCCGTGGTCTGACCCACCGCTTCGCTGAAGCCGATCCAGTAACCGGAAATGTTGCCGGCATTGCCCACCGGGATGCAGTGATAGTCCGGCGCACGTCCCAGCGCTTCGACGATTTCGAAGGCCGCTGTCTTCTGACCCTGCAGACGATAGGGGTTGATGGAGTTGACGATGGATACCGGCGCCTCGCCAGCCACTTCCTTGACCAGACGCATGCCGTCATCGAAGTTGCCCTTGATCTGCAGCACCACGGCACCGTGAGCGATGGCCTGCGCCAGCTTGCCCATGGCAATCTTGCCCTCGGGAATCAGCACGAAGGCGGTCATGCCGGCACGCGCGGCATAGGCTGCAGCCGCCGCCGAGGTATTGCCGGTGGAGGCGCAGACAATGGCCCTGGAGCCTTCTTCGGCGGCCTTGCTGACGGCCATGGTCATGCCGCGGTCCTTGAAGGAGGCGGTCGGGTTGAGGCCTTCGTACTTGACGTAGATCTCGGCGTCGATATCCAGCTCACGAGGAATGTTGTTGAGTCGGATCAAGGGTGTATCTCCTTCGCAAAGGGAGATCACGGGGGTGCTGTCACTGACCGGCAGACGATCCCGGTAGCGATCAATCAGACCGGTGTAGAGGGCGGCTCGCTTGGATGATGCAGACATGTTGGAAGACTCTGGTGCCGGAGCGACTCCGGCAATGTTGCGTAAAGGATGACTCTGCCGGTCGTGTGACTATCGACGGGCAGAATGATTCGCTGAACCGTGATTACAGTGACTCCACTCGGATGCGGGTCACTGGCTGCGTGATGGTGGTCAGGGCCTGAATGCGGTCAATGGCCTGCTCGATCAACCCTTCGCGAACTCGTCGTGTCAGCAGGATGATGGGCACGATCGGTACCTCGCCGGACTCATCAGCAGCCTCACCTGAATCGGCCATCGCCGGCTCCTTCTGCATGATGGCTTCTATACTGATCCCCAGCTTGCCGAAGATGTCGGTAACCGTCGCCAGCACACCGGGCTGATCCAGGGCATGCAGACGCAGATAGTAGGCCGACAGATAGTCGGGGGTGTCGAGCATGACGTGCGAGCTCAGGGCGTCGTCCTGGAATGCCAGCATCGGCACCCTGTGTGCAGGCTCTGCATGCAGACAGCGCACGGCATCGATGATGTCCGCCACCATGGCCGAGCCTGTCGGTTCCGAACCGGCACCGGCACCATAATACAGAGTGGGTCCGACCGCATCGCCATGAACCAGCACCGCGTTCATCACGCCATTGACATTGGCCAACAGGCGTTTTTCGGGTATCAGCGTCGGATGCACGCGCAGTTCCACACCATCCTGACGCTTTCGGGCCAGTCCAAGGTGCTTGATGCGATAGCCCAGCTCATCGGCAAACTCGACATCCTCGCGGGTGACGTGACTGATCCCCTCGGTGTAGACGGCATCGAACTGCAGCGGCATGCCAAAGGCTACCGAGGCCATGATGGCCAGTTTATGGGCGGCATCGATGCCTTCCACATCGAAGGTGGGATCGGCTTCGGCGTAACCCAGTGCCTGCGCTTCTGCCAGTACATCGGCAAAGCTGCGTCCCTTCTCGGCCATCTCGCTGAGAATGAAATTGCCGGTGCCATTGATGATGCCGGCGAGCCACTGGATGCGATTGGCTGCCAGGCCTTCGCGCAATGCCTTGATGATCGGAATACCACCGGCAACGGCAGACTCGTAGGAGACGCTGACATTACTGTCGCGCGCGGCTTCCAGCAGTTCGTTACCGTGCACGGCAATCAGCGCCTTGTTGGCCGTGACGACATGCTTGCCATTGGCGATGGCCTTGTGCAGCAGCTGCAGCGCTGGCTCCTCGCCTCCCATGGCTTCACAGACAATGTCGATATCCGGGTCGCTGACGATGCTGTCGGCGTCGGTGGTGATATCGATATCCAGCGCCAGAGCCTCGGCCTTGGCCTGATTGCGTACCGCAGCCCGCGTCACGCGAATGGGACGGCCGGTCCGGCGTTCGATTTCAGCGGAATTGCGAAGCAGAATGTTGGCCACACCCTGCCCGACCGTGCCAAGCCCCAAGAGGCCTATGGATACCGGTTTCAAGAAAATCTCCTGCCTGTGATTGAGCTCTTCAGGTGTTCACCCGGGCCCGGGGCGCTTATTATACAGAGATGAAAATGCATCTAGAGACTTCTGATCAAAACCTGATCAGCAATTACGGCAAGGGCGTGCTTGGCGTCAACGGACAGGATTACACCGGCAATATCATCATAACCCGCACTCGCGTGGTGCAAGACTGGTTCGACGGGGAAGTAAAGAGCCTGACACTGGCGCATTTCGATCCGATTTTCGATGAAGCGGAGGCAGACAGACCGGAGATTCTTCTGCTCGGTTCAGGCCATCAACACATCTTCCCCGATTTTTCACTAATGGCCGAATTGCGGCAGCGCGGCGTCTCGCTGGAAGTCATGAACACACGAGCAGCCTGTCGAACCTACAGTGTGCTGGTAAACGAATACCGGCCGGTGGCCGCGGCCCTGCTGCAGATTCGGGAATGATTATTGATTGACCGAATTCTCGACTCAGGCGAATCACTGCCCCATGGCCCTCACATTCAAACAGCAGTGCTCGTTTGTCATCAAGCTTGGCGAAATGCTGCACAGGTACGGCACTCCGGCCTTCCGGCTGGAAGCCCATCTGAAAACCGTGGCCGCCCATCTGAATCTTGATGGTTATTTTCTGGTCAGTCCGACAACACTCACCTACTGTCTGTGGGTGCAGGGCGCGCCGGATGATGACGTCTACAACTACTCCATGCGGGTGAAGCCCGGCGATCTGGATCTGGCGTCTCTGGCGCGTACCGACATCCTGGTCAATGAACTGGTGGCCGGAAAATCCACGCTCGAAGAGGCCAGAACAGGCCTGAAGGAGATCGAGAATGCCGGCTCCCCCTACCCTGAGCTGGTGACCCTGTTTGCCTACATCGTGCTGGGCAGTGCCTTTTCCATGCTGATGCGCGGCAGCTGGAATGATGTCATGTGGGCGGCCATTCTCTCCATGCTGGTTTATGCCTTCGTCGCCTGGTCAGGCCGGTCACGAAGCGTGTCCAGCATGCTGGAACCGCTGTCGGCCACCGTGGTTGCCATCATTGCCGTCGGTCTCACTCGGCTGGATCCCGGCATCAACCAGCCTCTGGTCGTGCTCTCCAGCATCATCATCTTCATTCCGGGACTGTCGTTGGCCATGGGCTTTCGTGAGCTGGCCGCCCGCGAGCTGATTTCCGGCACCGCCCGCATCATGGATTCGCTGATGGTGCTGTTCAAGCTGTACTTCGGCACCGTTCTGGGGGTGGCCATCGGGGTGTTGATCTGGGGCGAAACCCTCCCCGTCGATGATTTCCATGTCCCCCTGTGGACGGCCTGGCCTGCCGTGCTTCTGCTGGCCAGCGGCCTGTCGGTAGTCTTCAAGGCACGCCTGGTCGACGCTCCCTGGGGCGTTGCCGCAGGCGTGCTCGCCTATGCCGTCAGCACCCTGGCCACGACGGCATGGGGCACCACTCTGGGGGCATTTCTTGGTGCATTTGCCGTGGGTGCCTATGCCAATCTGTTTGCACGCTGGCGCAACCTGCCTGCAGCATTGGTGACGCTGCCCGGTATCGTGGTACTGGTGCCCGGCAGCAAGGTCTACGTCGGTCTGGATGATGCCGTTACCAGCAAGCAGTTCCTGACGGTGGACAACATCGGCGTGCAGTCCTTTCTGCTGTTCATGTCGCTGATAGCAGGGCTGGTATTTGCCAGCGCGGTGGTCGAGCCGAGAAAATCCCTGTAGGCCCACACCGACAATCCTGCAGAGCGCCTGCCAGCTCCGACTGGCCGATGACACGAGCAGCACGGGAATACCGCACCGGGCAAGGCAAGGCAAGGCAAGGCAAGGCAGTTTCTACAAGTCGAAACTCGATGGCATGATGATCATGTCGCGAATGGTCACCCCGCGACGTCGGGTCAGCATGTACAGCACGGCATCGGCCACCTCGGCAGGTTCGATCAGGCTGCCGGCGTCCTTCAGTTCCTGCAGTTTTTCCTCCGGCCAGTCGGCCAGCAGCGCGCTGATCACCGGTCCGGGGGATACCGATCCCACGCGGATGCCGTGCTTGAACACCTGGCGGCGCACGGTCTGCACGAAACAGTCCACAGCCCATTTGGATGAAGCATAGACCGGTTCCCAGGGCGTGGGAAAATGGGCTGCCAGCGAACTGGTCACCACGATATCGCCCTCGCCACGTTCGATCATGTGCGGCAGCACATCGCGCACATTCTTCATCACCACATTGATGTTCAGGTTGAGCATCCGGTCGATGGCATCGTTATCGGCATCGACCAGATCGCCACCGACGTAGAGGCCGGCATTGGCGTGCAGGATATCCAGTCGGCCGGCCGCATCGAGTACACGCGGCAGCAGGGTGGCACAACTGCCTGGGTCAAGCAGGTCGATGACCAGCGGTATCACGGCATCTCCGTGAATGTCGTGCAGGGTGTCCAGGGCGGCCCTATCCCGGTCGATCAGGGCCACTTTCGCTCCCGACTCCAGCATTGCCTCGGCACAGGCCAGCCCGATCCCCGATGCCGCTCCCGTGATGGCTGCAACCTTGCCTTGCAGATGTCCTTGCATGTCAACCCCGGCTATTGTTCATGAGAATCGCCAACCTCCGTTCTATCACACTGATCCGGTCCGGCGACAGTCGTTTCATGCGCCTCAGCCTCGGGACAGGGTTCGCGACGGGTTCATTTCCTGACGAATCTGTTTGCGAGCGGCCTTGACCAGGTCAATGAAGGCCGAGGTGGTCGCCTCAGTGCCGGGTGACTGGAAGTGCATCTGGAACGGAATGGAAACCGTCCTGTCTTGCAGGCGAAGACTCCCGCAACCGGTCATGTCCAGCTTGCGGATACAGGCAGGCGCGATGGCGACGCCCAGGCATGACGCCACACTGGTGAGTACGGCCTGCATGGTGTTCGCTTGCTGAATGATCTCGGGAGAAAAGCCTGCCTTGTGGCAGGCACTGATGGTCTGATCGAACAGGGTCGCGGAGCCGGAGCGGTTGTAGAGCACGAAACGCTCATCAGCCAGCTCATCCAGCGAGATGCTCGCACGCGATGCCAGCGCATGATTGAGCGGAACGAATGCCATCAGCTGGTCCGTATACAGATCCAGACTGGTGATGCTGTCCGGGGCTGACGGCGACAGCCCTCTCGACAGCGATATGTCCAGACGCCCCTCGCTCAGGGCTTGCGTCTGCTCGAAGGCTCGCATCTCCAGCAGGCTGACCTGCACCTCGGGAAAGGCTTCGGAATAGCGGAGAATCAACCGCGGAAGAAAGGACTGGCAGGCCGACCCGAGAAAGCCGACTCGCAGGCGTCCGATCTGGCCCTGCCCGGCACGCTGCACCTGTTGGCGAGCACGCTCCTCATGAGCAATGATCTGCTCTGCTTCCTTCAACAGCATGTCACCCGCAGCCGTGATGTGGACTTCACGAGTGCTGCGCCTGAACAGGCTGACGCCCAGTTCCGCTTCCAGATCGGAGATCTGGCGACTGACGGCAGGCTGCACGGTATTGAGCGCGCGCGCAGCCGCGGAGAAACCCTGCAGCCGAGCCACTGCGACAAAGGTCTTGAGAACACGAATCTCCATTGGCTCATTCATACCTGAAACGTATCAATACGATCAGATAATAACATTTCTCTTATTTCCCAATCCTCCCTATCTTGCAAGCACAGCAGACGCAGTTGGTCACGGAATGCCGACCGAGGCCCTGCGCCAACCCGCATGAACACTCACGGAAAAACCGGCAGTGTCCATTGCCGACACCCCGGACAACACCGATAGCGACATGACTGACTCCACGCATACCAACCCCTTGTCAGCGTCCATGGTCCTGTTGATGGCCACCGCCATCTCGGCCACGGCTGCCAACATGTTCTACAACCAGCCGCTGCTACCCTCAATGGGTGAGAGTTTCGGGCTGAGTGAGGGCACCATGGGACTGATTCCCTCTGCCACGCAGCTGGGCTACGCCATCTCGATTCTGCTCATCTCGCCACTGGGCGACAGCATGAGCCGGCGCAATCTGATCAGCAGCCTGTCCATTCTCCTGACCCTGGCCCTGATGAGCGTGTGGATCTCACCGAACTTCGGCGTCTTGCTGGTGGCTTCGTTGGCGGTGGGCATCGGTGCGAACATCACCCAGCAGCTGATCCCGCTGGGAGCGGCCTTGTCACCGCCGGAAAGCCGCGGCAGGATCATGGGTAATCTGATGACCGGTCTGACGATCGGCATCCTGCTGTCGCGTACCGTCAGTGGCACGATTGCCGAGTATTTCGGCTGGCGCGCCGTGTTCCTGTTTGCCGCGCTGCTGGCAGCGATATTCGGCATTCTGCTGCGATGGCGGCTGCCAGCAAACAAGCCAAGGGTGACCATGCCCTATCCAGCACTGATAATGTCACTGTTCACGCTACTGCGCCAGCACAGCCTGTTGCGCGAGTGCGCCCTGACCGGCGCTCTCTGGTTTGCTGCATTCAACGCCCTGTGGTCGACACTGGCCATTCATGTCACCGGTGAACCAATGAACTACACCGTGCAACAGGCAGGCCTGTTCGGCCTGGTGGGGCTTGCCGGAATCTTCGGCGCCAAGCTCGCCGGACGCCTGGTGGATCGCCTCGGAGCTACCCGCATCATCAGTGCATCCCTGTCCCTGGTGGCCGCCGCCTTCGTGGTTCTGCTGGTCTGGGGCGACAATCTTGCCGGTCTTGTCGTGGGCATCATCCTGCTGGACCTGGGTGTATTCGGTGCACAGATTCCCAATCAGGTCAGGGTATTTTCCATCGACCCTGACGCACAGAGCCGCATGAATGCCGTGTACATGCTGGCGTACTACATTGCCGCCGCCATCGGCTCTGCAGCCAGCGTCAAGATCATGAGTCTGGCCGGTTGGCATGGAGTCGCCCTGTTCGGCCTGTCTCTGGCGGCAGCCGCCATACTGCATCACCTGTGGTGCAACATGCGCGCAGTGCGCCTGTCCGTTGGCGCAGCCTCAAGCGATTGACCCGGCAGCCTCGCTTATCCGGCATCCCAGCCCCGGCGTACTCGGCATCATGCTTCTTCCAGAGGCATGCAGATCAGGGTTTCAAGCTCGGCGGGTGGCGTGTTGTACGGCGTATTCAGATAGGCCTCGTAACAAGGCTCATCGCGCGCATCCTGAGCAGCGTCACGCAACCATTCGCGATACAGCCAGCGATAGCTGCGTGGCAACATGGCGTAGGGACCGACATGCAGACAGCTGGCATGCAGACCACCGGGCACATTCTGCGTCTCGTAGCCATCAGGCGTTCTGAAGTCCTCGGGTACGGGAATACCTGCAAAGGATCGACATCGCTCCTCCGGGATGACGTCCGGATCGTCGAAATAGACCCCCACGGTAAAGGTTTCACTGCGAGGCCAGGACTCGATCTCGGCTGCGGCCATGATCTTTTCGAACACACGCCCTATGTCGTGATAGTCACCCTGGTGCCAGAGTCCGATGAGCCTCAAGGGGGCTCTCTCGGCAATAGTGACCGACCGGGCATCAGATGATTCGTCGACTACCGGCCCAACGGTCTCGCTTTCCGGTGCATCACCAGCGGAACCGGATCGATCTGCGGCCGCGCCGATCCTCGCATTGCTGGATGACGACGGCTGCGGTTGAATGCCACTCTTGCCGCCATGGCGAAACCTGCCCGGTGGCATCCCATAGGTCCGTGAGAACAATCGCGTGAACGCCTGCAGATTATCGAACCCACACTCTGCCGCTATCTCGGCCACCGGACGATCGTCACGAAGCAATTCGGTCGCTGTTCTCTGCAGCCGAACCCGGCGCAAGGTGGCCACAGCACTTTCACCGGTCACCGCAACGTAGATGCGGTGCCAGTGATAGGCTGACAGATGTGCCACCTCGGCGACGGTGGCACTGTCGATATCCTCGGCCAGATGATCGTGAATATGGTCGATGACGCGCTGGATTCGCTGCGCGTGTCGCTGCTGCGTGGTCTTCATGAGGCACATGCTCTTGGCACAATCCGGCTTGCTCCGACAGTTCGCCACATCGAGCATTGGCAACCCTGCCCCCTTTGCCTTCTCAGGTTGGAATACCGAGGCTCTGCAGGAATTCCTGTTCAGTCATTCGATTCCGTGAATCGGCATTATCGAAACGATACCAGCCGGGCTGGGAATCGATATATATTTCGTTGTCGAAGACTGTATCATCGGGCAGGTCCAGCATGCCGGCGGCAAACATGTACGCTCCGTCGGCACTGAATTCCCCGGGGATCAGGTGGTAGAACAAGGTCGTGCCACACTGCTTGCAGAATCCGCGCTCCGCGAAATCGGACGAACGGTAGCGAGTGATCGACTCTTCACCTCTGATGTCCGGTTGTCCCTCGGCATGCAGCGCGAACATCGGCCCTCCACACCAGCGTCGACACACGGAACAATGACAACTGCCGACATTCCCCCTGGCCTGTGCCGTGATCTGGACAGCACCGCAGAGACATTTACCGTGGTATTCGTTCATAGCAACTTCCTCGTCGGTTGACAGTATCAGTAGCGGACAAGCCGGAGGGCTGGCGGACACTACCCGGGCCATGCGCCAACTGCCTTGCCTCACCACTATCTGAACACACTGGCGTTTGACAAATCCTGCGAAAATTGCAGTCAGTTGGTCATCAATCCATGTATACCGAGCTGACCGACTCATCGTGATGGATACGACGTATCGTCTCTGCCAGCAAGCTGGCGACCGACAGGCGTCGAATCTTGTGACAGTTCTCGGCTCGCTGGCTCAGTGGAATGGTATCGGTGACCACGAGTTCATCCAGCTCCGACGCTTCGATATTGTCCAGTGCAGGCCCCGACAGAACCGCATGCGTTGCCAGGGCGACGACCTTTCCGGCACCGTGTTCCTTCAGTGCGCCAGCCGCCTTGCACAGGGTACCGGCCGTATCGACCATATCGTCGATGACCACGCAAGTCTTGCCCACGACATCTCCGATGATGTGCATGACCTGAGCCTCGTTTGCCTGTGGACGGCGTTTGTCGATGATGGCCAACTCGGCGTCATCAAGCTGTTTGGCCACGGAGCGCGCTCGAACTACCCCACCCACATCCGGTGATACCACGATCAGATCCGGGTACTTGTTTCGGTAGATATCGAGCAGCAGCAGCGGTGAAGCATAGACATTGTCGACGGGAATATCGAAGAATCCCTGGATCTGCTCCGAGTGCACATCCACCGTCAATACGCGATCAACACCGGCCGTGCTCAGCATGTTGGCAACCAGCTTTGCGGTAATGGGGACTCTGACGGAGCGCACACGGCGATCCTGCCTCGCATACCCGTAATAGGGTATGACAGCGGTGATGCGTCCTGCCGATGCGCGCTTGAATGCATCAACCATGATCAGCAGGTCCATCAGATTGTCATTGGTGGGTGCACACACCGACTGCACGACAAAGACATCACAACCGCGCACGCCCTCCCGAATCTCGAGCGAGGTTTCACCATCACTGAACCGCGACAATGACAGCTTGCCAACGGGTTGCTGGAGATAGGCTGCAATCTCCCCAGTCAATTGCGTATTGGCGTTTCCGCCGAAGATCATCATTTTCTTGAATGACATGAACAAGCTCTGTCTCGATTGATGGCACACGCTATCGCCAGACCAGTACCCATCGACCTAGCCTAACCGTTTTCGCAAGCCGTCGAAACAGCCTGACGTTTCAGGAATCACCGACGAGTGAAACCCGGTGTCGACTTCCATCATTGACAACCAGTCACCGACCAATCACGAATCCGGGCAATGCTGCAGCTGTGACTCTCCGCCACTTCCCGCCGCTCTGCGGTACAGTAGGACCCGATTTCTGCCGCAGCGCTCGAAGCCCCCCCGACAGACCATGAACGACTATCTGAAAGACGCCCCACTGGGACAGAGCACGCCGTATGTGTGCCATTACGATCCCGATCAGCTGTTCGCGATTCCGCGCAGCAACAGCTGGCAGACTCGGGGGCATGCAACAGCCCCGTTTCAAGGCTGTGATATCTGGAATGCCTACGAACTTTCCTGGCTCAACCCCAGGGGTCTGCCTCAGGTGGCCATGGCAGAAATACGGGTACCCTGCGAATCGCCCTTCATCATCGAATCGAAGTCATTCAAGCTGTACCTGAACTCCTTCAATCTGAGCCGCTTCGATACCATCGAGACGGTACACCAGCACATGGTGGAAGATCTGAGTCAGGTTGCCGGTGCGCCGGTCAGCGTATCGATGCGATCGGTCGATGAACAGGCTTGCATTGCGCAGCTTGATGGAGAGTGTCTGGACCAGCTGGATGTCGCCATCGAGCATTACGAACCAGCGCCTCGTCTGTTGCAGACAACGCCTGGCGATGTGATTCGGCAGACGCTCTACAGTCACTTGCTCAAGTCCAACTGCCCGGTTACCGGCCAACCCGACTGGGCCAGCATCCGGATCGATTGCCTGAGCGCCCCCCTCGACAGGGAAGGCCTGCTGAAATACCTGGTGTCCTACCGCGAGCATGGCGACTTCCACGAGCAGTGCGTCGAGCAGATCTTTCTCGATATCCTCGAGAACTGCCAACCTCGCCAACTGAGCGTGCATGCGCGCTATGTGCGTCGGGGCGGGCTGGACATCAACCCCTATCGCAGCACAACTGCAGAATCAGCTGTCAACAGCCGCCTGTCCAGGCAGTGACAAACACCATGACTCTATTGCAACGGCAACCATTCCGGCTCCTTGCGCTCCACTATGGTGATTCGAGTGACATTCACAGGAGCCACCCATGACCCCGACCCGCCTGATGCTGGCCTTTGCCTTTATCCTGCCCCCTGCGCTTGCAACCGCTCAGGATTTCAACCGAACACCCCCGAACTCACCGGATCAACGGCCGGCATTCGACGGTCAGACTCGAGCCCCCATCATTGATCAGGACGTGGAACTGCAACAGGAAACCATCGCGCAGGGGCTGAGCAGTCCCTGGGGTATCGATCAGTTGCCGAACGGTGACTGGCTGGTCACGGAACGAGGTGGAGCCCTGCGGCTGGTATCTGTCGACGGCACCCTTTCCGCGCCCATCAAGGGTGTGCCCGAGGTCGATGCGCGCGGCCAGGGTGGCTTGCTGGATGTCCTGGTCGCCGATGACTTTGCACAGACGCGGCGTGTCTGGTGGAGCTATGCCGAACCACGTGGCAAGGGTGAGAACGCTACTGCCGTGGCCACCGGCGTACTCTCGGCTGACAATAGCCAGCTCGATGATGTCGACGTGATCTTTCAGCAGCAGCCTGCCTGGGCCTCTACCGCGCATTATGGCTCGCGGCTGGTGTTCGGCAGGGACGGAGCCCTGTACGTGACGACCGGTGAGCGCTCTCAGCGTGAACCTCGACAACTGGCACAGGATGTCACCACTCATCTGGGCAAGGTATTGCGCATCGACCCTCTGGGCGGCGCCGCATCCGGTAACCCGACGATAGCGGGTGGGCAACCGGAGATCTGGTCGTATGGTCATCGTAACATCCAGTCGGCGGCCCTCGGCCCCGATGGAGCGCTGTGGACCGTGGAGCACGGGCCACGTGGCGGGGATGAACTGAACCGACCGGAGGCCGGACGCAACTACGGCTGGCCCGTCGTGACCTACGGCGAGGAATACTCGGGCCGACCGATTGGCGAAGGCATCACCGCAGATGAGACGTTCGAGCAGCCCCTGTATTATTGGGACCCCGTGATCGCACCCAGCGGCATGGCCTTCTATGACGGTGAGCTGTTTGCGGATTGGCAGGACAGCGTTCTGATCGGCGGTCTGGCCAGTCAGGCCCTGGTCCGGCTGGAGCTGGATGGGACGCGAGTCACCGGCGAAGCACGGTACCTGCAAGGACAAGGTCGGGTTCGTGATGTGGATGTTGCGCAGGATGGTTCCGTGGTCATCGTGACGGATTCCGGAAACGGTGCGATGATACGCTTGACGCCATGCTGCCGATGATGGAAGACCACGGCCTGCAGCCTGCCTCCCACCCAACAGACGATTCCCGATGCCATGATTTACGTACTGGTCGCTCTGGAGAGCGAATTGCCCGATGAATTGCCACCAGGCTACAAGCTGGTCTACACCGGCATCGGCAAGATCAATGCAGGCTACGCAGCACTGAAGACCGCGCTGCAGGATGATTGCGAGGGCATCATCAATTACGGCACAGCCGGGGCGTTCGATTCCACCCACGTGGGAGAATTGCTGGAGATCGGTACGCTGCATCAGCGGGACATGGATGCCAGACCCCTGGCGGCTCTGGGAGAAACACCACTCGAAACACGACTTCCCGCCAGTGAAATCCGCCTGCCCCGTGGGAATTACAGCCTTGGCACCGGCGACAGTTTCGTCATGGCGCCTCCGGAAATCGCATCGGATGCTGTCGACATGGAAGCCTACGCCATTGCCAAGGTCTGCGCACTGGAGAACCTGCCCTTCTCCTGTTTCAAGTTCATCACGGACCTGGCTGACGAGAATGCCGCCGAGCACTGGCAGGCAAACGTCAGCCGGGGAGCACAGCTGTTTCTGACCTCGCTGGCACAGAATTCTGCCAGGCAAGGCTGATCACTCGAACGACTGCCTGAACATCAGCGTATCCTGCTACGGCATCGTCTGACAAGCGGTATCAGGCATTGCGCCATTGCAGATTGGCCTCATGCGTCTGTTGATAGAAAGGCGTCATGCTTGCAGGCAGCTCGAACGGGTCGCCGCGCAACAAACGCTGCAGGTATTCAATGGTCTGACTGATCAGTTCACGACCGCCCATGGGGCCGTGACAGGGAATGACCCGTGTCAGCGCGACGTCCCTTTCCCATCTCTTCAATTGCTCGATCCAGAGCGGGAGGTCACTGCCTGCCGGGACGACTGGAAACGGCGTTTCGATGGTGTCGCCCATCAGTGCGAAACCGTGTTCCGGCAGCAGTGCTATCAGGCAGTCGTCCGTATGGCCGGGCAAATGATGCAACTCCAGAACCAGATTGCCGAGATCCAGCTGGCATGACTGCTCGATCATCAGATTGGGAGGCACCAGCTGCACATCATCCCACTTGCCCGGCTCTTCCGCCCGCATGCGGGCCAATCGCTCGGGTACATCGGTCTCGAAGCGATGCGCACAGATTGCATGACTGATGACCGTGGCCGGCAACCGAGGCAGGCCTGCAGTACCCCAGACATGATCCCAGTCAGCGTGGCTGTAGACGACCGTGACCGCACGGTCTCCGATCAGAGGCAGATAGGCCTGCATATCACGCGGATGGGACAGCGAATCCCAGACCACCGCACGCTCTTCGCCCAGGATCAGACTGCCACGCACGTCGAAGATCCCCAGATCCAGCTCCTGAACCCAGAGCACATCGGATAGTTGTATCAACCCCACTCTGACCCTCGTTCGTGTATTCCAGCACAAGCGCCTGGAACCTGAGCGTAGCAGAGTCTCGCAGTGGCAACATCGGGGCGCATTGACAGGCCCGGGGACACAGGATGGCCAGGACGCAAAAAGTGAAGCAATGGACAGGCACTATCAGGCATACTGATTTGGCAAGTCTGATCGTTTTCAATGAAAAAGACAGGAGACATTCTAGTGTTACCACAAACCGAACCCGATGCGCTGCAGCGCATCAGTAGCCGGCAGAGATTCACCCGGACCCGGCGGTACAGCAAACTGGCACTGGCTCTGGGACTTTCCCTGACCCTGCTGGCCTGTAGCGATGACAACGACGATGATCCGGTCATAGACCCCAATGACCCGGGTGACTTCATCCCACCCGAACCGCCATCCGGCTATACGGTCAAGGAGATCAGTTTCGCCGACAACGACATGGTGGCTGCCGCCAACCCGGTTGCTGTTCAGGCCGGTGTTGATGTGCTTGCCAATGGCGGCAAGGCAATCGATGCTGCCATTGCCGTACAGGCAGTCCTCAATCTGGTCGAGCCGCAATCCTCCGGCATCGGCGGTGGCGCATTCATCGTGTACTACGATGCGGCCACGCAATCCCTGACAACCTACGACGCTCGCGAAACAGCACCGGCAGCAACCAACCCCGAACGCTTTCTGGATGACGAAGGCAATACCCTGGGCTTCAGAGAAGCGGTTGATGGCGGACTGTCTGTCGGCACTCCCGGACTGCTGCGTGGCCTGGAAATGGCGCATGACGCACATGGTGCCCTGCCATGGTCCGAGCTGTTCGACAGAGCCATCGAGCTCAGTGAAGACGGCTTCGAGATCTCCCCTCGCATGAGTACCAGCGTCGAAGGTGCCGCTGAACGTCTGGCCGCGCAGCCCGCCGCCGCAGCCTACTTCCTGCAGGAAGACGGCACTGCCAAACCTGCCGGCACCATCCAGACCAACCCGGAATTTGCCGCATCCCTGCGCACCATCGCCGAAAACGGTGCGGATGCCTTCTACAACGGTGCTCTGGCCGAGGCCATGGTTGCCGCGGTCAACAACCATCCGACCAATCCGGGCGATCTGTCATTGAGCGACCTGGCGAACTACCAGGCCATCGAGCGTGATCCTGTCTGTGTGGTCTATCGCACCGACTACCGTGTCTGCGGCATGGGTCCGCCAAGCTCGGGCGCTCTGACTGTCGGCATGACGTTGAAGATGCTGGAACGCTTCGACCTGGCAGCACTCGGCCCGAACAGCGTCGATGGCAATCATCTGATCCTCGAAGCCTACAAACTGGCCTATGCCGATCGTGGCGCCTACATGGCCGACAGCGACTTTGTCGACGTACCGGTCGACGGGCTGATCGACACCACTTATCTTGATACACGCTCAGCACTGATCGAAGCCACTGCCGCCATGCCCAACCCGGATGCCGGCTTCCCTCCTGGTGTCACCGTTGCCATGGGTCAGGACAATTCACTGGAACTGCCTTCAACCAGCCATATCTCGATTGTCGACTCTGAAGGCAACTCGGTATCCATGACCACAACCATCGAAAGCGGTTTTGGCAGTCTGCAATTCGTCAACGGCTACCTGCTGAACAACGAACTGACCGATTTCTCGTTCAGCCCGACAGATGCCGACGGCAATCCGATTGCCAACCGTGTCGAGGCCGGCAAGCGACCGCGCAGTTCCATGGCTCCCACCATCGTGCTGAACGACAGCACCGAAGAAATCGAAATGGTCATCGGGTCTCCGGGCGGCAGTGCCATCATCCAGTACGTCACCAAGACATTGATCGGTGTCATCGACTGGGATCTGGATATCCAGCAGGCGATCAATCTGCCCAACTTCGGTGCTGGCAACTCGACCAATGTCCGGCTTGAAGCGGGCGGTGTCGACGTCGATCAGATCAGAGCCGGTCTGGAAGCACTCGGACACACGGTAGACGACCCCCGCGCTGCCACCAGCGGACTGCAGGGATTCGTTTTCAACGGCACGCGTGAAGATGGTACTGACGGTTTGCTGGCCAGCCATCCCGGCGAGGGAACCTGGGCTGGCGGTGCCGACCCACGTCGTGAAGGTGTCGCACTGGGAACCGACTCCCTGCAGTAAACGCTGATGCAGGACAAGCCCTGACAAGGGAACTGGACGGGGCCTTCAGGCCCCGTCTTGCGTTTCAGCAGCGCCTCAGTCAGACCGGTGGATGGCCTCGTGCAGGAAAACGAGCTTGTCGCGTACCGGTTTGGTCAGCACAAAGGGATACAGATCCCGGTGACCCATGCTGCGATTGAGTTGATTCAGTCGCACGCTCAGCGGAATCCACGCCTCGACCATGCTCTTCCCGTCCAGCTGCTGTCTGGGCATGAAACCGATTTCCTGAGCGGTCGTCAATGTGTCGTGAATATGCAGATAGTGGGCAAAGGTCTCTGCCCAATCCTCATGCGGATGAGCCGATGCATAGGCACTGATGAAACGGGATTGCCAGTTGGCTTCCGGCCCCTTGTCATAGTGTCTTCTCAGTGCCTCACCATAATCCTGCCTCTCGTCACCGAAGACTGCTCGAAAGTCATCGTGGCCACCGACACTGTCCACCAGCAGCAGCCAGAAATAGTGCCCGGTCTCATGTCGCAAATGCCCCAGCGGCGTTCGATAATCCTCACCCAAAGCATTGCGCCGACGTTCGCGTTCCGCATCCTCAGCCTCGGCAATATCGATGGTGATCAATCCATCCTCATGCCCCGTAGTCACCGGCTTGTCGGCCGTGGCCCCGAGAAACCGGAAACGCAGTGGCGGTACGCGTTGCGGGAAGGGTTGACTGCTGACCGTCGCCAGTCCCAGCTCGCATAATGAATAGAACAGGCGTCGCTTCGCCGCTTCCATGGCACGCCACTGATCCAGATGACCCGGCGCAGACAAGTCAGGAATGGTTTCATTGGCGTTGCAGGCCAGACAGAATGCCTTGTCGGGCAAAGCGGTCCAGTTGCAGGCATCGTGATTGGACGCATTTCTGCACAGCGTGGCATCGACACCGGCTCTGACCATGGAGCGAGACGCCGGATCGAATGCCAGCCTGGTGCCACAGCCCAGGCAGACAGCATTGTCGAAATAGACGACCCGGGCGCATTGAGGGCAGTTGATGATTTCCATGACTCTTCACAGGCAACAGCTCGAGCTCTTGCCATACGTTCGGTTGATGATGATACAGATAGCGACGAACCGTTGACTCAACCGGGCCGGCCCTCGAATGAGGGTCTGCAGGCCAGGCGCCGCCATACTGCCACACCAGCAATAGAGTCTCATGACGCGGAAAAACATGCACCTCCCGGTCGCAGCCGCACCCGCAGCCGCACCCGCACCCGCACCCGCACCCGCACCCGCACCCGCACCCGCACCCGCAACCGCAACCGCAACCGCAACCGCATCATAAGGGAGATCATTCTTGCCTGGCGAGTGACTGGGGTCAGCGCACGATCCATGGTCCGACCTACCTCGCCCGGGCCAGCGGACTCGGCATTGTTCAGCCCCTCCGCGACAGCCCAACGGTGCAACGAGGGGGCTGAAACCCGGAACCTTATCGCGTTCTTGCCAACTGACAATACAAGCGCCACAACCCCTTACCGGTGTTCCGCTACAATGCCCGATCGCAACTGAACGCGCCTGCAAATGTCCCCTGTATACACCTCTTCCGGCCGTCCTCACCGACGTCCGGCACTATTGATCAGCCTTCTGGTTGGTGTGCTTTCCAGCTGCAGCAGCGGTGGAGACAATAATGAGCCAGACGCCGGTGGGCCGGATGGCTCGGATGTTCCTGTCGTGCTGGAACCGCTCCCCAACCCGCCGTTGACGGAAGCACCATCTTCCGATGACGAACCGGTGGCGTTCGATCCGGTATTTCATACGGTCACGGACTATGCCCTGGTGCGCGACACCGGGCCACGAATCGAGAATGAAGTTGTCGCTGAGCTGACGGAAGCGGATTTTGCCGCCGGCTTGCCCGAGCCGGACATCACCGTTCCCGCCGGCGTGGATCCTGCCAGTAATGGCGCCCCGTTTTTCGAAGGTCTGTCCAATGTGCGGGTAGAAGCGGGCCAGCTGCTGGAAATTCGCTATGTACCGCGGGATCCCGAAGGCGAATTGCCTGGCATGTTCTCGCAGGGCCTGCCGGAGGGCGCGACCTTCGATGACAATTTCGATGGCACCAAGAGTCTGCGGTGGCAAACCTACCAGGCCGATATCGGCATCACGAAATTTGTCGTGGTGGCCGTTGACCCGCAGGACAGTGAGTATCGCAGTTCGCAGGCGATTCTGATTGCCGTCGATCCGCCTTCGGACCCTGCCAGCGTGCCGAATATCGCCCCATCGATTCAGCCCATCGCCCGCTATACCGTCCGAGCCGGCGATCCGGTGTCGGTTTTCATCATCGGCACCGATCGCAACGGCACAACGCCGAGTATCGAACTGGTGGATCCGCCGGCAAACGCGATTCTTACACCGGATGCACGGACGCCGGAATGGCAGATATTGCATGCCGTACCGGAATCCGCTGGCACGCTCACCATCGATGTCTTGACTCGTGATGCCGAGGACCCCTCCCTGACCGGGCTCGACCAGATCGTACTGGATGTGCTCGACCCTGCCGAATTCGAACGCAGTGGCGAGCGGCTGGACACGATTGCCGCGGGTTCCGGTATCCAGTTCGGCAGCGCCATCTCTCCCGTGTTCTACATGCAGGCCGATGGCGCGCTCTATGAATCCATTGCGGGCAGCGAGTTCGGTGTGATGACACCGGAGAGCTCCATGAAATGGGTCGCCATCAACCCCCTGCCGGGGCGATTCGAATTCGCCGACATGGACAATCTCGTCAGTTTTGCCCAGGCAAACGGCATGCAAGTGCGTGGTCATCCTCTGGTCTGGCATCGCAGCCTGCCTGATTGGGTCGAAGAGACAGAATTGGCGGACCGCGAGGTGCACATGCGCGAATTCATCACCCGCGTCATGAATCGCTACAGCGATGCGGTTACCTACTGGGATGTGATCAACGAACCCATTTCCGATGACGGTGGGCTGCGAGACTCGCTGTGGCTGAAGGCGATGGGAGAACAATACATGGATATCGCCTTCGCCCAGGCTCGCGAGCTGGACCCGACGGCAGTACTGGTACTCAACGAATACGACATCGGTTTTTCCGGACAGAAGTTCGACGACCTGTTGAGCCTGCTGGACAGACTGCAGGCGCGCGATGTGCCCGTGGATGCTGTCGGTTTCCAGCTGCATGTCTTCTCGAGCTACGACCAGTTCGACGAGCTTGCGGCCAACATGGCGGCAATTGCAGAACGCGGTCTCGATGTTCATGTCACCGAGCTGGATGTTGCCATTGTCGACGACCACAGTGAACAGAGGCAGGCCGATGTCTACAAGGGCATTGTGGACGTCTGTCTGGCACAGCCACGCTGCACGGTCGTGCAGACCTGGGGATTCACCGATCGCTATTCATTCAGAACCCTGCAATCACCGCTTTACCTTGACCGTGACTATGCGATCAAGCCTGCCTATCAGTCATTGCAGCAAGCCCTCGGCGGTAACTGAGAGGTATCCCAGCCCCTGACGAGAACTGCTCCGACGGGCAGTTCTCT
Source organism: uncultured Granulosicoccus sp. (assembly GCA_947495035.1). GTDB lineage: Bacteria > Pseudomonadota > Gammaproteobacteria > Granulosicoccales > Granulosicoccaceae > Granulosicoccus. Next base: position 45,069 of record CANLXI010000025.1, read on the forward strand.
CAGACATGGTCAACGATGTCCGCAATGGAATCGACCACATGTCGGGGACGGAAGGGAAAGCGTGCGATTTCGGACTCCCGAGTGGAGCCGGTCAGGACCAGAAAGGTCTCGAGACCGGCTTCGATGCCGGCAATGACGTCCGTGTCCATGCGATCACCAATCATCGCAGTGGCTTCGGAATGAGCTTCGATCTTGTTCATCGCGCTGCGAAACATCATGGGATTGGGCTTGCCCACGAAGTAGGGACTGACCCCGGTCGCCTTGGTGATGAGTGCGGCCACCGAGCCCGTTGCCGGCAAGGGACCTTCCGGTGATGGACCGGTTACATCGGGATTGGTGGCAATGAAACGGGCCCCTTTCTCCACCAGACGAATGGCAGTGGTGATCGACTCGAACGAATAGGTTCTCGTCTCACCCAGCACGACAAAATCGGGCTGGGTGCTGGTCATGGTATAACCGATTTCATGCAGTGCAGTGGTCAGCCCGGCTTCACCGATGACAAAGGCCGATGCATTCGGCGCCTGATCGTCAAGAAACTGCGCGGTGGCAATGGCCGATGTCCAGATGCGATCCTCCGGCACCTCCAGACCTGAATTGGCCAATCTGGCAGCAAGATCCCGAGGCGTGAAGATCGAATTGTTGGTCAGCACCAGAAACTTGCGCTTCTTCTCTATCAGGCGAGCAAGAAATTGCGCGGCGCCAGGTATGGCATCGCCTTCTCTGACCAGAACACCGTCCATATCGGTCAGCCATGCATCGATCTTGATGTCGGGGGACATGCTCGCATTCTCCAGTTACCGGGCTCTGAGGCCACTGCCGTGATGGTAGCGTGAAACCACCGCTTCATCCAGACTGGTTGCACCCAGACTGATCGCAGCCAGGCCTGTGACTGGCGTTCTGCACAGGACGCGAGTGCAGAACGCCAGTCAGTGCGTGTTCAGAGATCGAAGGTAGGACGTGGACGACCCGGAATGATATCGGCCGCGGAATCGGATACCCAGCCGCGCTGAACCCGGGGAACATAGTCGTTCATTTCGGGGCCGGTGTAGATCTGACGGGGTCGACCGATACGTGACCCCTGCAGATTCTGTTCGCGCCAGTGGGCGATCCAGCCCGGCATGCGCCCCATGGCAAAGACCACGGTGAACATGTTGGTGGGAATGCCCAGTGCTCGCAGAATGATGCCACTGTAGAAATCCACATTCGGATAGAGCTTGCGTTCAACGAAATACGAATCGTTGAGTGCTATTTCTTCCAGGCGTCTGCCGATCTCCAGTAGCGGATCATTGATGTTCAGGTGCGCTAGCAGTTTCTCGGCAACCCGTTGCAGCATCTGCGCACGTGGATCGAAACTCTTGTAAACGCGATGCCCGAATCCCATCAGGCGGATTCCGCTGTTCTTGTCCTTGGCCTGACGCATGTACTCCTCGACGGACAGATCTCCCTTGTGAATCTGTTCCAGCATTTCCAGCACCGCCACGTTAGCTCCACCATGCAGTGGTCCCCACAAGGCACACACACCGGCAGCACAGGAGGCAAACAGATTGGCACCACTGCTACCTACCAGACGCACCGTCGAGGTACTGCAGTTCTGCTCGTGATCGGCGTGCAGAATCAGCACCAGATTGAATGCCAGACGCACGATATCGTCTGTCTCATGCGGGGCATGCGGCTCCGAGAACAGCATGTGCATGAAGTTCTCGACATAGAGCAGATTGGGGTTGGGATAGTTGTAGGTTCTGCCGATGGAACTGCGATGGGCGAAGGCAGCGATGGTTCTGATCTTGCTGATCAGTCTGGCCGCGGCGGTGATGAAACGATCATCGCTGTCCATCTCGATCATGTCGGGATGAAAACAGGACAGGGCATTGATCATGGCCGACAGGATGGCCATTGGCGGTGCCTGGTTGGGAAACCCCTGAAAGTGATATTTCATGGATTCATTCAGCATGGCATGCTTGGTCAGACGCTCGCTGAAGTCGCCGTATTCCTCGGCGGAAGGCAGATTGCCGAATATCAGCAGCCAGCAGACTTCAATGAAGTTGGGCGCCTCTTCGAACTGCTCGATGGGAATTCCCCGATAGCGCAATATGCCCGCATCGCCATCGATATAGGTAATGGCGCTGGTGCAGCTACCGGTATTGCCATAGCCCTGATCGAGCGTAATGTAACCGGTGGCATCACGCAACTTGCTGATGTCCAGTGCCTTTTCATCTTCACTGCCGGTTACGACGGGCAGCTCGATGGTCTTGCCGTCAATGGTCAAGGGTACGCTTTCACTCATGGCAACTCGCTCAACTTGTGGTGGAATCAAGGCTGCTAGTTTAGACCTGCTCTGCCCCCTGTACAGGGGGTAAACACGGGCATCCATTACATCCGCTTGGTCACAGCACTAATCCGGAGGTGGCTGGGCCAGTCCCAGTGCGCTTGTCAGGTCGGTTGGCCATCCCGTCACTGATGTCGTGCTCAAGATGAGACCTACCGACGTCGTTACAGCCGATGACATTTCCAGGAGCCCTTGAATGACCGTAAGTCTCTACGCTGATCTGACATCTGCCAGCCTGTCGCAGACTCAGTCCCAATCACGCCCACTGCCACCTCCAGGTGTCGGAGGAGATAGTCCTCCCTCGCCTGCTTCTGCCGTTGACAACCCTGGCAGCGCTCTGCCACCCGAAACACGGGACTCTCTGTTCGCAGCCGTTGGGGAACTGCAGGAAGCAGGAGCTACATCCGATGAAATCAAGTCCTTTGTGGATAGCGAGCTGGAAGCCAACGGGGTTGATTTCACTGCCGGCCAGAATCGATCCGGACAACTCATCAACATCATGAGCTGAGCTGTCCGGGTTCAAGCCTGATCGAAGCTGCCCGGGCCGCCCTTGCCATGCAATGGGGCAACTGCCTGCTGACAAGGACGCAGCACCCGGGCAGCAGCTGCCCCTACCCACCAGGTAAGCCCCCTCTTTCGAACGACAGCATCACCACCGATCTGGCACATCAGGACTTCCTGACACTGCTCATGTGCACCAGGCTTTCGCGGGCTCGGCACTCAGATGCAACGAGAACAACTCCTCAGCATCCGACACGCCCCGCACGCCCCGCACGCCCCGCACGCCCCGCACGCCCCGCACGCCCCGCACGCTGCACGGCTGCACGCTGCACGGCTGCACGCTGCACGGCTGCACGTCATACGTTCAGTAGTTGCATTATCAGAGATACAGACTGACTTCCAGCGCACTTGCAGCATACTGGTCCTTGTCTGTCGGAAAGCACCCACTGCGGCGAAGAACAGTTACAGGCTACCGACAGCGCCCTGCCCTTTTGGCTGAAATGCAGGCACTATTCATGCGTTTGTATAGCGCATTGCACCCTGCCTGCCTGCACTCGACTAAAGTCAAGTGGAATTCAAAAGCCGCCTCGTCAATCCTGTTGCCACTGCAAGCCCAGCACGGGTCTTAACAGTAACAGAGAAACTCGCAATCGGCGCCCATACTGCATGAATACCGCGCAATCTACAGGTTGCAACGACTGATTGAATGCAGGCATGTCACCGAATGGCATTCCAGTGAAAACAAGGAGAGTATTGATGAAACGTCAACAAGCAACATCCGGACTTACCCACACGCGAAGTCGTCTGTCGGTTCTGGTAGCCGGCGTCCTGGCTGCCGCCAACGTCGCGGCGGACGATGTCGACAAGATGATTTCGAGTCTCGAGGAGACACTGCAACCGGCCAAGCCAACCAAGGCAACGCCCAGAGCGCTGGACCAGGCCGTGGCGGCAAGAGAGGGCCTTGGCTTCAGAAGTGATCGTCGCTATGTGGCACAGCTACTGGAAAACCCCGAGCGATTCAATGCGCTGGCAGGACCGTTGACCGGCGGTCATCATGCCACCCCCGAAGAAGTGGAAGCCTTGAAAATCCGACTGGTACTCCAGGAAGACGCGATAGCGCTGGCACCAGCATTGAGTGAAGATCCGGATTTTGCCGGCATCTACATCAGTACCCGAAACATCATCAACATCGGTTTTACCTTCAACGCCGAGAAAAAAGTCGAGGAGTTGCGACAGAAAGTCCGGCTTCCGGATCGCGTGCAGGCATTCCAGGCAAAGCGTTCCATGGGCGAGCTGGAGAATGACAAGAATCGTGTGGTCGACATGAGCGGCGAACTCACCAGCAAAGGCATCGTGGTGTCGCAGGTTGCCATCGATATCATCAGCAACCGCCTCAAGATCGGTGTCGTCAAACTCGACCCCAACAAGCTCGAGACCATACAGCAGCTGTTTGGCGATGTGGACATCGTCGACAAGCCACTCAATGAAGTGGAAAATCGCAGTGATACGGCGACCCCCATGCGAGCCGGTGTACGCATCACCAATGCTGCCGGAGGTAGCTGTACATCGAACTGGAAAGCACAGGATCGAACCACCGGTGAAATGGTGACCATCACGGCTGGACACTGTGTTTCCGATGTCAACGGCACATTCGGTGGACCGGGTGCAGACTTCTTTCAAGGCAGCACCAGCACCGGTGCGTCTCGCCTGATCGGAACCTCGGATCAAACCACCTGGGTGTTTCCCGTCCTCAATCTGTTCACGGGTGCTCGCACAGGCTCGGGTGAAGTCGATGCGCTTCGCGCCCCGTTGGAAAGCAACATCTTTTCCATGCCTTCGCTGTATGCCTACGATAACGCCAATGCCGGTGTCTTCACCGATGCTGAACAGGCGCGCGTTGGCGCAGTGGATGGCACGGTCGTCATCGGCAGTGTGGTGTGCAGCGGAGGACAGTTCAGCCCGGGCAATCAGGTGGGCGGCAGCGGCTGGAAGAACTGCGGCTCTGTCAATGCCGTCAACGTTGCCAATGCTTTCACCCGTCAGTCAGGTTCCGCAGATGTATTCACGGTTCTGAATACCAATGAAGCAACCTACACGGCCATCGGTGGTGACAGCGGCGCCCCCACCTGGCGTATTGGCTACAACTCGACGCAGGGCTGGCATGGTATTGCCGTTGGTCATCATTCCGGCGGACCAGCCGGCGCGGAGATCTTCAATGATATCGAGCGCGTCGAGGATGCGCTCAATGTCGACGTCAGATTCTACTGAGAGACTCTGCCATGACACCGAATCAGACCATCAATGCCATCGAGTCGCTGGACAGCTTCTGCGCCAGAATCTCACAGGCAATCTCGAGTGACGGGTTCGATGTCAGAGTTCAACCCGGCGATCATCTGGTTGATGACGCCGGGGCGGATTCTCTGACCGTGCTCAGGTACGTGTCCCATCTGCAAGCCTCAGGGCTGCCAATCGACCTGAACGAATTCGATACCACATTGCTTGACACTCGCGTCGCCTATCAGAAGTGGTTACAGAACGTCGCTGTGAACAATCAGGGAGAACGAACATGACCGGACAAGCACCGAACCTTCACCTGGCTTCCAGCAAGAATCACACGGTACAACTGGACAATGATCCGCAGGGCGTCATTCTGCAGGGAAAATACGCACGGCTACGGCCACTTGCCCAGAATGACTACGGGTATTTCTACAATCTGAGCCTGTCAGCCGAGAACAACGCACGCTGGCGCTACCGGGGTACCACCCCCAGTCCGGAGCGTTTCGTCACGGATCTGTGGAATGGCGTACAGGCTCAGTTCGTCATTGAAACTCCTGAGCCGCGACAACGCGCCGGTCTGGTCGTGGCCTACAATGCCGATATGGCCAATGGCACTGTCTATCTGGCTGCCCTGGTCGACAATGACTATCACCGCAAGGTGTGGCCGATGGAAGGCATACTGCTGTTCGTTGACTATCTGCTGCAGAACTGGAACTTTCGCAAGGTCTACGCCGAGACACCAGAGTTCTGTGCAGCACAGTTTTCCTCGGGTGCAGGTACCTACTTCGAGGAAGAGGGCCGCTTGACGCAGCACCAGTTCTTTCAGGGAAAATACTGGGATTACATCACCTACGCCCTGACCCGGGAGCGATGGGAGACCCATGGCAAGGCAGCACTGCATCGTTTTTCGGAAATGAGCTAGGAGATGCCGATGGATACCCTGGCCGATGCCATCGACGCCCTGTGCGAAGCCGAACGCGGATTCCATTTCACCTCACGTTCGCAGCCAGATTCGACGATCAGCCACCTGGCGCTGCGCTCGGATGTCAGACGTCTTGCTCGCAAACTTCGCTTGCCGGAAGATGCACCAGGTGACAGACTTGTCATTGCCGTACCGGACCAGAGAACCTTCCTGCTACTGTTCCTGGCAGTGATTCGTGCGGGTCTGGTGGCTGTACCGGTGCCTCCGCCTGGCCTGACGGCAGATCTGACGGCCTACAGTACCGACATTGAACGCATACGCAGAGTCTGCGGCGCCAGACGCATACTGACCACAGATTCCCTGCACCAGCGTCTGCAGGCCAACCACCCACCGGGAAGCCTTGTCCCCTGGTCGGAGCTACAGGCCGGTGAAGAAACCGGGGAACTGGGCAGACCAACCACCTCCAGTACGGCACTGATCCAGTTCACCTCTGGCAGTACCGGCTCTCCGAAGGGGGTCGAGCTGACTCATGGCAACGTCATCAGCAATGCACGGGCCATCGAGCAGGCACTGGCGATCGATCCAGTGCATGATCGTGGCTTGAGCTGGCTGCCCTTTCATCATGACATGGGCTTGATGGGGTTTCTGATCGCCCCCGTGCTGATTCAGGCATCCACCTGGTATCTGCCTCCCATGGAATTCGCAAGGCAACCGCGACGCTGGCTGGAGTTGATGAGTCAGACTGAAGCGACGATCTCCTATGCACCCAACTTCGCCTATGAGATGGCGGCGAGATCTGTGAAGAAAGCGCAATGCCGGGACTGGAACCTGTCTGCATGGCGAGTGGCCGGGTGTGGGGGCGAACCTGTCTTGCCGGAGGTGCTGGAACATTTTGCGCGACAACTGGAACCGGCAGGCTTCAACAGGAAGGCCTTTGTACCAAGCTATGGATTGGCCGAGGCCACCGTGGCAGTTGCCATATCAGCGCCACAGCGTGGAGTCATTCTGCAGCGCGCCCGTTCTGCCAATGGTGACGGCACCACGGCGGTTTCCTCGGGACGAGCGATCAAGGATACCGCTATCCGTATCGTCTCCTCCGACAACACCGAGCTGGCGGATGGCAAGGAGGGCGATATACAGGTGAGAGGACCAGGCGTTGCCCGACGCCTCTGGTGTGAAGACGGTCCACAGCCATCAACCCGTCACGATGGTTGGCTGAGCACCGGAGACAATGGATTCCTGTATCAGGGAGAGCTGCATGTCACAGGGAGAAACAAGGAAACCATCGTGATCAACGGTCGAAACTACCATGCACATGACATTGAGGAGTGCGTGCAAGATCTGGAGGGAATACGTCGTGGTGGAATCGTCGCCTTTGGCAGACCGCAGGACGGCAGCGAGCAACTCGTGCTGGTTGCAGAAAACCGATCGGTGCTTGCCATGGACACGATTCAACACCAGCTACGAGCAGCGATACGCCAACGACTTGGACTGGCAGTTGCTGATATCGTCATCGTCGAGCGTGGCATCATATCCAGAACCACCAGCGGCAAGATCAGGCGTCATGCGCTCAAACAGGCCTATCTCGCCGGCGAATTTACACGATTGTCATCAGACTCTCTGGAATCCGCCAGACCCGCTGTTGCCTGTACCTGAAGTGTCGTTTTACTGCGCGCGCAGGCCTGTCTGACACAGTGTTCATCAACTATTATTGACCATTGATAATAGGCTTTGTAATATCGAATAAAGTCGGCCTGATGCCGTCTGTCATGGCCTCTCATGGTGCATGTGGTGGTCGTCGGATCACTTGGGATGCTGCGCACCGTGTGTAGTCACGCTGTATTGAAACGACAGGGATCAACCTTGGATCACGATAAACGCGAGCGACAGCCCGGCTTTCTCCGGGGAGGCGGCGAAATGGGCTCGCGCATGCGATCGCTCGACTGGAGCCTTACCCCACTGGGTGATGCTCATGACTGGCCTGTGCCTCTGCAGATCACCTTGCGCACCATGCTGACCACCCGCCACCCGATGTTCATTTTCTGGGGCCCCGAGCACTATTGTTTCTACAACGATGCCTACTCTGAATGTATCGGTCCGGAAAAACACCCCTCGATACTCGGTAGCCCGGGGCGCGAGTCCTGGAAGGAGATCTGGCCGATCATCGGCCCACAGATCGAACAGGTCATGGCCGGTGGTGAATCCACCTGGCATGAAAATCAACTTGTACCGATCATCCGCTACGGTCGACTCGAAGAGGTGTACTGGACCTACAGTTACGGCCCCGTCTACGATCCTGATTCGCCATTCAAGGTAGGCGGAGTACTGGTTGTCTGCACCGAGACCACGCAGCAGGTTCGGGCCCAACAGGAACTGCAACAGGCCGATGCGCGCTGGCGCACCCTGTTCGAGCAGGCCCCCGGCTTCATCTGCGTACTGGAAGGACCCGATCACCGCTTCACCTACGCCAACACGCGCTTTCGTGAGGTGGTGCATCGAAAGGTGGCAGTGGGCGACACTGTTGGCGAACTGTTCCCCGATCTGCGGGACCAAGGCTTCAAGGAACTGCTCGACGAGGTCTATCAGTCCGGCGAGGCCTATGTGGCAGCGTCAGCCCCCATCGACCTTGCCGTCGACGCTACCGGCAAGACTGAAAGACGTTATCTGGATTTCGTGTACCAGCCCATTCGCGATGTTGCCGGCAGAGTAACCGGTATCTTCGTCGAGGGCGCTGATGTGAGCGAGCGTGTCAATCAGGAGCGCCTGATTCGTCTGAGTCAGGAGCGCCTGAACCTGGCGATAGAGGCAGCTGGTCTGGCCCTGATTCATGTCGACCTGGAAAAGAACCAGATCATGTACTCGAATGAATTTCGGGCACTGGTCGGCTGGGAGGACGAACCCGAACCTTCCTGTGACCAGGTACCCGACCTGTTTCATCCGGACGATCAACAGCGACTCAGAGCACTCTATCAGCAAGCGATTCAGGACGATGGCAGCATCCGTATCGACACCACCGCCAGGCTCCTGTGTCGCAATGGTGTCTGTCGCTGGGTAAGATTGCAAAGCCGAACCATCGTGACCAGGCAGGGAACGACATCGGTCCCCTCCGAGTTCATCGGCACTTTCACCGACATTTCAGCGGAACGCGAAGTGCAGGAGGCCTTGCACGAAGCACGACGTCAGGCAGAAGTCGCAAACGAGACAAAGAGTGCTTTCCTTGCCCACATGAGTCACGAGATTCGCACGCCGATGAGTGCTGTGCTGGGTTATGCCGATCTGCTGGCCATGCGAACCGATGATGCAGAACAAACAGAATACCTGCACATCATCAAGCGCAATGGTCAGTTTCTGCTGGACATCATCAACGACATTCTCGATATTTCGAAGATAGAATCCGGCAAACTCGACATCCAGCAGATCGACTTCTCCATCCAGGAGTTCATCGATGATGTTCGCTCGATGATGGCGGTACGCGCATCCGAAAAAGGCATCGACTTCGAAGTGATTTTTCTGAGTGCCGTCCCCGGAGTCATCCGAAGTGATCCGCAACGACTCAAACAGATTCTGGTGAATCTGATCGGCAATGCAATCAAGTTTACCGAAACCGGTTCTGTTCAACTGTCGGTGCGATTCATTCGCGGCACGAACTCGCAATTGAAATGCGCCATCGTGGATACCGGTACCGGCATGTCCAGTGAACAACTGGGCCGTCTGTTTCAGCCCTTCAGTCAGGGAGATGGATCAATCAATCAGCAATTCGGAGGCACCGGTCTGGGTCTTGCCATCAGTCAGCGACTGGCGGCCTATCTGGGCGGCAAGATCACCGTCGAGAGTACACCTGGCAAAGGCAGCTGTTTTTCCTTTTCGATCGATTGCGATATTCTGGAAGAAAGGCCTTCGGTGGAAGCGAGTCCTGGAAGTACAGAGCAGAGCAAGCCTGTCGGACCGGTTTCACTGCGGCAGGGGGCACGGGTTCTGGTGGTTGACGATCACGTCGATATTCGTCAGCTGATCGCACAATACCTGCAGGATGCCGGTGCCAGCGTGGTGACCAGTCAGGACGGTGTCGAGGCAATCAACCACATAGAAAGGATCATGAGCGGAACGGAACCCGCTGTCGATCTCGTTCTGCTGGACATGCACATGCCACGACTCGATGGCTACCAGTGTGCACAGCGACTACGCGCACTGGGGTTCGACAAGCCAATCATCGCACTGACCGCCAACGTCATGCCGAACGACGTGAAGCGCTGTATCGACAGCGGCTGCTGTGCCTTCCTGAGCAAACCCATCGACGCTCAGTCCATTCTTGACGCCGTCGCCCCTTTCCTGCCCGTTGCAGAGGCCGTGGCCCCCTCTGACTTGACGGTAGTACCTGAGAACATTCAGCCCGAGACAGAGTCAACTGTCGCAATGTCATCCGCAGCAACTCGGGTATTGGTGGTGGATGACGCTTCCGATCTGACCCGTCTCTATCAGCGACTGCTCAATCAGAAGGGCTTTGACACGTCAACCGCCGGCGATGGCAAGACCGCTTTGCAACTGGCAAAAACGACTCGTCCGGAAATCGTGATGCTGGACATCAACCTGCCGGACATGAGCGGACTCGATCTGATAAAAGCCATGAAGTCGGTGCCCGGCCTGCAGCATTCTCGCTATATCGCCCTTTCCGGCCACGCGGCATCCGCAGACGAGCGTGCCTCAATGGCTGCAGGATTCGATCATCATCTGGTCAAACCGGTTTCGCTGGGTGATCTGCTGAGAGTGATCGGCCAGACGGACCCTATCATTAGCGAAGCCTGAAGCGGAAAAAAAGCCCGCTATGCCACATCAATATGTGCGACCCAGTCAGTCCTCCCAGCGATAGCCATTGTCCGGTTCAGGTGTCTCGTCAGGAGACACCTCGGATTTCCTGCCTCCCCGCTTTTCCCAGTAATCATCGTTCGGATAGGCACTTTCACTGTGCTTGCCCTGATCCTTTTCATCATCCGGGTGCTCATTCTCGGCACTCTTGATGTCGGATCTGCCGGACTTGGCTGTTCCATCCACGCTGTTCGCGTTATCGGCGTTATCGGCGTTGTCGGCGTTGTCGGCGTTGTCCGTCAATCTGCTGCGCTTGTCATCTCGAGCCTTGTTGTCAGGAATACTCATCGTCTTCATGCCTCTTGCGTCGACGTCAAACTATCCTGATTCGATGGCAACCACTCCAGAATCTGACATTTCTGCAGATATTACAATCCAACGTTTCACCCAACCGCACTACCCAACCGCACTACCCAACCGCACTACCCAACCGCACTACCCAACCGCACTACCCAACCGCACTACCCAACTGCACTACCTGTCTGCACTACCCGTTCGCACGACGCCCCCTGCTCCCTCAACGAATCGCATCGGATATCCCCGCGGCATCTCCGCTATCGATCAGATCATTGAAAAATCCGAACCAGGTGGAGAATGCGCCCGGTCGACCATCGGGATTCCAGATCGAGCGTTCCAGCAAGTCCCTGTCGTTGGCTGCGGGCGAGAAGATATTGGGCTTGATACGTCCCAGCCCCGAACCGGACGCCAGTTGTTGCAATGCCTCGAGACAGTCTTCCGGATCATCCGGCACCAGATTCACCGCCAGTCCCAGCGAGTTGGCCAGAAGTTGCAGGCGGGTGGCACGCACGGCTGTGGGTCGCCCCATGGTGACATTCTCGTCAAACAGCGTGGCAGCCAGTGAACTGTCAAACGTCAGGCCACGTCGCCAGAAGTGAGTAGATCCCAATGCCATCCAGACGTCATCCACGACAATGGCAGACGCCGCCAGATGCCAGGGCCGCCCGGGACCGGCAATCGGTGTCACCCATGCCAATCGCGAGGCATTGGCATCGGCGAGCTCTTTCAGCGCGGCATTGATGCCAGCCTTGCGGATATCCTTCAGCCGATCTGGTCTGTCGGGCAGAAAATTCTCCGGTACGATCAGCATGACGCACAAGCCCGGTCGCTCCGCCCAGCGATTCCTGATCGCCTGAATCCAGTCAAGATCATCACCGTCCACATCGTTATCGATGCAAGGCGTCTGGATGTAGACAAAGTCCTCTGCCCGTTCGATGGCAGTGGTCACGGCACGCGCAAATTCGTTCACGCCGTCAGCGGTTTTCCGTATCAAGCGATCGACACCGGCGGCCGCGGCATCATCATCGAATGTCGCCGTATCGATCAAGGGATCCAGGTTCTGCCCCGTGGCAGCTTCAATGGCATTTTTCAGATCCACCCAGCTTTGTCCCGGTGTATGACTGGCCATGGCTGCGGTGACATAGGCACGCACGATCGCATCGCCCGTGACTCCGTGTGCAATGGTTTCCAGTACGGCAGACCACTGTGTGGTGCCGGTGACAGCGGGTGCCACGGGCATCGGGGTAGACACCGCCGTGAGGTACTCACCCAGACCTGTCGAACGCCGCTCATCCATCAAGGGGATCAAGGCTGTGGCAGCAGGCCCTGCCAGAGACAGGCCCAGTGAGCCGATCTCCGGTGCTGCGGGCAACCCGGCGTGCGCCAGCCGAGGCGGCGCTGCTTCGTGATAGTGCTCACGCAATTCTCCGGCACCCACCGTAGCAATCAGGTTCGCTGCATCATTGGCAACGAGTTCGAATCGCTCCATGGAAGGCGCAGCGGCTCCCAGGGTACCGGGATCAGTCAGATGACTGCGTGCTCGATGCACACGCGTTGCCGTACCACCGACTTCCGCCAGAGTACCTGCAGGGGTATCGGTAAACGCAGGCGACGTCGTGATCAAGGTGTCATCCGCCATTGCCGCATTGCTCAAGGTCGCGGCAATCCTGTCCGCTGCCGCCAGTGTCTGTGTATCCAGCAATGCATGCGGTGTCGTGTCGGGATCGCCGGACACCACCATGACATGATCACCCGGCTGCCAGCTGGCACTGCCGGTCGTGAAAGTCGCAGCACGTTCGCACACGAACAGACTTTCGCTTCCGTCCAGTGCGGAGGCGTCGAGACGAGAACCACCCGCTACCGCAGGCCGAATGACCCGCTGGTCCATGAACATGGCCGATGAGCCGCCGGATATCACCATGGCATCGAAACTGATGAACACGGGGTCACCGCCCGGATCGGTCGGGCCGCTCGTTCCATCGGGTATCGGCACGATCACCCGCGCAAGTCCAGCGCCATCGAACGCAGCAGCCCCGCCGTCAAGACGTTTTCGCTTGCCGGTAAGTTCATCCCGCGCATGCGTATAGAGCCTGACCCATCCATCGCTGCTGACATCCGGCGTTCTGACATCGATCAGCACAGTCTGGCCCTCGCTGGTGTCACCGCTGACCGAGCCCTCCCCCGCCAGTGGGAACACCTCGTATTCCAGTCTGAGTGGCAGCACAGCGCTACCGGACGCTACCGGCGACGAGGCACCACCATGTGTATCCATGACGGGTGCCATGGCTGTCGCCGCACCGCCCGCCAGCGTCGTCATGACAGCACCCGCCATTGCATCCATGGACAGCAGCACGGGGTTGCCGGCGCTGTTCTGCAACGGGGCAAGCCGGGTCATCGGATTGGCCTGCGCGCTGTCGTCCCGCCCTGCTCCCACTGCCAGACTCTCCACATCCAGCATGGCGATGCGTAGATAGTCTCGTGCCAGAGCAAAGACCGGACTTGCAGTTGTCCAGCCGGAAAACAGAGCCCCGGAAGCCGCAACCGGTGCGACAGGAACAGGCACATAGGGACCATTGGGCAACGGCGCCATCCGGGGAATCGGCACCAGATCGGTTGCCGGGGCCGTACTCAACTGCAAGCCGGGGCTGGTACCGATCGTGAACAGTGAGTTACTGCTGTCAATCGCCGTCAGGCCCGATGTGGCGAGACGAGCCGCAATGGCAGAATCCAGCGGCCCTTCACTGGGCGAGACCAGGTGCGCGATTCGTCCAGCCGCCGTCGCTGCCGTTCGCGACAGACTGGCATCGGTTTCGGTGGCCAGATTGGTCCAGACTGCTGCGTTGGCAGGGTCTGACATGAAGGACCACATGGAGGCAACGGCTCCGGGGTCGACCGCTCTTCCACGGTGATCGAAACACCAGAGCCTGGCACTGTTGAGAGGAATACCGGTGCGGTTCTGTACAAGGATGGCACTGTCATGATCCGGCCGACACAGCTCCGTCACCGGCGTACCATTACCCAGCGTGCCGGCAAGAGACAGACCCAGGAATTCGGCGCGCTTCGCGTCGGTATCGAATTCACTGGCCAGATCGGTTTCACGCAGATTGTTCATGTCGGTGGGGGGATCGGGTATTTCCAGGGCAAAGGATCGTATCCGCAACCGACTCGGTGTATTGGCAGCCGTCAGGGCCGAACCATCCGGCTGTGGCACCACCTGCGTCAAAGTCCAGAGTCGCAGCTCCACTTCGGGCAGCAATGTGTGCAGAACGACCAGACTGTCATCACTGAACGCTGCATCGCCGTTTGCATCACGCAGGGTCTGCAGTATCGCTGGACGCGTGCTGGTGGCCACGGCATAGGAACGCGTCCCTCCGGCCGGGGCACGCCATTCCATGTCCACCACCAGGGGTACCGTTACGGACAAGTCGGCATTCGGTAGAGCCAGGACCGGCAAGGTTGCGCTGTCGTGGCGAAACCACGGCCCAAGTGCCGGTGAAGCAAGACCCAGAGTATCCGGTGTGGGGTTCAGCGCAGGCATGGGTGCATCTCCTTTGTCGGCATCAGCTCAATGTCGCATGCAGCGACTCGGCACTGCGGCCCAGAGGGTCACTGAGGGTCACGACATACAGTGTTCCCAGGGGCACGACTTCGCCACCGGGCACGTCCTTCACCCCGGAGAAGCTGAGTGGCTCGTCCGGTTGCACGATGTCATGACTGCCCAGTGATTCCAGTACGCCTTCCGGAAAACGCCTGTCCACGCGCACCGAGTAGTACCCGCTGATGCCACCAGAGAGCCGTTGCGGGTGTGACAAGGTCAACACGACATTCGTCATGCCGCCAGCCACTGCCGTACCGGACAGATTGACCAGCGCCGGTGTATCCGGTGGAGCGCCCGGAATCAGGACCAGCGAGACCGGTTCGGAGGCGACACTCCAGCGTCCCGGAACCGGTGGCGAGGAGCCGTCTTCGGGCGCACCTTGCACTTCCACCCGATAGACATAGCGCGTCCAGGGTGTCAGCTGCGCGGTCCTCGCCACGAGCACCGGGCCGGTATCGCGGTATTCGGCACTCTGCCGACCCGTCTCGGCATCGGCAGCCGCAATGCTGCCGCTGGCAACGATGGGCATGTTGGCAAGCAGCTTCGTGTCAGTACGGGTTCGTCGCAGTCGCCAGGTTCTGGCCGGCGTGACACCAGCCAGAACCGTGATGTTCGCTTGCACGACGTAATCCGGCTCAGCGGGCAACGATTCAACCGGCCGTACCGTCAGCGTGGGTTGTTGGGGTGGATCGCTGTTGGGCACGCCATACAGGATGATCGGCAGCTCACTCAGGTCCGGTTTGCCTCCGGATTCGGATTCCGCCGCAATCTTGTAGGCACTCAATATGCGCAGCGAACCGGACACGGCATGACGAAAGCCAGTCTCACTACCGGCGAAATCCACCATGACATCATCGAGTCGTTCGAACAGATGATCCGGGAAAGCCGCCGCATTGTCACGATAGACGCCGGCACGAACCGCCGCATCAGGCGCATTATCGATCTGTGCCAGCAGTGCCGTCTCATTCTCCTGCTCCAGGTGAAGGCGCAGGCGATTCTCGTCGCAATGGTAGATGGCGTAATTCACCCCGGACTGTCCGCTCCAGCGATGCTCGATCCAGGCAAGCCCGGTGACATCCGGACGTGCGGAATAGAGAAGAAACGGCGGTACGCTCAACTGCAGGGGCGGACGCGGATCCACCAGATTCAGACGGATGTCTTCTGACAGCACGGATTGTCGATTGGCCGTGTCAAACCACCTTGCATTGATGGTAAGGCGGCGCTGTTCGAGCAGGGCCAGCACCGGCCCCTCCATACGCAGCTCGACCCGAAAGGAACCTGGCTGTCCGGGAACGGCAACCTTGTCTGCCTCGGCCAGATCATGCTGCGTCGATGGCGCCAGAGGATCGCTGATGAACAGGCGAACGTGGCTCAGTTCCAGACTGCCGGGTGCCAGATCCGCAGCGTCCGGCACCGCCACGAATACCGTGATCCGACCGCCGCTGCTGGCTGCGTCGGCAATATCCGGCTGCCGATAATAACCCTGCAGGATGGGACGCGGAGGTCTGGGTCGCTGCCCTGCCCCGGCAGTCGTTCGTGTCCACTCGGACCAGCGCCCGAAGCGATCCTGCTGGGCGACGGCATAGTCAATGGCGGGCGCTGCCGCCTTGCGATCGGCAATGAATCCGGTACCCGGCTCATCGACGGGTTGTCCGGTTTCATCATCGACATTGCTGGCCAGTACGATCGGCAGATGAAAGCCCTTGTCATTCTTGCGGTTCAAGCCTTCGACAACACCACTGCCAGCAGGTGTGCGTTTGGCGGCAGCCAGCAAACCGGCAACCCGGACGCCCGACAGTTGCAGTTCCACTTCTCGCCTGGCATCCGGTGGCTGACCGGGCAACCAGGCCTTGTGCAGCGTCCCGGTGATGTTCACCGACTCAGGCTGCTCCAGCGGTGCCAGCCGATCCACCACCGCATGCGTTTGCAGCATGACAAAGGTGCGGGGTCTGCTGATGATGGGCTCTGTCAAGGTGGCGACAGGCTTGCCGATGGGCAGTTTTTCCACCAGCGCTGAATAGCGCTTGAAAACAAGATCTCCCCGCAGATTGCGATCAGCTGCCTGTACCTGGCCCAAAGCTGCATCGAAGACCTGCCGAAGCGGATCCATGCCGACATCATCACTGGCGCCCGAGGCAACATCCTCGAAGAAGCCATAGACCCGATAGAAGATGACGCGATCCTCGACTTCGACGAAGGTATCGTCGCGCATCTTGTACCCGAATCCGGTGGCGGTGCCCGGATCGGCCAGCGCACCGAACACACGCTGCAGCCGACGGGTCGTGCTGGAACCAGCCGGGTTGCCATCGGCATCCAACAGCACATTGCCATCGGCATCGGTCACCCGTTCGGTCACCGTCTGCTCGATCTGTGGCACCGAGACATCATCGATCAGCGCATCCAGATCTTCATCGAGCTTGCCGGACAAGGAAGCGACACGCTGCAGTTCCTGGGCAATGGTGGCAACAGGCGCGGCATCGGGCGCGGGAATGCCAGATGCTTCCTGCAAGGGCAGGCGTTTGGGCGCTTGTGCCGAAGTATGCGCAGCAGCCAGCGCAATTGGCGCCTGGATTGGCAGATAGCGCGCACCGCCCTTGTGTGGCAGACACATCACGGTGTAGGGCTCGTACTCCAGATGCTGAGTATCGTGCGCTTCTATCCACTCGACACCGAAGACCGTGCCTGCTCCGGATACGCGAAGCTGAACGACATTCGGTGCAGAGAACGTGAAGGGTAGCTCGCTGCGACGACCAATGATTGCCGGTCCACGTCCCGTGCTCGAGGCCATGAACGCATCCACATGAAATCCGGATCGTGACCCGTCTCTGTCATTACCGGGTCGGATGATCACTGGACGACCATCATCACGGGACTCCCCCTTTTCGGCTTGCGCGAACAGGTTGACCCAGAGGCACTGTTCGTTCTGCCCCAGTGACAGATACACGCTCACCGACTGGCCGACTTGCACATTGAACGGAGGAAACAAGGCCTGTCCACTGGCGTCATCGATATAGGCTGCCGTACGTCGCCGGGTCAACGTCTTGCGATTGTTGACCACGGCCCGGTACACCACAAAGGGTGTTATCGGCAAACCCAGCAGCGGGTGCGTCGATACCCGTATGTGATTGCCCGCCTGTGCGTGGGGCTCCCGGATATCCACCGGCAAGGCGTGGGCATTCATCAACAGTGGATTGACATGATGCTGCATCAGACCAGACCCTCCAGCGCCAGCATTCGCGGCACGGTACCCAGCAGCCGAGCACCACTGATGTCCCCGTCCGGTGTCGAGAAGGTGAGTTCGAGTCGTGTCTCACCCGATGGCTTGATCGCCGTGGTCGGTGCCAGAAAGACACGGGTCCACTGCGTATTGGCACGGTATACCTGCAAGGTCTCCACACCAATGACGCCCCCGCTGAGTTGCAGGCGCGACACGATCTCCGAACCGCCAGCGGTAATCACTGCCCCTTCGCGTTTCATCGGCTCCAGTGCATCCACGAGAACACCATCGATGACCCAATCGCTGCCATCGAACCGCCAGAAGACGTAGCTGTTGGGGCGATCGGCAGGCAATGGCAAGGTATCGGCGTCCAGCTCTGCCAACAGCACACCCAGCGCGGCATCCGATTCTTCCATGGCCCCACTCAGAGAGGGTGCCGCACCTGTAATGATGATTTCTTCGGCAGGGAACGGTGCATCGCTGCCAGCATCGTAACCCATGTCCGCGAGCATCTGCCCGGGTCCGCTGTAGCGCGACGTGGTGAAGCGGGTGCCGGAGACGAGAATCGACAGACCACTGCTGTCCCTGGCAACCAGATTCAGGTCGTACATGGCCCGAGGTTCGAGTTCCACCTGTGCTGCCATCGAAGCGCCACCGGTGGCCGCCCCCTCCGGCAGGCAAGGTGCCGCCACCAGTGCATCATTGATGCGATTGGCTCCAGTGCTGTTGAATGTGGTGGGTCCGTTGTGCCAGCTCACGATCACTGGCAGCGGCGCCATCTTCTCGGCCAGAAGCGCAGGCGTGGTCTGAGGCGGCGGATCGGTTCTACGCACCTCGAGCGCCAGTTCGTAGCCGTATATTTCTGCCAGTTGCGAGACATGACCTTCATTGAAGTGCACCCAGAGTGGATCATCAGTGAAGTGAACGACACGCCCATCCACGGGCTCCACCCGATGAATGTAGCGAGCCATGTCACGCGCGTCGAATACGTGCTCGTTCAGACCATCCTGCTCATTGCCGACTCCCAGCGTATCGCCCGCTGTTGCAAAAGCGAATACCTGCGGCTCTGTGGCCGCCTGCCAGTTGCCAGCATCCGGAATGGCCGGCGGGCTGTCCGTACCATCGTCATTGCCTTCCCATGCCTGCCAGGACCAGCCGATCTCGATTTCGTAGATCGTGTCTGCTTCAAGAATGATGTCACGGCGCTCAGTGACCTCGGCCTGCAAGACGGCCGTCAGCACAGAGAGGCGCTCGTCCCGCAGCTGTTGATCGTTCAGGCGATTCTCGACAGCGACCAGATCCGTACCGCAGGCCGACAGGAAAGTCACTTCGACGCCACGCGGTGAAAGCATGTCAAAAGAGTCATAGGCCCGAGCCGGATCCTCCGCCCGATAGGCCACCACGTGACAATGACGCTCATCCGGCAATTTGTGCGATGTGATGACCCGTGCCGGCCAGCGATCGCCGCGCTCATCTCGGCCGGGCTTGCCGAATACGACCGGCAACAGATTCTGCTCACCGATCGGTGCGACATCATCCTGTGACTGACTCGCTCCCATGCAGATCTCATGAATGACAGAGTCCTCGGCATCGCTGAACAATTCGATCGACACGATGCCGGAACCGGCGAAGCGCAGTTCATGCTCTACCCCTTTCTCGCCACTGGTCACCGCGCCATCGACCCGCGCACCGGTTGCATTGCGGGCCTCTCCCTTCACGACGCCACCGAAGGTCATGGCACGAATCACCACCGTGTCAGCGGCCTGTGGCAGTTTGATGCTCAGCCCGGCGCTGGGCACCAGCAACTCGGGCACACCATCGCTACCCGGTTGCGGCTCACTGGTCGTGATATCGACCTGGTCCACCAGACGCAGACCGTTTCTCTCGCCCAGGTCACTGAAGGCAACATTGCCGTGAGAGAAGCTCGACACATTGTCCGGCAATCGCAGCCCCTTGAAGTTGATGCAGTGCTCCCGGCTGACCGTGCTCAGACAGCAAAGCCGGAAGAAACTGGCCTCCCCGGCTCCTCCGGTCAACCTTATGGACTTGATGGGGTCGCCAGACGAAGACAGCTGCAAACGCAAGGGGGTCTGCTGCTTCGACGGTGAGCGGACTCGTGCCACCTCCTTGTTTCGCGCATCGAATCCGGTGGCTACCACCTCGGTGGCCCCCAGCATCACCCACAGTTCAACCTCCCTGCATGCCTCTGGCAATTGAATACTCATGCCCGCCTGCGGAAACAGGAACTCGGGAATGCGGTCACGGCCGAGCCTGGGGGTCGGCCCTGACTGATCGATGCGATCGGTCATGCGCAGAGTGTCCGAGCGTTTCAGAACACCCAGTTGAATGCCGTTGTGCGTCAGACTCTGAAAACCATCGTCACGCAGCTTGACGCCCTTGAAGGTCTCGCAACGTGGCGGCGTCTCAGGTTCATCCGAGAGGCTGCAACACAGGCGATAGAACAGCGACTCACCGCTGCCACCGGTGATACGCAGTCGCACGATGCCGGCCACACCCGTGAGTCGTGCGCTGACCGGACCATTGGGCGAAATGGAGATGGTGGCCGTGTCGGCAACAGCGCCTGTGGTGTCAATCGCGGACACCTCGATCGGGCTACTCGACGGCTTCCAGAAAAAGACTTCAACCTGCACACAGGGTTGCTTGAGAAAGAGCTCGATGCCGGATTGCGGAAAACTGATATCGGCACGACCATCACTGCCCAGGGTCACCGGTGTATTCACGGAGTTCAGGCGATCAACGGCTGCAAAGGGTTTCTGCTGATCCAGAGCACGAATGGTCAGCGATTCCAGCACCAGGTTCAGGTGTTTCCCATCGGGCCTCACCCCATCGAAATCGAAGCACTCGACTCGGGTATCTCCGGCCTGTCCGGCAGATTCGCAGACCAGAAATGTCAGCTCCGGCTGGAGAATGTCACGATCAAACTGTCCCTGCCACGGCAAGGGGGTGTCACGCAGCCCCTGTGCCCGGGTCTGACGCCCAAAGGGCAGGCGGTAGCCGCGCTTGACGACCTCCCCACGCAGGGAGATGGTCATCGGCAGATCCACGACCACGCCGGGCTGAACGATTGCCCCTGTAGACGCCAGCAGGGCTTGCAGTGCGGCACCGGCAAAGCGTCGATCACCTACTGTCACGGCGGGCTCGGCCGTCAGGAAGAACTTGCTCGGATACGGTGGCGATGCGGCTGACTCGGCTCGGAAACGTACCTGATACAGGCTCACTCCGCGCGCTGCCCGACCGTAGATACACGCTCGACGAGGCTCTGGCAGGGGCTCGCACAGATCTTCGATTTCATCCACCGGATCACCGCCCGTTCCTTCTCCACCACTGTCCGTGTTCTCCACCCAGGTCCAGGGATCCCAGTCGAGCAGTTTCAGTCTCGGCCCTTCGTGCTCGGAACTGGCCGGATTGTTCACCCCGGAACTGTCAGGCAGCTTGACCGGTGATGACATCCATACCGTCTGAATCGCCTTTGCCGGATCGCCGACATCACCACCCCCGCGTTTGCGCAGAACGATCTGATCGATCCGGTAGGCGTATTTCAGGCGGTTTGATCCGGACCAGAGTGACGAGCCTCCGGAAGCAACAGGCGCAATGCGATCACCGGATGGCATGCCCATCGAGGCATGCTGTCGGAAATTGAGAATCGGGGCGGTATCAGCCCAGACCGTCTGATTGTCCGCCGGAGCAACACCTTCGTTGCTGGTATTGCCGTTGCCATCGGTCACCAGTCTGAAAATCGGCTCGGCCGGCAGCGTGCTGGCCGTGATGGCCGTGGTCGCTGCACCCATGATCCGATCCTGTCGATCCGTCAGATCGATGGAGACGATGGGAGCTTCGGGTTCCGGCGGATCATCCGGCAGCAGCTCGACCCCGAACTTGACGCCGACGCAGCCTTCGAGCGAGAAGAAGAACATGTCCACCGAGCCACAGAACTCGCCTTCCAGATACACCTCACCATCGAGATAGGTCAGGATGATTTCACCACGTGCACTGATGGACAGGACAACCAGGTCCAGTTCACCGTCCACGAAGACACCACCCTTGATCAACAACGGCCGAGTCCCGAAACCGACCAGTACCTTGGCCGAGGCGCGCAACTCGATGGGACCGGCAGACCACTCGATACTCCAGCCGGCCCCCATGCCCACGGAAAAACCATCAAAGCTGAAACGCGGATCGCCCCCCAGGCTGGGCAGCCCGTCCTGTTCGATCATCAGATAGGCCCAGGCCTGTGCATCCAGTGTGCCGGGCAGCAAGGTCAGGGTTACCGGCTCGCCCGAGCGGCCGGCAAATCCATCCGAGCCTATACGCACATAGGTGCCTTGCAATGAATACGGAAAGTAGGCGCCGAATGGCACCTTCAGACTCAGCACCTTGGGAATCTCGTAGGTTGCCGACACCGCAACAGTCACCGCTTCATCATCGATCACGATCAGGCCGGTAATGGTGCTGCGCTGCTTGCGCCCTTCACTGGCCTGCGTGTCCGGCACCGAGATGATCTCGACGTCCACACCCAGAATGACTTCCGGATCAGGGAAGGCGACCACCAGCATGCCGGAGGCGGAAAAACAGAAGGAGGCATCCGGCATGGTGCCGAGCACGACCCCCACACCCAGTGCATACTGCCCGAGCTCCGGTCGGTATTTCTCACCGGGGCTCTGGTTCCACCAGTCAAGCTCCGCCTGAATGCGATCGGGCGGATCGTCCGCGATGGCACGCTCGCCGTTCATGACAAACAACCCCTTGAACCCATAGAGCGCCGCACCGGACTGGGCCAGCGGTACCGGCGTGCTGAACTGCACGCCGAGGAACAATTCCAGGAAGATGTCGGGCAAAGATCCGGGAGGATTGCCGAAGGGCTTGCCGAACGCCAGCCCTGCAGAACACCCCAATCCGACCGGAATGATGTTGGCCTCGACTCCGGCGCGAACCGTGCCATTGCTTTCGATGCGTAGACGCCCCTCACCTTCGAGTACATTCGGAATATTGGCCGTCAGCACGAACCCACGCAGTTCGAAGACCGGCAATGGGTCGTTGCCGAAGGTCATGCGAACGATGGCTTCGGTGACATTGATGATGCCGAGATTGAGGCCGATGGCCAGTCGCGCCTCGATCCACAGAGAGCCGTTGCCCATTTCCACTTCGACGATTCGCAGCAACTCGCCAAGCACCCCGTCGATCCGCCAGACTCCCGGATCCTCGATCTCCAGCGACCGGGTGTCATAGGCCAGACCCAGCTTCTCCCAGCCTTCCCGGGTATTGTCGAAGGAAATACCGACATCCTTGTAGCGGATCTTCAACGGCTTGTCGTCCCGCGTACGCAAGCCCAGTTTGCCGAAGTCCACATGCAATGTGCAGGTGTACTCCGCCAGAACCTTGAGCTGATAGGCCGCCCCGGGGTCGGCCGCGGAGCGCATGTCGATTTCACCGCGAACTGCAATCAGGGACGTCTTGCTGTCGTCGCTGATCAGCTTATTGCCGGGACTCGTTTCCAGCTGCGACAGACCGGCCAGCGCAACCAGTGCGGTGATTCGTGCGCCGGCGCCGACGGCATTGTCCTGCGGGCGAATCCCGGAGAGCAGCATGGGAGCCAGTGCCATGGTTGATGTAAACAGGCTGCTCTCGATACTGCCCAGACCATCATCATCACCTTCCGATCGCAAGCCGAGGGAGATCCGGGTGAAATCCGTGATTTCATCATGAATGAAGCGCATCTCGACAATCCAGGTCTCGCTGGACATGTCCACGGGCGTTGTCGCTCCCCCGCCCCCGGGTATGCTCAGTGGCGGCAAGGGTGTTTCAGCCGGTGTCCAGACAACATCCAGCTCACCCAGGTTCGGTACCGCCTTGTCAAAGCCATCGGCGGTTGGCTTGTCCCAGCCCAGCAGCAGTCGCACCCGATAATCGAAACGCGGGTCAGGCGCATGAGTGGGCACCAGAATGCGTCCGTTGGCCGGCACAAGTGACCGTCGCAAGGTCGGGTCACGAGCCGGTTCCTTCTCGGCACGCGTGGAGCCATCTGCCGGTGTACCACCGACCGCATAGATATCCACCCGGCGATACTGTATACGGGTGATCTCGGCAGCATGATCCACATCCTGATCAGCCGGCCAGCCGTCACGCTCTTCAAGAACTTCGATCAGCCTGCCGTTCTCGAGCGTTGCATCACCCACCGCCTCGAATTTCTCGGCCTGCTCCAGCCCGATATCGCCATCTTCCTCCAGCGTATTGCCATCATCCGTAGCACCGGGCGGGTCGACCCATGCCGATTGCTCGCCGCGCTGATATACCCGGTTCAGCGCAACTGCCGTGCTCGTCGGATCGGCACCGGTGAGCAGCTCGGCGCCCTTGCTGGCCCGGCGCTCGGCCAGGTCCGTGTTGTAGGCATCATCATCGATATCATCACAGCGTCCCACCACCAGGAATAGAGCACCCGGATAGCGCGCAGCCCAGTCCTGTACTTGCGGACGAATGGTGGACTCGTTGTCACCACCGTTGGCGCCGACCGGTGCCAGCGACACACCCTTGTCATCCCTGCCCCAGCCCCGCACCACATTGTCATCAAAGGCCATCAGCACACGAATGTGGCGATCATGTTCCACGACTGCAGGCGCGGCACCGAGCGGAATCACCACCTGAGCCAGACCGTCAGCGGGCACCACGACATTGGCAGACGTCGTGTTGTCCAGTACGGCTTGCTCCGCCTTGGTATTGCTCGCACCACTGGCGTGAAAATCACTCAGGTCGAAGGTCGCCTCTACATCCGAGATGTCCTGCGGTACCGTCGGATCCGAGCCGGTGAAAACACCATCCTCCGTACCGACAAGCAGTTCTCCGGTATCGATGATCCTGATCTTGAGATGGCTGACGCGTTTGGGATCACCATCCTGCGGCTTCTCGCTGAGCTTGATCAGGTGCTCGCCGGTCAATCCCGTGACATCCGGCATGAACGTGGCCCCCTGATGCCGGATGTTGCGTGCATTGAGCTCCCACTCGAAGGCTGATGTACCCGGCGCCGTGGATACGGCCTCGAACGTCAGCGCGTTGATCTGTGCCACCGTGCCTCCCACATGCACGACATTGTCCAGCACACTGCCATTGATGGTCGTTCGAACCACCGCTCCCTCACCTGCGGCCTCGAAGCGGAAGATGACCTCCGGGTGCTCGACGGGATCGTCCACCCCATCGACATGTTCCAGGGGCGTCACACGCAGTTCCTCACCGTGCATGACGGCTCCGCTGGACACATCCACGTCATCGTCTATCGAGTCATCCGGCCAGTGCCAGCGGGCTGACCAGTCTTCGAGAACACCGCCCTCGGGCGGAGCGCTGGCGGTGAACGCGGCCTGCAAGGTGACCCTGTCATCCTGATCGGCAACGATTGCCACCTTTCTGGACAGCCCCAGCCCTTGAGCCGCCACTTCCTCCTCACCCTCCTGTCTGAAGCGAAAGGTGTCAGGGTTCAGCGCAGATCGACCGAACTGCAGCTCGAAGTCGCCCTGAATACCCGCCGGTCTGCCGAACAAGGCATTCTTGACGCTGCCGGAAACATCGCCGACGAGAGGCAGGTTTCGAGGTGCATAGAGGGTTGCCTCCTTGACACTCAGCCCTTCCCACGCGGCCTCCTGCCCTCGTTCGATCACAGCTGGCGGTGAATACTCCGCCGAGAAATCATAGGCCAGCTGGTTGATGGTCATGCCCAACTGGGATTTCCCGAAGAAGAAATGCGGTGGACTGCAGGTCAGCGAGAACACACCGCCGGAGGTGGCCGTGGGATCCAGCGGATCGCTTTCATCAATGAAACTGGTCACGATATCGGCGTTGCCAACCCGGGAAAACCGGACAGTGGCAGACCCGATGATCTTGACACGATCACGTCCGGGGTCCCGTACCAGATGTCGCGGCGCGGTACTGATCTCGGGAACGTAGATGGCAGGCTCCAGAGCGTCAAGAACCAGAACGAAATCGGCCAGGCGAACATCCAGTTGCCAGGAGCTCGGACCCGGTTCCAGATTGTTGACGATGGCTGCCCGGGACACGGCAAACTGAAAAGGCACACCGGCATGGATCAGTGGAATCTGCAGGGTGCCGATACCGATGTCCAGCTCCTCGATATCCGCACTTGCACTATCGACGATGGACTGCAAGACACCGTGGTGATGAATGGCTCCTGCAGATCGCGTGGTACGGTGCTGTGTGACGACAAAGCGATCGGTGAAATTCTGGAAGACAGGAGGCAGCGCAGCATTGATCCGATCTGTCAATCCAAACAGATCAACAAGCGGTATTCCTGCAGTTCTGGCCATGCTGCCTCCCTCGTACCGATGAACGCTGGCAAGTGACGGAAATGGATCCCCTACACAATGGATCAGAGCGGCGCGCTGACACAACTGACAATTAGTTTAAGGTCCGGGTGTCCAGGCGCCTGCTGTTCTGCCCCAAGGGATCAATGGTCAACAGACAACACCGCTGCAACCCGCCTGTCACTCTCAATGAGACAGGAAGACGCGCACCGGAAACGCGATGGGCCGGTGAATACTGTCATGCGTCTCACCCGTGGCTGGAAATACGATAGTCTTGACACATGTTCGAGTCCACACGCCGCACCATCAACTTCACCCAGTACGAGCACATGCGCCTCGCCGGAATATTGGCGCAACACTGGGGCAACGATGACTTCGATCGTCCCGAGCTGCCATCGGCATCGTTCAACGCCGGTGTCGCCCTGCACGATCTGGGTTTTGGTACCTGCGACGAATTTGCCATCGGAGCCATGTCAGCCGTGGAACGCGCCTATACCCTGGAGCGGCTCATGAATACCGAGCTCAGTGATCGCGTTGCCGAAACCGTCGTCAAGCATCATGCGCTGCGCTTGATGGACGATGATGAACATGCCTTGCTGAAGAATGAATGCCGTCAACGCATTCGAGCGCTGGCCGAGACCACGCAGATCAGTGAAGCACTCTACCAACGTGCCGATGCCGTGACCGCCTTCTGCGACAGCGTCGCCTTCCATTTCTGTTTCGAAAAACCCTTCAAAGGTGCCGTCTCTGTCTACCCTCGCCGTGAAAGCCGGCAACGCCGCTCACTGAGTATCACGATGAACGGCGAAGGCCTGGTACAAGTCTCGCCCTGGCCCTTTGACCAGGCTTCGCTGGATGGCTACCTGCTGGCGTTCGAGCGAGAGACGTATCCGTCGACGCTCAGAGCAATACAGGTGCCTTGGGAGATCAAGCAGTAAGTTGCGGCAGTCGTGATGACTTGCTCTGCTGCACGTCATGCAGTGCAGAGCCTCACGGCCAATACCGTATCGACCACGCTCAGCGCTCCTGCTGCCGAGGCCAGTCCCGAGCCCGATTGAGAAAGTTGCTACTGGTCAGCCAGGCAGATCGACGCTGGACAGCTTTCAGGATTGAAGCACGTAGCGGCTGCAGGTCCTTGGGTCCTCAAGCAAGGCATAGTGACCCAGACCCGGTATTTGAATCAGGGAGCCCTGCGGCGCGACTTCTGCCGCAGCACGAGCCAGAGTCAACGGAGCCTGCCCATCGTCACTGCCCGTGAGCACGGTAACAGGAACCGACGTACCTGCCAGATGTTCCAGCGCCCCCGGGCGAGACAAAGCCAGTTCAGTCTGTGCATCGATATGTATCGTTGAATCATCGGCCATGGACAGAACGAGAGCCCGTGCCGCTACCGGGTCCCGACCTGCCATCGGCTGAAGTCGTGTTGCCAGCGCCGCGGCACCGCCCTGCTGCCGAACATCACGAGCAAGCGCAAGACGACCCTCACGCTTCAACGGATCGTCCGCATACGGGTTGAGTCCGAACAGGAGAAAACGCGATGCACTCAGGCGATCCGCCAGATGCGCTGCAACAATGGCCCCCAGTGAAAAGCCGCAGATGATCGTATTGGCGTCTGTCAGCCTTTCCAGATCCTCAAGATAGTCCTCCACGCCCGGGCGATCCAGCAGAACGACCTGCCGCGAACTATCCGGCACATTCAGACCATCGAGAAAGCCATCGAATACAGCACCCGTGCAGAGTGTTCCCGGCAACAACACCCAGGAACACTCATGGAACGACTCAGTAGCCATGAGTGCCTTCAGCCCGAGCAGGTTTGTCACCCTCTGAACCAATGAGTTCGCGTACGGCGCCGGACAGACTGCGAGTCAGGTGTGCAAAGTCGTTGCCCGGTGTCACCAGCGCACAGCCTTGATCGATTCGCTTGCGCGCCTCTGCCGCATCGGCACAGAAAATGCCCACAGGCATATTGCTTTTGCCGGCACTGGCCAGTACGGACTCGATGGCTTTTTCGGAGTTCGGACGAGGCTGCGTTACCCGCCCTTCCATCTCGAAGGCCAGATCATTGGGTCCCAGATACAGCATGTCGACCCCATCCACCGCCAGAATATCGTCGATTCGCTTGACGGCCTCTGCCGTTTCGATCATCGGAATGGCAAGGACGGTATCGTTGGCTTGCGCGACATAGTCCTGCCCGCCATAGAGCAGACCGCGAGAGGGTCCGAAACTGCGGTTGCCAATGGGTGGATATCGGCAAGCTGCCACCAGGCAGGCTGCCTGCTCGGGTGTCGAGATCATCGGGCAGATGATGCCGTAGGCCCCGGCGTCCAGCAGATGCATGATCCTGGCGGGATCGAGACTGGGGACGCGCACCAGCGGAATTGCCGGTGTTGCCGAGATCGCCTGCAGCATGTGCAGGGCCTCCTGAAAGCCCAACATGCCATGCTGCATGTCGACCGTCACGGAATGAACACCGGAGTGTCCCACTCCTTCCGCCGAATAGCTCGATGCGATGGACAACCAGGCATTGATGACCGGCTCACCCGAAGCAAGTCGTTTCTTGACCAGATTCGCACGCATCAACCGGCCCTCTTGTAGTTGCTCAATAGCGATGCCTTGGCAACATATCCGCCGGCATCCAGCGCCAGCCCCTCGGATAGCGCAGCCTCGATTACCGACTCCTTGAAAACCGGCATCTTGCGGTGATCACCTGATACCACCACAAGCAGCTCTGCCGGCTCCTCTCCCGTGGCTTCGATCGACCGCACGACGTCGGCAGGAATGGAATACGTCTCCCAGGCGTCGAGCGCCACAATGACATCGGCATCATCGTTGAACGTGACTCGTACGCTGCCGGAACGCATGATGAGTACCATCTTGTCCGGCAGAGAAAATGAACTGACACATTGCCCGGCCTGCAATCGCAACCATTCCACCGAGAACCCGTGTGGGTTGGTCACCGGTACGACATGTTTGCGATTCTGTGTCAATCCGAAGCCGATGACCGGCGCCATCTCCGCACCGCACCCCGGAAGTGATGCATCGATGAATGCCGGCAGGAACTGTCGATCGGACTCGGTCACGATGCGCCGCCGCATCTCTTCACGGGAAACTTCCCGCAGCTGCTCCACCTCGCTCGCCGGCATGGGTGCAATACGACCACTCTCGTCGGGTACGGCATCGCCTCGTGATGTATCGATCAGCGTATTCTCACTGGAAATGTACAGGCCATAGTCAGCGGCCTCACGGATGATGTCAGGATGGAAGATCACACCACCGGTGTTGTCACCGCCCAGAGCCGTGAAAAGCCAGCCGTCATCCGGCCCCGTATTGGTGAAACCGCGAAAAATCCAGGTGGGGACCGAGACGATGTCGCCTTCGTGCCCGACTATCTCGTTTTCTCCGTTCGATCCCCAACGGAATGTCCACTCACCCTTCTGCACGATGAACACCTCGGCAGTGAAATGAATGTGCAGATTGTTGGTGATACCGTTCGGCATTGCCGCAGCACCGATATTGAAACCATGAGGCTCCGGCAGATTCACGACTTGCTCGGCGGATGAGGTAACGCCGGGGCCGATGATGGAATAGTTCTCCTTCAGGTGTGAACCCGGCTTCTTGCAGTCGATGAAGGCCACCGTGCAAGAGACATAGTCGGAGCGTTTTATCCGGCGTGATTCGGCGTCTACTGTGGAGATTGTCGTCATTGTATTTTTTCCCTTGTCTGGTCTGTTCTGCCAGGTCAAGCGTCGAGACGCTGACCGGAATTCCTGTCGAACAGGTGTGTTCGGGCACCCTGCTTCGGTGTCAGGGCGCAGGGCGAATTGATGGCCGCTTCGAAGTCCGCGGGTCCTCTGGCACAGATCGATGATGTATTCTCGCGCAGTGTCACCAGGGTCGAATCTCCGGTCAGTTCCAGGGCGTAGACACTGCCCTTTATCGGCGCTGTCTCAGCGGTCGTAATCTCCAGATCTTCCGGGCGGATACCCAGGACCACATCCTCCCTGTTGGCCCCTTCAACCGGCAGGGAGATGCCCGGCGCCTCGAATCTTCCTTCGCTGATCCGACCCTCGATCAGATTCATGGGCGGAGATCCGATGAAACTTGCAACGAACAGATCAGCCGGCTCGGAGTAGATCTTCTTCGGTGTATCGAGTTGTACTATTCGCCCCTCGCGCATTACCGCAACCCGGTGGGCCAGCGTCATCGCCTCCATCTGATCATGCGTGACATAGACAGTGGTGACGCCAAGCTCGTGATGCAGGTGCTTCAGTTCGGCCCGCATGGTAACGCGCAACTTGGCATCCAGATTCGACAGCGGTTCATCCATGAGGAAGATCTTCGGTGTGCGCACAATGGCCCTTGCCAGGGCAACTCGCTGACGTTGTCCTCCAGAGAGCTCCGAGGGTCGCCGCTTCAACAAGGCGCCCAGCTCGACCTTGTCGGCCGTTTCCTGTACTCGTGCGTTTCTGGTCTTGCGATCCACGCCTCTCAACTTGAGTGGATAGGCAATGTTCTCTGCCACGGTCATATGCGGATACAGGCCATAGTTCTGAAAGACCATGGCGATATCGCGATCCTTCGGTGCCTTGTCGTTCACACGTTCACCGGCAAAGAACAGATCTCCGGCGGTGATGTCCTCCAGTCCGGCAATCATGCGCATCGTGGTGGTCTTGCCGCAGCCGGATGGTCCCAGCAGCACCAGAAACTCACCGTCATCGATGGTCAGGCTCTGTCTGGAGACCGCGAGAAAATTTCCATAGCGTTTTTCGACATCAACAAGCTGTACTTCGGCCATTTCCGCGTTCCCTTATTTGACTGCACCGGCTGTCATGCCGCGCGTGAAGTGTTTCTGGATGAGAAGTGCCATGATGAAGATCGGCACGGTGATCATTACGCCTGCGGCACTCATGAGCTCCCACAGATCACCTCGTTCTGTACGGAAGCTGACGAGCCCGACAGGAAGCGTCACGGCATCGCGACGGGTGAGAATCAATGCGAACAGGAATTCGTTCCAGGTCAGAATGAAGCAGAAGATGGACGAGGTCAGAATGCCCGGCGCTGCCATGGGCAACACGATGTCCCTGATGACCCTCAGCCGAGAGGCACCGTCGATCATGGCGGCCTCTTCACTGTCGGTGGGAATCGCATCGATGAAGCCCTTGATCATCCAGATGACGAAGGGTGTGACGATTGCCAGGTTCACGATGATCAGGGCAATGCGCGTATCGAGCAGATCCAGGGTGCGAAACATCAGAAAGAACGGCAGCACGATCACGACCGCCGGAATGAACTGGGTTGACAGGATCAGGAAAAACAGGAATTTCCGTCCCTTCACACGAAACCGGGAGAAGGAATAGGCGGCCAGCGATGCACACGGCACGGCGATCAGTACCGTTACCGAGGCAACTATCACCGAATTCAGCACCATGTCACCCAGGTTCCAGGGATCGGAAAATACCGTCACGAAATTGGACAAGGTGGGGCTGAAGTCCAGAGACAGTGAGTAGGCATCCCGCGGACGTTTGAAGGCCGTCAGGAACATCCAGAGAATGGGGAACAGAACGATGCACGAGATCAGCAGCAATACAGCGCGCTCGCTCCACCAGAATATGCTTTTCTTGTTCATGCGGTAGCCATTTTCCTTTCGCTGAGCAGCATTCGTACGTACCAGATCGATATCACCATCATGATTGCAGTAAGGATCCAGGCCAGCGCCGAGGCGTAACCCATGTCATACCATTTGAAACCGACATTGAAGATGAAGAAGGCCAGTGTTTCAGTGGACGTGCCGGGACCACCGCCGGTGAGCGTGACAACCTGATCGAACATCTTCAGGGCGAAGATCGTCTTCAGCACTGCGATGACAAGTAGTACGCCTTTCATCTGTGGCAGCACGATGCCGAAGATGATTCGCCAGGACGACGCGCCATCGATGCGTGCCGCCTCCTCGGTTTCCCGGGGGACCGAAGCCAGTCCACCGAGACACATGAACGTCATGTACGGTGCCCAATGCCAGACATCGGTCAACACGAGAATGGCCATGGCAAGATCCGGACTGGCCAACCAGGGCAGGCCTTCCAGGCTCGGAAAGACAGAGCCCAGGCCCTTGGCAATCACGCCGAACTCAGGGTTGAACATGAATCGGTAACTGACACCGATCAGGGCCGGACTCATGGCAAAGGGGAGAATGAGGATGACCCGCGTGAAGGTGTGCATCCTGCCCTTGCGACGCAGCAGCAATGCCAGCGACATGGCAATGAGCAGAGTGAGAATCACGCTGGTCACGACAAAAATGGTAGTGATCCATATCGAGTTCTGGAAACCAGGCTCGCTGAAGGCATGGACAAAGTTGTCGATTCCGACAAATTCACCCGGCCGGCGCTGCTTGGTGAGATCCCATTCGCGAAAGGCAGTCACCAGGGAATAGGCAAGTGGATACAGCGTCGTGGCCAGGACAATCAGGAATGCCGGAACCAGCAGTACATAGGCCAATGATCGATCCCGCATGGGACACCTCTCTGACGGGAAACAGGAGGCGAGCCCGGTCGGGCTCGCCGTGATTGACAATAATTCAGCGGATACGCTTGATTTCGTCGGCGGCGTGATTCAGCGCCGTGGCGGTATCGGTTTCCTCGCCACTGGCCAGACTGGAGATAGCCGTCTCGAGAATTTCAGACACACGGGGCCAGTTTTCGCCGAACTCCATGCCTTCCGCCGAGGCAAGTGCGTCAGCCGCGGCGGCGTGCATTCCGCCCCAGCGCTCATTGACCTGCTCATCGCGCAGGTTTGAAAAGTGGACGGACACCACTTCATTCAGAGCATCATCCAGCAGAATGTCTCGCTCGAGCGCCGGATCGGTAAGCCAACCCAGGTATTCGGCAGCCGCGCCCTTGTTCTCTGCACCTTCGGTGACTGAGAAGATCCAGGTGTTGGTGTAGGTTGTTCTGGGCGCATCCCCCACAGAAGGCAAGGCGGTAAAGCCGAGTTGGTCGGCCGTCACCTTGGATTGCTCAGGATCGGTCAATTGCGAGCGTACCCACCACCAGACCGGCAGCATGGCGGAGTTTCCCTGTTTGAAACTGTTGACGGCATCCTGCTCGACGAACGCCGCCGATCCTGCCGGTGCAATGCCGTCCCTGGTCAGAAAGCCGACATATTGTTCAGTAGCCGCAATGCCTGCGTCAGAGTTGAATACGGGCTCCCCGCTTTCATCGAACAGGTCGCCGCCATGGCCCCAGAGCAGATTCATCCAGACCATCAGGTTCTGGCCATTGAGCTTGCCATACGGTAGCGCGATGCCCGCGGATGCATCCGTTGAGTCCTGCAACGACTTTGCCGCTGCAACCACATCGCTCCAGTTGGAGGGGACGTCGACACCAGCCTGTTCAAGCAAGTCACTGCGATAGAACAGCAGTTGCACATGACCGCGAACCGGCAAACCCACAAGCTCGCCGTCCAGCATGCCATGGCGCAGATGAGCCGCCGGAAAATCTGCAAGATCGGTACCCTGCGCTTCCATTTCCTCACCTATGGGTTGGACCAGATTGCGCAGTGATGGCACCCACTGGTCCATGATCGACACGACATCGTAATCGCCTCCTGCGACCATCTCTGTGGTGAGTGCTTCCTTCATGTTCGGGAAAGGTACGTAATCCACCACGACATCGATACCTGTGGCATTTTCAAACGCCTCGAGCCGAGCTTCCTGAGCTTCGAACTGGCTCGATTTCACCGCCAGAACGTGCACGGACTCTCCCTCGTAGGGTTTTCCTTCCGTGGCTTCCCAGGCCAGAGCCTGGTTGGCAGCCACGACTGCCGCGAATGCGAGACCGCTGGTGATGCGCTTCATGAAGACCTCCCGTTGTGAATTCATGGCAACACTAACTTTCCTCTTCATCATTGTCAATAATATTATTGATAATATTGTCGATTGAATTGATGAGTGAATTTGATTAGGCTTCATCGCCAGATAGCGAGGAAGAACAGTTTGTTGAGGTCACTGCACAAAGAACTGGAAAACGACATCATCTTTGGTGTATACGCGCCCGGCATGCGTATCACCGAGGAGAGCGTGATGGCGCAATACGACGTGAAAAGACACGCCGTTCGCAGTGCGTTTGGCACGCTGGAGAGTCAGGGACTGTTGATACACAGGGCCAATCGCGGCGTCGAGGTCGTGGATTACACGCCGGATGATGTCGATGCCCTGTACGATCTGCGAATCGTGCTGGAAACCGCGGCCGCTCGGCGCACTCCCCTTCCGGTCGCTTCAGACATCATTCTGCAACTGGAGGAACTTGCCGCGCAGCACGCGAAGGCGGTCAAACGTGAGGATTTCCGCGAGGTCTACTGGTTGAACCAGTCATTTCACGAGTTGCAGTACAGCAGTTGCGAGAACCCGAGACTGGCCGCACTCATTGCAAGACATGCCCGCATGGCACAACCCATTCGGGTCGTGAAATATGATGACAAGCAGCACATGAAGGATATCGTCACTCAGCATCTGGCGATCATCAAGGCGATGGGTGGCAACTGCCAGGAAACCTATGCACAGGCTGTTCGTGACCACCTGCCGGCTTCCGCCGAAGCCTATCGCACGCTCTACGAGCGGCGATTCGGCAGTCATCGGGCGCTGCGCTGAAAGCGCTCGTCAGCCCAACAACCTGCTTGCACTGACACTGAATGGCTGCAAAAACACTTTCTCAGCCTGATTGCAGCGCACTGCACTGCTGACCCCATCCATCTCAACGCAGAATCACGAAACCCGCGGAATCCCCTGCCTGCCCTGCCAGCTCATTCTCTTCCACTACGGATGCTTCAAGCTGATCCACACGCGCACCCGGTGGACCGTGCTGCAGCCAGCGTTCGAACTCGTTCAGCTGCTCACTACTGCCGGAAGCGCCAGCCTCCACCGAGCGGTCCGGAAGGTTGCGGACCCACCCGCTCAGCCCCAGTCTCTGTGCTTCCCGCTGAGTCCAGTAGCGAAAGCCAACGCCCTGCACGCGCCCTCTGATGCGGAATTGTCGTGCGACTGCTGTCGTCATTTACCCAGACACCTCCGTCTACATTGCTCATCGCCGGACCCGGTCTCAGATCATCGGAATCTCGGAAGCACTGTCGTCCACCGTGTCCATCCGACAACTGCAATCAGGGCAATCACACCCTTTCCCCTCCATGCAGCGTGTCGAGCAGTATCGGCGACCATCGTCAGCCTTGATGCCTCCTTCCGGTCCGATCGTGCACTTGCAGGGTTCATGCGCACAGTGTTGAGAGCCTGCCATGAAATGTCTCCTGTTACCAGAGTCCTCCGAATTATAAGCTGACGCTGATGCCGTCATGGACGGATTGCAAAGGGTTCAGCACTCCCTGACACATGCCGCCGCACCCTGCCCGAGCACCCTGCCCGAGCACCCTGCCCGAGCACCCTGCCCGAGCACCCTGCCCGAGCACCCTCTCCCGAGAACCCTCTCCCAAGCACCCTCCCCTAGAACCCTGCAAGCCCACCCGAGCCCGTAAAACCATGCCACACAACAGGGTCGATTTGATTCGTTTCACGAATTCTGACTTCACTTTCAGCCCGCTTATATTGAAAGTGAATAGGCATATAGTCCTCCTCAACAGAATGTCACTCAAACAAGAGGAGTCAGGTCAATCATGTCACTCACTACACTGGAACGCGCTCGTGCGGTGGAACGGCCCAGCCGAGAAGCGATGCTGCAACGAGCACCCTCGGTACAACAGTTCTGGGGACAGAACAGAGATCTTTTTCAGGATGCCTGGAAGGAATGGGAAGAAGGCGCCGGACATCAAGACCTGATGCTGGACCGCAGCCTGTATGACCCACGGTTGCGAAACGCCATCGAACAGGCCTGGGAAGACCCTACCCGCGAAACGGCGGTTCGCGACTTGTGGACAGAAGTCTTCCCCGATGTCTATCAGGCTCAGTTCTTCGATCCCGATCGTCTCGGCGTGCTGCGCAGCTACCTGGATCAGGTTGCCAATGCGGAGATCCCGCTGCGCCCACCCTACGGTATCGTTCTGAATCGCGGTGGGGCCATGCTTGACTCCCGTTCGGAGGGCTATCTGGCTGCGCCGAACTTCCAGGCGTTCTATCGCGACCTCATGGACGCCTATATGCGCCCCGTCTCGCGTCTCCTGTTTCCGGACGTCATGGGGTATGACACGCAAACCTTCGGATTCTCCATACAGTGGCAGGAGAACAAGGACATGTCATTGCGTGCGCATTCAGATGCCTCTGCGGTGACCCTGAACATCAATCTGAACCTGCCCGGAGAAGATTTCGAAGGCTCTGCTGTCAGCTTCTTCGATCCGAAGACGCGCAAGGTGGACAAGATCACGTTTGCACCCGGCACCGCATTGATTCATCACGGCAGCGTTCCCCATGCATCCGAGCCGATCACGCGCGGCGAACGCTACAATTTCGTGCTCTGGCTCTATGGCGACAATGGTCAGATACCGGTGCGCGGTGCAACGCCTGTAGACATCGATCCGCATCAGCGCTGGACGGTGCCAGAGGCCAGACCGGACAGCTTTGCACCGTTCTGACGCTCATCCGCATTCCGGCCAGGCAACAGGCCCCCGGTCGTAGCCGCGCAGGCTGTCACGATCGGGGGTCGCAAGTAGTGAGCATTGTTACAGACGGATTACCGGCTACACAGATATTGCCCTCGCCGTTCTTCGTAATGCATTTTTCGTGAACCCGCCACCCCGATTGTGGTCTGATAGCGATAGCTGCAGTCTCACGACACGGAACGGAGAACCGATATGGCCAGATTTTCCACGCCCTCATTCTCGCCCTCCTGCTTACTGGGCCTCACCTGCCTCGCACTGACTACACCGAGCATGGCCGCCGGACTACCCGACGGTGCTGGCCGTGAATTGGTCGACGGCGTCTGTACGGCATGCCACCAGACCAATCAGATCACGCGTAGTTCTGGTTACAGCGCCGAGGGCTGGAAGGAACTCACCAGTACGATGATCGACCTGTCCGGCAGTCCACAGCAACAGAACGAGATCGTGCAATACCTGGCAGAGCACTTTCCGCCAAATACCAGACGGTCTCCCACACTCATGCCTGGAAACGTTGATGTCACTTTCGAAGAATGGCAGGTTCCGACCCTTGGCCAGCGATCACGTGATCCGATCGAAGCACCGGATGGAACGATCTGGTGGGCGGGTCAATGGGGTAATCTGATCGGTCGGATCAATCCCGCCACGGGCGACATGCAGGAATATCCATTGCCCGCCGGGGCCATGCCACACAGCGTGACCCTGGATCAGGCCGGCAATGTCTGGTACACGGGTAACAAGAACGGTACCGTCGGCAGGCTTGACGTGGAAACAGGGGATATTCGCGTTTACCCCATGCCCGACCCTGCTGCGAGAGACCCGCATACCGCCATCTTCGACGACACGGGAACCCTGTGGTTCACCCTGCAGCAGAGCAACATGATCGGCCGACTGAACCCCGAGACCGGCAACATCAAGCTCGTGAGCATGAAGACGCGAGGTTCAAGGCCCTATGGCATCAAGATCGACGCAGAGGGCTCGCCCTGGGTTGCCTGCAACGGCAGCAACTGCCTGGTGAAAGTCGACCCGGTGACGATGGCATTGACCGAGATCGAATTGCCGATTCCAGAAACCACTGTGCGGCGCCTCGACATCGCCGATGATGGCACGATCTGGTACGTCAATTCGTCTCAGGGACGCCTCGGTCGTCTTGATCCGGTATCAGGCGACATCCGGGAATGGCCATCGCCCAGTGGCCCGAAATCCCACCCCTACGCACTGGTGGTTGTCGATGGCATCGTCTGGTACAACGAGTCTGGCATGCGGCCGGATGCACTGGTTCGATTCGACCCTGCAACCGAAACCTTTCAGAGCTGGCCCATCCCTTCAGGCAACGTCCATGCCGGCATCATCAGGCATATGCGATCGACTCGGGACGGTGATCTTCTGATTCATCAGAGCAGCACCAACCGCATCATCAAGGTCAGGCCGGTACAGGGCTCCACGATGCAGTGAAGCGCTTGTCTGGGTGCGTGGTGGATGAACGCATTGATTCGATGGCGCAATCTTTCCTGTCTGGAGGTTGCCGGGCTCGCTTTCCTTGCGCAAACCTTGTCTGTATTCTAGGCAGGATAGTCATCGTTCACATCTCCCCATGGCATTACCACCGGATCTCCCCTCTCACTTGAGCGCCCTGCAGTCGCTTCTCGACGACTGCACACAAGATGACCTGTCACTGATCAATGCCTATATCGTCGAGCGGGCCAAGCAGCAACAGGCAGCCGATCGAGCCGAGCAAATGGCTCGATTTCGCTCCGGCGACCGCGTCACGTTCACGGACAAACAGGGCAAGCAGGTCAACGCAGTCGTTGTCAGGCCCAACAAGAAAACGGTCACCCTCAGGAGTGACGACGACCGGAAGTGGAATGTTTCCCCCGAACTGCTGCAGAAAGTCGAAAGCGCTGACAATGGCCGCAAGGAGCCAATCCAGTTGTCATTGGTCAGGGATGCCCGCACCACGCCCGAAGCTGCCTCGGCAACAGGCCATGAGCGGGAATGGGTTGCCGGTCTGATCGATGCACCGGGCTACATCACAGGCGAAGCCGGTGAGCCTTACCGACCGCAGATCTTTGCCTGGATGAACGAGATTGGTCAAGTGATCAGATTGACGCTCACCGGCCCGAACGAACCGGACCTCGATCTGGTCCAGGAACTCAGACAGGCGATTGACAAACCGGCGACAGGACAGGCTGGCGCACCTTCGCATATTCGAGTGAACGATGCCAGGCAGGCCGAACTACTGAAGGCATCCTTCCCATCCATCCGTTTCGTTTGCGCAGCAACGCCCGAGCTGACAGAACTGCAATCCACCATGCAGGAAGAAATGGGGTCAGCGGGAACCACCATGACGTATTCCTCAACAGGTGCCAGCACGGAGGCCATTGGTGAATTCTTCGACGCTGCCGCGAAGCTGTATCGCGCCAAACCCTGGAAGAGCATTCCTCACGACCAGAGCCTGATCAGCGTCACCATCGATGCCCTTGGCGTGAAGAACGCGGCGCTGTCGGTCATGGGCCAGATGGGGCAGCACTTCGGCATCATATTGTTCGATCAACTCGCCAAGCACGAACGGTTCACGCTCATTGGCGATGCAATTCACCGCGGTCAGGAGCCGGACTACCCGCCTCACACCTTCCTGTCGTACGAGCCCGCGAAGGAGATAGAGGCAGACATGCGCAAGGATATCTCCAGACATGGCTGGAAGGTCGCCAACACCAAGGCCTACCCCTTGTTGATGTCGCCGAATGAAGATCGCATCGTGCGTCCCATGACGCCTCGCGACCTGACATTGTTCACGGTCATTGCCGAGGCGCTTAGCTATGCCCTGTCAGCAGAAGAGTTCATCGACTCGCACCATGGTCTGTCATCGAGCAAGTCGAATCAGACTTTCTCGACCGAGTCGGGTCCTGTAACGGTCGAGCTGGAAACACCTTACCCCTACGAGAAAGTCATGCGTGAGAACGGGGCCCCGGATTCGATATTCGCGCGCCTCATCGCCATGGAGCGAACTCGAGAGGTAATGGATTGGGATCTGCATGACACTCTGAGCGAACAACTTCAGGAGAAGTACCTGGCCTCTCCGGAAGGCAGGGCAATTGGCAATGCAGCGAGTATTTCCACGTTGCTCATGAGTTTTTCGTTCAACTACATGAATTGCACGATTGCCACTCTCGTCCCTACCGACCTGGAAAGCATTCTCTACGAGATCATTCCCAGCAAGGTCATGATGCCGGCCTCCGAGGCCGCGAACATGATCGAGGACGCGCGGGCGTTCTTCAGTTTTCTCAAACGAGCCTATCAGTCGGTACACGCGGAGCGATGCCTGAGCGTTCTGACTGATGAAGCCATCGTCAGGATGACGGCGGCCATGGACAATCCAAACCTCTTCGGCATGGGCAAATCCGTTCTGAGTGAAGGGACAGGCTTTCCATTCGACCTGCCTGATATCCCGTCCGAACCTCTCAGACCGTCAGCCACCAAGCCCAAACCCAAGGACAGCAAATCGAGAAAGAAGCAGCGAGCCGCAAGCAGAAAGGCGCGCAAGAAGAATCGTTGAGCTGAGGACGATGTCGCCAGGATTGTTCACCGCAACGGTCGGTGCTAGATTGCCCGCATGAGCAAACAGCTGATCGAACAATTCATCGCCAGGCGCCTCAGTGGCGATGGTCTGGTGGATACGCAGGTGAAGGGAGTACAGCTCTTCCGGGTCACCCACTCCGTTCGCTGCGCTCCGGCGATCTACGAGCCCACTATCGTGGCCATTGTTCGAGGGTCGAAGGAAGCCATTCTGAATGGCAATCGCTACGCCTATGACAGCGGACAATACCTGTGTTGCACGATGCCGATTCCGGTGGAGGCAGGCACACCCGATGCCTCGCCGGACAATCCGCTGCTGGGCGTGACGGTGTCCCTGAATACCCGCGTGATGAAGGAACTTGCCATCGAGATGGAAAGCACGACCACCTCACCGCGAAGACCCGCGAGTGGCCCGCTCCCTCAAGGACTCGTCCTTGCTCGATGGGATGAGGCATTTTCCGATGCACTTTTACGGCTGCTGCAACTGGAGGATAGCCCGGCAGATTCAGCCATATTGGGCGATGGTCGACTGCGGGAAGTCTATTACGCCTTGATGCAGGGCGATGCAGGCGAGCCTGTGCGGCGTGCCTTCGGCGTGGGCAATGAAATCGCTCGTGCCATCGAGTATCTGTCTTCCCATCTGGACAAGACCGTCACCATTGAAGACATGGCTTCACAGGCGGGCATGAGCCGAGCCGTGTTCCACCGGAAGTTCAAGCAAGTGACCACGATGTCACCAGTCCAGTTCATGAAGGCCATGCGACTGAACACCGCTGCCATGCAGATTGCCAGTGGCACGAACGTGAACGTCGCCGCCACCAAAGTGGGCTATGTGAGCTCATCACAGTTCAATCGGGAATTCAAACGTCTGTACGGACAGTCTCCCGGGCAGTGGCGCTACTCCTTGCAGTTGCCGGCGAACGGCTGACTCCCCGTCACCGCGACAGTCATCTTCACCAGTCCCTCGATCAACACACGCAACTCGTCGACATCGCGCGCATAGTCCTTGAATCCGATGGCTGAAGCGGTGAGAACCTGTGCAACCGCACCAGGCGTCAGACTGTGCAGTGCCAGGGCCTCGCTGCTGGTTTCCAGACTACCGGCCACGCTGGATTCCATTGCACGATAACCGTCCTCGATGACATCACTGAGGAAGTCATGCGTGCAATCCATCAGTTCACGGGCATCGGGTGCCGAGTGAATCAGCTCGAAAGGACGCACTATCCAGACATTCAGGATGAAGACGAGTTTGGCCGCTACCGATTCATGCCCATCGATATCCGTCTCCACCTCTTCCACGGCGCGCGCCAGAAAATCGACGGCCACCGCCCGAAAAATGGCTTCCTTGTTCGGAAACTGCTGATACAGCGCGGGACGGGACATACCTGCCTCCTCGGCAAGATCACCCATCGTGGTACGACGAAAGCCATAGCGAATGAAGACTTTCAGCGCCGCATCAAGAATTTCATGTCTATCCTTGCTCATGCTGTTTACATTCTGACATTTTTCGTTATTATGTCAGAGCTTTTCGGCCGATACAACGATCGATTCAGCAGAACAATGCATGCGTCCATGCAATGACGTGCTTTTGCAGCATGGCTCGCACTGGAATACAACGTGATATTCCGATTTCTCGAGGAAAACCATCAATGTCATACCGGATACATCGACTGATACCGGCCATTCTTCTACTGCTGTGCAGCAATGCGGTTCATCCGCAGCAATCCGGCGAGGAGTCTTCCTCCAGCGACTCGACATCTGCACAGCCCGTACCGCGCCCTGTCAAGCTCATCGAAGTGGCGCCCAACCGACTGGCGTTCGAACGTACCTTCTTTGGCCAGGTGGTCGCCCCGCAAACCGTCGATCTGGCCTTCCAGGTGAGTGGCAGACTGCAAGAACTACCCATCATCGAGGGTCAGGAGATTGCCGAAGGTGAGCTTGTCGCCCAGCTCGATCTGAACCCTTTCGAACGTGGCCTGGAGCGAGCCCGTGTCGAACTGGCGCAGGCACAGCGCAATGCCGATCGCACCACGAATCTGCGCAGCTCCAATTCGGTGTCTCGCGTTGAGGCCGAGGATGCCCAGTCGGCGCTGGAGCTGGCGAAGCTGGCGTATGACGATGCCGAGAAAGCCTTGCAGGATGCCAGTCTGTATGCCCCCTTCGATGCCATCGTCTCGGCACGAAACGAGTCGAATTTCTCCACGGTGGCCGCTGGCACCCCGATAGCGCGGCTGCTCGACTTGCATGAACTCTGGATCAATGTGCACGTTCCCGAAATTCTCTTCCGGCAGCAATCCGGCGCCTCCCCCGAAGATCTCGACATGTTCGCCGTCTTCCCCGGTTCGGATACACGTTACCGACTCGAGTTTCGCGAATACAACGCGGAAACCTCGACCGTCGGGCAGACCTATGAACTCACGCTCGGCATGCAACAACCCGACGACCAGCGCATCTTGCCGGGTGCATCAGCCATGGTGACAATCCGGCTGCTGGGAGGCGATCGTGACCTTGTCGTGCCCGCAAGCGCCCTGTTCGGCGACAGCGATCATGATCTGGCCGTCATGGTTTTCGAACCCACTGACGAGGAAGGGCACGGTACCGTCAGGCGGCAGAAAGTCGCGGCAAGTCCGCAGGCCAGTGGCACCACGTTCACCGTGACGGACTTGCAGGAAGGCACGCTGATCGTTGGCGCGGGAGCGTCACTGCTCGAAGAGGGCCAACAGGTCCGCCGGTTCCAGGGCTTCGACGAGTAGGCTGACATGTCAATTGCACGAGGTTCTATCAACCAGTCGCTGCTGACCTGGTTGCTGATACTGGTCTGTCTGCTGGGCGGATGGTGGGGTTACAACAGCCTGGGTCGGCTTGAGGACCCGGCCTTCACGATCAAGGAGGCCGTGGTATTCACCACCTATCCGGGCGCGTCAGCCGAAGAGGTTGCGCGCGAAGTCAGCGAACCGCTGGAAGCGGCCATCCAGAAGATGGGTGAAGTGGATTCGGTGCGCTCGACCAACCGGCCGGGCACCTCACTGATCAATGTGGAGATGAAGTCCACCTACGGACC
Source organism: uncultured Granulosicoccus sp. (assembly GCA_947495035.1). Classification (GTDB taxonomy): domain Bacteria; phylum Pseudomonadota; class Gammaproteobacteria; order Granulosicoccales; family Granulosicoccaceae; genus Granulosicoccus. Next base: position 88,621 of record CANLXI010000025.1, read on the forward strand.
CGACGAATTGCCCGGCATCTGGACCAAGCTTCGCAACCGCATTTCCGATGCGGAACGCACGCTCCCCCAGGGGGCTTCGACGCCACTGGTCAACGACAGTTTCGGTGATGTGTTCGGGGTGTTCTATGCCGTGACGGCCACCGGCTTCAGCGACGCCGAGATTCATGGCATCTCGACCTTTCTCAGACGCGAATTGCTGGCAGTTGACGGCGTTGCCGATGTGGACGTCGCCGGACTGCCGGAAGAAGCCATCTTCGCCGACGTGTCGATGCCACTGGCCATCAATCAGCATATCGATCCGCAAGTGGTTGCCGCTGCCATCAGCTCCGCCGACAGCTTGAGCGAAGCCGGAGAACTGGTGGTAGACGGCATGGCAATCCGCATGCAGATTCCCGATGGTTCCGATTCGCTGAATGAGATCGGTCACCTGTCCGTCGGCATCGGCGGCGATACCCTGAACCTGGTTGACATCTCCAGAATCAGTCGCACTCGGGTGGATTCGCCCTCACAGATCATCCGCTTCGATGGCGTCGATGCATTCACTCTGGGTGTGGCCGGCCTGGGCAACGAGAATATCGTCGAGATCGGCGCACGTGTCGATGCCAGACTTGCAGAACTCGAGGCGGAAATTCCCGTCGGTGTGGAATTGCATCCGATCTACCGCCAGCATCAGGTGGTCGAGACTGCCACGGATGACTTCATCATCAATCTGTGCATGTCTGTGGCCATTGTGGTCATCGTGCTGGCACTGTTCATGGGCTGGCGTGCGTCCGTCGTGGTCGGGGCTACCCTGCTACTGACCGTCGTCGGCACGCTGCTGTTCATGGCCCTGTTCTCCATTGAAATGGAACGCATCTCTCTGGGGGCACTGATCATCGCCATGGGCATGCTCGTTGACAATGCCATCGTTGTCGCCGAAGGCATGCAGATGTCGATGCGCCGTGGCGTATCCTCGCGCGATGCGGCGGAAGACGTCGGCAGCAAGACGCAATTTCCGCTGCTGGGTGCCACCGTCATCGGCATCATGGCCTTTGCCGGCATCGGACTGAGTCCCGATGCTACCGGAGAATTCCTGTTCTCCCTGTTCGCGGTCATCGGCATCTCCCTGTTGCTGAGCTGGGTACTGGCGCTGACCGTCACGCCCCTGCTGGGCCATTACCTGTTCAAGGTGGGTGATGGCGATGCTGCCAACAGCGATGGTTACGACAGCGCGGTCTTTCGCGGCTACGCCTCTGTGCTGCGCTCAGCGCTGAGATTTCGCTGGGGGGTGACTGCGGCACTACTCGTCGTGACTGTCCTGTGCTACATGGGTTTTGCGAACATCAAGCAACAGTTCTTTCCGCCGTCGAACACGCCGATGTTCTTCGTACACTACAAGTTGCCCCAAGGTGCCGATATCCAGCAGACATCGACGGCCATGACGAGCATCGAGCGGTGGTTGAGCGAGCGCGACGATGTCGTTAATTTCTCGACCTTCATCGGCCAGGGTGCGACTCGCTTCATCCTCACCTACTCGCCGGAACCCACGGATGAGTCCTATGGCCACATCATTGTGCGGACAACCGATCGCGATGTGATTCCTGACGTACAGCAGGCACTGGAAGCCTACGCTGCCGAAACCGTGTTCGAGGGAGATTTCCGTACCGAACGGCTGATCTTCGGTCCGGGTGGGGGTTATCCCATCGAAGCCCGTTTCAGCGGTAGCGACCCGCTGGAGCTGCGTCGTCTCGCGGCCCAGGCAATGGAGGTCTTCCGCGGCTATCCTGAGGATCTGGAGAACCTGCGCACCGACTGGCATCAGCCCGAGATCGTGTTGTCGCATGTGTATGCGGCAGACCGGGCCCAGACCGTGGGTGTGACGCGCGACGACATCGCCGGTGCCCTCGCCTTTGCCACCACCGGTGTGCAGGCAGGCACCCTGCTCGAAGGGGAAAGACAGATACCGATCATTGCCCGGCAATCCGTCGAGTCGCGCGATCAGCTGCAGAATCAGGTGCTGTTCGCCAGCTCTACCCAGGAGTTCATTCCGCTTGAGCAGGTGACCGACGGACTGCGGGCAAGTGTCCAGGACACCGTCTTCAAGCGGCGTGATCGCGTGCCGACAATTACCGTGCAGGCCGCCATCGGTTCTGACGAAACGGCAGCGGCGATGCATGCACGAGTACGCGAGCAGATCGAGGCCATCGAGCTACCGATCGGCTACAGCTTCGAGTGGGGCGGTGAGTTCGAGAACTCCACCGAAGCGCAGACCAGCCTTGCCGGACAGTTGCCGGTGGCCTTTCTCATCATGGTCATGACCTCGATCGTGTTGTTCCGCAAGCTGCGCCAACCGCTGATCATCTGGCTACTGGTACCGATGTCGGTCAATGGGGTCACGCTGGGGCTGCTCGGCACCGGCCTGCCATTCTCGTTCACCGCCCTGCTCGGACTTCTGAGTCTGTCGGGCATGCTGATCAAGAACGGTATCGTGCTGGTCGAGGAGATCGACATCGTGCGCCGGTCCGTGGACAAGCTCGATGATGCCATTGTCGAAGCATCGGTCTCACGTCTGCGTCCCGTGTTCCTGGCAGCCGTCACCACCATCCTGGGCATGACTCCCCTGCTGTCTGACGCCTTCTTCGCCAGCATGGCAGTCACGATCATGGCCGGTCTGGCCTTTGCGTCGATACTGACAATGATTGCTGCCCCGGTGTTGTATTACATGTTCTTCCCATCGGCACGCAAGCGCTCGCAGACTGCCGTTGTGGCGGAACATGTATCATGAAACGCGTTGTCATCTTCGGCGCCACCGGCACAGTGGGTGCCGGTGCCTTGCTGGAATGTCTCGACCACCCGGACATCACCGAAGTCATCTGCGTGCTCAGGCAAGCGACCGGGCGTTCCCACCCCAAGCTACAAGAAGTGATACACAGAGACTTCAGTGATTTCACGCCGCTGGCATCGGAGCTCAGTGGGGTCGATGGCTGCCTCTGGGCCATCGGCGTACCGCAAACGGGCCGCAGCGAGCAGCAGTACACGGAAATCACGCATGATTATGCGGTCGCAGCCATTCGCGTGCTGCATGAACAGAGTCCTGGCTGCTGCTTCGTCTTCATTTCAGGTGCCGGAGCGGATGAGACGGAAACCAGCAACACCTTATGGGCCAGGGTAAAGGGGCGAGCCGAAAACGAGGTGCTCGATGCCGGGTTCGCGCGCTCAATGATCTTCCGGCCCGGTGCCATCGTGGCAAAACGCGGCATCAAACACAGCGTTCGCCTGTACGGACTCTCCTCCTTGCTGGCACCGCTGATGCGCCCCTTCGGCATGGCAACCTCCACCGTCGAGATCGGACGAGCCATGATTGCCGCAGTGCTTGGCAAGCACCTTGGTGAGCCTGGACAGGTTCGTTTCGAATCGGCGGGGATCAACAAGCTGGCGATGGCGTGTCCGATGGTGGATGAGAAGGTCGGTTGAGCGAACTCAAAGGCGGAGCTGACTGACTGCCTTCTGTCGCTCTACATGGCACCGTCCACCAAAGCAGCGACAACCAATTGAGCAAGTGCCAAGCAGTCATGAAACGTATCGAACAGTTTCATGTTGAACGTTCGCGCCTACCTACAAAGCAATCTCGAATCGGACCAAGCTTTCCTTCACGGTTCAATCTGATCTGTCCACCTAGTGTGGAGTAGTTTGATTTCACTACACAGCATTGTCGATGTCTCGTCGGTGGGCTCCTGACTCGAAGTTCAGACTATACAAGCACGTCATCAACGCACGTTCTGTTCAGGGTACAGACTGCTCTCTGGAAAAATTCAACATTGTCCACCTCGTTCATAGGCTGAATATTCAGGACAACAGCGATCAGGCTCCGCTGTTCAGCTTCACTGGTATGACTACCCGGCACAGCGGACCCTGCGTCTCCATATTACGACAACCAATCTCGTTCCTCTCACGGAAACATTCTGATTGAGCGACTCCAATGTCGAACGGGTTGTTCAGCGACAGCAACTCTCCTCAATACCCCGTTCATGTGGTATGCCGTGACGACTCCCTGGTGCAAAGATATCAATCCCAATTGCTGCACAATAGTGCGCGTACAAAAAAAACGCACCGCGATAAAGCAAAAAAAAGGCCAATTTAAAAATATATAGGATATAGAAAACTACAATCCATTGTTTTATATATAGTTTTTGCTTGTGGCATTGAATGTGCTGAAGGTTACATCTGTGTGATTCCCACTTCAATCACAAACAGGAACACAGAAAATGAACACGTCAGTCGCTGAAATCGAATGTTTTACGCAGAGTGCTACAAGAAGTAATGGCCAGAGCGTCATTTCACTCGATGGTGTGAAAAAGACATTCTCCGGAAATGATGGAGAACTTATCGAGGTCATTCAGGACATTACGCTGGACATAAAGCAGGAAGAGTTTGTAAGCATCGTTGGACCCAGCGGCTGTGGAAAGAGCACGATGTTCAACATAATCGCCAGCCTGCTTGAGCCTACAGACGGTAGCATCACTCTGTATGGGAGTGACCCAACCTGCGGTGCACGCATCGGCTACATGCTTCAACGAGATCTCTTGTTCCCGTGGCGCACCATAATCGACAATGTCTGCCTGGGTCTGGAAATTCAGGGTATGCCCAAACGACGGCGATATGAATTGGCCCGAGAACAACTGTCGAGATATGGCCTTGCCGATTTTGCAGATCAATACCCCAACACTCTTTCCGGCGGAATGAGACAAAGAGTCGCATTGATACGCACACTGATCACCGAACCAGATCTGATACTTCTCGATGAACCATTCTCAGCTCTGGACTACCAGACCCGCCTGGTACTGGAGGAAGAAATCGTTTCAATCCTCAAGGAAAACCATAAAACAGTCGTGCTTATCACACATGATATCGGCGAAGCCATTGCCATGTCTGACCGAGTAGCTGTAATGACCCAACGACCTACTTCGGTCAAGAAAATCTACGACGTAGGACTCTCGAGAGAGTTGGGCTCATGTTTGAAAGCACGAAGCGATGCCAGATACCAAACTATGTTCGATAACATCTGGGACGATCTAGATATCCAGATATCGGGAGCTGCATCATGAGCGAAACCATTCTTCACAAACACGTGATTCGAGCCGGCAGCGTAAAGGAGAACAATGAAAGCCTGACCCGCAATACATTCCTTATCGACAATCTCTGGAGAGGCGCGGCCTTCGCAGTTGTAATAATCTTTTGGCAGATTGGTACTGATCTCGGTTGGATCAACGCGTTCCTGATGGGCTCGCCTCTTGGAATCGTAAAAGAGGCTTTACGCCTTATTCAGTCTGGTCAGTTACTCAGTGACACCGTCGCTACCGTATATGCAACTGTTACAGGATTTCTTATCGGAAGCTCCCTCGGCTCAATAGCAGGTTTGCTTCTGTGGTTTTCGAGAACTACAGCTCGTATTCTTGATCCTCTGGTCGTTGCACTCAATGGCCTACCCAAGATTGCTCTAGCCCCCATGATTATCATCTGGTTCGGCTCTGGCATGTTTTCGAAGATCATGCTCGCTACTGTCGCTACATTTGTAGTTGCCCTGCTTTCAGCCTATCAGGGTACACATCAGATCGATAAGAACCTGATCAACCTCATGCGATCACTAGGCGCCAGTCGCCGAGAGATCTTCACCAAGGTAGTTGCTCCAGCCACCTTGCCATGGATCATATCCGCTTTCAGGTTGAATATCGGCTTCGCGCTGATTGCGGAAATAGGTGGCGAATTCATCTCTTCAGACCGTGGATTGGGAAGAATGATCTTTGTAGCGGGGAACCTCTTCAATCTCAATGTCGTTTGGGTAGGGGTCACCATGCTGATGATTGTTGCCATCGCACTCTACGTCTTGATCACTCAAGTCGAGAAACGACTTTTGCCATGGGAACGTGGCAACCACTGACCCCCCAGCACAAACTTTAGACACTTCAACCATCATCAACAAAGGTAATCAACCATGTCTTTTTCATCCTGTTACAAAAACATTGCCATCGGTCTGGGATTTCTTGCATTAGGCGCATCGGCTCATACACAAGCAGATGATATGGATACTATCCTCATCAACGAGGCTTTCCATTCGCTGCTGTATCTTCCGGTCTATGTTGCAAAGCATGAGGGCCTGTTCAACGAACAGGGCATCGACGTTCCAGTAGTTCGTTCCGCTGGTTCAGGACCTGCCGCACTGGCTTCGGTGCTTTCAGGCGAATCTCAGTTCTCAGTCCACGGTCCTGAGCATGTCGGCTTTGCTCAGGAGCAGGGTGGCAGTGGAAAAGCGATCTCTGCCGTTGCCAACAGTGCGCCTGTCTGGGTACTCGCCAAACCCGGTCTCGCCTACACCTCACCAGCAGACCTGGAAGGTAAGGAAATAGTGGTTGGGTTGGCACCGGGTACTTCTAACACCTTGATACGTCGCTTCATCGAAGATGCAGGCCTGGAAGGCAAGGTCAAGGTGACCGAAGTCCAGAATGGCTCCGAACTTGGTCCCGTGCTTTCAGGCCGCGGTGATATAGCCGTTGCCTATCAACCCCAAGTTGAACAGGGGATTTCACAGGGCCTGGAAGTTATCCATGCCTTTACGGATGACTATCCAGAGTACGCATTCTCAACGATCAACACCTCTCAGGAAATGATCGACGAAAACCCTGGCTTGGTTTCTCGATTCACTACTGCCATAAACGAATCACTGTTGTTAATCCACACAGATGCCACGAAAGCCAAGGCAGTAGCCCGGATAGAGTTCGGTGACCTCGACAGTGAAGTAGTTGACGCAGCTGTACAACGTATGATCGACAACAATGTCTACCCGAAAAACGTAACCATCACTGAAGGCGCATTTACCAATGCCATTGAAATGCAACAATTCGTCGGAAATATCAAGGGGGAAATGTACTTTGACGATGTTGTCGACGCATCGTTTGCCAACAAGATCGTAGATCAGATTCAGCCATAAATCGTCGCTGCATTCGCAGGGGGGACTCCCCCCCTGCCCTTAATTCTCTCAAGGAAATATAGAAATCTTGTTTTCGGTCATGTTCTTCTTACTGGTCGGCGCAACAGCAGGCCTGATTGCTGGCTTGTTCGGCATCGGGGGCGGTGTGGTGATCGTACCAGCGCTGATCATGACACTCGATCAATTGGGAGTTGACCCCACAGTAGTCGTTCATCTTGCCATAGGCACTTCGCTGGCGATTATCACCGTCACTGGTGCTTCTTCTGCCCTTGGCCATTGGAAAAAGAATGCAGTGTCTACCAAGTTACTCAGCCAGATGCTACCTGGTTTGGTGCTTGGTGCTGTGTGTGGCGGAGTTATTGCGGATCACCTACAGGCAGAGCGTCTCGAGCAATACTTTGGCATCTTTATGTTGGCATTATCTCTTTGGATGATGTTCTCAAAACCCACTGAATCTAGACAATACCATGCCAACTCTCCTGTCATGGTTGCCGCAGGAACACTAATTGGGGGCTTCTCGGCACTGTTCGGAGTAGGAGGTGGAGTACTGAACGTTCCTTGGCTGACGCGTAATGGAGCTGATCTGTCACAGGCAATCGGAACATCGGCAGCATGCGGTTTTCCCATTGCCGCCGTGGGTGCTGCAACTTTCATAGCGACTGGCCAGGATGAGTCCATGCTCCCGGTGTATACCAGTGGATACCTGTATTGGCCTGCATTCCTTGGTATCGCTATTTCCAGCATACCCTGTGCAAGATTAGGCGCAAACCTGGCCCACTACCTTCAAGCAAAGCTGCTCAAACGTCTTTTCGCCATACTGATGCTATTGGTCGGATTGAAATTGATTCTTTAAACAGAACGCTTAAAAGCAAATCGCGAAATCGGACATAATGAAATACAACTCAGGTATGACTATCGATGCCTACCAGAAGGCATTGGCAGAGAAGAAAGCTAATCCTGTCGACTGGTGGCACAGCTGTGCTGCACGTATCAAGCAGTGCGAACCTGATATCAATGCCTGGGAGTCGCTGGCTGAAGGACCACCTTCGTTGAATTCGGATTCTACGGACAAGCCACTGTTTGGTGTACCCGTAGGCATCAAAGACATCTTGGACACTGCGAGTTTTCCGACAAGCTGGGGAACCAAGGGATATCTGAGGTCACAGGCTTCGCTCCTGGATGCTGCTCTGGTAACACTGCTGCAAGAACTGGGCGCATTGGTAATGGGTAAAACCGTCTCTACGGAGTTTGCCTATTTCACACCAGGTAAAACGAAAAATCCTCACGATCTTTCACGAACACCGGGCGGCTCATCAAGTGGATCTGCTGCTGCAGTGGCAGCTCGCATGGTACCCCTCACCTTCGGAACCCAAACCGCTGGCAGTATAATTCGACCCGCCAGCTACTGTGGCGTATTCGGTTTCAAACCAACGTTCAACACTCTGAGCACCAGTGGTGTCAAATCGTTCGCGCCATCGTTGGATACATTAGGGTGGTACGCCAACTATATCGAGGACATCTGCACTGCATTTTCCGCATTGACTCGTGCCGGGAAAATCAGTCCACGTAATGATCTGACAGGTGTGCGTGTAGGCATTAACAGTCTTCCTGGCAGCATGACCATGTCCGCAGACGTGAAAAATGCAATTGCCGAGGCTCAATCAGCATTGGAACAAGCCGGTGCAGAAATAGTCCCTCTGGTGCTGGATGATAGCTACGAAAAATTGGTTGAACAGCAAAAGATTGTCATGGCCTACGAGGCTGCTCAAACCCTGGGCAGCGAGTACTCAACACTATCGGAGCACCTGGGTCCCGAGTTAGTAGCATTGATTCAGGACGGTCAATCAATCAGCTATACGCGCTATCGAGAAGCGATGCTAGCTACCGCGAGTGCTCAACAAACAATAAGCGCGATTTTCAATTCCCAGGCTGATGTTATTCTTGCCGCAAGCTCTACTGGGGAAGCGCCACAAGGACTCGACTTTACTGGCGATCCAGTCTACTGCCGAGCATGGACACTTCTAGGAGTGCCTTGTATCAATTTGCCTATCAGTCACGGTATGTCCGGCATGCCGGTAGGCGTACAATTGATCGCGGACCGGTGGCAAGACCAACAATTGCTCGAAATTGCCTACACTTTAATGCCCAAGAACTCTAGTCAGCACGAGTAGTGAATACAGACTGTATTTCAAACCTACTAGACGATCGCGGGGATCATGATGGCGCCCGAGTTGGCGCTATTGTGGTCACTCAATAACGTGTAGTGTCGAGGGCTGGAAAGCACTTACCAGAATGATGTTTAACCTCTTTGGTAACTTTCAACAACAGCATGTGAGCGGATGAACGAACCCTCCGGGTGCTGGAAACTCGATCGACCCATGATAAGGCTTGCTGGGCGTACAGGCGTGCGTAACTGCGTACCGAACTACTGACTACCATGCAGTAGCACCCTTCCCTTGCCTGCGCCTGATATGCTCGGCTAATCAGTACGGCAGTACCCACTGTTGCCCCCCTTTCCGGTCGTGCGATCCACAAGTTGGATCGCCAGGCTCCAACCAATGATGAAGGCAGATCAATCATGGCAGTGAAGATTGCAGCGTTAACCCGATTTCCGATCAAGGGCCTGAGCGGCCAGACACTGGAGACAGTGACGCTCGAGCCTGGTCAGGGATTTCCCGGTGACCGTCGCTTCGGCTTTGCCCGCCCGAACAGTGGCTTCGACCCGGCCGATCCGAAGCCACTGCCCAAGGGAAAGTTCTACATGCTGGCAAGAGACGCTGCCCTGGCACTGCTCGACACCGAGTATGACGATGACACGGGCATACTGAGCCTGTCGACCGACGACATCAGCGCGCGTTTCGATATCGGTACTGCGGATGGCAAACATCAGGCCAGTCAGTTTCTGAAAACCTACCTTACGCTGCCAGACGACGAGACTCCCCAACTGCATGAAGCCTCCCCTCACCGCTTCACGGATGTATCCGTGGATTCTGTCGAAATGATGAATGCGATATCCATCATCAACCGTGACAGTGTCGAGGCGTTTTCCCAAGCCATCGGTCAGGCAGTGGATCCGCGGCGATTTCGCGGCAATATTCAGCTATCCGGCTTGCCGCCATTCGCCGAACTGGACATGGTCGGCAAGGAGATGACGCTCGGCTCGGTACGACTGAAAATTGTCAAGCGCACCCGCCGGTGCCCCGCGACGGAGGTCAACCTGGAAACCGGTGAGCGCGACATGAAAACCCCCAGACTGCTGCGCGAGCACTATAGCCATATGGATATGGGCGTCTACGCTCAGGTGCTGACAGGCGGCGTACTCTCCGCCGACAGCGTTGTCGACGTGGCCTGAGGCAACACCTGTTATCGGCCGGAGTTTGATCCGGCCAAGCTCCCGGGGTTCGCTGCCGAACACCCGGGAGACATCACCTGCCTGCGAATCAATACAGCAGCTCTGACACTGACGAAAAGACTAGGGGCAGAGCCGTCGCCATTTACCTTGAACTGAGATAATCTGACAGCACACAAGTGGAAGATCAATCACCGTGCTGATATTGAAACTTGATGACACACAGATGACTGGCAGTAAGCTGCAACAGGAGTCCCTGCAGTTGGAACGCCTGCTTGCCAGCCAGACCGAACTGCTGGTTGAGCGCCTCCCCGAACCCATGATGGAACCCGGGCAACGCGGCGCAGCGCTTGAACTGGCCAAGCTGATCGTCAAACCCCTGGCTGACGAAGCCGCCAAAGCCCTGGCAAATGTACTGGGTATCTACCTGCAAGCCAAACGCCAGGACACAACCATCAAGATGACAGGTGCCGATGGCACAACCATCGAAATTACCGGCGCTTCCCTGTCCGCTGAGGAACTGGAGTCCACGATCCGGAGGATCAGGGCTCTACTCGACAAATGACCGAGCACGCTCGCAAGGCGCTGTTGATTGGCAATGCGAGTTTTCCTGCGGATGAGAAATTGCTTGATCTCAGGTGTCCGCTGAATGATGTCGAGGGTCTTCGGGCTGTTCTGGCCAATCCGGAGATTGGTGGATTCGATACGGTAGAGACCTTGTGCGATTGCGACAGTACAGAGGTGAAACGCAAGCTCATCACTTTCCTGGCGGACACACAAAACACCGATACCGTACTGCTCTACTATTCGGGGCACGGCAAGCACGACGCCAACATCCAGCTCAATTTCTGTACTCACGACAGTGAAATCGCCGTTCTGGAAGCCACTGCCGTTCCGGTGGCCTTCGTGCGCGACCAGCTCGCTCGATGCAATGCACAGAATACGGTGCTCATGCTCGATTGCTGCTACAGCGGTGCGGCAAAAGGCATCCTCCACCGAGGCGATGTGGAAGATCAGCTCAAGCTGTCAGTCAAGGGGTCCGGCACCTATCTACTCACGGCATCCAGTGAGACTGAAACGGCACAAGAGAAGGAAAGCGACCGCTATGGTGTGTTCACCAAGCACCTCATCGAAGCACTCGAAACCGGTAACGCTGACAAGGACGGAAACGGCGTCACCACCATGGATGATCTCTATCACTACATTGTCAATGCCGTGCGCTCTGACAGTCCGCAGAAGCCCACTCGTCAGGTGGACGGCCATGGCAAGATCATCGTCGCCAAGAGTGGCAAGAACTCCCGCCTGGACACGGCAGCTACATTGTCCAGCGAGTTGTTCACCCGGGTGGCCAGCGGGGATCTCGATGCCAGCATCGCCACCGCGGCAGTCGAGGTGGCCCGCAAGGCACCCAGTACCCATACGCCGAGTGAAGCGACGTTCGACACCGCCATTACCGCCTACCTCGCCAAACGCATCACGCTGGGTGAGTTCGTAACGGCATACTGGAATACACGACTGGAACCGTGTCCGGAGCCCTCCCCTGAACCCGAACCGGTTCCGAAGCCGACGCCTGATCCCGGACCCGAAGCCAACAAGGGACACGATCCAGTAGAGGATCCCGGGCCTGAACCAGACCCCATACCTGACCCCACGCCAGGCCCAAGGCCGGGTCCGAAGGAAAACCCCCGACCACCCCCAAAACCGGAAAACGAACCACTATCGGATTTCGACAGACTCATGCCGTTGCTCGTCGGAAAACTGTGGAAAGCTGGCTCGACAAAGCAGTCGATCCTTGGCACTCAGCAGACAGAGGAACAGGAACATTCAGCGCTGTTCAAGTGGATCATTCCGCTGATCATCCTATTCGTGACATCAGGGATCTCGGAAACCGCCATCGATGTCGACACGTACATCGGCGGCGGTTTTCTGGGCGTGGCTGCCATGGTGTACTACCTGGTCAAATACAGATCACGTCTGAATATCGCCGGATGGATCATTTCAGCGCTGGTGCTGCTGACCGGCATGGTAATGATATCCGAAGGCTTGAGCTATTGAGGCTGTGCAAGAGCTGCGTGGCACATTTCAGCTGACACTTGCAATCCGGCAATATTCCTCTGACCTCTGACCTCTGACCTCTGACCTCTGACCTCTGACCTCTGACCTCTGACCTCTGACCTCTGACCTCTGAACTTTGACCTCTACCTGACTCGGACACCGCAGCTGCAGTGAGCACCTGCGTCATGGTACGAAATCTGGAAACCGGACTGCTCTTTGTTGATAGACAGCAGGACTCCATCAAGCTACCTGTGTTGCATTATCAAAGTCAGCCTGAATGAAGACCCTGCAACTCGGTGCCTGGAGTGATCCAGTTCGGTGGTGGAAAACTCTGCTTTTTGACGGTCAAGGGTACTGGTCGACTTTCGACAACCGAGGCACAATCGTCCCCGGGCTCAGAATCGCTCCTGGCGCAATCACGGAATTGGCTCCGATCCTGACATCATCGCCGAGCAATGCCCCGAATTTTTCCACGCCGGTATCAATGTTTTCCCCATTCCACAGAATTCGGATTCTCTTGTCACTGAATTCGTTTCGGTAGTTTGCCACCACTGCGCCAGCCTCGATGTTGACTCTGGCCCCTATGATGGAATCGCCAACGAAGCTCAGATGCGCTACCTTCGACCCGGCAAACATGAAGGAAGTCTTCAGCTCACAAGCGTGTCCGACAATGCACCCACGCGCCAGAAACACTCCACCACGAATCAATGCGCCGGCCCCCACGAAGGTGTCGGGTCCGATAATGGCCGGCCCATTGATATTCACCCCGGCCTCAACCTCCGCACGATGATGAATGGCAACGTCATCGACAATCGTATAGCCATCGGACAAGGATCTGAGTGCCTCGGACACCAATTCAGGCGCTCGGCTTGTTGCTTGCCAGGCAGGCTCACGAAAGTGCGCAAATGGAGAGTCCGACCACTCCGCTATGAAGTCTGTGATATTCAACGGTTCTCCTCCCGAACAAGACGCCAATTCGATGACCGGGCAGTACAGAGCACTTTCCAAGCACGCCGGGCTCGCGACGAGCCGCTCGATCATGTACCTCGCAAGAGATCATACGCTCGTCGCTGCGGATTCACCCGGCAGCCGTTTTGAACACCTTGCCGCTCACGCCTGTGCGGCCCTGTATCATCACTTCAAACGGAAAGATGTCCTGCTGAAACGGATGCTCGCTCCCTCACTGGTTGATGAGAAGATGGAATGATCTTGTGAGGAGCTGATCGGGCGCGCGAATCCTTGCACAGGAATGGATCGGACTGGGGTGCGGAACTGCGTGCCAGTGCAAAGGGCGTGAGGCGACTGTCAAAATCTGTGTATTTACGTGTGGCAGCACTCGATTTCCGTTTTCAGCCCTCCTGTATTTCTGAAACTGTGCACTCCAGCAGGAGCGCCGTGAAAATCTGGCCAGGCCGACAGCCGATCATTCAGTCAAGTCCATAACAAGCCTGCACCTGTCTACAGCTGTGCAAGCGTGGCGAAACTGTCTTTGTCGATCAGCGTAAACTTCAATACGGGACGTACCTCAGCCTACCCGTCATACTCGGTCCAGCGCAGCAGCTCCGCCGTCCAGCAGAGCACTGCCAGTACGAGCCAGACCGCCAGCCGGGAGGCTCTGCTCGGACTATCGCGCCTGGTCAATACACTGGAAGAACTGGCAAACCATGTCCAGTTCAAGAAGAGCAAGGAGGCAGGTGTAACCGAACTGGTCTCCACGCAGGATCTGGGTCTGTACGCCGGAATCGATACCGCTACCATATTACGCTCCACCGACGATATCAATTCCTGGTACACCAGCTACAGCCCGGAAGAACCTGCCTGGCAAGGAATTACATCATCGGATATCGCGCTACATGGCATCTATGACGGCAGCAACGGTTCGGGAACCGTGGAGTTCCGGGTCAACCAGGGTGGCTTCAGGAATCTGGGCGCCATCGAGATCGAGGTCTCCTTGCCCAATGGCGGTGGCACGGAGACGATAACGACCAATGCATCGGACGCTGAGTCCACGATCTATACACTGTCGAACGGACTGGGTTTCTCATTATCGTCAGGCTTTCTGGCCGGTGGCGATGTGGCCTCGACCACCGTGACACTATCGACGACGGAGTCCATCAACCCTGACAACCCCTTCAACGGCAGCGGCAGTGGTGGCCCCCATTTCGAGAACGGGCATGTTGTCACCGCGGGCACTTTCCAGGTCAATGGTGCCACCATCACAGTGGCCGAGACAGACAGCGTCAACTCGGTGTTGGCGAAAATCAATGCCTCCTCAGCGAACGTCACTGCAAGCTTTGACGTGGACAGCGAGATCATCACGCTGACACAGAATAGCCTGGGTTCCGACCACGAGATAACGGTCGGCAATGACACTACTGGCTTTCTCGCAGCCACCAAGCTGGCCAGTGCTACGCAGGTCAAGGGACTGGATCACGAACCGGACAGACCATTGTCCCGCGTCAACGCGTTCGACTCGGTGCAATCCGGAACGCTGGCGGTCAACGGGTCCAACCTGACTCTGGACGTCGACAACGATTCCCTGAACAACGTGCTGACGCTACTGAACAATGCGCCAAGTGAGCTGTCGGCCACGCTTGTCAATGCCTCACAACGCGTGTCTCTCTCAGTACGTGGTGAACCGTACACCTTGTCGATTTCCAGCGGCAATACCGGGTTGTTTCCCTCGCTGAACATCGCCGATGGCGATTATGAATTCTCGAAGACCAACACGATTTCGGCAGCGAGTAGAAAGCGTTCTTACCGGGCGGCCGACGAACTGGAAAAGTTTCATGATGGACTGGTCAATGCCGCGGTACTGCTCAGGCAATCGGCGGCCAACAAGACCGAGAGTCTCGAGGAGAGCCTGCTGGCCATTCAGGAAGACTACACAAGACGCTTCGGAGCCGAGAAACTGCGTTCGGTCGGAGTGGAATGGCGAGAACTTGATCAGGGCCTGATCGACTACTCCGAGGCGTCTCGCAGACGTTTCACCAAGGCATTGCAACGCAACGATACGCTGGAACACATGCTGTTGGGCAGGAACGATACGGAGACGGGCTTGCTGGAAGAGATCAGCACCACGCTGGAGAGCTTCATTCTGCAGCAGGCGCGTTCCGGTGGGTATGGACAGATCATCAATATGTACGCCTGAATCCAGGCTTGCCTTAATCTTCCATCTGCCCTGATTTTCCCTAGAACTGCCCCCTGCAACCTGCAACCTGCAACCTGCAACCCGCAACCCACAGCCCACAGCCCACAGCCCACAGCCCGCTGTCCGCTGTCCGCTGTCCGCTGTCCGCTGTCCGCTGTCCGCTGTCCGAAATCTGCAATCTGCAAGGGTGACGGCAAACTCACAGGGCATTGCAACTAGCAAATCATCACCGGCCTGCACATGCCCGTCGGTTTGATGACGCTCGATTGACAGGCTGGCTGGCAGACACTCTTCAATATTTTCGGTGTGCCGGCGACGAAGCACAACACTCTCTCGGCGACAGG
The DNA here is from genome assembly GCA_947495035.1 of uncultured Granulosicoccus sp. Lineage (GTDB taxonomy): Bacteria > Pseudomonadota > Gammaproteobacteria > Granulosicoccales > Granulosicoccaceae > Granulosicoccus. The sequence goes on from CANLXI010000025.1 coordinate 104,484, forward strand.
CTTCCGCCAGCGCTTCATCACACCATAAGCGAACCGGCTCGAGCGCATGATGCGTTCACCGGTTTCAATCGCGCCTGTCAAATTCTTCGCCATTGGTATATTCTGCCAAAGCACACGTTCACCACACCCTGTTCTAGTCAGCCAGAATGACCCACTGCTGACCCCTTCATTACAGCTGGAGATGCCTGTGACAGAAAAGAAGAAAAGTCTGGACCCTGACCCGCGCATATTCGATTTCGAAACCGAATATGAACTGGGACAAGACAATATCCGGCCATTCGGCCTGGAGATGCACAACCCGGTCTTCGTCATATCGAGTGTTCTCATTTGTGCCTTTGTCCTGATTTCCCTCGCCAATCAGGAAGCAAGCGCTGAATTCTTCGGCTGGCTGCGCCCCTGGTTGACCAATACCTTCGACTGGTTTCTGGTGCTCTCGGTCGATGCCATCACCCTCTTCTGCCTGGTTCTGATCGTCTTGCCCCTCGGCAAGGTTCGCATTGGCGGCAAGGATGCCAGACCGGATTATTCCTATCCCGGATGGATTGCAATGATGTTTGCGGCAGGCATCGGCATCGGTCTGCTGTTCTTCGGCGTGATGGAACCGGTGTACTACAACTTTGCCGAAGGTGGCGCAGCCAATCCGCTGGGGATAGACGAAAGCCTGCCCGGCAACGAATACATCGGCGTTGTTGGCACCATTCATCACTGGGGGCTGGAAGGCTGGGCCATTTATGCAGCGGTCGGCCTGAGTCTTGCCATCTTCTGCTACAACCTGGACCTGCCACTGACTCTGCGCTCGGCTTTCTATCCGATACTCGGTGAGCGTATCTGGGGTTGGTGGGGACACACCATCGATATTCTGGCCGTCTTCTCCACACTGTTCGGCCTGACCACCTCTCTCGGACTGGGTGCGCAACAGGTGGCCTCCGGACTGAATGAAGTGTTCGGCATAGAACCCACATCCACGGTCATCGTACTGCTGATTGTCGGCATTACGCTGATTGCACTGGGCTCGGTTCTGCTGGGCATGGATGCAGGCGTCAAGCGACTCAGCGAAATCAACATGGTCATGGCAGTCGGTCTGTTCATCTTCGTCATCGTGATGACTGGAATCGGTACAGCCATTACCCGTTATGCCAATGTCATGGTTGACTACGTCAAACTGCTACCGGCCTTGTCCAACCCCTTCGGGCGGGAGGACACCAGCTACTTCCACGGCTGGACAACCTTCTACTGGGCCTGGTGGATCGCTTGGTCGCCATTCGTGGGCATGTTCATTGCGCGCATCTCCCGTGGCCGAACGGTACGCGAGTTCGTCATCTGCGCCCTGCTCGCGCCCACTGCGGTCTGCGCCCTGTGGATGTCAACCTTCGGCGGCGCAGCCATTGACATGCTCAACGCAGGCGCCGCAGAAGGCGTCCGAGCCACGGTCATCGATTCCTATGCGCCAGAAGGTGCGCTGTTCGGCTTCCTCAAGGAACTGCCCTTGTACGGCATCATTGCGCCGATCTCGCTCATACTGATCGTGATCTTCTTCGTCACCTCATCCGACAGTGGCAGTCTGGTCATCGACACCATCACGGCCGGCGGCAAGATGGATGCACCGGTGGTACAGCGTGTCTTCTGGTGCACACTGGAAGGCCTCGTCGCCATCGCATTGTTACTCGGCGGAGGCCTCAGCGCATTGCAGGGAGCCGCCGTGTCAACCGGCATCCCCTTCACGCTGGTGGTCTTGCTCATGTGCTACTGCCTGTGGAAAGCACTGCGATCCGAACACGCCAAGATGTGAACCGAGAGGCCACCCCAAGCGGGTGGCCTCTTCGCTCAGGAGGCAGAGAATCGTTCCCTTCAGAGCACCCAGCGTAAGGATCATTGATGAGATCTACCGACGATTGATCGCCTGTTCGTTTCCTGAACAGTTTCCTGAAAGCACCGCGTAACACCCCTCCGGGCGGCTTATACGTGCTTCGTCCACACGCTTATCCACAGAATGTGTGGATAAGGATCGCGTCCCGTCTCTCAGCCTTGTTCCTCATCCCGACTCATGATGACTTCACGGCTGATTTGCCACCGGTCATCCTCCAGAACGAAATCGATACTGAGTGTCAGCAGTTGCCTGCGTCCGGTAACGTTGTTGCGACGGCTGATGAGGATATGGCCGCGAGTGTCGTCAGCCTCAACCAGATGATATTGTGCCCACGGGTCCTGATCGGTTGCCTTACCCATGTGGGTCTACGCGGATTCGTGTGGGTTAATCTTCGCGTTTTTGGGTAGTGGCGGCAGGAATGTTGCGATGATTTTGAGCTTCAGATATTCTTCGTCTCGATAGCCATAGGCTTTGCGCTGTATCACTCGTATCTTGTTGTTGACGCCTTCGACCAGACCCAGACTCACTTTGTTGTCAGGGTGGCAGTACGAGGCAATTCCATCCCAGTGCCTT
>CANLXI010000026.1 GCA_947495035.1 uncultured Granulosicoccus sp.
GCCTGTGCCTGTGCCTGTGCCTGTGCCTGTGCCTGTGCCTGTGCCTGTGCCTGTGCCTGTGCCTGTGCCTGTGCCTGATCAGCTCCGAGCGGACAGGCTTGACCGGCAGAAAAATCAGAAATGACTCAACAGCGCGCTTGTCAGACTCACTCCAGCTGTCGCTGGCGTCACGTTCTCGAAGAAGGTGCGTCGTAGAAGTCCATCATGATCCGATGCAAGTGTTCGAGACCATCGCTCAGAGCGGCCGGACCGGGCTGCAGGATATTGGCCGACTTGATTTCATGCAGACGCCCCTGTTTCACGGCATCGATGCGATCCCAGCCGGCACGCCCGGCCACCTTGTCAGGCCGAAACTTCTTGCCGCACCAGGAACCGATGATGATCTGCGGATTCGCATCGATCACGCGCTGCGGATCGGCAATGATACGGTCCTTGCCAAGTGACATCCGGCCCAGCTCCGCAAAGCAGTCCTGACCACCGGCAACGTCGATCAATTCGGAGACCCAGCGAATGGCAGAGATCATCGGCTCGTCCCATTCCTCGAAATACACGCGCGGACGGGCACGCTGCGGATGCGCCTGCAGGCACCGGTTTGTCTTCGCCTCGATAGCGGACATCCGAGCCGCATACCGGGCGACCAATGCCTGACCACGCTCGGCTGCACCCACCATGGCGGACAGGGTGAGAATCATGTCCAGAATCTGCGCAATGGAACGCTGGTTCATGACCAGAACATTCACGCCCCGGCGAATCAGCTCAGCAGCGATGTCCGCCTGCAGGTCGGAGAATCCGATGACCAGATCAGGTTCAAGCTCTAGAATGCGCTCGTATCTGGCCGACGTGAAGGCAGATACCTTGGGCTCTTCTCGCCGAGCCTGCGCCGGCCTGACCGTGAAACCGGAAATACCGACAATCCGGTCCTGCTCCCCCAGCAGATAAAGAAGCTCCGTGGTCTCTTCCGTCAGACAGACAATGCGCTCGGGATAATGAGCCTTGAAGGCGGTCACGCCATCGTGATTGGCGGCATCTACTGCGACACCGGTTCAGGCAGACTGATGACCAGGAGATCACCGGTCTGTTCGAAGATCAATTGATGGCTGGTGACACCCGCCAGAGTTGTCGTATCGTCAACGACCCCACCCACATCGAAGCGCCGTTCATCCGCGGTTACCACATAGGAAGGCTCGGCAGCCGAGACCAGCACCACGGGACTACCGAACAGATTCTCCAGCGTCACCAGAGCTTCTGTCTCCGGCATCGGCAATGCATCCAGTATTGCATTATCAATATTGCCGACAGTATCGGCTGTTTCTTCAGTCAATGCCGAAGAGGCGGTTTGCTGCCCACCAGTTCCCTCCGGCATCGCCTCTTCACTGGCCAAGTCTTCAGGCAGGTCGTCGGCCTTGAAGGCCTCCATGACGCGATCCGTCACGATCAGGCCGAAAGCCAGTACGCCCAGTACTATCAGGATTCTGTTCACTTTCCGTGGCCTCGGCGATGCCTGCGATCCGGTTGTATCGTCATTTTCCGAAGATGTGCTTTTGGAGTTCATCGAATCGCCTGTCCAGTTCAGAAAGTGTCGTAACCGGGTATATCCGTAACCCAGCGGATCGGTTTCGACAGGGTCGCCTGGTCGGCCGCAGGTTTGCCTTCATCGGCGATGTCAGCCAGCATTTCGTCGGAACCCACATCAATGACCACCTCTGATGCCTTCTGGTCGACGCTATTGGCGGTACTGTCAATACCGGCGACAGCTGCCTCCATGGTCGGCTCCACGTCGGGCTCGATACCCTGTCTGGCTCCATTGTCTGCCAGGGTCCGGGTTATCAAACCGCTGACGCGCTTGACGAAGACAGGGTGTCCGGCAACCCGCACGGCATCGGCTCGTATCTCGATGTCGTTGCCGGGCGCCAGTTGTTCAAACAGGGAGCTCTTGAATTCTTCGCTCAATTCGTCACTGACGACGGCAATGGACACTTTGCTGCTGTTGTCGCTTCCGGTAGCCCGCAGGGTCCTGCCATCAAGGTCGAACAGGACCGGATGATTCGCCGATAGCTCCACCAGTGTCTGTTCCAGACTGCCACCGAACCGCCCGGAAACCGACATGTCGAGCGCGCCATCCAGCACCACCTCTCGTCCCGAGAGTTGCGCAAGCTGCTTCACCACCAGGGACATGGGCGCATCCCTGACCCAGAGACTGATCTCCGGCACCGTACTCGCAGATGGATCTGCATCGACATTGCCGTTGTCTGCCAGAACCGGCCCCCCTGCCAATGCCGTGCAGCAGAGCAATCCCAGCAGACCGGGTAGCCGCACCTTCATGACTGCTTCTGCCGCTTGAGCGTCAATACCACACCGCGTCGAGGCATGACTTCATCGAACAGTTGTGGCGCCCAGCATCCCTCTTCGAGGATCCTGTCATGCTCCAGACCGGAGAACAACAGGGCTTCCTTGACCCGATTGGCTCGCCCCAGTGCCAGCAGACTGTTGCCATTGGAGATTCTGGTGTCGCCGTGGCTGCAACCGATGACTGACAGCACATCCGTATCCGGGTCCATTTCTGCCACGTATCGCTCGATGATGCTCTTGTTGACATCGCCGAGGCGAAGGGAATCGTTGGGGAATACCAGAATGCTCTGATCGACATCCTCATAGCCTGCAAACAACTCACGATAGTTGGATGCCATGGTTTCGTAGATGTTCTGCTTGATCACCCGAGGTTCTTCACGATTGAACCAGTCCAGCGCACCGGTTTCCGGTGGCGCCAGCACATCATCGATGCCCGGCCCGTCATAGGGCTTGAACGCAACCGCACTGTACTCGCTGTCCGGCACGTCGAAGATATCGTCGTCCAGGTTGATCGCCCTCTCGCGGGTGCCACGAATGATCTGCTCACTTGTCGGCACTGTCTTGTCGGCCACTACATCGTATTGCCGCTCTACCGACAGTTGCCCCACCGACAGCACATACAGATCCTGCTCCCCTTCCTCGGAGTTGATCTGTCTGATTTCCGGCGTGACCCGGTTGAGACCCTCATGGCCAGCGACTCGCTCGACCTTGTAGCCTCGTTCGCGCAGTTCGCTTTCAATCTGACGTTCGAAGCGGGAGCGCGGAGGCGCCACCTGGACGGTCGCCATCAGTGGATTCAGATGTGGAAACTGTGCCAGAGAATTGACGAGGTTTTCCGCGATGAGGTCATAGTCGGGTCGTGGCTCCTTGTCCCAGGGGGCATTCAGCCCCAACGTACTGCAAGCCGTCAGTCCAGGCAGCAGGAATGACAACAGAAGGATTTTCCGAATTCGGGCATTCACCATTGCAGAAGACTTGAATCTGACCATCGTCACTGGGTTCTCTCATTGGTTTTCCGGCTTGTAAGTGGCAACTTGCCGGCAATCAACTAGCCTGCCTGGTGACAGGGCTGCACCCTCAACAATAGCCGTTTAGATCAGCAAACGGCACCGCTTAAAGCCATGACAGAGGATGTCATGCCAAAACTTAACGGTTTTGTAATTGACTTTGACGTAAGACGTCAGAATAACGTCATCAATCCCGAAAAGACTGATGACACGCCAATGCCGACATGTTCTTGACGAATTCGTTTATCGTGACGATGAGCGATCGACATTCCTGAATTCGCACTTCGCAATCACGCAAACATGGCCGTTCTATTACTGCTCCTGCTCATCGCCACGCTCATCGTCGGACCGCAACTCTGGATACGATGGATCTTTCTGCGTTATTCCGCCGAACTGCCCGATATCCCCGGCACCGGTGCGGAACTGGCTCGACATCTGTTGCAACGCTTTGAGATTCAAGGCGTGGTTGTCGAGGAGACCGATCCGCAGCGCGATCACTTTGATGCCTCAACGCCTGCCATCAGGCTCTCGCCCAGGAACTATCACGATCGATCGCTGACGGCCATCGCTGTGGCCACCCATGAACTCGGACACGCCATACAGTGGCACAGAAAGGAAGCCGTATTCCGTCTGCGCCAGCGCTATATCCCTCTGGCCCTGAAATTCCAGCGCGCCGGAATTCTGATGCTGTCCCTCTCCCCGGTCTTCGGCCTGCTGACGCGCAGTCCGACCGGCGTACTCCTGCCCGTGGTCGGTGGCGTACTGGCGGCATTGTGTGGGGCGGCCACCTATCTGATCGTGCTTCCGGAAGAATGGGATGCCAGTTTCAACAAGGCCATGCCGATACTGGTTGACGGCGACTACATCGGCGAACAACAGCATCATGCCGTGAAGTCCATCCTCCGAGCGGCGGCCCTGACCTATGCTGCAGGTGCCCTCGCCTCTTTATTGCAAGTCTGGCGCTGGCTGCCATTATTGTTGCGTCGCTGAACGGCAGCGTCCTGTCGACACTCCTGATCGCCAGTCTCGCACGGATACCAGCAGTCAGACAGTCCGGGCTTCATGCAATTGAGTTCGGACTCACATCAGAGCAATGGCGCCTGCACCATACCGGTTCCGACATCCTGGATGGCTGTGCCGGCAGCCAGGGATTCGGTCACACCACTGGCCACGACACGCGCCATCAGACGGGCACCATCAACAGCGGCATGACTGTCCAGCTGGCGCTGAGCCCACAGGGCCGCAATACCGGCCACATGCGGCGTTGCCATACTGGTTCCACTCTTCGAACCCAGGCCACCTCCGGGAATCGCACTCACGACATCCACGCCTGGTGCGGCGACATCCACCTGCTTGTTGGAGAATGAGGCTACCGCAAAGCCACCATCTCGCTCTTCCAACGCCGCAACCGAAACCACGCCTGTACCTGCTGCGGGGGGAGCCACGGCAATCTCATAGCTTGGTCGCCTGCTCTCATTACCCGCAGCTGCAACGACCAGACATCCCTGGCCGAACTGACCCTGCGCTCGAATGAACGAAGACAGCTCCGTGAACATGTTGACATTCGCGCGATACGCTTCCAGTGCCATCGAGGTGGCCGGACGCACATCCAGACCCGCCTCTTCCGTCAGATACTGCACGAAACCGGGAAAATCGATTCCCAGAGACATCGAGATGACATGTGCCCCTTCGTTCACGGCCCATTGCATGGCCTGGGCTATGGTTCCGGAGGAGTTACCACCCTCACCGAGCACCTTGCCGATCAGTGCCCGCTGCACACCGGGAGCCACCCCGATCCGAAGCCCATCAATGCTACGCCCGAACACCGTACCGGCGCAGTGAGTGCCGTGTCCGTTGGTATCGTCAGGCCCTTCACTGGTGAAATTCCGGTGTACCAGATCCACACCCTGAAACGCCGGATGATCGGGATCGATACCGGTGTCGAGCACGGCCACGGTCACGCCCGAGCCATCGAAAGGCGACTGCGAAGCCGCCGTGGCCTCCACACCCCAGGTCAACGGCACGCGATGATCCGTGCTGATGTCATCCTCGGAAGCCACCGGCTGAATCAGGGTCATCGGCATCAAGGGAGCGATGGCACGAGTGCTTGGGTCACGCCGTAGGTCATCGATATCCGAGGCCGTCAGCGCGGTTTCCTCCACCTCCAGCTGCACCGGGTCGTCGGTCATCAATTCCGCACCTCTGACCCTGATATTGTCCAGGGTCGGAACAATCCGATGTCTGGAGCGGATCACGACATACTCTTCAAGGTTCATGCTTGGCCTCCATGGACACAGAACGCGTCACGTCGATTCCAGAGAACAGCGGGAACGTGCCTGCACACGCCCCGCTGCAGCATCCTGAAGTGTCTCTTCATTGGCCGGAAAATGCACTCAGTCTTTGGTATGAGGCTCATACCGGACAGGCAAGCCCCGCCATGCGCACGGTGGTATCACCGTACACCTTCATGCCTGGCAGACCGTGGTCAGACGATATCGGAGGAACGAATGCGTGCCACACCTGCATCAGTCATGGCTTTCCAGGCCGCCGCGACCGAACCATCGAGATCGATTCCCCGACACGCATCCTCCACCACGGACACGCTCAGACCGGCGGCCGCAGCATCCTGTGCAGACCAGCTGACGCAGAAGTCCGTAGCCAGGCCGCAGACATAGACCTTGCTCAGACCCCGCTCCTGCAGATAGCCGGTGAGGCCTGTTTTCGTGCTGCCATCGGCCTCCACGAAGGTCGAATAGCTGTCCACCTCGCTGTGATAGCCCTTGCGAATGATCAACTGTGCATGCGGAATGTCCAGTCCGTCGGCCAACTGTGCATCCGTGGAGCCCTGCACGCAATGATCCGGCCACAGTACCTGAGTGCCATAGGGCATCTCGATGGTCTCGAACGGCTGTTTTTCCTGATGGCTCGATGCAAACGAGGCATGGCCAGGCGTGTGCCAGTCCTGGGTAAAGACCACGTTGTCGAACTTGCGACCCAGCTCGTTGATGATCGGGATGACCTGATCACCGTCCGAAACCGGCAAGGTACCACCGGGCAGAAAACAGTTCTGCACGTCGATGACCAGCAGAACGGCGTCGGCACCGGGCTCGATGTTCGCCGCAGCCAGGTGACGCATGCCCAGCGGCAGGCTGGCCGCGGCAACCCCGGCCATCTGCAGGAATCGCCGCCGACTCTTCGCTACAGCAGGCCCTGCCTTCCCATCATTCATGAGTTTCATTTCACCATCCGGTATCGGTTGAGTAGACCGTTCAAACCGTATACGCATTTTCGCGCAGACTCAACCGCGACTTCATGTGAAATCGCCTGATGCCAAACGACTTGCAATGCAAGGTGTCCGGCAATACCGACCCTCTGGCAGACGGGTCTCGGCACCGCGCACCATCCTTGTGCAATCGCGGTGGCGAAGAAACATGCCGGCAGTGATTCAGATACCCAGCCACGCAGAAACTCGGTAACTCGGTAACTCGGTAACTCGGTAACTCGGTAACTCAGTAACTCAGTAACTCAGTAACTCAGCTCACCACTCAAGGGTCAGACATGCATTTCACGCGATCACACAACACCACAGCACTTGTTGCAGTGATCGATCAGGAATTGGCCTTACCGATGACGACGAGTTCGAGTTGCAGCGAAAGCTAGCCGGCCCGGAGGCGATTCAGTCGAGCCTTGCCGGCAAAGACAGCACTCAATGCCAACAGTAGCAGCCAGGACAGCGCACCACTCTTGCTGGTGCTGCCACCCTCAGACTCGACGTCAGGCTTGGCTTCGGCTTCAGGCTCCACTTCAGGCTCAGGTTCCGGGGTCACCTCTGGCGTTTCCTCCTCAACCACCGGTGGCTCCTCCGGCGCATTCTGCGCATCGATGTTCGCTTGCCAGTTGCTGCAGAAGCTCTCGTTGCCGGACAGCATGAGCCTCGGTGCCAATTCGGAGGCCACTTCGGCATACACTTGCAGCGGATCACTTTCCGCATCGCTGCTGATGATGACGGTGATCTCATCGGCGGTCAGCAAGTCGGCTGGTATGACTGACTGGTGCCTCGTCTCGGCATTCCAACCACCACTGGCCTGGCTCAATGCCACCATGATTTCCGGCTGCTGGCCTTCTTCCCCGGCACCCTCCTGCCAGTCAGCATGTGATCCCAGCGCATGATGAATGCTACCGTTCGACGCCTGATCTCCGGTCGTGTACTCGATCACGGCGCTGCTGGCCTGCGGCACGAGCGACAGATCAAATTTCATCAGAATGGAGGAATCGGAGTCATTGACGCTCAGATACTCCCCGGCGGTATAGTCGCTGCCGGAATCTGTCGGGTCCACTGACACCACGGCACTTGCCGGCAAGGCCAGGCGATTGTCCACACATTGATTGCTCTCGTTCTCCATCCATGAAGGATCGGCGACGAACAGATTCTCCCGCACCACAGGAACCTCTGGCTCCGGCTCGGGATCCGGTGTTTCCGGTTCGGGTTCCGGCTCTTCGGGCCCACCGACCTCATCCGGATCGACAACCGTGCCATCGCCCTGAACGACGCTTGACGGCTTCCAGCGGTTACCGGCACTTTCGCTGAAATTGACATCGTCGTAACGATACAGGACCACTCTGTCGATCGCGTGCCCGATGGAGCGACCCGAGATCTCCATGGTGTGATCACCCTCTGAAAAGTACTGACGGATCGGTACACTCACATGATCAACGGTTCGTGTGGCCCAGGCCCATCGGCCCAAGGTATTGGTAAAGGCCTTTGTCCACCCGTCCAGAGCCTCTTCCTCGGGAACATCCTGGCCGGTGGCCAGACGCATCCAGGAATCATTGGCTTCGGTATTGCTGTCACCTTCGGCTATCTGGCTGCGCCAGCGGATTTCATAGTTGCCGGCTGTCTGTATGCGAAAGTGATAGGTGATGTTACCTTTACCGGCCGACGAGGACGCAAAGGAGTTCGGTCCTGACCACTCGAAGTATCCGGTACCCAGGTGGCCCTCCAGATCGGTCTTCAGCACCCACCCGTCGACGGGCTCAGCATCCTCGACCTCGAACACGACTACCCCGTCTTCTTCGAGATACGTATGGTTCGGGTCTGCACTGGCAGCTCCGGCGACAGTGCCGCAAAGCATCAGTGTTAAAGCCTTGGCAGATCGGTAATGCATTCTCGGGTTCCATGTGTGAAGCTGGAGGACTCTTCAGGACTTAACGGCAGGTAACGGCGGTTTCCGTAGGTGCTCTGCATCACACCTCGACCATCAACGGTGAGATAACCCACTGGCTCAGGCCTTGTCATGCTCTGGCAACGGATGGTGGATCACGCCACCTCGTGCACAATGAGACCGATGGGAATGCAAATTGCACCGCTTTTCACGAATAGCGAGTCCATCCCATCCTTGTGGAACGATAGTGATGTCTGCAGTTGCCTCCGAGAACACTCAGCCAGGGTTCGACAACGCCGAGAACACGGGCTTCACGCTCGAATCGGCACTGGAGGCTCTGAAAGATGCTCGGCGGCTCGGCCTACCCGATGACACACCACTCGACTGGTGCAAACGTCTGGCGCCCGGCTGCACGAAAAACCCCGGCGCCCTGACAGCGCTGGTTCACTATTTTCTGCAGACCGGCGATGATGCCAATGCGGTGTACTTCACCAGGCTGATACTGCGCATCTTTCCCGCCAAGGGGGTCGGCTATCGTCTGTTCGGCGAGATCCTGAAAGCCCGGGGCGAGCAACACGACGCCAGCATCTGCATGCGTTATGCCTTGCCTCAGTCCATTGTCGATGAACATTTCAATGTGCCGGCCGAACGCAGAATCGACAGCCATGAGGCGGACAGTGCCGATATTCAGCGGGTCAGCGTGTTCGACGCCTCCCGCGTGGAACTGCAGCAACCCATCCGCGTCGAGTCCGCGGTAATCAGACAGTTCTCCGACAGTGTCTATCGCGCACGTGAGGCCTACACCGCCATCCTGCCGGACGGCAGACTCTGGTTTGACGGATTCCTGACAGCGGTCTGGGACCGCCGGGATCGCCTGATCATGGATATCAGCAAGGGGAACGCCGAGTTGGTCGACAGTCGGCGCGAAACACACACGCCTGTACGGATCAACGGACGAGTGGCCCTGATCGGCAACCGCAACGCCAAGAACTACTATCACTGGATGAACGATGTCCTGCCATCGCTGGAACTGATTCGCCGAGCAGGCATCCCCCTGGACAGCATCGACCGCTTTGTCGTGAATCCGTTGACCTGCCAGTTCCAGCACGAGACGCTGGCACATTTCGGTATCGATGAAAGCCGCCTGCACACGATACGCGATGGCGAATTCATCGCGGCCGACGAACTGATCGTTCCCCGCTACGGCAGCAACTCGCTGGGAGCGTCTCAAGGCCGGTGGAACCCCGACTTTCTGCGCAAGGAATTTGCTCCTGCTCAGCCACCGGCACAGACCCGAAAGCTCTACATCTCGCGTGGCACCAGTGGCTCACGCAGCGTACGAAACGAAACCGAACTGCAGGACGTACTGGCGCAGCGCGGCTTTGAAATCGTGTCCACCGATGGCATGAGCATCATCGAACAGGCCGCCCTGTTCAGTCAGGCCAGCGTGGTCATCGGGCCTCATGGTGCAGGCTTTTCCAACATCGCCTTCTGCGGCCCCGGGACCCGGATACTCGAGATGTTCAGCAGTCACTTCCAGCCCTGCTTCTGGTCGATTGCCTCAGCCTTGAACTTCACCTATGCCGCCCTGTACTGTGATGACTCGGAATATGCCGATGGCGTGCCACTGGAAACCAGCCTGCTGGAAAAACCGCGGGAACATCGCGAAGCCGGATTTCGGGTAAACCCGCAACAGCTGGCCGAGGCGCTCGACAAGCTGGACACCCACAGCGACTAGCGTCTCGGCAGGTCGCGTACTGCGATGCCTGCCTGCGACTGTCGACTGAATCAGGCAACAAGCACCGCGGAACGTTCCCTGGAGAAGCCGTTCAACACCCGGAGGAGTCCGGCTTCCCGCCTACATCAACCCCCGCTCCGCCAATGATGTCTGCACACCCTGACCGATGATCAGGTGATCCAGCACGCGCACATCGATCAGGGCCAGGGCATCCACCAGCTTGCGCGTCAGGCGTACATCGGTATCCGAGGGTTCGGCCACGCCGCTGGGATGGTTATGCGCAAAGATCACTGCGGCGGCATTGCTCGACAGACAACGCTTGACCACTTCCCGCGGATAGACGGCCGCGCTGTCTATGGTGCCGCGAAACAGCTCGCGGTATTCGATGACCCGGTGCCGGTTGTCGAGAAACAGCCCGCAGAACACCTCGTGACCCAACCCCGTCAGGTGCAACGACAGATACTGGCGAACGTGTTCCGGGGAGCTCAGTACATCGCCCTGCATCGTGGTCTCGAACACATGTCGTCGGCTGATTTCCAGTGCAGCCTGCAGGACGCTGTAGCGAGCATCCCCCAGTCCGCGGGTCTGGCAGAAACAGTGTCGTTCCGCCATGAGCAGTGCGCTGAGCCCGCCGAAGCTCTGCAAGGCATCGCGGGCCACTTGCACGGCGGAGTGCCCGGCAGTACCTGTCTGAATGAATATGGCCAGCAGTTCGGCATCGCTCAGCGAACCGACACCATGGTGCAGCAGTTTCTCGCGCGGCCGCTCGGTTTGCGGCCAGTCCCTTATCGCCATGATCAGCATCCTTGTGATCGTTGAATTGTCGTTGCAGTAAATCACAAGCCGAGCAGTGGAACCATCGTCTCGGCCTGCCGATATGCTGTTCTGTGAAGCCCTCCACACACGTCGACGACACGTACAAACTGATACCATTGGCACCCATGTCAGCACTCAACAACAAGAAGATACTCCTCGGTGTCACCGGGGGAATCGCCGCCTACAAGAGCGCCATCCTGGCCCGCCGTCTGATCGACGAAGGTGCCACCGTGCGGGTGGTCATGACGCAGGGGGCTCAGGCATTCATCCAGCCCCTGACCTTTCAGGCCCTCACCGGTAACCCGGTGCATACCGACCTGCTGGACCCCGCTGCCGAGGCGGCCATGGGCCATATCGAACTGGCACGCTGGCCCGACGCCATCCTGATTGCACCGGCCAGCGCCAACACACTGGCGCGTCTGACCCACGGTCTGGCCGACGACCTGCTCAGCACGCTGTGCCTGGCCACCGATGTCCCCGTGCATGTCGCCCCCGCCATGAACCGGCTGATGTGGCTCAATGCTGCCACCCAGGCCAACTGCCAGACGCTGGCGGCGCGTGGAGTGCGGCTCTTCGGCCCCGGCAACGGCTTGCAGGCCTGCGGCGAAACCGGGTCGGGACGCATGCTGGAGCCTGAGGAGATTCGCGACCACCTGATGGCGGCAATGCAGGAATCCGTCGCCGCACCGCAGTCGGAATCGTTGTCCAGCTCGATGCCTGCATCCGAGATGGCAAACTCCGCGAACGGCTCCGGGGAATTTCTGGGCGGCAAACACATCCTGATCACCGCTGGTCCGACCCGGGAGGCCATCGACCCGGTGCGCTACATCAGCAACCACAGCTCCGGCAAGATGGGATTTGCCCTGGCCGAGGCAGCCAGACTGGCCGGTGCCAGAGTGACTCTGGTGGCAGGCCCCGTCAACTTGCAGGCCGATCCGGCCATCAAGCGCATCGATGTCGTCTCGGCCAATGACATGCTGGAGGCCGTCATGAACGAAGTTGGCAGCGCCGATGTGTTCATCTCGGTGGCCGCTGTCTCCGATTACCGCCTGGAACAGGTCATGGATCAGAAGATCAAGAAAAGTGCTGAGCAGATGACGCTGTCACTGGTTCGCAATCCCGATATCCTGCACAGCGTCTCTGCATTGCCCAAGCGACCCTTCGTGGTTGGCTTCGCCGCCGAAACCGAACAGGTCGAAGCCCATGCTCGTGGCAAGATGGCACGAAAATCACTGGACATGATCGCAGCCAATCATGTGGGCCAGCCCGGCAATCCGGTATTCGGCAGCGATACCAATGCACTGGATGTCTTCTGGCCAGCCGACGATGGCCATGCGCATGTTCCAGCGGCCGACAAACAGGCGGTTGCCCGCTCCCTGCTGAATCTCGTTTCTCGCCGACTACAGGCTCACCAGAACGCTCAATGAACAGTGTTGACTACACCATCGTCGATCCTCGCATCGGCGACACCATTGCATTACCCGAATATGCCAGTGCTGGTAGTGCAGGCCTGGATCTGCGCGCCTGCGTCGAGCAGACTCTGACGTTGCAGCCCGGCGCTACCGAGCTGTTGCCGACGGGGCTGTGCATTCATATTGCCGACCCCGGCTATGCCGGTCTGATCCTGCCGCGCTCCGGCCTCGGCCACAAGCACGGAATCGTGCTGGGCAATCTGGTCGGGCTCATCGACTCCGACTACCAGGGGCAACTGTTTGTCTCCTGCTGGAACCGCGGCAGCGAGCCATTCGATATCGAGGTGGGTACACGCATTGCCCAGCTGGTGATCGTGCCGGTTGCACAGGTCAGGTTCAACCGGGTCGAGAGTTTCGACGCCAGCTCACGCGGCGACGGGGGCTTCGGTTCTACCGGCAAACAATGATTCACGACAACCCGGACGTCGCAATGCGGTCCGACAAATACTGCAGTGACGCTGAAACAGCCATTCAAGGACTCTGAAACATGAATATTTCATCCGCCATTTTCCGTGCCTACGACATCCGTGGCGTCGTCACCGATACGCTGACACCGGCAGCTGTCGAACAGATCGGGCGTGCCTTCGGCAGCGAATGCCATGAACGACAGATCGATACGGTCGTTGTCGCCCGGGATGGTCGCCTCTCCGGCCCCGACCTGATATCGGCACTGAGCAAGGGTATCCAGAGTACAGGCGTCGATGTCATCAACATCGGCATGGTACCGACACCTGTCTTGTACTTTGCCACCTATCACCTGAACACCGGGACCGGCATCATGGTCACGGGCAGTCACAACCCTCCCGAGTACAACGGCCTGAAGATGGTATTGAGCGGCGATGCGCTGTTCGGCGACGGCATCACCGCCTTGCACACGCGCCTGGTGGACGGCAATCTGCATGACAGTGACCAGCCTGGCACCCTGAGCGAACAGGATATCCTGCAGGACTATCTGGATCGCATTCTGGGGGACGTCAAACTGGCCCGTCCCATGAGCATTGCCTTCGACTGCGGCAACGGCGTGGCAGGCGCTGCGGCTCCGCAACTGTTTGACGGTCTCGGCTGCAAGAGCGCAGCGCTGTTCACCGAGGTTGATGGGAGCTTTCCCAATCACCACCCCGATCCGGCCAAACTGGAAAACCTGGAAGATCTCATCAAACTGGTCAGGGACGAAAAGCACGAAGTCGGCCTGGCCTTCGATGGTGACGGTGACCGCGTGGGTGTCGTCGACGATCAGGGCAATGTGATCTGGCCGGATCGACAGATGGTGCTGTTTGCACGCGACATTCTGGAGCGCAACCCGGGTGCCCGCATCATCTATGACGTCAAATGCTCCAAGATTCTGCCAGCGGCCATCAGCGACGCCGGCGGTGAACCGGACATGTGGAAGACCGGTCACTCTTTCATCAAGGCGCGCATCAAGGAAACCGGCGCCCTGCTCGGCGGCGAGATGAGTGGTCACATGTTCTTCAAGGAGCGCTGGTACGGTTTTGACGATGCCCTGTATGCCGCAGCCCGTCTGCTGGAAATCCTGTCCAGAACCGACAAGCCGGCCAGCGAGATCTTCGGCGCCATTCCCAACAGCATCAATACACCGGAGCTGAATGTGACTCTCGATCAGGATGGTGCACAGCACGCCTTCATCGAGAAATTCATTGCCGGCACCGACTTCGACGGTGCCGAGCTCACCACCATCGATGGCGTGCGTGCCGACTACCCCGACGGCTGGGGTCTGGTGCGCGCCTCCAATACCACGCCTTCGCTGGTCATCCGCTTCGAGGCAGATACTCAGGAAGCCATGGAACGCATCCAGGGCAAGTTCCGCAGAGCCATGCAGGCCACTGACAGCAGTGTTGCCATTCCATTCTGACTTGTGACTCGAACCGACAAGACCTCTGATGAGTGACGTAAAAGACACCAATGCTCTGGCCGATGGCCGCAGCGCTGCCGAGACAGCCCAGGTACTGAACGAAGCCCTGCCCTACCTGCAGCGTTACACCGGCCAGACCGTCGTCATCAAGTATGGCGGCAACGCCATGACCGACGAGAAGCTGCAGCGTTCGTTTGCGCAGAACGTCGTGATGATGAAACAGGTGGGCATCAACCCGGTCGTGGTACACGGCGGTGGACCACAGATCGGCCAGATGCTGAACCGTCTGGCCATCGAGAGCCAGTTCATCGATGGCATGCGCGTCACCGATGCTGCCACCATGGAAGTGGTCGAAATGGTGCTCGGTGGTCTGGTCAACAAGAATATCGTCTCACTGCTCAATCAGGTCGGCGGCCGGGCCATCGGGCTCACTGGCAAGGACGCCAGTCTGATCGAAGCCACGCCGATGCACTTGCCGGGCAAACCGGAAGTGTCTCTGGGCTACGTGGGTGAAGTGGTCAATATCCGTACCGGCGTTCTGAATCGCCTCATGGACAACGACATCATTCCGGTCATTGCTCCCATCGGTACGGACAAGCAGGGCGCCAGTTACAACATCAATGCAGACCTGGTGGCCAGCAGCATTGCCATTGCCCTGAATGCATCACGTCTTCTGCTGCTGACCAATACGCCGGGCATCCTGGATAGTCAGGGGGAGCTGCTGACAGGACTGACCCCCAGTGCCATCGCTGCCCTGATCAATGACGGGACACTGCACGGCGGCATGCTACCCAAGGTGCAATGTGCGCTGGATGCCGTGGCTGCCGGTGTACGCAGTGTGGTCATCATCGATGGCCGAGTCGAACACGCCGTCCTTCTGGAGCTCTTCACCGATCAGGGGATGGGTACGCTGATCCACGACAACCAGATCTGATGTTGACAGATCCAGGCCGGGGTTCGTGACCCAATGCGCATTCAGGAATGATTGCCGGGAATGCCCCTCGCCTCCCGGCGTCGACTGTCGCGCAATGATTTCCGGATGAATCATGCAGCAAATGCCGGGAATCTGCGACCCGGATAACCGATCGCACTGCCCCACCTGAAATATACCGCTATTCTGCCTGTCATCAGCGGCCCTGACCGGTCTATTCCATGTTACGCATCCCTGTCCCTGAGCTGTCAAGAACACGCCGTCAGGGTCGATGAATTGGGGACTGTGGTAACTCCGGATACACCGACGTGGCATCAAGACTGAGATCAACCGTAACATCCATCACTCTGGCAGCAAGCTGCCTGGTGGCAACAACCGCGCTGGCGGAGACTCCCGGGGTATTCGCGGATCGCGTTGTCGTCGGCCAGTCGGCGGCCTTCGAAGGGCCGGCCATGGCGCTCGGCCTGGGAATGCGGCAAGGCCTGCAGGCGGCCTTTGCCGAAGTCAATGAGCAGGGCGGCGTGCATGGACGACGCATCGAGCTGCTGACTCTCAATGATGGCTACGAGCCGGATCGAGCCATTGCCAATACACGCCAACTGATCGAAAAGGACAAGGTATTCGCACTGGTAGGGGCTGTTGGCACTCCGACTTCCAAGGCCACCCAGCCATTGGCCAAGGCAGCAGGTGTACCGTTCATCGGGCCATTCACCGGTGCCGGGTTTTTGCGCGATGCCGACAATACCCATGTCGTCAATGTGCGTGGCACCTACGATCAGGAAACCGAGGCCTGGATCGAACACCTGACCGAGGATCTGGGCAGCAAGCGCATTGCCATTCTCTATCAGGACGATTCATTCGGCCGTGCTGGACTGTCCGGGGTGCAGAAGGCCATGGACAAACGCAATCTGACGCTGGTCGCCGAAGGCACCTATGAAAGAAACAGTGTTGCAGTCAAGACAGCACTGCTGAAGATTCGCAAGGCAAAACCGGACGCTGTCGTCATGGTGGGCTCCTACAAGCCCATTGCAGCGTTCGTGAAACTGGCTCGCAAGATTCGCATGGAGGCCCAATTCGTGACCATCTCCTTCGTCGGCAGCAAGGCGCTGGCTGCCGAGCTCGGCAAGGATGGTGAAGGGGTCGTTGTAACGCAAGTTGTACCCCGTTACGATGACTCGAGTCTGGCGCTGGTCGAACAGTATCACCAGGCCTTGAACAGACTGGATGTCAGCGCGACACCCGGCTTTGTATCACTGGAAGGGTATCTCGTTGGCAGACTACTGGTCGAGACACTCGAACGAGTCGGTCCCTCACCGAGTCGAGAAACCCTGATCAGCCAGTTCCAGCGGGCCCCGGTGGATCTGGACATCGGTGGTGTGACTCTGAGCTACGGTCCGGGTGACAACCAGGGCATGGATAAGGTCTATCTCTCCGTGTTGCAGAAGGATGGCACTTTCCGTTATGTCGATCGACTGGATCAGGCAATAAGCACCGCGGAACTTCCCTGAGCCGCAGACCTGCCATGAACATACTCACGATGGGAATCAGGCCAAAGCTGCTGATAGCCTTTGGCCTGATACTGGCAACCACGCTCATGGCGAGCGCCATTGCTCTGTATGCCTACACCCGGTTTGCTGACGCAATGACCGAGATCACTCAGCACCGTGTGCCCCTCATGGCAGACTCGATGGAGCTGACTCGCCTCGGCATGCAGACCAGCGCCATCGTGCCACTGCTGTCCGCCGCCAGTACACCCGAACAGGCTCGCCGCCATCATCAGGCGCTGCAGAACAACTCGGACAAGATAGAAGCCCTTCTGGCACATGACGGAAAGAACGGCGATGGCAGAGTCGGGCTCGGCGACACTACTGCAACGCATGACATCGTGCAACGCGTGCAGGAGCAGATCGATCTCCTGAGTCTTCGTGTGGGTGAGGAGCTTGAGGCAATGCGCAAGCTCGACGAAGCAAGCCTCATCAGTAATGAGCGACAGGTTTCCATCAATCAGAAACTGCGAGACATCATCGATACAGCTACCTTCGACTTCGTGATTCTGGCCGAAGACATGTTCAGCGAGAACAGCGAGTTGATCGACACCATGCTGTACCAACACATCAGCACCATTGTCGGGGCATTGCATCTGGAATCCGATGTCAACAGGCTGATAAACGAATTGAGGTCATCGACAAGCAAACTGACAACGCTCTCGCGCAAACGAGGGCGGAACGCAGCAGTGGCCATGATGGATCAGCTGCTGAAGGATCGTCAGGAGATCGACGCCTCTCATGCCAGCGAGCTGACTGTCATCGATTCTCTCGTGTCAAGACTGGATGACCTGACTCGTGGTGAGAATTCCCTGTATGAAACAGACATCGACTTCAGTTCCATCCCGAGTGCTGCTCCTGCGTTGCCAGAGCTGGGCGAAATCGAAAGGAAATTTGTCAAACAGCTTTCTCTGATACTCGATGCCGGTTATGCCCGGGTATTTGAAACCAGCCAGGAGTTGAGCATCAGTGCCAGAGAGACCTTGCCACTGTTCATGAGTGAAGGTGTCGAGGGACTGGTGGGCCTGCTCGAATTGCGTGCAGAATTGAACACCATCGCAGGCATACTCGCTCAGGTACCGCAGATCTCGGACGCCCTGGTGTTACTGCCCTTATCCGATCGCTATATTGCGGCACACGACGCCATTGTCTCCAACCTGTCATCGGTGGGTGATATGGAGGGTATGGATGAAGTCCGTACGATGCTGGACGAGCTGTTCGCACTGGGTGATATCAACACCGGGATATTTCACCTGAAGCGACTCGTCCTGGAGAGCAAGGGTCAGGTCTCACATGTCCAGGCGGAGCTGAGTCGTACGCAGGACACCTTCGTCGACCGACTGGCCGAGCAAGTACAGATGAGTCGCTCACATGTCGAGTCTGCGGGCGCCAATGTCATGTCCATGATCGAGGCAAGTCGAATGCAACTGTTCATCGTTGCCCTGCTGAGCCTGCTCATCACTGCCGGTATCTACTGGCTTCTCATTTCCAGAGACTTGCTGGCCAGATTGCTGCAGACCATCACGGCCCTGCGGTCCGTAGCCGACGGCAACTATGATGTCTCGGTGAACCTCAGTGGTCATGATGAGCTGAGTGATCTGGCTCGTACTGTCGAAGTGTTTCGTGGCAATGCGCTGGAGGCTCAGCGCCTGCAGGAGGAACGCGCGGAACTGGCGGCGAAACAGCAGGAACAGGAAAGCAAGGTCGCCGAACAGGAGCAGCTTGCGCGCGAGCAGGAGCTTGCACGGCATCGCCTGGAGCAAGCCGAGTCTGCACGCCAGAAAGAAGTGGCCGATGAACTGCAAATGCGGGTGGATCGTCTGCTGGCTGCAGTCAGTGCCGCAGCGGATGGTGATCTGAATCATCCGATCGATACCCGGGGAGAGGATCTTGCCGGACAGATGGGCAAGGCACTGGACTCCCTGTTCAGTGGCCTGCGCAGCAGCATGGCCAGCATCAACCTCAATTCAGCACAACTGACACGCGCCTCCGAGAGCCTGACGACGCTCTCCGTTGAAATGCTCGATTCCGCGAAAGCCAACTCCGAGCACGCACTGGAGGCATCGAATCTGACCAACGATGTGGGTACAAACGTTGACAGCGTTGCCGGTGCAACCGAGGAAATGAGCTCATCCATCAAGGAAATCGCCCGCAATACCCGTGAAGCGGAAACCGTGGCAGCCGAAGCCGTCACACTGGCAAAATCGACTGACACCACCGTTCGAAAACTGGCTGACAGCAGCGCAGGCATCGGGCATGTCATCAAGGTCATCACCTCGATCGCAGAACAGACCAATCTGCTGGCCCTGAACGCGACCATCGAAGCGGCGCGCGCGGGGGATGCCGGCAAGGGCTTTGCGGTGGTGGCAACCGAAGTGAAGGAACTGGCCAAGGAAACCGCGCGGGCGACCGACCAGATCGAATCACGTATCAGCGACATCCAGTCGGACACGGAATCCGCGGTGCTCGCCATTCAATCGATCAGTAGCATCATCGACAAGATCAGCGACATCCAGTCGGCCATTTCGGTCGCAGTCTCCCAGCAGTCCAGCGTCACGCAGGAGATCAGCCGATCCATCCTGCAGACCGCCGATGGCAGCCAGGCGATCTCCGCGTTGATTGTCGGTGTCGCTGAAAAGGCGAAATCCAATCAGCAGGCATCCGACCATGTCAGCAAGGCCGCCGGCGAACTGTCCGACATGTCCGCCCAGCTACAGAAGCTGGTGCAGCGCTACGCCGCCAATCAGGATAACGGCAACTCCATGGCGGCCTGATAGACCGCGGTACGCAATTCACGCCGCATGGGGTAGCTCGAGGACGGGTAGAGTTGTGTCAGGAAGACCACCAGCAACTCTTCTTTCGGATCGATCCAGAAGAAGGTGCTGGCAGCTCCCCCCCAGTGACACTCACCGGCGGAGCCGAGCATCTGCGCTTCCACGGGGTCCAGCATCACGGCAAAGCCCAGACCGAAGCCGATGCCGTTATAGCTCGTTTCACTCCAGACTGCCTGGCCCATGGATGCCATGTCGCCATTGCCCGGCAAATGGTTGCGGCACATGAAATCAACGGTCTTGCCCGACAGCAGACGCTGCCCGTCCAGTTCACCGCCATTGAGCAGCATTTGCGCAAAACGGGCGTAGTCATCGATGCTGCCCGTCAAGCCCCCACCGCCCGACAACAGAGCCGGTGCCTGCAGAAAGCTGCTGCTGGCCGCAGGATCGATCACCTGGGGTGGTTCATGGCGCAGCCCCCGAGACGCCGCCTGTGCGCTTGACACCTTGCCTGGCGCCTGAGTCAGCGCAGACTCAGTCGTACCGATGCTGCCAAGATCACCACCAGTGGCAGGCATCAGCAGATCAGCCAGGCGGCCTTCATCCCCGGAACGAACATGGAAGCCGGTATCGCGCATGCCCAGCGGCTCGAATATTCGATTCTGGAAATACTCATCCAGCGGTTCTCCCGACCAGATCTCGACCAGTCTGCCGAGCACGTCACTGGCCACGCTGTAATTCCATTGACTGCCGGGTTGACACAGCAGCGGTGCACTGGCCAGACGCTCCACCAGTTCGGCCAGCGGGGTATCCGCACCAGGAAAATCCAGACCATGATCGCGGTAGTAACGATCCACCGGTGTGGCATTCATGAAGCTGTAGGTCAGCCCTGCCGTGTGCGTCATCACCTGCCTCACGGTGATGGGACTTTGCTGTGGTACCACGTGACGCAGTATGGCATCCGAGTCTTCAGGGTCACTGGCCGGCACGGTGCCATCCCACACCGGCGTACTCGCGAAAGCCGGTATATACCAGGCCAGCGGATCATCCAGCTGAAAATGCCCCTGCTCGTACAACATCATGGCCGCCACAGCCGTCACCGGCTTGGTCATCGAATACAGGCGGACCAGCGTATCCCGATCGAATGGTTGACCATCACCCTGTTCGGTCGCTGGCCGCGCCAATCCGGTTGCCTTGAAGAATCCGGTCGCCCCCATGCGGGCCAGCAGCACACTGGCACCAGCCACACGGTTCTGCTGCACCTGCTGCTCCATCCAGAGTTCGAGGCGTTGCAGTCTTGCGGGGTCCAGTCCCAGTGACGCGGGCGACGAAGTGGGCAGTGTCATGAGTCAGCACCTTCAGGAAGAAGTGCCACACATTACACCATTGGCAGGCACGGTTAAACGAACCTGACGATAGCCGATCAGATCACCACTGCTTGCCTTGAATCAATGAAGGCAGGCAAGGCGACAACCTGAGATCGATGATTCGGAAACCTCTTTGGCAGGCAAACGTTCAACGAATAAAGCGAACGTCTGCGTGGGACCAACGGCTACACCTGCGGCTTCGAAGGCCTGGTCGGGTATGTGCAAGATCTGTGGCCGACCGACGAGCTTATCGGACATGCGCTTCGCAAGGATGTCCCCATTTTCCAGAATTGGTTCGACGTTACAAACCGATGAACACTCACACATGGTGCTGTTCGCTCGCAGGGGATTCCGAAAGGAAAAGCAGAACTCGGCAATGGCATCTCGAATCATCAAAGACTCCCTTGAGGCAGGGCAGATTCGCCAGTTCGACGAGTCAGCCTCACGCAAGTACAAGAAGTACGTACCGTGGTGGGCCTGAGTTAGTGAAATGAATTGAAACGAGAAAAATCCTGTTTGATGGTCATTTGACCGGGACGTAGCGAGGGAGTTGAAAAAAGCAACAAAACCATTAAAAAAAACAGCTACTTGGAAATTTCAGCTTATTTGATTCTCATTTGCCGTCGTTCAGAATCGTCAGCAGATCTGACTGTCATCAAGGAAGGCAGAATCACCCCATTCCGGTGATGTAAACAAGGGGGAAATCAGCCAACAGCAAGCATCACTGCGAATCAACTCGAAACAGCATGACCGGCAACCCCGCTGAGGTGATGGCTCAGCCGCGCTGGGCCTTCAGTTCACGATACCGAAGCAGATCATCTTCGAACTTGTCGGCCACTTCACCGCGTTCGGCCGCTTTCGAATCAATCAGTGACCAGGCATTCTCGATATTGCGCTGAATGCTGCGCTGTTCGGCATACAGGGAGTCCTGGGCCTTGCCGGGGCCTTGTGACTTCTCCTGCATCTGTACACGCTTGTCGACGATCGCCAGACGCTCGGACAGTATGCGAATGCGATCATCGAGACGGCTGATCAGCCCATCGATCATGCCGATACGATCATCACGGGTACGAATCAGATCATCTTCGGTCGTGAAGGTTGCCAGCAGAGCGCGATCACGGATGCGTGCCAGTTCCTTTTCACGTTCCAGCTTGCGAGCCTCGCGGCGTTCCTGGCGACTGAGCACCTGTTCGAGCACCACGCCCTGATTGTTCAGAATGCTGTGGCCATTGTCCTGAATCGAATCCGGCGCCCTGTCCTGGTAGATGACCAGTCCACGATCCTCATACTTGTAGACCGGTTCGGCCATGGCCGAACTGCAGACCAGCAGCAACACAGCGGACAGCATTGCCGGAGCTCTCATGGACGCAGCGTTCCGAGTCGAGGGCGGAACCGATCCGATCGACTTGCGAGCATCTGCCGAGCAGTCAGTGAGCCTCAGGGCTTGAAACATGATCGCACTCCGTAAGTCCTCCATGCAGGTCTACGCAGCAGCACTCCTGCATTGCCTGCCAGCATCAATCAGTCAGGACGGCTGTCCCGTCTGCAATCTAGCGTCACCCCGGCAGGCAACGTGAACGCCTATTACAGATTCTGTGAGCCTCATCTCCTATCGATTGTCGAGGTAATGACACGTGTACAATCGCGGGCATGCGAATCATCACGGCGAACCTGAACGGCATCCGATCGGCAGCATCCAAGGGCTTCTTCACCTGGATGAACCGACAACGTGCCGATGTCATCTGCATTCAGGAGACCAAGGCGCAGGAGTGGCAACTGGAAGATCCGGTCTACCATCCTCGCAGCCTGCACTGTCATTATCACGATGCCGAGAAGAAGGGCTACAGTGGCACCGCCCTGTATTCCCGACTCCAGCCACAGACCATCATTCGCGGCCTGGGTATCGACTGGATCGACCGTGAGGGCCGCTACCTTGAAGCACAGTATGGCAATCTGTCGGTCATTTCCCTGTACATGCCGTCCGGCAGCAGTGGCGATATTCGGCAGGAATACAAATACCGCATGATGGATGCCTTCCTGCCTCATCTGCAATCCTTGCGCGCCCAGGGTCGTGCAGTGGTCATCTGCGGCGACTGGAATATCGCGCACACCGAAGCGGACATCCGCAACTGGCGCGGCAACCGCAAGAATTCAGGCTTCCTGCCCGAAGAACGCGCCTGGCTCGGCGAACTGTTCGATCAGCACGGTTACTGCGATGCCTTTCGCCAGTTACCACAGAAGGAGCATGAGTACACCTGGTGGTCACAACGCGGTCAGGCACGCGCCAACAACGTGGGCTGGCGCATCGACTACCAGATTGTCAGCGACGACCTGGCACCGACGGTGCAGCGCACCCGCATCTACCGCGACAAGCCGTTTTCGGACCACGCTCCCCTGATCATCGATTACGACTTCCAGATCGAAGCATGAAGACAGCAGTGCCGTCCTGGCTGAGCTGGCTGGTTCTGCTGATCGGCATCGTGGCGACAGCCTGCTCCTTTGTCTTCATTCGCGAGAGCAGCGAACCACCGGTCATGCTGGCCGCCTGGCGAGTACTGCTGGCCACGATCATGCTGAGTCCTGCCTATCTGCTGGCAAGACGTCGCCATGGTGACGGTCCGGCATTGGCCGTGTTGCGACGTTCTCTGCTGCCCGGAATCGTGCTGTCCGCTCATTTCGTGACCTGGGTCATCGGCGCTCGGCTGAGTCTGGGAGCCAACGCCACGATCATTGTCAATCTGGTGCCTCTGGCCATGCCCATATTGCTGTGGCTCATGTTCGGTGAGGTGATGCAACGTCGCGAATGGCTGGCAACAGCTCTGGCCGTGGCTGGTCTGGGCGTGCTCGCCCTGGACAATCTGCAGCTCAGCGCGGGGCATATGCTGGGCGATACCGTCTGCCTGCTGTCGATGTTTCTGTTCGCTTTCTACCTGACGCTGGCGCGGCAACATGCACAACTGCCCAGTCTCTGGCTGTATGTCGTTCCCGTCTATGCGGTGGCAGGCATCACCTCCCTGCTGGCAGCCCCGTTCTTCGGACCGGTTGCACCCTCGTTCGAACTGCGCAATGTCTCCATGGTGATTGCGCTGGCCGCCGTGTCGACCGTCATTGGCCATTCAGCTCTCAATTTCTCGATGCAGCACATGCGTGGCCAAACGGTTGGCGTGATGATGCTGGCGCAGTTCATCGTGGCCGGAATCATCGCCTACTTTCTCTACACCGAAGTTCCGAGTCCACTGTTCTATCTCGCCAGTGCACTGATGGTGTCGGGCATGGTCATGGTCGTGCTCAACCAGCAAGTGGACGGCAAGGGCCACTGAAGCGGCTCCGAGCGTGTGCCAGCCAATGTGCAGAGCAAGGGCAGATCTATTCCACAAACAGGGCTCGCAGACGCGCGTACAGTCCCTTCAGTCGCACCCCGAGTGTCTGTTCCCGCATGACCACCACCGGTCCTTCTGACGAGGCCTGTCGCGGCGATGCCTCAGCAGTGCCTTTGACATCTGATGACTGTGCGGACCGCGGGACTTGCCGCCAGCGGCGTTGCGCGCGAACCAACCAGCCGGACACCACTCGCCCTGCCCTCCGACGTCGTTCTGCGGAACGCCGCTGAGCCGACTCTCTCGACGACTCTCTCGACGACTCGCTCGACTGCGACTGACTTCGTGTCTTGCCGTGAGCGCCAGTGCTCCTGCCCGACGACCCGGTCGAGGATTTCGAACCAGCATGCACACCCGGACCCTGTTGTCTGCCACGAGCCACTCCCTGACGCAGGTGACTCGCGCGCTGCGCATCCAGTTCGATGGTGCCGATGCGATGCCAGTCCATGGCATCGGTCAGACCTTGCAGCAGCTCCAGCGCCACCGGTTTCTTGCTTCGCGTCAGCGTCACGCTGGAGCCATCGAGCATCACCACCGTGATCCGATGCAAGGGTTTGATGCGCAGGAAGGCGAAAGAGAATCCGATCACCAGACTCAGACTGGCAAGCAGCATGATGATGGGAATGATTTCAGGTGTGGACCCTATCCAGAGATGATGGAGGCTCAAGCCCAGCAGAGCGACACTCAGACACAACATGAGCACCACACCGAGGCGCGGTTGCCCGAGTGTGGAGAATTCCAGACGCGCCACCGTGCGGATCGCGAACCGGGATCCGCCGTTTATCAGCCAGGATGGCGTGACAAGCGATTTCCCGTCGTTGAAAAGCTCGTCGTCCAGAACCGTCGATCAGTGCAGAACCGGAGGACGCCGTGGCTCATCGAGCTCATCCAGCTCGTCGTCCAGATCATCGAATCCCGTGTCATCAAAACCCTGGAAGTCGGCATAGTCATCCTGAAACGCGGCATCTGGTTCCGGGGAGGCGTGATGCAACAACATGCGCCAGCCGCCGCCTTCGACGTGATAGATATTGGTGGAGACCATGACGCTCACGACTTCGCCGTCCAGCTCGATTTCCTCGCGCACCAGATGCACGGCCAGCCCTTCGTTGCCGGTGTACAGCGCATCGACAATCGAAAAATTGAGAATCGGGGCGTCCGAGAACAGTTCGACATAGCTGTCCATGACCGCACGTCTTCCCTCGATGCGTGAGGAGCCGGGGTGCACACAGACGATATTGTCGTCACTGGACCAGACTTCATCGAGCGCCTTGATGTCGGCCTGCTCGATAGCCTCGTAGAAGGCGGCCTCAGCCTCTTCAGGGGTCTTGAATATTCTACTCACAGCTCGTCAGAGGTTTGTCCAGACAGTCAGTCTATCTCGGACACCAGCATAATTGTCGGGAAAATGCCAGATTTAACGAAGCAGTAGAACCTGTTCGTGGTTATGCAGTCGATCCGCTTCGATCAGGCCCGCAGGGCATCCAGTGGCACATGCTGCATCCAGTCGACACGATCGTCGCCATAGACCAGAAAATGCGGATTGATCAGGGATTCGCGCATGTTGTAAGTCAGATCCTGGCTATGGATATCACGAATGTGTCCGCCAGCTTCTTCCACGATACACTGCGCGGCCGCTGTATCCCACTCACCGGTGGGTCCGAGGCGAGCATAGATATCCGCAGCCCCCTCTGCCACCAGGCAGCTTTTCAGGGCAGATCCCATCGGAATCTCGTCGTAGTCACCGATACCGTCGAGAAACTGCTGCATGCAGGGACCCGTTCTGGGATTGCGGCTGCGCGCCACCGTGATCGGCGTCGGCGCCGGACGCACACTGATGGGCTGAGGCGGCAGCGTGCCGATCTGTTTGAAGGCACCATTGCCCTGGGTCGCAAAATAGGCGACATCGAGTATCGGGGCCACAATCACCCCCACAACCGGTCGGTTGTCGACCACCAGAGCGATATTGACAGTGAACTCGCCGTTACGGCGCAGGAACTCCCGCGTACCATCCAGCGGATCCACCAGCCAGAAAGCCGGCCACTGATGTCGTTCCTCGAAGGAAATGGCATCGGATTCCTCCGACAACACCGGAAATCGAGGACTCAGGGCACGCAGTTCATCGACAATGATGGCGTGGGCGGCAAGATCGGCAGTTGTCACCGGCGTCTTGTCATCCTTGTAATCGACATCACAGTCGTCAGCCGCGTAGACCTCGACGATGCGATCACCAGCCTGATGGGCAATGTCGAGTGCATCCCGGGTCAAACGGCGGGCTGTTTCTGCTGGAATCCTCATGGCGGATTGATCTTGCGGTCCTTGTTCCGAACTAGCGGCAGAATCGGATGATACTGAATCCTACATCAGCCGGTTGACATTGCCCTGCCGTTGAAAGCGCACCCGGCCACTGGAGTCCGCGCGACCCATCTGGCGCAAACCATTGATGACCTCCGGTGGTGCATTCGCCGCCGGAGTAAACAGTACATCGGCAGTAAAGTCACCCGTAAGCGTCACCGTCACCTCGCCATCCATCGTCACATCACCGCCCACTGCCGACAATGACACGACATGCGACTGCTCATCCTGCGGCCGAATGACGATGTCCACCTTGCCCAGCGCCGTCGCCACTGGCCTCTCCAGTGCTGCATTGTCCCAGCTCAGCGTGCCACTCATGGATTTCAGCACATTGTTCGCCAGGGTGACATCGTCGAAATGACCACTCAGTTCGCCGGCAAAGCTGGCGATCGGTACCGGCAATAGCGGTTCCAGTGCCTTGGCCTGGGCAGTGAAGTCGAAGTCGCTGACCACGATATCGCCATTCCAGCGACGCATCACCTGACCGGTGCCTCCGCCGCCGTAGCCATCGAATTGCAGATTGGCACCCGCACCACCACTGAGCACGGTTCCCGGTGCCAGGGTCCAGCCGACGTTCCGGAACTCCAGCGGCAACAGATCGTCAGTGGAACGCACACGGTCGATGACACCGTTGTAGAGCTTGCCGTTGACACCTTCCAGCGCCACCGGTCCCAACTGGGGACGTATCCGGTCGACGACGGGAGCGGCAGGAAACAGGACTACCGTTGCCACCAGCCAGGACAGCACACCCACCAGGCAGAGCCAGAGAATCCGCATCAACTACGCTCCATGTTGAATCGAGCTGTCACCGTGCCCGTATTGCGACGACTGATCGTCAAGGTCGTGACCTCCAGACCATAGAGTTCCAGTTCCGCCAGCACACCGACCAGCTTGTCGAACTCCACCTCGCTGAACTGCACTCTGGCACCATTGGCACCACTGGGCTCCACGCGTTCGGGTGGGTCCATATTGGCCTGACGAATCACTTCATCAATCAGCAGATAAGGGGCCTTGTCAGAGGTCTTGCCCTGCACGGTGTTGCCACTGGATGCCCGCAGCTGCGCGCCTGCGCGGCTCACGAATTCCAGGGTCTCCTGTTTGCTGATCAGCGCCTGCTCGGTACTCAGCTTGCTCGCCTGCAGCGGATACCACGCCAGCGCATACAGCAGGCTGACCAGGGTAAGCACCGCCACCACCATGACGATCATGCGATCGCGAGTGGACTGTCTCAGATACCAATCTTTCATCGTTGCTGACGCTCCGTCACTCTATGCGCACGCGGCCGCGCACGGTGTTGTTTTCACGATTGGCCGACTGAACGCTCATGTTCAGGGAACCTCGTCTGGACAGCTCCGATTTGAGCGCATCCAGCGTGGGCACGGCATCGGTGTTCAGATCCAGGTCGAATCGTCCGTTTCGATAGCCGATGGACTTCAGTTCCGTCTGCGGCTGGGTTGCCAGACTGGCTGCAATCTGCGACAGGCGATTCGTGAAACCGTCCGTGCTGTTGTTGCCCAGCTTCTCCAGAGCCGCCTGGATCTGGCTTTTGGGTCGCTGCATTCTCGCACCGGGCAACGCCTGCTCGAAGGCCTGTCTGATCTGATTGTCCAGATGCGCCTCCTGTTCCTTCAATCGCTGGACGTCCAGCCATTTGCCCGCAAACAGTGCAATACACAGACCTGCTGCCAGAACCGCCGTCCAGCGCCAGGGCTTCCAGCTGTTGTCGAAATTTCTCTTCGGATTGTAGTCGCCCTGCAACAGATTGATAGTCGGCGAGGTCACCAGGCCACTGGCATACAGCGCCAGACGGTGGTCCACGGGACGCTGCTCGATGTCGATGCTGGCAGGTACATCCAGAGTACCGGCTTCGGTTGTACTGAACATGACCAGCGAGGCACCGGCATCTTCCGGCAGCTCGGCACGAGCGCCCTGCAACATCATGGCTGCCATGCCCGGATCCGTCGCGAAGCCCTTGCAGCCATCGAGTCGGACAACGGCCAACTCACCGTCGAGCAATGCAGTCCAGGCCCGGATCTCCGGGCTTGTGCTCTCCAGTTGAGGCAAGGCCAGCGGCTCGGGAATCAGCTGCGACGGACGCAAACCGGCCTCTTCGCACTGTGCCAGCACGGCATCCATCATCTGGCGGCTGATCACCGCAACCGGGTAGCGATCATCGCGCCCCTTCTGCCCGAGTGCGAAATGCAGCTCGTCCACATCATCGGCAACCTGATCTTCCAGCGCATAGGGTACCGCCTGCAAGGCACGAGCCTGCGAGCCACCGGGCACCACCGCTTCGGCCAGCAGTACGTCATCGGCCGGCAGAATCAACGTCACCCGACGCCCTTCGACCTGTTCAGCCACCTCTGGCAGTGTGCTGTACTCGATACCGCTGCTCAGCCTGCCATTGTCCTCGGACACCGCCCACTGGACGGCCTCCTCCCCGACGTGGGGCATGTAAATGATGACCTGTTTAGACACGATGATTCCTGTTTCTATAGCGTATCGCGAGAACGGTAAAGTACTCGCGTCTTGCCCTCAGCATCACGCTCGAACAGCGTGTACTGAGACATCTTGATACCTTCTGCCTCGACATCGATGCGAACCTGAAAGTAACTGGAGCGCACATCATACGAACCGGCGGGTGCGGACTCTTCACCGGTATCGGCTGAATCCACTTCCTGATCAAATAATAGCGTGCTCTCGTAGGGTTCCAGATCCCGACCAGCACCCGCCAGCGTTTCAGGCCCGTCATCGGCCGACAAATCGAAAATATCCTCACACTCAGGATAGTCTTCATAAGCGCCCGTGTCCCATCGGGAAAGATCAGCGGCCAGCGGCTTGATCTCGTCCGACAATGATGCCAGTACCTCAGGCGTTGCCGTATTGACGTTGACCGGGGTCGGACCATTGTCCGTTGGCAAGGCCGAGATATGGGGCAACAACCGCTCGTAGTCGTCGGCTTCCGCCTCGATGGCACTGCTGAACCCCTTGACTAGTTGCAATTCACTGACACTGACAAACGGTCTGTTCGCGGCCCGATAGCCGTACTCCAGGCCCGTATAGTAATCGTCTTCCGCGCCTTCGGGAATCGTGGCATTGATATCCTTGTCGACCCAGTCGACGATCGCCTGCGCCTTGGTTTCATCGATGTTGAGCTCCAACAGCAGGCGCGTCAGTTGATTGACGTAGAACTCGACCGCCTCGCCATCAGCGTTCACCAGATTGTTCAGATTGAAGCGCCCCTGCATATCCACAATGCAACCCTGGATGGATGCATTATCGATCGGAATGGGAGGGATCGTCTGCGCCCAGTCATCATCCAGCGAATCGGTATTTTCCCGAAGGCCCGCCTGTACATCCCGGTACAGCAAGGCCGCTGCGAAGCGTTCGCCGCTGACACCGATGGCGCGTGCCTGCAGAATGATGCCTTCGTTGCGTTCACGCTGCATGTCCAGCTGCTGCCGGTTGGTAATGGACACGATGGTGATCGTACCCAGTGCAATCAGCAGCATGGCCGTGATGATGGCTACGCCCTGCTGCCGTCGAGGCAGAGAATGCCGACAATGCGCTGGCCTCCTGCGTACCGAACGGCCTGCCGTCATTCCTCCGCTGTTCACAGTGGCCTGCGCCATGGCGTCCGCGCCCTCGACTCTGTCCCGTTTGCTCATCAGGTCGCTGTTCATCCCGGCAAGGCAAACACGCGGATGATCTCGCCATAATCCTCGAGTTCCAGTTTGAACTCGATCGCCACCGGCATGCCGGGAGTCTCGATATCAGCCGGAGGCCAACTGGTCTGCCATTCGCCCTCGCTGTCGAGAAAGCGCAGATCCAGGGCGTCGACACCGGTGAGCAACTGACGCCGGCGAGTCGGTTCTTCGTTGATCGGGTCGAGGTGATACCAGTACTGGCGAATCAGCTTGTCTTCATCCAGTCCATAGGCAACCCGTTGCAGATTGGAGCGCGCAGGCGATACCTCCGCCGCCGGATTGGTCCACCCGGCACGAGTGAATTCGAACAGATATTCTCCCTCGACATTGAGCTGTAGCGGCGGCAGTTCCAGGTCGACGGCAGATCGCACCGAACGATCGGTAATCTGTGTGATGTCTTCGGCCAGCCAATAGAAGGTGCGCTGCAATTCGCTCAGCCGGGTTGATTGCTGTTCGATGCGATCACGGGTTGCAGTGATCTGGAACAGCATCTGGAAGCCTGCAGTACCGAGTATCGCCAGCAGGAACATCGCAACCAGCAGTTCGATCAGGGTGAAGCCACGCTGTCTCACTGTCGAACCTCCGGGTTGCCGACAAAACCCGAAATCGTGTAGACATAGCTGTCGGCGTCCTTGTCACGTCGTACCTCGACATCCACCCGACGCAAGTCATCATCAGACACTTTCTGCGTACGGGTGCGTACATACCAGCGAAAATCTCCGAGCATCGCTTCCGTGTTCGTTGTGCCGACATCCGGCCAGTCCGGCAGTACCTGCAGCTCTGTCAGACGGTTGCTGGCCACCCAGCGACCGAATTCGCGCTCCCTCAGATAATCGGCTCGCCAGGCGCTGGAACCTGCCGAGGCCACCAGGGCGGAGACACCCACGGCAATGATGGTCATGGCCACCAGCACTTCGATCAGGGTGAAGCCGCGGGTGCAACCGCGGGTGCAACCGCGAGTACAGCTGCGGGCGCCACCGCGGGTGAGCTTCGATCTGGCTGGACGCCGAATGGGTTTACTCACTGTCACGAGCCTTCAAGCTGCTCCACAACCACGGGCAGAACCTCTCCGGTCGCTACTTCGTAACGGAATTCACCCTCGAGGTCGCTGATGAGGATCCGGAAATCGGGAATGATCTCGCCATTGGACAGGAATATGACATGGGGTTTCAGGGGGTCTTCCTCGGTGGCCTCGGCAAGCTCCGTCACCAGATCTTCCAGCACGATAGGCAAGCCGGAGATATCCACCTGGAACTCCACGGGAACATCCTCGGGGCGGAATCGCAGTTGCCCGTCCTCGAAGATCTCCCAGGTCGAGTCACCCTCTTCATCCTCGTTCAGGATGTAGAACTCGTAGGATTCCGGATGAAACCGGATCCCGAACTGCTGACGTGCGTATACCGCCTGGTCGGCCGCCAGATCCATCAGCAGACCGGTTCTCTGCGCCGTGGCGCGGACACTCTTGCCGACGTTCCTGAAGTCGATGTTGATCACGACCGCGCCTACCAGGATCGAGATGATGGTCACCGTGACCAACAGCTCGATCAGTGTAAAACCCCGTGCGCGACTCGCAGCAGGGCGCGACCATGACGTACCCGCCATCATTCAGTCAGCGTCGAGACTGCTGATATCGGCATCGAAACCTTCACCGCCTTCAACACCATCATTGCCCAGCGAGATGATTTCGAAATCACCATCCTCACTCTGATACAGATAGTCGCGTCCCCATGGATCCTTGGAAAGCTTCTTCACGTAACCACGACCATTCCAGTTGGCAGGCTCCGGGTCGCCGGTGGGTTTGGTCACCAGCGCTTCCAGTCCCTGTTCGGTCGATGGATAATTGAAGTTATCCAGCCTGTACAGTTCCAGTGCAGATGAATAGGAGGCTATGTCATTCTTGGCTCGCACGACGCGCGCTTCGTTGGGTCGATCCATGATCAACGGCACGACAGTTGCGCCCAGAATGGCAATGATTGCCACGACAACCATGATTTCGATGAGGGTAAAACCGCTTTGCGCCGATCGCACCCCTGCGCGCTTCGCAGCGGACGGACTTGCCTCCATCGCCGATGAAACGCTTGCTTGTTGTATCTGTTTGTCCATCAGGACCACTTCTCCCGTATTCTCAAAGGGTTGATCTGTCTTGCCGTGAGGATAGCACCGCCAATAAGACTCGATGCCTGCTTAATGATTCAATCTTCAGAGATCCTTGTCCGTTCGCCGGCTCACCGCCTGGCAGTGTGTATCGCTCTGCTTTGCATTGCCCTGCAATACGCGGGCCTTGCAGACTCCTTACGATTCGATCGGGCAGCAATAGATTCCGGCCATTGGTGGTTATTGCTTACCGGTAATTTCGTTCATCTGGGCTCAGGCCACCTGTGGATGAATCTGGCGGGGCTGGCCCTGGTTGTTGCTCTGGTGTGGCAGCACTTCACCGCCACACAGTGGTTGCTGCTGACGCTCTTCTCAAGCCTTGTGGTGGGGATGGGCCTGTGGCTGTTCAACCCTGACATACAGGGTTACGTCGGATTTTCCGGAACCCTGCACGGATTGATCATTGCCGGCGTGCTGGCCGACCTGCGCCCGTATCCGAAATCAGCCGGTGTTCTGCTGCTGCTGGTTGTCGGCAAACTGGCCTGGGAGCAGTACAACGGTGCACTGCCCGGCAGCGAATCCGTGGCGGGTGGCATGGTTGTCGTGGATTCTCATCTCTATGGGGCCATTGCCGGTGCGATATTCGGCATCCTGATGCTGGCCCTCCGGCAACAGCGCCGGGGCCGGCGCACAACCACCGACAACCCTGACACACTGTAATGGACTGGCACTTCCGACGTTTTGACACCCTGGACAGTGCGTCGCTGTTCGCTCTCATGAAGCTGCGGGTAGACGTCTTCGTGGTGGAACAGAACTGTGCTTACCCGGAACTGGATGATCACGACAACGCTGCCGGCACCTGGCATCTGCTGGGCCTGAGCAATGACACTCTGGCGGCCTACGCCCGTGCGATGCCCGACCAGGTCATCGCCCGAACGCTACGCGATCGTTTGGCGAACACGACGTCGACGATCGACGACAGGCACATGGTGCGCATCGGACGCGTGGTGGTAGCCCCCGCCTTTCGCGGTCAGGCACTCGGACGGGCACTGATGCAGCGCATGATCTCTCACCTGGACCGGGAACATCCCCGGCAGGTGCAGTTTCTGGCGGCTCAGACAGGCGCTTGCAGCCTGTACGAATCCCTGGGGTTCATCCCGGTATCGGACCGTTATCTGGAGGATGGCATCGCGCATGTCGACATGATGCGCCTGCCTGCGTCGACGTCGCGATAAGCCTCCCCTCCTGCTCTGCATTGAAACGGTTACGTCAGGGTCGCTCGACCAGGCCGTTCGGATCGGGATGGCGACCGGCTTTCATGCCGAAACGTGACAAGGCAATGCCGATCAGTATGATCCCCAGGGCCACGTAGGCATTTGCCGGCAATCTTTCACCCAGCAGCAGCACACCCGCCAGCATGCCGAACACCGGCACCATGAAATTGATCTGACTGAGAAACGAGGCACCCTGACGGCCAATGATGATCAGGATCATTACGGTGGCCACCACTGTCGGCCCGATGGCCAGCGCCAGCAGCGCACTCAGCGACTGCCAGGACGGTTGCAATTGCCAGGGTTGGTCTACCAGCATCGTCACCGGCAACAGCATCACGCAGGAGACGAACATCAGCGCCGTCATCACCGACCAGCGCGGCAGGTGAGTCAGATGGCGCGTCAACAGCGCATTGATCGCATAGGAAACCGCGCTGATCAGGATCGCACTCTGTCTGACCAGCTCGTCACCCAGTGCATTCAGGGCGGATACCCCCATCAGCACCACCACGCCCGCCAGACCGAACAGGACTCCGGCAAGTTTCCAGCGAGTCAGCTTTTCATCCTGAGTGACGACATGCGCCATCAGGATCGTGAACAGCGGCATGACCGCCATGAATATGGAGGTCAGACCGGCCTCGACTCGCACCTGTCCCC
Organism: uncultured Granulosicoccus sp.; assembly: GCA_947495035.1. Lineage (GTDB taxonomy): Bacteria > Pseudomonadota > Gammaproteobacteria > Granulosicoccales > Granulosicoccaceae > Granulosicoccus. Next base: position 34,486 of record CANLXI010000026.1, read on the forward strand.
AGCTGATCAGGCTGAATGGCAAGGCATTGCCGAAAAAGCCGGCAGCCATGATCGTGATCCAGACTCGTCCCGGAGCCGGCATGCGCTGTCCGAACACACGCATCAAGGGGTAGAGCATGACAAAGGCCAGCAACAACCGGCCGGCCGCAATGCTCAGCGGTGGAATATCCAGTACCGCGATTCGCGTCAGGGTGAAACTGAAGCCGAACAGCATCGCCAGCGATACCAGCAACACATAATCTGCCAGTGCCGGAGCGCGGCGTGCGATGTTCATGCAGGGTCGCTCATGAGGCTTCTGTCTTCAGTGCCTGCAGATCAGCCAGCAACTGCCCGGAGACCATGACCCCGTCCCTGCTGTGCTGCTCACGCGCAGCGTAACGTCGCTGAGACGGCAGACGCGTTCCCGGCTGATCCAGGATTTCGCTGAACAGGTACTCGGCCCGAGCCAGATGGTCGCCACCGGCATTGCAATGCGCCGGATCGATGGCCAGAATCAGCTCCCCGCCCAGGGGCGCACCCACGCCGTGGCTGTCATTGGCACTCGATTCCAGACTGAACAGATCACCGATCAGTGCGCCCGCCAGCAATTCCACCATCAGCGCAAGGCTGGCTCCCTTGTGCCCACCGAACGGCAATTGCGCGCCGGCCAGAGCGGCTGCCGGATCGGTTGTCGGATTGCCGTCGCTGTCGATGGCCCAGCCTTCCGGCAAGGCCTTGCCTTCGCGCAGATGCAACTGTATCTCGCCACGAGCACTGGCACTCGAGGCCTGGTCGAAGACCAGCGGCGGCGCATCCTGCCGCGGGAATCCGAAAGCCATGGGATTGGTACCGTAGACCGGCTTCTTGCCGCCGGCCGGGGCAACAAAGGCATTGGCCGCAGTAAAGGCGAACACGACCAGCCCCGCCTCGGCCAGGCGTTCGACCTCGGGCCACAGCGCCGCGATATTGTAGGTATCGTGAATGGCCAGCGCCGCAATGCCATGTCGGCGTGCTTTCTCCTGCAAGACCGGCTCACCCAGTTTCAGCGCCAGCGGGCAGAAGCCGCCGTGTGCGTCCACATGCGCTACCGATGACTCGGAGACTCGCAATGTCGGCTCGATCACCGGATTTGCATTCGGGTTCTTCAAGGCCGCCACGTAAAAGGGAATGCGAAACAGACCGTGCGACAGGCACCCGTCACGCTCGGCCAGGGTCACCGTTTCGGCAATGGCCCGGGCCTGTGCCGTCGAAAAGCCCCGACTGGTCAGCACCTCGGTGGCGAGTGTTTCCAGTTCCTGAAGGGACAGACGTTGATCCTGAGGCATGGCGGCAACTCGTTGGGGGATGTCACGCTAGTTTACATTCCCCTCCGGTATTGAGCGGCACTATAGAGAACCCGAATTCCACTGTCTTCACGATAGAACGAGTCGTCAATGAACTTCGTCGAGTGCTATTTATGCGGTGGCCTCGCCGTGCAGGAAAGTGTCAGACGAGACCTTACCGCCACGATCTTCTGCACACGGAAACTGTGCGGCAGATATGAAATCACTGAATCGGCCATGCAGGCCGTGCGTGATGGCGCCGTACTCAAGGAGCCTCTCGATACCGTTATCTCACGGGTCTATATCGCCAATCGACACGATGAGCGCGTCCTCGTCAGCGACAGTGATCTGCTGAGCGAACCCACCACGTAGTAACAGCTGATCTGCGGATCCTTTCCGCGTCTTGACCAGTGGGTACCTCAGGCATGCAGAGCGATTTTCTCGACGCATTGATGGAAAAGACGGTGCTGCCCAGCTTCAGCAGCATGGGCCCTGCGATACGCAGGCGACGTCACGACTGGTCTCCTCTGGAATCCTGCAATCTCGCCGGCAAGGTCGTGGTACTGACGGGAGGCACATCGGGTATTGGCCAGGAGGCCGCCAGGCTCTACGCCACGCTGGGCGCTACCCTGGTATTGCTGGCTCGCGATGAGTCGAAGGTGCGCCACCAGGTGGAACAGCTGCGCACCTCATCCGGCAATGACGACATCCTCTGGTTCATTGCCGACCTGGGCGTGCGTGAGCAGGTGCTGCAGGTCGCTGCCGAGCTGGCCGAGAACTACCCGTACATCGACGTACTGGTCCACAATGCCGGCGCACTGTTCAATGAGCGACAACACACGGCAGACGGGGCCGATCTGAGCGTCGAGCTGATGGTGGCCACCCCGTTCCTGCTGACGGCAAGGCTGTTGCCACAACTGGGCAATCACCGCGCCGATGACGGGAAGCAGCCCCGCCGGGGACCAGGCCGGGTCATCACCATGAGTTCGGGAGGCATGTATACCCAGGGCCTGCATGTGGAGCAGCTGGCAATGAGTGATGCCGATTACAGCGGGGTGCGTCAGTACGCTCGCGCCAAACGGGCACAGGTCATTCTCAATGAAATGTGGGCCGAGCGTGTAGCGCCGAGCGAGGTGGTTTTCCATGCCCTGCATCCGGGCTGGGTCGACACACCGGGCATCAGTGATGCGCTGCCCGGCTTCGTCCGGCTGTTACGCCCTCTGGGTTTGTTGCGCAGTCCTCGTGAAGGCGCAGACACGCTGGTCTGGCTCAGCGCCGCGAGTGAGGCTGCCGCCTGCTCCGGGCGATTCTGGCACGATCGGGCGGTGCGCTCCATCGACATGAGCGACAGCACACGGCAGGCCGATACCCCTGACCGACGGGCGGCCTTGTGGCACTGGTGTGAGAACAGGACGGGAGAAATCGTGATGCCAGGGACCCGACCACCTCATGTGGCCGAGTCTCCGGTCTTTCAGCAACCTGAGAAGTAGCTGATCAAAGGATACGTGTCCCAGAGGCGTATGGTTCAGCCTAACGGGTAACACGACAGGATCGATCTTGCCGGACAGGCTCGATCAGCTCTCATTTCACCACGGCCTTGACCGGAATTGCGATGTGGAAACACGAACCCACACCCAATTCGGAGCTGACCGTGATACGCCAACCGTGGGCATCACACACCTTGGCGCAGATGGCCAGGCCCAGGCCGGTACCGGACACCGACTGGGACTCGAGCCGCTCGAAAGGCACGAACACGCGTTCGTAGAATCGCTCCTCGATGCCAACGCCGTTGTCCCTGACATCGATCACCACCGTATCCTCGCCTTCCATGGGTCGGGCCTGGATGTCTACCGTGCAATTCACATCCTGGCGCCGATACTTGATGGCATTGATCAGCAGATTCCCGAACAGCTGGAACATGCCGGTGCGATTGGCGATAACCGCCGGCAACTGACCCACCTGAACATGTGCCCCTGCTTCGGCCACCGCGACATCCATGTCGTCATAGACCGCCTGAACCAGCTCATTCAGATCGACCCGGTCCTCTGCCTGCTCGTTGCGGGCCGAGCGTGCGTAGGCCAGCGTGTCACGGATCATGTTGCTCATGCGACTCGCCGAATTGGCGATGGCGTGCAGATAGAACTCGCCATCCTCGTCGAACCTTCCCGCGTAATCCTCTGCCAGCAAACCACTGAACTGCTGCAGTTTGCGCAGTGGTTCCTGCAGGTCGTGAGACGCCACATGCACGAATTGTTCGAGGTCCTCATTGGCCTTGCGCAAGTCGTCGTTGCTGGCATTGAGTTCGATGTCCTTGCGCTGCATCTGCTTCTGCACCTGATCCAGTTCGCCCAACACCTGAGACAGCACTTCGATCTCCCGGATGAAGTAGGCCCGTTGCGGCTGCGCGAACCGTTCCGTGCCGACATCATCCAGCCGTGAAGCCAGCTCGCCAAGTGGCACCACCGTACGCCGGTACAGCAACCAGTAACCGATGGAACCCAGCACCAGCATGGACAGCAGCAAGGCGAAGAACATGAACCAGCGATAGCGCTCAAGCCCCTCTCGCGTGGCCGCCGCCACTTTCAACAGGATGCTTTCAGATTCACTGCGAAGCTGCTCGGTGACAGCGGGAACATCGATGGTCAATTGCGCCAGCTTCGCGCTGAGTTGCTGTTGCAAGGTATCGGTATCCAGCGCGGCCAAGCGGCGAGAAAACAGATTGTCATCGCCTCGCAGTGACTGCCTGATACCGGTCATTGGAGTCAATAGCAGATCACCACCGGCCTGATCGCTGATGTAGACGGCCCGACTCACCATCGCCTGTATCAACAGGTCGCGGTTCTGCTCCTCGATGACAATCTGATGTCGACCCACGATCAGCGGCAGTCTTTCCAGCACCGACTTGAGCCCGATCAGGTCCTGACTGAACAGGAGATAATCCTGAATGATGAGACTGCTGGCTTCAAACTGATCCAGGGCCGAGTCATAGGCCTCTATCTCGTCCGGCAGCAGCGCGTCGATTTCGGATCCGTTTTCCGAGAATTCCGACAGTACTTCACGGGTTTCCAGCAGATTGTCGGTCAGAACCACCACGCGCTCCTGCACGATCTTGAGCAGATCATCCAGCTCGGCGATTCGTTGTTCACTCTCTTGCGCCAGCAGGGCACGCTCTTCAAGCTGCCTGGCGCGGACATCGGACAGACCGATGACCACATCCTGAATCTGATCGATGGACTCGGCCAGGCGACCCGTATCGAAGGCACTGAGCCGGGAACGCGAATCGATCAGGGCCTTGGTTTCCTGAATCGATTCCTCCAACAGGCGCTTGCGCAGTGTCAGATCATCGAGCGTGCTGGCAGTCCTGAGAAGCAGACCCTGAGACTGCAATCCGGCGGTAGCACTGGTGAACTGATGTGCCAGTTCCAGATTGGGCAAGACATAGGATGTCAGCTCGGATTCCCGATCGAGAATATCAGCTGTGTACTTCCAGACACCGGCAACCAGCACGATGAGCAGCAGTGCCTGCAGCAGCATGCACAGCACGAATGCCCGCATCAGTGGCGTCTGTGCCTTGGCTGGGGATACCCTACTCACTTGGCGGTGTTTCTCGCATGCTCTATCCTGCCCTGATGACACGTCCGATGAATGATAACTTTCAGTCCTTTCGATGGTCGGTTAATTGCAGGTCACAACAATTGTCCTGGTGCATGCCAGGTGATTCGATACGAGCCTGCAGCTCGCTTGAAACGGTACTGGCAACGACATGAACCCTGACAGACGCAAATTCACCCAGCTCCTCAGTGCCGGTGTCCTGGCCAGTAAATACAGCATTCTGCATGCCGAAAACACGCATGACTGGTACCAGAGCATAGCGCAGCGTGCCAGGCAACTGTCACACCAGGGTCCTCTTCACCTCCTGATACCGCAAGGATCCGGCGCCAGCGTGCAGGCTGGTACCGATGCCTTCACCAACCTGACCGGCATCGACTGCATCATCCGGGAAGCGCCTGTCGATGAAATCAATGTCGAACTCGTGTTGCAGGCACACAGTGGCGACAGCACGGTCGATGTGGCTCTGCCAGCCACCTTCGGACTGCCTGCGCTGGTTGAAGCCCGCGCCATCATGGCACTGGACGAGCTCGCCGAGAAGTACGAACCCAGCGGCTTCTCCGATGGTTACCTGTATCGCAAGGGAGACTACTACCGCGACCGACTGTACGGCTACCAGACAGATGGCGATGCCTATCTGCTGTTCTACAACAAACGCATGCTGGAGGACCCTGCGGAGCAGACAGCGTTCGAAAGGCTGCATGGTCGACCACTGGGCATTGCCAGGACCTGGCAGGAACTCGATGAGATGATGGCCTTCTTCCATCGACCGGAGCAACAGCAGTACGGCGGCTGCCTGTTCCGCAATGCGGCCTATCTGGTCTGGGAGTGGTGGGCCCGTTTCCATGCCAAGGGCTTTTATCCGGTACAGGATGACATGACCCCGAACGTCAATAACACGGCAGGGGTGGAAGCACTGGAGGAGCTGATTGCTGCCAGCCAGTGGCAATCACCCGATGCGCGCACCAATGGCCTGTTCGAGAACTGGACAGATTTTGCTCAGGACAATGCGTTCTGCAATATCGGCTGGGGCGGCACGCAGAAGCACATGATGACGCTGGCAGGCATGCGTGACAACCTGGTGCACTCGCCGCTGCCGGGAATCTCCGGCGCCGAAGGGACTGCCACCGGTATGGGCTACTTCAACTGGGGCTGGAATTTTACCGTCAGCGCGCAGTCGGTCCGCAGTGAGCTGGCCTATCTGCTGACCCTGTTCTGCACGTCACCTCATGTCTCGACACTGGCGGTGCGGCAACCCAGCGGCTTCTTCGACCCGTTCAGGCAATCTCATTACACAGACGACGTCATCCAGTCGGTGTATGGCGTGTCGTTTCTCGATGCCCATCGCCAGAGTCTGGCCAACTGCATACCCGATTTCTACATCAGTGGTCAGAGCAGTTATCTGGACGCTCTGCGACAACAGATACTGGCCACCTTCAATGGCGAGGTGGACGCTCGCCGCGCCCTGGATATCTGCGCGCAGCGCTGGAATCACGTCACCCGACGACTCGGCGCTCGCAAGCAGAGTGCACAGTGGCTGGCACTGAAGAGCAACTACCCCGAGAGCCTGCAAGCCCTGCTTCGCGACAGCTAGCCTCGGTGAGGGATAAAGACGCGAACCAGAAACGCGATGGATCGGTGAACACAGCCGCGAATAGCGCGAGCCGAGCGCCGCCCGGCCGAAGGCGATGTCTGGCCGTGGGCTCATGCCTCATTAAGGCTTGATGTCCGAGTAACCCCAAATAACCGTTTCCTGAATTGGATTTAGTCGGAGTGTGAATAAAACTTGTTGGGTAATCAGAAATTTAGTGCTGCTACCTATAGAAAATGTACAAGGGATATTCTCACAACATCAGCCGCTTCGCCTGGTTGACGCCACTGTCCGGTCATCTGAACAACAATGGCCCCTGGCTGCTTGTCGATGAGAAGACTTCTACCGCTGGCAGGCAGCACGGCGGGCAAAGTCGCAAGGTCACCCATAGTTGCCTGCTGCAGATGATGAGCGATGTACTGGACGTCGGCAGTTCGAATCAGGACAAGTCTCTGCAGGCCAGCTGGACTTCCGCCTGCGGCAGGTTTTCCGTCAACCGGGACAGAGGCGCCAGTGACGACTCACGCCTGTTCGTGCAGCGTCCCGAAGACTATTTCCTGCGCATCGAACTACGCCTGGATGGCGACTTGCTCGTCGCCTTTCAGGAACCTGTCTGGCCGCACCTGCAAAGCGGCCCTGGCGGCATGAGCAATCACCTCTCCATACCGATCGAATGCCTGGATGCGCTGGAATCCGGCGCGCTTGCCAGCACCCAGCTGCTGATGGGGCGCAGAAAATCTATTGCTTCAGCAGCATAGGTGACAACACGCTGCTGGAGTTGATGGCATGACGAATACTCAGCTCCAGCAACAAGGCAGACATGTCTGACTTGTTGAGAAAATACATCAGCAGATTGTCGGGAATGCGATCTTCCAGCTCGTGGCGGCTGTACCCCGACATGAGTATCACCGGCAGCTGACTGTTGTGTTCGGTTATCTGTCTGGACAGGTCATCGGCGGTTTCCACCCCCAGACGGTAATCGATGAGGCAGACATCGATATCGTCATTGCGCAGGGAGTGCAAGGCGCTCTTGATGTCATCTGCCTCGAAGGTTTCCACGGACAGCGACTTGATGTGGCTCAGGTGGCGCTTGATCACACGCCGATCACTTTCGCTGTCGTCAACCACCAGAATGCGGATCTTCGCAATACCCGGGCTCAACTGTCCCGGAAAGCCGTGGGGCATCAGCACGGTCTTCGCCCGATGATCCTCATAGGCATCCAGACGCGGCGACAGATCGGTAATCGTGATGGTAACGGCGCTGGCCTTGCCGCGGTCTACCGTCGATGAAGAATAAGGCAGCAGCTTGATCTGAACCGGAGCCCCCTTGGCCGTGAACACCTCACGGTACACGCTGTGGCTGGTACGGCTGACGGTTTCGATATCTTCGAACAGTCGGCTGTATTCCAGCTCATTGGAAATATGGTGTAGCGGGCGTCCGACGTCACTCAGCAACAGGTTGAAATACTTCGCGGCCACCGAGGTGTACTTGCGAATGAGCATTTCCTCATCGAGAAAGATGATGCCCACCGAGGTGGCAACCAGTATGTTGTCCATGTCGTCATTGACGGTCATCAGTTCTTCTATCTTTTCCTGATGCTCGCAATTGACGGTGTACAGCTCTTCGTTGACCGATTGCAGTTCTTCGTTGGTACTCTGCAGTTCCTCGTTCGAGGACATCAGCTCTTCGTTGGCAGCCTGCAGTTCCTCATTCGTGGTCTCCAGCTCCTCATTGGCAACCTGCAGATGCTCCTGCTTGTGCAACAGCTCGTTCTCCAGGTCGCGGATGCGCTGCTGGGTTTCCTCGGAGTAATCGAAGGAACTGGTACCGAGCTTCATCTCGTGCTTGGTATTGGTCTCCATCAATACCACCGAGTAATAGGCTTCCATGCCGCCCTTGTCCGGAAAGTATTCCACCTGCATGTCGACCATGGCCGGCTGGTCGTTGATGGTCGTCTGGATATTCGAATAGTTGACCGGTTTGGATTCGGTCTTGGAACGTGACAGAGCGGTATCCAGAGCGACCGACAATTCTTCGACAATGATCTCGTGAATGTTGGTGGACACCCTTCCCACCGGAAACCGGATCAGGTACTTGTTCGCATCACCATAGAGATGCATGGCCTGATGCTCCGAATTCAGTATCAGGCAAGACGGCACGAAGTCGTTGATCAGATGATCCTTGACGTGCTCGAAGCGGTTGGCATTGTTGCTATGGGCCCGGTAGCTGCGCAGCAGATTGGAGACCGGACGCATGCCCAGCTTCGGTTTCTCCGAGCCGGCACTGTTGACACTGGAGATGGGCAGCCGAGTGTTGGTTATCTTCTCATAGACCCGGAAACGCTCATGCAGCACCTTGTAGTGCGTCTTCAATTCACCGACCGATTCGGACGATCCGAAGAACACACGAGCCTTGTCCTTGAGCGAGAAATGAAAGGCCGACATGACCACTCGCTGCACGGCCTGCTGAAAATAGATCAGCACATTGCGGCAGGTGATCAGATCGATATTGGAGAACGGCGGATCATTGATCATGTTGTGGGTTGCGAACACCACGGTCTTGCGGATATCCGGCCGTATTTCATACTCCATACCCGCCCGAATGAAATAGCGGGCCAGGCGCTCATTGGACACATCATGAGCGATCTCTTCGCGGTAACGGGCCGTTGATGCGTGTGCAATGGCTTCCACGTCGGCATCGGTTGCAAAGATCTTGATCTTCAGGTGTTTGCCGAATTCGCGTATTGCCTCATCGATGACGATGGCCAGGGAATAGGCCTCTTCACCCGTGGAACACCCGGCGACCCAGAAGCGCAACTCGGTGTTCTCGTCAGCCTGTTCCACCAGAGGGTTGATCACCTGCGCCGCCAGATAATCCCACGCTGCCTCGTCCCGAAAGAAGGAGGTGACATTGATCAGCAGTTCCCGGCCCAGCGTTTCCAGTTCAGTCTTGGATGTCTGCAGGATGTTCAGGTAATCGAACTGACTCTGCACCTGATTGATGCCCATGCGTCGCTCGATGCGCCGCGCCACCGTTGTCGCCTTGTACTGCCCGAAATCGATACCACAGTTGGTTTTCAGCAGACTGAAGATCAGTGACAGCACACTCTCTTCGTTATTGTCCGCCGCACGCAGTACCGAACGCACCCCACGAACCATGGAGTTCTTCAGAAACGTGGACAGGTAGACCGCCAGTTCTTCCGGCGGCAGAACAAAGTCGGCCGTGCCGGTCTTCTCCGCGTTGAAGGGCATGCCATCGAACTTGGCGGATTCGCGATCCTGCACCAGAATCAGACCACCGGCTTCCTTGATGGACTTGATACCGCGGCTGCCATCACTACCGGTTCCGGACAGGATGATGCCCACGGCGCGATGCTTGGCATCGGTGGCAAGCGAGCGGAAGAAGTGGTCGATGGGCAGGTTGACCCCGCCCTGGCGAACCTGCTCACTCAGATAGAGACAGCCGTCGACCAGGGTGATGTTCTTCTTGGGCGGAATCAGATAGATGGTATTGGCCAGCACTTCCACACCATGCACGACATTCTCGACTGCCATGCTGGTATTGCGAGCCAGCAGCTCGTCCATCAGGCTTTCGAAGTCCGGTGACAGATGCTGAACCACGATGAAGCCGGCATCACTGTCCGCGCTCATGTGATCGAAGAAATCGCGCAGAGCCTCCAGACCACCGGCCGAGGCTCCGATACCGACATAGAGCACGGGAGATCGGACCGGTACTGAAGGCACCTCTTCATCACCCAGCACCACATCAACGTCATTGGCGTCGGCCGTCGTTACCAGCTTGACGTCATTGCCGGACTCGGAGACGTCCTGTTCCTGCGGCGTCACTCTCTCCACATCCGTGGAACGGGAATCGCTTGCCAGTACGACATCCGCGCTCTGCCGAACGATTGACGGGTCTCCGCCAAGCGCCTGTCTGGGCGACGCTGTTGCAGCTGATGCTTCGATGGTGTCCAGTTCGGTACCTTCCCGGATGGACTCTTTCTGGCTCAACGAATCGTTGTTGTCAGCCATGCCTGAATTTCCTCACATTACTTTTCCTGACCCACAGGCAGGCGGAACGTGCCTGTTGATCCATTGCTCTGTTCACGACAGTTCCACGATGCCTGCCTCCTGGCAATCCTCTACTCGCATCAGCGCTTCGACTTCGTCGACCATCATCGGCCTGGCAACCAGAAATCCCTGGCCATACTGACAACTGGCCTCACGCAGCTGCACAAGTGTACCTTCATTCTCGATGCCTTCAGCCACCACATCGATGTTCAGCGTGCCAGCCAGGGCCAGAACCGACATCACGATGGTGCGACTGGTCTCGTCCGAATTCATGGCCATCACGAACGACTTGTCGATCTTGAGAAAATCGATGGGCAGACGTGTCAGATAGGCCAGAGACGCATAGCCGGTTCCGAAGTCATCCAGAGACAACTTCACCCCCATGTCCTTCACTTCGTTCATGACGCGAATGCAACTGCTGTTCTTTTCGATCAGTGCCGATTCGGTTATCTCGATGTTGAGACAATGAGCAGGCAGATTGCTACGCTCGAGTATGCGCTGCAGCCTGGAGGTGAAATTGGCCAGACTCAACTGCGCTACCGAGACATTGACGGAGATGGTGCAACTCTCATCGACCAGCCCATCATCCAGCCACTGCCGATGTTGCTGACAGGCCGTTTCCAGAACCCACTGGCCCACGTCATTGATCAGCCCGCTTTCCTCCAGCACGCTGACCAGCAATTGCGTGTCCGGCGAGGGCATGTCGTTGGGTGACCAGCGCAACAGGGCTTCGAAACTGACAATGCTGCGGTCTTCGATCCGGAACTGCGGCTGATAGACCAGAGTGAACTCATGGCGCTCGGTGGCGCGTCGTATTCTGGACCCCAGTGCCGAGCGCTGCTTGTCCTCATGCTGGAATTCACGGGTATACACGATCCAGCGGGATCGGCCCGAAGCCTTGGCCTTGTACAGCGCGGTATCGGCCTGCTTGATGAAGGCATCACTGCTGCTGCTCTGCTCGTTGGCAAGCGCAATGCCGATGCTGACAGACAGGTTCAGATCGTTGTCGAAGACCTCGAATGGCTGATTGAAGCCCCTTACGATGGTTTCGGCAATAGCGCAGACTTCCTCCATACTGCAGGCTGACGTCAGAATGATGGTGAATTCATCCCCACCAAGACGTGCGCAGATGTCCTCCCCGCGGATAACGGTCCGTAGTCGATACGCGACCTGTCGCAGCAATTCATCGCCGCAGTCATGTCCCAGGGTATCGTTGACTGTCTTGAATCCGTCCAGATCCAGGTACAGCAGGGCGGTACGGACGCGTTGCCGGGATGAGTCGAGGCGCGATTGCAGCTTGTCGAGAAACGAGGTGCGGTTGGCCAGACCGGTCAGGACGTCGTGCGTTGCCGCATAGCGCATCCGCTCACTGGCCTTGTAGGTTTCGGTAATATCCAGCAGAACCAGCAGGCATCCGGTGAACTGGCCCAGATCATTGATCGTGGCGGTTGCAGACAATGACACCCAGCTGATGCTGCCGGTGGGGCGTTGCAGCCGAATGTTCTTCGAGAAGATGCGGCTTTCGCTCAATGCTTCGCGCAGCTCCACCAGTGCATCCACAACATCTTCGGCATGCAGTGAGTCTACCCAACCCTCCCCGATGGATTCATCCATGCTCAGCCCGCTCAACTGGCACCACATGTCATTGGCATAGTCACAGGTCCAGTCTGCCGCCAACTGGATGATGCCTACCGGTGCCACATTGGTCAGCGCCTTGAAATGCTGGTGGCCGGTGCTGGTATCGGGCACCCCCGTCGTCGAGGATTCATGCTCGAAGACGAAAGTGGTGTAGACCATCGACTCCAGCTGCGTGAAATACGCGGACGTTTTCAAGTGCACGCTGCAACCACTCTCTGCAGTCGCTGTGACTGAACGCTGCTCTATCGGCACTGTCGTCTGCGGCGCACTGTCCACATCCATCGAGGCCGCACGCTTGAGAATCGGCATCAGGAATTCGGTGGGCAGGTAGCGATCCAGGGAGGTGCCGATGGCATGCACGCTGTCACGGCCGAACAGGGTTTCGGCCGATGGATTGAACGCCGTGATCTTGCCAGTGGAATCGACAATCACTACGGCGTTGAGAGAGGCGTTCATCAGTTGCACATAGTGCCGGGCGCCATCGTCGATGCCCGGACTCTGCAGCTGATTGTCCGTCAGGGCCAGATCGCTGTGCAATCGTGCGGAGAGCACCGCGCACATGTCCTGCAGTCGTTTCATGGTGGTTTCCCCTCCCCCATGCTCCAGTTGTTCGACGGCCGGATTGGCGACGAACAGCACCGAGGTCAGCGACACGCCGGTCTGCATCGGCACCATCAGGAAATAACGGATCGGCGGATGAGACCCGGGCAGGCACTGCGGCAGACCGATGTCGATCGGTTTGCCCTGCACGCCTCTGTTGAGGCGCATGACCGACAGGATCATGGGGTCCGGCCGCCGATCGGTCAGCGTATCGTGACAGGCCAGCAGACGACCCGACTTGTCGCGCTCAACGGCCGCACCGAGTTTCACGAACTGTTCGGCATAGGCACCAGCACCTGCCGGCGACAGCACGAATCCGTAGTCACCACCTGAGACATCCAGCGCATACTGCAAGAGCGCCTCGAACTGCTGCCTCTCCAGACTGACATCACGACCGGACGCATGCCGCGCGAGACCATCAAGCGCTTCGGCCAGAGTGGGGCGCTCGTGGATATGTCCGAGTTCGCTGGTATGCATGAATAAACGTTGTTTGAAACCAAGTCGATTGGGTCGGGCTGAAGCAGACAGAACGAACCGAAGCCATCCATGGACAAGCGCCTGATCAAGACTTGACGACATTCCGCTCGATCAATGAGACCATGGACTTGCACAAAAAACCACACAACAGGGGCAAAAATGTAACAGTAAAGTTAGGTAACCGTATACACGGCAGGCGAAAGCCCAATCAACTTTCATGACCGACCGTTACAGATCATTCTACGTCAAACCCCTCCGTAGTCCTTCTTTTCCTCGCCAATCCAGCGCCGTATCAACCCCTGGACCGACTCTGCATACGAGACCAGAAGACGGTCCGCCATCAGGCTGACATCATCGAGAAGATCGTCATCCCGGCCCAGTTGCGCGATGCGAAATTCAGCCAGCCCGGTCTGACGAGTACCCAGCACCTCACCCGCTCCGCGCAAGGACAGGTCCTTTTCCGCGATCACGAAGCCGTCATTGGTCTCGCGCATGATATCCAGTCGCTCCCGGGCATTGTTCGACAGCGGGCTCTGATACAGCAGGACACAACTGCTCTGAGCACTGCCGCGGCCTACCCTGCCGCGCAGCTGATGCAACTGCGACAGACCCAGTCGTTCGGCATTCTCGATGATCATCAATGAGGCATTCGGTACATCCACACCAACCTCGATGACCGTGGTGGCAATCAGCAGATCGATCTGACGTTCCTTGAATGCATTCATGACCGTCTCCTTTTCCCGCGGCTTCATGCGGCCGTGAACGAGGGCAATGCGGTGGCGGGGTAGCAGTTGCTGCAGGGTTTCCTGCGTATCCTCGGCGGCCTCCGCCTGCAGCGACTCCGACTCCTCTATCAGGGTACAGACCCAATAGACCTGTCGCCCTTCGTCGATCGCAGCCCCCACTCGCTCCACCACATCGGCGCGCCGCACATTGTCCAGCGCCACGGTGGTGACCGGTTTGCGGCCGGGTGGCAGCTCATCGATGACAGACACTTCAAGGTCGGCATAGGCCGTCATGGCCAGGGTGCGGGGAATCGGTGTGGCCGTCATGATCAACTGATGCGGCTGCATGTCTTCCCGTGCCCCCTTGTTACGCAGCGCCATGCGCTGATGCACACCGAAACGGTGTTGCTCATCGATGATGGCCAGTCCCAGATCAAGGAACTCCACATCCTTCTGAAACAGGGCATGCGTGCCCACCACGATCTGCTTCTGACCCATGGCAACGGCTTCGATGGTCGCGCGTCGCTGCGCGGCACGCAGCTTGCCGGTCAGCCAGGCTACATCGATTCCCAGCGGCTCGAACCACGCCGAGAAATTGATCATGTGCTGCTCTGCCAGAATCTCCGTGGGCGCCATCATCGCCACCTGGTGTCCGCATTCGACCACTTGCGCCGCTGCCAGTGCGGCCACGACCGTCTTGCCCGAACCGACATCGCCCTGCACCAGGCGCAACATGGGTTCACCGCTACCCATGTCATTCAGGATATCGAGCAACACTCTGTCCTGGGCGTAGGTCAGCCGAAAGGGCAGAGAACTGCGCAAACTGCCTGGCAGCTGACCCGCGGGACGGATGATCGGTGCCTGTTTTGCCTGGGCATCGACTCGCAGCAATCGCAAGCCCAACCGATGCGCAATCAACTCCTCCAGAGCCAGCCTCCGATGAGCCGGGTGCAACCCCTCGATCAGTGCGTTGACATCGCTGCCAGGCGGTGGACGATGCACGATGCGCAAGGCACTGGTCAGATCGGGCAGTCCGGTATCGGCCGTCAGTGCCAACGGCAGGTAATCACGCAGATCTCGACGTTCGAGCAACGCCAGAGCCTGGTCGGTCAGCTTTCTCAGGGTTGCCTGCTGCACACCTTCCGTGACGTGATAGAACGGGGTGAGTGTGTTGTCCAGGGCCGATTCGTCCGTGGCATCGGATCGCAGAACCCGGTATTCGGGATGCACCATCTCGAGCATGCCCGGCCCGCGCCTGACTTCACCGAAACACTGTACGCGCGCACCGCGTTCGAACTGACTGACCTGCTTCTGGCTGAAGTGAAAGAAGCGCAGCATGATGGCACCGGTGCCATCATTGAGCCTGACCATCAGTGAGCGTCGCTGGCGAATGACCACGTCACTGATCATCACCTCGGCATTGATGACCGCCTCGGTACCGGGCGTCAATGTGCCGATCTTCGACAGACGCGTACGGTCCTGATACCGAAACGGCAGATGAAACAGGACATCCTGCAGGGTACGAATACCCAGTGTCGCAAGCTTCTCTGCCATGGCCTCGCCCACCCCCTTCAGGGCCAGCACCGGCATGCTCTCCAGAGGCTCGTCCGCCGCTTCTGTCCTGTTCACCACGGCAGCGCAGCTATCCGGCTGTCAGCGCAGGTACAGTCCTGACAACTGCTGAGCGAATCAACCCAGGTACATCACGCCTTCGACTTCAACCGCCACATCACGTGGCAGGGCAGCAACACCGATGGCCGCCCGTGCCGGATAGGGCTCGCTGAAACGCTCGGCCATGACTTCATTGACCAGCGGGAAATTCGCCAGATCGGTGAGATAGACATTCAGCTTGATGACCTGCTCGAAGGAACCACCGGCTGCCTTGCAGACTGCTTCGAGATTGTCGAATACCTGTACGACCTGTGCGCGTACATCGCTGCTGACCAGCTCCATGGTTTCCGGGACCAATGGAATTGCACCGGACAGATAGACCGTATCACCGGCTCGTACCGCCTGGGAGTAGGCACCGATTGCACTGGGAGCCTTGTCGGTACTGAAGATTTCGCGTGCCATGGGTCAGTTCTGCTTCGGATGAATGTGGCTTCGGAGTATATCGCCTTGTCCTGGATCCATCAGGACGATTCAGCGTGAATGCGCTCAGCGCTTGCGGGCTGCTTGCCGTGTAGACGCACTCTCAGGCAGCTTCCCCCCGGGGCAATTCGACCCCGCCCAGCCCGCGTGTGGCGTGTGGCGTGTGGCGTGTGGCGTGTGGCGTGTGGCGTGTGGCGTGTGGCGTGTGGCGTGTGCCGTGTGCCGTGTGCCGTGTGGCGTGTGCCGTGTGCCGTGTGGCGTGTGCCGTGTGCCGTGTGCCGTGTGCCGTGTGCCGTGTGCCGTGTGCCGTGTGCCGTCAGTTATCGCGTTTGACGCTACGGACAACCGTCAGATTTCGCAATCTTCGAACGATGCGCGCCAGCTGTACACGGCTCTCGACGGACAGCGCAAAACGGATGCTGACATCATCCTCGCTACGGCTGTCGAACTCCAGATGTTCGATGTTGACGTTCATCAGCGACATCGTGGAGGTCACTCTCGCCAGCGCACCGGGCTGATTGACCAGGTGCCCCAGAATCACCACCTCGAAGCTGCCCTTGATCTCGGGTGCCCAGTCGACCGCCACCCACTCCTTGGGACGTCGCCGGAATCGCCGGACATTGCGGCAACTGGTGCGATGCACCGCCACGCCCTTGCCCGGGGTGAAGAAACCCTGCACGCTATCGCCCGGTATGGGATGGCAGCAGCGGGACATGTAGAGGGTCGGGCTGTTGGCGGAATCGACCAGCAGCGGAGCAGGCTCCATGGCGGCCAGTTGTGGTGACTCATCGCCGTTTCCAGCCTCGAGCTGTATCAGCCGGGAAGCAATCTGACTGGGCAGATGCAGCCCCAGACCGATGTCCGCAAACAGGTCTTCCTCTGTGTTCATGCGTCGCTCGGACAGCAGAGCCTGCATGGCCTTGTCCGGTACTGTCTCCAGAGAGCGGTCGTGGCGAGTCAGTGCACGACGCAGCAGCCGTTGCCCGAACTCGACAGCTTCCGTCTTGTCCAGCGCCCGCAGATGCTGGCGAATGGCCGCTCTGGCCTTGGCGGTCATGACAGAATTCAACCACATGGGGCTCGGAGCCACCCTGGGACCGGTCAGAATCTCGACCGTCTGACCGCTCTCCAGCGGCGTACTGAGTGATGCCAACCGGCGGTCGATCTTGGCGGATACGCATTTGTTGCCCACTTCCGAATGCACGGCATAGGCGAAGTCCACCGGTGTGGCATTGCGCGGCAACTGGATGATCTTGCCCTTGGGCGTGAAGACATAGATCTCGCCCGGATACAGGTCGACCTTGACGTTCTCAACGAACTCCACGGTATCCGAGGAGCTGTCCTGCATATCCACCAGCCGGGATAGCCAATCGGGTGTTTCACTTGCCGCGGACGCCGAACTCTCCTCATTCTTGTAGGCCCAGTGCGCAGCAATGCCTGACTCGGCAGTTGCATCCATCTCATGTGTGCGAATCTGCACCTCGATGGGGGTGCCGTCGGACCCATGGTTCAACACGGTATGCAGTGACTGATAGCCATTCTGCTTGGGCACCGCGATGTAATCCTTGAAGCGCGAAAAGATCGGTGCATACATCTGGTGAATCAGCCCCAGAGCCTGGTAACACTCTTCGCGCGTATCCACCACGACTCGCAAGGCGAGAATGTCGAAGACTCGCTGAAAGGGCAGCTGCTTCTTCAACATCTTGTTATAGAGGCTGTACAGATGCTTTTCCCGGCCGGTGACCGTGGCTTCCACCCCCTTTTCGCTCAATGTCGCCGTGATCCGGTCCGCCACCCGACCAATCAGCTGTTCGCGATTGCGGTGTGACTGTGCAACCGTTGCCTCCAGTACCCGACTGCGAGCCGGATAACGCGCCCGAAACCCCAGATCTTCGAGTTCGGTCTTGATCGTGAACATGCCGAGCCGAGTGGCGATGGGCGCATAGACCTCCAGGGTTTCCTTGCCGATACGCCGTCGCTTGTCCGGTCGCAGGGCACCGATGGTGCGCATGTTGTGCAAGCGGTCAGCCAGCTTGATGAGAATGACCCGGATGTCGGTCACCATGGCCAGCAGCATCTTGCGAAAGCTCTCAGCCTGCGCCTCTTTCTTCGAGCGAAACTTGAGATGGTTCAACTTGCTGACGCCATCCACGATGTGGGTGACCTCTTCGCCGAACGCCTTGACCAGCGTCTCCCGGCTCACGGGAGTGTCTTCCAGGACGTCGTGCATCAGGGCCGCCATGACAGCGTGGTGATCCAGTTGCATCTCGAAAACGATGCCGGCCACCGCGATGGGGTGAACGATATAGGGTTCACCCGAACTGCGTTTCTGCTCACTGTGCGCATCACGCGCCAGAATGTAGGCGCGCGACACCTCGGCAATCTGCTCGGTGCTGTAGCGACTGCTCATCTGTTCGACCAGCGCCGCATAGGCTCGCCCTTCGAGCTTTCCATCGCTGGCTGATGCGTTGCTGTCGAGCGCCGCATCGATGGCTACGGGCGCGCCGAAGGAGTCCCCGGTTCGAGGGTCGTCATCGGTACCGAAACTGTCTGCGCGCGCTCTGGCGGATGCCCGTTTGGGTGGTTTGCCAGTCTTGATGGCGGCGGAAACATCGCTCGGAGTGGTGCCCATGGCCGATACCGGTGCAGTCGTGTGATGAGGGGAGGGAGACAGGGCCGAGGCACTGCCACGGTCGTCGCGGTGATCGGCCACTCGGCTGATCACTGGCCCGCTCATCGGGCGACTGGATGGTCCATCGGATGGATCACTGTGGAGATGACCCGCAGGACCGGGAGGCAAGACGCCGGACTTGGGGATATCTCCGCCGGCCACTAGTGGTAACCGACTCCGGAAACACGAAAAGGAGAACTACACCGCTCGATTGTGAGCAGTGCAGAGACTACGGCCGAGTCTGTCCAGAGCAACTCTGGACAGCACTCAGAAATCTTCGCGCAGATCTTTGTCATAGATTACTGGTTCGACAGGTGCTGCCGGAGGAGGAGCTTCCTGAAGGATATCTTCGCCAACCAGTCCATCCGCGATCTCACGCAGCGCGATGACGGTAGGTTTGTCGTTGTCATCGGGTACCATGGGTTCGGCACCCATGGAGATGTTACGTGCACGCTTGGACGCGATCAGAATGAGATCGAAACGGTTGTTGACCTGCGCCAGGCTGTCTTCTACGGTAACTCGTGCCATGAAGGCTAATCCTGCAAATAGCTGAACATTCTAGTCTAGAGTCTTCTGTACGCAAACGCCAGACCATGGATCAGCAATTTGCAATCTGAAACAGACTTGTCCGGCTGTTTTGCCATCGATTCAGCCACAATAACAGGTGTTGTGACGGACAGGCATACCTGCAAGGAGTGTTTCAATCGTGCGTCAGGCTTGTAATGAGGCCGGCGTGTCGATGCGCTTGCCTGGATTTGAGGACTCGGTGACTGATTACCACGGATTTCAGCTCGCACAGAGCTTCATCGAAATCATCATTGATGATCAGATAATCGGCGCGATGGTATTGGCGCATTTCCAGTACTGCCTCGGTAGTGCGCCGCTCGATGACTTCAACGCTATCCTGCCCTCTTCCGCGTAACCGTTCGATCAGTGTGTTGCGTGATGGCGGCAGAATGAAGATGGAAATCACCTCGGAGAACTTCTGCCGCACCTGGGCAGCGCCCTGCCAGTCGATTTCCAGAATGACGTCCTGCCCGGCTGCCAGATCGTCATTGACCGAACTCATGCTGGTTCCGTAGTAATTGCCGAACACCTCGGCATACTCCAGAAACTGATCCGAATCGATCATGTTCCTGAAAGTCTCGCGATCGACAAAGTGGTAGTCGACTCCCTCCTCCTCGGCAGGTCGCTGTGGACGGGTGGTGTGCGACACCGCTACTGTCAAATCCTTCAATTCATTGATGGCTCGCCTTACCAGACTGGTCTTGCCAGCCCCGGAGGGGGCCGAGACGATGAACATTTGTGCCGGGTTCGATTGCATGACGCCGTTGCCTGATGACTATCATGCTTACTATAACGGCATAACAACGAATCAGGAGAGGCAGACATGGCACGGCGCGAACCCATCGACATCGATCTCGCCAGTTCATGTTGAGACCCGAGGTTTCCATCCTCATGCCGGTGCGCCAGTGGCGGCCCTCCACTGACGCCGCCATCGCCAGCATCCTGGCTCAGTCAATGAAATCATTCGAGCTGTTGCTGATCGGTCAGCAGGAGATCGGGCAACTGTCAGACCAGCTACCTCGAGATCCGCGCATCCGGATCGTGCCACGACGCCGGGCCGGCATTGTCGGCGCCCTGAATACCGGCCTGGCAGAGGCGCGTGGACACTATCTGGCCCGCATGGATGATGACGATATCGCCTATCCCGATCGACTGGCTGCGCAATTGACACATCTGCAGGGACCGACAGGAACCCAACTGTGCGGTGGTCGTATTCGTTTCGTCGACTCTGCAGGCAACACGGACACCATCGCTCGCGGCAACCGGGAATATGCACAGTGGCTCAATGCGCTGACCAGCCATGCCGATATTCTGGCCGCCCGCTTCATCGAATGCCCTTTGCCACATCCGACCCTGATGGCACACCGGGATATCTGGCAACGCATCGGACCCTATCGAGACTTCGACGGTCCGGAAGACTACGATCTTGTCCTGCGGGCCACCCTGGCGGGAGTCCGGGTTGGCAAACCCGATGCGGTGCTACTGGACTGGCAGGAACATCCGGAGCGGCTGACGTATGCCGACTCGCGCTATCGTCGCGACGCATTCGCCGCTTGTCGAGCGCAAGCGGCCTGCGATGCACGCAGCGGTCTGGGGCTCGCCAACGGACGGTCTGTCTGGCTATGCGGCACCGGGCGCAATGCTCGCCAATGGCATGACGCTCTCACCCGGGAAGGCGCCAGCGTTGAGGGCTTCGTGGATCTGCACCGACACGGCCCCCAGCGATCGAAACGTGGCAAACCGGTCATCAGCTACGAGCAACTGCCAGAGCGCCGTTGTGATGCCTTGGTCATCGGCGCCGTGGCAGGTCCCGTGGCGCGTGCCGCCCTACTGGATTATTTCGGCAAGCAGCAATGGCGCAGTGGTCATGAATTCGTACTCGGCAGTTGAACTGTCTGAGGACTTTCAACTTTCAACTTTCGACCTGCATCTGGCATCTGGCTTCTGGCTTCTGGCTTCTGGCTTCTGGCTTCTGGCTTCTGGCTTCTGGCTTCTGAGTTTGCGCTTTGCCATCTGTCAGCGGTTCGCCGTTCGCCGTTCGCCGTTCGCCGTCAGTAGTATGTGGTCCGTGGTCCGTGGTCCGTGGTCCGTGGTCCACAGCCTGACTGACGTGAGCGGTCTGATCAGAACAGGTTGGTCAGTGCGACACCCACGCCCAGTCGCTGCTGATAGTGATCGTAATCGATCAGGGAATCACCATAGCCGCTGAAGAACTGTACAAAGCCACGAAACTTGGCAAAGAACGGAAAAGTCCAGCCGATCGTCACGGCTCCCTTGCCGGTCGATGTATTGCCGCGTACGCGAATGGCATATTCGTTCTTGCTGTCGCGCCATGACACGCCCATTTCACCGTGCCCCATGAAATCGAGAATGTCCGGGTTGTCATCGCCTTCCGGATCGTCCGGAGTCTCCTTGGATTTTTCCGGCAATCGGTACCAGGGCCTGATACTGGCCACCAACGGTCCGCGCTCGTAGATCAGCGTGGTATACAGGCGATTCCAGCTACGGGACAATCCCTGCACCTGACCATTGGATTGATGCTCCAGACCGAACACGACGGCGGTGTTGCCACCGAATGGCCCCCACAGCAAGGGCACCAGATAGAAAATCTCGGGCTGGTAATTCGTTTCGCGAAAAGGACTGGACAGATCACTGGAATACAGTTGCCACCAGGCTTCCAGTGTGATTCCCAATGACAGGGAATCGTCCTTCAGAAACAGGTCAGCCTCGTTCAGCTGACTCTTCAGACTGATCTGGAACTTCACCTCGGCCGGTTGCAGACCCTCTCGCAGAGGAACATCGTTTTCTCGATAGATGGCTTCATTGATACCGGTGGTATAGCTCACCGGCAGAATGAAATTGTGCTTGTGCGCGGTCAGCACATAGGGGTTGAAGGCATCAGCTCGCTCTTCCTTGACGCGTTCGGAAACCGCACCGCCGGTCCTGCCATCATCCTGCAAGGCGCTGCTGCGATCGGACGACAGATCGATATCGGGGGCGGCGGCACGCTCTGTACCGACCTCCGGACCTTCATCCGTTTCGTTCGATTTCGCATTGCCATCACTCTCCACACCATTGCCGGGAAGGCTGCGTTTCGAATCGGCCGCATCGGGCAGATCGGCTGATCGGTCCTGCGCTCGCTCGATGCTGGCACAACCTGTGAGTACCAGACAGGCCGCACAGAGCAGAATAAACCGAAAGAAAGGACGATACAGGGACATGTTCGAAATCACGGGGCAGGGGTCAGGCAGCGGGCAATGGCTCGAAGGGTAACGTGTATACGCGCTTCATGGCGCATCCGCGAGTAACAAGTCAGCGGCGCGCTCACCGACCATGATGGCCGTGGCGTTGGTATTGCCCGTGGGAATGGTTGGAAAAATCGATGCATCGGCAATCCGCAGTCTGCCGATGCCATGAACACGCAGCTTGTGATCCACCACGGAGGAATCAATGCCTTTCCCCATCCGACAAGTACAGGCAGGATGAAAGACCGTCCAGGCATTGGCTCGAATGAACGCCATCAGCTGCTCGTCGCTGTGTACGGATCTGCCAGGATAGACCTCCTGCTCGATGATCGATGCCAGCGCCCTGGTGTCGCACAGTCTGCGCATCAGATGCATGCCCTCGAGCATCAGTTCGCGATCGTGTTCGGTAGCCAGATAGTTCGGCTGAATGCGCGGCGCACAGTGAGCATCGGCATTGACGATATCGATAGAACCGGTGCTCGTCGGCTTGCAGGGATTGAAACCGAGCAGAAATCCCGGAAACGGATCGGGGCTGATCAATGGACGTGTACCGGGAGGCGCTCGTGTGTAACTCACCGGAGAGAAATACAATTGCAAATCCGGCCCCTTGAGCGCTTCTGAACTGCGCACGAATCCGCCCGCCTGGTTCAAACTCAGCGACAGCGGCCCCTTGCCAGCTGCCAGAAACTGCAATGCTGCGCGCAACTTTCCATGCCATGGCCCCAGCGACTGGTTCAAGGTGGGAACCGTGGAACGACAGACGATATCGGCGCCGAGATGATCACTCAGGTGTCGACCTACCGCCGGCATGTCCTGACGCACACTGACACCGGCTGCCTGCAGGGTATCCCGCGGCCCCAGACCCGAGAGCTGCATCAGCTGCGGTGAGTTGACGGCACCGGCACACAGAACCACTTCCGCCCTCGCCAGCGCCCGCCTGACGACCCCCTCGTGCAGGTATTCGACTCCGCTTGCCCCGCTGCCGCTAAACAGTATCTGCCTGACCAGAGAGTGCGTCTGCACGATCAGATTGGCACGCTGCATCGCTGGTCGCAGATACGCTCTGGCAGCGGAGACACGCCATCCATGGTCCGTGGTGATCTGGTAGAGCGCTGCCCCTTCCATCTCACCCGCATTGTAATCATCGACACTCGGCAGGCCGATTTCCTGCGCGGCCTGCAGATAACGCTCGCACAAGGGGTGTGCCAGGGCCGAGATATCGGTCACGGTCAGCGGACCATTGCTGCCGCGCCGCTCGTCGGGCTTGCCGCGCCAGTGCTCCATGCGACGAAACAGCGGCTCCACATCACGCCAGCCCCAGCCGGGAGCTGCCTCCTCCCATTCCCGGAAATCATTGGCATGGCCACGCACGTACACCATGGCATTGATGGAACTGGAACCACCGAGCACCCGGCCACGTGGCCAGTAGCTGACTCGTTCATCCAGCTGTGCAACAGGTTCCGTCAGATACTTCCAGTTGACCCGCTCATCGTAGTAGGTCTTGCCGTAACCGATCGGCAGCTGCACATACAAACGCCGATCGCTTCCCCCGGCTTCCAGTACGAGCACAGAGTGCCGCCCGGATTCGCTAAGACGATTGGCAAGCACCGAACCTGCCGACCCGGCCCCCACGATGATGTAGTCGAATTGCCTGTCAGGGGAGTTCATGCAGCGATGATATACAATGAGGCGGCACCCTGATAGCAGCCAAGCGCCAGCCGCCGCGCCCAAGCCCATGCCCGCGCCTTCCATCCAGTTTCAGTCTGTCGATATCCTGAAGCGTTATCTGCTTGCGGTTATCCTGGCCCTTGGTCTGTTTGCAAGCCTGCTACTGAGCGTTGTCAACGTACCCGGACTTGCACAATGGGATGCCAGCCTG
This sequence comes from uncultured Granulosicoccus sp., assembly GCA_947495035.1. Classification (GTDB taxonomy): domain Bacteria; phylum Pseudomonadota; class Gammaproteobacteria; order Granulosicoccales; family Granulosicoccaceae; genus Granulosicoccus. The sequence goes on from CANLXI010000026.1 coordinate 58,951, forward strand.
GCGGCCGTCGTGCAGGGGCTGCGCAGCGACGGCACCGATCGGCTCATGGTGGTACTGACCATGCTCGGTGATCTGTCGCTGGCGCTATGGATGGTCGCGACCGTGATCGCCGGGCTGCTTTGTCTGCGTCGCTGGTGGCTGGCGTTACATCTGCTGTGCGTCGGTCTCAGTGCGATGCTCAGTGTGTCCCTGATCAAGTCGATTCTGGCTCGTGCACGACCCGATGTACCGAGCATCACACTCGACAGCTTCAGCTTCCCCAGTGGTCATGCCTGTACGGCTGCCGTAACCTGGGGATTGGTGGCCCTGATACTGGCCTACGGCCGTCGACCTCGCCAGCGCTGCCTGATTCATGCCGCTGGCTTCGTGATGGCATCGGCTGTCGCCATTTCGCGTGTGTATCTGCACGTACACTGGCCAAGTGATGTCATAGCCGGCATGGCTCTGGGTTATGGCCTGCTTACCGCCTTTGCATGGCAGCTTCACACCGCACCGGTGCTGCGCCTGCCGACTTTTGCAAGACTGCTGGCCTTCTGCAGCGCCATCACTGCCATTCACGTACTCGGCAACTACCCTGGCCAGGCTACGCTGTATTCGATCGCATCACGCCATGCGAGTATCGAACTTCATGCCGACCGATAGCCGCGCCGCAGTTTCCACATACCCAGAATACCGGCAAATGGTCCGAGCGCCAGAAAGCAGAACAGCAAGGGCCAGCCGACGCTCTCGGCAATCAGCGGGGTCAACTGCACCGTCACGATCGTCAGTGCAAAGCCCAAAGCGGTCTGCAGGGACATCAGACTGCCCGTGGCCTCCGGTGGCGCAAAGTCTGCCACCAGTGCAGAGAACTGTGCCGAGTCAGGAATGATGGCCAGACCCCAGAAAATGAAAACGGCGGCGACCAGCAGGGCCGGACCACCGAAGACCACCGCTGCCAGCAAGGCGGCCAGACAACTACAGCCCATGGCCAGAATCGTCAGTTCAGCCTTGCCCAGACGATCGGCAAAGCGCCCGGCAAACGGGCACAGCAACGCACCGGATCCGATGGCAACGAACGCTGTCAGTTTCGACCATTCAAGCGCCTGCTCGGGACTCATGCGCAGCGCATAGGACGCAGCGGCGGCAGGTGCCACCCAGCCCCACATGGCATAGAGCTCCCACACATGACCCAGATAGCCGAGAAAGGCGCGCCGCAGGCGAATGTCAGTCCAGGCGAGCGTGATCTGTCGTGCATCGAACCGGGCCTGAGTCGTGTGATAGGGACCGAGCCGGGTCTGCAGAACCAGCAAGGAAGCCAGCACTGACAGACACGATGCCGCCAGTGTGGTCAGTTGCCAATTGGAACCGCCCAGCCAGGACAGCAGATGGGGGGCGGCAGATCCCAGCGTCAGCCCACCAACCAGTAGTCCAACCAGCCAGCCACGATCCTCCTTGCCCCAGCCCACCATGATCTTCATGCCGACCGGATAGACACCTGCCAGGCAGAAGCCGGTGAATATGCGCAAGAGTATGGCGGGTGTACTGCCGGGAGGCACCAGCAGCATTGCAGCATTGGCCACGGCAGCCAGCAGTGCGGCCACGGCGAAGACACGACGCGGGTCGAATCGATCGGCGATACCGGTCATCGCGACATACAGGGCTCCGGCGACAAAACCTGCTGGAACACCGGACACCAGCAGGGCCGTCTTGAAGGCACCAGCCTGTATTTCCGACTGCTGATCAGCCAGCGTTGCCGACGACACGAACCACAGTGTCATCGCCGCCACCTCGGCCAGGACCAACAGAATGATCGACCGTCCTTTCATTCCACACACCTCTGTCAAGTTCTCCATTCGATGCCCAGTGACCAGCCGCTGGGCGCTACCAATGATCCGCAAACACACACTCACTGCGCCTGAAAACGGAGCGGTCATGGTAGTGCGAGATGACTGAATCGCCCTTTCTGACAGTGAAAAGAGCTGTTTAGCTCACAGGAACATGCAAGCTGGAGGTGAAAAGACTGTGGAATCAGGAGCTTGTCGTGGTCCGACCCGGGTGTTCGGGTTTTCAAGCCGTAGCCATTCCGCAAGAACGACTAAACCGCCCTTTCTGATATCAAAAAGGGCGGTTTAGCTCAACGAGGCATGCGAATCGGAGGAGCCAAGTCTTGTAAATCAGGGACTTGGGGTGGTCCGACCCGGGTTATAAATCAGGGACTTGGGGTGGTCCGACCCGGGTTATTTGCGCTTGCGGTTGCCGATGTGGATGGCGCGGCCGTCGGCGCTGAGGGCGGCTTCGTGCATGGCCTCGGACAAGGTGGGGTGGGCGTGGATGGTGTGGGCGATGTCTTCGACGGTTGCATCGAATTCCATGGCCAGCACCGATTGTCCGAGCAGCTCGGACGCGCTGGGACCGATCAGGTGTGCGCCCAGTACGCGGTCGTTGCTCTTGTCACGAATGATCTTGACCAGACCGGTGGTATCACCCTTGGCCTTGGCACGACCACTGGCGGCAAAGGGAAAGCTGCCAACCTGATAGTCGATGCCTTCGCTCTTGATCTGCTCCTCGGTCTTGCCAACCCAGGCCACTTCCGGGTGCGTGTAAATGACATTCGGCATGACGTCGTAATTGACCGAAGCGTGTTCACCGGCAATGCGTTCCGCAACCATGACGCCCTCTTCCGAGCCCTTGTGAGCCAGCATCGGTCCGCGTACGACATCACCGATGGCGTAGACGCCCGGCACATTGGTTTCACAGTATTCATTGACGTGAATCAGACCGCGCTCATCCAGTTGCACATCGGCTTCGGAGGCACAGACATTGTCGGTATAGGCCCGTCGGCCAACGGCCACGATCAGCTTGTCGAAAGTCTTCTCATGATCGCCTTCACTGTCCTGATAGCTGACGACAACCTTGCCTTTCTTGACTTCGCTTCCCATGACACGAGTGCTCAGGAGAATCTCGAGACCCTGCTTTTCGAAGGCGCGCTTGGCCTCTTTTGCCACGGCACCATCGACCATCGGCAGAAAGGTATCCTGCGCCTCGAGCAGGACCACTTCGGATCCCATGCGGCGCCATACACTGCCCAGCTCCAGACCGATGACACCGGCACCGATGACACAGACGCTGGACGGAACGTCTTCCCAGTCCAGGGCGCCGGCAGAATCCACCACGATGTCGCCATCCAGCGGCGTGGCTGACAGTTCGATTGGTACGGAACCGGTTGCCAGAATGACGTTGCCGGCTTGAACCGTGGTCTTCTTGCCTTTCTGATCGGTGACTTGAACCTGCTTGTCTGCCAGAAGTTGACCTTCGCCCTGCAGCCAATCGATACCATTGTGCTTGAACAACATGGCTACACCGCCTGTCAGATCCTTGACGATCTGATCCTTGCGGGAAATCATCTTGGGCACATCGAGCGAAACCTCGCCGACATTGATACCAAGATCAAAGAAGTTGTGACGAGCGGTCTCGTACAGCTCGGTGCTTTCCAGCAGTGCCTTGGAAGGAATGCAGCCAACGTTCAGACAGGTGCCGCCCAATGCCGGCTTGTCCTGCTTGTTGATCCATTTTTCGACGCAAGCTGTCTTCAGCCCCAGCTGTGCTGCGCGAATGGCAGCTACGTAACCGGCGGGGCCACCACCAATCACAACTACATCATAGACATCGGCCATGGTGAATCCTGGGTTTTGGTTGAGTAACAGACTCCACAGTATATCGCGCAGGAGTCATTTCTAGCGCACAAGCTATGAACTCGACGCCATGGAGACAAGGGCCAGGCAGACATCGGCAGGCAAAAGACCCGGCTGAAGCCGCTGACACCCTGCCCGAGATCGACCCGCCCTTGTATTCGGAATCAATAATGATAGGTATCCAGCGCGCTCCACAGCCCCTTCAGGGCGGCATGAAAGCGGCGACCCTGCTCCCGCAACGCCGCAGCGCCGAAATGCACGCAGGAAACCTGTCCACATGGATACTGTGGCGGCACGAGATCGTCATTATTGACAAACGTCGAATGCGGTATGTAATCACTGACGGTTCGATGAGCCGCATCCACCAGCTGCTTGCTGGGGTTGTAGATGGAGAAATTCCCTCGTTCATCATCACCCTTGCTTTGCGTGGCCACGATCAGCGGAATTTCCGCGCCATTACCGCGAGCAGCCGGTCCACGCGCATCCTGCCTGGCCTCTCGTCTCAGCCGATGAACCAGGGTCTGCAGGTTCTGCGCATAGGTTCTGGCGCAATCCGGATTGTTCGAGTCCGCACCTCCCTGGTGCCAGAGGATGCCGCGTAACACACCGCCACTTTCCCGCAACGTCATGTTCAACCGCGTCAGCGCACGATTGGTCAGCAAGCTGCCGCCGAGAAACGTCTCGCTGGTGGGAGCCGCATTCCAGGCCAGATTACCGTTGGCATTGGCACAGAAACCGGTCGCTCCCCACGCCGACGGAACAAGATAGATATCCGCGGTGGTCATGCGCAGAGCCTGTTTGGCAAAGGTCAGACCCAGACCGACAAAGGTAGCGCCCTTGCCATCGACCTGGATGTAACGAGGTTCGTGCAGGGGGTCCTCGGCCGGTACGAACATCGGCTCGAGAATGTTGCTCTTTTCGTCGGAGAACGAGGCATCATCCGGAAACAGGCGTCTGTTGTTGGGCTGTACATTGAGCTGCAGAATGCGTTCGTTTCTCTCGTCTCTGCCACCCGGGTACTGCTCCCGACTGCCTTCTTCACTATACCCTTCCATATTGCTCTGCCCGACCAGCAGATAGACATCCGGTGCTGCCGTCGGTGTCACGTCGACAATCAGCGCAATGCGGGTGATGGACACACCATCGTCGGCCACGATCTGGAAGAATCGCTCGTGCAACAAGAGCGGCGCAGCCGTGACGTCCAGTTGCAGATTCAACACCGAGTCGGTTTGCTGTGGTGACAACTCGGCAGGGGAGAAGGTGTGTCGCAGCCCCAGACGATCTCTGTCGCTTGTTTCCAATGACAGGCTGACCGGGCGCTTGTCACGCTTGATGCGATTGAGCTTGATCGCGATGGAGACACCCTGCGAGTCACCTTCGACCAGAGTGACCCGACTGCGATCGAGATACAGTTTCAGGCCGTCATCGTCGTCGCTGCCACCACTGTCACCACCGGACGTGTCGGACCCACCATCGGTACTGCCATCGGTCTCTCCGCCGGTGCCTCCATCTGTAGCTCCGTCACTGCCACCATCAGTCCCGTTGCCGGCACCTGTTCCCGAATCGCTGCCCCCGTCCGTGCCGGCAGTGCTCCCACCGCCATCGTCATCGGCGGGTTGCCCCTCAAGCCCCACACCCGAACGCGCGGAGATATCGACTTGCATGGCCGGCCCTTCATTGCCTGCCCTGTCGACAGCACTGACCTGATAGGTGTAGGACTGATCGGGTATCAACGTGGGCTCGAACACGCTGCGGGCGTCTCTGATTCCGAGGGATTCGCCATCGCGGACCACGTGATAGCCCGTCACGAAGACATTGTCGCTTGCCGGTGTCCAGAAAATCTCGCCCGCGGTGGCCGAATATCGGGCACTGCTCAGGCTGTCGGGCAGACCGGGTGGTTCATCATCGGCCAGGGCTGCAACGGGAAGAAGACAAGCCAGGAGCAAAGCCGGAAATACCACCAGAGCGGTCCGCATGATCAGATCCTTCAATTCGAGAGAGGGATCAATGTGCAGGCAGAATCGTGCCAGGCAGGACCATCAGCTAACGAACCACCGAAATCCGTTCCATCGCACGGAGACTCATGACAACACTGATCGACACAACAAGGCCAGTCCAGACCTCGTCAACCTCGGAAATCACTATCGATGTCACGGGCAGATCAGACTTTTGACAAACCCGTCACACTTTCCTTCCTTGTGAATCTAGGCCATCTGCCGCTCTGATTGCAACCATGCCTATGGCTAGCCGGCCGGAGGGGCTGTCTGTGCGGGCAATGCGAATGCAGGTCATGAGCGATTCGCGGCATGCCCCTGCCATCGGCATTCACACAGTTGTCGAACAGCGATTGCCGGATGATGGCGACTCGGCAGAATCGCCATCATCTCGACCAGATGGTGCCGTTACAGGTCGAAAACGATCCGTGCCGGATCTTCCACCAACTCCTTGATGGTTTTCAGGAAACCGACCGCACCCTTGCCATCGACGATGCGATGATCGTAGCTCAATGCGATATACATCATTGGTCGAATGACGACTTCACCATTGACCGCTATCGGACGATCCTGCGTTGCATGCATGCCAAGAATGGCACTTTGCGGAGGGTTCAGGATGGGTGTGGACAGCAAGGAGCCGAATACACCACCGTTGGACACGGTGAAGGTGCCGCCAGTCATTTCATCGATGGACAACTTGCCATCACGGGCCTTCTCGGCATAGTGACCGATCGTCTTTTCGACATCTGCCAGTGACATATGCTCGGTATTGCGCAGCACCGGCACGACCAGACCTCGATCGGAAGAGACCGCCACACCGATGTCGCAATAGCCGTGGTAGACCACCTCATCACCATCGATGGACGCATTGATATCGGGGTAACGCTTCAATGCCTCGGTGGAGGCCTTGAGGAAGATCGACATGAAGCCGAGCTTGACGCCATGTGACTTCTCGAACTTGTCCTTGTATTGATTCCGCAGAGCAATGAAGCCGCTCATATCCACTTCGTTGAAGGTGGTGAGCATCGCGGTCGTCTGCGTGGCGCTCAGCAGACGCTCGGCAATGCGAGCACGCAGACGCGTCATCGGCACTCGCTTTTCGACTCGCTCGCCATCGGCAGCGATCGGCAGAGGTGCGCTGCTCGAGGATGCCGCCGGTGCCGCTGCGGCGGCTGGAGCAGCAGCAGGCGCTGGAGCCGCCTTGGACTGAGCCGCCGCATGCTTTTCGACATCGGCCTTGGTCAGACGACCATTCTTGCCCGTACCCTTGACATCAGCGGCCTGCAGACCATGCTCGGCCAGCGCCTTGCGCACCGCCGGACTGGTCTGACCGACCTTGCCATCTTCCGCCTCTGCCGGCTCTTCGGCAGGTTCTGCCGCTGCAGGCGCTTCGCTGCTGGCCGGCTTTTCATCACCACCGGCGGAGGCTGCCTCGATGGACCCGATGACCTGATGGGCGGATACCGTAGTGCCTTCGTCTTCGATGATCTTGCCCAGCACACCATCTTCGGCAGCAGGCACTTCCATGACGACCTTGTCCGTTTCGATATCGACAAGCACTTCATCGCGGCGAACCGGATCGCCCTCCTTCTTGTGCCACGTAACAATCAACGCATCGGCAATTGATTCAGGCAATGTTGGCACTTTGATCTCGGAAGTCATGAATGACGGCCCTTTTTCATCGGTTTCAGTTAGGTAGTGTAGATTAGTGAGACTGACTATTGGGTATCAAGCCCAACGCTTCTTCCACCAGTCGTTTCTGTTCAATCAGATGTTGATTCATGTAACCACTGGCTGGTGAAGCCGACGGCGCACGACCGGCGAACTCCACCTCCTTGACGGACTTGGGTAGTACACGTTCGATACGGTGACGATTGGATCGCCAGGCACCCTGGTTGCGAGGCTCTTCCTGACACCAGACAATCGATTTTGCTTTCGGATACTGCTTGACGATTTCAGTCATGGCATCGTATGGGAAAGGATAGAGCTGCTCCAGGCGAACCAGCGCGACATTGGAGATTTCCTTTTCGCGGCGTGCTTCCAGCAGATCGTAATACACCTTGCCACTGCAGAACACCAGTCGATCGACTCCGGCAGGTTTCAGATCATCGATTTCCGGAATGACCGGCAGGAAAGTGCCATCGGCCAGATCTTCCAGCGTCGACACGGCCAGGCGATGTCGCAACAGGCTCTTGGGTGACATGACGATCATGGGACGACGCATCTTGCGTACCATCTGACGCCGCAGCATGTGATAGCACTGTGCAGGGGTACTGGGCACCAGAACCTGCATGTTGTCCTCGGCACACAACTGCAGAAAACGTTCCAGTCGCGCAGAAGAGTGCTCGGGCCCCTGACCTTCATAACCATGAGGCAGCAGCAGAGTCAGCCCACAGAGCCGACCCCATTTGGTCTCTCCGGAGCTGATGAACTGGTCGATCAGTACCTGCGCACCGTTGGCGAAATCGCCGAACTGTGCCTCCCAGATGACCAGGGTATTGGGGTCGGCCGTGGCATAACCGTATTCGAAGCCGAGCACGGCTTCTTCCGACAGCACAGAGTCGATGACCAGAAAATTGGCCTTGTCGGTCAGCTCGCGAAGTGGAACGTAGGCACCCATGGCAGCCTGATTGTGCAATACCGCGTGCCGATGCGCAAACGTGCCTCGACCACAATCCTGGCCGGACAGTCGGACCGAGTAGCCAGAGTCCAGCAACGTGGCATAGGCCATCGTCTCTGCGTAACCCCAGTCCAGCGGCAGGGCGCCGGCGGTCATCTTGCGACGATCCTCGACGATCTTCTTGACACGTGAATGCAACACCAGCCCATCGGGCAGAGTCGTCAGACTGGTGGCCAGTGATTGCAGCGTGGCCAGTGGCACACTCGCATCGTAGGGCACCTGCCAGTCCTTCTCCTGATAGATCGACCAGTCCACCGCCAGCTCGGGCGCTTCCTTCAGGCCTTCGATCACATCCGGTGCCACGTTCTTGCCATCGTCCAGCGCCTTGCGGTAGTCCTCGACCATGCGATCGGCATCCGACGCGCTGACCACACCGGCCTCGGCCAGATGCCCGGCGTACAGTGCGCGGGTCGTGGGCAGTGACTTGATGGACTTGTACATGATGGGCTGCGTGACCGAGGGCTCATCGGTTTCATTGTGGCCATGGCGGCGGTAGCAGACCATGTCGATGACGACATCCTTCTTGAAGGCCATGCGGAAATCCAGCGCCAGCTGAGTGACGAAGAACACCGCTTCCGGATCATCGCCATTGACGTGGAAGATCGGGGCATTGATCATTTTCGCCACATCCGTGGCATACAGCGTGGAACGCGCATCGGCCACGTTGCTGGTGGTGAAGCCGATCTGGTTGTTGACGATGATGTGCACGGTTCCCTTGGTGGAGAATCCGCGGGAGTCAGCCATGTTGAAGGTTTCCATGACCACACCCTGCCCGGCAAAGGCCGCATCACCATGAATGGCAATCGGTATGACCTTGTCGCCGTTCTTGTCGCCGTAGCGATCCTGCCGCGAACGTACCGATCCTTCGACTACCGGGGATACGATTTCCAGATGGGACGGATTGAAGGCCAGGGACAGGTGCATGTGACCATGCGAGGTCTTGATGTCGGAGCTGAAGCCCTGATGGTATTTCACGTCACCCGAGGACAGGCTTTCATTATGCTTGCCTTCGAATTCCTGAAACAGCTCGGCCGGATTCTTGCCGAGAATGTTGACCAGCACATTGAGTCGACCACGATGCGCCATGCCGATGACGATGTCCTTGACTCCGGCCGCTCCGGCGCGCCTGACCAGCTCACTCATGACGACAATCAGACTCTCGCCCCCTTCCAGCGAGAATCGCTTCTGGCCGACATAGCGTGACCCCAGGTGCCGTTCCATGCTCTCGGCCGCCGTGACCCGCTGCAGTATCCACTCACGGGTTTCCGGGTTCAGCGTCGGCGCCGATGCCACGCTCTCGATCCGTTGCTGCAGCCAGTCCTTCTGCGGCGTGTAATCGATGTACATGAATTCGTAACCGATCGAGCCGCAATAGCATTTTTCCAGGTGCGCAATGATGTCCTTCAGTGGTGCCTGATCGATACCTTCCAGCGAGGGGGTCTGAAACACGGTGTCCAGATCGGACTCGGACAGACCGTTTTCATGCAGGCGCACTTCCCGCACCATGGCCGCCGTGTGCTGACCCAGTGGATCGGTCTTCGCCAACTGGTGACCGCGCACCCGATAGGCGTTGATCAACTGGGTGACATAGATCTGCTTGAGCTCCGCCGTGCTGCTGGCGGCATCCAGCGTGCCGCTGGCACCGGCCCGGGCACCGCCGTTGCGCGCCAGTTGCCGGAATTGCTCACGGATTTCCGAGTGCGCCACTTCGCGCGCATTCTCCGCCACCATCGGCAACTTGGCAAAGAAATCGCGCCAGGTTTCATCGACGGAGTTCGGGTCACTCAGGTACTGCTCGTACTGATGCTCCAGCCAGGGCGAGTTGGCGCCGCCGAGCATGGAATTGTCCCATAGCTCCTGCATGGAAAGATGGTCGTCGAAAGTTTTGGGTGATGCGCTCATGAAATGCGTCCTGGCCTTGACGACATGCAAATGTCCGAAGGCGTGGGGCTGGTCAAATTACAAGAAGAGGAACCGCTGGACAGTGATACTGGCCGGACGATTCGGGCGGAACAAGGCGTTGAATCTGGCTTTTCGATTGTCATTGACAGTGGTGCTCAGGCAGGCAGATGAGCCGGAATATTGTCGATGACAATCCTGGTGAATTCGTCGGTGTCGAGTTTACCGCCCAAATCGCGTGTGCTGTGACCATTTTCGATACATCCCAGCAAACTCAGGCGCAGGGCATGCCCCAGATCGTAGCGATCGACATGATCCAGCAGCATTCCGAAGGCGAGCAGAACGGCTGCCGGGTTCGCCAGGTTCTTGCCGGCGATATCGGGTGCCGTGCCACCGGCGGGGTCGAACATGGCGATATCCACGTCGTTGTTGTCATCGAAGGAATAGTTGCCACTGGCACCGGTCCCGAGACTGCCCACCAGGCCTGAGGCCATGTCGGAGAGGAAATCGCCATACTCGTTGAGCACCAGCACGACCTCGAACGCCGACGGGTTGAGGATGATCTTGGCCAGCAGGGCATCGAACAGCTCGACATTGTGTTCCACGTCCTGATACTGCTCATGGACCTTTGCCACGACCGATTCGAACAGTCCATCGGTAACCCGCTGGATGGTGTGCTTGGAGGAGCTGGTCATGGAGTAATGACCGTCGCCGTAGGTCATGCCCTTGGAGCGAGCCAGCTGGAAGGCAAACTTGGCAGCCTGCTCGCAGGGCCGGCGTTCCACCATGCGCAGGGAGACTGCCGCATCCTTGCCGATCAGTTGCCCCGGATCGTCATAGGTACCGCCGGTAGCGATGCGGACAATGTGCAGATTGACATCTTCCTTGAAATTGGAATGGATGCCCTTGATGGAAATGGCAGGACGGTAGATGACGCTGAAATCGCAGCGTCGTCGTATCAGGGCATTGGGACTGACCTTGCGGGTCACGGTCGGATACTTCACCGCCAGCTTGGTCAGACGCATCGAGGCCTCTGCCTCATCGATCACGTCTTCACCACGAGCCTCGCGGTTCCCCAGTGACCAGTCCACCTGATGAAAGAAGAAGTCGACAGGCAAGGCATCCGCCACCGCGTGTACCGACTCCGCCAGCTCGGGCCCGATTCCGTCGCCCAGCAGTTCGGTTATCTCGATGGGTCCCATGTCATTCTTCTTCATCGTCCTCATCGTCCTCCACGTAGGAATTCTGATCGTCAGTCAACCCGAAACGTTCCGGATTGGCCCAGTATCGGGCATTGAGCCAGTCGGGCACCTGCTTGTACTCGCTGAGACAGTACTCGAACAAACGTATCGACCCCTGATCGTCGAGCTGGAGTTTGCGAAACCCGAATGCGAAAAAAGCCGCATCATCCGGCTCTTTCGTATCGACACTGATGATCAGTCTTTCCGGGAATCGGCGCACGGCCCGCCCCAGTTCGGCGGCCAGATCGTGTTCGCCGGCAGGATCGGGGTGAGTTTCGAACTCCATCACTGCGATACAGTGTCCGGCAGTCTCCCCATTGCTGTCTGCTGCGGCCTCCGGCAACGAGTCCAGACACTGCTCGAGAGTCTCGAATGTCCTGACGCGTGGCCCCGCCTCGTCAGGCTGTACCTGCCACCAGGGGGTCACAGGGGGTTGCCCGACCACGACCAGACAGGCAGGCTCCGCAGTGAGCAGATACTGCGCCAACTGCCCCGGAAGTCCTTCTGTCGGGTGAGCTGCGGGGTTGTCCGACGAGCTGTCTGCTCTATTCACCGTTGTCTCCGAATCCTGTCGCTGAAGCGCTGAAGTGTTCGATGGCTAACCGTGCGTTGCCTTGTAGGCAGCCTGCTGCTCCGGCGTTGCATCTGTCTGAAACTGTTCCTTCCACTGACTATAGGGCATACCATAGACGCGCTCACGCGCATCCTCATAATCAAGGGTAACGTTTCTTTCGGCTGCCGCAGCCGCATAGTACTTCGACAGGCAATTTCGACAAAAGCCCGCCAGGTTCATCATGTCGATGTTCTGTACATCGCTGCGCTTCTGCAGGTGTGCCACCAGCGTACGAAAAGCGGCGGCCTCGAGCTCCAGCTGAGTCTGCTCATCCAGTGACTTGATCGTCGTCATGTGTCTTACACCCGGTGAATTCAGCCCTAGTATAAGGATTGACGTTGAAGTCTGTCACTGAACTGAACAAACCATGACTGGAAATCCATTGTTGGACCTGCTTGTTCTGGCCATTCCCGCCGCGCTGGCCGGATTGTGGTGGACAGGATCGCGCGCCCGCGAACTCGCCATCGGCCATGCCCGGCAGGCCTGTCGACAACAACAATTGCAGTTTCTTGACCAGAGCGTCGCCCTGAACCGCATGCGACTGGCCCGCACCCCGGCCGGCGCCAGCTGTTTCCGGCGTGAATACCGTTTCGAGTTCACCTCGGCGGGTGAATTTCGGGATGAAGCCAGTGTCACAATGCTGGGCCATGCATTGCTTAACGTGCGTTTCCCGTATACAAGGGACAGTGAAGGCAACCGCATCTACATGCATTGATGGCCGAGTATTGCGCTAAAATGCTGTTTTGATTGACACAAACAAGGTAACCGAATGACCCAATGCCCCTGTGGCTCCGGCCTCGAACTCGCGCGATGCTGCCAGCCCATCATCAACGGCGAAGAGAAAGCCGAACGCGCCGAAGCGCTGATTCGAGCACGCTACACCGCACATACCCTGGGCGCCATGGAATTCATCCTGGCCACCCACCACCCTACCACGCGTTCGGACATCGATGAGGCCGCAACGGCTCGCTGGGCACGGGAATCCCAATGGCTCGGCCTGGAGATTCTCTCCGTGGATGGTGGCGAGGTGGATGACAACAGCGCCCGCATCGAATTCATCGCCCGCTACAGAGACGCGGCGCGGCGCCGACATACACATCATGAACGTGGAGTCTTCGAGAAATATCATGGACAATGGTATTTCCGTGATGCCGAGGTTCCTGACGTCAATCAGTTCCGACGCGAGGCACCGAAACAGGGCCGCAACGAGCCTTGCGCCTGCGGCAGCGGCAAGAAATACAAGAAGTGTTGCGCCACCAGCTGACACCTTAACCTGACGAGAGGAATGAGCATGGACAAGCCTTGGCTGAAGTCATACCCCCCGGGCGTGCCGGAAGAGATTGATACCCATGCCTATTCCTCGGTGGTCGAGATATTCACCGAATCCACCCGCAAGTTCGCCGACCGGCCCGCGTTTCAGAACATGGGCAAGAGCATCACCTATCAGGAACTCGACCAGCTGACCCAACAGTTCGCTTCCTGGTGTCAGCACGAGGCTGGTCTGAAGAAGGGCGATCGCATCGCCATCATGATGCCCAATCTGCTGCAATACCCGGTAGTCGTGTTCGGCGCCCTGCGAGCCGGGCTGGTGGTGGTCAATACCAACCCGCTCTATACCGATCGCGAACTGGAACACCAGCTGAAGGACTCCGGCGCCAAGGCCATAGTGGTGGTGGAAGCCTTTGCCCATACCCTGGCAGAGGTCATCGACAAGACTCAGGTGGAGCATGTGGTTGTCACGCGCTTCGGCGACATGCTGGACTTCCCCAAGTCCCTGCTGGTCAACTTCGTGATCAAGTACGTGAAGAAGATGTCTCCGGCCTATTCGCTGCCCGGTGCGCATTCGATGAAGGACGTACTGAGCAAGGGGGCCGACCTGCCACCTGCCGAAGCAGAGCTGAATCAGGAAGATCTGGCATTTCTGCAGTACACCGGCGGCACCACCGGTGTGGCCAAGGGGGCAATGTTGACGCACCGCAACATGGTGTGCAACATACAGCAGGCCTGGATCTGGATTCTCGCCGCCAAGCCCAACGAAGGCCACGAAGTCATCATCACGGCCTTGCCGCTTTACCATATCTTTGCATTGACAGCCAACTGCCTGACCTACATGAAGCTGGGCGCGCTGAACCTGCTCATCACCAATCCCCGCGACATGCCCGGCTTTGTCAAGGAACTGGGCAAGGTGAAGTTCACGGCCTTCACCGGCGTCAATACCCTGTTCAACGCGCTGATGAACACGCCCGGATTCGACAAGATCGACTTTTCCCATCTGCGGCTCACGCTCGGTGGTGGCATGGCGGTACAGAAAGCGGTGGCCGATCGCTGGAAGTCGATCACCGGCGTCACCCTGCTCGAAGCCTATGGCCTGACCGAAACCAGCCCGGCGGCCTGCATCAATCCGATCGACCTGGAGGCCTACAACGACTCCATCGGTCTGCCTCTGTCATCCACCGATGCCTCCATCCGGGATATGGACAACAATGCCCTGCCCGCCGGCGAGACCGGTGAGCTGTGTATCCGCGGCCCTCAGGTCATGAAGGGTTACTGGAATCGTCCCGACGATACGGCCGGCGCCATCGACAGCGAAGGCTGGTTGCACACCGGCGATATCGCCATCATGAACGAGAACGGTTTCTTCAAGATCGTCGACCGGCTCAAGGACATGATCCTGGTGTCCGGCTTCAATGTGTACCCCAACGAAATCGAAAGCGTACTGGCCAGTCACCCCGGCGTACTGGAAGCCGGCGCGATCGGTGTTCCGGATGAACACTCCGGAGAAGTGGTGAAAGTCGTCATCGTCAAGAAGGATCCGGCGCTGACCGAAGAGGACGTCAAGGCCTATTGCAAGGAAGAGCTGACCGGCTACAAACGACCCCGAATCATTCAGTTCGTGGACGAACTGCCGAAGACCAATGTCGGCAAGATACTGCGACGCGAACTTCGGGAGCTGTAGGCTGCTCAGTGCGGATGACGCACGATTTCCAGAGGTGAACCGGGACGGCTGAAGATATCAGCCGAATAGACCCGCCGATCGCGCTGATGACGCATTTCGTAATAGCGCGTCAGCGTCTCCACCACGACCGGGAAAGCCAGTTCGCTCCAGGGTATTTCCGACTGATCGAACAGTCGGACCTCCAGCGTCTCTTCATTGGCTTCGGCAAAGCCGTCGCGTAATTGACCGTGGAACATCAGATAGACCTGACTGATGCGCGGCAGGTTGTACACCGAGAACAGGCGCAGCTCGTCGCAACGGGCCGTGGCCTCCTCGAAGGCTTCTCTGGCCGCGCCTTCGATCGTGCTTTCACCGTTTTCCATGAATCCTGCCGGCAGCGTCCAGTAGCCATACCGCGGCTCGATGGCACGTTTGCACAACAAAACCTTGCCCTGCCACTCCAGCAGACAGCCCACGACATTCTTGGGATTCTCGTAGTGGATGTGATCGCAGACCGTACACACCTTGCGTGGCCGATTGTCGCCTGCCGGAACCAGCGCCCTGACCGAGCTGCCACACTGCATGCAGAAGCCGTCACTCACCGGTCTGCTCTCCGCTCTGCGTCAGCATGGCCCTGACCGTCTCCGGCATGGCCACGGACTTGCCGGCCCGGGTGTCCACCCACACGATCCGGGAACTGCCGCGAGTGTACAGAACATCATCGACCGACAAGGTATACGTGCTGGTGAATGAGCTTCTGCCCGGTGAATGCCCGCCCATGCGTATGGTGACGTGCATGGGATAGACGACAGGTTTCAGATATTCGGCGTGGTTATCCACGATCAGAATGCCTTCACGGCCGCTGTCCAGAGGCGCAAAGCCACTTTGCAGATACCATTCCAGGCGAATCTGCTCGAAGTAGCGAAAGTACACGGTATTGTTGACATGCCCGAGAGCATCCATGTCTCCCCAACGGATGGGGAAATCGATCTGGTAGAGCAACCTGCCTTCGGGCAGCAACGCAGGGTCGACATCGGCATTGACGGACATGGGGAGCGGATGATTCAGGTGGCCCTGCAGTTTACTGGATTGATCCGCATCCGTATCAGCCCATACCAGCCCATACCAGCCCGTATCAGCCGCGACCGGCAGCCACGCGTGGCAGATGCGCCGCCGCGAGTGGACGCACGACGTTCTCCAGCTGCCCATCCGGCACCTTGCACAGTGCCAGTGCGTATTCGAACGGCATCGGCCGCCCCAGCAGAAACCCCTGAGCCTCATCACAGCCTTCCAGCTGCAGATAATCGAACTGTTCGGCGGACTCGACCCCTTCTGCCGTCGCGATCATGCCCAGACTATGACCCAGGGCAAGGATGGCCCTGACGATGGCAGCATCCTCACTGCCGATGACCAGCTGACTGACAAACGATCGATCGATCTTGATCTTGTCGAAGGGAAAACGCTTCAGGTAACTCAGACTCGAATACCCGGTACCAAAATCATCCATCGAGATGCGCACGCCCAGAGCCTTCAGCTCCACCAGCATTGCCAGTGCCGTATCGGCGTCCTCGATCAGTACGCCTTCGGTGATCTCCAGCTCCAGACGTTCCGGCGGCAAGCCTGTACGCTTGATGATCGCGGCGATCTTGGACGGCAATTCCGGATCACGGAACTGTATCGGAGACAGGTTCACGGCAATCTTGCGATCACCCGCCCACAGCAGCGCATCCCTGCAGGCCTGCTCGAGGACCCATTCGCCAATCCCCATGATCAGACCGGTCTCTTCGGCCAGCGGTATGAAATCGGCCGGAGAGACAAAACCGAGTTCTGCATGTTGCCAGCGCAGCAGCGCTTCGAATCCGAGAAGACGCTGATCGGTCACATTGAACAGCGGCTGATAATGCAGCGCCAGCGAGCCCTTGTCGATCGCCTTGCGAAGATCCTGCTCCATGCGCTGACGCAGCTGCAGTTGCAGATCCATTTCGGCCTCGTAGAACCGGTACACCGAACCACCCGCAACCTTGGCACGATCCAGTGCAATATTGGCTCTCTGCAACAGCTTCTCGCAATCACGACAATCGGACGACGACAGAACGATACCGATGCTGATCGACATCGGGATCTGATGTTCCCCGACCTGCATGGGTTCGACAGTGGCGGCGATCAGGCGCTTGGCCAATGAGACGGCACCGTCGTGACTGTCCAGCCCGGGCTGGATGATCAGGAACTCATCTGCGCCCATGCGCAGCAATGTGTCCATGTCCCGAACGACGCCGGTCAGCCTGTTGGCCATGACACGCAGCAGCGCATCACCGACATCCTGACCGAACACATCATTGACCTGTTTGAAGCGATCCAGATCCAGCGCGATGACCGCCACCTGAGATCTCTCCCGGACACTGCGCGACAGCTCCTGCTCCAGCCGACGCTTCCACATCTGCCGGCCTGGCAGCTCGGTGACCGGATCGTGCAGGCCTGCGTCCTCGACGATTTCAACGACCGGTTGCGAAGCAACCGATGCCATGCGGGACTGCAGTACGTAGAGGCGACGGATCAGGAAGCCCAGCGTCCCCAGCAGCAGGACGATGAGGAAGCTGGCCCCTTCGAGCCATGCAATCGACTCATGCTGCTCGAGCAGAATCTGCAGATGAGACACCAGGGAAAACCTGACACTGAGCATCGTTCCGATACCCACGAACAGGATCAATGCCAGCACATCGTTGCGCAATCGAGGATCAACGAGTCCCGATTCGCTTCGCCTGCGAAGCTCAGGTTGGCGGCCTTGTTGTTCCTGGCGGTTGGGCATCACGGGTGACTTCAGTGCTTGTATGGGAAGGTTTGCGCCTGAAGACCCCTGAACCTTTACCTCTCAGACCACTAATTTCGCCAGCACTGCACGAAACCCTTCATTGACTCGCAAACTGGCCACACACTCAGCGGCGGCTGCCGCGCAAATTGTGAACATGCTCCCAGAGCTCTTCCAGCGTGACCGCCTCGGCCGCCAGTGGACGACCTGCGTTCAGCCCGATGCGGGCAAACAGGCGTCGCGGCCGTTTGAAGAATGCGGGTCCGTTCTTGCGGCTGAACAGACTTCCCCACAGACCCTGCAGTGCCACCGGCACGACGGGCACCGGGCATTGCTGCAGCACCCGCAGGATCCCCGGCCGGAACTCGTTCATCTCACCATCCGCGGTGATCTGGCCTTCGGGAAAGATGCACAACACATCCCCCGCCTCCAGCGCCTCGTTCATCTGCTCGAAGGCGGCCTCGTACAGTGCCGGATCTTCTCCTCGCCCCGCTATCGGAATGGCCCTGGCAGTGCGGAAGATGAAGTTCATGATCGGCAGATTGTAGATCCGGTAATACATCACGAAACGCACAGGCCGCCGGATGCAACCACCCAGTATCAGGGCATCGACAAAGCTGACGTGATTGGCAACCACGATTGCCGCACCACTATCCGGTATATTGTCCAGCCCTTGCTTGCGCACCCGGTACAGCGTATGAATCAGTAGCCAGATCAGAAAGCGCATGAAGAATTCCGGCACCTGTCTGAAGATGTACAGAGCCACCAGCGCATTGATGATTGCCAGGGCGAGAAACAACTGCGCAATACTGGCACCGGCTGCCAGCAGTAACAGCGCAAATACCGCAGAGAGCACCATGAAAAGTGCGTTCAGGATATTGTTGCAGGCGATGGCGCGGGACAGGGTCTCGGCGGCACTGGTCTTCTGTATCAGCGCATACAGGGGCACGATGTAGAATCCGCCGAAAAGGCCGATCATAAAAATGTCGAGCAGGACTCTCCAGGCACCGTCCGCCAGCAGAAAGCCTGTCAGGGACAGATCGGTTCCCAGTGGTGCTGCCGGCGAGGCAAACACCAGATCCAGTCCGAAGAGCGTCAGCCCCATGGCTCCGAAAGGCACCAGACCGATTTCCACACGACCATGGGACAGCCTTTCACACAGAACCGAACCCGATGCAATGCCGATGGAGAACGTCGCCAACAAGGCCGTGAATACATCAACAGTGCCCCCCAGCACATCGCGTGCGTAAACCGGAAACTGTGCCAAGTAGCTGGCACCGAGCAACCAGAACCAGGAAATGGCCAGGATCGATTGAAAGATGACACGCTGTCCTGCGGTGTGACGGATCAGGCGCACTGTCTCGGTCAGCGGGTTGAAGTGTACCCGCAGTCCGGGTGCACTGGCAGGCGCTGACGGAATGCGCCGGCTGGCCAGATACCCACCGATGGCCACCAACAGCAAGACCACTGATACGGACACCACGCCGTCGGCCGAGCTCATCAATCGGGTACCGGCAATGGTGCCGGCCAGAATGGCCAGAAAGGTGCCCAGCTCGACCAGGCCGTTGCCAGCTGTCAGCTCGGATTCGTGCAGATGCTGGGGCAGGATGCCGTACTTGACTGGCCCGAAGAACGCAGACTGGGTTCCCATCAGGAACAGAACAGCCATCATCAAGGGCATGCTTTGCAGCAGCAGTGCCACCACGCCACAGAGCATGATGACGATCTCCGCCAGCTTGATATACCGGATCAGACTCGCCTTTTCGTACTTGTCCGCGATCTGCCCGCTCAATGCGGAAAAAAGAAAGAAGGGAAGGATGAACAGCCCGGCGGCCAGGTTGATCAGCAAACCGTCATCGCTGTTATCGCTGACGATGACATCGAACGCAATCAGTGCGATCAGTGCGTTCTTGTAGACGTTATCGTTGAAGGCTCCGAGCAGCTGAGTGACGAAGTACGGTGCAAACCGGCGTTGCCGCAACAGCGCCAGCTGGCTGACCTCCGTTGCCTGTACAGCCTTGTCCTGACTCATGTCCACTCACGTTTCCATCGGCTTCCGGGCGAGCCCTGCACGACATGCGGTGAACCAAGAAACATGCCATGCAAGCACCGGCATCGCGACGGCCATCCGCGCCACGGGGTCGGACCACGCCAGCTGACGATGCAGGCAAGGCCTCCGCCTTGCCTGCCTTCGTGACCGCGGAACGATTGCTGTAAAGGCTCATCAGACGAGCGCTGTCAGTCGTTCCCGGAACTGCATCCTAGACATTTTCCAGTGGAGATACTTCGGACGCCTGCCATCCCTTTTCACCTTGCGTGGCAACAAATTCGACCTGTTGACCTTCGCTGAGTGAACGGTAGCCTTCACCCGCAATGACCCGGTAATGCACGAACACATCTTCTCCCGAAGGACTGATGATGAATCCATACCCCTTGGCGTTATCAAACCACTTCACGGTGCCTTTTTGTCGATCAGTCATTAAACCTCTCCGTTGATTGATCACAGCCCTGCACACACTGCAGAACAAACTGTCCGAGAAATCTAGCATGGGAAAACGCGGTCACAATGCCGAGCGGCCTTGTTGCTACCGTTGTTCACATTGGCTTGACGTTTTCAGGGACAGATCATCTATCGAAGAGACTTGCTGACCAGTTCGTACACATCCGCAGACAAGGGACCGCTGTCCATGATGCGTTGCAGTTCGTGTCGCATCAGCTGCTGCGCATCGGTCGTCAGCCTTTTCCAGCGCCCCAGGGGTGAGACCAGCCCTGCGGCAAGTTGCGGATTGCGCTTGTCCAGTGCGATGACCTGATCGGACAGGAATCGGTAACCGCGACCATCCGCAGCGTGAAAACCCGGGGGATTGTTCATTGCAAAACCGGCGACCAGTGAGCGCAGTCGATTCGGGTTGCTCGTATCGAAATCGCTGTGCCTTGTCAGCTGGATGACATCGTCCACGATCGTGCTGCGCCTTGCCATGGCCTGCGCGGCAAACCACTTGTCGACCACCAGACGGTGACCGGCCGCACGGGCGAGAAAATCATCCAGCACCCGTTGCCGGGCATCACTGTTCGAATGACACAATGCAGCCATCGCCGCCATGCGATCTGTCATGTTGCCGGCGTGTTCATAACGCGCTTCGGCCAGCGCCACCCAGCGCTCATCCGGTAGATAACTCAGAAGGGACAGAGCTGTATTGGATAGTTTGCGCCCTCCCATCGCCAGGGCATCCAGCAGCGGCAGATCTCCGGACTGCTTCTCTGTGAGTAGCGATTCCAGCGCATCGGCATGTCGTTCACTCAATACCGCAGCCACTTTGCTGTGTGCCCGGAACAATAGCTGATGGTCCACACGCTGCAATTCTCCTTCGAGCGTATCCATGCTCGGCAGGCTCAAGGCCTCGGCCTTGACGGCAGGATCCTGGGTCTCATCAGTGATAATTCGCTCCCATGCCTGTCCGAGGAAATCCAGACTTGCCTCGGCCTCGGGATCCTCGTTCATGGTCGCCAGAATCAGCCGGGTAGCCAATCGTTGTCCGGCATCCCAGCGATTGAACGAATCACTGTCATGCGACATCAGAAATGCCAGTGTCTCGTTGCTGGACTCATGATGCAGCTTCACCGGCGCGGAAAATCCACGCAGCAGTGAGACATGCGGCGGCTCTGCAAGATCTTCGAAGGTGAAGGTCTGGCTGGCCTCTCGCAGATGCAGCAATACGCTGTGCTGACCAGTCGCCGAGCCCGAATCCGGCAGCTGCTCGGCCTGCTGCCCCGGAGTCAACGGCAACGCCCGGCCCTCGCCATCCAGCAAACCCATGACGATGGGAACATGCAGTGGCGCCTTGTCCTGTTGCCCCGGTGTGTCCGGGCAATGCTGACTCAGCGTCAGGTGATAACGGCGAGTCGAGGCATCGTAGTCCTCCCTGACCGTGATCTCCGGCGTACCGGCAGTGGAATACCAGCGACGAAACTGTGTCAGATCGATGTCCGTCACCGATTGCACGGCATCGACAAAGGCATCACAGGTCGTCGCACTCCCGTCATGCCGCTCGACATAGACATCCATGGCCTGACGCCAGCGATCGGCCCCGAGCAGGGTGTGCATCATGCGTATGACCTCAGCCCCCTTCTCGTAGACGGTCAGTGTGTAGAAGTTGTTGATCTCGATATAGCTGTCCGGCCGGATGGGATGCGCCATGGGACCACTGTCTTCGGCAAATTGCCGGGCACGCAGCAGGCGCACGTCTTCAATGCGCTTGACCGTTGCCGAGCGCTGATCACTGGAAAAACACTGGTCACGAAAGACGGTCAGCCCTTCTTTCAGACTCAACTGGAACCAGTCGCGACAGGTAATGCGATTGCCGGTCCAGTTGTGAAAATACTCGTGCGCCACCACCGCCTCGACGCCCATGTAGTCGCTATCCGTCGCGCTTTGCGGGTCAGCCAGAATGTAGCGGGAATTGAAGATGTTCAGGCCCTTGTTCTCCATGGCCCCCATGTTGAAATCATCCACTGCAACGATCATGAAGCAGTCCAGATCGTATTCCAGCCCATAGACTTCCTCATCCCAACGCATCGCGGCCTTGAGCGATTCCATGGCAAAGTCGCAACGCGCCAGGTTGTGTCGCTCCACATGGATCTGCAACAGTACCCGTCGACCCGACGCCGTCGTGAAATGATCCTCGATACAGGCCAGATCACCGGCCACCAGGGCAAACAGATAGCTGGGTTTGGGATGGGGATCGTGCCAGCGCACCCGGTGTCGACCATTGTCCAGCCGCTCGTGCGAGACACGATTGCCATTGGACAGCAGCACCGGGTAGCTGGCCTCATCCGCGGTGATGGAAACATCGAACACTGACAGGACATCGGGACGGTCGAGATAGTAGGTGATCTTGCGAAAGCCCTCTGCCTCGCACTGCGTACAGAAATTGCCGCTGCTCCGGTACAACCCTTCCAGCGCGGTATTGGCGTCAGGATCGATGCAGGTGACGATGGACACCACACAGCTCGATGGCACCTGCTCTATTGTCAATTCCCGCTCATCAAGCCGGTACTCACTCTCGTCGAGCTTGCGTCCATCCAGCTGTACTGAGCGCAGCTCGCAATCGACACCCTGCAGCGTGAGCTCTGCGCTGGATGCGTCTGCCGCGTCGGGCGCGTTGGGCGCGTCCGGATTGCGACGCAGGGTCAGCTCGCTGCTGACCAGGGTCGCACTCGGGTGCAGGTCGAAGTCGAGCCGGACATGATCGATCAGCCAGGATGAGGGCTGATAGTCAAGCCGCTGCACGGCAATCGGGTTTTGAGTGTCCAATGAAGCTCCTGAGCATGTTCGAGAGTGACGATCGTCTGACCGAAGCTTAACCTCAATGAGAGATGAATCCACAACCAGGAATTGCCTTCGGCCGGGTGGCGCTCCGCTCGCGCTATACCGGCGCCTACAGCCGCGTACTTGGCTTTTTCACGCCTCACTTGGAATGACCAAGCCACGGCATGAAAAATCCTCCGTGCGCGACTGTATTCACCGATCTATCGCGTTTCTGGTTCGCGTCTTCATGTCTCATTGAGGTTAACGCTGTCGAGTACCAGGTACCGGAATGTGAATCCGTCGTGGCCAGTTCGCATTGTAGCGAGACCGGCTGCACCATCAACACCGAAGCGACTCAAGACAGTCGCAGTACATCCGCAAACAACGGAATGCCCAGCCTGAATCCGAATTCCAGCTCCAGCCTGAACTCGAGCCCGAGCTCAAGCCCAAGCCTGATCATGCCCTGCACACTGCCTCCACCGGTGATGCCAACCGTCGGCCTTACGCGGTGCTGCGGATGAGCCTGCCGCGGTTTGCCACCATCCGGGTCCTGCTGCTGCTGAGCTGCCTGGCCATCGTCGGCTTCGTCAGCGCGCACCAGCGTGTCTACACCCGCAACTGGAATCAGACGCTGGAAACGGTCATCTATCCAATCAATGGCGATGGCCACCTGGTCACCGATCGTTACATCCAGTCGCTGGACGATGCGGACTTTTCCATCATCAATCGCTGGGGAGAACGCGAGGCACAGCGCTACCAGCTGCCACTGACCACACCGTTCAATGTTCGTCTGGGTGAGCCCATCAAGACGCTTCCACCAGCCTATCCGCCAGACGCAAACGCCATCGATGTGCTGCTGTGGAGCCTGAAATTCCGTTTCTGGGCCTGGCGCGAAACGCCCGACAGCGGCAGCCTGACCCGAATCCGCATGTTCGTGGTCTACCAGACCGGTGAGGACCAGGTGCCACTGCAGCATTCCCTGGGGCTGCAGAAAGGGCTCATGGGGCTGGTCTTCGCCTACAGTCTGGACAAGCAGACGGCGCAGAACAATATCGTCATCGCCCACGAACTGCTACACACCGTCGGCGCCGTGGACAAGTACAACAGTTCAGGCGGCCCCCTGAGGGGAGTCGGCTATGCCAATCCCCACCGCACACCGCTGTATCCACAGCGCAATGCCGAAATCATGGCGGGGCGCATCCCGACCGGTCCTGGCCGATCCTACATGGCAGAGAGTCTGCGCAGTGTCATCGTGAATTCCTACACAGCCAGCGAGATCAACTGGATAGACTAGGGGTCCTTGCCAGGCTTTCCCGTTACATGAATCAGGTACTCGACTGGCTGTCGGCCAACACGTTGATCATCAGCAGTCTTGCCGCGGCGTCCATCACATTGCTGGCCGTGACCATCCTTGCCACGCCATGGGCTGTTTCCAGATTACCCAGCGATTACCTGCTGCGCCGTCTGGAAAGCCGAAGCCTGCAAGGCGTCGGCCGCAAGCTGCTGGGCATGGTGCGCGGATTCATCGGTGTGCTGATCGTACTGCTCGGCCTGATCATGATGATCACGCCCGGACCGGGAGTCGTCATGATTCTGCTGGGCATATCGGTCGCGGAATTCCCCGGCAAGAATCGTCTGCTGGTCTATCTCGCGACCCGTCCCAATGTTCTCGCATCACTCAACTGGATGCGACGCCGACACGACAAGCCGCCCTTCATCGACCCGAATGTCCTGCAGTGAACCGACCGGCAACAGCAACTGCCTGATCAGCCATGCCTTGCACCATCGCCATGACCTCAGCCTGTAGAGCTTACCGTGGTGGTGGTCACACGCCTCTGCGCAGACTACACTTGCCCTATGCCGATTCACTCCATCCTGCGCACTTGCCGCCGATTTCCGGTCGCAGTCAAGCCAAGAAACCTGGCGACGCTGGCTCTCATTGCCGGTTGCATGCTGGCGGGATTCGCAACGGCTGACACGCCACGGTCCCTGGAGGACGTCGAGCAACAGATCCAGGACACCTCCGAGAAGCTGAAGGCTCTGGACAACGAGATTGCCAGTAGCCGCAAATTGAAGCAGAAACTGCAGCAGGCGCTGGAAACCGCCCGCTCACATGTCGGTGAACGAGAGGCACGTCTGCAGCAGCTCGACGGTGACATTGCGCAATTCGACAAGCAACTCGACAAGCTGAGTGCCATGATCGCCGACGCGCAGCAAGTGATGGAGTCTCGTCGACAGGCCCTGGCCAGGGCCTTGCGCAATGCGCAGACCATCGGCAAGCAGACCACCCTGAAAGTAGTGTTGCAGCATGACGATCCGGCACTGGCCGATCGCATCTCTGTCTATACGGAACACGTGCTGGCAACCCAGAATCGCGCCATTGCCGAGCAGGTCAGTCAGTTGAACCGCATGCAGGCGGCTCGAGAGTCCGCACTGAAGGACCGTAACTGGCTCAATTACATCAAGAAAAAGGCCTCTCTGCAAAAGGAAGGCTATGTCAGTGATGCCAGCTCAAGGCAACAGTCGCTGGGCGAAGTGGAGGCCGAGCTGAGCCAGAAGACACGTACCGTTGCGCAGTTGAAGGCTGATCAGTCCCGTCTGCAGAGTCTGATGGATGAACTGAAAACGGTCGAGAGTTCGCAATCCGGCTACTTTGCTGCCGGAAAGGGCAACTATCCGGCACCCGTCAGAGGTGAATTGTACGCCCGTTTCAATGACATCAAGTCGGTTGGCAAGCTGCGCTGGAGCGGTATTTTCATCAAGGCCGAGCTCGGTCGACCCGTCCGTGCCGTGGCCGATGGCGAGGTGGTCTACAGCGATTTCCTGCGTGGATTCGGGATGCTGGTAGTGATCGATCACGGCGATGGTTACTCCAGTCTGTATGGTGGTAACCGGGAAGTGGGCGTAACCCGTGGCCAATGGGTGGAGTCCGGTGCGACTATTGCAACTGTTGGCGATTCGGGGGGTCAGAACTTCAGCGGCGTCTATTTCGAGATACGACATGACGCCACCGCGGAGGATCCCGAGAAGTGGCTGAGCAAGGATTTTCAGGTGGCCGGACGCCCCTGAGTGATCGATTCGGCCTTGGAACCCGTTAGACTCGACAGCAGATTGGATATTTTCCGCAGCGAGCGTGTCGAAAGATGCGTGTGCAGGGCCGGCATCAGATCGGGAATTCGATGTCAGGTGCATGAATGAAACCCGGAGTAGAACTTCAATGAAGGCAAAAACACGCTCGGTCACACTGGTGCTGCTAGGTGCAGTTGTCGGCGGGTCCCTGACGATCGGTCAGCATGTCATGGGGGCTCGCAGCGCCAATGAATTGCCGCTCGAGCAGATGCGCACGTTCACCGATGTCTTTACCCGCATCAAGAACGATTACGTCGAGGAAGTCTCCGATGAGGATCTGCTCGAATACGCCATTCGCGGCATGCTGCACGGACTGGACCCCCACTCCGCCTATCTGAACACCGAAGAATTCAATGAGCTGCGCATCGGCACCACCGGGGAGTTCGGCGGTCTGGGCATCGAGGTGGGCATGGAAGACGGATTCGTGAAGGTCGTCTCCCCCATCGACGACACCCCGGCGGCCCGCGCCGGCATTCTCTCTGGCGACCTCATCATCCGGCTGGATGATACGCCCGTCAAAGGTCTGTCACTCAACGATGCCGTCAAGCTGATGCGCGGCAAGCCGGGCAGCAAGCTGACACTCACGATCATTCGTGAAGGCGCTGACAAGCCTCTGACCATTGACATCAAGCGCGACATCATCAAGGTGACCAGCGTGCGCAATCGCATGCTCGACGACGACTACGGCTATCTGCGCATCTCCAATTTCCAGACCAAGACCACCACGGACATGCTCAAGGCGGTCAAGAGCATGAAAGAGGAAGCCGGTGGCTCTCTCAAGGGCCTGGTGCTGGATCTGCGCAACAATCCCGGCGGCGTGCTGTCAGGTGCGGTAGGTGTCTCCGACGCCTTCCTGAACGAGGGCATGATCGTCTACACCGACGGACGTGAAGACGACTCGAAGCTGCGCTACGACGCCACCAACGGCGATGTGCTCGATGGCGCTCCCCTGGTCATTCTGGTCAATGGCGGATCCGCCTCTGCCTCCGAGATCGTGGCCGGTGCCATGCAGGATCATGGTCGCGGCATCATTCTCGGCAGCAAGACCTTCGGCAAGGGATCGGTTCAGACCATCCAGGATCTGCCAGCAGGCGGCGCTGTCAAGCTGACAACCTCCCGGTACTACACACCCGGCGGTCGTTCCATTCAGGCACTTGGCATCGTGCCGGACATCACCACCAAGCCTGGCTCCTGGATACGTCCGGAGTCCGAGAACTTCTCGGCACTGACCGAATCCAGTCTGCCCGGTGCGCTGAGCAACACCACACTGGAAGAAGCAGAGGAAGCCATTGAAGGCGAAGCTGGTGAAGCCGGTGACGAGAACGCGGAAGACAATCTGGTCTATGACGACTACCAGCTGTACGAAGCACTCAATCTGCTCAAGGGTCTGACCATTCTGAGCAAGAAGTCCAGCTAGAGCGCCACCGACGTCGGACCCTGCCTCACGTCGCTGGCAGGGCCTGGTCGGGCCGCGTAGGTCGGGCAGCGCAGGTCGGACCACACGGGCCAGAACTTGCAAGCCGGGACGCACAGGTCGAACCACGCAGCTCGAATCTCGCAGTTTCTGTGAGGCAGTGACTGGCAACAGCTGCTTGCGCCAGGGGGCGTACCGGATCTTCCGGTACGCCCTTTTTCGTTTGAGCCTGCTTGAAACGCCGTATCGATGGTCTTCTATAATGAGGGCATGAACTGCGAGATTCGCTCAGTCTGGCGCATCATCCATTCCGCAGATTTCGGCCAGCAGGAGAGTTTCATGGGTTGTCAGTACCATGCCCCGCACGACCAGTGCGCAGATTCGTTTACCGTGGCCATGCCACGCCTGACCGTGGGTCGTGGCACCTTGCGGGAAGTCGGTGAACGCAGCGCAGCACTGGGCATCACCCGAATCGCCTTGTTCACGGATCCCGGCCTGTTGCACGGACCGCTGGTCGCTATTGTCCGGGAATCGCTGGCCAGCGCCGGTATCGACGTCGGCATATTCTCCGACATCCGGATAGAGCCGGATGATGACTCCGTGGATCGCGGCCACGCGTTTCTGGCTGATGAACAATTCAACGGGCTTGTCTCCGTTGGAGGCGGCTCCGTCATCGATACCGCCAAGGCCGCACTGGTCCTGCATTGCCACGGCGGCAAGGCACTGGACTACTTCGCTGCGCCCATAGGACAAGGCAAGCCGATCAGCGGACCCTTGCTGCCTCACATCGCCTGCCCGACCACATCCGGAACCGGATCCGAATGCACCTCCATCTCGGTACTGCGCGTCAGGGAACTGGACTGCAAGTTTGTCTTTGCCAGTCCTGCCATGCTGCCGACTGTCGCCATTGTCGATCCGCAATGCTGTGACTCACTGCCCGCCAATGTGGTGGCCTCCACCGGCTTCGATCTGTGCTGTCACGCCCTCGAGTGTTATACCGCTCGCGCCTACACCGAGTTCCCGAAAATTCCTTCTGCCAACGCCCGCCAATACATTCAGGGTATCAACCCGTTCAGCGAACTGGCAGCCAGAGAAGCGATGAGCATCGTTGGCCGATACCTGGAACGCGGCGTCAACGATGCCGACGATCATGAGGCTCGCGACCAGCTCATGTGGGGTGCAACCCTGGCCGGAATCGCCTTTGGCAATGCGGGAACTCATCTGCCCCATGCCATGTCCTACGGTGTCACCCACCTGATGAAGGACATCACAACCGACGGTTATGCCATCGGCGCGCCGTTCATCCCTCACGGTATCAGTGTCGTCGTCAATGCACCTTCCATCTTTCGATTCACCGCAGAAGCCACCCCTGAACGCCACCTCGAAGGCGCCTCATTGTTGCTGGCCGACACGCAGGGTGCAAGCACGGACGATGCCGGCGAAGTGCTCGCCAATCGACTGGTATCATTGATGAAATCTACCCACATGCCCAATGGCCTGACAGCTCTCGGATTCGACGACGAGCATGTTGGTGCACTGGCCGCCTCGTCGATTCGACAGGGACGTGCCATCGGCAATGCCCCTCGCGCCTCCAATCAGGTGGACCTCGAGAACATGTATCGAGGCGCTCTGCGCTACTGGTAAACAGGACTTCATGACAACGACAGTCATCACGATGAGATTGCCTCCGCCTTCGGGCAACAGCGGCGTTGCCAGTGGCCCATGCAGAGGGGCCAGGCATGCATAACGGTATTCTGGCCTTCATTGCCCGACGGCTTCTGCAGTCGGTTTTCGTCATACTGGCCGTGAGCCTGATCGCCTTCTCGCTGTTCCGTTTTGTCGGCGATCCGGTCGCCCAGATGGTAGGCCAGGAAACCTCTCTTGAAGACCAGGCCCGCATTCGTGACTCACTGGGATTGAACGAGCCCATCACGACCCAGTTCATGACATTTGCCGGCAATCTGGCTACCGGCGATTTCGGTTACTCCTACCGTACCCGGCAACCCATCAGCGAAATGATTCTCGATCGACTGCCTGCCACGGTGGAACTGGGTATCGTCTCGTTGATCATCTCGCTGCTGATCGGCATCCCGGCGGGAATCTACACCGCATTGCACCGGGGTGGCGTGCTGGCCAACACCATCCTGATCAGCACGTTGGTGGGAGTCTCGATTCCGACCTTTGTCATCGGTATATTCCTGATTTTCGTCTTTGGTGTGCAGCTGGGCTGGCTGCCCACATTCGGGCGTGGCGACGTGGTTGCTCTGGGTTGGTGGAAGACCAACTTCCTGACCCTCGACGGCCTGCGCTCGCTGTTGTTGCCGGCCATCACGCTGGGCATCTATCAGCTGACACTGACCATGCGTCTGGTGCGATCGGAGATGCAGGATGTCATGAAAAGCGATTTCATCAAATTTGCCACTGCCCGTGGCATCAACCGACGCTCCATCCACGTCAATCACGCCTTGCGCAATACCCTGGTACCGGTCATTACCATCATCGGCTTGCAGTTCGGCGGCATCATCGCCTTTTCCATCGTGACCGAATCCGTCTTTCAATGGCCCGGCATGGGCTTGCTGTTTCTCGATTCCATTCGCTATGTCGATATTCCCGTCATGTCGGTATACCTGGTACTGATCGCACTGATGTTCGTCGTCATCAATCTGTTGGTCGACCTGCTGTACGTGGCCATCGACCCGCGCGTGCGCAGCCGGAGTGAAACCTCTTGATCGCGCGAATGCGGCGCTACGCCATCGAGAACGAACTGCTCTACCTGTTCCTGCACAATCGAGTCGCCCAACTGGCGGCGCTGATTGCCATCGTCATGATCGGCGGCGCGGTGCTGGCTGATTTCATAGCGCCCACCGACCCCTATGACCTGGCCAGCTACGACCTGCTGGATTCGCTACTGCCACCCAGCTGGTCGGAAGGCGGCGATGCACGGTTCTTCATCGGCACCGATGATCAGGGGCGCGACCTGCTGTCGGCGATTCTCTATGGCACTCGCCTGTCGCTGACCGTGGGATTGCTATCCATCAGCTTCGCCTGCGTTCTGGGCGTCTCCGTCGGATTGACCGCCGGTTATCTGGGCGGACGGTTCGACGCTTTCGTCATGCGCATCGCCGACGTGCAGCTCAGCCTGCCAGCGATTCTGACCGCGCTGCTGATCGACGGTATCGCCCGTGGCATCCTGCCGCAGCAGAGCCATGATGACCTGATGATCGTGGTACTGACCGTTGCCATCGGTTTGTCGCTGTGGGTGAATTTCGCCCGTACCGCTCGAGCCTCCACCTTCGTCGAGAAGAACAAGGAATATGTTCAGGCCAGCGAGATCATGGGCATGCACCCGGTGAGAGTCATGCTGGTGCAGATACTGCCCAACATCCTCGGCCCCATCATGGTGATACTGACAGTGGATCTGGCAGTCGCCATTCTGCTCGAGGCTACCCTGTCGTTTCTGGGGGTTGGTGTACCACCCAACCAGCCCTCTCTGGGCACACTGATTCGCATTGGTACCGAATACCTGTTTTCCGGCGAGTGGTGGATCGTGGCATTCCCGAGCCTGACACTGATCGTGCTGATCGTATCCGTCAATGTGCTGGGCGACTTCCTGCGTGACGCCCTCAATCCGAAGTTACGCTGATGACTGCCTTGCTCGATGTACAGAACCTGACGGTGTCCATTCCCAGTCGCTTCGGAGAATTCACGGCAGTGGATCAGGTCAACCTGAATGTACTTGCCGGTGAGATTCACGGTGTGGTCGGAGAATCGGGGGCCGGCAAATCCACGGTGGGTTCCGCCATCATCGGACTGCTGGAAAGCCCGGCTCGCATCAGTGCAGGCTCCATCAGACTCCGGGGGGATGAACTGACCAAACTCGGCGACGCCGATTACCACCGGCTGCGTGGCAATCGCATCAGCATGATCTTTCAGGACCCGCAAACCTCTCTCAATCCCTTGCTGAGTATTGCCGATCAACTGGTGGAGACCATTCAGCAACACCGCAAGCTCAGTGACGAGCAGGCGCGCCAGCTGGCCATTGAACTGTTGGCCGAAACCGGCATCGAAAACCCGGAAGAGCGACTGGACGATTTTCCCCATCAGTTCTCCGGCGGCATGCGCCAACGCGTCGTGATTGCGCTGGCGTTGTGTACCGATCCCGAGCTGATCATCGCCGACGAGCCAACGACTGCCCTGGATGTCTCGGTACAGAAACAGATACTTGGCCTGATCCGCAACCTGGCGTCTCAACGCAAGGTTGGCTTTCTGCTCATCACTCACGATATCGGCGTGATTGCCGAGATCACCGACCGCGTGACCGTCCTGCAACATGGCAAGGTGGTGGAAACCGGTCCGACTGCCGAGGTGCTGGGCACACCGCGAGAACCCTATACACGCGCACTGATGGCAGCCGTTCCCCGGCTCGATCAGCGACTCGAGCGCTTTCGCAACATCATCAGTGTCGACAGACGTGTCGAGGGGGAAAGCCGCTGGCACATCGACGGTGCCAGCGCTCACTACGCATCGAACTGGCTGCTCGGTGGCGACAAGGTCGCCCGGCATGCCAACTCCACGGCAAGACGCGCAACCGAGCGTCCCGACAATGCACTGCTCAGAGTGGACGATCTGGATGTCAGTTTCGGCGCTCGCCGCAGCTGGTTCACCAGCAAATCGGGCTTCAAGGCACTTTCCGGTGTGTCTCTGCACCTGCATCGAGGTGAAGTACTGGGGGTCGTGGGTGAAAGCGGCAGCGGCAAGTCAACGCTGGCGAAGGCCATTGTCGGTCTGGTACCCAGTAGCGGCGGCACCATGCAATTCGATGGCTCCGTCCTGCCGGATGGGCGACATCGCCCGCGCTCGCACCTGGCCAGACGACAGATACAGATGGTCTTTCAGGATCCATATTCGTCGTTGAACAACCGACGGACCGTGGAGTCGATTCTCACCGAACCCTTGCTGTTCTACAAGCTGGCTGCCAAAGGGCCGGACACTCGCAGACTTGTTGCTTCGGTGCTGGAACTGGTGGAAATGCCGCAACGAGCCATGCTCAAGTACCCGCATCAGTTTTCCGGTGGGCAACGACAACGCATTGCGGTGGCGCGCGCACTGATGGCGCGACCCGATTTCCTGATCTGCGACGAACCCACTTCCGCGCTGGATGTCTCGATTCAGGCGCAGATTCTCAATCTGCTGAAGGATCTGCAAAGCAATTTCGGGCTGACCATACTGTTCATCAGTCACAATCTTGCCG
This sequence comes from uncultured Granulosicoccus sp., assembly GCA_947495035.1. GTDB lineage: Bacteria > Pseudomonadota > Gammaproteobacteria > Granulosicoccales > Granulosicoccaceae > Granulosicoccus. The sequence continues at coordinate 91,892 of CANLXI010000026.1, forward strand.
TGGTGCGTCAGATGGCAGATCGCGTGGTGGTGCTGCGCCGGGGGCAGCTGGTGGAGTCGGCTGCCAGTGAAACCTTCTTCGCAGCGCCACAGGCCGATTACAGCCAGCAGCTGCTGCGTGAAACCCCCTCACTGGACTTGCTCGGCAGTCCGGTGTGAGCGGCTGGCAAGTCCTTCATGCGTCAGGCAGAGGGGTTTGCAAGAAATACGCAATACGCAATACGCAATACGCAATACGCAATGTAATCAGTAATCAGTAATCAGTGATCAGCACGCAGCACGCAGCACGCAGCACGCAGCACGCAGCACGCAGCACGCAGCACGCAGCACGCAGCACGCAGCACG
>CANLXI010000027.1 GCA_947495035.1 uncultured Granulosicoccus sp.
GAGCCAGAGGGAGCCAGAGGGAGCCAGAGGGAGCCAGAGGGAGCCAGAGGGAGCCAGAGGGAGCCAGAGGGAGCCAGAGGGAGCCAGGGAGCCAGGGAGCTGTGTATTTCAGTGATCGTGGCCGGCTGTTTTGGTCATCGTGACCGCTTTGCAGCTGCCCTCGATACTGGAGGTGTGGTTCGACTTCGATCGGTCACCATCAGTTGAAATTGTCGGTCACGATCAGCCGAAACAGGCGGTCGCGATGAATCGAAATGACCGGTCACGGTACGCTGAATTACACAGTAGTCACAGTAGTCACAGTAGTCACAGTAGTCACAGTAGTCACAGTAGTCACAGTAGTCACAGTAGTCACAGAGTCACAGAGTCACAGAGTCACAGAGTCACAGAGTCACAGAGTCACAGAGCCACAGAGCCACAGAGCCACAGAGCCACAGAGCCACAGAGCCACAGAGCCACAGAGCCACAGAGCCACAGAGTCACAGAGCCACAGAGCCACAGAGCCACAGAGTCGAGTCCACTGCCTCCTCGATTCATGGGTGTCTGGTGTTCCAGGAAGCGCTTGTCAGTCCTCCAGGGCCTTCCTGAAAGTGACTTTCGCAAGCCATTATCAGGAAGACTGGTAGAGCAGGCTCCGCCCTGAAGAATCTACGACCAGCAGATTATTCAGGTTACGCTCGTCTGCAGCGCATGGCCGCGGTGACTACTTTGCCCAGGTATCCCGCAATGTCACCGTACGGTTGAACACCGGTTTGTCGCTACCGTGATCATGTCGATCGGCGACGAAGTAACCGATTCGCTCGAATTGGAAGTGTTGCTCTGCGGAAGCCTGCTGCAAGGCCGGCTCGACAACGCAAGAACTCAGTACAACTTCCGACTCAGGGTTGATCCCTTCTTCCAGAGATGCCGCTTTGGTTGGGTCGGGAAGAGTGAACAGAGGGTTGTACAGTCTCACCTCGGCTGCAACGCCGTGTGTTGCGGACACCCAGTGAATGACTCCTTTGACCTTACGGCCTTCAGGCTTCTTTCCCAGGGTGGCTGGATCGTGCGTGCAGCGCAGCTCCAGGACCTGGCCTGCGTCGTCCTTGATGATCTCTTCACATTTGACGACGTAAGAGCCGCGAAGTCGAACCTCGCCACCAGGTACCAGTCGCTGATACTTGGGGGGAGGTACTTCGGCGAAATCGTCCCGATCGATGAAAACCTCGCGAGTAAATGGCACATCCCGTGACCCGGCACTGTCGTCCTGTGGGTGATTGGCGAACGAAAAAATCTGTTCATGATCTTCCGGCAAATCGGTAATGGTCACCTTGATGGGGTCAAGCACTGCCATGCGTCTTGGTGCTTCCCTGTTCAGCTGATCACGAATGCAGGTTTCCAGTACGGCCATCTCTATCCATGCATCGTTCTTGGTGATGCCGATCCGCTCACAGAAATCACGCAGCGAGGCCGGTGTATAGCCTCGCCGACGCATGCCGATGATCGTTGGCATGCGTGGATCGTCCCAGCCGTGGACATGACCATCTTCCACCAGCTGGATGATGCGGCGTTTGCTGAGCATCGTGTATTCAAGAGACAGACGCGCGAATTCGATCTGCTGCGGGTGACAACTGGTTTGCAACTGGTCCAGAACCCAGTCGTACAAGGGTCTGTGATCCTCGAACTCGAGTGTACAGAGCGAGTGGGTGATGCCTTCGATGGCATCCGAGACGCAATGGGTGTAGTCATACATCGGGTAGATGGACCACTTGTCACCGGTACGAACATGGTGAACCTTGCGAATTCGATACAGGGTGGGATCACGCATGTTGATATTGCCCGATGCCATGTCGATTTTCGCACGCAGGATGTGCTGCCCGTCGTCGAATTCGCCCTCTTTCATCCGCTGAAACAGGTCAAGATTCTCCTCGACACTGCGGTCCCGATACGGACTGGGCGTGCCGGGTTCCGTCAGCGTTCCGCGCATTTCCCGCACTTCTTCCGCGGTACTGCTGTCAACGTAAGCCTTGTCCTGGCGGATCAGCTCGCGGGCGAATTCATACAGCTCGTCGAAGTAGTCCGACGCATGGCGCAGCTCGCTCCATTCGAAGCCCAGCCAACTGACATCTTCCTTGATGGCATCTACATATTCCTCACTCTCTCGAACCGGGTTGGTGTCGTCGAAACGCAAATTGCAACGTCCGTTGTAACGCCCTGCGGTGCCAAAATTCAGGCAGATGGATTTCGCATGTCCAATGTGAAGATAACCATTGGGCTCCGGTGGAAAGCGCGTGACTACCTGTCCGTCGTTCTTGCCGGCCGCGACGTCTTTGTCAACGATGTTTCGAATGAAGTTACTGGCTTCTACGGGCTCGGATCTGGACATGTTTGTGGGGCAGGAAACGCAAAATTGGCAGAGGTGCGCAAGTATAGCCTTCACGCGCTCCTGTTGATTCGTTTTCCCTGTTGACGGCAATGTGCGGGCGGGGTTGAGGCGTCTGGGGAGATCATGTGTAGCTGTTGCTGTTGCTGTTGCTGTTGCTGTTGCTGTTGCTGTTGCTGTTGCTGTGGCTGTGGCTGTGGCTGTGGCTGTGGCTGTGGCTGTGGATGTGGATGTGGATGTCTGGTCTTGGCGTGAGGTGTCGCTGCGTCACGCGATGTGGGTGTCTGATACTGGGAGCTGAGGGGCTGGTTTCCAGTTAAGGACCGTTTTCAACGGATGTGGGTGTCCGGTTTACGTGAAGTTGGGGTGGGTCGTTGAGCGTGACAGAACATGGGTGTCTGAATGCCGGTTTTCGATCAACCGATTGGTCGTGACTTGGGTGTCTGATACTGGGACGCGATCAACTGATTGGCTGTGACTTGGGTGTCTGGTTACGCGGATGTCCGATGTTGCGTTGCTACAATGAGGTTCATGGGTGTCCCATGGCAGTGGTATGAACGTTGCCGGGGCAGCAGCGCAGCAGTGGTTGGAGATGAACGGTATGGCAACAGTCGGTTGGGGGTGGCATCAGGCCATGGAGTCTTGTTTGAGAGTCGACGCATGATAACTTACAGGGTGAGCATTTCGGATGCGGTGGCACATCTGATCGATGTGCAACTGGAGCTGGATACGCCGGATCCTGCCGGTCAGCAGTTGACGCTGCCCAATTGGATCCCGGGCAGTTACATGATTCGCGATTTTTCCAGAAATATCGTGCAGATCGATGCCTCGAGTATGGGCAAAGACATCGTGCTGACAAAGCAGGACAAGTCGAGCTGGCAGGCGCCGGCAGGTCTGACCCAATTGACCGTTCGCTACCGTGTTTACGCTTGGGATTTATCGGTTCGAGCAGCCCATGTCGACAGTACACATGCTTTCTTCAATGGCACCAGCGTTTTTCTGGCGGTGAAAGGGCAGGAAGAAGCTCCTCATGAGGTCGATTTCGAACGCCCCGTTCACGACACCCGGAAAAGCTTTGAGCTGGCCACGTCATTGCCCGCAGCGAACACGGATGAAACCGGTTTCGGCCGCTATGTGGCAGGCAACTATGATGAACTGATCGACCACCCGGTTGAACTGGGCACCTTCAAGCGCTTGCGTTTCGAAGCGGGCGGCGTGCCACATGAAATCATCTTCACGGGAGCCTGTCATTTCGATGAGCAGCGGGTCGTAGATGATCTGCAGCGTATCTGCGAATACGAAATCGAATTCTTCGGACAGCCGGCACCAATGGACCGCTACCTGTTTCTGGTAATGGTGGTTGATGCCGGTTACGGCGGTCTGGAGCATCGTTCGTCAACCGCCTTGATGATTACCCGAGAGAACCTGCCGGTCGTTGGCGATGCGGAAATCAGCGATGCCTATCTGAACTTTCTGGGTCTGTGCAGCCATGAGTACTTTCATACATGGAACGTCAAGCGCATAAAACCCGCGCGTTTCATTCCTTTCGAGCTGCGCGAAGAATCGTACACGGAGCTTCTGTGGTTCTTTGAAGGCATGACTTCGTACTACGATGATCTGATCCTGGTGCGTGCGGGACTCATCGACCGCAAGAAGTACCTGACGGTACTGGCGAAGACGTTGACTCGTGTCCAGCGAGGAGCCGGTCGCCTTGTTCAGAGTGTCACCGAGTCCAGTTTCGATGCCTGGCACAAGTTTTACAAGCAGGATGAAAATTCACCGAATGCCATAGTCAGTTACTACGCGAAAGGCGCTTTGGTGGCCCTTTGTCTGGATGCCCTGTTACGCGAATCGTCCGATGACCAACAGACATTGGACACCCTGATGAGGTTGATGTGGTCGCGTTGGCAGGAAACAGGTCGGGGGCTGGAAGAAGATGAGCCGCAGCGCCTGGCAGCGTCCCTGGTTGAAACGGATCTGTCGCAGTTCTTCGATCGGGCGTTGTACTCCACGCAGGAGCTGCCGGTTGAAAAGGCATTGAGCTTTATGGGTGTCTGTTTACAATGGCGCTCGCGAACATCGAGCACGGATGCGGGAGGAGTCTCTGAGTCGTCGGAGGAGTCGGCTGATCCGGTGCCGCCCGTCGCCCCCTGGCTCGGGGCCACCGTGACGGATGCGCCAGGAGGGGTGCGGCTTGTTCAGGTAATGAAGGGCGGGCCCGCGGAACGGGCCGGATTGGCTGGTGGGGATCTGTTGATTGCCATGAACAATCTGTCGGTCAGTGTGGCTGATGTGGACAGGCACTTGGCTCGGCATGCCGATCTCGCAGAATTCGATATCCATTTCTTCAGGCTTGGCCAGCTGCATCGTTCCGTATTGCCCGTCGAGCCCCCTCCCGAGGACACTGCCGATTTGCGGATAGTGGATGGGGCTCGTCTTGACAGTTGGTTGAAAGACGCGCGGTTATCAGTATGAGCGCAGCATCTGTCGAGGAAGGTGCCGGATGTTTTCGACTGCAGGCGGGCGCTGTTTGATGACTGGTGGTCAAGTGCCGATGAACACGCAATTGCCGAATGCCAGCCTGATACAGGAGCAGGTAAGGGCTCTCTGCTCTGCAAATGTGGAAGTTCACGCGTTCGAGCAGCTCGACTCCACGAGTGTCTGGTTACGAGAGCATGCCAGAGATCTGGTCATGGCAAGTGAGTCAGCCCTGCATGTGTGTATTACTGACTGGCAGAGTGCAGGCGTGGGGCGCCGAGGGAAAGCCTGGCAGGCGCAGGCGGGAAACCTGATGTTCTCGTTGCTTGCTCATTCCGACAAGCCTGCGCGGGAGCTGATCGGCTTGAGCCTGGTAACCGGCATCGCGGTTGCAGAGACTCTGCAGGCTACTGCGAACATTCGGGTGCAGTTGAAGTGGCCCAACGATCTCATCCTTGCTGATGCCAAATTGGGCGGCCTGATTACCGAGCTCTCGCCAGTGTCGTTGCCGGAAAGTATGCAGGGCACCCAGTTGTTGACAGGCATTGGCATCAACCTGCTGCATGACGAAGAAATCCTCCGGTTGAGTATTGGTGCGACTTCGCTGGAGGCCGCCGGTGTGGCTTGTTCACGAATGGATCGAGATGCAATGGCGGCGAGGCTGATTGCTGGCATATTGACGGCACATCATCGCTTCGAGGAAGCCGGATGGTCGGCATTTGCACAGCGTTGGGCTGCATTGGATTGGCTTCGGGGTAAGGAAGTGTTGATTCATCGAGATAAATCGACGGAACAAGCCGTCGCCCGAGGAGTCAACGAACAGGGCGCTTTACTTGTGGAGCGCGCCGGTGAAATCACTCCTGTTTATAGCGGCAACGTATCCATAAGGCCCACCGTATGAGAATTCTGGTAGACATAGGCAACTCTCGCTGCAAGTCGGCGATCGAGGATGAGGACGGACTACATCCTCTGGAGACCTTTGCCTGGAAAGATATATTCCTGAATGAAGTGCTGGATGACATCTGGCTGGGGGGGCTGGGTAACAGACGACCCAACAGCGTGCATGTGTCGAATGTGGCCGGTGAACGATTGCTTCCCAACATGTCAGCCTGGTGCTGCAAGAATTTCGGTGTAAAGCCCGTGGCAATCCAGTCGTCTGCCGAGTTTCAAGGGCTCAGAAATGCCTATCCCGAACCGGAAACCTTTGGGGTTGATCGATGGGCTGCCATGATCGGGGCACGATCACTGTATAGCGGTGGGCTGTGCGTCATTGATTCGGGTACTGCGACCACCGTGGATCTGATTGATGCAGACGGGATGCATCTGGGGGGAGCGATCCTGCCGGGGATCTACACGATGCGTCGATCACTGGGCAAATACACCTCAGCCCTGTTTGCTGCCGATGGTGATATCAGCCCTTTCTCGGACAACACGGCCGGCGGCATTGCCGGAGGCACTGGGTTTGCCTCGATCGGAGCCATGGAGCGCCTGGTCTTCGAAGCTTCGCGACGCGTCAGCCCGCTGACAACGGTCATTACCGGCGGGGAGTCCGGCATTCTCGAGTCATTCATGCGAAGTCCAGTCAAACGCGATCCGCTGCTGGTTCTGAAGGGCGTTTCAGTCATGGGCGGCCAGCTCAGTGCCGATGAGCTAGGCCTCGCCTCCTGCTGCGACAACGTCATGTACAGCTGATACCCAGCAGACACCCATATTCCCGCCAAGGGCGCGTCCTTTGAAGGATCAGCAGACACCCATGTTCCTGCGTTGGCGGGTATCAGCAGACACCCATATGCGTTGCGTCATAGGGCTCAGAAGACACCCGTAAACATTGCGCTGCGGGAGGGCTAGAAGACTCCAATATGCACTGTGTTGTTGGGCAGGATTAGACACCCACATGTTTGGAGAGGCAGACAATCATCATCAGCCCGGTAGTCACCCGGATGAGTCGGCATTGGTAGCAGACAGCCAGGTCCCCTGGTGGCGAAGATCAGGCAGATGTCAGACATGCTTTTTCAGCGTCAGGGGCAGACTGGACACCCATTTCTCCCCGAATAACTCTTGTTCTACCTCCGGAACGAAAAAAAACTTCAATTCAGGCCGCTAGTCCGTTGCCAAATCGTTCTGAAGTGCATAAACTTGGCGCCTTGATGTCAAGCGGCGTATCTCAGTCAGCGACATCAGTCGTCAGTTGTACTTTCAGAAAGTACTTCAGCAAGACGCAGTGCCGGTATAGCTCAGTTGGTAGAGCAACTGATTTGTAATCAGTAGGTCCCGAGTTCGACTCTTGGTGCCGGCACCATATTTCAGTGACTAGCGATCTGTTGCATTCCTTTGCCACGCTCATCAGTCAAGACCGGCTGGCCGGATCTCGAGGCATCCACAGACGTCAATCTCGGTTTTCCTGGCACAGTGCCAGCGTATTTCTCGACAATGAATTCTTCCTGTTTGCATGAATGTGTGACAACGGTGTGGTGGCAACCCGAGCTGCTGCGATTGTTGGCGCTTCCTCGACCCCCTCGTGTTCGTATTTCATGCAGAATGGCGAGCGCAGGTAGGCGGGTAAGCCTGTGTTGAAACATTGCGCAGGCACGAAGACCATCAGCTCACGCACTCACGCACTCACGCACTCACGCACTCACGCACTCACGCACTCACCCACTAATCAGCTCACCACTTCAGCAGCAGATCACTACCAATGAACACGTTTGGCAGATCGCTGCCAGAAAGGCGATGAAGCCGAGCGCTCGTCGATTGCCGGATGAGCAGATTCCTGTGTCATTCGACATCCAGGCAGTTGTGCGGCACTTGCAAGAAGCAGGGTTGCAATCGACTGGAGCGCAACTCGAGGTTGGGCCTTGTCACGGAGTTGGTGTCTGTCGTCGTTGATGCCTGACGGTAATGCGCTCAGATTGTCACCGCCAGCACGGTACCGTCGGGCATCAACAGGGCAGGGCGTTGATAGGAGCTACTCGTGGCCAATGGCACGAATCCCGTCCTTCCTCGTAATGAGTTTCCGAGTGTCAGTCAAGATCTTCGACTTGTTTCGTGTTTCTTGCGGTAAGGACGTGAGGATCTCATGAGTGCTTGAATGTCTGTAGCAAGGCAGGGCGGGAAAATCAGGTCTCCTTGAACCAAATGGCAACCGAGCTCCAGGGCTATCTCGAGCTGAGCTCGGGTTTCGACGCCTTTCGCCGTGACTTGCCTTCCAGTACGGTTCGCAAGATCGACGATTGCTCGCACGGTAGGATTGATCGCGGGTTCGGTATCCATGAGGGAGACGATAGAGCGATTGATCTTGAGCTTGTTCGTCGGGAACTTGTGCAGGTGCTGCAATGAGGAAGCTCCGGATCCGAAATCGTCAATGGCAATACTGATTTCACGCAGCTTGAATTCGTGCAAGAGGGCCTGGGTAGCATTGATGTCTTCCATCATGGCTGGCTCGGTGATTTCAAGCTCCAGTCTGTGTGCGGGCAGATTGCATGAGGCAAGTGCCTTGTCGACATCATCGAGCAGCATGGGTGGTGGGAGTTGAATGCCTGATATGTTGATCGTAATCTTGACGTGATTCGGCCAACGGCTTGCTTCGAGACAGGCCTGGCGAAGTGCCCATTGTTCGATGGGTATGATGAATCCGGTGGCTTTTGCAATCGGCATGAGTTCTTCGAGCCCGATCAAGCCGCGCACGGGATGATTCCAGCGTATCATGGCCTCGACTCCGCAGATCTCCATCGAGGATGCATCGAGCTGGGGTTGATAAAACAGTTCGAACTCCTCGTTCTCCAGCGCCTGGCAGAAGTCGGCGTTGAAAGCCTGGCGTTCGCGCTCTTTGCAGTCGAGATCGGCATGGAAGAATTCCAGTAGATTTCCACCTTTCGACTTGGCACTGTAGAGTGCCATGTCTGCATTTTTCAGGAGATGTGCAGCTGTAGTGCATGTTTCAGAGCTACAGCATATGCCTATGCTGACACCAATTCGTGTTGGGTGAGACTCGATGATGAATGGCCTGGAAAGAGATGCTATTATCTTTTCCGATAGAGCCTGCGCCCCGTGTTCATCCTGTGTCTCCGCTGGGTCCATCAGGATAGCGAATTCATCACCGCCCAGGCGCGCCACAAGGTCGTTTGATCGACAGCAGTTCCGTAATCGATCCGCTACCTGACGCAACAGCTCGTCTCCGGCCGGATGTCCTCTGCGGTCGTTCACTTGCTTGAAAGCGTCGAGGTCGAGATACAGAAGTATCCTGGTGCCAGGTACTGCCGTGGGTAACAGGCTATCGTTCAATCTTTCGTAAAGCGTTGCTCGGTTGCAGAGACCGGTCAAGGTGTCGTGCATTGCCAGAAACGAGATTCTTTCCTGGGCTTGATGACTCTCCGTGATGTCTCTGTGCAGTGCCACGACAGTGCCATCATCAAGAACATGTACCAGAACCTGAATTCTTGCGCCTGCTTCGGTTACGAACTCTCGTCGCCGATGTCCGGCTGTTCCGGGAAGAGGCTGATCGGGGAGCTCCATTTCCTGTCCCCGGCTCGCTGCCATGATGTCAGAGAACGAGGTTCCGCGTTGCCCCAGTTCCCTGGGCAGTTTCCAGATGTCGAGGTATTGTTGATTGCACAGTAACAGGCGATCCTGCTTGTCGAACACGCAGATGCCCAGTGGCATGAAGGCGAGTGCTGTCTTCAGAAGCGTGTTGTCGTTCTGCAGAGAGTGCAGCGAGGAGTCCGTTTCTGCCAGAAGAGGTCCAGCGGTGCAAACGGCCGTGGACGAGACATCCAGAGCGATTCCTGTGTGATCCGATTGATCTTGTGATTCAGAACTCACTGCTGAGTTGGCCTCCCAAGAGCTCCCCGTGCGGCATGTTCCTGATATGAGTCTGCTGGCTTGACCGGTCGGTGAACGTCATTGTCTGGCTTGCATGTCCAAGGCATCGGCAGGCGTAAGGATGAATTGAATGGAAATTGGCTGAAACTATCGTAGCCTGATGTCTCTTCGAGCTCATCGCTGTCGCTCTGACCTGGCAGCGATTGCCGATCAAGTGAGGGTTCCGTGAACAAGATCATGCGAAGCCCGGTACTGACAAAGTAGAAAAGTGCTGGCGATTTGCTCCGCCGTTTCTTCGAGTGACTGTCAACGCTGCTAACCGGCTGAATCGACTGTCGGGACACTGGCAGGCACGCGCCATGTTTTTCTACCGAAACGATCATCGGTCGGTGAAAGCGCTGCGTGGAGATACGGGCATCGATTCGCTCCTGTTGCGCGCAAGTTCATGGGAAGCGTTATGCTGGCAGGATTCAGGTTTTTCCAGAGATTGACTTGCAGCGTGGCAACTGTCCGATCCTCCATATCCAGTAGTCTCATTTCAGGATCCTATGTGCGTGCCTTGTTGCGCGCCGTAACCGACCAGGGACACGATCCTCGCCAGTTTGCTGCCGATGAAGGTGTGACACTGGAGATGCTGGAAAGTTGTGATGAGCTGCCTGCGCAGTTGTTTGGTCGTTTGTATCAGCGGGCCATGTTGTTGTTGCAGGATGAGTCACTGGGTATGGTCAGTGGAGGGCGTGTGGCGACGGGCACGTTTCGGATGATGTGCTTGTGCGTCATCCACCGGCCCACTTTGCGAGCCGTCATCGAGCGCGCCGGTGAGTTTCTGGACATCTGTAACGGGATGGCGATCAAACCCTGCATTCTGCCTACCTACGACAGTGTTGCGGTGGGCTTTGCTACCGTGAGCGAAGGACAAAGTCGGACCTTGAAGCAGATACTGGAAGCCGATGGGCCCATGCGTGTCCGGACGTCACTATTCATGTGGTACAACTTGCTCAGCTGGTTCGCCGGCCGTTCGTTGGCATTGAAGCGTGTCGAATTCGAATTCGACAAGCCCGTGAATGGGGCACAGTGGAGCAAGCTCTTTCGCTGCCCGGTGGAGTTTTCCTGCGAACAATCCTTGTTGAGGTTTGAAAAGTCAGTTCTTGATCTGCCGAACGTGCAGTCTGAGCAGTCATTGTCCGTGTTCCTCAAATCGGCGCCTTATCGTCTGATTGTGCCGTCCTATCATGATCAACGATTGAGTGATCGGGTGCTGGGGATCTTTGGCGATGATCTGTCGAGACGGTTGCCTGGTGCTGAACAAGTCAGCCATCAGCTTGGCATGTCCGTCAGTACGCTCAGACGCCAACTTCTCGACGAAGGGACCTCTTTCCAGCGCCTGAAGGATGAATGCAGGCAAGCGGCGGCCATGCAATATCTGGCCACGGGTGAGCTGACCTACACCGAAATTGCGGGTTTGCTGGGCTTTGATGAAGTCAGTGCCTTTTTTCGGGCATTTCGACGTTGGACAGGCACGACCCCGTCAGGCTACAGGGCCAGCCTGTAGGGTTTTTTTCTATCGGTTGTGCCATTGCGAGTGGCGCTGATCTACCATCTGCGTTCGTTTCCAACCTGGCGATATTTCAGACCGATGACTTCCGAATCCCGACTTCGACCAATGTGGCGTCAACAGCTGGGTGACTGGATTGCACAGCCGAGAATCGAACGTGCGCTGATTGCGTTGATCATCATCAATGCCGTGATTCTCGGGTTGGAAACGTCACCGAGCATCATGGCGGTACACGGAAGCTGGTTGAAGGCGCTGGACATGCTGATACTGTCGGTTTTCGTGGTCGAACTGGCACTGCGTATCATTGCTCACGGTGGTCGCTTCTTTCGAGATCCGTGGAGTCTGTTCGATTTTGCCGTAGTCGCCATCGCGCTGGTGCCTGCCAGTGGTCCACTGGCCGTGCTGCGAACGTTGCGAGTTCTGCGTGTGCTGCGAATTCTGACTCTGATGCCATCCATGCGTCGTGTGGTTGGTGGTCTGGTCAGCGCGATACCCGGTCTCAGTTCGGTTGTGCTGCTGATGGGGTTGATTTTCTATGTTGCGGCTGTGGTTGCCACCGGCTTGTTCGGGGGGCAGTTTCCGCAATGGTTTGGTGGCCTTGGCGAAACGGCTTACACCCTGTTTCAGGTGATGACTCTGGAGAGCTGGTCGATGGGGATTGCCAGGCCGGTTATCGAGGCCTATCCGTTTGCCTGGGTGTTCTTCGTGATCTTCATTCTGGTGACGACCTTCACGATGCTGAATCTGTTCATCGCGGTCATCGTCAACGCCACGCAGGCCGAACACGATGTCGACAATGCCAGACACGTCGAAGACCAGCATGATCAGACTCGCGCCGAAGTCCGCGCACTGTCTGCTGAAATCGCCACCCTGAAAGCCATGCTGGAGAACAGACACCCATGAACCGGATGCAGCTCCAGGCCGATATCAGACGCCCATGAATCGGATGCAGGCTCGGGCTGATTTCAGACACCCATGAACCGGATGCAGGTTCGTGCCGGTATCAGACATCCATGAATCCAATGCAGTACCCGGCCGCCACAAGACACCCATGAATCCAGTACGGTTATCGGCCGATATCAGACACCCATATCGGCCGGCAGCATCCTGATTCCCATCCCCGTGCGAACAGACCCATGCGCTCCCGGCTCCCCCCCCCTTGATACCAGACACCCATATCCGCCCACCATCAGACACCCACACGCCAGCCAGCCTTCCTTGCCCGATAAAGTCAATTTTCCGTCACGACAGAAAGTCACGTAACTAGCTGAATTGGCGTGATCTGGCAGCGGTAAATTCCATCAATGAACGATTTTGTCAGTAAATTCGCCTCTATTCGTCATTGAGTTCGAACCGAGATCGGCCGACACTTCGGGTAGTTCAAATTTATGGGTGTCTGCCAATGAGTGGGTACGAATCAATGGGTGTCTGCCAATGACCGGTTACAAGCCGCCGATGCAGGATATGCGCTTCGCCATGCGGGACGTTCTGGGTTTCGATGAGCACTACGCCGGATTGCCGGGCGGACAGGATGCGACGCCGGATGTGGTGGATGCGATTCTCGAGGAAGGGGCGAAATTTGCTCGCGAGGTGCTCAGCCCGCTTAACGCGATTGGTGACCAGCAGGGCTGCACCTGGAAGGATGGAGAAGTCACGACGCCCGAGGGTTTTCGCGATGCGTATCAGCAATTTGTCGATGGCGGCTGGCCATCCATGACACAGTCCGAAGCGCTTGGCGGTCAGGGTTTGCCCGAATCGCTCGGCACCGTCCTGTCGGAGATGAATGGCACGGCCAACTGGTCCTGGTCCATGTACCCGGGCCTGTCCCACGGCGCCATGAACACGCTGGCTGCCCATGGCACTGAAGCCCAGCAACAAGCCTATCTGACACGCCTGGTCTCCGGTGAGTGGACAGGCACCATGTGCCTTACCGAATCCCACTGCGGTACCGATCTTGGTCTGCTGAAGACACGTGCCGAGCCCAATGAGGATGGCAGTTACGCGATTACCGGGCAGAAGATCTTCATCTCTGCCGGTGAGCACGACATGGCCGACAATATCGTGCACATCGTACTGGCCCGTCTGCCGGATGCGCCGAAGGGCACTCGCGGCATCTCTCTGTTCATCGTCCCCAAGTTCTCTCTGACCGACGAGGGAGATGTGGGTGTCCGAAACCAGGTGAGCTGCGGCTCGATCGAGCACAAGATGGGGATTCATGGCAATGCCACTTGTGTGCTGAACTTCGATGGGGCGAAAGGGTTTCTGATCGGACCGCCGAATCGGGGCCTGAACTGCATGTTCACCTTCATGAACACCGCCCGGATAGGGACAGCCATACAGGGGCTGGCGCACACCGAACTGGCCTTTCAGGGCTCGTTGGCCTACGCCCGGGAGCGTCTGCAGATGCGTTCGCTCTCCGGCGATGCAGCGCCCGACAAGGCCGCCGATCCGATCATTGTCCACCCGGATGTCCGGCGCATGCTGCTGACCCAGAAGGCCCTGGCCGAAGGGGGAAGAATGTTCATCTATCGCTGTGCACAGCTGGTCGATATCGCCCACCAGTCAAGCAGTGAAGAGGCGCGCGCCGCAGCGGAGCAGGAGTTGGCACTGCTGACGCCCATCGCCAAGGCCTTCCTGACCGAAACCGGTTTTGAAGCCGCCAATCTCGGCCTGCAGGTATTCGGCGGACACGGTTACATCAAGGAATGGGGCATGGAGCAGAATGTTCGCGATGCGCGGATATCGATGATCTACGAAGGCACGACCGGTATTCAGGCCATCGACCTGCTGGGACGCAAGGTACTGGGTTCCAGAGGTGCTCTGTTGAGCGCTTACACGAAGCAGGTCCACAAGTTCTGCAGGCAATATCAGGATGAACCGAAGCTGCAGCGTTACATCCGCCCTCTGGCCGAGGCCAACAGGCAATGGGGAGACATCACTCAGCGCATCGGCATGGCCGCCATTCAGGATAAGGAGGAAGCCGGCGCAGCATCGGTGGATTACCTGATGTATTCGGGTTATGTCGTCATGGCCTATTTCTGGGCGCAAGCAGCCGTCGCCGCCGAACGCAAGCTGGAAGCTGGTGAGGGAGACGCGGTCTTCCTGCGAGCAAAGCTGTTCACGGCGCGCTTCTACATGGAGCGCCTGCTGCCACGCACCAGCACCCTGGCCATCACGATGAGCTCGGGTGCCGATAATCTGATGGATCTGGACGAGGCCCACTTCGCGCTCTGATCGTCGCGGCGCTCGGCGAGCCCGGGTAGCCAGCAGCATTGCCATGCACGTAACATGGCAGGAATGTTCGGTTGTCTGCCAGCTCGGGGTCGGCGTAACATTCACTCTCTGGTGCAGGCAATCACTCTGCAGCAGCCCGTATGCTTTCACGAAGCGCCGGGCTGTTGCCCATTCGTACAATAACCGTAGGAGCTTTCGCTCATGCTTTTCAACGGCGCAGCCTTCAAGCTGACACGCGACAATGACATCCTCGAGCTGTCTTTCGACAGCGAAGGGCAGAAGGTCAATGTCTTCAATCGCAATGCCCTGACGGAATTCGGTCAGGTTCTGACCGAGATCGAAAAGGAATCAGGAGTGGCAGGACTTGTATTGTCCAGCACCAAGGGTGTGTTCATTGCAGGCGCGGACATCACCGAGTTTCTCGGCTACTTCGCATCACCCGATGAAGTGCTGATGACCATGCTCGATGAAGTCAACGGCATGTTCAATCGCTTCGAGGATCTGCCCTTCCCGACAGTGGCTGCCATCAACGGTGAGGCCCAGGGTGGCGGTTTCGAGATCTGTCTGGCCAGTGATTTTCGCGTCGCTGCTCCCGGCGCCCGCATGGGCTTGCCGGAAGTGAAGCTCGGCATCATGCCGGGCTGGGGTGGTTCCATCCGCTTGCCGCGGCTCATCGGTGTGGACAATGCCTTTGAATGGATGTGCACCGGTGTATCGAAGAAGGCGGCTGATGCCTTGAAGGATGGTGCAATCGATGCGGTCGTTCATGATGGTGATGTTCGCGCCGCCGCTATCTCCATCATCGAGCAGGTGCGTGACGGCAAGATCGAAGTGGCCTCACGCCGCGCCCTGAAGAAGTCTCCTCTGAAACTCTCGGAGCTGGAATTCAATATGGCCATCGAATCGGCCAAGGGCGTGGTTGGCGCCAAGGCCGGGCCACATTATCCGTCGCCCCTGACGATTGTCGGCACCGTGGCCAGGCATGCGGGCAAGTCACGTGATGAGGCGCTGCAGATCGAAAGCGCCAGCTTCGTGAAGCTGGGCAAGACCGACGTCGCCGCCAGCCTGGTCAGCATCTTCCTGAATGATCAGGCCCTGAAGCGACTGGCTCGCAAGCAGAGCAAGGATGCACGACCCGTGAAACACTCGGCAGTACTCGGAGCCGGAATCATGGGAGGTGGGGTTGCCTACCAATCAGCATCCAATGGTGTGCCCATCATCATGAAGGACATTCGCCAGGAGGCCCTGCAGGCAGGTCTTGATGAAGCGGGCAAGCTGCTGAAGAAGCAGATCAGTCGTGGCAGGATGAAGCCCGAGGGCATGGCCGGGGTACTCAACGCCATTCAACCGGCGCTGAGCTATGGCGAATTCGGTGCGGTGGATCTGGTGGTCGAAGCCGTGGTCGAGAATCCGAAAGTCAAGATGGCGGTGCTGGCCGAAGTGGAAGAGCAGGTCAGCGACGACACCATCGTCACCACCAACACCTCCACCATCTCGGTCGATCTGCTGGCCTCTGCGCTGAAGCGCCCCGAGAACTTCTGTGGCATGCATTTCTTCAACCCGGTGCATGCGATGCCTCTGGTTGAGGTCATTCGTGCCAGCACCTCGTCGGAAGAAGCCATTGCCACCACCGTGGCCTATGCCCAGGCCATGCGCAAGACACCTATCGTGGTCAATGACTGTCCGGGCTTTCTGGTGAACCGTATCCTGTTTGCCTATTTTGCCGGCTTCAACAAGCTCATTGCCGATGGTGCGGATTTTCGGGCCATTGACAAGGCACTGGAGAAGTTCGGTTGGCCCATGGGACCCGCCTACCTGCTGGATGTGGTGGGCATGGATACCGGCAAGCATGCGGCTGATGTCATTGCCGAAGGTTTTCCCGACCGCATGGCCAGCGAGACCAAGACCATCGTCGATGCGCTGTATGAAGCCGATCGCCTCGGTCAGAAGAACGGCAAGGGCTTCTATCGTTACGAAGCCGACAAGCGTGGCAAGCCGCAGAAGCTGCCTGATCCGGATGTCGACCAGATCGTCGCCAGTGTGCAGACGGCCAGTGCCGAGTTCAATGAGCAGGATATCGTCGATCGCCTGATGATTCCCCTGTGCATCGAAGCTGCTCGCTGCCTGGAAGACAACATAGTCAGCGCAGCGTTCGAAGTGGATATGGGCCTGGTATACGGAGTCGGTTTTCCGCCGTTCCGCGGTGGTGCCCTGCATCATGTGGATACGATGGGCATGGCCGCCTTCTGCCAGCGGGCCGATGAATTCGCCGAGCTGGGTGCCTTGTATCACCCGACAGAGACCATGCGCAAGATGGCACAGAACGGGGAGACGTATCACGCAAAGGCTGCCGCAGGTGCAGCTGACAACTCAGGAGCACAGTCATGAGCAGCTATCAGGCACGCGATGTCGTCATCGTCGATGGCGTTCGCTCACCCATGGCCCGATCCAAGGGTGGTGGTTTCACCCATGTACGCGCTGAAAACCTGTCCGCGGCACTGGTCGATGCATTGTTCGTGCGTAACCCGTCGGTGGATAGAGGTGACGTCGAGGACATCATCTGGGGCTGTGTGAACCAGACTCTGGAGCAGGGATTCAACGTCGCTCGTAGTGTGGGGTTGCTGGCCGGCTTGCCGAAGCAGGTGGCAGCACAGACGGTCAGCCGCTTGTGCGGTTCATCGATGAGCGCCCTGCACACGGCCGCCCAGGGCATCATGACGGGTTATGGTGATGTCTTCGTGGTCGGCGGGGTCGAGCACATGCAGCATGTACCGATGATGCACGGCATTGATATCAATCCATCGGTCAGTCTGTACGCGGCCAAGGCCTCCATGATGATGGGCGTGACAGCCGAGATGCTGGGCCAGATCCACGGCATCTCGCGTGAAGAGCAGGACATGTTCGCCCTGCGCTCTCATCAACGCGCTCAGGCAGCATCCGATGAGGGGCGCTTCGACAACGAGATCGTGCCCATCGAAGGACACGATGCCAATGGTGCGCTGACCCTGATCGAGAAGGATGAAGTCATTCGCGGTGATGCGTCGCTGGAAGCCCTGGCATCCTTGCGGCCGGCATTCATTCCGAAAACCGGCACCGTGACTGCCGGCAGTTCCTCGGCCATTGCCGACGGTGCCTCCGCCATGCTGATGATGTCAGGCGAAAAGGCCATGAGTCTGGGCCTGCAGCCGATAGCCCGCGTCCGCAGCATGGCCGTCAGTGGTTGTGATCCGGCCATCATGGGTTACGGACCGGTTCCTGCGACGAAAAAGGCCTTGAAAAGGGCGGGCATGTCCATTGACGACATCGATTACGTCGAACTCAATGAAGCCTTTGCCGCACAGTCCCTGCCGGTGCTGAAGGACCTCGGGCTGATCGAGCATATGGATCAGAAAGTCAATCTGAATGGCGGTGCCATTGCACTGGGTCATCCCCTGGGCTGTTCCGGCACGCGCATCTGCACCACTTTGCTGAACGTGATGCAGCAGAATGATGGAGAGCTGGGTCTGGCCACCATGTGTATCGGCATGGGGCAGGGTATTGCCACGGTCTTCGAACGCTTGAAGTAAGGAAAGGACCGCGCTTCAATAGTGCCGGTATGCCCCGAGCGCCTGTTCTGCAGGGGCCGGGGCTTTCGGTGTCTCTACTGCCGCAGGTGACAAATCAAGGCAGCCAGCTGACGTCCACCACTCGCCATTGCGGTCCACCCTCGGGCACATCAGCGTGATGGGTCAGGCGCGTCAGGGAGACGTTGCCGATATCGAAACTCACGCTGTTGCGCAGTGGCAGGTCCAGCGCGATCTGCAGTGCGGCGAGTATGGTGCCGCGATGGGCAACGCAGACGACATCCTTGCCCTGGTGCTCGCTGTTCATGCGCTCGATGAAGCCTTCGACCCGACTGCGTAACATGGAAAAGCTCTCGCCATTGGGTGCCTGCTGTTCGGGGGGGAGAGGCCAGAAGCCCAGGTAGGCATCCTCGCGCATGGCAAACAGTTCTTCATGCGTCATGCCGTTGAAGTCCCCGAAATCCTGCTCCTTGATATCCGCATCCTGAGCCCAGTCCGCAGCGCTGGCACCGGCTCCGATCAACGCCTCGGCGGTTTGCCGAGTCCGCTTGAGCGGGCTGGTCACCCACAGGGCGTCACTGGGCAGCTTCGCCGCAATTCCCTGAAACAAGGCCTCATCCGAGGTATCACAGTCTACATCCAGGCTGCCATACATGCGGTGCGAGACCTCTGGCACACGGGCGTGGCGGATCCACCAGAAGCGAGTAGCGTGTGAAGCCTGTGGTAACAGGTCGCGCAGGTTTTGGTTCATGTCTCAAGAGCTGCCAATAGGCTGGTTCGGAAAAACGACAAGCCATCGTTAACCGCTGAATTCTACCGCTTTGCGGGAAATCACGCTCAGTCCCATTTGACAAGTTTGCCGGCAACAGGCACAACAGTGAGCTGCAGGATTCAACAGGCCACCATCAGCGAGGATCGTCAGTGACTGACGCCGGGCAGGAAACACAGAGCGACGCAGGTCAGCAGCCGGGGCCGCAATCGGCTCTGGACAGGCGCATAGCCGATGCCGAGTCATGGCTCGTCGAACTGACGCAGCAGCTGATTCGCGTGCCGACCATCAACCCGCCAGGCGAGGGTTATGCGGACATCTGTGACCTGCTGGAGCGCATGCTCGCACCACACGGATTCGCCATCGAACGAGTGCGAGCCGTGGGCGCACTGGGTGACAGTGAGCAGTACCCTCGCTGGAACCTGATTGCGCGACACGAAGGGCGTCATGCCGGAGAATGCGTGCACTTCAATTCCCATACCGATGTGGTATCGGTGGGGGAAGGCTGGAGTGTCGACCCGTTCGCCGGCGTCGTACGTGATGGCCGGGTGTATGGGCGCGGTGCCTGTGACATGAAGGGCGGTCTGGCATCCTCCATCGTGGCGGCAGTCTGCTTCATCGCGGAACACCCCGGCTATGCCGGTGCCATCGAGATCTCCGGCACCTGTGATGAAGAATCCGGAGGCTTTGGCGGGGTGGCCTATCTGGCGGAACAGGGATGGTTCAATCCGAAGCGGGTCCAGCATGTGATCATTCCCGAGCCCTTGAACAAGGAGCGCATCTGCCTGGGTCATCGCGGCGTCTGGTGGGCAGAGGTCGAGACCCATGGGCACATCGCACACGGTTCCATGCCGTTTCTCGGTGATTGCGCCATTCGCCACATGGGGGCCGTACTGGAGGCGCTGGAGGACACCCTCATACCGCAGCTGGCGACTCGCCAGACGGCCATGCCGGTGGTACCCGAACAGGCGCGCCAGTCGACTCTGAACATCAATTCCATTCACGGCGGACTGGCCGAGGCCGCCAGTGACTACACCGGCATGCCCTCGGCGCTGGTGCCGGATCGCTGCCGCCTGGTGCTGGACCGACGATTCCTGATCGAAGAGAACCTGGAGGATGTGCAGGCCGAACTGCATGATTTGCTGGAGCGCGTGAAGTCGGAGCGCAACAGCTTCGATTACGAGGTGCGTGAGCTGTTTTCGGTGTTGCCCAACATGACCGACAGAGATGCGCCGGTGGTGAACGCCGTGTCGGATGCCATTCGCCAGCGTCTGGGACAGGAGCCGGAATATGTGGTCTCGCCGGGAACTTACGATCAGAAACATGTCGATCGTATCGGCCGCCTGCACAATTGCATCGCCTATGGTCCCGGCATTCTGGATCTGGCGCATCAACCTGACGAGTATGTCGGAATACAGGATATGATTGTTGCCGCACAGGTCATGGGGCGTTCCTTACAGGCCCTGCTGCTGACGGATTCCGACTGATGGAGAGACTATGAAGAATCGATTTCGCCTGCCGGTAATGCTGCTGCTGGCCACGGTAGTCAACCAGGCGCAAGCGGCCAGAACCGATCTGACTCTGGGCATGCAGCTGGAGCCACCCAATATGGATCCGACCGGGGGTGCGGCTGCGGCGATCGACGAGGTGGTCTATGCCAACATCTTCGAAGGTCTGACGCGCTTCGATGCCAACGGCAGTGTCATACCGGCACTGGCCAGCAGTTGGGAAATCGAGAACGACGGGGCACGCTATGTGTTCACATTGCACAGCGGCGTGACCTTTCATGACGGTGCCGAGTTCACGGCCGAGGATGTCAGGTTCTCGATCGAACGCGCCATGGCTGAAGACTCCACCAATGCGCAGAAGCAGCTGTTTGCCAATATCGACAGCGTCGACGTCATCGATCCACACACTGTGGCGATCAATCTGACGCAGGCCGACGGCAATCTGCTGTTCAACCTGGCCTGGGGCGATGCCGTCATTCTCGATCCTGCATCGGCCGCCGATGCGGCCACCTCGCCGGTGGGTACCGGCCCATTCACCTTCGAACGGTGGGTGCAGGGTGATCGCGTGGAGATCGTCAGATACGCCGATTACTGGGGTGAGCAGGCAAGGCTGGACAAGGCCACGTTCAAGTTCATCAGTGAGCCGACTGCCGCTTATTCCGCCATCCTGGCCGGCGATCTTGATGCCTTCCCCAACTATCCGGCACCAGAGAATCTGGCACAGCTTGACGCCGATCCACGCTATTCGGTGGTGCTCGGTTCCACCGAAGGCGAAACCATCCTGGCGATGAACAATGCGGCTGCACCGTTCGACGATATCCGCATCCGTGAGGCAGTGGCGCATGCCATCAATCGAGAGGAGATCATCGACGGTGCGATGTACGGGTACGGCACTCCCATCGGCACGCATTTCGCGCCGCATAATCCGGCCTATGTCGATCTGACCGGGCAGTCGGCCTATGATCCCGACAAGTCCAGAGCCCTGTTGAAGGAGGCTGGTCTGGAAGAGGGCCTGACAGTCTCCCTGAAACTGCCGCCGCCGGCGTATGCGCGACGTGGCGGGGAGATCATTGCTGCCCAGCTGCGCGATGTGGGCATCACGGCCGAGATCGAGAATCTGGAATGGGCGCAATGGCTGGAGCAGGTCTTCAAGGGCAAGGACTTCGATCTCACCATCGTCTCGCACACCGAGCCGATGGATATCGGCATCTATGCCAATCCCGAATATTACTTCCAGTATGACAACCCCGAACTGCAGACGCTGATGACAACACTGGGCGGCGAGACCGATCCGGACAAGCGTCTGGCTCTGTTGCAGCAGGCGCAGCAGATCATCGCCGATGATCATGTCAACGCCTATCTGTTTCAACTGGCTCGTACCGGAGTTGCAAACAGCAAGCTCAAGGGTCTGTGGCCGAACTCCCCCACGCAGGCCAACGACCTGACGGCAGTGTACTGGGAAGACTAGGGATTCAGCCTGTGCGTTGCTGGTGGCGTCTGGCGGCGCGCAGGGCTGACTGACATGTTGCATTATCTCTTCAGGCGACTGGGCTCCCTGCTGGCCACCTTGCTGGTGGCGAGTCTCATCGTGTTTCTCGTCATCGAGGTGGTACCGGGTGACCCGGCGTCCTACATGCTCGGGATGAATGCGCAGCCGGATACAGTCGCGGCGCTGCGCAGCGAGCTAGGTCTGGACCAGAGCGGGCCGGCCCGCTATCTGCACTGGATCGGCGGCATGGTACAGGGTGACTTCGGGCAGTCCTATACCTACCGGACACCCGTGGTGGACATGGTGGCCGATCGCCTGTGGGTCTCTCTGCCTCTGGCCCTGTATGCCTTGCTGCTGTCAACGGTATTGGCTTTTCCGGCAGGTATCTGGGCGGCCAGTCATCGTGGCGGGGTGGCCGATACCACCGTCATGGGGTTTACCCAGTTGGGAATCGCCGTTCCCAATTTCTGGTTTGCCCTGTTGCTGGTGATGTTGTTTGCCGTCAATCTCGGCTGGTTTTCCGCTGGAGGGTTTGCCGGCTGGGAGAGCGGACTGTTCGCTGGACTGAAGTCCCTGACGCTGCCGGCAATCTCGCTGGCGCTGCCACAGGCGGCCATACTGACACGCGTCATGCGCTCATCCCTGCTGGATGTCCTGGGAGAGGATTTCATGCGCACCGCCAGAGCCAAGGGGCTCAGCGCACGACAGGCCTTGCTGCGACACGCCTTGAGAAACGCGATGATTCCGGTGCTGACCATCATGGGACTGCAGTTCTCTTTTCTGATCGCCGGCGCCATCATCATCGAGAACGTGTTCTTTCTGCCGGGGCTGGGGCGTCTGATCTTTCAGAGCATCGCGCAGCGCGATCTGATCGTGGTGGAAAGTGTCGTCATGCTGCTGGTCTTCGCGGTTGTCCTGGTGACCTTCGTGATCGATCTGGCCTATGCCTGGGTCGACCCACGTCTGCGACAGCAGCGACGATGAAGCTGAGATCCCTTGTGCCGGGGGCGGTGCTTGTATTGCTGGTGGTGTCGGCAGCACTGCTCAGTTATCTGTGGACGCCCTTCGACGTCACCTCCCTGGACATTCGCAACAAGTTTGCCTCGCCCGATTCCGTGCACTGGCTCGGTACCGATCATCTGGGCCGGGATATTCTCTCCATGCTGATGGTGGGGGCTCGCACCTCCATCGCCGTGGCTCTGGTGGCGGTGGGTATCGGCATGGGCCTGGGCGTGCCCCTGGGTCTGCTGGCGGCGGCACGCGCCCATTCCTGGCTGGATGAACTGATCATGCGAGGAAACGATCTGGTGTTCGCCTTTCCGGCGCTGCTGATCGCCATCATGATCACGGCTGTCTTCGGTCCGGGAGCGGTCAACGCCATCATTGCCATCGGCATCTTCAACATTCCGGTCTTTGCCCGTCTGACCCGGGGGGCTGCCATGAGTCTGTGGAACCGGGAATTCGTGCTGGCAGCACGCGTCGCCGGCAAGGGGCCGCTGCGCATTTCCCTGGAGCACCTGCTGCCGAACATCAGCAATCTGCTGGTGGTGCAGGGCACCATCCAGTTCTCGCTGGGCATTCTGGCGGAGGCGGGTCTTTCCTATGTCGGTCTGGGAGCGCAGCCACCCATTCCCAGCTGGGGCCGCATGCTGGCGGAGAGCCAGACACTGATCAGCCTGGCACCCCATCTGGCGCTGTTTCCCGGTCTGGCCATCGTCATCACCGTGCTGGGACTGAATCTGCTGGGCGATGGGCTGCGGGACTGGCTGGATCCGAGGTTGCGCCGTGAACGCTGAGTCGCCACTGCTGCACATGGACAAGCTGACCCTGTCCATACACCAGACACCCATATTGCAGGACATCTCGCTGCAGCTGCAGGCGGGTCAGGCACTGGGGCTGATTGGTGAAAGTGGTTCGGGCAAATCGATGACGGCACTGTCCATCATGCAGCTGCTGCCACGCGGATCCGTGCAATCAGGCAGCATCCGGTTTCAGGGACAGGCTCTGGAGGCGATGTCCGAAGCCGAGCTGTGTGAACTGCGCGGCAGTGATATCGGCATGATCTTCCAGGAACCGATGACGGCACTGAACCCGGTCAAGAGCATCGGGGAGCAGGTCAGTGAGAGTATTCGCCTGCACCGAGGCCTGTCGCGCGATGAGACGCAGGCGCTGACCCGGCAGACTCTGCAGCGGGTGGGGCTGCCCAATGCCGAGTTTCCATTGAACCGCTATCCGCATGAACTCTCGGGTGGACAGCGTCAGCGCGTCGTCATTGCCATCGCCATTGCCTGTCAGCCGCGTCTGCTGATCGCCGACGAGCCGACGACGGCGCTGGACGTGACCACCCAGGCCGGTATCCTGGAATTGCTGAAATCGCTGCAGCAGGATGAAGGGCTGGCGCTGATGCTGATCAGTCATGATCTGGCGGTGGTGTCCAACATGGCCGACGATGTCGTGGTCATGCGTCAGGGGCGTGTTGTCGAGCAGGGCGATCTGGGGGCCGTGTTCGCTCGTCCTGCGCATGCCTACACGCGCATGCTGTTCGAGGCTTCGGCGCTTTCCACGCCAGGCAGTGCGCCCCGGAATCTACCCTCTACCCAGGCTGCTGCCACACCCTTGTTACAGGTGGAGAACCTGATTTGCGAGTACCCCGGCCGGCGCACCGGTCTGCTTTCCCATGCCCCGGCCTTTCGCGCGGTGAACCGGGTCAGTTTCGACATTCGACCGGGCGAAAGCGTTGGTCTGGTGGGTGAAAGCGGTTGTGGAAAATCCACCCTGACCCGCGCATTGCTGGGATTGATGCACTTGCAGGGCGGTCGTATCCGCCTCAACGGGGAAGAGGTCAGCGCGGCGAAGGTGGTTTCACGGGCGGCCAGACGTCAGATGCAGGTGGTCTTTCAGGATCCCTACGGATCGTTCAATCCGCGTCATCGCGTCGGCCGACTGGTCAGTGAGCCCTTGCATCTGCTGGACACATCAGCGGGACGCAGAAACACAAAGCAGCGCGTGGCCCGGGTCCTGGAGAGTGTCGGCTTGCACGCCGATGACGCTGACAAGTTCATTCACGAGTTTTCGGGCGGTCAGCGTCAGCGGATCGCGATTGCTCGTTCATTGATCGTCCAGCCTTCCCTGATCATTCTGGACGAAGCGGTGTCTGCTCTGGATGTATCCGTGCGTGCTCAGGTGCTGCAGTTGCTGGACACGCTGGCGAGTGAACAGGGTCTGGCCTATCTGTTCATTTCGCACGATCTGTCCGTGGTGCGTCGAGTCAGTGAGCGAGTACTGGTCATGCAACAGGGGCAGATCGTTGAGCAGGGGGACACAGCTGTTGTCTTTGCCAGTCCGCGGCATGCCTACACCAGGGAGCTGCTGGCTGCCACGCCGCAATTGCGGATTGCCTCGTCGTGACCGCTTGCTATCCGGTCGAACCGGACGGAGTCCTCCGCGACCTATCATGTCAACCTGCCAGACCTGCCAGACCTGCCAGACCTGCCAGACCTGCCAGACCTGCCAGACCAGGCAGATCTGCGATCAACGGACATCAACCGCTGTGAAGAATCCCATGGAAAACACGCCTCCCGAGCTGCGCTGGCAGGTCGGACCACGAAATCTCATCACCGATGTGCCGGGCCTGCGGGTCGGCAATGCGGCTGATCCCCTGGTGAAATCCGGTGTTACCGTGCTCACCGCAGAACAGCCCTTCATCGCCAGTGTCGACATCATGGGCGGTGCTCCGGGTACCCGGGAGACCGATTGTCTGGCACCGGACAAACTGGTCGAACAGGTTGATGCGCTGGTCTTGTCTGGCGGCTCGGCGCTGGGACTGGAAGCGGCGTCCGGGGTGGTGGCGGCATTACGGGAACAGGGCAGGGGGTTTACCATCGGGCCTGTGCAGGTGCCGATCGTGCCGACGGCCATCATCTTCGATCTGCTCAACGGCGGCGCATCCGACTGGCAGCAGAACCCTTACGCAAGGCTTGGTCGTGAAGCCTATTCTGCGGCCGATGAAGCGTTCGAGCTCGGCACGGCCGGTGCCGGTACCGGTGCGACCACGGCAGTGCTCAAGGGAGGTCTGGGATCCGCTTCTCTGGTCATGCCCGACGGCATCGTCGTGGGGGCCCTTGTGGTGGCCAATCCGCATGGCAGTGTCGTGGTGCCTGGCAGTCGCTCGTTCTGGGCTGCACCGTTCGAGATGCAGGATGAATTCGGTGGCGTGGGTATGGCTCCGGCTCCCGACCCGTTCCTGTTGCCGCGCAATGACAAGTTGCGCGCCTACGCCGCCATGCACGGTCTGCCTGATGGTGCAGAGCCGAGCCCTGCGGGTAGCAATACGACGATTGCCATCGTGGCAACCAACGCGCGCCTGGACAAGGCGCAGCTGCAACGCATGGCGGTAGCGGCCCAGGATGGCATGGCACGTGCCATCGTGCCGTCGCATACACCCTATGATGGAGATCTGATCTTCGCCCTGTCGATAGCCGAGGTCGAGATGCAGAAGCCGGCCGAGGATCCCATGCGCCTGGGCCACGCGGCAGCGGTATGCCTGTCCAGAGCCATCGCCCGCGGCGTCTATCTGGCGCAGCAGGCTGCGGGCGACACCTTGCCGACCTGGCAGCAGAGCTTCGCGAATCCGTGACCGGAACCGATCGATTCCTCAGGAGGCGGTCTCAATCGAGGGGGCGACTCAGGGCATCTTCGACAATGGCAAGCACGCGACCGGCCTGCTCCCAATGCAGCGCATGGGCCGCTCCGTCAACGATCTGGACCGTCACGTCGGGGTGCTGCTGCCGGAAGTCGAACAGCATCTGCGGTGTCATCAGCATGTCCTGACTGCCGGTCAACAGGGTGACCGGGCAGCGTCGCTGCGCCAATGGCAGCGGCGGCAGAAAACTCGGTAGTGCGTCCACCTGCTGTCCAAAGGCTGTCAGATTCTGCTTGTACGGGTAGGCCAGGGACGCCTCGAGGGCCGCGGCCACAGCGTCGGGATCCGCGAAGAATTCAGGCCTGAACAGGAACTGGTACAACAGCGCGAACCAGTGTGCTTCGTTGTCTTCGGTACGCATGGCCAGCAGTGATTGAAACAGAGCAATACGCGCCGGAATGATCTGTGGAAGGGCCGCAGCGCAGACCAGTCGCGACACACGCTCAGGTGCCTGACAAGCCAGCGCCCAGCCAAGCATGCCACCCATGGAATGCCCCAGCACATTGACTCTTTCGATACCCAGCGCGTCAAGCATCGCCAGGATATCGGCGATCATCACATCGCGTGAGCTGGCAACGGAGCCCGAACCAGTTCGGCCAGTGCAGCGATTGTCCGGAATCAACAGCGACTGTTGTTGTCTCAGACCATCGACAAGCGGTAGCCAGCTGGCGCTGTCACTGGCCATGCCGGAAAGCATCAGCAGGGGCGGTCGTTCAGGCGCTTCTGATCGAGCAGCGGAATGTTGCTCGAAGTGCAGGCAGATATCATTGATGTCGAGAAACGGCATGGCTGTGCAGATTCGATGATGGAAGGCAATATGATGACAGACAACTCGGAACGGAAATGTTCATGAAGCACAACACAAGCTCCGGCGAATCCACGGACAGTTTCGGTTCGACGACCACCAGTCCACAGGCCGCACTGCCCGGCATCAACGATTTCGCTGAAGGCTTCGTGTCGTATCAGACTCGGGCCGTGAACGTGCTGGAATGCGCCGACAACCATCCGGACAGCGCATTGGCCAATATCTATGCAGGTATGTTGTGGATGTTTCTGGAACGACCCGAAGCACCGGAGAAGTCGATTCCCTACGCGCAGCGGGCTGAACGGGTCGGTGGGCTGAACGCCCGTGAACGGGGCATGCTGGCCCTGCTGCAGGCCTGGCAACAGTACGATCATCAGCAGGTGCTGGCGATCGGCACGCAATTGTGCGCCGAATACCCACGTGATCTGCCACTGCTCAAAGTGGTGCAGTATCACGCCTTCAATGCCGGCGATGCAGCGCTGATGCTGCGGCTGGCGCTGGCGGCAGAGCCGCACAATGGTCATCTGGCCGCCGTGCACAGCATGGTGGCCTTCGGGCATGAACAGTCACACCACCTTGCCGAGGCTGAAACTGCCGCCCATCGGGCGCTGGCGATCGATCCGAACGAGCCCTGGGCCCATCATGCGCTGGCGCATGTGCATCTGGGGCGAGGCACCGGCAAGGAAGGTCTGGCCTTGCTGGAAGCCAGTGCGCCGAGTTGGGACGGACTCAATTCGTTCATGTTCACACACAACTGGTGGCATGTCGCCCTGTTCGAGATCGCCAGAGGAGAGGTCGTGACGGCCTTGCGCATCCATGATGAGCGCTGCTGGGGGATACAGCCGGATTACAGTCAGGATCAGATCGGTGCGGTGTCGTTGCTGGCCCGACTGGAACTGGCTGCCGTGGACGTCGGGGATCGCTGGCAGGACCTTCTGCCGTTTCTCGAAACGCGTCGGGACGATGTCATTCAGCCCTTTCTGAGTCTGCAGTATCTGTATGGCCTGGCCAGAGCCGGCTCGGCGCTGACCGACGAACTGTTGACTCTCATTCGTGCGCAGGCAGAGCAGCCTGTCGTGAAGCAGGATCGCATCCTGTGGCGCGATGTGGCCATTCCTGCGGCCGAAGGCATGGTGGCGCATGCACGTGGAGAGCATGATCGGGCCGCGCGCGAGCTGGCGTCGGTACGGCATGAGTTGTGGCGCATCGGAGGTAGCCATGCGCAACGCGACCTGTTCGAGCAGGTGTTGCTGGATGCGCGCCTGCGGGCGGGTGACTGGCAGGCGGCTCGCAAGACTCTGGAGCATCGGCGTGGCTGGGAGCCGGACAGTCCGATCCTGCAGCAGCGATTACAGGATGTGTATCAACAGCTGAACGATTGAAGGCTCCGGTTTGCGACGGTCAAAGGCGATGAGGGTGCCGCCGCGCTGAGCATGACCCGGATCGGTCGCAACGGTTTACGGCAGCGCGCGCGAATTGCCGCACTGGTCTGCGCCCGGGCTGTTGGAGCCCGATGATCAATCAGGGTGCCGGGTCGCGCTGCACCCGGATCGGAAAGAAGCGAATGCCTGACTGATCGAGTGAGGGAGCGCCCGGGAAACCGCGACTGGCGGCCAGCGAGTACCAGCGAGCGGCGTCACTCAGCGCATCATTGGCGGCCGCCGGGGCGAATGAGAGCAGTGTCGCTTCTCTTGCAAAATCGGCACCGAGTACCACCTGGGCAGCGCGCTCACCCTGTTCAGCCTTGGTCTCCAGCTCTTCGCGAGGGAGCTTCTCCAGTATCTCCTGCTCTTCTACCACGGCCTCTCGCAATGCTTCCTGCGACTGAATCGGATTATCGACCGATACGCTTGATGGTCTCAGTGAGGTGGTGACTCCGGTCTCACCATCGATCGACAGCGGTCGATCCAGTGGGCCGGCATCCAGCTCGGCAGTATCTGCCAGGGCATTGCCGAGAGGTGCAAGGAGGAACAGGGCGGCGATGAACAGCGAGATCGAACGAGGCATGGATGGATATCGGACAACAGACATGACTGTCAAGTATGGCTGATAGCGACCGGATTGGCTGGCTATTCATTCACAGGCAGGCAGGTGTGAGCTGAACTTATCGACTTTGTCACGAATATTGCAGGACCTTGCGCCATGAAAGCTGCGCTCGGCGCAGTCATGAAATCAAGTCAGAGAAGAATACAGATGGCGAACAAGTTCCTGGTCAGGCGCGGTCGCGCGCCGTTGGCGAGCACTGTGCTGTTGCTTGCGTCTATGGGTGTCTGCTGGGCTCAGGATACGGGGGATGAGGCTGCGTCAGTGGCTGAAGGTGACGGGAGTGGGCGCATCACGGTGCCTCTGTCGGGCACGGCCACTGTCAGTCGCATCGACAATCTGTCCATATCGCCGAGCCAGGTCGAGATCGGCCTGGTCGATGTCGGTCAGTCGCAAAGCAAGACTTTCGTGCTCTCTCATCAGGGGGGCGACAATGCCGCTGCCATCGAGATCGGTGAGGCCACCCTGTTCGGCAAGAGCGCCAGCGAGTTCGCAGCGGGTTTCGGGGGTTACCAGACGCTCGGACCCGGTCAGTCCATCGAGGTCACGGTCGATTTCGTCCCGTTGTCGCCAGGCGATAAATCGGCTGGATTGCGGCTCGACATCAGTGGCTCGACATCGCCCTATGTGGTGCTCTTCACCGGTACGGCCCGTTACCCCCTGACATCGGATCTGGGGCAGTCTGACCAGAAACTCGATTTCGGTGAAGCCCTGCAGGATACCGACTCGCAGAAGAACGTCATTCTCAGCAATAACGGTGATGCGGATGGCCCGGCCATCAATGTGTCAGCCATGCAGCTCAGTGGCACCAACGCCGATGCCTTTACCATCAACTTCTCTCCGGTCACGCTCAGTCCCGGCGAAGACCTGGATGTCAAGATCGACATGGCTACCGATACGGTCGGCTTCCGCTCGGCTCAAGTCGAGATATTCCACGATGGCAACAACGGCGCGCTGGAGCTGGATCTGGAGGGTACCGTGGTCACGCCGCAATCGGTGCCGGTGAATTTCTCCCTGAGTGAACTGAACACCAGCCAGCAGATCACCCGGGGCACGACCCTGCAGTTCGGGCCGGACGGCAAGCTGTACGTCGGTGAAATGGCCGGGCCGATCCACGTGTTCGATATCACACGCAATGGCAAGGACAACTACGTCGGCAATCTGGAACAGACCATCAACCTGGTCAAGAACGTACCCAACCACGACGATGATGGGACACCCAACAACAACCAGAACACCCGCACCATGACGGGGCTGTACGTGGAAGGAACGGCAGCGGCACCGGTGATCTATGTCTCGTCAAGCGATCCGCGGCAGGCAGCCGGACCGTCGGGCACGGATTCGAACCTCGACACCAACTCCGGCATGCTGCACAAGCTAACTCTGAACGGCAACAAGTGGACCAAGCAGGACCTGGTACGGGGTCTGCCGCGCTCCGAGGAGAATCACGGTCCCAATGGTCTGGTCAAGATAGGCAACAAGCTGTATGTGAGCGTGGGTGGTCATACCAACATGGGCTCACCGTCCAACAACTTTGCCGAGCTCCCCGAGTTTGCACTCTCCGCCGCCGTGCTGGTCATCGATCTGGATGCAATCGGCAACTCAACCTACGATCTGCCAACGCTGGACGGACCTGCCGATCAGCACGACCCCTTCGGCGGGCATGACGGCCTGAATCAGGCCATTCTGGAGACAAACGGACCGGTGCAGATCTTCGCTCCCGGCTTTCGCAACGCCTATGACATTGTCTACACCGAGTCCGGTCGCTTCTATGTCTGGGACAACGGGCCGAACGCGGGCTGGGGCGCCCAGCCGGGTGCCAATTGCTCGAATGCGATCAAGAACAATGGAGACACTCATGAAGATGGTCTGCACCTGATCGAGGAGGGCTATTACGGGGGGCATCCCAACCCGACGCGAGGCAACAAGGGCAACAAGTTTGGCGGTCAGTCGCCCATCGAGGGGCCTGCGAACGAGGAGGAATGCATCTACAAGACGCCCGGCCAGAACGATGGTGCGCTGGTGACCAATGACCCGTCAACCAATGGCCTGGATGAATACACTGCCAGCAACTTTGGTGGCGCCATGAAAGGCGATCTGATAGCGGCGGCATTCGGCAAACAGATATTCCGCGTCCAGCTCAATGGCAACGGGACAGCCATAACCTCCAAATCCCTGCTGTTGAAAGGCCAGGGCACCACCCCTCTGGATCTCACTACCCAGGGCGATGGCGATGTCTTTCCAGGCACGATCTGGATCGTCGACAACATCGACAAGAAGATTCGGATTCTCGAGCCCAGTGATTATTGAAGCACTCAATGTCCGCGCGATCCGGGCCGATAACAGAGCCTGAACAGAACTGGAGTCCCTGCACGTAGCAGGGCCTTTCGCTATAGACGCTCCGGCCGGGTACATGCCGGGATCGTGGTTTTCATCAAGAGCTACTTATGGATATCGAAAAAACCGTGTCGACGCGCACGTTGGGCAAGGCCAGTCTGCTGCTGCTCATGTTCCTGCTCAGTGCCTGTGGCGGCAGTGGCGGTGACTCCGTGAATGGAGGCGGAGATGATGGTGGAGATGTCGATATCATCGAGAAGGATGTGGTTCCCGAAGCTCGAGGACTGCTGCCATCACTGTCACCATCGATTGCCAGCTTCGAAGGCGAGCACCATGCAGGCAGTGAGGCCTGTTCCACCTGTCACAACGATGCGTCCATGGAGATCACGACCCCCATTGCCGGTGAAACCCGCAATGTCTCGATAGGGACTGCCTGGGAAACCAGCATGATGGCCAATTCGACTCGTGATCCGTATTGGCACGCCGTCGTGGCCTCCGAGCTGGACAACTACCCGCATCTGGAAGAGGTGATCAATGACGAGTGCATCGTCTGTCACGCGCCGCTGGCTCATGATCTGACCGAAAAGGAAGGACTGGACCTGCGTCTCTACGACCAGTTGTCGGCCAATGGTGTCACGGTGATCAATCCGGGACTGTATTCCATGGATGACAGCAATGAAGTCTTCAACCATGCGATGGATGGTGTCAGCTGTTCATTGTGTCATCAGATGGACGGTACCAATCTGGGCACCGAAGAGAGCATGTCCGGTGGGTTCGAAATCGTCGGTTCACCCACCGGTGATCCCATGGATCGACCGGCCTATGGTCAGTATGCCGATCCGGAGGTCAGTTACATGCGTCAGCAGGTGGGCTATCTGGCACAGCAGGGTCTGCATATCAGTACGTCCGAAAGCTGCGCTACCTGCCACAATCTGAATGTGCACTCGATCAGCCAGGACGGTGAGCCGCTGGAAGACGTGCTGTTTGCCGAGCAAGCCACTTTCACCGAATGGCAGAACAGCGAATACGCTATCGGTGGGCCGCAGGAAGCCACTTGCCAGAGCTGTCACATGCCCAGGCTCGATCAGGATGTCTACATCGGACAGGGTGCTCCCGATAAACGTCCGGACTTTTCCGAACATACCTTCCTGGGTGCCAATACGGTCGTGCAGACCATGCTGATGAACTACAGCGAAGAGCTGGGCCTCAAACCGGGCATGGATTTCGAGGCATCCATCCAGCGCAATCGTGAATTTCTGAAAACTTCCGCGGACGTGACCATCAGTGGTGATGGTGTCGTCAACGGCGAGCTGCAGTTCGATGTGCACGTCAGGAACCAGACCGGCCATCGCCTGCCATCCGGCTATCATTCACGTCGTGTCTATCTGCATGTACAGGTGCTGGACAGCAGTGGCGAGCTGATCTTCGAGAGCGGCCGGATCCGCCCCGATGGCAGTATCGTGGGGGTGGCCGAGGATGTGAATTCGGCTACCTGGGAGCCGCATCATGACGTGATCACCTCGGAAACCCAGGTGCAGGTCTATCAGGCCATTACCGGCAATTCCGACGGAGATCGTACCCATTCGCTACTGGCCAGCAGCTTTTACCTGAAGGATAACCGCTTGACGCCCGCTGGCATGAACAAGGGGGCGATCCTGAATGACGACTCTCTGCCGGACACCTTTGGCGTCTTCGGGGCGGCGCTGACCGACGATGATTTCAACAACGGTGAGGACACCGTCAGCTATCGAATCGCCGTTGGCAGCAACGAGGTCTATACCGTGTCGGCGGAATTGCGATACCAGTCGCTCAGCTATGGTCACCTGCAGAAACTGTGGACTCAGGGCGACCGGGTCGATCAGGTCGACATGTTCCGCACCATGTACGACAACACCACATTGCGCGATGAAGTCATTGATACGGCGACGCAGATCATGCAGTAAGGTGCTACCGCTCTCACTTGCAGTTCTGATTGATCGGCTATACTGCTCGGCATTGAATCTTCGACAGATGAGTGGGCTCTCGTGGCCCACGGTGCCTGTCCACGCTCAGGAGCTCCTTCCAATGCCCACCACCCGTTCCATGAAGTCCCGTCTGTCCATGTTCGCAGGTGCGCTGCTGTCGCTGCTGCTGGCAGTGCCGACACTGGTCAATGCCCAGGCTGGCAATGGCCTGGAGTATCGCATCGGTCCAGAGGACGTTCTGCACATCTCGGTGTGGCGGGAAGAGGACCTTGATCGCAAGGTACTTGTGCGTCCCGATGGCGGTATTTCCTTCCCTCTGGCGGGGGACATCCAGGTCTCCGGCCGGACGCCGCTGGAAGTTCAGGACGAGATCCGCTCACGTCTGCAGCGCTATGTCCCCGATGCCGAGGTCACGGTCTCTGTCGACAAGATCTCCGGTTACACCGTATTCGTGCTTGGTGAAGTGGAAGCGCCGGGTCAGTTCACCCTGGGACGCTATGTGGATGTCGTTCAGGCTCTGACCCTGGCCGGCGGCTTCACCCCTTACGCCAGCAACCGCAACATTCAGGTGCTGCGTCGTCAGGACGGTCGCGAAGTGACCTATGAATTCGACTTCCGTGATGTATCGCGCGGTCGCAACCTGGAACAGAATATAATCCTGCAAAGTGGAGATGTCGTCCTCGTTCCCTAGCTGATGGTTTCCCGTTTCCGCCGATTCGGGAAAGGCATCGCCTGAGTGGAACCCGGAGATCGTCTGTCTCCGGCAATTTCGGCTTCCTAACGCATCGGGATTACACGCATGGCACTGTTCAACAGGTCCGGAAACAACTGCGTCAGTACCTTGACGATATTGAGTCTGTCGGCCTCGCTGGTCTCGCTGCCTGCGGTGGCGGATGTCTGGGTCTTCGAGCCCTCGATCTCTCTCGATCAGCGCTTCGACGACAACTACTACCTCATTCCGGCCGGTGATGGATCGCTGAGCGCCACGCGCGCCGTGGGTGAACTGGGCCTCAGCCGTGAATCGCAGGCGACTTCGTATCGCGGTCTGGTCAGGGTCGATGGTCTGCTGACGACCAGCAACGACAACGGTGATGAAGGCCTGGATTCAAATCAGATTGCCGCGGCCGAAGCGGTGCATCGCACGGCTCGCTCACGCTACGGCGTACTGGTGACCTTCACCCAGGATACCCCGAGCCGCGATATTGCAGCCGATCTGAGTGACAGCAGCAGTCTGGCGTCGGATACCGGCCTCGATCTGACACAATCGAGCAATGTGGCGCGGCAGGAATGGGTGATCGAGCCGTCCTTCGAGTACGATCTGACACGTCGACTGGCGTTTGATTCGCAGCTTACCTACACCACGGTGGATCACGACCTGCCTGACCCTCAGGATGCGATCTATCGGCGGTATATCGATACCTTTCCGCGGTCGGCGGATGGCAGTTTCGACGGTGTTCCCCTGTCCTATAACGAGGTGACCATCGATGATGTCGGCAGCGTCTTCACCCCCAGCGGCGAACTGGATGACTTCGAGGAAGCCGAACTGGAAATGGGATTCCGCTACAAGTACACGCCCATCACCACGTTCAGCGTCACCGCATCCTACAGCCACTACACGGCTGAGGTAGAGCCGGATACCCTGGCCTTCATTCCGTTCGAGGATCTGATCTCGGACCCGGATGAAAAGGACATCCGGCGCAAGGCGCGACGCGATTCCATCTCGACCACGGCGACTTTCAAGCTCGGTATCGAACGCTTTCTGACGCGCACGCTGCTGCTGGGTGTCGATGGCGGTGTCTACACCAATACCACCGACCTGAGTGACACGCTGCGTGCCACGGACATCCCCGAAGGTGGCAGCCCGATCCCCCAGGAGAGCCTGGATGCACTCGAGACTGAAACCGACGGCTGGCTGGCCAGTGTCTCGCTGACCTACGATGCCGGCGTGACCCGCTATGCAGGCAAGTTTGCCGTGGATGTGGAGCCCAGCAGTTCCGGTACACAGGTGGAAACCCATGAGCTGACCGGTACGCTGGATCGGGTTCTCTCGCCACGCCTGAACCTGTCCGTGCGTGCCAGAGCGTACGAGCCGGATCGCCTGGGAGCCATCAGTAATGACCGTTTTGCCCGTCGATTCATCAGTTTCCAGCCGAAGATCGAGTGGAAGGCATCACGCAACTGGACAGTGTCGGCCGCCTATCGCTACCGCCGACAGAAGGCGCAGATCGATCCGGTATCGGCCGAGAGCAATGCCATATTGCTGGCACTGAAATACACGCCACCCTCGGAAGTCCGGGATGCCGCTGAAGCCAACGGGCTGTAAGGCGGTTCAGTCGAGCGGTTGCGCCGTCCCTGTCTCTGTCTCATCGGAGGCAGGTGCAGCGGCGGCAATTGGTGGGGCTTCGTCCGGTACGTAATCCAGGATCGTCATGCTTGAGGGATCAAAGAGGGCAATGCCATTGGCATAGCGGGCCTTGAAGGTGTAGAACTCGACATCCTCGGCCTGCAGCTGGCGCTTCTCCAGTGCGTTCTGTACGGCGGCGTCTGCGCCCCGTTGAACAATCGCCGGCCAGTCCAGCGCATCCTTCTGTATGGCCGCATGATGTTGTGTCAGCGGAACGTACTGGTCACTGCGTCCCTGCGGGCCGGGATAACCGTTGAGGATGTCTGCCAGAAACTGACCGAAATCGTCAGGCTCCGGGGTCAGCAACAGGGGCAAATGCAGCAGGCTTGCCGGCGGCAGGGGGCGAGGTTCCTCGTTCATGGCGAGCAATTGCTGATCGGATGTCCGGTTGTCACTGGCCGAGACGGTGTTGAAGCCGTTTTCGGCAAACACGATGGCCACGGTACGTTGCTGGTGGGTAGTGTAGAAGCCATAACCCAGTGCTGCGATCTGCAACAGAGCAATCAGAGACATGTCCAGCAACAGTTTGGGTTTGCCGGGTTTGTACAGAATCAGGGTCAGAGCCGGCCCCAGTACCAGGTCGATCATTGCGACCAGTTTCAGGCCCTGCCAGCCACCGTCGAGAAAGAACAGCTCGCCGGGAAACCAGTAGAGCAGCATGACGATGACCAGAACGGAAAAAACCAGCAGACTCAGCGTCAGGTGAATGGCAAATGCGACACCCTTCGTCGGGCCTGTGGAGGGCCAGGGGAGAGAGCGTGTCATGTGCTTGCGTCCTCGATGATGCGTTGAACCAACGCACTGCCAAGCAACGAATACGCCATCTTCATGAAACCTCGAAGCGAGTCTGATGGTCCATGCAACGGTAGCGCCCACGATCCATACCCGGCATCCTTGCCGGATCAACCGAATGTCAGGCAACAGGAAAGACTCTCCCTATCCATGAACAAGCCCAGGTCTGCACCACGTAAACGAATCAATCTGGCCCTGCAGGGGGGAGGGTCGCATGGCGCCTTCACCTGGGGAGTACTGGATCGGATACTGGCAGATGAGCGACTGGAAATAGCGGCTATTTCCGGCACCTCGGCGGGAGCCATGAATGCCGTGGTACTTGCCCATGGTCATGTGAACGGGGGGGCGCAACAGGCGCGTCAAAAGCTGGAAGAATTCTGGCGAGCGGTCAGCGAGGCAGCCCGTTGCAGCCCCGTTCAACGAGCCCCGCTGGACTATCTGATGGGGACCTGGTCCATGGAAAATTCCGTGGGGTATCAGGCCATGGACGCCATGACTCGCACCTTGTCGCCCTATCAGTTCAATCCACTGAACATCGATCCCCTCAAGAAGATACTGGAGTCCTGTGTCGACTTCGACTGTGTGCAGAACTGTACGGATATTCAGCTGTACATCTCGGCGACCAATGTGGAGACCGGTCGTGTCAAGGTGTTCGACAGCAACAATCTGACAGCGGACATGGTCATGGCATCCGCCTGTCTGCCGCAACTGTCACAGGCTGTCGTCATCGACGGCGTGCCGTACTGGGACGGCGGGTACATGGGCAATCCGGTACTGTTCCCTTTTCATCACCACACGGACTCGGCGGATATCGTGGTGGTGCAGATCAATCCCATCGAGCGCAAGGGAGTTCCCAGGACGCCCATGGAGATCCAGAACCGGGTGAGCGAAATCACTTTCAATGCCAGTCTGTTGAAGGAGCTTCGGTCGATAGAATTCGTGGATCGCCTGCTCGAGGCCGGCAAGGTGGATGGGCATCAATATCGACGGGAGTTCATTCACATCATCGAGAATCAGGAGGCCCTGCGACCTTTGGGAGCCTCTTCCAAGCTGAATGCGGAGTGGGGTTTTCTGTGTCTGTTGCGCGATATCGGTCGGCAGAGTGCAAGCACCTGGCTGGAGCAGCACTACGATGACATCGGTCAGAGAAACACGGTGGACCTGAAGACCATGTTCCAGGGGCAGGCGGACCGCTGAGAACGGCCATTCGAGACGAGGCGCCCTGATCGATCAGGGCCGAGTCTCAGGCAAACAGGATGCCGGACTGCACACCCAGCGTGGATTCGATACGATGCAGCAGCTCGCGTTCGGCGGCTGAAATTCGTTCCCCGCCAATGCCGAGGATGCTGCCTTCCTTGGCGGCCTTGGCTACCGCCAGTGCGATGTCGATCGTCCATTGCTTGTAGGCATGGGCCTCGCTTTCGCTGCAGCGTTCGCCAACCAGCGCCGTGGCTGCTCGACAATCCTCGATGGCCATGGCCTGCAGTTCCTCGCGGCTGCTGATGTTGGCTGAACTGACGCGCTGCTGGGCCCGCTCACGATAATCGGCCATCTTGTTCCTGGCCTGATCCCAGTTGTCGGCCTTGCTCAACAATGCGTTGATCAACTCGCTGTCCGGATGAGTTTCGCGTGCGTGCACGGAGGCACGCATACCGGCGCTCATTTCCCTGATTGTGCCGATGATGCCGCTGGGGGCTGCATTGCTCATGGCCGCGCCGATCATGCCCGGCATGGCGCTGAGCAGAAACCATTCGTCGTCGTTGAAGGCATCCTTGATGGTCATGGCAGTCTCGGCTTGCGTGATGGTCATGGCAGTGTCGGCTTGCGTGCTGGTCTGTGTGCGCAAACGGTTCACTCTTCCCGCAGCAGCAGGAACTCAAGCAGGGCCTTCTGCGCGTGCAGACGATTGCCTGCTTCCTCCCAGACCACACTCTGTGCGCCGTCGATGACCTCGGCCGAGACTTCCTCGCCACGGTGGGCCGGCAGGCAGTGCATGAACAGGGCGTCCTTCTGCGCCAGTGCCATCATGTCGGTAGTGATTTCATAACCCTCGAAAGCCGCCTCCCTGGCTTTCTGTTCGGCTTCCTGGCCCATGCTGGCCCAGACATCGGTGACGATCAGATCGGCATCCTTGCAGGCTTCGGCCGGTGAGTCGGCACGGCTGGCATGATTGCCGGCGTTGGCCAGGATCCCGGCATCAGGCTCATAGCCGTCGGGGCAGGCGTAAGTCAGGTGAAAGCCGAGCAGGGCTGCCGTATTGAGGTAGGAGTTGCACATGTTGTTGCCGTCACCGATCCAGGCAACCCGCTTGCCGCGGATGTCGCCGCGATGATCGAGGTAGGTCTGCATGTCGGCCAGCAACTGGCAGGGATGCAGAAGATCGGTCAAGGCGTTGATGACCGGTACGG
Organism: uncultured Granulosicoccus sp.; assembly: GCA_947495035.1. GTDB lineage: Bacteria > Pseudomonadota > Gammaproteobacteria > Granulosicoccales > Granulosicoccaceae > Granulosicoccus. The sequence goes on from CANLXI010000027.1 coordinate 39,232, forward strand.
TGGCGATCTCGGCGAAGCGTTCCAGCATGTCATGCGAGAAGGTGCGCACGGAGATGACATCGACCATCTGCGACAGTACCCGCGCGGTATCGGCGGGCGGCTCGCCACGTCCCAGCTGCGTACCTTCGGGTGACAGATAGATGGCGTGGCCGCCCAGCTGTGTCATGCCGGCTTCGAAGGAGACACGTGTACGAGTCGAGGATTTCTCGAAGATCATGCCCAGGACGCGACGCGGCAGAGTGGCTTCACAGCTGTGGGATTCCCACTGCTTGCGCAACTCGCTGCCACGCTGGATGATGGCGCGGAATTCGTCCGCGGTCAGGTCGTTTTCTGAGAGAAAGTGTCGCATGTCGTTGGGGTGTTCAGGCGTGGGCAGCGGCGTCGCTGCCATCAGGCAGGTCGGATTGTTGCAGAAAGTCGATGATCAGATCGCTGATGCGTCGCACCAGTTCATCGGCTTCGGCGTCGGAGAGGATATAGGGCGGGAGCAGGCGAATGACATTGCCGGCGGTGACGTTCAACAGAATGCCGGCCTCCAGCGCCTTGCCGACCAGTTCGGCGCAGGGAACATCCAGTTCGATGCCAAGCATCATGCCTCGACCACGGATGTCGCGAATACCGGGTTGGTTGTGCAGGCTGTTGCTGAAGCCGTCGAGAATGCGTGTCCCCAGTTCGCCGGCACGGGCCACCAGATGCCGCGTTTCCATTTGCTGAATGACAGTCAGTCCTGCGCGGCAGGCAATGGGATTGCCACCGAAGGTGGTGCCATGACTGCCTGGCTGGATCAGCTCGGCTGCGGTGCCGTGGGCCAGACAGGCACCGATGGGCATGCCGTTGCCCAGCGCCTTGGCAACGGCAACGAGATCGGGCTGGATCGCTTCCGCCTGGAAGGCAAACCAGTGACCGGTACGGCCCATGCCGGACTGGATCTCGTCGCAGATGAGCAGCCAGTCGTGCTCGTCGCACACTCTGCGCAGCGCTTGCAGATAGCCTTCATCCGGGATGTTGACACCGCCTTCGCCCTGAATCGGCTCCACCATGATGGCCACGATATCGTCACGACTTGCCGCTGCCGCCTTGATGGCGTCGATATCATTGAATGGCACGACCTCGAAGCCTTCTACCATGGGGCCGAAGCCGGCCTTGATCTTCTGGTTGCCCGTGGCCGAGATGGTGGCGATGGTGCGACCATGAAACGCCGTGTCCATGACCAGGATGGTCGGTGTCTCAATGCCCTTGGCATGGCCATGCAAACGTGCAATCTTGATGCAGGCCTCGTTGGCCTCGGCGCCGGAGTTGCAGAAGAAGGCCTTGTCCATGCCGGCTATGCGACACAGTTCTGTTCCCAGAGCCTCCTGTTGGGGGATGTGGTACAGATTGCTGACATGCATCAGTTCGCGCGCCTGCTCGGCGATGGCTTCGCTGATGGCGGGATCGGCATGACCCAGCGCGCACACGGCAATGCCACCCAGGGCGTCCAGGTACTCACGTCCCTGATCATCCCACAGGCGAGCACCTTCACCGCGTTGCATGGTGACAGGCAGGCGACCGTAAGCGGCCATCAGTGAAGCCATTGGAAAAAGCCTTTGGTTATTATGGGAAACAGGCGCTTGATACTATTACAGTTGCGGCCGCAGTCCAACCCATCAGGGCTTGTTGAGGCCCTTGAAATGGCGGGGCGATGAGTCTGATCGATACAGAATATGCTTTCGTCGGTCCCCACGCTTGCCAAGGCGGAAACTCCGGTGAGACCATATGCGGGTCATTACCGCTGTATTTGCGCCCGGGAGATGCCGATTTACACCAGACTGCCACCTGCGGCTGTGTCTTGGTATGCTCTCGGTCACCAGTAGAGCCGACGCGCAGCGTGGCGGCGGCAGTCTTATCGGTCAACCCTTCAGGAGATTTACATGTCCTTTTCATTTCCAGACCTGCCTTACGACTTCACGGCTCTCGAGCCACATGTGGATGCCCAGACCATGGAAATCCATTATGACCGGCATCACCGCACTTACTTCAACAATTTCACGGGCGCAGTCGACGACACGCCCATGGCTGACAAGTCCCTGGAAGAAGTCATGGGCATGGTGGACGCCAGCACATCGCCTGCAGTCCGCAACAACGGTGGTGGTTACTACAACCACATCCTGTACTGGAACTCCATGTGCAACGGCGGCAGTGCTCCCAGCAGCGAGCTGTCCTCTGCCATCGACTCGGCCTTCGGATCCATGGATGAGCTGAAATCCGGTCTGAAGCAGGCCGGTATCGGTCGTTTCGGTTCCGGTTTTGCCTGGCTGATCGTCAAGGACGGCAAACTGGAGATCACCTCCACTCCCAATCAGGACAACCCGCTGATGCAGGTGGCCGAGAAGCAGGGTACGCCCATTCTGGCGCTGGACGTGTGGGAGCATGCCTACTACCTGAAGTACCAGAACAAGCGTCCTGATTACATCGACGGTTGGCTGGAAGTGGTCGACTGGGCGAAGACCTCCGAGCGTTTCGCAGCAGCCAGCTGATCATTCGGCTTCGCTGTTGCCTGCCGGGTCGGCATTGACCGACCTGGCGGGTTCTGTCCCTGTATCACCCTGCCGACCTCGACTTTTCACGGAAAAAGTCCTTGCAGTCCCTTGTCGGGCTCTTGCAGTTCTGTCGGTGATTCCCCACATTACGATTCATTCCGGTGTACCTGCCAGGCGGCGGGCGTACACTGTCGTGTCTGTCCATGAATTCGTATCTGACCGTGAGCAAGCAGCACCATGAGTGATCAAGCGTCCGACGTCCGTACCCGTATCGAGCAGCAGATTGCCGAGAACCCGGTGATCCTGTACATGAAAGGCACACCGCAGTTGCCCATGTGCGGTTTTTCCATGCGTACCGTGGAAGCGCTGAAGCAATGCAACAAGGAATTTGCATTCGTCAACATCATTGCCGACCCCGCCATTCGCGAAACCCTGCCTCAGGTGTCCGACTGGCCCACCTTCCCGCAGCTCTACATCGAACAGGAACTGGTCGGTGGCTGCGATATCGTCATGGAGCTGGCAGAAAGTGGTGAGCTGCAGAAGATGATCGACAAGGCGGCCCGACCTTCAGACTGAAGCGTTCGAGAACATGCCGGGCAGGCTGATTGTCCTGCATCCGGCAGTTCCTCATCTCAATCGAAATCGACCTTGCCGCGTCCGGCCTTGAGCCGTGAGTGGCGGGTCTTGTGCTCCAGGCGTCGCTTCACCGAACTGCGTGTCGGTCGGGTTGGTCGACGCTTCTGCGGCACATGCACCCCCAGCCGAATCAGTTCGGCCAATCGTTCGAGAGCATCGGCATGATTCTGTTCCTGCCGACGGTGCTGTTGCGCCTTGATCACGATCACCCCATCCTTGGTCAGTCGCTTGTCCTTGATGTTCATCAGGCGCTGCTTGATGTGATCCGGCAGGCTCGAGGCGCTGATATCGAATCGCAAGTGCACCGCAGATGCCACCTTGTTGACATTCTGGCCACCTGCTCCCTGTGAACGGATGGCCTGCCACTCGATTTCCTCGAGTGGTATGGACAAGGTGTCATTGATCTTCAGCACGGTTCCAGCGGGTCCTCAGCGGGGCACGTAGGACCCATCCGCGATGGGTGCGTCGATGCCTGCATGCAGTTCTTCCCAGCGATTCACCACCGAGCAGAACAGATCGGCGGTCATGCGTGTGTCGTAAATGGCGGAGTGTGCCTCCGAGGTGTCCCATTCCATCCCTGCCGCCACGGCGGAGCGTGCCAGTACAGTCTGCCCGTAGGCCAGGCCGCACAGGGATACCGTGTCGAAACAGCTGAAGGGATGAAACGGGTTCTTCTTGATGCCACAGCGATCGGCGGCAGCATTGACGAACTTGAGGTCGAAAAAGGCGTTGTGCCCCACGAGGATGGCACGTGTGCAGTTGGCCGCCGATACCGCATCGCGCACCGGGTTGAAGATGTGCGCAAGAGCTTCACGCTCTTCGCGGGCGGCCCGCAGCGGGTGGTAGGGGTCGATGCCGTTGATCTCCAGTGATTTGGGTTCGATGTTGCTGCCGTCGAACGGGACGACGTGGGTGGTGTAGCTCTTGACCGGGCGAAGCTTGCCCTGATCGTCCACGTCCAGCAGAACGGCGGCAATTTCCAGCAGGGCATCATTGCGCTCGTTGAAGCCCCCGGTTTCGACATCCACGACGACGGGTAGATAGCCTCTGAAACGTTCACTGAGGGAATAGGCTTTTCCGGGTTGATACATATACGCCAAGCGCTCCTGAGCGGTGCGGATTAAAGGATAGGGAGGTTAACTTAGCGGAGAATCATACACGCCGGTGTAGTGATACCATCGAACCTTTCCCGAATACGCGACGTTCTGCACTGTGCGTAACCTGCTTCAGCAGTATTTCAACATTGCGTTTCTCATGGGCAAGCCGCAAGACTTGCCGCCTGGCCGTGAGCAGATGCAGATAGGGACTGGACTGGCGCTGGTCAGTTACGTCATGGCCGTGGCTGTGCCATTCGGTGTGGAGCGGGCGTTTCTGCAGGCTGTGATCGATCTGGGCTGCACCGGAGTTGCAATCTGGATAGCCTTGAGTATCGTCGGTCGCACGGCCCGCTTCGAGCAGGCGTTTGGTGGTCTGTGCGGGGCATCCACCTTCATCAACCTTGCAGCCCTGCCGCTGTTCGCCTTGCGCCCCGATGCCACGGGTGCGGCCATGGCAACGAGTACGGTGGCCGATTTCGTGTTGCTGGTCTGGGGGCTGTCACTGATGGCGCATGTCATCAGGCATACCTTCGAGGTCAGGATGTTCGTGAGCGTCGTGATGTCGGTGGCATTCTTCATCGTGCTGTCGGCCGTGGTGGCCTCGATCTGGCCGGTACCCGAGCTGAGCACGGACAGGGAGAAGATCTCGCTGCCGAGTGGCCCGGATGTACGGCCAATGACCTTGGCGTCTGGCTTCGCAGGAGTCTGAGGTAATGAGAGGCTTGTTCGATACTGATGCGAGAATGATATGATCCGCGATTCGTTCGTCGTGCCAAAGGTTTACAACGTCACCCGTGTCCGTGCCTGTTCGACAACGCTCCTCAGCGTCCTCACGTCTCGCCCGGCGTGCTTTTGCCTGCAATGAACCTCGGTTGCAGCAACGAGCAGTGGATGCGGGCATGGTAAAGCCTGCCGCTTCCAGACAGACGCCCCGATCCAGCGCCGATGCGGCATCTGCCGGCGGCAAGGGCGAGAACGGCTCGGCTGTGAAGCCGGAGGGCGACGATAAATTGGCGCCGGTCTCGATCAAGCCGCTGGATATCGTGGTGCCTGATCAGATCGGTCGCTACACCATTGGTCGACGAATCGGTTCCGGTACCTGCGGCGTCGTGCATCAGGCGCTGGACAATCTGCTGGGACGGGAAGTGGCCATCAAGCTATCGCCAATGGGTGAGGCGCATGTGTCCACTGGCAAGGTACCCGGGGCCCAACGTGCCTACCAGACCGAGATCATTGCCGCCGGTCGATTGACGCACCAGAATATCGTCACCGTACACGATGCCGGACAATTCGAAGAGCTCAATTACCTGGTCATGGAGGTGGTTGAAGGCAAGTCCCTGAAGGAATACGGCAAGGGCAAGACCCTGTTGCCGGTACATGAGGCCTTGCGTGTGATTGCCGAGTGCTGCATGGCGCTGGACTACTCGCACCAGCAGGGAATTCTTCATCGAGACATCAAGCCGGCGAACATCATGCTGGCGAACAATGGCGTGGTGAAGTTGCTGGATTTCGGTATTGCCGTGGGCCTGCGAGATGAGGGTGAGCTCAATCGCAAGGGGCCGACACTGGGCACGCCCAACTACATGTCGCCTGAGCAGATTCTGGGGCGTGATCTGGGGCCACCCAGCGATTTCTACTCGCTGGCAACTGTGCTGTTCGAACTGCTCACCGGGCGTCAGTTGTTCAAGGCAAAGAAGGTGAAGGATCTGTTCCGCACGGTCGTTCACCGACCTGCACCGCGTCTGCGTCAGATACGTCCGGACCTGCCTGCGGAACTGTCCAGTGTGCTGGCCAGGGCGCTGGAAAAGAAACCCGAGGTTCGCTACCAGACAGGCCAGGACATGGCGCGTGCCCTGCGCCCGTTCATCGAGAAATTCGGCGTGCAGAGTCGCCGCCCCCTGGCCCGGCAGAGGCTCATACGCAGGCTTCGGCAGCAGTCCTTTTTCAGGCCGTTTTCCGAGGCCGAGATCAGTCAGTTGCTCGATCGTGTGCAGGTGCGCCGCTTTGGTCCACAGGACACGCTGACAGCGTGCGGGACAACGGTACGTCGTCTGCTGGTGATCACCGACGGGCTTGCCAGTATCCGGGCGCAGGACCGCCATCTGCGACTGTTGTCGGAAGGCGACAGTCTTGGCGAAGCCAGTTTCATCAGCGGCGCTCCTGCGTCGCATGATGTCGTGGCACTGACCGATGTCAAGGCGCTGGAATTGTCTGCGGGTTCATTGAGCAAGCTGCCGTCGAAAGTCCATTTGCACTTCTATCGACATGTGTCCGAGCTGCTCAGGGCAGGCAACGCACTCGCCGATACGGCCGAGTGCGATGTCCTGCTGTGAATGACTGATTGCTGACGCAGGGATCAGCTGGCGCTGTCACTGTTGTGGCGGCGTGCCATCAGCTTCTTTTCCCAGTCGAGTGATGTCCTGACAATGGTGTCAAGTTCATCGAATTGCGGTTTCCAGTCCAGGGTCTGGTGGATCTTGTCGACAGCGGCAATCAGCGCCGGCGGGTCACCGGCTCGGCGCGGTTGTTCGATGACCTTGAGGGGCGCTCCGTGCACGCGCTCCACCGCGTCGATGACCTGGCGTACGCTGAAGCCATGCCCATAGCCGCAGTTGAGTAATGTGGACTCACCCCCCTTGCGCAGATAATCCAGCGCCGAGAGGTGGGCGGCTGCCAGGTCGGACACATGGATATAGTCTCTGACCCCCGTGCCGTCTTCCGTCGGATAGTCGGTGCCGAATACATACAATTGTTCACGCTTGCCCAGGGCGACTTCCGCGGCGACCTTGATCAGCAGAGTGGCATTGGGGGTGGATTGGCCGATGCGACCATCCGGGTCGGAACCCGCCACATTGAAGTAGCGCAGCACCACATGCTTGAGGTCGGTGGCGGCACTGAGGTCGCGAAGCATGGCTTCGGACATCAGCTTGGAGGTGCCATAGGCGTTGATGGGGGCGGTCTGCAGCTCTTCATGGCAGGCACCGATGCTCGGATCCGGCACACCGTAGGTGGCGGCCGTCGAGGAAAAGATGAAGTTCGCGACCTTGTTGTCCTGACAGGCTTGCAGCAGGTTGCGGGTGCTGCAGGTATTGTTCGCATAGTACTTGAGCGGGTTCTCGACGCTTTCGGGAACAATGGTGTGTGCCGCGAAATGCATCACGGTGTCGATGCCCTTGTCGGCGATGAGCTGGCTGACCAGTTCGATATCCCCGGTCTTGCCGACGACCAGTTCACCGTGCAGTACGGCATCGGCGTTGCCGGTTGACAGATCATCGAGTACGACCACGGATTCGCCGCGTTCTCCCAGTAATTTGACGACATGGCTGCCGATGTAACCGGCTCCGCCGGTAACGAGTATGGGCTTGTTGTTCATGGTTGACACTGGCCGCCTTGCAGTTGCGATATGGGTTGATCGGTATTGTATCGTTCGATGCCGATTAATTCAGCCGGAGCTGTGCCATCATCGCTGTGCTGCAGACTATCCGGGTTAGACCGTATCGTGATTGATCATAGTGAACAGGTAGCTGAGGGTGCCTTGCTGCTCACCGTCAACCAGCGCCTTGCGCGCCATCATCTGTCGCGCTACAGCCGGTGGCAGCTGCAGCAGGGGCGTCAGTGGTGGGAAACGCCTGCCATTCTGCCGTTTCGCGCCTGGCTGCGCACATTGCACGATGCGGCTCTGGCGGCGGGGCTGAGTGAGCGCACGCTGCTGCCCGATCTGCTGCAGCAGAAGTTGTGGCGGCAATGCATCGAGGATGATGCGCATCTGGAACTGCTGGACAAGGATGCCGCCACCGTGGCCGCAAGGTCGGCCTGGGAGATGTCCTGTGCCTGGCAGTGTGCCAACCCGGAAGACGACTATCTGTCGCACGATCAATATACCTGGCAGCGCTGGTGTCACAGCTATACCGACGCGCTGGAGGCGCAGAGTCGGATCGATGAGGCATCGCTCGCCGATCATCTTTGCGAGGTGCTGAGTCAGCCGGCGGCTGCGCCATTGTTGCCGGATACCGTGATCTTCGAAGGCTTCCTCGAACTGCCGCCACAGTTGCTGCAGTTCACCCGAATGCTGAGCGAGGCCGGTGTCAACGTGCAGCTGGCACAGCGCCAGCCGCGGGCGCAGGTGCTGAGCCGGGAGTACGTGGACGATGAACAGGAAATACTGTCCATTGCGAATCACATGCGCGCCGAACTCGAGCACGATGTCGAGCAGTCATTGGGTCTGGTGGTGTCAGACTTGCAACAACGCAGGGCGTCGGTCATGCGTGCTTTCGATCGCGTGTTCTTTCCGGGCATGTCGCCGGAACAGATACGCCAGCAGGGCCGGCCCTATGATCTGTCACTGGGCACGCCGCTGCGCGATACCGCGGTGGTCAGCGCCGCCCTGTCTCTGATCAGGCTCAGCCTGGGGAGCATCCAGGGCAGTGAATTGTCAGCGGTGTTGCTGAGTCCGTACACGGAAGCCTCGGCCAGTGAAGCCCGGCGTCGCGAGCAACTTGATCGCCGTCTGCGTGATGAGCGAGTGCGGTCCCTGACGCTGGAGCAATTCAGGAACAGATTGTACGCTGGCAGCCGCCTGCGAGAGCCGGTCGAGCAGCTGCTGCAGCGCACGCGCTTCAGCAGTGTCACGCTGAGCGAATGGGCGCGACGCTTCAGCGACAGCCTCAGCCTGCTGGGCTGGCCCGGCAAGTCGATCGACACCGAAGAGTACCAGGCTGTCTCTGCCTGGATGGAGTGTCTCGATGACATGCAGTTGCTCGATGACGGGGAAAGCGTCAACGTCAGCGACGCCCTGCGTCTGATCCAGCGCCTGGCACGCGACCGCATCTTCCAGTTGGAGACGCCCAGCACACCCATCCAGATCATGGGGCGGCTCGAGAGCCATGGCATCGACTTCGACTGCCTGTGGGTCGCCGGGCTGGACACCGAGCAATGGCCACCCACGGGGTCTCCCAGTCCCTTTGTCTCCATCGATTCGCAGAAGGCTCAAGGGGTGCCCGTCGCCTCTGCAACGGCGCGACTGGCGCTGGCAGAGCGTGAGTTCCGTCTGTGGGGCTCGCAGGCGCCGCTGCTGATTGCCAGTCATGCCAGGGCGCGCGACGGCAAGTCACTGGATGTGGCATCGGTACCCGACTTCGAAGCCTCGGCGGCCAGTCTGGCGGCGGCTGCCGAACGCCTGCAACGACTCGAGAACCTGCCACCACTGATCGATCCTGCGACGGTACTGCAGGCCTCTCTGCGTCTGGAGGCCATCGTGGATGATCATGGGCCGGCCTTGCCCGAGGGCAGTGAAGTGCGTGGCGGGGCGCGCCTGTTCGAGGATCAGGCGCTGTGTCCCTTCCGTGCGTTTGCCTTGCACCGGCTGGCCATCCGGCCGTTGGAGGAAGCCGGTTTGGGGCTGGATCCTCGCCAGCACGGCATCTTGCTGCACAGCGCGCTGGAGCAGTTCTGGCAGACGGTGGGCAGTCATGCCGCACTGCTGGCCTTGAGTGACGAGCAGCGCCTGCAGGAGCTGGAACGGGTGATTGACGCGGTTGTCGAGGAATATCAGGTACCGGACTCGCTGCGCAGGCTGGAAACCATTCGTCTCAAGGGCTTGCTTGACGAATGGCTGGTGCAATGCGAGATGCCACGCCAGGCGTTCGAGGTCGTATCACTGGAACAACGACAGAGCATCGAGCACGGTGGCGTCGTCATGAACGTGATGCTGGACCGGATCGATCGGATAGGTGAAGCACTGGTCGTCATCGATTACAAGACCGGCACCTCCAGCAGAATCAACACCTGGGCTGATCAGCGTATCGTCAACCCACAGCTGCCCCTGTATGTACTGACCAATGATGAGATCGAAGGGGCCGGTTTTGCGCAGGTCGCGCGACACCAGTGCACCTTCAAGGGAGTGGCCAGCGATTCGTCGCTGTTACCCAAGGTCAAGACCAGCGTCACTCGTTCACGCGGCGGGCAGGCAACGGATCGACCACTGGAGAACTGGAGCGACTGGCGTGCGCACTGGCGCGAAGCACTGGACGGGGTGGCCAGCGAGGTCCGCCAGGGACTGGCCACAGTGACGCCGATGAAGACGGCCTGTCTGCATTGTGATCTGAAATCCCTGTGCCGAATCGACGAACAGGCTGTGGTGCCAGAGCTGGATTCAGAGGACGGGATGGAGGTGTCATCATGAGAAAGCCGATTGATGCGGACGTTCGTCAACGTGCTCTGGACCCACGCCAGTCCTTCATCGTGCAGGCGCCTGCAGGCTCGGGCAAGACAGAGCTGCTCACCCGGCGGGTACTGACGCTGCTGACGAGTGTGGATGAGCCTGAAGAGATCATGTCCATCACCTTCACTCGCAAGGCGGCCAGTGAAATGCGGCAGCGTGTGGTGGAAACACTGGTCAGAGCCGCCAGCGGCGTCGAGGCTGCCAATGACTACGAGCAGGAGGGTCTGGCGCTGGCGCACGATGTGCTGCAACGCGATGCCGAGAGACAGTGGCAGCTGATACGCAACCCACAGCGTCTGAACCTGCGCACCATTGATTCACTCGCGACGCAACTGGCGCATCGTCTGCCGGTCACCTCCGCGCTGGGGGCCCCCACCGGGATCGTGGAAGATGCCAGTGCCCTGTATCGGGAGGTGGCTGCCCGTTTCATCGAGTCCAGCATGGAGTCGCTCGATCTGGTGATGTTGCAGGTTGGCAATCGCCTGGAACAGGTGCGTTCCCTGCTGGCCAGTCTGCTGGCAAACCGGGATCAATGGAAACGCTATGTCTATCATGACGAAGACCATGATGCCTTGCGCGAACACCTGGAGGGCATGCTGGGGCAGTTGATCGAGTCACGCCTGGAGAATCTGTGTGTGCTGCTTCCTGACGGTCTCGAGGAGGCGTTGACCGCGCGATTGCGGCTGGCTTGCAGCTTTCTGCTGGAGGATGCCGAAGGCGATCTGGACGAGCTGCCCTGGGAAATGCAAGGCTGGCTGGATCTCGAAGAGCTTCCCGGTGCCTCGGTGGAAGATCTGAATCGCTGGTGCTGTATCGGTGCCGCCCTGCTCACCAAGGGCGGGAGTCTGCGCAAACGTCTGACCCGGGCGGAAGGTTTTCCGGCGAAATCCGATGCCAGGAAGCGCGGTGTCGAGGCTGCCGTACTGGTGTCTCACAAACAACAGATGCAGGATCTGCTGGAAGGGGTGGCACTCTGCCCGGAATTCATCGATGCTCTGATCGAGGTTTGCAATCTGCCGTATCCGCGCTATGCCGATGAGCAGTGGGATCTGCTGTCGCAACTGCTGAAGGTGTTGCCGGATCTGTTGCTGGAATTGCAGCTGGTGTTTGCCGAGCGGGGGGTAGTGGACTTTGCCGAGCTGTCCGAGCGAGCACAGCGGGCGCTGGGGACCGAAGAGGCGCCAACCGATCTGGCCCTCGCGATGGATCTGTCGCTCAAGCACATTCTGGTGGATGAGTTCCAGGATACTTCGCAGACCCAGTTTCGCCTGTTCGAACGACTGGTCAGTGGCTGGAGCCCTGACGATGGCCGCACCTTTTTTGCCGTGGGTGATCCGATGCAGTCGATCTACCGTTTCAGAGACGGCGATGTCGCCTTGTTCGGCAAGGTCAGTGATCAGGGGATTGGTCCGGTGGCACTGGAATCGCTGGTACTGGAGGTCAACTTCCGTGCAGCGCCGGATGTCATTTCCTGGGTGAACGAGACGTTTTCGGCGATCTTTCCGAAGCGGGCGGATGCGGATACCGGGGCAATCACCTATTCGGAATCCCGGGCACACCTAACCAGCGAAGGCAACGTGCAGTTGCACGGCCTGGTTGATCGAGGCCGGGATGATGAAGCTGCCCGGGTCGCCTCTCTGGCTGCCGATGCACTGGCAACGGACCCGGAGCATACGGTAGCCATCCTGGTTCGAACTCGCTCGCAGGCGGGAGAGATATTCGATGCGCTGCGCGCCCGTTCGTTGCCCTATGAGTCCATCGACATGGACCTGGTGGGCGAACGCGGGGTGGTGCGTGACCTGATCTCACTGTGTCTGGCTCTGCGCTATCCGCATGATCGTCTGCACTGGCTGTCGATATTGCGTGCACCATTTGTCGGGCTGACGCTCAAGGATCTGCATGTGTTGATGGATTGTGACGATTCGCGGAAAGCGGTCATCGAGTTGCTGCGCGAAAGCGATCGTGTGGCTGCGTTGTCGGCCGATGGCCGGCAGCGGATCGAGCGATTCATGCCGCTGATGGAGCCTGCCTTGAAGCATGCATCCCGCAGTCGCCTGCTGCCCTGGGTGGAGGCGCTGTGGTTGCAGCTCGGTGGTCCGGCGGTGTGTCGGGATGCCGTGGATCGGGACGCCGCTGAAAGGGCCCTGGCGCGGTTGGGGGCACTGGAGGCCGAGGGGCGCTTGTGGGACAAGAGCATTCTGGCGGAAACCATGCAGAAGCTGTACGCGGCCAATGCCGAGGAGGGCGAGTGCCGGATTCAGGTGATGACATTGCACAAGGCAAAGGGACTGGAGTTCGATACGGTCATTCTGCCGGCTCTGGATCGGCAGCCTCGTGGGGATACCACGCAGTTGCTGAACTGGTTCGAGAGCACGCTCGATGGCAGGCCACAGATGCTGCTGGCGCCACTGGAGCAGTCCGGTCTGCCGCCGGGCCGCCGCGACCGCATCAATCGTCTGGTGCGCAAGGCCCGCGAACGCTGCGACGAACAGGAAAAACTGCGTCTGCTCTACGTCGCCTGCACCCGCGCCAAGCGCCATCTCCACCTCCTGGCCCGCATCTCCCGCTCCACCACCGGCGACTACCAGACACCCATCAATTCCTCCCTTCTCAAGCCTCTGTGGCCCCTGTTCGAATCCGATTTCCTGAGATCAGACACCCATGAACCATCCCGGGAACAACCAGCAGACACCCACAAAGCCGAGACAGCGCAGTCAGCAGACACCCATGAACCTGTAGCACCTTCAGCAGACACCCATGAATCTGTCACTGGTTCATCAGCAGACACCCATGAACCACCAGCGATCACCGCCACTGAGCCTGCTCCTTTGCTGGAAAGGCTGCCTCTGGCGACTTCCATTCCGACATTCGACTGCTTCAGCTGGAAAAGGAAGCAAAAAAATGAAGACTCCAGAGCAGATTCATTGACTTTTTCCTGGGCAGGGCGCACAGCACGGGATATCGGGACTGTTGTGCACCAGCAATTACAGCTGCTCGCCGAGAGGGCCGATAGCCTCGATGACGTCGATATGGCATCGCTGGCAGGGATCGCTCGCGTTCAGCTGCAGAATATGGGTGTCCAGAACGAAGCCTTGCCGGAGGCCGTCGCCACGGTCAGCGAGGCTGTGCGCAACACACTGGATGATCCGCGAGGGCGCTGGGTGCTGAAGAATCACCTGGAAGCCCGTTCGGAATGGGCCCTGACCGTGGCAGAAGATATGGGTGTCTTGTCTGGGACGGCGGAAGACATGGGTGTCCGGTCTGGTGGCGATGTGGGTGTCTGGAACCGGGAGGTGCGGCAGGTGGTGATTGATCGCACGTTTGTGGATGAGAATGGGACGCGCTGGATCGTGGACTTCAAGACCGGAGCGCATCAGGGTGGGCAGCTGGAAACCTTTCTTGACAATGAACAGCAGCGCTATGCCGTTCAGCTCAACCGCTATGCTGATATCATCAGTCGCATGGATGGGCGTCCGATCCGCGTGGGATTGTACTTTCCACTGCTGAAGGCATGGCGGGAGTGGCAACCGCCGCTCTCGGGCGATGAGTAGTCTTGATTGACAGGGGCGACAATGCAGGCGGATTACTGGCATCAGAAATGGGCCGATAACAAGATCGGATTTCATCAGGAACGCGCCAACAAGCGCCTGGAGCACCATTGGCCCGAGTTGGGACTGGCTGGCGATGAAACCGTGTTCGTCCCCCTCTGCGGAAAATCACTGGACATGTTGTGGCTGCACCGGCAGGGCCTTTCCGTGCTGGGGGTGGAGCTGAGTGAAAAGGCCGTTCAGTCGTTCTTCAGTGACAACGCATTGACCTGCGAACAGCATGAGTCGGACGGTTTTCTCGTGTTCACCGGCACCGCCGAAGCGCAAGGCATCCAGATACTGGTGGGTGACTATTTTTCACTGACACCGGATCACCTGCACCACTGCAAGGCCCTGTACGACCGCGCATCGCTTATCGCCATGAATCAGGACATGCGCAGTTCCTATGCGGCTCATCTGGGGCGTTTGCTCGCACCAGGCACCCGCGGCCTGTTGCTGGCTATCTCCTACGACGAAGGCCGCATGGAAGGCCCTCCCTTTTCGGTGCCGCAGGAAAACGTGCACGAATTGCTGGGAGAGCACTTCGATATCGGCGAACTGGCTCACTACAGCGGCCCCGAACGTTTGGGCAACCTGGCCGACAGAGGACTTGAAACGCTGGATGAACGGGTCTATGTACTGACCCGTAATCCCTAGAAAAGTCAATTACTTGAGCGACGAGACATGCCCAAAGCCCTGCAACGAGTCATCGGTTTCTTCATTTTGCTGATTGCGGTCGGAATGGTGTCCTGCCAGGCACTGCTGAACTGATCATGGCTGCCGTTACTCGCATCGATCCGAACGCCAAGCCCAAGGTACTGTGGCGCGGATTCCTGTTGTATGTGCTGGCATTGCCGCTGTTGCCGGCCACCTTCCTGTCACTCATGGATGGCAACCCCTTGCAGGCAATTGCTCGCGGTGCCGGCCTGGTGCTGACCATGACCGCTGCAACACTCATCCGCAAGGGCATTCGCCTGGACAACGAGGCACGCAGACGTCGACTGCGCCGTCGCGCAAGTACCATCCAGTACCGCATGATCGGTGCGGTGCTGGTATCGGTCGGCATGTTTCTGGTTGCCTGGCTGGGCGTGTCCAATCAGTACGGTCTGTTCGAAAGCATACTCTGGGCGTTGGCGGTGCTGCTTGGTTGCTACTTGTACTACGACTTCGATCCGGCGCGCAAGGACCCGGACATTGCAGCAGTGGGCATAACCACGGAGGAACTTGTCGATCTGCTGGACGAGGCCGAAGGCCGCCTGCAGAGTATCGAAAGTGCCAGTCGCCGCATCAACAATGTCGAATTCAGGGACAGATTGCGCCGCATCGTCAAGGAGGCTCGGGTGATTCTGGATACCATCGAGAATGACCCGGTGGATGCAAGACGGGCGCGCAAGTTTCTGAAAGTCTATCTCGACGGTGCTCAACAGGTTACCGAAGGCTATGCCAGGACTCACCAGGAGGGTGAAGAACATGCACTGGAAGACAACTTCCGGCGAGTGCTGACCACCATAGAGACGGTGATTGCAGAGCAGCAAGTGAAGCTCAGGGAAAACAATCTGTCCGACCTTGATGTCACTATCGAAGTGCTGCAGATGCAGATCGAGAAAGAGGGTGTCACCTGATCCGCGACACCTGGCAAGACCTTGCCGACCGTGCCCGGGCATGACACCCGACCGCCACTGCCGAAGCCGGTAGACGGCCTGTACCGATTTCAAATGACGGAGACTACTGATGCCCGCGAATACCACTGATGTTGCCACTGAACTGGATGTGCTGCCAGGTACCGAGCTGCTGCCAGACCTGAAGCATGATATTGCGACCTATGAAGAAGTCGAACCGGCGGAACGTGCCCGTATCGACAAGCTGATGAGCGAGATCGACCTGGGTGACAGCAACTCGATCATCTTCTTCGGTAGCAAGGCGCAGCAGGAGCTGACCAGCATATCGGACAATATGCTCGAAGGCGTACGCAACAAGGATCTGGGGTCGGCCGGTGCTTCCCTGAATCAGATGGTGTCGGTACTGCGTGGTTTCGAGGTAGAGGATTTCGACCCCGACAATCGCCCCGGTTTCCTGATGCGGCTGATCCGAAAACTGTTCGGCGGTGTGACACCCGTGGCGAAGTTCATCCAGCAATACGAAGGCGTCAGACGTCAGGTCGATGCCGTGACCGATGACCTGGAAAAGCACAAGACCCTGCTGCTGCGAGATATCAAATCGCTGGACAAACTCTACAGTGCCAATCTGGATTATTTTCATAATCTGGAAGCCTACATTCAGGCCGGTGAGCAGAAGCTGAAGCACATCGATGAGCACATGGTGCCGGCTGCAGAGCAGAAGGCAGCCAATGCCGATGATGTCCTGCAGGCTCAGGAACTGCGAGACCTGCGAAGTGGTCGCGATGATCTGGAGCGACGCATTCACGACCTGCGCCTGACGCGCCAGGTGGCGATGCAGGGACTGCCCAGTATTCGCCTCATTCAGGAGAACGACAAGGGCCTGGTCAACAAGATCAATTCGACATTGGTCAACACCGTTCCGTTGTGGCGTCAGCAACTGGCGCAGGCCGTGACCATCTTCCGCTCGGCGGAAGCGGCGAAAAGCGTCAGGGCTGCAAGTGACCTGACCAATGAGCTGCTGGAGAAGAACGCCGAGAACCTGCGAACGGCAAACAAGACAGTTCGCGAGGAGCTGGAACGCGGAGTGTTCGACGTCAATGCCGTGCGACGGGCGAATGAAAACCTCATCGCAACCGTCGAGGAGAGTCTGCAGATTGCCGATGAAGGCAAGCGTAGGCGTGCCGAGGCAGAAGTGCAGCTGGCCAGCATGGAAGCCGAACTGAAGGAGACCCTGAAAGCGGCCTCGGCTCGTACGCAGAGCGCCCCGGTTGCCGGAGTCTGATCATGGGACTGTTCAGCAAGCTCTTCCATGAGTTCGTCGATGTCATCGAGTGGGTGGATGACAGCAGCAACACCATGGTGTATCGCTTCGAGCGCTATGGCAACGAGATCAAGTACGGTGCCAAGCTGATCGTGCGTGAAGCGCAGATTGCGGTATTCGTCAATGAGGGACAAGTGGCCGATGTGCTCGGTCCCGGCACCTATGAGCTGCAAACGAAGAATCTGCCTATCCTCACGACCTTGCAGAACTGGCATCACGGTTTCCAGAGTCCGTTCAAGGCCGAGGTGTATTTCTGCAATGCCCGGCGCTTCACCGATATGAAATGGGGGACCAAGCACCCCTTGATGCTGCGGGACAGTGAGTTCGGAGGGTTGCGTATTCGTGCCTTCGGGACCTACGGTGTCCGCATTACCGATGCCCTGACATTCATCCGGGAGATCGTGGGAACCGACGGTGTGTTCACGACCGATGAGATCAGCTCGCAGTTGCGCAATCTGATCACGTCACGCTTTGCCACCATCATTGGCAGTGCCAACATACCGGTGCTGGACATGGCCGGCAACTACGATCAACTGGGCGAATTTCTGACGCGCCGCATTGCACCGGAGTTCGGTGAATACGGTCTGGAACTGACCCGTATCCTGGTGGAAAACATCTCTCTGCCGCCGGCGGTATCCGAAGCGCTGGACAAGCGTACCAGCATGGGAATGACTGGCAATCTCGATCGCTATCTGCAGTATCAGACCGGTGCAGCGATGGAGGCGGGAGCCAGCAATCCCGGAGGCGGGGCCTCCGATGGCATCGGTATGGGGATTGGTCTGGCCATGGCCAATCGCATGAATGATAATCTGTCATCAGCTTCCAATGCAAGCCCGCCTCCGCTGCCGGGGGCTGTCAATGCTGTCTATCATCTGGCGATAGACGGTACCTCTCGTGGGCCGTATTCGCTTGACCTTCTGAAACAGCAGAAAGCCAGTGGTACGCTTGATCAGGATACGCTGGTATGGACCCAGGGTATGGCGGAATGGCAGCCGGCCGCCAGTGTGGCAGCGCTGTCCGAATTGTGGGAACAGTCGGCTGCCTCGCCGCCGCCCATCCCGGGCGCCTGACCACAGTCCGCGGATCAAGACGCCATGGCAGACTGCCGTGACGATTAACGACAATTCACTCAGGTGTATCATGGTGACCTCAGACTTGCATTATCCTGATTTCGCAGCACAGCGACAAGCGGAGCAGGCATGAGTCTCGTTGAGCGCTTGCAGTCTCGGTTGAATGAGCGACTGGCCAGGCAGGATGCCGATTCACCGGCGGTGGAAAGCTACCACTGGCCGGATGAATCATCGCCGGCACGAGGCATCGGGGAAGCCACGACACGTGCCTTGACCGAGAAGCGTTTCCCTTGCGAACAGTGTGGTGCCGTCTTGCAGTATGCCATTGGGACTCGTTCCATGGAATGTCAGTACTGCGGTCACAGCAATGCCATCGAGCAGAGTGCCGAGCAGCTGGAAGAACTGGATTTTCACAGCGTTCTGAAGCAGCTGCAAGATTCCCCTACCGTCAAGCCCGAAACCAATATCATCAGTTGCCCGAACTGCGCGGCGCAGTTTGCTCTTGATGCACACATTCATGCGGGTGACTGCCCCTTCTGCGGCACCAGTGTGGTCACAGAAACCAGTCATTCCAGACCCTTGAAGCCAAAGGGGCTTCTGCCGTTCTCCATCAGTGATGACGAAGCCCGTGAATCCTATCGCAACTGGTTGAAGCGTCGCTGGTTCGCACCGAATGCACTGAAGAAATATGCACGCAGCGACGCGTCCCTCAACGGTGTGTACATCCCGTACTGGACTTATGACAGCGATACCGCGACGGCATACAGTGGACAACGGGGTGAAATCTATTACGTGACGCAGCGCTATTCCACGACCGTCAACGGGCGTCGTGTCACGCGCAGTCGGCAAGTGCCCAAGATACGTTGGTATCCCGCCAGTGGTCGCACATCCCGGCATTTCGATGATGTTCTGGTTGGTGCCAGCCGGACGCTGCCACGCAAGATAACCGACTGGCTGGCACCCTGGGATCTGGAGAACCTGGTGCCCTATACGGAAGATTATCTGGCGGGATTCAGCAGCGAGGTCTATCAGGTGGATCTGGACGAAGGCTTCAATATCGCACAGCAGATCATGGACAAGGTGATACGCAGTGATGTGCGACATGCCATTGGCGGCGACCAGCAGCGCA
This sequence comes from uncultured Granulosicoccus sp., assembly GCA_947495035.1. GTDB lineage: Bacteria > Pseudomonadota > Gammaproteobacteria > Granulosicoccales > Granulosicoccaceae > Granulosicoccus. The sequence continues at coordinate 58,430 of CANLXI010000027.1, forward strand.
TCTCTCGCATCAGTACTCGACACAGCGATACCACCTTCAAGCATGTACTGCTACCACTGTGGACCGCCGGCTTCCAGTTCCGTGGCAAGACCTATCGTTTCGTGGTCAATGGACGAACCGGCAAGGTTCAAGGTGAGCGCCCCTACAGTATGATCAAGATCGCATTGGCCGCCATTGCCGGTATTGCGCTATTGATCGTCGCATTGACGGTCATGCAGGGTTCCGGTGGGCTGGACGGGATCGGTGGCAGTTTTTCCAGCGGCATAGGCAGAGGTCTGGGGTACTGAGCAGGCAAAGTCTGCGGTGTCTGTCTGCAGAGGTCAGTGGTTTGCCTGAGCGAGCTCGGAGTCGTGTCATCAGCTCGTGCTCACCTTGGTCACTGAGAATCACCGCGAGTCACCGCGAGTCACCGCGAGTCACCGCGAGTCACCGCGAGTCACTACGAGTCACTACGAGTCACTACGAGTCACTACGAGTCACTACGAGTCACTACGAGTCACTGCGAATCACTGCGAATCACTGCGAATCACTGCGAATCACTGCGAATGACCACGATCACCACGAACCGTTCCCCGCAAAAACCAGCCAAGCCTGACAGGCCAGATCTACAGATGTCGTTGCTGGCGCTGTGCAACCGCAGCGTTGTCTCGACGGGCGCTTCCGACCACCAGCGGGTCCGGCTTTCGAGCGAAGGCCGGTAGTCCCTTCAGGCGGTTGTGCCTGAAGTCGGAGAGCAGCTGCGCTTCCACTTTCTCATCATCCAGATGCAGCTCTGACACCATGTGGCTGCGCAGCAGCTCGAACAGTCTGGGCAGCGCAATACGGTGTGTCTGCGCGGTGGTACGAAACAACCAGTCACTCAAGCCCATGAAGTGCTTGAACGGCGAGGTGCCGAGCAGCAGTGGCAGAGTGGCTGGAAAACGCCCGGAGTTTCCGACCAGGTCCCAGTAGCGTGCAAATCGCACCATGCGCTGTACGGTGTCGAAATCCGCATCCTTGTGTGCCAGGATGCGGTACGGCGGGGTGCTCATGTAGCGCATGTCGTAGTCGGTTGTATGTCTGGCAATGGGGGTGCCTCGCAGACGCTTGAGAATGCCTACCTGTATTTCCTGCGGTCCGAGAGAATGCAGCAGATCGAAGCCTTCGCCAAAGCTCTGCAGGTCTTCCCCCGGCAGGCCGAAGATCAGGTCGGCGTGCACATGTGCGGTAGTGTGTTCGCGCAGCCACTTCATGTTGCTACAGGTGCGCTCATGCTGCTGACGCCGACTGATACGCTTCTGCACCTCCGGATTGAACGACTGAATGCCGATCTCGAATTGCAGGGAATTTTCGGGGAAGCGTGGCAGCAGATCCAGCAGCACGTCCGGCAGCCGATCCGGAATCAGTTCGAAATGCAGAAACAGGCCCTTGTCGATATGTGCAAGAAAGAATTCCAGAATCTGGCGGCTGGTATCGGCTTTGAGGTTGAAGGTCCGGTCGACAAACTTGAACTGCCGCGCGCCACGATCGATCAGCAACTGCATTTCCTGCAGAAAAGCGGGCAAATCGAAGGCGACCGCTGTCTTGTCGAGTGATGACAGGCAGAATTCGCATTTGAACGGACAGCCGCGAGACGCTTCAACATAGATGACGCGATGGGCGACATCCTCGTCACTGTAGTAGCCATAGGGAGAGGCCAGTTCGCCGAGTTTCAGGGGCAGGGGGGATACCAGCTGATGCGGACGTTCCCCTCGGTCCAGCTCCCGGCAAAGCTCGGCAAAGGCGGTATCGGCAGCGCCGGTTATGACGTGATTGGCCAGTTTGCAGATGGGCTGCTGGTCGATTTCGTAGCTGACCTCCGGGCCTCCCACCACCAGCGTGATGTCCGGTCGCAGAATCCGGATCAGCCGCATGACTTCCGTGGTCTCCAGCACGTTCCATATGTACACCCCGAATCCCAGAATCCTCGTTTCCGCCGACAACAGCAGTTCGACGATGTCTTCCGGTCGCTGCTGCAGGGTGAATTCGAGCAGACGGGTGCGTGCTTGCAGCTCGCCCATGTTTGCGTACAGATATCGCAGCCCCAGGGAGGCATGGATATAGCGGGCATTGATGGTGGCCAGAGTGATGTCTTTCATGATCGCAGTGACCATACCCTATCTGTGCGGTTGACGCTGTAATGTAAGTCACCGTCACCGTCGCCGCTGCCGCTGCCGCTGCCGCTGCCGATGCCGATGTCGATGTCGATGTCGATGTCGATGTCGATGTCGCCGCCGCCGAAGCAGCGGTGCCTGCCTGCTCGTCAGTCGGCCGCTGGCGGCTGTCGGTATGCAGAATCGACCCGGTTTTCGGTTTACACTGCATACCGAGCCCGACAACGAATGCTCGGGTATAACGGCTCTTTGCACCGGCTTTTCGAGTACTGACAATGTCCGAAGTTCTGACTCCCATGAGCGACGTCCTTGCCGATGGCACCGCCATCATCAGCCGTCGCGAACTCAAGGCCCTCATGAAACGCAGCAATCGTCCGGGACTGATCCATCTGGCCCTGTGGATCCTGTTGCTGGGGTTCACCGCAACACTGGTCTGGCTCAGCCGGGAGACTCTCTGGTTGCTGCTGCCTGCCATGTTCATGCACGGCATCGTCATGGTGCACCACTTCGCGCTCCAGCATGAGTGCAGCCATTACACGGCTTTTCGCTCGCGTCGTCTGTGCAATGTGCTGGCTACCGTCTGCGGATTCCTGTTGTTCATCCCGCCACGCTTCTTTCGCTACGAGCACTGCGACCATCACACCTATACCAATCTCGAAGGGCGTGATCCCGAACTGATTCCGCTGCCGGAAAACCGCTGGCAGTATCTGTGGTATCTCTCGGCCTTGCCCTACTGGTATTCACAGTTCAGTGGTCTGCTGCGCCGCGCCACGGGCAGAATCCTGAAGGAGGAAAAGCGCTTCATTCCGGGTGTCGAACAGGCTGCCGTGGTACGGGAGTCGCGTCTGATGCTGGCAGGGTATGGCCTGGTTGTTCTGTTGATGTGGCTGAGTGGTTCCCTGGCACCGGTGTTCTACTGGTGGTTGCCGATGCTGCTGGCCGAGCCGGTCATGCGCTTCGTTCGCATGACCGAGCATGTCGGTCGTCCGATGGTGACTGATCGCGGGGTCAATACACGCAGCAATCAGGTTTCTCCCCTGTGGCGTTTTCTGGCCTGGAACATGAACTATCACGCGGAGCATCACTTTGCGTCATCGGTGCCCTTTCATGCACTGGGTCAGTTGCATGAGCGCATCAAGGATCATGTATACGTGGAAGAGCAGGGTTATCTGCACGCTCATCGCAGCATTCTCGACAGCATGGCGGCAGCCCCTCAGAGGCAGCCCGTCTCATGAGTGAGTGGGTTGACCTGCTGGCGGTCGAGGAGCTGGAGCCCGGTGATGTCACGCCGGTTCAACACGGCCGGCTGAAACTGGCCATTTACGATGCCAGTGATGGTCTGTACGCCACGGCGGCCTTGTGCACACATGCCGGTGCGCCATTGTGCGATGGCTATTTCGACGGACATGTCATCGAATGCCCGCTGCATCAGGGCGGATTCGACATCCGTGACGGGCGCGCTCTGTTCGCGCCGGTGACCCGGCCCCTGAAAACCTATCCAGTCAAGGTCGAGGCTGGCAGAGTGCTGGTGCAGCTGAAGCGCTCATGATTGGCAGGAAGCTGCCAGCGAAACCTGCTCGGCAGCGCAGCTTCGTGCGCCGCCGAGCGTGATCCTGCCCTGACGTCGGTGTCGTTCGGCGACACCGTTGGTGACAGGCCGGAGAGACAGGCAGACTACTCGGCGGTAGCTGTGCCTGCCGCAGTGCTGGCAAGCCCTGCCAGTGCCGCACTGATCGTGGCCAGTCGTGCGTCTTCACCTTCAATGCCGTGGCGTTCCGCCAGGTAGGCAGGGTCGTTATAGGCAATGGTCACGACACCACCGTCATCTTCGAATACCAGCATTTTCTGCGGCAGATCAATACCGATACTCTGCTCGATCTGCATCAGTGGTGTGCCGGCATTCGGGTTGCCGAAGATGACCAGGCGGGTGGGGTTCAGATCCATCTCGACACTCTCGGCATTGGCGGCGTGGTCCAGTTCCCGTACCAGCAGCAGCGGCTCGGCGTTCTGAATGGCGCTCACCAGTGTGTTGTAAGTGCTGTCCATGTCCTGGGTACTGGTGACGGTGATGATGCCTTCGCCGGCGCTGACGTTCGTGCTGGCAAGCGGTTCCGCATCGCTGTCTTCTTCGGTATTGCCTGATGCGTTGAAAGACAGCGCATCGAGGGCACCGGCTATCGTCTGCAGCGCAGCATCAGCCGAGTCATCGCCAACGATGGCGTGTCGCTGTTGCAGATAATCGGCCGAGTTGTAGGCGATCTGCGTGTCACCCTCTTCGTTTTCCCAGGCCAGAATCTTCTGCGGCAGGTCGAGACCTGCCAGCTGGTTGACTTGCATCAGGGGTGTTCCCAGAGCCGGATTGCCAAACAGCTGGACGGAGGTGGGGCGCAGAGTCTCACCGATACCGGCGGCATTGGCCTGATGATCGATCAGTGGCAAGGCCGTGATCGCGTCATTGTTGTTCAGTGCTGTCAGCAAGGCGCCCATGGCTTCGCCGACGGGGCGTGCGCTATCGAATGCGACCAGGCCGTCAACAGAGGCGGTTGCACCGCCTGTGGTGTCTGTATCAGCATCGTCGTCGCTGCTGCAGCCACTGATGAAGGCGGTGGCCATGCTGGTACAGAGGATGGCTCCTTTGATCAGGGCACTGGACATGGGATGGACTCCAGGGGGTAATGGATTGAGGCCACTTAGAGCCCGATCTGTTGACAAGTTCCCCGGTTCTCCATACCGCAATGATCGACGAGTGAAACAGAGACCGCCACGCGGTCACGCCTGTTGTTACTGACTCACACCTCGGTTCACGGACTCGATGTCGAATGCTGCCCGCATCAGGGCCTGGGTATAGGGTTCCCGGGGCTGATCCAGAATCTGCTGCGCCGGACCGCTTTCCACTACCTTGCCGGCCTGCATGACAATGATGTCGTCACTCAATGCCCTGACCACTTTCAGATCATGACTGATGAACAGATAGGCCAGGCCGTGCTTCTCCTGCAGATCCTGCAGCAACTGAACGATCTGCGCCTGAACGGACATGTCCAGTGCCGACGTCGGTTCATCCAGCACGACCAGTGCGGGCTTGAGCACCATGGCGCGCGCTATCGCGATGCGCTGACGTTGACCTCCCGAGAATTCATGCGGGTAGCGATGCAGGGCAGAGAGCTCCAGGCCGACTTCCTGCAGTGCCTCACTGACCCGTTGACGTCGTTCATCGGCACTCATGGTCGTCTGATGTACCTTGAGTCCTTCTTCGATGATCTGCAGGATGGACATGCGCGGGCTCAGGCTGCCAAAGGGGTCCTGAAAGACAATCTGCATGGATTGTCGAAGGCTGCGCAGATCGCTGCCGGACCTGTCATGGATCGGCGCCCCTCTGAAGCGGATTTCGCCTTCACTGGCGATCAGACGCAACAGTGCCAGGCCCAATGTTGTCTTGCCTGAGCCGGACTCACCCACCACACCCACGGTGCGACCGGCTCGCAATTCGACGTCGATATCGACACAGGCATCGACATGATCGATGACCCGACCGAACAACCCGCCCTTGATCGGAAAACGCACACTGACCTGTTGGCCCTGCAGAATGAGTTCGGTGTCATCGAGTGCGCGCTTCGGCAGTTGTCCGGGTTCTGCCGACAGCAGCTGCCGGGTGTAGGGGTGCTCGGGAGAGGCGAACAGTGCTTCGCTTCGATTGCGTTCCACTACCTTGCCGGCCTTCATCACATGAATCTCGTCTGCCATCTTGCGCACGATCCCCAGATCGTGGGTTATCAGCAGCAGCGACATGCCCAGGCGAGTCTGCAGCTCCGCCAGCAGTTCGAGAATCTGTGCCTGAATGGTCACATCCAGGGCGGTAGTGGGTTCGTCGGCGATCAGCAGGTCCGGCTCGTTGGCCAACGCCATGGCAATCATGACGCGTTGTCGCTGGCCACCGGACAGCTCATGCGGATAGGCGCCCAATCGACTGGCTGCGTTGCGAATGCCCACCAGTTCCAGCAACTCGAGTATGCGAGTTCGTGCGGCAGCACCGGTCAAGCCACGGTGCAGTTTCAGGGATTCACCCACCTGACGTTCGATGCTGTGCAGCGGGTTCAGGGACGTCATGGGTTCCTGGAAGATCATGCTGATCTCGTTGCCACGAACGGCTCGCAACACACTCGGGCCGGCTCCCATCATCTCCTGTCCACGGTAATTCACACGTCCGGCGGGATGGTGCGCAAAGGGGTAGGGCAGTAGTTGCAATATGGACAGGGCCGTTACCGACTTGCCAGAGCCGCTTTCACCCACCAGTGCTACCGTCTGCCCCTTGTCGATATGCAATGAGACGCCATCCACCGCCAGTGCCTGGTCCGGGCCCTGGCCGAAGGCAACCTGCAGATTCTCGATCTCCAACAGACGTTCAGTCATGGGTCGTACCGCCGGAAAAGGTCTTGCGCGGATCCAGTGCGTCACGCACGGCCTCGCCGATGAATACCAGCAGGCTCAGCATGACCGCCAGCACGATGAATGCGGTCAGTCCCAGCCAGGGGGCATGCAGATTGTCACGGCCCTGTTTCAGCATCTCGCCCAGCGAAGCCGAGCCGGGCGGCAAGCCCAGTCCCAGAAAATCCAGCCCGGTGAGTGTGGTCACGGAGCCACTGAGGATGAAGGGCAGAAAGGTCACTGTCGCCACCATGGCATTGGGCAGGGTGTGCCGGATCATGATGGCGGTATCGCCCACGCCCAGTGCCCTGGCGGCGCGTATGTATTCGAAATTGCGGGCGCGCAGGAATTCGGCCCGTACCACGCCGACCAGAGAGGTCCAGCTGAACAGGGTCATCAGGACCAGCAGGGAGACGAAGCCCGGCTGGATGACGCTGGCCATGATGATCAACAGGTACAGCACCGGAAGTCCTTGCCAGATCTCGATGAAGCGTTGTGCGAGCAGGTCCAGCAACCCGCCGAAGTAGCCCTGGACAGCACCGGCTGCGACACCGATGACGGTGCTGAACAGCGTCAGCAGCAGACCGAAACTCACGGACACGCGAAAACCGTAGATGATGCGTGCCAGCACATCGCGGCCCTGATCATCGGTGCCCAGCCAGTGCCTGGCAGTCGGCGCACTGGGAGGGCTGGTGCTCAGTTCGAAATCGATGCTCTGATACGAGAAGGGAATGAGCGGCCAGTACAGTGATCCCTTTTCCTCGATCAGCTCGGTGATGTAGGGATCGGTATAGTCCGCATCGAAGGCCAGATCGCCACCAAAGGTTGTTTCCGGATAGGTCTTGAAGACCGGAAAATACCAGGCACCGTCATGGTGCACGGCTATGGGTTTGTCATTGGCAATCAGTTCGGCACCCAGGGACAGAGTAAACAGGAGCAGAAAGATCCAGAAGGCCCAGAAGCCACGCCTGTTTCGTTTGAAGCTTTGCAGGCGGCGCTGATTGAGGGGGCTGAGTCGCATGTCAGAAGTCACGGCGTTCAAAGTCGATGCGAGGGTCGATCAGGTGGTACATCACATCGCCCACCAGTTGCAGTATCAGGCCGAGCAGCGTGAAGAAGTAGAGAGTGGCGAAGACCACTGGATAGTCGCGGTTGATTGTCGCCTCCCAACCCAGCAGGCCCAGCCCGTCCAGTGAGAAGATGACTTCGATCAGGATGGAGCCGGTAAACAGGATAGAGATGAAAGCACTGGGAAAGCCGGCAATGACGATCAGCATGGCATTGCGAAACACGTGACCGTAGAGCACCTGGCGCTCGTTGAGCCCCTTGGCTCGTGCCGTCTGTACATACTGCATGCCGATCTGGTCAAGAAAGGAGTTCTTGGTCAGCATGGTCAGGCTGGCAAAGCCACTGATGACCATGGCGGTCACCGGTAGCGTGATGTGCCACAGATAGTCGAGTACGCGTTCCACGGCACTCAACTGTTCCCAGCCTGGAGACGTCAGTCCGCGCAGCGGGAACAGGTCCAGATAACGTCCGCCGGCGAACAGGATGATCAGCAGGATGGCAAACAGGAAGCTGGGAATGGCGTAGCCGACAACGATGGCACCACTGCTCCAGATGTCGAACTTCGAGCCGTCCTTGACGGCCTTGCGAATGCCCAGCGGGATGGAAATCAGATAGACGAACAAGGTGGTCCACAAGCCCAGGCTGATCGATACGGGCATCTTTTCCAGCACCAGATTGATCACGGTCTCGTCGCGAAAGTAGCTGCTGCCGAAATCGAAACGCGCATAGTCCCACAGCATGCTGAAAAAGCGTTCGTGCACCGGCTTGTCGAATCCGAACTGTTTTTCGATTTCCTCGATGATGGCCGGATCCAGCCCCTGGGCGCCGCGGTATTTGCTGGTATTGCCGGACTGCAGGCTGCCACCACTCTGGGTATTTTCCTGCAAGTCACCGGCCTGGCCGGAGAAGGCCGAGGTAGCATCGGCGGCGTTGCCCTGCATTTCGGCCAGTACCTGTTCGACCGGCCCGCCCGGGGCGAACTGGATGACCACGAAGTTGATGATCATGATGCCCAGCAGGGTCGGGATGATCAGCAGCAGGCGTCTGAGAATATAGGCCAGCATCAGAGGCGACGTGCTCCCGAGTGGTTTGTGCCGGACAGGGCGCGCTGCCGGCTCTCGAACAATTCGCGGGCCAGGCGCAGGCGCTTCGCAGCAGCACGGTACATCAGGCGATCCATGTCGGGCGAGGAGCAATCATCCTGCCGAACCGCCGAACCGCCGAACCGCCGAACCGCCGAACCGCCGAACCGCCGAACCGCCGAACCGCCGGAGTACCGGAGTACCGGAGTACCGGACTGCCGGACTGCCGGATACGGCTCTCCGACATCGCGGAAAACCGCTTCAACGATCCAGGTCGAGTTTGCCGTCCAGCGCCGGGTCGAGCCACCAGCCTGTCGGAAAGCCGGTGGCCGTGAAACTGATGTAGCGGGGCAGCGTGTCGGGTTGACCAAAGCGATTCCAGTAGGCAATGCGGTGCTCGGCGTTGTAGAACTGCGGAATGACGTAATGGTTCCACAGCAATACCCGGTCCAGGGCGCGTGTGGTGACTTGCAGTTTTTCCAGCGACTCCGCCGCCACGATCTGTTCCACCAGAGCATCGACCACCGGGTCCTTGATACCAGCCATGTTGGCAGACCCCCGCTCATCGGCTGCAGCACTGCCGTAGTAGGAACGCAGTTCCGGGCCGGGAGGTGGGAAGAAGTTCAGCCGTACCGAGATCAGATCGAAATCGAAGTCATCGACACGTACCTGATATTGTGCGCTGTCCACGATACGAATCGTGGCATCGATACCCGCCTTCTTCAGATTCTGGATGAAGGGCGCAGCGGTACGCTGTCCATCGGGTTGGACCAGCAACAGCTCCATGCGCATCTGTTGTCCATCCTTCATCAGTTTGCCTTCCTGCAGTTGCCAGCCGGCCTCGTTGAACAGGCCCAGAGCCTGGCGCATCTCGCGCCGATTGCGGCCGCTGCCGTCGGTGACCGGTGCGCGAAATTCCTGACTCACTACCTCGGGGGCCAGTCGCTCGCGAAACGGTTCGAGCACCGCGATCTCCTCGGCAGTGGGTGCCCCGGAGCTGCCGTAGTCAGAGTTGGGAAAGTAACTGTTGATGCGTTCGTACTGGTTGTAGAGAATCGTGCGCTTGATGGTCTCGAAGTCGTAGAGCAGGTTGATGGCCTGACGAACGCGGTGATCGCCAAAGGGCTCACGCCGCAGATTGAAGAAGTAACCCTGAATGGCGCCGGGCGTATTGTCCGGTGGGGTATCGAGCACGATCTCGCCATTGTCCACCTCCTCGATCTGGTAAGCCGTGGCCCAGCGCTTGGAGCTGTTCTCGGCGCGGAAATCGATTTCTCCTGCCTTGAACGCCTCGAGCATGACCTCCAGGTCACGATAGTAGTCATAACGGATCGAATCGAAGTTGTTCAGCCCCTTGTTCATTGCCAGGTCCTTGCCCCAGTAATCCTCCACTCGCGTGTAGGTCAGCGAGCGCCCCGCATCGATATTGCTGATGTAGTAGGCCCCGCTGGATGGTCCGGGTGTCAGGTAGGTCTTGCTGATGTCCTTGTCCTTCCAGTAGTCGACCGACAGTGGCGACAGGCCGGCCACCTTCATCAGCGGCTTCATGGTGTTGGTGGTATTGAAATTGAAGCGGATCTGGTGGTCATCGACAAGCTCCACACTGTCCACCTCGCTGTAGAAGGATTTCAGGAAGGGGCGTCCATGTTCTCGGATGGTCCTGAAGCTGAATTCGATATCGGCTGCCGTGATCGGTTGACCGTTATCGAAGCGGGCTTCGGGGCGCAGCGTGAACAGGATCCAGCTCTTGTCGGCCGGGTATTCGACGCTGCTGGCCAGCAGGCCGTAGGCCGATGCCAGTTCATCACCGGAGCCGACCATCAGCGTGTCGCTGGCCAGTCCGAGGCTGCGTGGAAATTCACCCTTGAGGATGTAGGAATTGAGGCTGTCGAAACTGCCGAAAGCGCCCAGTACGATATTCCCGCCGGCAGGCGCCTCCGGGTTGGCATAGGGCCAGTGCGTCATGCTCTCGTCGTACAGTGGTTCTCCGAATTCCGCCATGCTCCAGCTGCGGGTGATGTCGCCTGATTGCTCGTTCGCCCAGGCCGTGGAGAGCAGCGGCTGAGCCACCGCTGCCAGGAGCAGGACTGCTGCAGTGCTCAGGCGAGTGATGGCAGGAGAGGAAGGAAATTTCATGGTCATGTCGAGCATTGATACTCCACGATTGTCAGCGATTCTGTGATGAGTCTAGCAGTACGATTCAGCTGTCGATGGTTGCGAGCAATGGCTACCGGGTCGCCGTAACCTGTCACGAGGCCTCTCCGGAGTCATACTGGAACCTTTTCCGAAATTCAATGCCAGAATAGCGCCGCATTGACCGTTTGCAGTATCTGCCTGATGGTTTGCACCTGTCCGGTGCATCAGAATCCTTCTCACCCTCGCAACCATGGAGCGCTCTACCGCATGTCGATCCTTGACTCGCATTCCATTGACTCGTCTGCTGATGGCGGTCAGCCACGCAATCCCTGTTCCACTGCCGCCAGCTGGCTTCAGCCGATCATGCAATGTGTGAATCAGCGAGTGCAAGGGCGCCAGCAAGGGCGAGTGCAAGAACGAGTGCAAGAACGAGTGCAAGAACGAGTGCAACGGCGCGCGCAACGACGGGCGAGAAAGGGCATGCCATTCGCCGTCGGCATTCTGCTGTTCGCCGCCGTCAGCCGCTCGTTTGCGGTGGAGCCGGATAGCGAATGGAGTGAGGTTCTGGAAGAGGCACGCGGCCAGACGGTCTACTTCAATGCCTGGGGCGGCAGTGATCGCATCAACGGCTACCTGGGCTGGGTCGGGGAGCAAGTGAAGGCAGCGCATGGCGTCACTCTGGAGCACGTCAAGGTGGCAGACATCGCCGAGGTCGTGGGCCAGTTGGAAGCAGCCAAGCTGGTAGGACGCGATGAGAACGGCAATGTCGACCTGATGTGGATCAACGGCGAGAACTTCGCTGCGCTGAAACGAGCCGGGCTGCTGTGGGGCAGTTTCGCGAACAATCTGCCGAACGCCCGATTGTTGAAGGATTCGGCCTCAGTGAAGTACGATTTTTCCGTGCCGGTAGAGGGGCTGGAGTCCCCCTGGGGTGGTGCGCAGCTGGTCTTCATTCATGATACGGATACGGTCGCCGAGCCACCGCGTTCCGCGCAGGCCCTGCTGGAGTTCGTGAATGGGGATGGACGCTTTGCCTACCCGGCGCCTCCTGCCTTTCATGGCACCACCTTCGTCAAGCAATTGCTGATCGAACTGCTGGCGGGTAGTGAGACCGAGAGCGCATTGTCCGTTCCGGTCGAGGAGGCAGATTTCGACGTCGTCACGGCACCCCTGTGGGCTTATCTGGATCAGCTGCATCCTCGGCTGCGTGGTGCCGGCAAGAGCTGGCCCACCAGTGGTGAAATGACCCGTCAGCTGCTGGATGATGGTGAACTGGATATTGCCATATCGTTCAATCCGAATGAGGCCAGTGCCGCAGTCAAAGGTGGGCAGCTGCCGGAATCGGTACGTACCTATGTGTTCGACAACGGCACGATCGGCAATACGCATTTTGTCTCGATACCCTGGAATGCCAGCGCCAGTGCCGGTGCGATGGTTGTCGCCGATTTCCTGATTTCCCCCGAAGCTCAGGCTCGCAAGGCAGATCCGGAATACTGGGGCGAGCCGACGGTACTGGATTTGCAACGCCTGGACGATGAACAGCGAGCCTTGTTCGATACGGTGGATCCGGGTGTCTGGGCATTGCCCATCGGCACGGGCAAGGTCCTGCCCGAACCACACGCGTCCTGGGCTCAGGCGCTGGAAGCGGCCTGGCTGGAGCGATACGGTCAATAGTCAGCTGCAAGCGGCAGGAATGCCGTATGCCTGAGCGGGTTGCATGAGTCCGACAAGTCGCTGGGGGCAGCGAATCCTGGCGTTGTGCCTGATGGTCCTGTTCCTGCTGCCAGTGGTACTGGGTCTGGGGGGCACCTTGCTGCCGGCCCTCGGGCTGACTCCCGAGCTGGCACCGGGTAACGGCTTCGCACAGATACTGAACGACCCGCGGTTCGTGCCAGCCCTGTCATTCAGTGTCTTCACCGGCATTGTCTCGACGGTGCTGATTCTGGCGATGACGCTACTGACACTGGTCTGTGTGCATGGCACGCGCTGGTGGTCGTGGATGAGCGCTCTCATGCCACCGGTTCTTGCCGTGCCGCACGCAGCTCTGGCCATCGGTCTGATTTTTCTGCTGGCGCCCAGTGGCGAACTGGTGCGTCTGATCTCCCCGGGCCTCAGCGGCTGGGAACGTCCTCCGCAGGCCTGGGTGGTGCCGGACAGCGTCGGCTGGTCGCTGATCATCGGTCTGGTCATCAAGGAAACGCCCTTTCTGCTGCTGGCCGCGGTGTCGCAATTGTCGGCCCTGAATGTCTCGGCCTCCCTGCGCATCGGACGCACCCTCGGCTATGCCCCGGCGCGCTGCTGGAGCCGTCTGATCCTGCCGCGACTGTATCCTCGCATCCGTCTGACCCTGCTGATCATTCTGGCTTTCAACCTGACCGTGGTGGACATGGCCATCCTGCTGGGACCAGGCAATCCGCCGACCCTGGCTGTCCTGCTGATGTCGCTGGTGAATGATCCGGGGTCGCGGGCTGCAGCATCGGCTGGCGCTGTGCTGTTGGGGGTGCTGGTGGCCCTGTGTTTCATCGCCATGATGGTTGTGGAGTGGGCTGTTGCACGCATTGCGGCAAGGCGTCGACAAAGTGGTGAGCGAGGCCATGGCATGAAACTGTTCCGCCGCCTTGGCATGAGCGCGGTGATGGTGATCCTGATGGCCAGCATGTCGTCACTGCTGTTGCTGCTGCTCTGGAGTTTCACGCGTCGCTGGCGTTTTCCCGATGCGCTGCCGAGCCAGTGGACGCTGGCCAACTGGACAGCCAGAAGCGATATGCTGCTGCAACCTGCGATGACCACGCTTGGCATTGCGGTGACCGTGACGGTATTGTCGCTGCTGTCCGCCATCATCTGGCTGGAATTCGAGCGTCGTGCCATCGTGCCGCGAATGGACAGTATCTGGTTTGTTCCCTTGCTCATTCCTCAGGTCAGTCTGTTGTTCGGCTGGCAGGCGGTTGCGCTCTGGGCAGGCATCGACGGGCAATGGTGGAGCGTGGTCTACACCCACTGGCTGTATACCCTGCCGTATGTGATTCTGATTCTGGCGGTAGCCTGGCGTGAGCTGGCTCCGCAGTGGGGGCAGGCGGCGCATGTTCTGGGCGCCGGTTACTGGCGAGTGCTGCTGCACATCCGTCTGCCACTGTTGCGGCGCCCGCTGTGTCAGGCCGCTGCCGTGGCGGTGGCGGTCAGTGTGGCGCAGTATCTGCCCACGCTGCTGATGGGGGCGGGACGCCATTCGACCCTGGCAACCGAACTGGTCACCAGTTTCGGCGGGGTCGACCGGCGCGTGATAGCGGCACTGGCGGTATTGCAGAGCCTGCTGCCCCTGATGGCCTTTGTCCTGGCCCTGATCTATCCTGTCTGGCGCTCTTCCCGCGTGTCCCGCGAGGCAGTGCCTTCATCTTCACGAGCCCCTGATCGCTGATGCACGAACTCTGCGTAAGAGACTTGAGCCTGCAATTGCCCAATGGCAAATGGCTGGTACGCAATCTGTCATTCAATGTGGAACCCGGGCAGGTACTGGCCCTGATGGGACCCAGTGGTTGTGGCAAATCGAGTCTGTTGAGCTGGCTGACCGGCACCATCGCGCCGAAACTGTGCGCCACGGGCGAGGTCTGGCTCGGGCCACGAGAACTGACCTGTCTGCCAACCGAGAAGCGGCGTCTGGGTCTGATGCTGCAGCAGGATTACCTGTTTCCTCACATGAGTGTTGGCGACAATCTGCGTTTCGGTCTGCGCGGCGGCAGTCGGGAGGAGCGTCGTCTGCGTATCAGCCAGACTCTGGCCGAGGCTTCCCTGGCCGGCATGGAACATCGCGATCCGGCCACACTTTCGGGCGGACAGCGTGCGCGGGTCAGCTTGATCAGAACCCTGTTGTCCGATCCCTGCGCCCTGTTGCTCGATGAGCCCTTCTCCGGTCTCGACGCCACCTTGAGAGAACAGATCAGGCAGTTCACCTGGCAATCGGCGAAAGAGCTGCCGGTGGTGTTGGTGACACATGATGAGGCGGATATTCCACCGCAGGCGAATATCCTGAATCTGGGCCATGCACAATGAGGAGGAAGGCCTGACATGCTGGACAAATATCTGGTGCCGCGCTTGAAACCGGCGTTGCGCGGCGTTGCCCGGCAGTTGCAACGGCGCGGGGTGAAGGCGGACCATCTCACGGTCGCCGGATTTGTGGCCGGTCTGGCCTGTGTGCCGCTGCTGGCGACCGGTCACAACGGGTTGGCCCTGATCTGTCTGTTGCTCAATCGCCTGGCGGATGGGCTCGATGGGGAGCTGGCGAGACTGGATGAGCCGAGCGATGCCGGAGGTTATCTGGATATCACTCTGGATTTCATCTTCTATGCCGTGTTTCCGCTGGGCTTTGCCCTGGCGGATCCGGCAGCCTTTGCTCTGCCAGCCGCCGTATTGATCGCCAGCTTTGTCGGTACCGGGGCCAGTTTTCTGGCCTTCGCCACGCAGGCGCAGAAGCACTCCCTGGAGAGTCCCGATTTTGCGTACAAGAGCCTGTACTATCTCAACGGCCTGGCCGAGGGTACCGAAACGATTCTCTGCTTTGTCTTGATGTGCTTGCTACCGGCCTGGTTTGCGCCCATTGCCTGGAGTTTTGCCGCGATCTGTCTGATCACGGCCATCAATCGGATCTACTTCGGTTACCGCACACTGCAGTAGCTACTGAAACCTGTTTTCCTCCATGTAGCCACAGAAAGGTGGCAGCAAATTCTCTGTTCCGGTAAGTTGTTCTCCCAAACGTCCTACTGGTTGAATGTGTAGTGAGCCTCAGACATCAAAGCCTGGCTATTCTGTTTTGCGCAGTGACGGTGCAAGGCTGCCAGAATTCCTCGGCCACGGATGGTAACAGTGAAGCTCTTGATCCCGTCAGTGAGCCCGGTGCGCCGGCGGATGACGGCGATGGATCACAGCGCGGGGAGGGGGTCGCACCTCTTGTGGATGGCCTGCCCGATGAAGACCCGGTTCCGGTTGAGAGTGTCGGGCCGGAAGGAGACAGCAATCTGTCCGTCGATGGTCGGCTCTACCCGTTGAAGTCGGCGCTGGGGGATATCTGGGGGGAGACCGGTGAGCACTTCAATGTCAACTTCACGCTTGCCAACGGCATGTATCAGCCGGACGTGCTGGAGGTGAGCGGACGCCAGTACGATGTGCTGACGCCGGTGGCAACCAGCGCTCTGTTCTACGCCAGGATGTACAGCCCCGGCGACCAGTTCTCACTGGTCACCTACAGCTACTCGCCGTTTGGAGATGGGGGCGGCGTGCTGGCCGGCAATGCCTTTTTCGCCGATGCCCATGTCGGCGTGGATGAGGACCTGAGCGGCGATGTCGAGGATGATGAAAAACGGATGGTTGTTGGTGGCACCATCGACTTCACCGGCACCCTGCCGTACATCGAACTGCATTTCAGTGTGACGCTGGAGGATGGTCAGCTGGTCAAGGGCCATTACACCGGCCTGTTCGATTTCACCCGCCGCTGACCATACTGACAGTCAGTCAGTCAGTCTGCTTGCCCTGCCTGCTGACGGAGATGTTCGGCAGGCAGGACACACAGCCGTACGATGTCCTCAGCCGCTGATCACGCTGGCTGCTGAGCGGGGAGTTCCTCCAGGCTGCCTCCCAGGTCTCGGGCAATCAGCATGTAGATGGACGGGATGACAAACAGGGTGAACAAGGTGCCGATTCCCATGCCACCCACCAGAACCAGGCCGATGGAATTACGCGCTTCGGCTCCCGGGCCGGAAACCAGAACCAGCGGAAAGTGACCGGCAACCGTGGCAACGGTGGTCATCAGGATCGGGCGAAAGCGGGTTGAGGCCGCTGCTCTGACCGCAGCCAGTTTGTGCAAGCCCTGTTCCTGCATGTGCTTGGCAAACTCCACCAGCAGGATGCCGTTCTTGGCGACCAGTCCGACCAGTGTCACCAGACCCACTTGCGAGTAGATGTTGAGGGTGGTGGTGAAGCTGTTGGTCCAGTAGGGCATCTCCGGGTTCGGCATCTTCAGGAAGGTGAAGATGAGCGCGCCGAACATGGCCAGCGGTACCGAGCCTGCGAGGATGACCAGAGGGTCGCGAAAGCTGTTGAACTGAGCGGCCAGAGTCAGGTAGATCAGGACAACGGCCAGGCCGAAGGCCGGCAGGAACTTGTTGCCTTCCAGGCGCAACTGCCGGGATTCTCCGGTGTAATCCACGGTATAGCCCGATGGCAGGATTTCCGCGGCCGTGGTTTCCAGAAAGCTCAGCGCTTCGTCGAGGGTCGAGATGGTCACGCCACTGAGCTTGACGGCATTGAGTTGCTGAAATCGGTTCAGGGTACGTGGCACCGTACTGTCTTCGATGCTGGCCACCGAGCCGAGCTGGATCATCTCTCCTTCTGGTCCGGTGACATAGAGTTCCTCGAGTTGTTCCGGATTCAGACGATCCACCCGGTTGGCTTGCGGGATGACCTTGTAGCTGCGCCCGTCGATGTTGAAGCGATTGACGAAGCCCCCGCCGAGCAAGGTGCCGACATCGGCGCCGACCTGCTGCATGGTGAGTCCCATATCGGCGACCTTGTCGCGGTCGATGATCAGTTCCGACTGCGCCTTGTCGATCTTGGTGTCGATGATGGGCGGGAAGGCAAACAGGCCGGACTGCATGGCGCGCATCTGGATCTGCTGGGCAAATTCCAGGATGGCGTCCGGTTCGGCGGTGGAGGCGAGGATGAATTCCACCGGGAACTGCCCACCACCCGGCAAGGCCGGTGGCGTGACCGGGATCATGCTGATGCCGGGAATGTCATTGAGCTTCTGTGCAATCTCGGGCTTGATCTCGAACACCGATCGTTCGCGTGCGTCCCAGTCCTCGAGCACCATGCCGCCGAAGCCCGAGGAGGGGAAGGTCAGCTGGAAGGTGAAGGTGGTTTCATCGACACTGCGAAAGGCCTCGTCGGCCTGTGCCGCGAAGCGGCTGGCATTGTCCATGGTGGTGTTACCGGCGCCATCGACGATACCGAACAGTACCCCCTGATCTTCGGTGGGGGCCAGTTCCTTGGCCGACATGCTGAACATGGGGATGCACAGCAATGTGATCACGATCCACACCATATAGACCGCTGGCCGAGCCTTGAGAGTGCCATCGAGCAGCCGGGTATAGCGATGTCGCACCGCGAAGAAGACGGTGTTGACCTTCTTCTGGAAGCCACGTTCCGCGGCACCTTCACGCAGCAGAGTGCCGGAGAGCATCGGTGAGAGTGTCAGTGCCACAACGCCTGAAATGGTCACGGCTCCTGCCAGGGTGAAGGCAAATTCCTGAAACAGGGAGCCTGTCAAACCGCCCTGCAACCCGATGGGCAGGTACACGGCGACCAGGGTTGCAGTCATGGCAATGACCGGGCCCACCAGTTCCCTGGCACCCAGCAGGGCCGCTTCCATGCGCGACAGCCCTTCACTGATGTGTCGCTCGACGTTCTCCACCACCACGATGGCATCGTCGACCACCAGACCGACCGAGAGCACCACCGCCAGCAAGGTGAGCAGATTGACACTGAAGCCGAACATCTGCATCAGGAATACGGCGCCGATGAGCGAGATGGGGATGGAGACGATGGGCACGATGACAGATCGCACGGAGCCCATGAACAGGTAGATCACCAGCATCACGATGATCAGGGTTTCGGTCAGGGTGGAGATGACTTCGCGAATGGAGCTGGCGATGTATTCGGATGCATCGTAGGCAACATTGGCCGTCATGCCGGTCGGCAGCGCGCTCTTGATGTCATCGAGTTCGGCGCGGACCAGTTTGATCACGTCCAGCGTATTGGCGTTGGGCAGCGGGAAGATGCCCATGAAGATCGACTCGGCACCGTTGTAGCGAACCTCCATGTCGTAATTGTCGGCACCGAGTTCGACCGTGGCGACGTCGCGGATGCGGATGACGGCGTCATCGGCGGCACGCAAGACGAGGTTTTCGAATTCCTCGACCGTGGACAGATCGGTATTGGCGGCCAGGTTGACTTCGATCAGGGCGCCCTTGGTCTTGCCCAGAGCGGCGAGATAGTTGTTGGCAGTCAGCGCCTGACGAACCTGTAGCGGCGTGATGCCATGGGCTGCCAGCAGTTCCGGGTCCAGCCAGATGCGCATGGCGAAATTGCGGCCACCGAGGATATCGGCACGCTGCACGCCGTCGAGCGCGCTGAGGCGAGGTTGCACCACACGAGTCAGGAAGTCGGTGATCTGGTTCGGCTGCAGAATGTCGGAGGTAAAGCTCAGGTAGGCCGAGGCAAAGGCGCTGTCTGCCGATTCGACGTTGATGACCGGTATCTCGGCTTCCGGGGGCAGATCCCCACGCACCTGGTTCACCTTCGCGCTGATTTCGGACAGAGCCTTGATGGGGTCATAGTTGAGTTCCAGCCGCACCCGCACGGTGGACAGGCCCAACTGGCTGGAGGATTCGACATAATCGACGCCATCGGCGCCTGATACGGCACGCTCCAGTGGTGTCGAGATGAAGCCGCGGACCAGATCCGCGCTGGCACCCACATAGGCGGTGGTCACGGTGACCACCGCATTGTCGTTCCGAGGGTATTGCCGCACACTCAGGCTGCTGATGGCCTGGATGCCGGCTATCAGTATCAACAGGCTGACCACGATGGCCAGCACCGGACGCTTGACGAAAAGGTCGGTGAATCGCATCGCTGTTCTCAGGAGTTGTCGGGTTGCGGCTTGGTGCTCGCTTCGGAGCCTCCTTCCATGACATTCACGGGGGCGCCATTGCGCAACTTGAAGACACCATCATTGGCCACCTGCAGGCCGGCTTCCAGGCCTTTGGTGACTTCCACGAAGTCCCCGCGTCGTTCACCCAACTGCACGAACTGCTGGCGGACGACGGTCTGCTCGTTTTCGTCGTTTTCCACGATGAAGACCGAGTCGCCATACGTGGCAAAGCTCACGGAGGTCAATGGGACGGTCAGCACTTCTCGGGTGGCCGGCAGCACCACTTCCACGCTGGCGTACATGCCCGGCAGCAAGGCGGGTGCCGAGGTGCCGTCATCGGCTGTGACATCCAGCGTCGCCTGGGTGCGAACCGTTCGGGTCGAGCTGTCGATCTCGGTGTTGATGGCCGTGATCCTGCCGTTGAAGACCCGGTCAGGGACGGCATCGGTGGTGACACGCACCTGCAGGCCGTCTGCAATGCTGGCCAATGCCTGCTGCGGCAAGGAGAAGTTCACGCGCATGGGGTCGAAGGCCTGCAGCGAGACGATCCCGACGCCTTGTGCCAGATCCTGACCGATGTCGACCAGGCGTAGGCCAAGTCGTCCGTCGAAAGGGGCCACGATGCGCTTCTTGGCCAGACTTGCCTTGATGTTGTCCAGCTGGGCCTGTGCCGCACTGGCCTGGGAACGTGCAGAGTCGTACTCCGAGCGCGACACGACCTTGCTGTTGAACAAGCGGTTGACTCGGTCAAGGTTGCTGTTGGCCAGCACCAGATCCGATTCGGCAGCCTTCATCTGGGCATCTTCGGTGCTGGTTTCCTGCTGCACCAGCACATCGCCCGCAGAGACGCGCTCACCGCCATCGAAGAACAATTGCGAGACTCGGCCTGGCAGGTCGGCGGTGATGACCACCCCCTGTGCCGCTTCGAGGGTGCCGATGGCCTTGAAGGTGGTTTCCCAGCTCGTGTTGCTGACGTCAACGGCAGTCACGGCAGTCTTGGGGGGAACGGCTTCCGCACCGGCTGCGATCAGCTCCTTGATTTGCAGCGCTTTCACGCCACCCAGTATTCCGATCACGACCAGCAGGCCTAACAGAGAGAGGGCTATTCGTTTTTTCATCAGTTTTAACTGTGCTGCCGCGGCGTCGTTGTCAGACACGCGAGGTGAAGAAGCAGGGGCGGGTGAAAGAATAGTACGAATTGATGTGTGTGCGTGTCGGCACTTCCTGACTTTGGCCGAGGAATGGGGCCGCTTGGTTGACGAATGCGGCAGAAAAACTCATGGCTTGCCGTCAGCGGTGCGGGGGGCGACAGAGTAGGGGATAGGTATGAATAGTGGGTGACGGGTATGTTGCGGGAGAGGCGTATATGGGTGTCTGGTGTGGTGTGGAGTTGGCGTGTTCGTGGGTGTCTGGTCTTCGGTGTGTGGGTGTCTGGTCTTGGTATATGGGTGTCTGGTCTCACCGGGGAAGGGGATGGGGGGCATTCGTGGTGCGATGATTCATGGGTGTCTGGTATCGTGCGCGCCTGTTATTGATACTGGATGGGTGGGATGTCGGATTTTGCGGGGGTGAGGGGAGAGCAGGGCTTGCGTGAGGTGGCCGAGCGGATCGGGGCTCATGTGCTGCGCACGCCGACTGTCAGCTGGCCTGCACCGAGTGATGCCAGCGGTGAGTGCTTCGTCAAGCTCGAGCTGTTGCAGCGCACCGGGAGCTTCAAGCCTCGTGGCGCCATCAACACGATCATGCAGATTCTGGCCGAGCATGAAGGGCCCGGACCTCATCCCGGTGTCACGGCTTTCTCGGCGGGCAATCATGCGATTGCCACGGCCTATGCTGCCGCCCGACTGGGAACCACGGCCAAGGTGGTCATGCCGCGAACGGCCAATCCTGTGCGAGTCGAGCGCGTTCGGGCTCTGGGAGCCGAGCTGGTATTCGGCGATACGATCAGTGATCTGTATGCCCTGGTCGAGCAGATCCGGCAGGAGGAGGGGCGTGTCCTGGTACACCCCTTCGAGGGGCCGCGGACCGTGGAAGGTTGTGCCACTGCAGGTCTGGAACTCAGTGATGATGTGCCCGGTCTGGATGCGGTCATCGTTCCGGTCGGGGGCGGAGGCCTGATTTCGGGCATTGCGGCGGCCATTCATCACTGTCAGCCGGATTGCAAGGTCTATGGGGTGGAGCCGCAAGGCGCTGATGGCATGCAACAGTCTCTGCGAGCAGGGCAGGCACTGCCGCAGATCGAGGTGGATACCATCGCTGACAGTCTCGGGGCTCCGATGCACGCACCGTTCACCTTCTCGGTGATTCAGCAATACGTGCATCGTGTGGTCAGCGTCTCCGACGACGAGTTGCGGCAGGGCATGCGCATCCTGTTCAACGACATGAAGCTGGCAGCCGAGCCGGCCTGTGCCGCGGCACTGGCCGCCCTGCGTGGTCCACTGGCTGAAGAGTTGTCCGGCCGGCGTGTGGCCCTGATCGCCTGCGGCAGCAATATCGACTTCGAAACCTACCAGCGGCACATGCTTCAGCAGTGATCTGCTGACCCATTGGGGCATACGTGCCAGAGACCGATTGCGCTCCTGAGGATTTCCCGAGTTGTTCCTGTCAGTTAACGGATGTACTATCTTTCGAGCTGAGGGAATAGACGTCATGATTCAACAGAAATAATAAGAGTCTCATTCCGTGGCTTACACCACCGGTCACTGATTCGCGATCCGATCGTACTTCGCTGGCCGACGAAACCTTGTCATTTGGAGACACATCGTTATGGACGTGAAAAAAGAGGAAGGCGCCACGCGGCGCTCGTTCTTGAAAAAAGGCGCGGCTGTCGGCACGGTTGCTGCGGCAGGCACCTTTGCAGCTCCTGCTGTCATCGGGCAGGCACCACTGGTGGTCAAGATGCAGACTTCATGGCCGGCATCGGATATCTGGATGGACTTTGCCCGCCAGTACACCGAACGCGTCGAAGCCATGTCGGGTGGGCGCCTGAAGGTCGATCTGCTGCCCGCAGGCGCTGTGGTCGCGGCCTTTCAGGTGATCGATGCCTGCAACGACGGCATCATCGATGCCGCCCATTCGGTGCCCGTGTACTGGTACGGCAAATCCAAGGCTGCCTCCCTGTTTGGTACCGGGCCGGTATTCGGGGGCTCGGCCACCACCATGCTGTCGTGGTTCTATGCCGGTGGCGGTCAGGAGTTCTATCGTGAGCTGACTCAGGACATCCTGGGCATGAATGTCATCGGTTATCTGGGCTTTCCGATGTTCGCGCAGCCCTTCGGCTGGTTCAAGGAGGAGGTCAATACCGTTGCCGATGTCGATGGCCTCAAGTACCGCACGGTTGGTCTGGCAGCCGATCTGCTGCAATCGATGGGCATGTCCGTGGCCCAGCTGCCCGGTGGAGAAATCGTGCCGGCCATGGAACGTGGCGTCATCGATGCCTTCGAGTTCAACAATCCTTCCTCCGATAAACGGTTCGGTGCGCAGGATGTGGCGAAGAACTACTACCTGTCTTCCTACCATCAGGCTTCCGAGTCGTTCGAGTTCATCTTCAACCGGGATTTCTTCGAAGACCTGGAGCCCGATCTGCAGGCCATCCTGAAACATGGGGTGGAAGCGGCATCCACCGCCAATACGGCCAGTGCCATGGACAACTATTCGGCCGACCTCAAATCCTTGCAGGAAGAGGAAGGCGTTACGGTACATCGCACCTCCAAGGATATTCTGGATGCCCAGATCAGTGCCTGGGATGCGCTGATTCCGGAACTGGAAAAGGATGCCTTCATGAAGAAGGTGCTGGACAGCCAGCGTGCCTGGGTAGAGCGTGTGACCTACTACGAACTGATGAATTCACCGGACTACGGTCTGGCCTACGATCATTATTTCCCCGGAAAACTGAAACTGTAGTTCACTCGTCGCCGGTTACCGGTCGGTTGCCGGCGAACACTGGCCGTGTTCGGGAGCGACGAGTGTCGCTCCCGATGATTGGCGGGCAAAGCATTGCTTGCCCGATGCCTTCGTTTTCACTGAATCGACAAGAGTGATCATGATCGGATTCATCACGTTTGCAGACAAGTTGTCCGCCTGGTTCGGCAAGGCCTTCGCCTGGCTCATTGTGCTGATGACCTTCGGGGTCAGCTACGAGGTGCTGGTGCGTTATGTCTTCAATTCGCCGACGCCATGGTCGCTGGATGTCTCCTACATCATGTATGGCACGCTGTTCATGGTGGGCGGGGCCTACACGCTGTCACGCAACGGTCATGTAAGAGGCGATTTCCTGTATCGCCTGTGGAAGCCACAGACTCAGGCCAAGGTCGACCTGCTGCTGTATATCCTGTTTTTCTTTCCCGGCATCACCGCCCTGGTGCTCTCCGGATGGAAGTATTCCTCACGTTCGTGGGGCTACACCGAAGTCAGCGTCAACAGCCCGGCCGGCATTCCCATCTTCCAGTTCAAGAGCATCCTCGTGCTGGCCGGCATCCTGTTGTTCATACAGGGCGTAGCCCAGGTCTTTCGTTGCATTCTGTGCATCCGCGAAGGCTATTGGCGCACGGCAGAAGAAGACGTTGTCGAGACCGAAGACCTGTTGATGGCCGAAGCTGCCAAGGCCGAGAAGGATGCACACCCATGACTGAACCGCAAATTGCACTCATGATGCTGGGGCTGTTCATCGGCCTGGTATTTCTCGGATTTCCCATTGCCTTCACGCTGATGGCCATGGGCATCGGTTTCGGCTATTACGCCTATTTCGACGCGGGTCGCATGTGGCGTGGATTCAACCGTCTGGCCGAAGACGCTGCCCTGTCGGATCAGATATCGCTGTGGATCGAGGGGCTGTTCAACAACCGGATCTTCGATCTCTTCATCAATCAGACCTACACGGTCATGTCCAACGAGGTGCTGACGGCAGTACCGCTGTTCCTGTTCATGGGGTATGTGGTGGAACGGGCCAACATTGTCAGTCGCCTGTTCAGCACACTCAACATTGCCTCGCGCAACATGCCAGGCTCCATGGGGGTGGCTGCGCTGATCACCTGTGCGCTATTTGCCACCGCAACGGGCATTGTGGGTGCCGTGGTGACGCTGATGGGATTGCTGGCTCTGCCGGCGATGCTCAAGGCGCGCTACAACCCCAGCTTTGCGGCCGGCATCATCTGCGCCGGTGGCACCCTGGGTATCCTGATACCGCCATCGATCATGCTGATCGTCTACGCGGCCTCGTCCGGCGTGTCCATCGTGCGACTGTATGCGGCCGCCCTGCTGCCGGGCCTGACGCTGGTCGGACTGTATCTGCTCTACATCGTCGGTCGCGCACTGCTGCAGCCCGGCGCCGCACCCAAGCCGACACTCGAAGAAGTGCCACATGTGCCCAGAGGCAAGCTGTTCATGATGCTGCTGACCTCGTTCTTTCCGCTGGCGGTCCTGATCCTTTCCGTGCTGGGTTCGATTCTCTTCGGTCTGGCGACACCAACCGAGGCGGCAGCCATCGGCGCGCTGGGAGGCATGGTGCTGGCGGTCATCTACCGCGCCATGTCGTTCCAGCGCCTGCGTGAATCGGTCTACCTGACGGTGCGCACCACGGCCATGGTGTGCTGGCTGTTTGTCGGCTCCTACACCTTCAGCTCGGTCTTTTCCTATCTTGGCGGAGAACAGGTGATCGCCGAGTTCGTGACCAGCCTCGATCTGACGCCGCTGCAGTTCCTGCTGCTGGCGCAGCTCATCATCTTCCTGCTGGGCTGGCCGCTGGAGTGGTCCGAGATCATCATCATCTTTGTGCCGATCTTTCTGCCGCTGTTGCCCATGTTCGGCATCGATCCCCTGTTCTTCGGCATTCTGGTGGCGCTCAATCTGCAGACCTCGTTCCTGACGCCGCCGATGGCGATGTCGGCCTATTATCTGAAGGGGATAGCACCGCCGGAGTTGCAGCTCACGCAGATCTTCCGCGGCGTCATGCCATTTCTGTTCATGGTCATCGTCTGCATGCTGTTGATGTACCAGTTCCCTCAGATTGTTTTCCACCTGCCTGAACTGTTCTACGGCGGCTGATCGGTGACTCCTGTACAGATGAACAACAAGGCATTGAATGAGGTGAGCGCGCTGGAGCTGCGCGATCGGCTGGCCAGTGGCGCCTCGTCGGCCGAAGCGCTGGCACGCCTGTATCTCGAGCAGATCGCGGCGCGCGAGCCCGATGTTCAGGCCTGGGCCTGGCTGGATGCCGAGCAGGTACTGGCCGAGGCGCGACAGTTGGATCAGCGCAGACTGTCGGGCGCGCCCATCGGTCCCTTGCACGGTCTGCCGGTGGCCTTGAAGGACGTCATCGACACGGCGCGTATCCCCACCGCGAACGGCACGGTGCTGGACGAGGGCAGGGTGCCTGAACGCGATGCCTTTCTCGTGGCCCGGCTCAAGGCTGCGGGCGCTCTTGTCATGGGCAAGACGGTCAGCGCGGAGTTGGCTTATCTGGGGCCTGGCAAGACGCGGAATCCGGTCAACCCCGAGCATACGCCGGGCGGCTCTTCCTCCGGTTCTGCGGCCGCGGTGGCGGCCGGCATGGTGCCGCTGGCTGTGGGTACCCAGACCGGAGGATCGATCATTCGTCCTGCTGCCTTCTGTGGCGTTGTCGGATTCAAACCCACCTTCGGTTGCATACCGCGCAGCGGTGTGTTGCGACAGTCGCCATCGCTTGACACGATAGGCGTGTTTGCGCGAACCAGTGAGGATGCGGCGATGCTGGCCGAGGTTCTGTACGGCCACGATGAGGGCGATCCGGCGACATCACTGGCACCGTTTCCACGACTGCTGGAAACCGCATCTGCCCAGGTGCCGGTCACACCGACCTTTGCCTTCGTGAAAACCCCGTTCTGGGATCAGGCGGATGCCGATATGCAGCAGGCGCTGGAGGAACTTGTCGAGTTTCTGGGCGAACAGTGTTTCGAGGTGCCGTTGGCCGGCCTGTTTGCCGAAGCCAGCAGCGTTCGAGAGCGTATCAATCTTGCCGAGATGGCGAGAAACTACCACCATTATGAAGCACGCGGAGTCGATCGGCTTTCAAGCCAGATGCAGGACGCTTTGCAGCGAGGCAATCGCATACCGGCGCGGGACTATCTGTCGGCGATGGATATTCCGCAGGTACTCAATGCCGGGCTGGAAGAGGTGTTCGAACGCTGTGATGTCATCCTGACAGTGGCCGCGCCCGGTGCTGCGCCTGCCGGACTGGCCTCGACCGGCAATTCCATTTTCAATGGCTTGTGGACGCTGTGTGGAAATCCCTGCATCACCCTGCCGGTATTCGACAACGAACAGGGTCTGCCGATGGGCGTGCAGCTGGTCGGCAGGCGACATCAGGATGGGCGACTGCTGCGAACCGCGCGCTGGCTGGCAGCGCAGATTGCCGACGCCAACCGAGGATAGCGATATGACTGACAAGCTGATGGCATTGCTGGCGCTGGCTGTACTGACGGCCTATCTGGTGATTCTGGTGGTCTATGTGCCGCGACTCGATCTGGGGCTGATCATCGGGGCGACACTCTTGCTGGTGGCCTATGACTTCCTGATACACGAACATCGCAGGAAGTCGTCAGCCACCGCTGATGATGCGGAGCGGTCTGCAGGCGACTGAGAGAGGAGAGGGGCTGACCTGAGAGTCGGTCTTGCAAGCGGAGCGCAAGGCCGCGCGATTCGTCTGGTTTCATGAGACCCGACTCCCTGTCGGGTCTGTTCGTTCACGCCTGGAGGCCTGGGCAATCGCCTCGTTCGTCCGAGTCTTTGGTCGAGTGCAAGCCGCGAAACGTGAAGTAACACACACGCATTCAGCGAACAAGGGATTCGCCGGGAAATCACAAATGTTACACCCTTGCCATGCTAGATATCGGCGAGTATATTCGGACTGAAGTCATAATAAAGAGCGATGCCATGAGTCCTTATCAAGTCATGGGAATCATCGCGTGTTGTACGATTGTATTTGCGGGGGTAGTGACGCTTCTCACCATGCAGGGTGTGCACATTCTGCTGGCGTTTCTGGGAGTGTACCTTTTCGCTGTGTGGTGCATGTTGGGCATGCAGCGACGAGCAAGGGAGAGCTTTGAAGCGCGAAGGGATTTCGGGTCACATTACAGTGAACGTGAGCCGCTCATCGGTCGTGTACGTGCGAATGATCTCCAGGTTTCGAATACTGTCGAAGTCAAGAGAGTAGGCCAGATTCGTATCTAGATCAAAGCTTGCTGTCGATTGACACGTGTTGTACCCAGGCCCCTTGCCCTGTGACAGCTGACTGTTCAGGGCAGGGGGAGTACATCAGGGGATTACAGCTCGGGACCGATCCGGTGCATTTCCGCAATCTTGTCATTGGCAGCTGTTGGTAGATTCTTCTCCAGTTCATCGTGCTGCGTCTCCTCAGTGCGCGGCAGTATGGCCTGTCGGTCATGAGAGACCAGTTGTCGCGCCATGCAGGCGACTTCTTCCTGAGTTCTTTCCTTTTCGTTCTCCAGCTCCCTGATCACGCTGCTGATCGTATCCTGGCGTTTGGACAGGGTGTTCTTGACCATCTGCAGCTCTTCTTCGAGCAAGGCGCGAACCTGAAGGGTTTGCCGAGCAAAGGCGATGGCCTTGTTGGCCGTACTCAACGCCTTGGCACGAGCTGCCGAGCTGCGGCGGATATCCTGTTTCGCCTGGATCAGTTCCTGACGCATGTGAGCGCAGGCTTCCTCGGACTGCAGCCGCCTTTCCTTCTCGCTGTTCGCGTCTGCCAGGGTGGATGCCTGCGTGGCAAGACTGGCCGCCAGCTCCTCCTTGAGTCTGATCAGTGAGTCCTTGTCTTCGGCATCGGCAGTCTGCGTTGCCGCGTTGTCCTGCGCCGATGGGGTCAGCCTGGCCAAGACCTTGCGGGTGATGCGCAGTTGTCGCGAAGTCTCTTCATGCGCGGCCAGTTCTTCGGACAGGCGCTTGCTCAGGTCGAGGCTGGTGAGGGATGTTGCGTGGCTACCGGTGACGGGCGTGTGCGCGTCGGCAGTCTCCTGGACTTGCTGTTGTTCGAAGTGCTCCAGCGGTGCTTCGGCATCAGCATCGTCGGCTGTCGGACTGACGTCAGTCTGCGGCAGTGATGCATCGACCGGACTGTCCTGCAATGATGAAGACGCTTCCTCTGCAAGCGCGAATTCATCGTCGCTCGCATCCATGGCGGCAATGGCGGGCTCGGTCTCGAGGTCGTCGTCGTAGTCTGCAAACTCGGCGGATTGCACGAATGCCGTTTCATCGAACAGGCTGAGCTCGGCATCTTCGTGGTCGGCAGCATCGGAGATCTGCGCGCCGGCAATGTCCGACATGTCGATCAGCCTGGTTGCATCCAGCTGGGTGTCATCGAGATCCAGGTCGGAATAATGAAATTCCTCGAACACGGTGTTGTCAAGATAATCGTTCAGCGACGTTTCGTTGTCGAGATCGAAGTCGGGGCCGAGATAGGCTTCGAAGGCTTCCTCCGGTTCGCCGTTGGCTGCCGGGTGTTCATGGGTGTCCAATACCTGCAGTTCTGCCGAGTCGAGGAAGGTTGCGACGATGGGGGCATGTCGCTCTTCCTCCGTGTTCCGGTCGCCAATCGGGTCGGAGTTCTCTGTCGCGAATGGTATGGGTGTCGCATCGCTGTTACCGGCCTCGCGGGACGCCTCTTCGTACGCGCGCCAGGGATAATCCTCTGTCACGCGCTGTTTCAGGCTTTGGTGTTCCGCTGCCGGCGCCACCGAGGCCTCACGCAGTTCGCGCGAGACATGCCTGCGATACAGGGAATACCCCGCAATCCCCGGCAGAGACAAGACACCCATGAAAAAGGCTGTGGAAGGGAGCAATGCCTTTGCGCTTTCCAGCGTTATCGAGTAGGCCATGTGCATTCCCACACCGAGCACCAGGGCAACGGTCACACCGGTCCAGATACCGAGAAACCAGGACGGTCGCTCCTCCGGATACTCTGGTTTGGTGAACGGGTTCATGCGCCCAGCCAGACCGATGAACAAGGTGTAGCCGAGCAGTAGGGGCAAGCAGTATTTGAAGAGGTACAGGATCATTGGGCGTATCCGGAAACGACAGAATCAATGAGAAGCTGTTAGCAAAATGAATGCCCTGTTCAGTGATCCGTGTTGACTGACCCGCAGATCCAGCATGTTTGTAACAGGTGCCAGAGAACGTAACCTGTAACAGATTTGATCCTTGACCATTACTGTTTAGTCAGATTAAAGTGCATATCTGTCCGTGGTCATGCGGCCGAATGCAGCTACACTGCGGCATTGATGTTTCCATAGAGGTAGATATGTACAGTCGTTGGACTGCTCTGGCGGGGCTTGCGGTTGTGTTGGCACCCTTGACTGCCAGTGCTGCTGACGTACAGGCATCCCCTCTGGTCGACACCGATTTTCAGGATTGGAACGGCGTTCTCAGCGAGACGGCACTGAGCGATCAATCCGTTCTCAGTGAATACAGTGCCCGCACGTACTCCCGTGACAGGCAGGGGGCGGTTCTTGAAGTGACATTCATCCCTCGCTTCGGGTGTACACCGTTGCTGCGCATCACTTTGCCTGAGCAGGGCCCTGTACCGGCTTCCGGTCAGGAACTGATGAGGCTAGTGGTTGACGGTGAGCCATTTGATATGCCGGCCTTGATCGATGGCGATTCGTCGACGCTCGAATATTCCTATCTGGCAGGCCATGACGGACAGCAGGACATGCGCTTGTTGCTGGATCGCTCATCCCGTTTACAGATTCAGCGGGCTGATATCGCTGAAGACCTGATTACACAGGAAGATGATCCGGCGACAGAGCCGGTGAGGTTCTCTCTACTGGGTTCACGTCTGAGTGTGCTGGCCGTTGAGTCGCGTTGCCAGGCCCACACGCCGAAACCGTTCAAGCTTTCCGAATCAGACTGAGTCAGCGCCGACGCGCGCAGTTGCCTGGATGATGCGCGGTTCCCCGCGCCGATGGCCAGCAGTCGGAATCTGTCAGAGCAGATCGTGATCCCGGTCTGTTTCGAATTCTTCCAGCCGCTCTCGCCAATGATGAGAATCCACCGCAATTGGCGCCTTCAGGCAGTCAACAGCGGCGTTGATGGCTTCGTATTGCAGATGGGTACGTTCGTAATAGGCACGGGTCGTTCTTTTTGTCAGCACGATCTCGGCGTCAAGCACCGATTGCCTGTCGCCGCCGTCATCCAGGGCATCGGCAATGGCATCGGTAATCTGGGCTTCCGACGCTCTTCGCGGGAGTCCGATTCTTTGCAGAAGATTTTTCATGCCGATACCTCCAGCAGTGATTCGGCGGCTTGTCTGAAACGTTCCAGTTGATTTTCGACCAGGGTGCGGACTCGTGGCGAGAGTCGGTCGAAATGTTCCGGATTGCAGCGGTTCGCGGCACGGTGATAGCTGTCGAGAATCGCTTTTTCATCCAGCTCGATACCAAAGGGCAGACCCAGTTTGACGCGATACTGGATGTCCACTGTCTGACGCGCCACGGATCGACCGTCCCAGCGTTTGAGACTGTCGGCCGATTGCTGCTGCCACCATTGGGGTTTGTCGGGTCTTGGCAAGCGGGGTAATGGCTGTCCGAAGGCGGATTCGTAGTATCTGGCCAGCCAGTCGGGTCCGAAGCCGAAGGCGTCGGCCAGAAATCGAAGCAGCGTGTTCTGCGCCGGTGTCAGTGCGTTTTCGCTGACCAGCAATGCCATCAGCAATCTGATGATCTGCTCATGCTGCCGTGAATCCAGATTCTGCTGTACCCACTGCACATTGGCGGCAAAGGCATGCACATCCTGTTTGAGTGCCCAGCGTTTGATCAGATCATGATCCTTGGGATTCTTCTGCTGGAATATCCTCTGTCGCAGACTGGGCTCGAACCGCTCATCGACATAGGCCATCCAGTAAATGAAGAACTCGACCGCCAGTGTCTGCTGTCGAGTTTCGTCCTGAACGCTCAACCAGGCAAGATAGCCATCACGTTCGGTGGCTGCCTTGAGTGTGCTTTCGGTTGTCTGGACGGTAGGCCGGTCTGACACCGACGTCGATGGCGGGTTTTCGGCTGTGGTGGATAGGGATTCTGCCATCGACTGATCGGGCGAGGGCAGGGAAGGGGCTTCGGAAGAAAGGTCGATGTTCGACTCGGGTGTTGGCGGGTTGCTGCTTGCCGCAGCCTGATCGGATGTTGTCGAGGTCTCGGTTTCGAGAGTCGGGTCGGAGCCTGTATCCGTCGTCATTTCCGGTTCAGGTGTGGTCTCCGGAACCGGCTGCGGTGGTCTTGCATCAGGCTGTTCGGCAGTTGTGTTGGCAGTTGTATCAGTTGGTTTTTCGGTTGATGTATTGGTTGTTTTAACGTTTTGTGCGTTTTGTGCGTTTTGTGCGTTTTGTGCATCGGATGGCCGCGTGCTGACCCTTTTCACTGATCGAGCAGGGAGCTGCTCGCCCGATGTTGTGTCGGGAAGCTGGGTGTCGGGAACAGCCTTGGCCTGTGCCGACGTTCGGGTCGGCCTGACGGCAGACAGATCAACCTCGAACAATTCGTCGGCCTCCTGGCTGAATCGACGTCGTGTGCGCTCTTCTGCGGCTCTTGTACGGGCGTCGCCACGTTGCGTGCGCATGGTCGTTGCTTCACCCTCCGGGTCCGCATCGAACTGTTCGGACCATGATGAATGGGAATGGCCCGAGGAGGCGATACGTTCGCGAAGAGGGTATGAACGCGCCGGGTAGTCATCCTGCGATTCATTGTCACGATTCCGCATCAACAGCCAGAAGCCTGTCAACAGCAGAGGCAAGGCAACAGCTGCCAATGTCATCAGACGATTCATGCCGCTCATGTCGGCAAAGCTGCTCTTGATGCGCACCAGCATGTCCTGCGCGCTGTTGCCGGGCACACTTTCCGGTTCTTCCAAAGCTTCTGCGGCGTTTGGCTGGGGTGCGTCGTCGATGTTCACCGGGGTGGCACTGTTGGTGTCAACCGTTGGGAAAGTGGTTACGGTAGCTACATCGTCCACGCGCTCGGGCTCGATGATGGCTTGCGTCGTGTTATCGGGCAGCACATCATTGGCGGCAGCTTCGGCAGCTTCGGCAGCTTCGGCAGCTTCGGCAGCTTCGGCAGCTTCGGCAGCTTCGGCAGCTTCGGCA
>CANLXI010000028.1 GCA_947495035.1 uncultured Granulosicoccus sp.
GAACCTGAACCTGAACCTGAACCTGAACCTGAACCTGAACCTGAACCTGAACCTGAACCTGAACCTGAACCTGAACCTGAACCCGAACCCGAACCCGAACCCGAGCTTGAGCCCGAACGCAGTGTGGACACCAGTTCCCTGCTGGAAGGCCTGCCTTCGGAAGCCAACCTGTCCAGCAGCAACAACCTGGCTCAGATGGATATCAGTAATGACTCCCGGACTGTCGTTGATGACGAAAGCACGCTTTCCGAATCGGAGCAGATTCCGGAGGTCGAGGGTGTTGAAAGGCTGTCCGCTGCCGAGTTGTCGGAAAGAATCAGAACGATCTCCGAGGCGCGCGTCATATCGGAACAGATCGGTGAGTCCTTCAAGGGCAAACGCCTTGAATCACAGAAGAACGACAGCTCGGACCTGTTCAGTCCTTCCGTCAACCTGGCCGAGCTGTTCGCCGTCGTCGACAAGAAGGATGTTCAGACGCTATCTCTGTTGGCCAGCAAGTTCGAGACCCAGCAAGAAGAGTTCGAATCGCAGAACAGACTGAGCAAGGCCCTTGTCGGATCGTCCATCACGATCACCTCCGGTTTCTCGGTGGGCTATCTGATCTATCTGATTCGGGGCGGTGCCATTGTCAGCAGCATGCTGAGTTCGCTCCCGGCATGGAGATTTGTCGACCCTCTGCCTATCCTCGGTTCCATGGGAGCTGACGGAGAAGGGGACAGCGAAACGCTGGAATCCATTGTCAGCAAGGGCGAAGGTGGTAAACGCTGAGCGTGTAGACTCTGGCATGAGGCAATAGCGAATCAGGGCGAGAGGTTTTTCGGGCATGACTGTTACTGGTGACTATCAGGCGCTGGCTTGCGGCTTGTACGATTACATCGAACTGGCCTGCCTGCATCACTCTCATGTGAGAGTGTCACTCGACAGGGCTGTCGACGCCAGTACGCCAGCTTCGCTCGAACTCATCGGCTACGCCCGCTCCACGAGAACGGTGAAAGGGGAAGGCGAGTTTCTGCTGCTCGACCTGGGTGATGAAACCGTGTCCATCAGGCTGGATCACATCACGACACTGGAGGCGCTGGACGAGCAGGCAGGCTTTGGTACCGTGAGGTTTCGTTGAAGGCCGCACTTGATATACTCCACGGCCATGCAGGGAAAACTCGAGGTGCACGATGACAGATCTGGCGACACGAGGTATCGGTAATACCTCGTTGCAAGTGACCGAACTGGGTCTCGGGTGTGCAGCCATGGCGGGTAACCATACGCCAAACAGTGATGACAATATCGTCGCGGCCATCGACGAAGCACTGCAGAATCAGGTCAGATATCTGGATACCGCACCATTCTACGGATATGGCCGATCTGAACACTTTGTCGGTAATGCGCTCAGGCATCGCGATGATCATGTTCTGTCGACAAAGGCAGGACGATTGCTGGCGCCCGGTCTGCCAACCGATTCATTCGCCGCAGAATGGCCCGGCAGCTTTCCTTTTCATCAGGTTTACGACTATTCCTACGATGGGGTGATGCGCTCCCATGAAGACAGTCTGCAACGCATGGGCCTGGACCGGATAGACATCCTGCTATTGCATGATATCGGTGTCATGCAGCACGGTGAGCAAGCCAATCGCGCCTATCTTGCCGACGCCATGAGTGGCGGTTACAAGGCCCTGGACGAGCTTCGTTCCAATGGCGATATCAAGGCGATTGGTCTGGGAGTCAATGAGCGGGAGGTGTGC
Organism: uncultured Granulosicoccus sp.; assembly: GCA_947495035.1. Lineage (GTDB taxonomy): Bacteria > Pseudomonadota > Gammaproteobacteria > Granulosicoccales > Granulosicoccaceae > Granulosicoccus. The sequence goes on from CANLXI010000028.1 coordinate 1,737, forward strand.
CTGGAAGCCTTGAATCACGGTCACTGGGATGCGTTTCTTCTGGCGGGGCGGTATACCCTGCTGGAACAGGATCCACTGGATGATCTGTTGCCGGCATGTGCCGCAGCTGGCACCTCCATCATTCTGGGCGGGCCATTCAATTCGGGCATTCTCGCCGGCGGAGATACCTGGAACTATGCCAGAGCGCCAGCGCAGGTGATGGAGAAGGTTCGGAAGATTCGTGAGATCTGCGAATCACATGCTGTGCCATTGCCGGCTGCTGCACTGCAGTTTCCCCTGGGTTCCTCTCAGGTTTCCAGTGTCATACCGGGTCCCAGAACCCGGCGCGACATGCAACAGATCCTGCAATGGTTCAGCATGGATATTCCCGCGAGTCTGTGGAGCGATCTGCAAGAGGCCGGATTGATTCGGGCTGATGCGCCGTTGCCGGGCTGAATCCGGGTTATTCCGATGTCAGGACGTTACTGTGGAAATCACGCAGTAATCTGTTGACGGAAGCGCTGTGCTCCAGGTGTGGAAGGTGCCCACAGGCTTCCAGTAGATGCACATCGCCGGGTAATTCCCTGATGTAATCCTGGTTTGGAGGGTTGATCCGATCCTCCAGACCCCAGGCGCTGTTGCAGGGAATGCCCAGCTCGCTCAGTGTGCGCAGGGTTTCAGGCAGTTCCGCTTGTGCCGAAGCCAGACCGGCGGCAATACGCTGGAGATTGCTGCGCGTAGCTGCCTGTTCCAGGTATTGCAGAACTCTTCCGCCCAGGCTCCTGCTGATCATGCGAGGATCGTGAACCAGCATGCGCAGCAATTCCAGCACCTGCTGTTCATCGCCGGCCTCATGAAAGCGCGTCAGGAAGTCCATGTTGATACTGCCGCCAACGCCAGCCGGTGAAATCAGGAACAGTGAGTGGATTTGCAGCGCGTCTCGAGTAGCCAGCTCCATCGCGATTCGGCCACCGAGACTGTGGCCGATCAGGTGGATCTGGTCGAGTCCCGCGTCTTGCAGGCAGTTGCCGACGCGCTCGACCATTGCCGACAACGAGCCATCACCGCAGTCAGGATCACCCTTGCCGTGGCCAGGCAGATCCAGCAGCCAGACACTGGCCCGGTTGAGCAAGGCCGGAGTGGTCGTCAGCCAGGTGAAGCGATCGGCACCATAACCATGTATGAGGACGACTGGCGGGCCATCACCGCCCAGTCTGCTTGTAGCCGAATCGGAATCCATGGGGTCAATGACCATGCGTAGTTGCCTTGATCGACAGGCGCTAGCTCTTCACGGATACAAAACTGCCGGGTGCTTCCTCGATCACGTCCAGATTGCCGGATCCGGGAATGCGTTTCGTTACCTTCTTGCCGGACAATGGGGCCAGCCATTCATTCCAGTCGGTCCACCAGGATCCCTTGAACTCCTGTGCACCGTCCAGCCACTTCTCGAGGTCTTTCGGCTGCTCCTCGTTGATCCAGTGATTGTATTTTTCAGCAGAAGGCGGATTGATGACACCCGCAATATGACCAGAGCCTGCCAACATGAAGCGTACCGGGCCAGAGTAGAGGCTGGTGGATTTGAATACCGAGGGGTAGGGCGCGATATGGTCTTCCCTGGCGGCCTGCAGGTAGATGGGAATGGTGATTCTGGACAGATCGATCGGCACGCCTTTCAGGGTTATACCGCCCGGTTTCGACAGATTGTTGTTGATATACATTTCGCGCAGGTAGAAAAGATGCGTCTTTCTCGGCATGCGCGTGGAATCGGCATTCCAGTAGAGCAGGTCGAACTTCAGCGGATCCTTGCCCAGCAGGTAGTTGTCGATATAGAAGGACCAGATCAGGTCGTTGGCGCGCAGCATGTTGAACGTCGTCGCCATGGAGCTTCCGTCCAGGTAACCCTTTTCATCCATCATGCGTTCAAGGTTGTTGACCTGAGCCTCGTCGGTAAAGATCTTGAGATCGCCCGCTTCGGAAAAATCTGCCTGTGAGGCGAAGAAGGTGGCAGCCTTGACACGATCATCACCGGTTGCCGCCATGTACGCCAGTGTTGCACTGAGCAGCGTGCCACCGATGCAATAGCCGATCATGGACACTTCACGCTCGCCCGTGGCTTCTTCCACCGCATCCAGGACATCAAGAATGCCTTCCTGCATGTAGTCTTCGAATGTCTTGTCGCCCAGACTGGCATCCGGATTGACCCATGAGATGACGAAAACGGTATAACCCTGCTCGACCGCCCAGGCGATGAAGGAGTTCTTGGGCTGCAGATCGAGAATGTAGTATTTGTTGATCCAGGGAGGAGCAATGACGAGCGGTCGCTGATGGACCCTGGCCGTGGTGGGTTCGTACTGAATGAGTTGCACCAGGTCGTTCTGGTAGATGATCTTGCCTGGCGTGGTTGCAATGTTCTCGCCCAGCGTGAACGCATTGGGGTCAGACATCATGATGGTGAGCTGACTGGTCTTGGGGTCGAGATCACGCTGCAGGTTCTGCAAGCCCTTCATGATGCTCTGTCCGCCCGTGTCGATCATGGTGCGGATGGCTTCAGGGTTGGTCAGCAGGAAGTTGGATGGCGCGAAGGCGTCGGCCAGAAGCTGCGAATGAAAGACGATCTTCTTCTTGTCGTTTTCACTCAGTCCTTCGATGGCCGTCATGGTATTGACCATCCAGCGGGAGGTGATCAGATAGGACTTGCGTATGTAGTCGAAAATGGGGTTGGAGATCCAGTCCTCGTGCCGAAAGCGGCGGTCGAAGGCTCCGGTTTCACCATCCGTGCTCATCTTCATGAGGGCCATTGCCGCTTGTTGCATCAACTCCATATGCTCTTTCCAGAGCTCGTAGTTGGCCTGCATCAGCTTCATGGGGTCGTTCGCCATCACTTTCGCAGCGTTGGCGAACGAGGGCCCGACATTCAGCGGGTCCATGTTCTTTGTCACCATTTCATGAGACTGATTGAGCATCTCAGTCATCATTGCCGTGTTCTTCTGCCAGATGTCGGCAAATGAGCGACTCATTTCCTCCATGTGGCTTTGCATGGCGCTGTCTTTATCGGTCACTGTATTTCTCTGTGTCGTTGCATCTTGCTGGCACTGGATGAACACGATGAGCCATTGTCTTGCAATTCTGTGACAGGAACGCGTGTTCCGAATTACAACATGAATCGTTTACTCTTTCTTGTTCCCGGCGTCCGACGAGCCTTCATCCTTGGGTGGGGTGAACATGGTTCCCCAGGTTTTCATGTTCTGTGAAACCAGCTCTTTCATGGTATCCAGCGGCGTATTGGATAACATATCCTGCATTTGCGTCTGGACGCTGCGTTGCTGGCTGACGAAGGTGCTCACGCTCTTCTGCAGATACTCCGCCATCATTCCCTGCATGGGATTGCCGTAGAATCTGATCAGTTGAGCCAGTAGCAGTTCGGTGAGGATAGGCTGGCCGCCAGACTGTTCCTGCTCGACAATGATCTGCAGCAGCAGTGGGCGAGTGATGTCATCGCCTGACGTGTCTTCGATGATCTGAATGTCATCCCCGTTGACAATCATCTCGCGAATATTGCTCAGAGTGACGTGCTTGCTGGCTTCCGTGTCGTACAGTCGTCGGTTGGCGTACTTTTTTATTATTCTGGGTTTCTTCACGACTGCTTTCCAAGCCTCTGTTCGAACCTGCATTCTACACTGTCGTGCCGGGCAGTATTCGTCAACTGCCCTGAAGAACCCGGTTCTCTACACCGCTGCGCCGTATAGAGAACCGGCAGTACCATGTATTACTTGGCCTTGGCAGCCGTTTTCTTTGCCGCAGGCTTCTTCTTGGCGACCGCTGGGGCAGCTTCCTTGGCCGCAGCAGGTTTGCTGGCAGCAGTCTTCTTTGCCGCAGGCTTGCTGGCCGCTGCGCTCTTGGCAGGCGCGGCAGTCGCAGGTTTGCTGGCAGCCGCCTTCTCGGGGGCATCGGCCGCAGGCTTGCTGGCTGGTGCAGACTTGGCAGCAGGAGCCGCCTTGGCTGATTCGGCAGCCTTTGACTGAGCCATTTCTCCCAGTTCGCCGGCCAGAGCCACATATTCCTTGGCACGCTCGTTGACCTTCTCAGCGAAAGCCTTGGTTTCGGCAACTTTCTGCTCGTAGACTTCCTGCAGGTTGTTCGGGTTGGCAGGTACTTTCACCTGGGAAACGGCATAGTCGACAAGATCGCCCATCAGGTCGTAGTTCTTGCGAGCAATGCGTTCGAACGCTTGAGCGGCCAGGGTGTTCATGTTCTGCACGGGCTCGAGGTTTTCAAGCGTTTTCTTTTGCATTTCAGCGAATTGTTCGTTTACAGTTTTCATCAGAGACTCCACAAATACACAGATTCGTAAGTGTTGAACCGGGCCACCCGCTTGCGCGGAGTGGCCCGGAGGCGCATGAGCGAAGTGCTGATGCGCATTGCCTGGAGCGTTGGCGAAAACCAGCGCACCTCGACCATTATTACTTGCTGAATGACGCTGAAACGCTTTCAGCAGCTTCACGCATCTTGGTGCTGAGTTGCTGAGCCATATCGGCATATTCAGTGGCACGACCATTCATCAGTTCGATGAAGGCATTGTTTTCCGCCATTTGCGCAGAAGCAACATCGCTGAGGTTATCAGTAGTCAGTGGCAGGTTGACCTGCTTGGTTGAAAATTCCAGAACGTCGCCGACCACGGCGTAGTTCTGACGAGCCACTTTCTCTGCAGCTTCTACCGCAACGCTTGCGAAGGCGCGCATGGGCTCGAGACTGCGGGCTTGCATGTCCATCATTTGCTTTACTTGTTCGTTCATGGTGTCTGTCATGTTGATCATGGTTTCAATCTCCGTTTGCTGGTGCAGGTAAGGGACAGTTATCTGTCTTGTTGCAGTGCAGTATAAAGACGATGATTTTGCATTGCAACAAGTAGCGGTGCGTTTTTCAGGAAATTTACCGAAGATTTTCAAGAGTCAATAAAAACAATGACTTGCGTTGTTCACAGGATTCATGAATGACGGGAACCGGTTAGCTGACAAAGCCTGCTGAAGGGCTGCTCGGCCATCGAGCAAGGATTGTCTGCTCATGGCTGTTGTGGTCTGCGGTGCGTGCCAGACTGCCGCCGCCAGTCAGGTCTGTGGCGTACGGTCACCTCACGGACATCCATTGTCGTGACTCCCGACCTTGTCTCACAAGGGCGCATTCCTCCGGTGACGGCGTTCCTGATATCCGCTGGCCGGAAAACAGCTTGTAGCAGGCGCAAAAAAGGAGGCAAGCTGGCCTCCTGATTCCGTGGATTGTCAAGCGGCCCGGGAAGTGTCGTTCTGCCGGCGTGTCGGCTGACGACACGCCGGCTGACGGGCATCAGCCGATGTGGTAACCACCGTTGACCGACAGGTCGGTTCCGGTGATGTAACCACTGTTCTGGTTGGCCAGAAAGCTGACTGCGCGGGCAATTTCTTCGGGTTCGGCAAAGCGTCCCACAGGGATCTGTCTGACGATCTTGTCCCTGACCGCCTCGGGAACCGCCTGAATCATCGGGGATTGTACATATCCGGGAGACACGCTGTTGACCGTGATGCCATCACGAGCCACTTCACGGGCCAGCGCCTTGGTAAATCCGGTCATGCCGGCCTTGGCTGCGGAATAGTTCGTCTGGCCTATCTGACCTCGTTGTCCATTGACCGAGGAGATGTTGATGATGCGACCGAATTTGCGTTGAGTCATCGGCGCGATGACCGGTCTGCTGACGTTGTATACGCCGTCCAGATTGGTGCGCAGGACAGCAGACCATTCGGCTGGCTCCAGATTGGTCAGTTTGGCATCCCGAGTGATACCGGCAGCATTGACAACCACGGTAATCGGCCCGATGCGGCTCTCGATATCGGCGATGGCTGACTCACACGCGGCAGGGTCGGTCACATCGAATGCCACCAGCTCGACATCCACTCCCGAAGTGGCGAGTTCCTCGACGACAGTTGTGCTGCGTTCGACATCGGTGGGATGGCAGTTGGCAACGACCTTGTGGCCGTCGGCGTCGAACTGTTTGCACAAGGCTGCTCCGATGGCGCCCGTACCCCCGGTAATCAGCACGATGTTCTTGCTCATGAATCTACTGTCCTTCGCTTTCGCGACTAGCTTGAAATACGATCTGTATTTTGCATTGCAATATACGGGATACGGACAATGCTTGCAGTATGATTGCGGAAGGATATTTCCTGAAACGAATAATTTTTGATAAATATCTGAATTAAAAGATAATTGATTTGGTCAAAACCTGTTTCTTTCTCACTGTGTGATGCATCAACCAGACTTGGTCCTGTCGAATTTTGCACTTGCAACACGTTCATCAGGGTGGTCTGAATGCATCGGGGGCAATGGAGCCGGCGGGCTGAGCCAGCAGGCCGGGGGGGCGCGGCGCGCCTTGCCGGGCGGTCGACTGTCAGTCAATCTGAATCGTGGCGTCATCCTTGATCAGTTCGAGCACGACATCCGAGCGGACCTCATTGACATCCGGGTGAGCGAGCAGGCGATCATTGATGAAGCCGGCCAGCGATTGCAGGTCCTTCACCCTGACATGCAACAGATAGTCTGCATCGCCGGTGATGGCGCAGGCCAGTCGTACCTCATTCAGGGCGCTGACAAGCTCCCGGAAATTGACCGACGATGCCTTGCTGTGAGAATGCAGCCGGACCTTGACGAAGGCGTTGAGGGCCAGCCCGACGGACGCCGGATTGAGTTCGGCGCGATAGCGACTGATGACCCCCTGGGTTTCCAACCGTGTGCGGCGACGGGAAACCTGCGAGGCCGACAGGCCGATGCGGTCACCGATGGTTGCATTGCTGAGCGAGGCATCACTTTGCAGGTGCAGAAGCAGTTCTTTGTCGAATCGGTCCATGGTCTGATTATGCCTGTCCAGCGGCACATGGGGCATGTCAGCCGAACATTGCCAGCTCGGCGCCATTGCCGGGTGCGTCAGCCGATATTGGTGTGTGCGGGTCCGTTGCGTTCAGTGATGCAGCGGACGCTCATGCCGCGAGCAAGGCACAGTCGCGTTCGATGAGTAGCGAATGGATGTCATCGGGCAGGTTCAACCAGCAACGGTGAGCAGACCATTGCAGGGAACTGAGTCTGTGATATCGCGCTTGTCCGCCTGTTGCCTGGGCGAGTCGCAGTGTGGCAATCGCCCGCATTTCCTCCTGTCTGTCTACCGGTTCGTGCCGGCAGACCACGTTGTCCGGCAAGTACGCCTGTGCCAGCAACAGGGCGGCTGGGCAGGACGCATCCTGTTCCTGGGTATACAGGGAACGCCGGATCCGCTCGCAGTCCGCTGCCTGGCGATAGCCGTTCCGGATACACAGGGCATGCAGCATTTCCAGTTTGAGTTCGTGGGGAAAGCGGGTTCTGTCGGGACTCTGCTCGTCGATCAGCAGATAGTCCGTGCGCAATACCTGAGACTCGAGGAAGCCTGCAACGGTCAGGGGTGAGTCTGTCGTCATCGTCTGCAGTGATATGCAAGCCATGCTTGCAATGGAATACCTGCAGGAAATAGCGGCCGATTGACGGGCGACCTTGAGATCTGCCTTCGGCTGTTTTCCACGAAATCGGATCAGTCACGGAAAAAGTTGAGCCCTCGGCGAAAAGGCACTCGAGGACACCGGAATCCTTGCCGGTATGTCAGATGCACCTCTCGCAGGCTTACAGGCATTTTTCCAGCACCTGAACCGGGTGCAGGACACGCTCCAGCGTATGGTCGTGAATCTGTTCATGGCAACTGAAGCCGTTGGTGACCACGATCGTATCGGCGGCGCGCTCATCCAGAGCGGGTTTCAGTTTGCGTGCGAACAGGGTCTGCGCCAGCGACCGGGTTTGCTTGCGCATGCCGAAGGTTCCTGCCATGCCGCAGCAACTGCTCTCCGGCTCGTCCAGTGACTCGAAGCAGCGTTGCATCCATTCCCGCTCGTGAGGCAGGCCCGATGACTTGTCATGACAGTGCAGGTGCAGGATGCCTGATGGCAGGGTGCGCTGCAGCTGCGCACCGCGCTGTGACAACAGGGCGGTGAGTGTCATGGCTCGTGCGTTCAGGTCGACGGCCCGGTTGTTGGCAGGAAACAGGCGCATCATCTCGTCGCGAAATACCGACAGACAGGACGGTTCCAGTACCACAACGGCAGCCTGTTCGGGCAGCCGAGGATGAAATTCGTCGAGCATCTGCGTGAGTTGCCGGCGTGCCTGTGCAAGAAAGCCGTATTCGTACAGGGGGCGGCCGCAACAGAAATGCGCCTGTGCCACGGCTACCTGAAAGCCTGCCTTGCGCAGCACATTGACAGCACTGATCAGTACCGGAGCATGGTAATGGGCGTTGACGGAATCTGCCCAGAGAACGGTGACCGGCAGGGAGCTGTCTCCGAACCAGCTGAAGAACTCATCCTGCCTGTCGGCATTGAGGCGAGTCCAGCGCCGGAATGACGGGCTGCTCAGTGCCGGCAGTGCCTTGTCGGAGCTGATGCCCAGGCTGCGTCTGGCAAGGGTACCGGCCGGGCCTCTTTGCAGCCAGTTGACGAGGCGAGGGGTCCTGGCCAGCCATGGCAGCCGGCTCGTGATCTGACCGAAGGCGTAGTGATGCAAGGGGCGCTTGCGACCCTGGTAATGAGCCGACATGAATTCTGCCTTGTAGGCGGCAATATCCACCTGTGTCGGACACTCGTGCTTGCAGGCCTTGCAGGACAGGCAGTGTTCCAGGGATTCGGCAATGTCCGGATTGCGCCAGCCATCCCGGATCACTTCACCGCGTACCAGTTCATGCAGCAGGTGGGCACGACCACGTGTGGAGTATCGCTCCTCGCCGCTGGCCTGATAGCTCGGGCACATGGCACCGGACAGGGACCGACATTTGCCCATGCCGATACAGCGCTCTGATGAGCGTGAAAAACCGCCGATGTCTTCGACGAATTGCAGGGTGGTCTGCACCGCGGGGCGCTGATAATCGGGGCCGAAGCGCAGGTTCTCATCCATCCGGTAGGCATCGATCAACTTGCCCGGATTCATTCCCGATTGTGGGTCCCAGATGGCCTTGAACTGCCGGAAGGCTTCCATGAGTCTTTCGCCGAACATGATGGGCAGGAACTCGGCCTTGGCCTGGCCATCGCCATGTTCCCCCGAGAGCGAGCCGCCGAAACGCACCACCAGATGTGCGATTTCATCACTGAAGGCCCGCCATTGTTCCACCCCGTGGCTGGTGCGTGTATCGAAGGTGATGCGCGCGTGGATGCAACCGTCGCCGAAATGACCATACAGGCTGGTGGTGTAGCCATAGCGATCGACCAGAGCCTGGAATTCGCGCAGATAATCTCCCAACTGCAAGGGGTCCACGGCTGTATCTTCCCAACCGACGACGGGATCCGGAGCATGCGGATCCAGGCTCATCGAGGTGGCCGAGGCACCCTGTTCGCGAATGCTCCACAGGGCAGCGGTCTCTGCAGGGTCCGGCACCTGTCTGACGGATTTCACCCGAGCAGATGCCTGCATGGCGGTTTCGAAGGCCAGGCAACGCTCGTCAAGCACAGTGTTGTTCTCGGCTGCCAGCTCGATCAGCAGCCAGGCACGGCCATCGGGCAGCAGGGAAATCTCAGCTGCCTTCAGCTGCCGGGCTTGCAGCCCACCGATGATGTTCCAGTCCAGGCCTTCCATGGCAATGGGTCTGAACGGCATGATCTCCGGAACACTGTCACCGGCTGTGAAGATATCGTCAAAACCGAGCACCAGCAGGCGCCGACAGGCGGGGTTTTCGATCAGGCTGACACGGGCTTGCAGTATGCTGACACATGTGCCTTCCGAGCCAACCAGTGCACGAGCGACATTGAAACCATTCTCCGGCAGCAGCTGATCCAGGTTGTAACCGGAGACACGGCGCTTGATGTCCGGGTAGCGGGCACGAATCTCATCGGCATACTCGTCGCGCAGACGTTTGAGTTGGGCATGGATTCTGGCCCGGGCGTCATTGCCTGCAATGATGCTCTCCAGTTCTTCCTCACTGCTTGGTCCTACCCACATCTGCTCACCGTCACGGGTCAGCACTTCCAGTTCCAGGACATTCTCCACCGTCTTGCCGGCGAGCATGGAGCGCGGCCCGCAGGAATTGTTGCCGATCATGCCGCCCAGCGTGCAGCGGCTGTGGGTCGCGGGATCAGGCCCGAAGGTCAGACCATGGACTTCCGCAGCGGCCTTGAGCGAGTCGCAGATGATGCCAGGCTCGACCAGTGCTGTTCGCCTGGCGACATCGATTTCCAGCACGCGGTTCATGTGGCGGGAGCAATCCAGTACAACCGCCTCATTGACGCATTGGCCGTTTTGCGAAGTGCCTCCTCCGCGCATCAGCACCGGCAGATCATATTCACGGCACAGTGCAACGGTTGTTCGGATATCGTCGCTGTGCTTCGGGTAGACAACACCCAGCGGGATCTGCCGATAATTGGACGCATCGCTGGTATAGAGGGCGACCCCTGCGGAGCTGAAATCGCACTCGCCTTCGATCTGGCTGGACAGGCTCTGATGAAACGTTGCCAGAGTGGCATGATGAAGTGATGTTGTCATGGGCGAGTCAAGGCACTGATGGGGTGGTCGCCGCGTTCAGACGCGGAAGATGATCGGCAGATATCGACAATACCAGCAAGAGCGGTGAATGACAGGCGGACTTGCACCGGTGGATTGTTCCGGCGTACAGTTGGGCATGCTTTCGCAGCGCTTTGCCACCAAGCCGGGGATTCACCAGCCTCGGTCCGTGACAGAGATGTATTAATGAGAATGTGCCCGTGCGGGCGGACAGGACATCCGGCACAGCGGCATGATCACGAACCGGAGGAGTACCATGTTGAAACGCATTCTGTTGAAGAGCCTGCTGGCGGGCGCCATCATCAGCCTGGCCAGCGCGGCAAGCGCCGAGCTCGATGGTTCGGTGAACTACATCATACCGTTTGGGCCCGGTGGGGAGTCGGACATCTCGGCGCGGCTGCAGCAGCCATTCTTCAAGGAAAAATTCGGCGAGGATCTCGTCATTTCCTACCAGCCCGGCGGTGGTGGTGCCGTGGGCTGGGCTTCGTTGAATGGGCTGAACGGTGACGGGCAGACCATCATGGGCGTGAATCTGCCGCATATCATCATCAAGCCTGCTCAGAAGGATGTCGGGTTCACCACGCAAGGGCTCAATACCTTCCACATGTTCCATTACACGCCGGATGCCATCGTCGTCAATGCCGACAGTCCCTATCAGTCACTGCAGGACCTGATCGATGATGCGCGTGACAATCCCGGCAAGGTCACCATGTCCGGTTCGGGCAAGGCCTCCGCCAATCACCTGGCACAGATCAAGTTCGACAAGATGGCCGACGTGAAGACAACCTATGTGCCGTTCAAGGGGACCGGCGCCGCGGTAACGGCCCTGCTGGGCAATCAGGTCAAGGCTGAATGGGGATACACCACGGTGGGGGCCCAACAGGGCGAGGCCGTGCGATTGCTGGCAGTTGCCATGGAAGAAAGACACCCTCTGTTCCCCGAAGTACCCACCTTCAGGGAATTGGGTTTCGACATGGTGGGCGGGGCCTATCGAGGTATTGCGCTGCCGGATTCGGCCAGTGAGGAAACCACACGGATGTGGTCCGACATGATCAGCGAGATCAATGCCGATCCGGCATTCAGGCAGAAGATGCTGGACGGTGGCTTCGCCATGCTGGACGTCGACAAGGCGGGCATGGACGACTTCATGCAGCGACTCACCGAGGAGTACCTGAGTGATGCCCGCGAAGCCGGATTGATCGAATAGATTCCTGCATGTTGCATGGATTTTCCGAGTCGATTCGCCCGCATGCGGGCGAATCGACTCGACACATGGCATGAATGATCATGGATGCAGGTAGTATTCTGTCAGCGCTGACGCCGCTGAACGTCGCCTTTGCCTTCTTCGGTGTGGTGGCCGGTACGGTCATCGGTTCGATCCCGGGGTTGACGGCGACGATGGCCGTTGCGGTGCTGGTGCCGATCACCTTCAGCATGGAGCCGGCCTCGGCGCTGATTCTGCTGGGCGCCATCTATACCGGTGCCATCTATGGTGGTGCCTATGCGGCCATTCTGCTCAATACGCCGGGTACCCCCTCGGCCATAGCCACCACCTTTGACGGTTATCCCATGGCGCGGCGCGGGCAGGGCGATCTGGCGGTAGCGCTGGCCTGCTTTGCATCGGTTTTCGGCGGTCTGGTCGGTGCTCTGGCATTGCTGTTTCTGGCCCCGCCATTGTCGCAGGTCGCCCTGGCTTTCGGGCCAGTGGAATACTTTTGGCTGGCCATATTCGGTCTGTCGCTGATTGCTTCCCTGTCCAGCGGCAATCTGCTGAAAGGGCTGGCCGGTGGGGCATTCGGACTTATCCTGTCGACCGTGGGGGTCGCCGAGATATCGGCCGATATTCGCCTCACATTCGGTTCGCAGACCATGATCGGCGGCTTCGGTGTGGTCGGAGCCCTGATCGGTCTGTATTGCATACCCGTGCTGATCGATCTGGCAGCGACGCCCGACAGGCACCTGTCCATGGAGACCGGGGTGCAGTCGGTGCGGGTAAGAGATGCGGCAAAAGTGACCATGCGTTCCAAGTTCAACCTGCTACGCTCCTCCGTCATCGGCACACTGGTGGGTATTCTGCCGGGAGCGGGCGGCTCGGTGGCCGGGCTGGTGGCCTATTCGGAAGCCAGGCGCAGTGCCAGGCCGGATCAGCGTTTCGGCGAAGGTGAGCCTGATGGCATCATCGCCACGGAAGCGGCCAACAATGCCACGGTAGGAGGCGGTTTCATTCCGACACTGGTTCTGGGTATTCCCGGAACGCCCCCCGATGCCGTGATTCTGGGAGCCTTGCTGGTACAGGGCGTCCGTACCGGGCCGGATCTGTTCCAGTCCGGCGGGGGCTCGATCGCCTACACCTTCATCTATGGCCTGATCATAGCGACGCTGCTGATGTTGCCGGTCGGCTTGCTGATCGGACGGTACGCCTACAAGTCCATCATCGCCATCCCGAAGGCCATGCTGGTACCCTCGGTCGGTTTCATGACGCTGATCGGCACCTTTGCCATCCGCAACAGTGTGTCGGACGTCATCATCATGATCTGTCTCGGCGTCTTCGGCTGGCTTGTCGGTCGCTTCGGCTTTGCGGCATCCCCGATCGTCCTCGGGCTCATTCTGGGGCCCATAGCAGAGCAGGGCTTCGTGCAGACATGGATCATCGGATCGGCTACCGACGATCTGGCCGGCATGTTCTTCGGCAGGCCCATCTCGCAGGCCATCGTGGCATTTACCGCATTGTCATTGCTGTACCCGGTGTTCGCCGCGCGGCGCAGGAAACGGCTAGCTGCCGACGTGGAGGGCGACTCATGAGCAGGGATGTCGGCAAGGAGGCCACGGGGCGTCTGGGCAGTCTGATCGTCTCTGCCTTTTTCGTGATTGCCGGTGTCGTTACCCTGTATGACACGCTTTCCTACAGCGACATGGACTCCAAGGTCTTTCCTCGTGCGGCAGCCATCGTGCTGATTGTCTGCGCCATGTTGAGCATCGTCGGCAATCTGCTGCGACCGGTCAGTGAGCCGGGGTTCGGGCAAGGAGCCTGGTGGCGACGAATACTGCTGGTGCTGTCCATGCTGGCAGCCTGTCTGGCAATGCCGTTGGTGGGGTTTCTGCCTGCCGGCTTCATCGCTTTCGGCGGCAGCCTGTTTGCCTCGATGCACGAACGCTGGTCGGCGCGGGCGGCGATCGTCTTTCTGCTTTCAAGCCTCATGATCATGGTTGGCTTCTACGCCCTGTTTCGTTTCGTGTTGCATGTGCCCTTGCCTTGAGGCCTTGCGTGCAACCGGATTTGCACCGCCTTGCCCGGAGCGTCGGAACGTTCGATCGACCCGACGCCGCATACCCGGACATGCCTGCCGGAATCTCGATGGTTCTGACGATTCCGGGTACCAGGCACGATAAGTCCGTATGATGGGCCGACCCTTGTTTATTCGTTTCGGATGGAACTTGCATGACTTACCACGCTGCGGAAGAACGCTACAGTCACATGCCCTATCGACGATGTGGCAATTCCGGACTCCTGCTGCCGGCCATTTCGCTCGGCTTGTGGCACAACTTCGGCCACGATGTGGCCTATCAGACGCAAAAGGCGATCTGCCACACGGCCTTTGATGCCGGTATCACGCATTTCGATCTGGCCAACAACTACGGGCCTCCGCCGGGTTCGGCGGAAACGGCATTCGGCAAACTGCTGAGCACTGATTTCAAGCCCTACCGCGATGAACTCATCATCTCTTCCAAGGCGGGATACAACATGTGGCCGGGACCCTACGGTGATTTCGGCAGTCGCAAGTACCTGATTGCTTCCTGCGATCAGAGCCTGAAACGCCTGGGCGTCGATTACGTCGACATCTTCTATTCTCACCGCTTCGATCCGAACACGCCGCTGGAAGAGACCATGGGCGCTCTGGATCATATCGTACGCTCGGGCAGGGCGCTGTATGTCGGCATCTCTTCCTACAACTCGGTACGCACACGAGAAGCCGTTGCCATCCTGAAGGATCTGGGCACGCCCTGTCTGATCCATCAGCCCAGCTACAACATGATCAACCGCTGGGTGGAGAAGGATGGACTGAAGGACACCCTGCGCGAGCTGGGCGTCGGTTCCATCGCCTACACGCCACTGGCTCAAGGCATGTTGACTGACAAGTACCTCAACGGCATTCCTGAAGGCAGTCGTGCAACACAGGGAAAATCCCTGAAGCGTTCCTTCATCTCCGACAAGGCAATCGACAGTATCCGGGCGCTGAACGAGATAGCCGCCGCACGGGGACAGAGTCTGGCGCAGATGGCCATTGCCTGGGTGTTGCGTAACGAAGGAATCACCACCGCACTGATCGGTGCGTCCAGACCCGAGCAGGTGTCTCAGTGTGTCGGTGCGGTCGACAACCTGGAATTCACTCAGGCGGAGCTGGATGCCATCGATGCCAGTGCCAGTGAAGAGGATATCAATCTGTGGGCGAAGTCATCTTCGTCCTGATTCGCAGCCAGCTGATGGCTGAGCCAGTCGGCATGCTGGCTGGTGTTGCATGAATGGTTCGGAGGACTTATGGCAGGTGGATGGTCAAGAGACGGTGCCGTGCAGGATCAGATCGATGCCAGTGTCGATGAGGCCGTGTCGCGGGCGCGACAACGATTGCCGAGCGGTGAAAGCAGACTGACATGCGAAGAGTGTGAACAGCCGATTCCGGAGGCACGTCGGCAGGCAATCCAGGGTGTCAGTCTGTGCGTGGCCTGCCAGGAGGCCTCTGACGCCAGGGCCGAGGCGTCTGGCAGCCTGAACCGGCGCGGCAGCAAGGATAGCCAGCTGCGCTGATCGGACAATGCCGCACTCGCGGTCGCGATGAAAACTGATGAAACTGTTGATTGCAAGTGCACCGGCCATTTTCCTGCTGCTGTGGTCGGGGGGATTCACGGTGGCCAAGCTGGGCATCAGCGATGCCGACCCGCTGACTCTGCTGGCATTGCGCTATGCCTGTGTACTGGTCATTCTGTTGCCTTTCTTTCTGGTTGTCAGGCCTGCCTTGCCGAGTACGCGCGCGCAATGGTTTCATCTCTGCTTCGTCGGTTTTCTCATCCAGGTGGTCTATTTCGGTACTGCATGGATGGCATTTTCCCATGGGGGTTCTGCGGGTACGGTGGCATTGATCACATCTCTGCAGCCGATACTCGTGGCGCTGATCATGCCGGCACTGTCTCAGGAAACGGTGTCCATCAAGCGTTGGGTGGGGCTGTTGCTCGGTTTGAGCGGGACAACGATGGTACTCGCCGGCAATTCCGGTATCGGCGTGATCAGTCTGACAGTGCTGCTGTTTGCCGTGGCTGCCCTGATCACCTTCACGCTGGCGACGATCTGGGAAAAGCGATTCGGTGTCGGCCACCACCCGCTGACATCGAATCTGCTGCAATACGCGGTAGGGCTGGCAGGTACGCTGCCACTGGCAATGTTGTTCGAACCCATGCATGTCAGCGTTACCGTGCCGTTTCTCTTCGCACTGGCCTATCTGGTGCTGGGCAACTCCCTGCTGGCCATCAGTCTGCTGCTGATGATGATACGCCGGGGTGAAGCCACTCGGGTGTCTGCACTGTTCTTTCTGGTGCCGCCGGTCTCCGCCTTCATTGCCTGGCTGGTGCTGGGAGAACAGATGACGCCACTGGCCTGGCTGGGAATGGTCGTCGCTGCCATCGGCGTGTGGATGACCACACGCCGCAAGAAGGATCCGGCCGGTAAACCGGCACTTGACGCAACCGCCTGACAGTCAGATCAGCGTCTTGCCAAGTGCTCGTTCAACGGGAGAACAGGACCGGTGAGGTCATGTGTGCCAACAGGTGAGAGGTTGTGGCACCGATGACGAAATCGTACAACCGGGAATGTCCGAATGCTCCGGTGACGATCAGGTCGGCTCCGGTATCGGCAGCCTCGTTGAGTAGCTCGTCGCCAATCGCGATCTGACTCTTGGGGCGGTGCGATACGACGGTCCTGATACCATGCCGGTCGAGGTTGCATGCCAGATCGTGACCGGACTCCTTCATGGCACTCTCGGCGGTTGCGCCGGTACCGGTTATCCAGAAAATACGGGTTTCGTCGCCCTGTTGCATGAAGGGTATGGCGTCATGGGCGGCACGAGCGGATTCACCGGTGCCGCTCCAGCCGATCAGCGTACGTTTGCCGATGGAATGGATCTCTCCCACCCGGGGAATGACCAGCACGGGCCGACCCGAATGCTCGATGATTCTGCGCTGAGCCGATGCCAGTGCGGGGGAGTCAAGATCGGCATCTGTCTGTGACAGGATGACAAGGTCGACACAGCGCGCCTGTTCGGCTACCTGTTCACCCGTTGCGGCCACCGAGGTTTCTATCTGACGCCATTCGGCGACAAAGTCTTCCGCTGCCGTCTGTTTCTCGAAGGCCGCCTTGACACGCGCTGCCTGTGCCTCCTGACTTTCTCGCAGTTGTTCCAGAGCAGCGCCGGTCAACTGCATGGAGACACTGGCATACACTTCCATGTTCTGGAGTGCGTAAAGTCCGATGAGATGCGCATCGAACTGACGCGCGAGCATGATGGCTGTGGGCATCAGTCGCTCGGTTTCAGCCTCGTTGTTCAGATTGACGAGTAGAGTCTTGAAGTTCATGGTCAGCTATCCTCGTGTTGCCTTTGGTAGTCTGCGGACTACGGCCATGCAGAGAGTCTAGCGCTGGTATGGACAGGGGCCGTTGACTTGCATCAACAATGCGGTGCGGCGCTCAACCCTTGTGGCTACTGACCAGTTTGCGTAATTGAGGAATGTCCAGCAAGCTGATTTTCTTGCCCTGGGCCTCGATGACGCCTTGCTCCTGAAACTTCGAAAAGGCACGGGACACGGTTTCCAGCTTCAATCCAAGGTAACTGCCGATCTCCTGGCGGGTCATGCGCAGGATGAATTCGTTGGCGGCATAACCCAGGTGGCGGTATCGCTCCGACAGGTTCAACAGGAAAGCGGCGACACGTTCTTCGGCTTTCATGGTGCCAAGCAACAGCATGACATTGTGTTCGCGCATGATTTCACGGCTCATGACCTTGTGCAGTTGATGCTGCAATGGCTGGAAATCTCGCGCAATGCGTTCCAGCTCGCCATAGGGCAGTATGCACACTTCGCTGTCTTCCAGTGCGATGGCATCAACGCCATGCTGTTCGGTGGCAACGCCTTCAAAGCCCAGTAGTTCTCCGGGTATCTGAAAGCCGGTTATCTGATCGCGTCCATCGCTGGAGGTAATGCGCGTCTTGAAGAAGCCCGAGCGCACAGCATACAGAGCACGAAATTCATCGCCGACGATGAACAGGGGGTCGCCGCGCTTGACACGACGGCGCATGGCCACCAGTGCGTCGAGTTTTTCCAGCTCGGCAACCGGAATACCGCCCGGCACGCACAGTTCCCGCAAACTGCAAGTTGAACAGGCCGCAGCGAGTGAGCCGCCTGAGAGCAATTTTCCTGAGTGGGAAGTCGATGCCATTAGGTTTTCCATGATTGGCTGCTACGCTGGACGAACTGCGGGTTTTACCGCCTGTAAATCGTTGACAATAGTCAACAACAGTTCCATGTGCCTGCGTAATAGTAGCACCATGAAAACTGTCAAGCCGCACAATCGTCGGCGTGAGCTTTGCACCCGTGACGCTTCGCGCCGTTCCACCGTGTCCTATCCGGTGCAATGGCATGGAGATGATTCGGGCTCCGGGCCTGTCGGGCAGACTGCCTGCGACTGTGTCGAACGTCTGGACATGCGTGCACCGCGGTATACCAGCTATCCGACTGCTGACCGCTTCGTGGAGGCCTTTGGTCCCGAGGATCATGCGCGATATCTTGCGGCGCGAGCTCTGCAGCCAGCTGTTCCATTGTCCCTGTATGTGCACATTCCCTTCTGCAGTGCCTTGTGTTACTACTGCGCCTGCAACAAGAAGATCACTCAGGATTACGCCAAGGCCGAACGTTACATCGAGCACCTGATCAGCGAACTGTCGATGGTGGATTCACTGCTCAGCGGGGATCGCCGCCTGTTGCAGCTGCATTTCGGAGGCGGCACACCCACCTATCTGAAGAGTGTGGATCTGCAGCGGTTGATGAATGCCATTACCGAACGATTCAGTCTGACCTCGGCAGGTGAGTATTCGATGGAGATTGACCCCAGAACCGTCGATGAAGAAAAGATGAACGTGCTCAGGGAAGCGGGGTTCAACCGTCTGAGCCTGGGGGTGCAGGATTTCGATGTCGATGTGCAGGCAGCCATCAACCGCGTGCAGCCGGCCAGCCTGGTTGCATCGGTACTGGATACGGGTCGTCAACTGGGCTTCGAATCCACGAACTTCGATCTGATCCATGGTTTGCCAAGGCAGACCCTGGCAGGCTTTGCGCGAACCGTCGAAGAGGTCATTGCCATGCGTCCGGATCGCATTGCCCTGTACAACTACGCTCATCTGCCCAGTCGTTTCAAGGCGCAACGTCTGATCAACCCGCAGGACATGCCATCGCCCGAACTCAAGCAGGATATCTTTTGTCTGGCCAACGATCTGCTGGATTCCGCCGGGTACGACTACATCGGCATGGATCATTTTGCCCTGCCGGAAGACGGTCTTGCCAACGCACGTCGCACCGGTCGTCTGCATCGCAACTTTCAGGGGTATTCCACGCAACCGGATTGCGATCTGGTCGCTATCGGTGCCAGCTCCATCAGCCGGATCGGTAGTTGCTACAGTCAGAATCTCAAGGGCCTCAATGAGTACGGTGACCGGGTGTCGCAGAATATCCTGCCCACACAACGCGGCGTGGAACTGTCACGTGATGACATTCTGCGGCGCGCAGTCATCATGGCCATCATGTGTCAGGGTGAAATCGACAAGTCGACCTTCGAGATCGGCTATCTGATCGATTTCGACCAGTATTTCGAAGAGGAACTGCAGGCCTTGCAACCGCTGGTCGAATCGGGATACGTGCAGCTGGAAGAGCGCTGCGTGCGGGTCACAGCCCTTGGCAGACGCAAGGCTTTGCGCATGGTTGGCAGCCAGTTCGATCGCTACCTGCAACAGCATCAGTCAAGGTCGCGCTTTTCGACCATCCTGTAGAGTGGCAGTCGCACAGCCGCACAGAGTTTGAGAGAAGGTCGGCTGCGTGAATACGATGATCCGGCAGGCAGGCGCTCCTGCGTAGTGCTCGGCAGCTGCCCGGTCACGATGCCTGGAACCGGGCAGCGGTGCTGATATCAGGCCTGCTTTGCAATCTTGTCCTGCGTCATCGTATCGAAATCACTGGCATCGTGACGCTCATGCAGCTGCATGGCAGGGTCTCCCCAGGTGCAGTTGACCATTCGACCTCGTTTGACGGCTTCACGTTCGGCGATCTGCTCGGCCCAGCGCACAACGTTTCGATAGGAGGGAGTATCCAGAAATTCCGAGGCTTCGTAGACGATATCGAGCACCACCTGTCCATACCAGGGCCAGATGGCCATGTCTGCGATACTGTATTCGTCGCCGGCCATGTAGGTGTTGTCTGCCAGATGTCGATCGAGCACATCCAGCTGGCGTTTGGCCTCCATGGTGAATCTGTCGATGCAGTATTCGATCTTCACCGGGGCATAGACGTAGAAATGACCAAAACCGCCCCCCAGATAAGGCGCACTCCCCATCAGCCAGAACAGCCAGTTCATGCATTCGGTGCGGGCCGCCGGATCCTCGGGCAGAAATTCCCCGAATTTCTCGGCCAGGTACAGCAGAATCGACCCTGATTCGAAGAGGCGAGTGGGTGGTGTGGTGCTGTGATCCATCAGCGCCGGAATCTTCGAATTCGGATTGACCTCGACAAAGCCGCTGCCGAACTGATCACCGTCGCCGATCTTGATCAGGTGCGCATCATATTCAGCGCCCGCAATGCCTTTTGCCAGCAGCTCTTCGAGCATGATGGTGATTTTCACCCCATTGGGTGTTGCCAGTGAATAGAGTTGCAACGGATGTTTCCCGATCGGCAGCACCTTGTCATGAGTCGGTCCGGCAATCGGTCGATTGATGCTGGCCCACTGGCCGCCGCTTTCGGCGTCCCATTTCCAGACCTTGGGTGGAGTGTAATCAGGCAAATCGCTCATGATGGTATCGCTTGTCCGTATGGGGTTGGGTTGATTGTTGGGTTGCAGGGCAGTGGTTCAAGTCGTTTCCGACTGGAAAGCGGGAAAAAAGTGCCGTGAATCGCAGCTGCGGTCGGCAGGGGAGCGTAAACCTGTTAGTCGGCCGCACAGGGGAATGCCTGTGGTTTACACTTGCGGGTTCCTCGTTACAGGCAGATTGAACCGACTCTCATGAATGCAGGTGGCATCGATTTCGGCACATCCAATTCCAGCGTCGGCTACATGAGCGAGGGTGAGCCTACCCTGCTGGCATTCGGGGCAGATGGTTTTTCCGTACCCAGCGCCATTTTCTACTCCTCCGAGACCCCGGAGACCTTCTTCGGCAAGCAGGCCGTTGCGCAATACACCGAAGAAGTGGAAGGACGGCTGTTGCGTTCACTGAAGTCCATCCTGGGCTCCTCGCTGATGGGGGAGAAGACGGCGATACGCAATCGGCGTGTACCGTTCAGCGAAATCATCCAGGATTTTTTCGGCTACCTGCGAAGCACACTGGCCGAGCAGGGTCAGGCCGGGCTGACACAGGTCGTACTGGGGCGTCCCGTGCATTTTGTCGATGATGACCCGGAAATGGATCGCCTTGCCGAGCAGCAGCTGAGGGACATCGCCCGCAACGCCGGATTCCGGCACGTTGAGTTTCAGTTCGAACCGGTGGCGGCGGCCCTGGCATATGAGAGCAGGCTGCAGGATGAGCAACTGGCGCTGGTGGTGGATATCGGTGGTGGTACGGCCGACTTCAGCATCATCAGGCTGTCGCCGACTCGACACACCCGGATTGATCGCGCCTCCGATATCCTGTCGACGGTGGGGATTCACATCGGTGGTACCGATTTCGATCGACTGTTGAGCCTGCAGGCAATGATGCCCCTGCTGGGCATGGGCTCGCTGGTCAAGGGAACGAGCCGAGCATTGCCGCAATCGACCTATTTCGATCTGGCAACCTGGCACCGCATTCCACTGTTGTACAACAATGTCACTGCCCAGCGAATCCGGCAGATTCAGCTCGATGCCGCGGAACCGGAAAAGGTGCAATTGTTGCGGGAAGTTGTCGAACACCGACGCGGCCATGCGCTGGCCAGAGAGGTGGAGCAGGCCAAGATCAGTCTGTCGGCAGACGCAACCACTGACTGTGGGCTCGATGGTCTGTCCGCCCAACTGCGAACGCAGATCGATCGCCAGGGCTTCGAAGACGCCATCGATCCGGTTGTGCAACGGTTACTGCGCTGCGTGGCCGGGGCCTTGCAGGACTCGCAGCTGCAGGCGTCAGACATCACTCGGGTGTTCTACACGGGGGGCAGCTCGGCGGTGCCAATGTTGCAACAGGAATTTCGCAAGCTGTTTGCCGAGGCTGAACACGTGCAGGGAGATGCCTTCGGCAGCGTTGGTCTGGGGCTGACCATCGATGCCGGAAGGCGATTTGCCTGAGTAATCAGCAACCGTGATGATCAGTTGCCGACCGGGTTCAGCAGACCGGCCGTATCGTCACCGGACAGGTCGAACCGGGTTGCAATGTCCACGATCTGCCGCACGGTCTCGTCGTCGACCGGTATGCCATTGTCGGTTCTCTGCTGCCGATTGTGCTGCTCGGGTTCACCGGGAAGCTGCACGGAATCGGTTCCGACCGCCGGTTGCCTCGCCTTGATGAAGTCGTAGAACTCCATGGTGCGTTTCTCGACCGCCTCCTGGCTGTCGAAGGCCGTCGGATCGATGATGACAGAGAACATGTTGTTGATCACACCGTGAGGCAGATGTTCCATGGTGGCCACCGTGTCAGTACTTGCCAGGGCGCCGGCCAGCAGCTCGACGAAGATTCCCAAGCCCGAACCCTTGTGTGCGCCAAAGGCTGACAGTGCGCCAATGCGCGACTTGGCCATGGGGTCAGGATCCCGTGTTTCCAGTCCCTGTTCATCGACCAGGCAACCTGCAGGCATCTGTTCTCCCTTGTTGCTGGCGACGCGTACCTTGCCGAAGGCCACGGTGCTGGTTGCGATGTCCAGCAGCGGTCTGGCCTTGCCACCGACCGGCATGGCCATGCTGATGGGGTTGGTGGAAAAACCACTTTCTCGCGCACCGAAGGGGGCCACGATAGGCGCATGACCCACCACATTGACCATGTGCAGGGAGACATAGCCCTTCGCTGCGCAGTATTCGGAATAGGCGCCCAGACGTGAGACGTGGCCGGAATCGCGCAAGGCCAGTATGGCAACCTTGTGTTCGGGCACGCACTGCATGGCGTGATCCAGCGCTTCCAGCGCCATGCGATGGCCGAACCCTCGTCTGGCGTCCACGATGCTGATGGCGCCGACTGGCTCATGCAGCACTGGCTGCTGGTTGGGTATCAGATTGCCGTCGAGAATCTGCTCGCCGTAGAGCGGCAGCATGCCGATGCCGTGCGAGTCATGCCCCGTCAGATTGGCATCGACAAGATGGCTGGCCACTATCTCTGCCTCTCCGTCATTGCAGCCGAAGCCTCGGAGGACGGCCTTGGCAAAGGCCTTGACCGATTGGCTGGAATAGTTCGACATATGGCTCAAGGAAGTCTCCTGATGGGGATGGATCAAGGGCTGTTCGTTTCGATTCTACGCATTGTGCCGGTGACGGTTCACGTCGCTCCTGCGGTGCTGCCTGTTCGACACGGCTCGATTGCGCCATTGCTGCATTCGTTCCGGGTCACAAGGTACACTACCGTTCGGTAACGTCATTCTACGCTTCATGTCATTCAACGCACCAGAACTTGTACCAAAGCTGACAACACGTCTCACAGAGCTGGGTCTGGTCGAGCCAACTCCCGTTCAGGCGGCGCTGTTTGCACCATTGAGTGAAGGTCGGGATGTTCTGGTCGCTGCCAGCACGGGGTCCGGCAAGACGCTGGGCTATCTGCTGCCGCTACTCAATCGCCGGCTGCAATCACAGGATCAGTCGCAGCCCTGTACGCTGATCATTGTCCCGACTCGCGAGCTGGTGCACCAGCTCGCCGCAGTGCTGAGTGATTTCAAGGCTGTGCTGGAGCCGTGCAAGGTGGTTCGTGTCTGTGGCGGTAGCTCCATCAACACGCAGCTGATGTCGCTGCGCGGTGGTGCCGACTTTCTGCTGGCGACCCCGGGTCGGCTGCTGGATGTCATTGCTCACAACGGGCTGGATGTTGCGGCTGTCGATATACTGGTACTCGATGAAGCCGACCGTCTGCTCGGCGATGGCTTTCAGGAGCAGCTGGATGAACTGGTGGCGTTGTTCAAGCCGCGACAACGTCTCATGGTATCTGCCACCTACACGCGCAAGGTACGAGCCAAGGCCGGTTGGCTGCTGAAGAAACCGGTCATTGTCGATCTGGCGCAGGATGCGCCGGTGATCCGGCATCGGGCGATCCAGGTGGACGAGCAGCAGCGTGGCGATCTGTTGATCAGACTGCTGAGCGAGGGACGACTGTCCACCCCTTTGCTGATCTTCACGGCAGACCGCAAGGGGGCAGAAAAGCTGTCGGACCGGTTGTGCAAGGCCTCGATCGACAGCGCGGCTCTGCATGGCAAGCTGTCGATGGCGCAGCGGGCATCGGTTCTGCGGCGGCTGCAGGAAGGCAGATTGCAGGCACTGGTGGCCACGGATCTGGCAGCACGCGGCATCGATGTGCCCAGTCTGCCACTGGTGGTCAGCTACGATCTACCCCGTTCCGTGGAGCTCTATACCCATCGCATGGGAAGAACGGCGCGGGCGGGCAAGACCGGCGAGGCCATCAGCCTGGTCGACATCAATGCCGAAGCGCATCTGACGCTGATGGAAAAACGACTGTCTCTGAGCATTCCGCGTGAGCGCGTCGAAGGCTTCGAGCCGACAAACAGTCTGCGTCCGGTCATTCGTCCAGTCGATGGCAACGGAGGCATCAAGGGACATCGCATGAGCAAGAAGGACAAGTTGCGTGCGGCTGCTGCCAGAGTGCAGAACGATCCGGATTCGTCCGGCAGCTGATCGCAGCAGGGTGGAACTTCACCCGTTGCCACATCCTTTTCACGAATCAATCATCCATCACCACCGTTGCACCTGACAACACAACACGGAGATCATCATGCTGAAGTTCGGAATCCTGTCCACCGCCAAGATCGCTCGGGAACATCTGATACCCGCGATTCAGCAGGCTGAAGGCGCCAGTCTGGAAGGCATCGCCTCGCGCGATGCCGGACGTGCTCGCAAGATGGCCGAGCATTTCAATGCACCACAGTCGTTCGGCAGCTACGAGGAAATGCTGGCCTCCCCGGATATCGATGCCATCTACATTCCGCTGCCGACCTCGCAGCATGTCGAATGGGCGCACAAGGCGATCACGGCCGGCAAGCATGTTCTGGTCGAGAAACCACTGGCTCTCAAGGCATCCGAAATCAGCAAGCTGATTCGTGCCAGAGACAAGGCGGGTGTGGTGGTCTCGGAAGCCTTCATGGTGACCTATCACCCGCAGTGGCTGAAGGTCAGGGAGCTGTTGAAGAAGGGGACCATCGGTACCTTGCGGCGTATCGAATCCTCCTTCACCTATTTCAACAAGGATGCGGGCAACATGCGCAATCAGCTTGAACTGGGGGGCGGTGCCTTGCCGGATATCGGCGTCTATCCGACCGTCTGCGCACGCTTTGCCACTGGCATGGAGCCGCAGTATGCCAACGCCAGTGTCGAATTCGATCCGGATTTCAAGACCGACCGCTATGCCAGCGTGCAACTGAGTTTCGATGGAGTCGACATGAGCTTCTACGTCAGCACCCAGATGGCCAATCGGCAGACCATGGTGTTCCATGGCGACAAGGGCTTCATCGAGCTCAGCGCTCCATTCAATTCCAATCTGTACGAAGGGGATGAAGTGCGGGTACACAATGCGAAGCACAACGATACCCGTACCTACCGGTTCACCGGCATCAATCAGTACCGCCTGGAGGTCGAAGCCTTCTGCCGGGCTGTTGCAGGCCGGAAACAACCGGTGTTCACGCTGGAGGAGTCGGTTCTCAATCAGAAGGTCATTGATGCCATATACAAGTCTGGCAAGAGCGGCAAGCGTGTGAAGATCTGATATCGGGGGAAATGCCATGAATCAAGAGAAGGGTGAATCGATGCAAGCCGAGTCCGAGATTGTCGACCGGGTCATTCGATCCCGACATACGCGCAAGGTGATGCTGTCGCCGGACAGTCTGTCAGAGGCGGCGGCCGTGTGGACCTCCGAGCATGAACAGGCGCTGCGTACGATGATTGAAGGTGCCGCCTGGGCTCCGTTTCATCGCCGGGCCCATGAAGCAACGCATCGTCAGGGAGCGCTGGACTCGGTGGTTCCCTGGCGTTTTCATGTACTGGACAAGCCAGCCTGTCTTGCCTTGCTGAATCATCTGCAGATGCAGGCAGAGAGTGACGCCGATCCTCGCTGGGCGCGTGCCTGGCAGTCGAAGATCAAGAACATGCTGTCAGCCTGTGGCGCTCTGGTGCAGGCGACCTGGTTGCCTGATCCGGCTGAAACCGGTGATGAGCCGCAACTGACGGACAACAATGTCGAGCATATCGCAGCCACCGGCGCCGCCATACAGAATCTGTTGCTGGCCGCCGAGGCTCGCGGCTGGCGCAGCTACTGGTCCAGCGGCGGAATTCTGCGAGATCCTCAGGTGTTCGAATACCTGGGCATCGGCGCTCGCGAATCACTGCTGGGCTCCGTGTTCCTGACCCCGGTGGAGGCCGAGGGGGTCACTCTGATCCATGGCGGTCTGCGCGACCAGCGAGGGGAGACTGGCAGCTGGTCCAGATGGGTGCAGCTGCCCTGACACCTCAGGGTTGCTGGGACAGTACGTCCCAGCAGGCGCCCATGGTGTGGTAATCGGTTTTTCCCGGAGGTGATTTCAGCTTGTCGAACTCGCTGCCGTCGCGATTGCGGATGCGGAACCAGGCCCCTTGCTGGTGATCGATCAGGTGTTGCCAGCTGTACTCCCAGAGTCGATCATAGTCATCGGCAAAGCGTGTCTCGCCGGTGATTCGATACAGCCTCCAGGCAGCCGCAAAGGCTTCGGCATGCACCCAGAAATACTTGTGTGCATCGCTGAAGCTGCCGTCGGGCGCAAAGCCGTAGACCAGCCCTCCGTAGTCTTCATCCCAGCCGTGCTTCATGGCCACGTCATACAGCTCGGTAGCCCGTTTCACCCACAGCGGATTGGGGTTTTCCTGATTGAGCGTCAGCAGCAGTTTGGTCCACTCGACCTGATGACCCGGTTGAAAGCCCCAGGGCTTGAACAGATCGTCGGGTTTGTCGATGTTGTACTGCATGTCGGCTTGCCACTGCGTATCGTAGTGTTCCCAGATCATGCCGTTGTTGAGTTCTGCCAGTTCCACCGCAAAGCGTTGTGCAAGCAACTCGGCCCTGTCCAGATAACGTTTCTGCCGAGTGGCCTGCCATGCTGCCAGCAGCGCTTCACACGAGTGCATGTTGGCATTCTGACCGCGATAGGGGTCCAGCACGGTCAGGGTGCTGTCCAGTTCATCGGCATAGGCTCGGCCGTCAGCATCCCAGAAGTGTTCTTCCATGAAATGCCAGACATCATCGATGATTTCGGCAGCTTCAACGATGCCGGCCTGCACACAGCTGGCAGCTGCAAGCATCACGAAGGCATGTCCGTAGGCCATGGCTCGACCATCACTGACCTGCCCGTTCTCGATTACCCAGGCATAGTGCCCGTCGGGCTGCCGGTGCATCGACTGCAGATAGTCCAGTCCCCTGATTGCCCACAGCCGATGCTGTTCGGAGCCGTGGATTCGGTAGGCAGTGGCATAGTTGAATACGAAACGGGTCGAGCTGACCAGGTGCCGCATGCCCGGATCATACACAGTGCCGTCATCCATGAAACACTGGTGAAAGCCGCCGTCCGGGGCCAGCACATGCGGTTCGTAGAAGTCGAGTATGGACTGGATGTGCTGTTGCAGGAAGTCCGGAGACCGGAAGCTGGGCATTTGGAGTGTATTCATGATCGCAGTATAACCCTGTCTGATGGAACGACCGAATGCCGTATCGCGCACTCAGCTAGTATCATGTACCAAAATGCCTGCGAGACGGCTTTTGCAGATAACCCGGTAATTCAGAGTTGTCGCCAGGTGGTCGCTAAGGCTGTTGTAGTGGAACACGCCTGCTGCCGCATTCCGGCAGCCAGACAACCTGTAGACCGAGCATGAACAGAACAGACGATATCAGCAAGGCCGTGAGTTCCCGCACGACCATCAACAAGGCTCTGCGACTCAATCTCGATGAGAAGAAGTACGGCACCATTGCCGAGATCGGTGCCGGTCAGGAAGTGGCCAGGCAGTTCTTCCTGGCGGGGGCTGCTGCAGGCACCATCGCCAAGACGATGTCTGCCTACGACATGCAGTTCTCCGATGCCATCTATGGCACCCAGGAAGGCGGAAGATACGTCAGCAAGGCCCGTGTGAAGGCCATGCTGGACAAGGAGTTCTCCCTGGTGCTGGAGCGGGTCGGGACATCCCGGTCCCGCTCGTCACGCTTCTTTTCCTACGCCGCAACGGTGTCGGCGAAGAGCTTCAATCGGGATAATGAATGCCATTCCTGGTGCGGTATCCGAATCCAGATGTATCCTGGTGCGGAGCCATCGGACATTCTGGTGCATGTGCGCATGCGCGAAAAGACTGCCGAACTGCAACAGGACACCCTTGGCATTCTGGGGGTCAATCTGATCTATGCCGCGTTCTACTACTTCGAGGATGCGCGCAAGATCATCGACTCGCTGAGCGACAATCTGAATCCGGAAGCCATCGAGATCGATTCCATCGAATTTCGCGGGCCGTATTTCGAGGATCTGGACAACCGCGCCATGAACCTGCATCTCATTCGCAGCTGGAAGACTCGCGCAGTGATGTTCGAGCCCGACGGTAGCATCGTGGTACCGGCGGAAATGCTCTACAAGAAGAACGTGCTGACCATACGGGGCTCCTTCCGACCGGTTACCCGGCTGAACGTGGACATGATCGAACAGGGGTTTGCCTCCTTCAGTCAACAGGACGGGGTCGAGGCGAACAACAGTATCGTTCTGGCGGAAATATCATTGAATGATCATTTCGGCAAGGACCTGATGGTGCCGGAGGAAGACCTGCTGGCCCGCGTCAGTCTGCTCAATGCGCTGGGTTACAGTGTCATGGTGTCGGATTACACACGTTATTTTTCGTTACGTGCCTATTTCAGGCAATTCACGGCGCTGCAGATCGGTATCGTGCTGGGCATGGCAAACGTCAAGGAAATATTCGACGAAGACAAGTATGTCGGCGTGGAAGGCGGCATGCTGGAGGGGTTTGGCAAGCTGTTTCCGGACAATACCCGTCTGTTCATCTACCCGGAACTGGATTCGCGCAAGGAAGTGGCTGATTACACCAGCGTCGAGGTGGACTCCCACGTACGCTTTCTGTACAGGCATTTGCTGGAAAACCGCTTCATTACCG
The DNA here is from genome assembly GCA_947495035.1 of uncultured Granulosicoccus sp. Lineage (GTDB taxonomy): Bacteria > Pseudomonadota > Gammaproteobacteria > Granulosicoccales > Granulosicoccaceae > Granulosicoccus. Next base: position 30,889 of record CANLXI010000028.1, read on the forward strand.
GTATCGATTGCAGTGACCCCGAACTGCTGAATATCTATTCGCGTGAAGTCCTGACCATGCTGTCCAACGGCCGTGAGGGGTGGGAACAATGCGTTCCCGAACAGGCGGTTGCCTTGATCAAGTCCAACCGTCTGTTCGGTTTTCGCGGCTGATGATGCAATCGTCAGTTGCAGCCCAGCAGGGCTGAGGCCCGGCTGGCTGCAGACTGCCCGGGAGATCGCAATGCCGGCCGCAGATGGCGCCTGAGCCGGCTCAGGCGTTCACATCCACGACCACACGGCCCTTGATCTGACCCTTGAGAATCTGTGCTCCCAATTCGGGCAGGTCGGCCAGGGTGGCAGTCTGGATCATGCCTTCGAGCTTCTCCATCGGCAGTGATTCGGAGAGCTTCTTCCAGGCGGCCAGGCGGTTGTCATAGGGCTGCATGACGGAATCGATGCCCAGCAGGTTCACCCCGCGAAGCAGAAACGGAATGACGGTCGCCGGCAGTTTTGCACCACCGGCCAGACCGATGGAGGCGGCACTGGCACCGTATTTCAGCTGACCGAGTACGCGGGCCAGCATGGCGCCTCCCACGGCGTCTACACAGCCAGCCCAGGTTTCGGCTTCCAGTGGCTTCTTGACCGTCTCTTCAAGATCTTCTCGAGGCACGATGGTCGTGGCACCCAGTTCCTTCAGATACTCGGCGGTCTCCGGTCGTCCGGTCACCGCTGCCACCTCATGGCCCAGGTTGCTCAGAATGGCCGTTGCCACTGAACCCACACCACCGGCAGCTCCGGTGACCAGTACCTGGCCCTGACCCGGCGTCAGACCATGTTTCTCCAGCGCCATGACGGCCAGCATGGCGGTAATGCCGGCTGTACCCACGGCCATGGCCTGATAGGTGGACAATCCGTCTGGCAGTGGAACCAGCCAGTCGGCCTTGACGGACGCTTTCTGGGAATAGCCTCCCCACCAGGCCTCACCCACGCGCCAGCCGGTCAGGACTACCTTGTCGCCTGTCTTGTAACGCGGGTCGCTGGAGCTTTCTACCGTGCCGGCAAAGTCGATGCCGGGTACATGTGGGTAGTTTCTGACCAGGCCACCTCCGGGTCCGACGCACAAACCGTCCTTGTAGTTGACCGTCGAGTATTCCACGGCCACGAGGACCTCACCATCGGGCAACTGGCTTTCTTCCAACTGCCGCACGCTGGCCGAGGTCTTGCCTTCGTCGTCTCGCTCTACGAGCAATGCCTTGAAACTCATGATTTTCCGTATTCCAGTTGTTGACCCAGACAGGAATCCTGCCCGACTGTCCCTATATTGTCGACCATCTGGCAGGCGAAATCGGTTCGTCCGGCCGCGAAACGCCCTTGCGGGGGGATGCGGCTGTTAAAATGCGGCCCATTGTCTTTTCTCTTCACGGGTAGTTCAGTGATGTCCGACGCGCCCATCGTCAATCTTTCCGGTTACCGCTTTGTGCATCTGGATGACCTGCCGGCCATACAGTCCGCCATGAAACAGGCTTTCAGCGAGGTCGGCCTGCAGGGGTCGGTCATGCTCGCTTCGGAAGGCATCAATGTGTCGATTGCAGGTACACGCGAACAGGTCACGGCCGCCCGCCAATGGTTCGATCAGGACCCCCGGTTTGCCGATCTGTGGCTCAAGGAAAGCTATTCGGCGGATGTGCCGTATCGTCGCCTGCGCATACGCAGGCGCACCGAGATCATCGCCTTCGACGGGCAGGATTCCGAGAAGCTGCAGGCACGGCGTCCGCCTGCGCCTTCGCTGGCACCGGAAACGCTGTGCCAGTGGCTGGATGAGTCCAGAGACATGACCTTGCTGGATACGCGCAACGATTACGAGATCGTATCGGGGACCTTTCCGGCGTCCACACACTTGAATATCAAGCACTTCCGCAACTTCAAGGTGGCGGTCGACAAGGCCCTGGCAGAAGGCCGGCTGGACAGGGACAAACCGATGGTGACCTATTGCACCGGCGGAATACGCTGCGAAAAGGCTGCACCGTGGTTACTGGAGAAAGGGTTTCGCGAGGTTTATCAGATTGAAGGAGGTCTGCTCAACTACCTGCAGAGCTGTGGTTCGCGTCACTGGGAAGGCGATTGTTTCGTCTTCGATGACCGTGTCGAACTGACTCCGGAGCTGCAGCCTACCGGTGCGGGTTTGTGCGATCACTGTCAGCTGGCTGTCCCCGCTGGTACCGAGTGTCGTTGTCAGCTGGGCCGCCACTGACACGCAGCGGCCCGGCTCAGAGCCCGAGAGGAGCGTCTCCTGTCTTGATCCGTCCTGCCGCTCGTTACCTCAGGACATGCCGGCCAGCATGGCTTCGCCGCGTTCGCCGGACTTTCGTTGCTCGTTGAGGACAACCCGGTTGCGCCCTCGGCGCTTCGCTTCGTACAGGCTGTCATCACTGCGTTTCGCCCAGCTCTCCCAGCTTTCCTCCGATTCCAGTTCGGCGACACCGATGCTGATCGTGATACGGCACATACCCGTGAAGTCGGCGGCAGCCACCGCCTGGCGCAAGCGCTCTGCAGTCTCGGTCGCCGCGCATTGATTGGCACCTTTGAGCACCACCGTGAATTCCTCTCCACCCATGCGGAAAATGGCATCCTCGTCTCGCAGCATGTCTCGCAGCAAATGGCCGACCATGCTCAGTACTTGGTCGCCTGCCGCATGGCCTCGGGTATCGTTGAGAAGCTTGAAATTGTCGATGTCGATGGCCAGCAGACTGACGGGCTGACGATAGCGGTCATGCAGTCTGACCGCCTGCTCCATGCAGTCGTTGTAGGTCAGGCGATTGAGCAGGCCTGTCAGAGGGTCCAGCACCAGTTGTCGTTGCAGCTGCTGACGTTGACCGTCAATCACGTTCACCATGATGGCTGCAAACAGGCTGACGGCGCCAAGACTGGCAGTGACTCGCAGTGCATAGTCGTTGTCCAGCGTCATCCACACCATGGGCATGGCAAAGATCAGGATGGTGAGATTGGCCATCCAGGCACGACGTTCCGACAGCATGCAATAGGCGGCCAGCACGATCGGATAGCACCAGAAACTGGCAATGATGCCATCCATGCGGAAAATGTTGGTCATGAACATCATGCCAGCCGGAAACAGGCCATACAGGGTCAGGAATTGATGACAGATGCCACGCATGGCCATCCAGGCATTGGCCAGCAGTATGAACACCACGGCCATGGATCCGATACCGATGGCCGTCTCGCCGCGTATCAGGTCGTAGACGCCGACCGGCAGCATGAAGAGTATGGCTGCCGCAGCAACACCCAATGTGGCCTTCGACCTGAAATCCGTAACAGGGTCGTCTTCATTCCTGACCGATAGTGTGGAACTCACCCTGGCTTCTCCCTGCGATGCTGGTTCTTCCGACACCGACCCTGATCCCGGGAAGCGTGTCCTTCTGGTAAGTAAAACAGTAAAACCGGCCCAGTAGACGTTACTTGAAGCTGTGCCTTGATGACTGGTAATGTTGCCCCTGTAGCAGAGCCTGTTTACGTGTCTACAGGTTAACCTTTTGTCAGTGGCCGTGAGAGAACACTGACTTGTCTGTATGGTTAGGTTACACGAGCGGGGGCCTCTGCGCTGTCGATCATTGGAAGTGGCGATTGGCTTGAAGAGTGGACAGCCAGTCGGGTAGCACCATTCCTGAAGAATGGTTATACGTGTTTGTTCTTTCGCAACCCCGGGAGCGGTCAGGCTTGATACAACAGGATTTCTCTACCAGCGAGCAGGCGGCCGAAGAGTCGGTCAAGGTGTCGGCCTTCCGGCATCGGCATGCTCATCTGCTCAGCGCAGCCGCTCTGGCTTGTCTGCAGAAGGCAAATTCCGGTGTCGAGTCAGCTCTGTCGACACTGGAGGTTCGCGATCAGCAATTGTTTCGCCTGCGTCTGGCACGCTGGTTCCAGAATCTCTACGAAGGGCTGCTGCCGGTTTATGGGCAGAGAGCCGATTTCGATGACTTCATGGAACGTCTGGTGCTGCTGATGGCGCGGCATTATGTGCAGAGGCCCGATGAGCTCAAGGTTCTCGATGTGGAGCGCGATCTGGAGCCGGACTGGTTTCAGCATGAAAGCATGCTCGGCTATGTGTTCTATGTCGAGCAGTTTGCCGGAAAGCTGAGCAAGGTACGCGATCATCTGGACTACCTGGAGGAGATGGGCACCAGTTATGTGCACCTGATGAAGGTCATGCAATCACGCGACGGCGAGAATGACGGAGGCTATGCGGTGACGGACTACCGATCGGTGGATGCCTCGCTGGGGACCAACGAGGATCTGGAATCCCTGTGTGCCGATCTCAGGGCGCGTGGCATGTCGGTATGCATCGATCTGGTGCTCAATCATTGCGCGCAGGAGCACCCCTGGGCGCTGGCAGCGCAAGGTGGCGATGCCCGTTACCAGGACTATTTCTACATGTATGACGATCGCAGTCTGCCGGACGCTTTCGAACGCACACTGCCAGAGGTCTTCCCGGAGTTTGCGCCCGGCAACTTCACGCTGGACGAGAACAGCGGAAAGTGGGTCTGGACAACCTTCAATCATTTCCAGTGGGACCTGAACTGGTCGAATCCCGAGGTATTTCTGGAGATCGTGGAAGTGATGTTCGACCTTGCGAATCAGGGGGTGGAGGTGTTCCGACTGGATGCGGTAGCCTTCATGTGGAAGCGCATGGGTACCGATTCCCAGAATCAGGAAGAGGTGTTCGATCTGATGCAGGCATTGCGTACCTGCTCGCGCATTACCACGCCAGCAGTTGCTCACAAGGCGGAAGCCATCGTGGCTCCCGATGATCTGATCCGCTATTTCGGGGTGGGGCGTCATCATGGCAAGGTATCCAACTTCGCCTATCACAACTCGCTGATGGTGCAGTTCTGGAGCTCTCTGGCCAGTCGTGATACACGCCTCATGACGCGTGCCCTGAGCGAATTTCCGAGAACTCCCAATTCGATTGCCTGGGGGACATATTTGCGTTGTCATGACGATATCGGCTGGGCCATCGCCGACGACGATGCCGAGTCGGTGGGACTCAACGGCGCGGCACATCGGCATTTCCTGTCCAGCTTCTACTCCGGGGAATTCGAGGGCAGTTTTGCCCGAGGTGGGGTATTCCAGTTCAACAAGGCAAATGGTGATCGGCGCATCAACGGAACGCTTGCCAGCCTGTCCGGGCTCGAGCAAGCCATTGAATGGGGCAATCCCGAACTGGTGGATCTGGCCATCGAACGCATACTGCTCGGGCATGCACTGATCTGCGGTTTTGGTGGCTTGCCACTGATCTACATGGGCGACGAGCTGGGGCTGCTCAATGATTATCGCTATGTGGATATTGCCGAACATGCCGGGGATAGTCGCTGGATGCATCGACCTGCCATGGATTGGGACAGGGCGGACAGGCGGCACGACCTGAACACGATCGAAGGCCGTTTGTACACCGGGCTGAGTCATATCATCAGGGTCCGACGCAAGACCTCGCAGCTCAATGCGCGCTATGACACGGATATCGTGGATACCGGACACCCGCATGTGTTCGCCATTGCCAACAGACACCCATTGGGAACTCTGGCCTGCGTCTACAACTTTACCGAAAGCACGCAGTATCTCAACGTACAGCCTCTGTACGAGAGCGGTATTGTCGAGCTGTATGACAAGCTCAGTGCGCGCGAGATCAACGTCTACAATGATGTCATCGAACTATCGCCCTACGCCAGACTCTGGGTAACCTGAATTGCCTTCACCACAAGCATCCACGATAAATTGAACACGATGAATACTTCCGCCATTCTCATCACGCTATCGGGTCCGGACAAGCCCGGCATGGTCAGTGCCTTGTCCGAGGTGGTTGCCAGCCACGATGGCAACTGGCTCGAGAGTCGCATGGCGAACCTGGGTGGGCAGTTTGCCGGTATCCTGCGCGTCGAGGTGATCGAGTCTCGCCAGGAAGCCTTGCTGGCTGCCTTGCAGGCACTGGATTCGTCAGCCCTGCAGGTCTCGCTCAAGGCTGTCGAGGATGGCGCGGTACCCCCTGCGGGTCGCGAACTCGAACTCGAACTGCTGGGTCAGGATCACCCGGGAATCGTGCGCGATATCAGCCGTGTCCTGTCCGAAGCGGGTGTCAGCGTACAGGCGTTCGATTCATGGCTGGAGGACGCGTCCATGGCTGGCGGCGTGCTGTTTCATGCGAACGCCTTGCTGAGTCTGCCCGAGGGCCTCACCACCGAACAGTTGCATGAGCGGATGCAAACCCTGTCGGACAGTCTGATGGTGGATATCCACCTGATAGAACCCGAAGATGGCTGAGTGACCGGCCGGGCGTTGCTGCCCGGCCAATTCAGGTTGCTGTCACCCCTGACGTGCCGGGGGTCAGTGCTGAGCGTTCTTTTCGGGAATCAGACCTCGCGGACTGAATCGCAAGGTCAACAGCAGTATCAGGCCCATGGTCATGAGGCGCATATGCTGGGCCGAGTCGATCAGATGCGCTCGCAGGGCGCTGCCGCTGTCCATTTGGGAGGTCAGGGTATTCATCAGCCAGATACCCATGGGTTCGGACTCGATCCAGAAGAACCAGATGACGAAGCCACCGAGTATCGCCCCCCAGTTGTTGCCCGAGCCTCCGACAATGACCATGACCCAGATCAGGAAGGTAAAGCGCAGCGGCTGGTAACTGGAAGGCGTCAGCTGTCCGTCCAGCGTGGTCAGCATGGCACCGGCAATTCCCACGACCACCGAGCCGAGCACGAAGACCTGGAGGTGTCTGGCCTTGACATCCTTGCCCATGGCTTCTGCGGATATCTCGTTGTCACGGATGGCACGCATCATCCGGCCCCAGGGGGAACGCAGCGCCTTCTCGGACAGGTACAGCACCAATAGCAGCACGATACCGAACAGCCCCGCATAGCACAGCTTGACAAAGATGCTGGAGAAAGTCACCGGGTCGGTTTCCAGGCGAGCCGACAACTGGATGAACCACTCGCTTTGCTGGAGATTGATTTCATAGGGAACCGGACGTGGCAGACCGACCACGTTCTTGACGCCGCGGGTCATCCAGTCCTCGTTCTTGAGCATGGCGACGATGATTTCCGAGATGCCCAGGGTAGCGATGGCCAGGTAATCGGCTCGCAGGCCCAGGGTGATCTTGCCGACAACCCAGGCGGCGGCCCCTGCCAGAATGCCACCAACCGGCCACGCAAGCAGGATCGGCAATCCCAGGCCTCCCAGGTAACCGGAGGCTGCGGGATTGACCTTCTCGATGACATCACTGGCGGGGTCGAAGAATCTTCGCACGAGAAAATAGCCTGCGACGCTGATCAGTATGACGATGAACATGCGGAAACGCCGGCCTTGCATCTTCCGGTAAGAGAACACGGCACAGACCACGGTCAGGATCATGGCCAGCACACCGCCTGTCACGCCCAGTCCGCCGACCGACCAGGCTTCGCGAACCGGTGGCATGGAGATCAGCATGGCAGCCAGTCCGCCGAGAGCGGCAAAGCCCATGATGCCGACATTGAACAGGCCGGCATAACCCCACTGGATATTGACACCCAGTGCCATGATGGCGGAGATGATGCACAGGTTGAGAATGGACAGAGCCAGGTTCCAGCTCTGGAACTGTCCGACCAGGACGATCAGTGCGCCGATGATCAGAAAATAGACGATGTTGCGCATCGAGCTCATACTCCTGTCCCCCTGAAGATTCCGTTGGGCCTGACCAGTAATACAAGCAGGAGAATCACGAAACTGACCGCGAACTTGTAGTCGGTGGACAACAACTGGACCAACCCATCAGGCACCCAGTCGCCGGGAACAAGATAGGCAATGACTCGCTTGTAGGCATAGGTGACCATGATTTCGGAGAAGGCAATCACAAAGCCACCGGCAATGGCACCCAGTGGATTGCCCAATCCACCGACGATGGCCGAGGCGAATATCGGGAGCAGCAACTGGAAGTAGGTGAATGGCTTGAACGACTTGTCCAGACCGTACAGTGTGCCGGCGATGGTGGCCAGGGCGGCTGCCAGAATCCAGGTGATGGCCACGACACGATCCGGGTTGATGCCGGAGAGCAATGCCAGATCCTCGTTGTCGGAGTAGGCGCGCATCGATTTGCCAGAGCGCGTCTTGTTGAGGAACCAGAAGAGCAGGGCGACGACGACGATCATCGTGATGACGGTGATTCCCTGCGTCAACTTGATGGAGACCCCTTCGGACAAGCCGGTGAGTTTCTTGAATTCACCTGCCTTGATGATGAAGCGTTCACCGTCGGCAAAGTTCTGGTCATCAGGGCCGATGATGAAGCGAACGATCCCGTTGGTGACGAACATGACGCCCACGGAGGCGATCAGGTAGATGACGGGATCGGAACGCTTGCTGCGGTAGAAACGGTATACCAGGCGATCGGTTGCCAGAACGTAGAATGCACAGAAAATGATGCCGAAGGGCATGGCCAGCAAGGCCGTGGGGAGCGGCCCCAGGTGAATGCCCATGGACTGGAACCACCAGGTGAACAGGATGGTCACCATGGTGCCGAAGGCCATGGTATCGCCGTGAGCAAAGTTGGAGAAGCGCAGGATGCCGAATACCAGTGTGACCCCCAGTGCGCCCAGCGCGAGCTGGCTGCCGTAGGCAAGGGCGGGGACCAGGACATAGTTGGAGAGCAGGGCGAAAGCGTTGAGTAGTTCCATGATCAGCCTCCGAGAAAACTCTTGCGTACTTCGGGGTCGTTCATCAGCGCCTGTCCCGTGTCCGTGAATCGGTTGCGTCCCTGCACCAGGACATAGCCCTTGTCCGCAATGTTGAGGGCTTGTCGGGCATTCTGTTCGACCATGAGTATCGGCAGACCGGTACGGGCGATATCGATGATGAGGTCGAACAGCTCATCCATGACGATGGGCGACACGCCGGCTGTCGGCTCATCGAGCATGAGCAGTTTGGGTTGCGTCATCAGTGCCCGGCCGACTGCGACCTGCTGTCGCTGACCACCGGAGAGCTCCCCGGCATTCTGGCGGCGCTTTTCGCGCAGGATCGGAAAGAGTTCGTACACCTCTTCCATGGTCTTGCTGATGTCATCGCGGCGCAGAAAGGCCCCCATTTCCAGGTTCTGTTCCACCGACATGGAGGGAAAGACATTGCTGGTCTGCGGTACGAAGGCCATGCCCTTGGCCACACGATCCTGCGGGCTGAGCGCGGTGATGTCCTCGCCGTCCAGCACGACACTGCCGGAATGGATGTTCAGCATGCCGAATACTGCCTTCATCGCGGTGGACTTGCCGGCGCCATTGGGGCCGACAATGACGGCGATTTCGCCGGCTTCGACAGCGATGGTGCAATCATGGAGGATGTCCACGCTGCCATAGCCACCTGTCATGCCTTGTGCAAGCAGAAAACTCATGAGCCCACCTTGTTCTTCAGACCGGTACCGAGGTAGGCCTCGATGACGTGTTCATTGGCTTTTATTTCGGCCAGGGTGCCCTCGGCCAGTACGGTTCCCTCCGCCATCACGATTACCGGATCGCAGAGCTTGTCGATGAAGTCCATGTCGTGCTCGATCACGCAGAATGTGTAACCTCGCTCCTGGTTGAGGCGGATGATGGCATCACCGATGGTATTGAGCAGCGTGCGATTGACACCGGCCCCGACTTCGTCGAGAAAGACAACCTTGGCATCGACCATCATGGTTCTGCCCAGCTCCAGCAGTTTCTTCTGCCCCCCTGACAGATTGCCCGCCAGCTCGTTGGCCACGTGCGAAATTTCCAGAAAATCGATGACCTCATCGGCCTTTTCCCGGACCCGCTGTTCCTGCTCCCGCACCTTGCTGCCGTGAAACCAGACATCGCGCAATGACTCCCCCGGCTGGCTGGCCGGCACCATCATCAGGTTCTCGCGAACGCTCAGTGTGGAGAACTCGTGGGCGATCTGGAACGTGCGCAACATGCCCTTGTGGAACAGCTCATGCGGCGGAAGTCCGGTGATGTCTTCCCCGTCGAGCCAGACGGTGCCGGAGCTCGGTTTGTGGACACCGGCAATGACATTGAACAGGGTAGTCTTGCCAGCACCATTGGGGCCGATGAGGCCGGTGATGGAACCCTTGCCAATCGTCAGGGATGCGTTGTTGACGGCTGTGAAACCGCCGAACCTCTTGGTCAGACTATCTACCTTGATCATGGTTTCGCGTTCGTGGGGCGGCGGCGTCCGACGATGGAATCAGTCGAGTGGCGCCGGAAACAGACTACAAAAAAGGGCGGCCAGAAAACTGGCCACCCTGCATCGCCATGCCATCCGGTGGAGTCCTTGCCGCGTGAGGCAGCGGCATACCCGCAGCACCTCACAAGGGATGGCGGGTCGGCCTCTAGCGGTAACCGACGGTAGTCAGTTGCTGGTCCTTGATCTCGACTTCACGGTAATTGCCGGCACTCTCTCCGGCGCCGATGAGCTCGACATTGGAGGCACCGACATAGTCGATCTCACCACCGCCCGCCAGGATTTCCAGACCCTTGCCCAGCTCGCCCGGGAAGATCTTTTCACCCGGTGCATTGGCAACATCCATGACTGTGTCCTTGTATTGTTGCGGATCGGTCGAGCCGGCGGCCTGCATGGCCAGCAGGATCAATGCGGCGGCATCGTAGCTTTCAGCGGCAAAGGGTGAGGTGGAATCGAAACCCTCGGCCAGTTCATTGAACATGCCAGCGCCTTCACTGTCGGTGCCTGGCGCCTGACCGAAGGAGCCATTGAGATCCGGACCGATGGCTTCGGGCAGTGCTGTACCGACCATACCGTCCGGCAGTACGAAGGTGTCGAAGGCTCCGGTATCCAGAGAGCTCTGGATCATGCCCTTGCCACCCTGATCGATGTAACCGGCCACCACCAGGATCTCGCCGCCAGCTGCTGCCAGTGCACCCACCTCGGCGGAATAGTCTGCCTTGCCATCTTCGTGTGACGCGTTGATGGTGACCGTACCACCTGCTTCCTCGAAGGCTGCCTGGAAGGAATCAGCCAGTCCCTTGCCGTAGTCGTTGTTGGTGTAGGTCAGTGCCACTTCCTTGAAACCACGATCCATGATGATGTCACTCATCACCACGCCCTGACGGGCATCAGACGGAGCTGTACGGAAGAACAGGCCGTTGTCCTCGACGGTTGACAGCGCTGGAGAGGTGGCTGAAGGCGAGATCATGACCATGCCATTGGGCACAGCCACATTGGTCAGTGCGGCCGTTGTCACACCCGAGCAATCGCCACCGACGACACCGGACACTTTCTCGACCGTGATGAGTCGTTCAATGGCGGCGCTGGCGGCCGCCGCATCGATACAGGTGGTATCGGCACGTACGGCTTGTACGGTCGTGCCCTCGAGCAGTTTTCCGGAAGCACTGACTTCGGCGATTGCCGTTTCAGCGCCGGGTGCCATATTGGCAACCAGTGATTCGAGTGGACCTGTCAGTCCGAGAAAGACCCCGATCTTGATCTCATCTGCCGAGGCAGCACCGGCGGTACCGGCAAGACTTGCAGCTACGGCTGCACTGATGATCAGTCTGTTCATTTTCTGGTACTCCATCATTGAGTGTTTCGACGGCGGGTATCCCGTGAGCGTCAACGGGACTTTGCCATTGGGTCCCGGTTTTCATTCACTGGTCCTGATCGGGATCAAACCATGATGGTCTGGTCTTGTCAGTCATGAAAGCTTTTCCAGGGTGGGGCAAGTATACCCGTGCATCCGGCAAACGGGTCCACTCCGTGAACAATTTGACGCAATGCAAACGGTAATTCACAAAGCGGATCGGTGCAGAAAATGTGAATTACGCGAGACAGTTCACGGCTTGTCGAACCAGCGGTATCAGGCGTCGAAGTAGTCCTCGTGATTCTGCTGCACATAGTCGATGGTGGCGTCCAGTCGCTGCAGATGTTTTTCTGTCTGTCTGCACAACTGCTCGGTATCCCGTTTCAGCAGATTGCTCAGTATCTGGTGATGATCGTCCAGTACCGAACGGGCCGAGCCGGGATCCGTCAGGGACAGCATGCAAAGTCGGTCGACCTTGGCCTTGCACTGATCGATGATCTCGATGGCATCCATGCAATCGGCAGCCTCGCACAGCAGCGCATGAAACTCCCGGTCGAGGCGGTTGAAATCCTTGAACACACCGGAATCCAGGCAGGCAGATTGCCGGTCCAGATTTTCCTGAAATGCCTCATCCAGAGCGCCGTCGTAGCGCGCGCAGGCACGTCGGGCAACTTCGAGTTCGACGGACAGGCGCACGAACCTGGCCTGTCGAATGGTCGACTTCGACATGCGCCGGACAATGGTTGCCTTCTGTGGACGGATCTGTACCAGCTCCAGGTTGTCCAGGCGAATCAGCGCCTCGCGAACCGGCTGGCGCGACACGCTGTATTGCTGGGCCACATTGGCTTCCGACAGTTTGGTGCCTGGCCGCAATCGCAGTTTTTCGATATCGATGCGAAGCTGATCGAACAGTTCGTCTGCCGTGGTCCGACGTACCTGCTTGAGGTCAGTGTCAGAGGTGTTCATTCATACCCCCGATAGGGAAAATTCGAGAAAAGGCCGCCTTGCAGGACATCGGGCAGGAACGGCCAGTGATTGACCTGAATGCTACCATACCAGTATTTCCGGCTCCGTGGAATCGGCAGGGTAGCGGTGCCAGGCGTGCCGATGGTTTCATTGAACTGGTATCCTGCCTGCCAGCGCCGCAGCGCCGACTCACCGAACCTGGCAGACACACCCGAGAGCATGGCATGCCCCCCGAATCAGACATGTTCGCACGATGCACGGCTCGCCAGTGCAGCCTTGTCGAACCGTGCAGAAGCACTGGCATTCGGCAGTGCTTCGGTGGTCAGAAGAGGTATTCCTGATGACAGCCTCAGACGGATTCTGCATGAAGAATGCGATGGGCGACTGGCAGCTGCAACGCTGGCCGATCACGACTGATGCGTCGCTGCAGGCCTGGGATGCTGCCGATAGCCTGCTGCTGACGCATGTCTCGGAACTGCTGGCGCAACGACCGGCAGGATATGCCAATGTGCTGCTGCTCAATGACGCTCACGGTGCGCTGGCCACGAGTCTGCATTCCCTGTCTCCCGTCAGCTGGTCGGATTCCTGTCTGGCGCACCGGGCGGCAGAAGAGAATCTGCGGCGCAATGGCATCGCATCGCCATTGAGAAAACTGGCATCCACGCAGACTCCGGATGGGCCGATCGATCTCGTCCTGATTCGGGTGCCCAAGACCAATGCGCTGCTCGAAGACCAGCTGGCACGTCTGCGGCCCTGTCTCGATGCCGATACGGTCGTTGTGGCAGCCGCCATGGTCAAGCACCTGCAGAAATCGGCATTTGTCTGCATGGAGCAGTACCTGGGCAAGGTGACGACCTCGTTGGCTGTGAAGAAGGCACGTCTGCTGTTCGTGGACATCGACAGGAATCTGCCTGAACGGCGCTCGCCCTATCCGAGTGAATTCACCGATACGGAAACCGGCATGACGCTGCTGAATCACGCCAATGTGTTTTCACGATCACATCTGGATCACGGCGCTCGCTTTCTTCTGTCTCATTATGCCGATCTACCCAAGTCCGTCCAGGTCGTTGATCTGGGATGTGGCAACGGGGTGCTGGGGATCGCCCTGCAGCAGATCATGCCCGATGCTCGGGTGCAGTTCATCGATGAATCCTATTCGGCGGTTGCATCGGCCCGCGACAACCACGAACGATACTTTGCCGGTCGAGCAGTGCAGGCCGATTTTCAGGTTGCCGATGGTCTGGAGAAACGCGCTTCCGGATCGGTGGATCTGGTGCTCTGCAATCCACCGTTCCATCAGCAGCATGTACTTGGCGATCAATTGGCCAGATCCATGTTCGAAGGCAGCAAGCGTTGTCTGCGCCAGGGTGGGGAACTGCGCGTGGTTGCCAACCGGCACCTGGGGTATTCGAGAACGCTCAGGCAGCTGTTCGGCAATTGTCGGGTCGTTGCCTCGAATGACAAGTTCGCGATACTGAAGTCGCTCAAGCGCTGATGCGTCGGGCGCATCGGCTCCAGCCGATGATCATGGCATGTCGGGTAGCGGCGACGGAGTTGACCGCCCCTCGTGCTGCAAACGCCAGATTGCGCAGCACAGATAGTCCGACAATTCGGTGACAAGGGCCTGGTCGCAGAACTCGTCACCGGACAGATCGAGTACGAGAAAGCCGAGGTGGGTGTTGCCGATGCACAGTGGTTCCAGCAACAGTGGTCCGGTGAACCCGGAATGCAGGAAATCCCCGGGTAGCAGATCGGCGCTGCGAAATCTGTCGCTCTGCGTTTCGCTGCGGGTTCCACGCTTGCGCTGGAAGATCACTCTGGCGAATTCGTCGGGCTGCTCACCGACGTTTTCGTAGAGGCACAGAAAGGCGCCTTCGGAGTTGCAATGTTCACTGAGTTCGTCCAGTGCGGCAACCAGTCCACGCTGGCAGGAAACGCGGGTCAGGCTGGCCTTGAACCGTTGCGAGATGTCCTTGTGGCGTTCCTTCCTGACCGATGCTGAACACTCCACATTCCAGATGGTTTCGTGGATCTTGCCGAGGATCACGGCAGCTCTGGATAGTGCGTCCGATGATTGTCCTTCGCTGCCATGCCTCTCCAGATTGGCGGTGATCTGTCTGTGCATGTGGCGCCACCAGTAGGTGTCGGAGGGCTGCAGCTGCATCGCCTTCAAGGCGAGGGCCAGTCGCGAGCCGGTAAAGGGGGTTCCGTTGACCAGCATCGAGACGATGTCGTCAATGATGTCCTCTGCGAGAAGCTCGGCAGGATGTCTGAGGCTGCTCATGCTGTGCAGCAGGGCGGCGCGAAATTTCACTGCGTCAAAGGCATGGGATGCGGCAATCACCGGCTCGGAATCCTCGGGTGATTCGGTAGAGGCGCGTATGATGAGTCTGGCCGGCGGGTGCAGTACCCTGCTGTTGTCGCTGATGTATTCGCCGGACACGATCTGGGAACGCAGACTGGCTGTGACCAGAGCGGACATGCTGTCTTCCGTACAATGAACCGTGGTGATGGGAGTCAGCGAGGAACTCGCTGCCAGCGTGTTGTGGAAACCCGACACGATGACATCTTCCGGCACCCGCAACCCATGGCTGGCGAGAGCGTGTATGGCCGCCTGAGCCATGTCATCGCTGGCTGCGATTACCGCGTCGAATTCGCAAGTGTGTTGCAGCAGTCTCTTCATGGCCTTGTAGGCGTCAGTCGCCTGGAAGTTGCCATTCACAAACAGCTCTTCCACAACCGGTAACTGACGATGGGTCAGCGCATCACGAAAAGCACGTTCCTGTGTGAGGGAACGCGGGTTTTCCGGCGCACCGCGCAGAAAGACGAAACGCTTGCGCCGCGGATCGGCCGTCATGTATTCCATCAGGCGGCCCATCATGGTGTAGTAGTCGATCTGCACGCTGGCAATTCGAGGAACGGAAGAGCCATAGCAGACGACCGGCCGATGTGAGAATTGACGAACGAAGTGTGCCAACGCCCTGGCATTGGCATGCTCGCCTATGGAGGCCGTCAGAATCACGAAGCCAGCCACCGGGAAGTTGCGAACCAGGGGGTAGATGGCGTTGCGTGTGATTTTCTCGTTCTCGTCCCAGTCGGCAGCAGGCTTGAGGGATCCCCCACAGACATAGATGAGATCGAAGCCCGCCTTCGCCAGGTGACGGTTGAGGCAGGCGACGATGGGCTGCTGAAAGCCGGCATGCTGATCACCAAGCATGGCAATGAGGGGCCGCTTGTCGGTTGGCTCGTTTATCGGTTGACTCCTCTCAAACCGTGGCAGTCTGATTCAGTGTGGCTCGTACGGACTTGAGCAGTGTGTCGCCGGTGTAAGGCTTTTGCAAATGTGGGTATTGCTGTCGCAACTTCTCTGCACGGCTGGTACTGCCGGTAACGAACAGCGCGGGAATGTCGTTATCGAGCGCACTGATGCGGTCGTAGGTTTCATAACCATTCAGCCGTGGCATGATCACGTCGAACAGGCATAGATCGATCTTTCCGTGATAGGTGCTCGCGATATTGATGGCGTGCTGACCGTCATTGGCAATCAGGACATGATAGCCGGAGGCTGTCAAAAAGGTGCGCGCAAGATCTCTCAAGGCCACTTCGTCCTCGGTCAACAGGATGGTTTCTCCATTGCCTTTCATGACGGGGAAGGACTGCGAGGGCTCTGCCACCAGTAGTTCAGTCGTCACCGGAAAATCGATGTGTACATGAGTACACTCACCGGGACTGCTGTCGATATGGATATGTGCGGCATGTTTCTTCACGATGCCGTAGACCGTTGTCAGTCCCAGTCCGGTACCTTCGCCAACCGGTTTGGTGGTATAGAAGGGTTCGAAGGCACGGCGCAGGGTGGCCTTGTCCATGCCACAACCGGTATCCGCCACTGTCATGCGAGTGCAGCTGTCGCCTGCTTCGCCACGTCTGGATTTTCCCTGTCGGATCAGGGCATGGCTGCTGATGGTGATGATGCCGCCATCGGCCATGGCATCACGGGCGTTGATGACCAGGTTGAACAGGACCTGCTCGACCATCCTCTTGTCAGCCCGGATGGGGGCAATCTTCAGATCCAGATCGTGCCTGAGCGTGGTGTCGGGGCCGAGCAATCTGGACAGCATGGGGCTTAGCGACATGATGACTTCATTCAGATCCAGGACCGTGTACTCGGTTTTCTGTCCACGGCTGAAGGTCAGCAGCTGGTTGACCAGGTCGCCGGCGGCTTCAGCCGCTTCCTCGACGCGTTTCAGGGATTGCCTCAGCGCATGCGGATCGGATGACTGGGTACCTGCCAGTTCGACATAGCCGAGGATGACTTGCAGATGATTGTTGAAGTCATGAGCGATGCCGGAGGAGAGCTGGCCCAGTGCTTCGAGTCGCTCTGAAGTCTGTATGCCTTTTTCCAGCTTTCTTTCACTGGCATGTCTGAGCTTCATGCAGGCATAGCCCAGGACGATGATACTCAGATTGGACAGATTTCCGTGAACCGGAGAACCCTGGTTCCTGTCGAATGCCAGGACGTCGGGAGCGAAGAGAGTCAGGACGCTATCGATCCATAGCAGGATGAAACCGGTGAGCACCGGCCAGCGATTGCGATTGTTGGAAGCACTGATACTCAAGGTGGCCACACTGATCAGAATCACGGCACTGGCCTTGAGCCACACACTCCCGGCGGTATCTGCAAACTGCAATTGTGGCTCGGGGGCGTGTCGCGCGATCCAGTTCAGGGCAATGATCAGGAAGACCAGCAACAGTGCGGTGCCCGCTTGCCACAGAAAACGTCGAGAGGGACGTGAGACATCGAACAATACATCGAGAAACGCGGCTGCCAATAGCAGGCGCGACATCGTCAGCAGCATGAATTCGAGCAGCGGCCAGTAGACCTGGAAGCGGGAGGTCGGCTCGGTATTGTCCATCAGATAGGCGTTGGTCGAGAACAACAGCACTTCGACCAGCAGGCAGACGAAAAAACTGCCCGGCAACAGAAATTGCCTTCGCAGCAGATTGCCTTTGCGTTGCGACAACGCTTCATGCAGGCACAGGCCGCCCCAGAGGATGATGCCGACGAAGGAGGGCGTCAGATTGCTGTTCAGATTTCCGGGTTCACAACAGGCTTTTCCGAATACGCTGAGTGTGAAGTCGACCGGGTCTACCATCTGCCTCTCTTGCGTGAATTGTCCGAATACGACTGCAATGGCAGCCGTCTTGAGCGATGCCCGGCTTGCCGGGTCGGAAAGAGTCTCTCTATACTGTCTTTCAACAGGTGTTGGCTGCAGCCGGTATCCATTCTCTCGAAATTCTAGCAGTAGTCGCCCATCCTGCGCGGCAGCAGGGTCCGTCGATGGGCATTATACTGCCTGATTCCGCCTGGAATGAAACCTGTCCGATCACACAACCAAGGGGCCATGGATTGTCATGAGCGATTTGCCTGCCAGTATCCGGATAACCGAGGAAGGTCCACGAGAAGGTTTCCAGATAGAGCCACGACCGATCAGTACGGGCAACAAGGTGCGGTTCATACAGGCTCTGGCGAAGACCGGCGTCTCGACGATTCAGGTGTGCTCGTTTGTTTCACCGCGGCGCGTGCCCGGTTGGGCTGATGCCGATGAGGTTGTCAGGGCCTTGTCCCCGGAGGCAGGCGTTCGCTATACCGCGCTATGGTTCAACGCACAGGGAATCGACAGGGCGATAGCGCACCGCGACACGTTGTCCTTGATCGGCACCATCCACACCGTGGCTTCCGAGCCCTTCTGTCAGAGCAATCTGCGACGCAGTCTGGCCGAAAACAGGGCCGCCATGCACCAGCAGTGTGCGGCTCATCGCCGCGCCGGTATTCGTGTGAGCAAGATCAGCGTCATGGCAGCTTTCGGTTGCAACTTTGCCGGTGACCTGACAGTCGATGACGCTCTGAAGGCTGTCGATGACGGGATGCAGATTGCCGTTGACTGTGGCGAACACATCAGTGAAATTGCCCTGGCAGACACCATGGGCTGGGCCAACCCTTTGCAGATACAGCGAGTGGTCTGTGAGGTGCGATCCCGTTGGCCGGATCCCGCCATTCGGCTGCACCTGCATGACACCCGTGGCCTGGGAATCGCCAATGCCTACGCCGGTCTGTGTTGTGGCGTGAACCGTTTCGACAGTACCGTGGGAGGTCTGGGGGGCTGCCCCTTTGCGGTGTCCGGGGCCTCGGCGAGTGCGTCAGCGCGGCAGGGCATGCCGCCGGGCAATATTGCAAGCGAGGAACTGGTATTGCTGGCCCATGAGTGCGGTGTCGAAACCGGGGTGGATCTGGAAGCCCTGATTGACGCGGGTCACCTGGCCGAAGAACTCATCGGCCATGGCTTGCCCGGCGCTGTCTTGCGTGGAGGTAGCCTGGCGCGCTTCCGCAACGCTGCAATTCGAGGCACCAGCGCATGAATCAT
This sequence comes from uncultured Granulosicoccus sp., assembly GCA_947495035.1. Lineage (GTDB taxonomy): Bacteria > Pseudomonadota > Gammaproteobacteria > Granulosicoccales > Granulosicoccaceae > Granulosicoccus. The sequence continues at coordinate 49,842 of CANLXI010000028.1, forward strand.
GCACGCATGCAACAATACAATAGCGGGGGAATGCCACGATGAATTCCGATACCGGACAGAGCACGGCACCACTGGCAGGTTTGCGTGTCCTGGAATTCAGCCACACGATCATGGGGCCCTGTGCCGGTTTGCTGTTTGCAGACCTCGGGGCGGATGTCATCAAGATAGAACCGGTACCGGACGGCGATCGCACGCGGCAGCTGCCCGGCTTTGCCTCCGGATTCTTTGCCACCTTCAACCGCAACAAGCGCAGCCTGGCGGTGGATCTGAAAAATCCGGAAGGTCAGGCAGCCGTTCATGCTCTGGTTGGCAAGGCGGATATCGTTCTGGACAATTATGGCCCAGGCACCATGGAGCGGCTCGGTTGTGGTTGGGAGCAACTTGCTGCTCTCAACCCGACCCTTGTCCATCTGTCCCTGAAAGGGTTTCTGCAGGGGCCCTGGCAGCAGCGACCGGCGCTTGATGAAGTTGTCCAGTTCCAGAGTGGCCTTGCCTACATGACAGGTCCGCCCGGGCAACCCTTGCGTGCCGGTGCTTCCATCGTGGATATCCTCGGTGCCGTATTCGGAGTCACAGGCGTACTGGCGGCACTGCGTGAGCGGGAGAGAACGGGTCGAGGGCAGCGAGTCGGCAGTTCATTGTTCGAATCGGCCGCTTTCATGATGGCATCACATATCGCCGGTGGTGCTGCCACAGGTGATGAGGTGCCACCGATGACCGCGCGCAAGGGCGCATGGGGTGTGTACGATGTCTTTCATGCGCGAGAGGGAGAACCGCTTTTCATCGGGGTAACCAGCGATGCGCAGTGGCGGCGTTTCTGCGACCGGTTCTGTCTGGAGGAGTTGAGCCGCGATGAGCGTTTGGCCACCAATCCGCAGCGTACCCGCGCCAGGGAGTGGTTGCTGCCAATTCTGGTCGATCACCTCGCAGCCTACTCCCACAAGGAACTGGTAGCCGGGTGTCAGGCTGCAGAGGTTTCCTGGGCACCGGTGGGCAAGCCCGAAGAGCTGATCAGCAACGAACAGCTGTTGGCACCGGGTGGACTGCTAGACGTTGCGCTGGCCAGTGCTCGCGAGTCTGTGGCCGAGCAGGTTCTGTTACCTGCCTTGCCACTGGAATTCGGTGACGAACGGCAACGTCCGGGCTTGTATTTGCAGCCTCCCATGCCGGGACAGCACAGTGTGCAGATACTGCGCGAGTCTGGTATGGATGACGCCGCCATAGCGGCGCTGATCAAGACCGGTTGCGTTGTCGACTGCCACGAAGCGGGATGAGTGGCCAGTCCCGGCAGTCGTGAACGCGCTGGTCGAGACTGCGATGCTCAGTCTCTCGGAATCCACACCAGAACGACATCCTCGATACTGATGTCTGCCTTTTCCAGGCCGACGGGAAATGCATCGATCAATGCCGCCTTGTCGGCCCATTCGCTCTGAATTTCGTAAAGATCCTCATGCAGGGTCTCTTCGAGTTCATCGCGATCTTCCAGCAATTCGTTGTAGCGGTTTTCCGCAGTCTTCAGGCGCTCCTCGGCCTTGGCCACCATGCGGCCCTTGCTCTGACTGCGTCGCAGCCCGCCGGTAATGATGGAGCGGGTGCTGCGGCGCCCACCAAGCAGGCCGCCGAGCAGACCACCTGCAATATCGAGAATCTGGGTGCTGCGCTGATCCTGTTTGCGACTGGCTGCATCGAACTGCAGCTCCCGCAGTTTGTCTTCCGATTTCTGGATGGCGTCGTTGACTCGGTCGATCTTGCGCGCCAGGACTTCCCGCAGTCGATTGGCATCCTCGTCCGTCCTGTCGTCGGCGATGCTGCGACAACGACTCTCGAAAGCTTCGCGACTCTCACCGACACGCGAAAATTCGCGCAGTTCGGCGTTGTGGAACAGTTCGATTTCCTCATTGCGGTACAGATGATCCTTGATGGCACTTTGCACCGAGCGAAAGTAGGTCTTGTTCTGGATCTTCGCATCCGGCAACACATAGATGGCCTGCTCCGGAGCGTCGCGTCGCAGGTCCCGATCGTCATAATCCACGAGGAGCGCCTCGTCACAATTGATCCTGCCTTCCAGAGGGGTAAAGACCGCTTCCCATTGCGTTTCATGCCGCAATTTCGAACGCGTGTCGTCGAACAGCATCTGTACTCTGACGGCGATGCCCGCCTGCAGGCGTTTGCCGGTGGCGCTGGCACCGATGGTGTCGGCATAGGGGACTGAGGGGTCGAGGTAACGTACCTGGACCGTGTCTGCAATGCGTGGTGCAATGGCGCTTTCGTTGTCGGCCAGTACTGCAACGTCCGGGGCTGTCTCGCTGTCATTGTTCCCGGGTTCGGCCTGATTCATCATGGCCTTGCGCTGCGTATCACTGGTCAGCTGGCTGATCTGTGCTCGGGTCAGAGGGCCGGCAAGGTAGGACATGGCCCAGCGCGTACTGAATGTCCGAGGGCGGCTGATCCGGGTTGAATGCAGGACGAATTCGCGTTTGTCGAGTTGCGAGATGATGTCTCCGATCACCCGTGTATCCACCGTGCCATCGGATGCAGTCATGCCATCCAGCAGTCTCTGCTTGTCTCGATCGGTTTGCAGACGGCCGATCATCCAGGTGCCGGCATTGGATATGGCCTTGTAGTCGATATCCACCGGGTTCTGCGTGGATAACACAAGGCCAACCCCAAAGGCGCGAGCCTGTTTGAGTATGGTCAGAATCGGCTTCTTGGACGGCGGGGCGCCGACAGGGGGCACATAACCGAATACTTCATCCATGTAGATCAGGGCACGCAGATCGCTGGTGCCGGGTTGCGCGCGCATCCAGGTCACCATTTTCGACAACAACAGCGTCACCACGAACTGGCGTTCTTCCTCGGACAGGTGCGACAGACAGACGATGGCCGCTCGAGGCTTTCCGGAATCGGTATACAACAGGCGTTGGATGTCCAGTTCCGGGCCTTCGCTCCAACTGGCAAAGGCAGGGGAGGCCGCGAGTCCATTGAGTCTCATGGCAAGCTTGACGCGATCTCCCGGGGGAAAGAATGTGTCCAGATCGATCACCCCGAGCTTGCGCATGGGGGGCTGCTGCACGAGCCCGATCAGCATGCCCAGATCCAGGTCCTGTTGCCGCGACCAGTTCCAGTGGATGATGTTGGCAAGCAGGATATGCTCGCGACTGCTCAAGGGGTCGCTGCTGATACCGACCAGGCCCAGCAGTGAGGACACGAAACCATCGATCTCGTCCTGCAGGGTTTCCGTGTCCGTGCCTTCATCCGGCGCATTGAGCGAGCCGATGACGTTCAGCGGAATACCGGCCGTGGAGCCCGGTGTATAGATGGAGAACTCGGCCTTGTCATGCAGGGCGCGAATGCGTTCAGGCTCCAGACCCGCCTTTTGCAGCCCCGATTTCCACAGTTCGGCCTTTTCAACGGCGGCGGTGGCAACATCGTCCCCGGCCTCTGATGCGCTGATCCAGGGTATGAAGTCCGTGGGTAGCAGATTCGGGAATCCCAGCATCAGATTCCCCATATCTCCCTTGGGATCGATGATCAGCGCAGGAGTACCGCCTTGCAGGGCCTCCTCGAGCAATACGATCCCCAGGCCAGTCTTGCCCGAGCCTGTCATGCCCACGATGACACCATGGGTAGTCAGGTCGGAGGCTTCGAGAAACAGAGGCTGGTCATCTGCCTCGCTGGAACCGAGGTAGAAGTGACCTGCAGGTGTCTCCATGGGCATGCTGCTATATCCTCGAGAATGGAATGATCAAGGCTAACTATAGCAATCGTTCGTGAATTGGGTGAGCGCCTTGCTCATCACCAACTGCAGCTTGCAGAAGCAAGAGCACAGATTGCACGGGGCTGATTCGAACCGGGTGGTTGCCCCTCGCTCGACTGCCTCAGCCGGACAGGCGGCTGCGGTTGGCCCGTACGCGGCTGTTTGATGGCCGGGCCACGCGTCGACTGCTGTTGATCACTGCTTCATTGAAGGCCACATGAGGCGCACGGCTCCAGCTCGCACCCAGAGTTTCGAACCAGATGTGCATGGGGGCGTGACAGATGGCGAGCATGGTTTCATTCCAGGCATCGTGTTTCTCGGTCACCATGCGCTGCGACTCGGCCATGGCCTTGGCAGGATCCAGAAGCCACAGCCAGGGCATGGCCGTCATGCGCAGATTGATGACGTCCGGAGCACCCGCTGCGAGTCGCGTCCATGGCTCCAGCACGGAGTGATAGACCGAAAAACAGGAATACGGACTTGCAGTTGGCATGCGAATTTTCAACCCTGAATGGTAGGTTCGCCAGAGTGACGGTACCCGGAGAGTACAGCGAGGCAGAGAGTCTTCGAGCACTGGCCGCAAGGTCAGCGCCTGGTTTCACTATCTCTACATGCAGTATCTTGAATCGACATTCAGGATCAGCACAGCAAGATCATAGGTGATTTTTCTTGCCGAACGCCATACTTGCTGGGCAATCAGCCCACGATTCGTCCAGAAACAGGACGAATCACTGTAGTATTTAACATGCTTACGATTTAATCGACGAGAATGACGGCATGATAATGCCGTTACTGTCGGATTCGATGAAATGCTAAGCTACGGTCCGGTAGCATGTTGACCGCATGTGATTCTCGGCCTGGTACGCTCCGCTATCCGAAGGCCGTCACTCCCTACATTCACAGGAAGCCATGATCGAACTCTACACATGGGGTACACCCAACGGGCGCAAGATCTCCATCGCACTGGAAGAGATGGGACTGGACTACGCGGTTCATCCGATCAACATCGGCAAGGATGATCAATTTGCTGCCGAGTTTCTCGCGATCAGTCCGAACAACAAGATTCCGGCCATTCGGGATGGCGAAACCAGTGTGTTCGAATCCGGAGCGATCCTGATGTATCTGGCCAGGAAATCCGGGCGGTTTCTGGGACCGGAAGGCTCTGCGCAATACTGGCGAACGCTGGAATGGTTGATGTGGCAAATGGGTGGCTTCGGACCGATGCTGGGACAGGCCCATCACTTCCTGCGTTTCAATGCCGGCGTGTCAGAGTATGCGGAGAATCGCTATTTCACGGAGGCTCAACGTCTCTATGGTGTGCTCGACCGGCAACTGGAAACCAACCGCTATGTCGCGGGTGATGAGCTCAGCATCGCGGACATGGCCATCTGGCCGTGGGCTTCACGGTTCGAATTCCAGCGCATCGACCTGAATGACTACTCACACGTCAGGCGCTGGTATCTGGAACTGGCAGAACGTCCCGGATTTCAGCGAGGTTACGCTCAACCGACTACGGATCAGGCCATTCCAATGCCGTGAAGCGGCGTGCAGGGAAGCTCGCTACCGTGAGTGCAGGAACCTGCCGGCATCACCCGGAAAGCCGGGTGCCGGTCATGTGCCGAAGCGCCGCTCAGAACCAGCCAGCGATGTAGCCGATCACACCGGCGGACGCTGCCAACAGCAGCAAGCCCGGCCAGAATTTCTGAAAATGTGTATCAGGCAGCGTTTGCCTGTCAGGCCAGCGCATCCAGCCGGTAATCATTGGTCCGATCAGGTTCGTACGCGCGTAGAGCAGGTAGGCAAATACCATGAATACATGCACGGCAATGACGATCTGGATCAGCTGCGCATTCAGATGATGAATCCGATAGGCCAGGGCGGTCGAGGAGTTCGAGAGCGTACCGTACAAGGCACCTTCGAGGAATTCGTCTTCATCGGCAATGAAGAACCCGGTAACGGCCTGGACCGTCAGGATGAGCAGCATGGCAAGCACCGCCCAGCTACCGGCGGCGTTATGGCCACGCTCGCTGTGTGACTCTCGGCGCAACAGCTTGCCGAGGTGCTGCAGACCGGCGACAGGGCTTTGAAACAACGCCTGAATCCGGGCATTGCTGCTGCCGAGAATACCCCACAGAATGCGAAAGACGATCAGCATCAGTACCAGCTCACCTGCCGTTCGGTGCCAGTCGAAGAACTGCCAGCCCGTCTCGCCACTGATCAACAGAAATCCGACGCTGACGACCAGACTCCAGTGGAAGAGTCTGATCCAGATATCCCATACCCTGACCTTGCGATAATCGGTATCCATGAGCGAGTCTGCGTCGGATTTCGGTTTTATGGCCTTGGCAACATTGTGATCGGCAATTACTTCGATTTGGCTCGAAAGTCGTCGTGGCAGCCCTTGCAGGAGGCACCCACATCGCCGATGGCGCCTTGCAGTTCACCGAGGCCACTACCGGCAACCGGCACCAGAGCTGCCACGGCGTCCGACAGGGCAGCGGCCTTTTCGGTAATGGCAGGGTAGGTCTCCCAGATTTCCGGCTTGGCCCGAGTGGCCATGTTGCCGTCGGTTTCGTTATCCGACCCCGCGGGCCAGAACTGGCTTTGTCCCAGATTGGCAGCAGCGCTGAGGTTGTTGGCGGCTTCGCTTGCGATGTCGGCGTCGTAGGGGATCTTTTCCTTGGCCATGTCGCTCAAAATGCCGACATTGAAGCTGTAGAGCTGGAACATGCCCTGACGCGCCTTGATGGCATTGTCGTAGGGGCCATCTTCCGCAAGGCTGAAGGTGCTGGAGGCAATCAGTACGCAGCAGGTGCAGGCAGTTGCCAGTGCCAGTTTCTTGTTCATCATGTTTCTGCTTCTTCCTCGATGGTTGCTCGTTGGGCGAGAATGTTCGGATAGAATGTCAGGAAAACCGATTCTGCTGTAAGACACTAGCAAACTATATCTGTTCGTATGTATCGGCGATGTAACTTTTTTGCGACGTGAATCGATTGGGCAAGGCCGTTGCGCGGTCGCTCTGTCAGGCTGAGCAGAGGGCGCGTCAGCATCACTCTGTCGTCGCGTTCGTTCAGTGGCATTCCTGCCAACCGATGGAGAATACAACACATGAATGACAGACCCCTGGTCACGGCCGGATGGCTGCATGATCATCTGCACGACGAAACTGTCCGAATCATCGACACATCCTGGCACATGCCGGCCAGCGGGCGTGATTCCCGTGCGGAACATGAACGGCAGCATGTGCCAGGTGCGGTCTTTTTCGATCTGGATCAGCACTCGAGTCCGTCGCAGCTGCCCCACATGATGCCCGGTGCCGAGCAGTTCAGCCGCGTCATGAGTCAGCTTGGCATCTCGGAGTCTCACTGCATCGTCGTCTACGATTCACTCGGTCTGTTCTCGGCGGCCAGGCTCTGGTGGATGCTGCGTCATTTTGGCGCCAGGCAGGTTTTCGTGCTCGATGGTGGCTTGCCGGCCTGGCTTCAGGCGGGTTTTCCGCTGGAGTCTGGCGTACCGGAACCTGAGCCTGCCCACTTCTCGATCGGACAGGCGGCCTTTGCTGTCGCATCGTCAACGGATGTGCTCAAGGCGTCGCAGACTGGCGAGTCGCTGGTGCTCGATGCGCGTTCCGAGGCGCGTTTTCTCGGAGAAGAGAAAGAGGTCAGGCCGGGCTTGCGTAGCGGGCATGTGCCTGGCAGCGTGAGCATGCCTTTCACCGATCTGCTGGATAACGGTTTTCTGAAGCCGAACGAACAGTTGCGGACAATACTGACCAGTCGGGGAGTCTCGTCGGAGCGTGCCGTGATCACCACCTGTGGTTCAGGGGTCACGGCTGCAATCATCAGTTTGGCACTGGAGTGTATCGGTGTGTCGGACGTGGCACTGTACGACGGTTCCTGGACCGAATGGGGCGCGCTGGAAGACATGCCGGTTGCCTCTGGCTGACAGGGCGGCTGTCAAGGTGAAGGGGCTTGATTGTCCGCGCGTCGCTGGCGCCACTGTTGCACCCATGGCAGTTGTGACAGAAGAATGCCGAGGAACGCCATGCTCAGAACGAAGCTGATGGGGTGCGAGACAAAGTTCCACAGGAAGGTGCTGATGTCTCCACGGGCACCCAGCATGGCTCGCCGGTAGTTGGAATCCATCATCGGCCCGAGAATGACGCCGAGAATCACGGGTCCCACCTGAAATCCGTAAATCTTCATGAAGTAACCGACGAGACCGAACAGCAGCATCCAGTAGACATGTGTCACGTTGTTCTGGATGGCGTAGGTGCCCACCGCGGACAGGACGATGATCAGTGGAATCATCACGGCCTTCGGACACTCCACGATACGGGTGAATATGCGTACACCGGTCAGTCCGAACAGCAACAGGAAGACGTTCGCCAGCGTCAGGGAGCCGACGATGAACCAGAACAGATGTGGTGTCTCCACCAGCAGCAGGGGGCCGGGTTTCAGTCCATGGATGAACAGTGCGCCGATGATCACCGCTGTCACGGCATCACCGGGAATGCCGAGGGTCAGCATGGGAATATGCGCACCGCCGACGGCAGCGTTGTTGGCGCTTTCCGGAGCAACCAACCCTTCCGTGGCACCCTTGCCGAACGGCACCTGCGGACGCAGTGTGGAACGTTTGGCATGGTCGTAGGCCAGCAGGGCGGCGATATCACCACCGGTACCCGGCAATGCGCCGATGACCGTACCGATGCCCGAACTGCGCAGGGCGAGCCAGAAGTAGCGTTTGACACTGGACCAGGCGGGCAGGATACGGCCGATTCTCTGGCGCACGACAGGCAGATCGAGCTGGCGCAATTGCACCAGCGCCTCGGACACGCCAAAGAAGCCGATCATGGCGGCAATATAGGGAATGCCGCCCATCAGCGTCACGCTGCCGAAGGTAAAGCGGCCTTCGGCCGTCATGGGATCCAGACCGACCATGCTGATCAGTACTCCCAGAGCGCCGGCAAAAGCACCCTTGGCAAAACTCTCCCCCGACAGGGTGCCTACCAGCGTGATGCCGATAAGGCCCAGCAGCAGATAGTCGCGTGAGTTGAACATCAGGGCAATATCGGAAATCAGTGGTGCGAACAGCGCCAGAGCCAGAATACCGATGAAGCCGCCGAAGACACTCATCAGGGTGGTCAGGCCGATGGCCTCTCCGGCCTTGCCTTGCTGCGCCATCGGATAGCCATCCAGAGCGCTGGCAATGGCGCTTGGTGCCCCCGGAATATTGAGCAGAATGGCGGTGCGAGAGCCGCCGTAGACTCCGCCGATGAATACCCCGCTGATCAGCGCCAGTGCTTCATTGACTTCCCACTTGAAGGTGAAGGAAATCAGGATGGAAGTGGCCATGGTGACCGACAAGCCGGGAATGGCGCCCACATAGATGCCGGAAAACGTCCCGGCAGCGGTCAGGAACAACAGCCAGGGATCCAGCCAGGCGATCGCGAAATACCCCAGAGCGTCCTGCATCAGAGGAACAGACCCGGGATGACACCGGTTGGCAGAATCACCTGAAAGACCACACGAAACAGTAGATGTATGACAAGGAGTGACAACAGGCTGGTCACCAGTGACAGCCAGAATGGCCTCTTCCACAGGTAGCAGAAGCTGGCCAGCAGAAACAGCCCGGAGTCCAGCAGAAATCCCAGGGTTGGCATGGCCAGTACGTACAGAACCAGCAAGCCTGCCATGAGCACCACACGCACAGGCAGAACCTGCATGACGGTGTTGTTGTCAGATGAGCTGCCGGCAGCTGGCTCAGTGGCAGCACTTGTCGCTGTCTTGCCGCGCAAGGCGCACAGGCCGGACACCAGCATGACCCCTGCTGCCAGCATCGGGAAGACACCGGGCGATGACAGCTTCGAGAAGCCGGCAATGAGCCATGCCTGCCAGAGCGCAGCGCTGCTGAAGACGATCAGCACCACGATGAACAGCCGTTCACCGCGCCTGGGTTGTGAGGAAGGAGGTTGGTGAGACACGAAGAATGATCAGCGCCTGCAGGCGAATCTGCCGATACCGGTTGGCCTCGAGACGTTCAGGGGCGTTCAATTCCGAGACTTTCCGGACTCACCTTCGCAGCCCCGGTATCCTGCAAGACCCAGGCAGTCACCTGCTGCCAGTGTTGCAGAAACGCCGTGGCTTCGGCACCACTGAGGTCCATCAGAATATTGCCGGCATTGGTCATGAAGGTCTGGTACTGCTCGTCCTGCGACGCCTGCTCGAATGCACTGACCAGCGTTGCCTTGATGTCGTCGGAGACATCCTGACGCACGAAAACGCCGTAGAACGGTCCCCAGGGCAGGTATCGAGCCATATCGGGCAGCGCGTCGGTGATGGCAGGGATGCCCGGCAGTGAGTCCATGGGTGCGTCGTTGACCACAGCCAGCGCGCGAACGGTTCCGGCCTTGATCTGTTCGGCCGCGGCGGAAATGCCCGCTGGCATGAAATCCACTTCCTTGCCCAGCATGGCCGTCAGGCCGGGACCCTCACCACCAAAAGGAATGGGTGTCACGTCGAAATCGGCGGAGTTGGCAATCAGGGCAGCAACCGTACTCGGCAGTCCGCCCGGACCTGTGGAGCCCATCAGCACCTGACCTGGATTGGCCTTGATATCTGCCAGAAGCTCTTCCATGGTCTGGTATGTCGAATCGGCAGGAACCGTGATCACCGCGACTCCACGGCCCAGAATGCGGACGGGGTAGAAAGACGAGTAATCCAGATCGGCGACACCCATGACCGGGTGCAGTTGCGGATTCTCGGCTCCATAGAGAAAGGTATATCCGTCGGCAGGTGCGGTGTTGACGAAGGCGGTGGAGATGGCGCCCGCACCGCCAGCCTTGTTGAGTACCACAATGGGCTTGCCAAGGGCTTCTTCAGCGGCAGGATTGATGGCTCGGGCCACGGTATCCGTCGCGCCTCCGGCTCCCCACATCACCACACCCAGTACTTCGCGCTCCGGATAATCCTCAGCCTGTATCGTGGTACTGGCGAAAATGAGGGTCGTGGCAAGGCAGGCAAGAAATTTCTTGATCATGTCGAGGCAGTCTTGAGGAGTGAGGGCGGCTGTGGCCGCAACTGATTCCCATTAATAGCATTTTCGAACGAGAACTTGCAACCGCTGAGCATGGTCTGGCGATACACTCGTTACGACCATCCACCCTTGTACAAGCCTGTGTCCGACAAGAAAGAGACGCATCCGAGTGTCGACTTTCGACAGCTCGTCTACCTGCTGCGTACTGCCGAGCATGGCAGCATCACCCGGGCTGCCGAGGCTCTGAACATTGCTCAGCCCACGCTGACCAAGGCCATCGGTCTGCTGGAGCACCGCCTCGGTGTGCCCTTGTTCGAGCGTCTGCCGCGCGGGGTGCAGCCTACGGTTTTCGGTGAGCGCCTGCTGGAGCATGCCAGGTTGGTAGAGGTGCAGCTCGAAGACGCCGTGCGTGATCTGGATACCTTGCGCGAGGGTGGGGTAGGCAAGGTGAGAATCGGCGCCGGACCCTCCTGGTTGCGTCAGCATTTGCCCGAGACCATCGCGCAGGTCACGGCGGAGCGACCGGGAATCGAGGTACATGTGACCGGCGGGTTCGATCAGTCATTATTGCAAGGGCTGGCTTCGGGTGATCTGGATTTCGTGGTAGCCGAAACGGCGCTGGCCGAGAACCGGGAAGCCTTTGCCGTGGAAGTGCTCACCGAAGATGATCTGGTTGTGTGGTGCCGTGCCAGGCATCCACTTCTCAAGGCAGCCAGGGTCAGTCTGCAGGATCTCATCGAACAGTCCTGGGCCTTGCCGCCCGAGCGCACCTTCGCTCGTCAGAAGTTCGATGCCAGATTGATGGCTGCCGGACTGCCTCAGCCCGATCGCGTGACCGAGTCGGATTCCCTGGCATTCATTCTCGCCATGGTTGCCGCATCGGATTGCCTTACCTATACCGGCAGTGCTGCACGGTGGGTTCCGAACTTTGCCTCGCTGGTAGCGCTGGATGTTCCGGATATCAAGGTGTCCCGCAGTGCCGGAATCATCACCCGCAGCAGATCGCTGCCGTCCAGCGCGACGGAGTTCGTGATGCACCGCTTGCGCGATTACTGCCGACAACACCCGGTCAACTGATGCGGGTGTCAGACGTGGGCGTCATCTGTGCAGACACCGTTTCGAGGTCTCATCGTCCCATAGCTTGAAGCTATGGCTTGTTGAATATTCATCATTGGTTTTATGAGGCATTCGGTGTTCTCCTTGCAGGCACTGACTGAATCACTCTGCACTGGCATGACACCGCCAGTCAGCATTCCAGTCAGACCGTATCCTTGGAGAACCACGACGAATGAGCAATCACACGAATGAAGACCGTCGGCCTCTGGCCGGCAGGCGCCTGCTGATGTCGACAATGGCAATGGGAACGCTGTTGTTGTCATCGCTGGCCACCGCGGCAGAAGCGCCGATCACCATCGTTATCAATCAGTCACCCTGGTTTCCGGGATTCCAGAGTGTGGTAGAGAAATACGTTGAGGAAACCGGAAACGAGGTTGAGCTGGATGTCAATCCATTTGCCGGCAGTCTGGAAAAGCAGCGCACTGCCGTGCGTACCGAGCAGAGCCCGTTCGACCTGCTGATCATGAACGCCGGGTTCTTTGTCGAATTCTACAAGGGAGGCTTCATGCAGCCCTTGACCGACATCGATGCTGACTTCGCCCTGAGCCCGGATATCTATACCTTCGATGATTCTCCCTACTGGGATGCCGACAAGGGCCTGATCAGCGCAGAGAGTGGCGAACTGTATTCGGTGCCGGTCAATCCGAATATCCCGTTGTTGCATTATCGTGAAGACTTGTACGAAGAACATGGGCTGTCGGTGCCGGCAACCTGGGACGAACTGCTTGCCAACGCCAGGGTTCTGAATGATCCACCAAAACGCTATGGGATATCGCAACGAGGCCAGCGGGGTGCGTTCGACGTGACCTATGATGTCCTGCCCTACATCTGGAGTCATGGGGGTGCCCTGTTCGCCGACCAGAAAGGTGGCGATTTCACCGTTACCATCAACAGCCCGGAAACCTTTGCGGGAATGCAGACCTATCTGAAGCTGGCCAGTGAGGTGGGGCATCCTTCCACGGCGGGTCAGACGCAGACCAATGTCATCCAGAACATGTCGACCGGCCGGGCCGGGCATATCCTGGCGGTGCTGTCGCCGGGGCTGTTCGATGATCCGACCAAGTCCGCCGTGGTGGATCAGGTCGGCTACGCGGCACCTCCGGCAACGGCAGATTACCCGTCATCGCCGCCTCTGGGACACTGGCTGGCAGGGGTACCCCGAAATATTCCCGATGCGGAAAAGAAGGCAGCACTGGCGTTTCTGAGCTGGTTCCAGACCGATGACGCACAGATTGCCTATGCCAGGGCTGGTTCTGCTCCTGTTTCCCGAGCCGTGCTGGAGTCGGATCTGGCGCAGGAGCGGGGTTTTCGCTGGATGAAGGCGATGGCGGATGCCATCCCGACGGCTAAGCTGACATTCGTCATTCCGGAAGCGTCGCAGGTACTGGCGGTGACCGAATTGCGTTTCAATCAGGCCATCTCCGGTGAACTCGAACTGAAGGAGGCACTGAACATGGCAGCCTCGGAGATCCATGAGCTGATGGTGGCGGCGGGGTACGAGGCACCGCAGCTGGATGATCTGTGAGCCCCGGCCCCGGCCCCGGCTCTGGTCTTGAGTCTTGAGTCTTGAGTCTTGAGTCTTGAGTCTTGAGTCTTGAGTCTTGAGTCTGGCGCTGCGAGAAGCGTCTGACTTGTATTGACACGGATCGCTGCCTGCCTGGCAGGCAGCGCTTTCCCCTGCTGCTCGACGGAAGAAAGCGTCGACCGGTATCTGCCGATTCATCTACCCTGGCCCTGAATAGCCGTCATGCGATCAATGACCCTGTGGCGTTACCTGACCCTGTCGCCAACTCTTCTGCTGTTTCTTCTGTTGACTGTGCTGCCATTGGCCAGTCTGTTTGCACTCAGTGTTCACGAGGTGGAGTGGCGCGAGCGTGTGGCGCACTGGGACTGGGTTGGCCTGTCCAACTACACACGCCTGCTGAAGGACACACTGTTTACTGCCGGCATTGTCAATACGCTGATCTTCGCCGTGGCTGCGGTGAGCTTCCAGATGGTTCTGGGCTTCTGGCTGGCCCTGTTGACGCTTCGTGTCACGCGCGGACAACTGGTGTATCGCACCATCTTCATCCTTCCCATTCTGGTGCCGGGTATCATCATCGGAGCCATCTGGAAGCTGATGTACAGCTACGATTTCGGTGTCATCAATCAGGTGCTGATGTTCCTCGGCTTGACACCACAGGACTGGCTGGGCAGTTCGTCACTGGCACTGTGGTCGGTGATCGTGGTTGATGTCTGGCACTGGACACCCTTCTGCTTTCTGTTGTTGCTGGCCGGTCTGCAGAGTCTGCCGGAGGACATCTATGAAGCCTCGAGACTGGATGGGGCCACCGGCTGGCGCGAGCTGCGTTACATCACTCTGCCGCTGATGATGCCGTCCATCATCGTGACCTTCCTGTTCCGCATGATTCTGGCATTCAAGGTCTTCGACGAAGTCTATCTGCTGACAGGAGGGGGGCCGGGCACGTCCACGGAAGTGATCAGTTTCACCATCTACCGGCGATTCTTTACCGAGGATCAGGCCGGCTATGGTGCAGCGATGTCAGTGGCTACCTTTGCTGTCATTGCCTTGGCCATTGCCAGCGTCTCGCGCATCATGCGCCGCAAGGACTCGGAGGCTGATTCATGAAATCCCGACAGAGTGTCTTCCGGCACCTGATTCTTGTCCTGTTTGCCCTTGTCGTCCTGTTCCCGTTCGGCTGGATCGTGGCTGCCAGCTTCAAGACGCAGATAGATCTGCTCATGGGAAAATTCCTGTTCACGCCCAATCTGCAGGGCTATCGTGATGTCCTGTTTTCCGGCACATCCGACTTCACCCGGAATTTCACCAACTCCCTGGTGATCGGCACCATCAGTACCGCACTGGTATTGCTGGTTGCCACCTTGGGGGCATATTCGCTCTATCGCATGCGCTGGCCAGGCTGGGTGCTGCACAGTCTGCTGGGTTGGTCGGTAGTGTTTCACATGGTGCCTCCGATCACGCTGGCAGGCGCCTGGTATACCCTGTTTCGCACGGTGGGCCTGGACGACACCTGGCTGGGACTGATTCTGGCTCACACCACGCTCAACCTGCCGATGGCGCTGTGGATGATGGGTGTGTTCGTGCGCAATGTGCCCAGTGAGCTGGTTGAGGCCGCTCAGCTGGACAATGCACGGACACCGGACATCCTGCGGTTCGTGATCGTGCCGCTGGTTCGCCCGGGACTGGCAGCTGCCGGCATTCTGAGTTTCATTTTCAGCTGGAACGAGTTTGCCGTGACTCTGACCTTGAGTCAGCGCAGTACGGCAACGGTGCCTATCGGCATAGGCAAATATGCGCAGGAAAACACGATTGCCTTTACCGAGATGGCAGCTGCATCGACGCTGTCCATTTTGCCCGCTGTCATTCTTCTGCTGTTTGCACAGCGCTTCATCGTTCGAGGCCTGACCTCAGGCGCTCTCAAGTAGGTGATTACATGAAAACCGTCTTCTTTCTTCTGGATTCGCTGAACCGGCACCTGCTGTCACCCTATGGTGGGACACGTATCGCGACGCCGAATTTCGACCGTCTGGCACAGCGCTGTGTGACTTTCGACAAGCACTACATCGGGTCGATGCCCTGTCTGCCGGCCAGGCGCGATCTGCTCACCGGCCGGCAGAGCTTTCTGCACCGCAGCTGGGGGCCGATAGAGCCGTTCGACACCTGTTTTACCGAGGTTCTTGCCGAGCAGATGGGGACTCGCAGTCATCTGATCACCGATCATTTTCATTACTGGGAAGATGGCGGTGCCACCTACCACAATCGCTATGATTCCTATGAATTCATTCGCGGACAGGAGGGCGATCCCTGGAAAGCCATGGTCCAGCCACCATGGGAACGCTTGCGGGAAAGGTATCACCACACGCAGTTTTCCACCGAGCGTGGCAACTACAAGGCTCAGAACATCGTCAATCGTGAGTCCATTCGTGAAGAGGCCGAGTTTCCATCGGTGCAGGTGGTTGGCGCGGGCCTCGAGTTTCTGCGCCAGCACGGCCAGGCGGATGACTGGCTCGTGCAGATAGAAACCTTTGATCCTCACGAGCCGTTTCATGCACCGGAGCGTTTCAGGGAAGCCTTCTCAACCGACTGGGACGGCCCTGTTCTGGATTGGCCGCGTTACGGCCGGGTGGAAGACCTGCCAGAGGAGTGCGAGGAACTGCGCGCCAACTATTATGCAACTGTGGCTCTCTGTGACGATCTTCTCGGACGTGTTCTGGACGAGTTCGATGCGCAGAACCTGTGGGAGGATACGGCCCTGGTGGTCACGACCGATCATGGATTCCTGCTGGGAGAACATGATTTCTGGGCCAAGAACAGGCAGAACATCTATGAGGAGATTGCGCATATTCCTCTGTTCGTGCATGACCCTCGGCGTGCCGCAAGTGCGGGAACGCGCTGTAAGGAATTGACGCAGACAGCTGATCTGGCAGCAACATTTCTTGATCTGCACGACTGTGCCGTGCCCGACAGAATGGCCTCCCATTCCCTGCTGCCACTGATTGACGGGCTGACCTCGAAGCGCGATGCCTGTCTCTATGGCTACTTTGGCGGGGCTGTCAATGTCACGGATGGTCTGCATAGCTATCATCGATTTCCGGCCGATCTGGCCAATCAGGAAATCTATCAGTACACCCTGATGCCAACCCATATCTTCGATTTCTTCACCCCCGAGGAACTGGCGGCTGCGGACCTGGTCCAGGCTGGCGACTATTCGCAAGGGACACCGGTACTGAAGGTGCCCGTGATCGAGCGCTCGCCGATGTACAACGTCTATGGCCCGGGCGCCCTGCTGGAAGACGAAACGCGTCTCTATGATCTGGCGAACGATCCGGGGCAGACCGCGGCAGTCACGGACGAGGTTGTCGAAGCACGAATGATCCGTTCGATGAAGCAGTTGATGAACGACATGTCGGCACCACCCGAAGCTCTCGAGCGCGTGTTTCCAGGTTCGCAGGCAACGGCAGACGAGGCGTGAGCTCAAAGAGGCAGTGCGGCGCGCCCATGGGCATGAATGCTGCCGATCTGCGTCTGCACACCGGTGACCTCAGGCAGCTGGCCTCTGTCAGGGCGCTTCGATTGCTGGATGGCCCGGAGGGAGAGCAGCGCGCATCGGTTCTGTCCAGCGGTGGGGGCCTGGACATGTGGGTGCTCCCCGATCGGTCGATGGACATCGGCCCCGTGTCGTGGCGCGGCATGCCGATGGCCTGGCAGCATCCCAATGGATTCATCTCACCGTCTCGCCATGATCCCTTTGCCGATGACGGCAGCGGTATCGAGCGGGCTCTGTCCGGTTTTCTGGTGACCTGCGGCTACGACAGTGTTCGGCACTCGACAACCGGGGCGCCCTTGCATGGCAGTCATACTCTGACCCCGGCAAGAATCACCCGGCAGGTAGAGGACTGGCGTCTGGCAACACCGGCACTGGTGTGCGAAGGCGAGTGGACCTGTGCGCATCTGAGCAAGCAGGCTTATCGGGTGCAGCGGTGCATCGTCATGCCGGTGGGAGGCATGAGTTTCACCCTGGAAGACCGGGTGGAGAACATCGGTCATTCGACAGCACCCTTCGATACCCTGTACCACATGAATCTGGGCTTTCCCGCCATTCAAGGTGACATGCGCCTGACCGTGGGGTTGGACCCTGTGAACCTTGACGCACTGCACGCGCCACTCGGCTCAGGCCATGAACCCCTGGTCTGCTGTTTTTCGGCCGAGGGACAGACATCACTGGTGACACGCCTGCAACGTTCGGCGTGTGAAACCTGGCCGGCAGTGGACATGACGTTGACTTCGTTCTGTGATGAGTTGCCCTGGCTGCAAGTGTGGCAGGACCCACGTCCCGGTCATCGCATCCTGGCGCTGGAGCCCGCGTCCAGTGAACGTACCGCGCAAGGCGGCAGTCGACGCCCGGGCGAACTGGCACCGGGAGAATGCAAGACGCTCAGACTGCAGGTGTCCTTCAACGACCCGTGAACACCTGTTCCACAACTCGGCTGGAATTATGGGGTGAAGCGGAGTATGGTGAGCGCGTTCTCCATGGGGTGACTTGTGCAGTCGAACTATGCAACATTGAATGGCTTCGGGCGGACTGCCCGTTCTGTGACTGCGGTCCATGAGCTACCAGCGCCCTTGAGTGTGTGTGGCAATCCGCCCGGTCATCGGACATGAACAGGCAGAGCTCAAGCCGCACGGCCAGTCGGCAACGCTTTGTCGAACTGTTCACACCCAAGCTCGTGACCATTCTGCAGGAGCACTACGGGCTGGCCCAGTTCCGTTCCGATCTGCTGGCCGGACTGACAGTCGCGATCGTGGCATTGCCGCTGTCCATGGCAATCGCCATCGCCTCTGGCGCAAGTCCCGCGCAAGGTCTGTACACCGCCGTCATCGGTGGTTTTCTGGTATCCGCGCTGGGCGGTAGTCGCTTTCAGATAGGCGGTCCTGCCGGGGCCTTCATCGTTCTGGTGGCGACAACCGTACAACTGCATGGCATGCAGGGGCTGTTCCTTGCCACGATCATGTCTGGCGTATTCCTGATGCTGGCGGGCTATCTGCAACTGGGGAGCTATATCAAGTTCATACCGTATCCGGTGACCATCGGATTCACCGCCGGTATCGCCGTCATCATCTTCGCCAGTCAGATCAAGGAACTTCTGGGTCTGACACTGGATGGCCCGGAACCTGGCGCCTTGCTGGAGAAGTTGCCACTCATCTGGCATAGCCTGCCGACGGTGGACATCACGACCCTCTGTCTGTCACTGCTTACCATCGGCATCATCGTGGTGCTCAAACAGCTGCGTCCGCAATGGCCGGGCATGCTGATCGCCATCGTCGCGACCTCCATTCTGACAGCCTTGCTCAAGCTGCCATTGAGTACCATCGGTACGGCGTTCGGGGGCATCCCCAACAGTTTTCCCGTACCGGCCATGCCGGAGGTCTCACTGGGCAAGTTGATCGATCTGCTGCCAGTGGCCCTGTCCTTTGCCTTGCTGGGATCCATCGAATCCCTGCTGTCTGCCGTGGTGGCCGACGGCATGACAGGGCGACGTCATCGTTCCAACTGTGAGCTGGTGGCGCAAGGTATCGCCAATATCGCCTCCGGATTTTTCGGTGGTATCTGTGTGACCGGCACGATCGCCAGAACCGCTACCAATGTCCGGGTAGGGGCGCATGGACCTGTGGCGGGCATGATGCATGCCGTGTTCCTGTTGCTGTTCATCCTGCTGGCAGCGCCGGTTGCCAGTTATATTCCCCTGGCGAGCCTGGCGGGTGTGCTGGCCATTGTTGCCTGGAACATGATCGAGAAACACGCCATTGCCATGTTGCTGCGGGCGTCGCGTGGTGATGCGGCTGTGCTGCTTGCAACGCTGTCATTGACCATCTTTCGCGATCTGATGGAAGCGATCATCGTAGGCTTTGCACTGGGTTCTGTCCTGTTCATCCATCGCATGTCGCGTACTACGGCGATCAGCACGCATCGCCCCTGGGTGGAGGAGGATCAGGCGGATGATGCCGAAGTCCGCAAGCCCTATGACGAAGCTTTGGCATCCAACCCGGAAGTGGTTGTCTTTCGCATCACCGGTGTATTCTTCTTCGGTGCGGCCGGTTCCATCGGCACGGTTCTGGATGAAATTGCCGATGGTTGCAAGGTGCTGATCGTGGATTTCACAGAGGTGCCGTTCATCGACTCCACTGCGGCAAATACACTGGAAGGGCTGGCCGCCAAGAGTCAGCGACGCGGGCTGCAACTGGTGTTTACCGGCGTGTCGAGCGAACTGGTTGAACAGCTGGCCAGTTACGGGGTGCACGAACCGATGGTGGCTTTCTCGCGGTCCATCGAACAGGCCCTGCAAGCCATTCCCCAAGGTGATGAGCGCCTGCCTGAGGTGACCGGGCTGGCCGCTGGCTGATGCCTGAGTGATTGCCACTGCGGTCGCCAGGCTCTGGCAATATCGAGCAGTAATTGAAGGGATTGAGTGCTTGATGGCTTGAAGTGCTTGAAGTGCTTGAAGTGCTTGAGTGCTTGAGTGCTTGAGTGCTTGAAGTGCTTGAAGTGCTTGAAGTGCTTGAAGTGCTTGAAGTGCTTGAAGTGCTTGAACGGCTTGTAGCGGCCGGTTTTTCAAGACAAATCCGTCGTTTCATCCCGGCACAACGATGCTACAGTTGCTGCGTGATTGATACCAGCGAGCCCAAGTCCGTGTTCCGACTGCATCACGCGACGTCCGTGCGCGACGCCAGCGGACGTGTACTGATGATGCCATCCTCCGTCTCATCAGCGAGGCAACTGCCCGGGATTGACCAGGAGCAGGCTCGCGTTGCTGGTCACGATACCGACTCGGGCCAGCGGTGCGTGCCGGAACTGCGCTTCATCAGGGATGACACGACCGAGCATGGCTTGCGTCAGGTTTTTCAGGCAGTGCAGGCACTCAGTCCGTTTTGCGTGATCCCGGATGGTTCGGATTCGGTCCGTCTCGACGAGAACGTGGATGACGAAGTGACACCAGCGCTAGCCGGCGTGACTGCAGCCTCTCCTGTTTCGACGAAAAATGAGGAGCTGTACCTTCAGTGCCTGAGTTCCGGTACCTCAGGGGAGGCCCGCCGGATACAGCGATCCCAGCAATCGTGGATCAGCAGTTTCGAGGTCAACGCCCGGATGTTGCAGGCAACGGCTGATGACAGCTATGCCATCGTGGGGCGATTGTCGCATTCGCTACCGTTGTACGCGAGCCTGGAAGCCTGCCATATCGGTGCAGATCTGCATCTCATCGGTGATCTACGACCTGACAGGCAGCTGTCTGCCTTGAAGGAACTGCAGACATCGGTGCTCTACCTGACGCCTGCACAGGCGCGCCTGTTGTGTCGGGCGCGTCCTGCGTTCGGCCAGCAGCAGGTACCAGGCCTGCGCCATGTCCTGTGCGGAGGCGGCAAGCTCGACGAGATGACCAGACACGCACTGAGCGAACTGTTCAACAATGCAGCCATTGTCGAATTCTATGGTGCCTCGGAGACCAGCTTCATTACCATGAGTAATCAGCAGACGCCCGAAGGCTCGGTTGGATGCGCCTATCCCGGTGTCAAGCTGAAGATACTGGATGAGGAGGGTGAGATGACCACGGCGGAAGGTGAAATATGGGTGAGCAGCCCGTACCTGTTTTCCGGCTACTCTCAGGGAGGCTGGCGCGATACTCGATGGCGAGATGGCTATCTGTCCATCGGTGAATGCGGGCAGCTGGACGAGGCAGGGTTTCTGTTTCTGCGTGGACGCAAGGCGCGGCAGGCGAATGTTGCCGATACCCGTGTGTATCTCGAGGAGATAGAAGCCGTTCTGTTACAGCATGCAACAGTAGAGCATTGTGTGGTTGTCACACGGCAGGATGCCTTGCGCGGCGAGGTGCTGCTGGCCGTAGTGGAAGGCAGTTTCGATGAGCAATGGCGCAGGCAGTTGCTGAGTTTCGCCAGAGAGCGGCTCGGCGCGACGCTGGCACCCAGGGAGATACTGTTTCTGGATAGCCTGCCATATCTGGACGCAGGCAAACCGGACATCGTGCGAATCCAGACTTTGGTGACATCCTTGTGAGCAGCATGATCGTTGCCGCCCGGCGCACCGCCGTTGCGCCCAGAGGCGGGGCCTTGTCCGCGTTGAATCTGCATCAGCTGTCTGCACCGGTGATCCAGGCCTGTCTGGCGGACAGCGGGATTGATGCCGAACAGGTCGACGAGGTCATCGTTGGCAATGCGTTGGGTGCTGGCGGGAATCCTGCCAGAGTGGTTGCACTGGCAGCAGGCTTGCCGGAAACCGTGGCTGGTCTCAGCATTGACAGGCAGTGCTGTAGCGGACTGGATGCGCTGCTGCTTGCCGAGGCCCTGATTGCCGCCGGGGCTGCCCGGATTGTCATTGCCGGTGGCGTGGAGAGTTATTCGCAGCGTCCACAACGATTGCGCCTGATGCCAGGTTCGTCTGTCCCTGAGCCTTATGAGCAACCACCCTTCACACCCTGGCCGGACCGGGACCCGGACATGGCCGATGCTGCCGATGCACTGGCCGTGTCTCTGGGAATCGATGCGGGCGAACAGGATGCATGGGCCATGGACAGTCATTGCAAGGCTCTGGCAGCGAGCACATTGCTGAGCAGGGAGATCGTTGCGTTGAACGGGGTGAGCAGCGACCCTTTCAGCCGGCATCTGACACCGGCCCTGTGCCGCAGGGCAAGACGGATCTCCGGTAGTATCTCCCACGCCAATACCGCGGTTGCCGCCGATGCTGCTGCCTTCTGTGTCGTCATGTCCAGGAGCCAGGCCAGGGAGCTGGGCTTGCCAGGTGTTCGTCTGTGCGCGGGCAAAACCCTGGGGGCCGACCCGGATTTTCCCGGCTCAGCGCCTGTCGCCGCCATGCAGGCGGTTCTTCGAAGCGGTCAGGTCGAGGCTCGGCATCTGAATCGTGTCGAGATCATGGAAGCCTACGCGGCGCAGGCGCTTGCCTGCATCAAGTTGACGAATATCGACCCCGGTGTGGTCAATGTCTCTGGCGGCGCGCTGGCGCGAGGTCATCCAATCGGCGCATCAGGGGCTGTGCTTGCAGTACGTCTGTTCAGTGAGCTGTCTGCCAGTAGTGGACAGGGCCTGGCAGCCATTGCCGCAGCGGGTGGACTGGGAACCGCGCTGTTGATGCAAGCCTAGTCGTCAAATCCAAGGAAGCGCGTATAGACATCGAGTGGGTCTCGTTCGGTCCGGCAGCGGTTCACGGCTTGCTCGGGATCGGGCCTGCCCACGGCCATGCCGCAGACAACCATTTCCGAGGCGTCCAGATCCAGTGCCCGGTGTACGACATCAGCATGGCGGGCCAGCGCACCGATACCGGTGGCGCCCAGACCACGACTTTCCGCCGCCAGGAAGAATGCCATCAGGGCCATCCCCAGGTCCATGAAACACCCTTTGCCCATGTCACGCTGGATACTGACAACGATGCCCACGGGAGCGTCGAAGAAGCGATAGTTGCGACGGAACTGCTCCCGTCTGGCGCGGGTATCCCGGCGGCCAATGCCCAGAGCCTCATAGAGGGCATAGCCGGCAGCGCGTTGTCGCGCTTTCAGCTCCGCGGGCATGGGGTCTGGAAAGTAGCTGTACTCCGATACCTCGGGGGTGCCGGAGGTAATGGCATCATCCAGTGTCTGTGACAATTCATTCAAGGCCTTGCCGGTCAGGACATGAAAACTGCCCGGTTGCAGATTGGCGCCGCTGGGCGCCAGTCGTGCCAGGGTGAGCAATTCGGCCAGTGTGTCGCGGGGTACAGGATCCGGCAGGAATCCACGCACCGAGTAACGACGACGAAGCACTTCGTCGACGCTGTTCGGAGTTGCAGAGACCACGACCATGCCTCAGTGCGTAGTCGAGGAAATCTTGTGGATGCTCAGGTCGGCACCATTGAACTCCTCCTCTTCGGACAGTCGTATGCCGACCAGCTTCTTCAGCAGACCATAGATGATGAATCCGCTGACGGTGGCTATGGTGATGCCCGCCAGGGTTCCGATCAGCTGGCTGAGAAGATTGACACCACCCAGTCCGCCCAGTGCTTCCATGCCGAATATGCCTGCTGCAATTCCGCCCCAGGCGCCGCACAGCCCGTGCAGTGGCCAGACTCCCAGCACATCATCGATGCGCAATCGATTCTGGGCAAGTGTGAAGGCACCGACAAACAGGGCGCCAGCGACACCCCCGACAATCAGTGAGCCGATCGGGTGCATGACATCCGAGCCGGCACAAACGGCCACAAGTCCGGCCAATGGGCCATTGTGCAAAAAGCCCGGATCTGCACGACCGGCAATCAGTGCAGCTATGGCACCGCCGGCCATGGCCATCAGTGAGTTCATGGCAACCAGGCCACTGACCCCGGCAACGCTCTGGGCCGACATGACATTGAAGCCGAACCAGCCAACGGTCAGGATCCAGGCGCCGAGTGCCAGAAACGGAATGCTGCTCGGTGCGAAGTTGGCGCCAGGGTTGCCATTGCGGCTGTATCGCCCCTGACGTGCTCCCAGCAGGATGACGGCGCCAAGGGCCAGCCAGCCACCCATGGCATGGACAACGATGGAACCGGCAAAATCGTGGAATGGCGCCCCTGTGGTTGCTTCAAGCCAGGCCTGGAAACCCAGGTTGCCGTTCCAGACAATACCCTCGAAGAAAGGATAGACCAGCGCCACGATGATGATCGATGCCATGACCTGCGGATAGAAGCGCGCACGTTCGGCAATGCCACCGGAGATGATGGCCGGGATGGCCGCTGCGAAGGTCAGCAGGAAAAAGAATTTCACCAGCTCATAGCCGTTGTTGACGGCCAGCTCGGAGGCAGGGGCCAGAAAATCGATGCCGTAGGCCAGCGGGTAGCCGATCAGGAAATAGGCAACGGTGCACACGGCAAAATCGGTGAAGATCTTGACCAGAGCGTTGACCTGGTTCTTTTCCCTGACAGTACCGACTTCCAGAAAGGCAAAGCCCGAATGCATGAACAGCACCAGGATGGCTCCCAGCAGTACGAAGACGACGTCGCTGCCCGCTTGCAGTGATTCCATGGTGAGCTTGTCCAGATGAAAAAGCGGAGAATGATACCAATCAGATACTGCAAGTGGCAGCACTTCCTTCGATCATTTCGTGAAAAGCCTGGAGATTACGGTTCTGTTCTGCACGATTCTGCCTGTTCTCATCGATTCGCCAATCGATGATCAATCATCCAGGCGCTTGCCGGTATCCGCGTCGAAAACATGTTGCGCAGCCGGCGGCACATCGAACTGCAGAGCCGGCCCGATGGAGGCTTCGCTGTGAACGCCCTGCAGGCTGGCAACCAGTGCCTTCCCGGTTCCCGACAGGAATCCATGTACCAGTGTGTTGGATCCCAGCTGCTCGACCATGGAGGCCTCCAGAACCAGTGGGCCGTTTTCATCAAGTACCAGATGTTCCGGCCGAATGCCCAGCTGGACCGGGCCGGTGGTTCGAGTTTCGCTGGCGATGAACGCACCGTTTTCCAGAGTGATGCCGCCGCTGCCTGCCGTGCCGCTCAGCATGTTCATGGAAGGGCTGCCGATGAAATCGGCGACGAATCGGGAAGCAGGTCTTTCATAGAGTTCGATGGGTGTGCCGAACTGTTCCACATGCCCGCCGTTGAGCACCATGAGCCGATCACCGAGTGTCATCGCCTCGACCTGGTCGTGGGTGACATAGACCGAGGTGACTCCCAGTTCACGTTGCAGTTTGCGGATCTCCAGTCGCATCTGCACCCGCAATTTGGCATCCAGATTCGACAGAGGTTCATCGAACAGGAACACGGCGGGCTTGCGCACGATGGCACGTCCCATGGCGACACGTTGTCGTTGTCCGCCCGAGAGCTCGCGAGGTTTGCGCTTCAGGTAGTCACTGAGCTGCAGCAGTGAGGCGGCCTTTTCCACCCGATCGCGTATCTCCTGTTTGCCCAGTCTGGCAATCTTCAGGCTGTAGGCCATGTTGTCGAACACACTCATGTGCGGATACAGTGCGTAGTTCTGAAACACCATGGCGATATTGCGTTCCATGGGCTCGAGCTTGTTGACGACCTGACCGTCGATACTGATGGAGCCATCGCTGATGGTTTCCAGACCGGCAATCATGCGCAACAAGGTGGACTTGCCGCAGCCGGATGGGCCGACGACGACAATGAACTCCTTGTCGGCGATGTCGATATTGACGCCGTGGATGATTTCATCGCGACCATAGGACTTGCGGACGTCGTTGAGTGTGACAGTTGACATGTGCGTGCTTTATTTCTCGGTTTCCACCAGGCCTTTGATGAAGAGTTTCTGCATGAAGACGACGACCATCACCGGAGGCAACATGGCCAGCAGAGCCGTTGCCATGATCAGCGGCCAGTCAGTCAGATCATCTCCCGACGGAAACATCTGCTTGATGCCCATGACGATGGTGTTCATCTCCGGGTCGGTAGTCATCAGCAGGGGCCACAGATACTGGTTCCAGCCATAGATGAACAGGATGACGAACAGGGCTGCAATGTTGGTACGTGACATCGGCAGAAGGATATCGATGAAGAAACGCATGGGGGACGCACCATCGACTCGGGCCGCTTCAGCCAGTTCATCGGGCACGGTCATGTAGAACTGCCGGAAAAGAAAGGTGGCAGTCGCCGATGCAACCAGGGGCAGTATCAGTCCCGAGTAGCTGTTGAGCATGCCGAAATCGGCCACCACCACATAGGTGGGCACGATTCTCACCTCGACCGGCAGCATCAAGGTCATGAAGATGAGCCAGAAGAACAGTCCACGCATCGGGAAGCGGAAGTAGACGATGGCAAAGGCGGACATCAGCGAGATGATGATCTTGCCGATGGCGATACCCAGCGCCATGATCATGGAGTTCATCAGCATTCGCCACACGGGTGCGTTGATGCCGGAGAACAGTGCCCGCGTGTAATTCTCGACCAGCTGATTGCCCGGTAGCAATGGCATCGGTGGCCGAACCAGTTCGGCCTGGGACACCGATGAGGCGACAAAGGCCAGATAGATCGGAAAGCAGACGATACCGATACCGATGATCAGTCCCAGATGAATCAGCCAGGTGGCCTTGCCGGTTTTCTCTACCATGCCACTCATCAGTAGTGCACCCGTCGTTCGATGAACTTGAACTGTATGATCGTCAGCAGTCCGACCACGACCAGCAACACGACCGACTGGGCCGCCGATGAGCCCAGATCCTGGCCAACGAAGCCGTCGGCAAATACCTTGTAGACCAGGATGGTAGTGGCCTGCTGCGGACCGCCCGAGGTAATGGTGTGGATGACGCCGAAGGTCTCGAAAAAGGCGTAGACGATGTTGACCACCAGCAGGAAGAAGGTGGTGGGGGACAGCAGGGGAAAGACGATGGTCCAGAATCGCCGCCAGAAATGTGCGCCGTCGATGGCCGCCGCCTCGATGACGCTTTTGGGCACGGCCTGCAGACCGGCGAGGAAGAACAGGAAGTTGTAACTGATGCGCCCCCAGGAGGAGGCCAGCACGACCAGCCACATGGCCTGGCCACTATTGAGCTTGTGATTCCAGTCGTAGCCCATCAGATCCAGATACCAGCTGGCGATGCCGACATTGGGGTTGAACATGAACAGCCACAGCACACCGGCCACGGCGGGCGCCACGGCATACGGCCAGATCAGGAAGGTGCGGTAGGTGCCCGCGCCCTTGATGATGCGATCGGCCATGAGGGCCAGCCATAGTGCCACGCTCATCGACACCACGGTGACCAGAATGGAGAACACGGCCGTGGTCTTGAACGAGGCCAGATAATAGGGGTCGGAGAACAGGTATTCGAAATTGCCGAAGCCGACGAATTGCGATTTCAGGCCGAACGGGTCGGGGATGAAGGCCGACTGATAGATGGCCTGGCCGGCTGGCCAGAAGAAGAAGACCGCCGTGATCAGAGCTTGCGGCAGTATCAACAGGACCGGTAGTCGCCAGCCCTTGAAGGTCACGCGTTTATCCACGGACAGTGTCGTCGGTTGGTTGCTGAAAGTAAGGTTGCGGGTAGCGGCTGTAGCAGAGCACTCCGCTGCGGAGACCCGAAGGACGCCGCAGCGGAGTGGCCCGGGATCTACTTGTTGGCCTGTTCGAATCGACGCAGCAGCTGATTGCCACGGCTGACCGCACTGTCAAGTGCGGTCTGAGCGTCCTTGTCGCCTGTCCAGACGGCTTCGAGTTCTTCGTCGATGATGCCGCGGATCTGATCGAAACTGCCCAGTCGCAGTCCCTTGGAGTTGCCGGTAGTGGGCTTGCTGGTCATCTGCAGGATGGCAATGTCGGTGCCCGGGTTCTCTTCGTAGAATCCTTCAGCCTTTGTCTGCTCATAGGCTGCGGTAGTGATGGGCAGGTAGCCCGTGTCCTGATGCCACTTCGCCTGTACATCCGAGCTGGACAGGAAGTTCAGGAACTGTGCGACACCCTTGTATTCCTCGGCTTCATGACCGTTGAGTACCCACAGTGAAGAACCACCGATGATGGTGTTCAGAGGCGCTGTCTCGACGTTCGACCAGTAAGGCAGGGGACGAATCTCGAAGTCGAATTCCGCTTCGGCCTTCACACCAGCGTAGCCGGCAGAGGATTCGGTGAAGAACGCACACTCACCGGCACGGAAATTGGCGCCACCTTCGTTGCGTCGGCCGGCGTACATGAATTTGCCATCCCTGGCCCAGTTGCCCATGGCCTGAATGTGCGCCACCTGCAGGGGGCCGTTGAAGGCCAGCTCGGTGTCGAGTCCGGTAAAGCCGTTTTCCTTCGTGGCAAACGGGACATCGTGATAGGCCGAGAGATTCTCCAGATGCACCCAGCTCTGCCAGGCGGTGGTCAGAGGACAGTCGCTACCGGCTTCCTTGATCTTGTCCATTGCCGTATCGACCTGTTCCCAGGTTGTCAGGTCCATGTCCGGATCCAGGCCAGCTTCGCTCAGCGCATCACGATTGACGTACAGGACAGGTGTTGACGAGTTGTACGGCAGGGACAGCATTTCGCCTTCAGGCGTGGTGTAGTAGCCCTTGACTGGCGCCAGGTAGGCATCGGCATCGAAGTCGGCCCCACTTTCCTTCATGACTTCATGGACTGGCTTGATGGCGCCCTGAGCGCTCATCATCGTGGCGGTACCCACTTCGAATACCATGAGGATATGCGGCTGCTCACCGGCACGAAAGGCGGCGATACCCGCGTTCAGCGCTTCGGAATAGTTGCCCTTGTGGGTGCCTACAACGACGTAGTCTTCCTGTGACGCATTGAAGGTTTCGATCTGTTCGGCAAGCAGGTCACCCAGGCGACCGGTAAATGCATGCCACCACTGAATTTCCGTGGCAGCGGTGGCCGGAATGGCGGTGCTGCCCATGGCCAGCGCCACTACGGTTCCTAGCAGAGTCTTCTTCATGTTCGATTCCTACTGTGTTGGAGGGGATACAAGGCTGCGCACTAGAACATGAGTGAGAGCATAACTCAAGTCGTATTGATACTGAATTGTTGCATCATCAGAAGGGCATGACAGGGTCGTGACGGCCCGGTTACCGCTGTGTGATGGCTCGGTTGCAAGCGTGTGAAACGAGTCGGGCTGGACGCCGAATCCGCATGGATGCGACCGGGGATGGCGACTGGCATGATGTCCGTTGCAAGCCCCTGCCATCCTCTGCGTTGTTCCACAGGGGCGGAAATCGCTTAGACTGAGCGGCAGGATCGAACATCACACCCGGAGATAAATATCATGCTGAAACCATCCGTCTGCGCGCTGAGCGTGTCCGCAGCGATCACCCTGGCAGCGGGCCTGCCTGCAGTGGCAGCGGCCGATCCGGTCAAGGTCGGCATGATCACGACGCTCTCGGGCGGGGGCTCCGGTCTGGGTATCGATGTGCGTGACGGCTTTCTGCTGGCCATTGGCGAGAACCCGGATGTCGAGGTGATCATCGAAGACGACCAGCGCAAACCGGATGTCGCCGTGCAGATTGCCGACAAGATGATTCAGTCCGACAAGGTCGATGTACTCACCGGCATCATCTTCTCCAATCTGGCCATGGCGGTGATTCCCGCAGCGGTCAATCAGGGCAAGTTCTACCTCTCGCCCAATGCCGGACCGTCGGCACTGGCGGGCAAGGGCTGTCACGAGAACTATTTCAACGTGGCCTGGCAGAATGACAATCTGCACGAAGCGGCCGGTGGCTACGCCAATGCCGAAGGGTTGAAGAATACCTTCATCCTTGCGCCGAACTACCCGGCAGGCAAGGACGCTCTGACGGGCTACAAGCGCTACTACGAAGGGGAGCTGGCCGGTGAGCTGTACAGCAAACTGGGCCAGACTGATTACGCGGCCGAAATTGCGCAGATTCGGGCATCAGACGCTGACAGTGTCTTCTTCTTTCTGCCCGGCGGCATGGGGATCAGCTTCATGAAGCAGTGGGACCAGTCGGACATCGATCTGCCGGTCATCGGACCTGCATTTTCGTTCGACCAGGGCATTCTGGGTGCCGTGGGCGAAGCAGCCCTGGGCGTGAAGAACACCTCGCAATGGTCGAAGGATCTGGACAACGAGGCCAACCAGGCCTTCGTCGCGGCGTTCGAGGCAAACCATGGTCGCCTGCCATCGCTGTATGCCTCGCAGGGCTACGATACCGGCAAATTGTTGCTCTCGGCCATGGCCAAGGCTGATGTCGATGATGCGGACGCCTTTCGGGCTGCTCTGGAAGAGGCGGATTTCGACTCCACCCGTGGCAGTTTTGCCTTTGACAACAGCCATCATCCCATCCAGGACATCTACGTGCGCGAGGTGGTCGCGGAAGGTGATGTGCTGACCAATCGCATCGTGTCGACCGCGCTGGAGCAGCATTCGAACGTCTATGCTGCCGACTGCAAGATGTAGTCTGGTCTGAGACGGGCAGGTCTTTCATGGGCTGACCATGAGTACGAGTCTTTTCATCGAACAGCTGCTCAACGGCCTGCAGTTCGGCGTCATGCTGTTTCTGATGTCGGCTGGTCTGACCCTGGTGTTCGGCGTCATGGGGCTGATCAATCTGGCTCATGGTTCGCTGTACATGGTGGGTGCGTTTGCCGCCGCGGCCGTGGCGGGATGGAGTGGTTCCTTCTGGCTGGGGCTGGTGGCCAGTCTGATGGCAGCCGCACTGGCCGGCGCCCTGGTGGAAATGGTGGTGCTGCGCCGACTCTATCAGCGAGATCATCTCGATCAGGTGCTGGCCACTTTCGCACTGATACTGATGTTCTCGGAAGGCACTCGCTGGCTGTTCGGAGCCTTTCCGCTGTATCTGGATGTACCCGAGATACTTGCCGGCTCTGTACATTTGCCGGTGATCGATATCGTCTATTCACGCTACCGCCTGGCGATCATCGTTTGCGGGGTCGTGATCGCCTGCGCACTGTATCTGCTCATTGCCAGAACCCGTCTGGGTATCAGGATCAGGGCCGGGCAGAGCGATCGACAGATGATCGCGGCACTGGGCGTTGACATATCGACGTTGTATACGATCGTGTTTGCCCTGGGCGCAGCGCTTGCCGGTCTGGCCGGAGCGCTGGTGGGTGCCATACAATCGGTAGAGGTCGGCATGGGAGAGCCGGTGTTGATCCTGGCCTTCGTGGTCATTGTCATTGGCGGTATCGGCTCCATCAAGGGCGCGTTGATCGGCGCCATCATCGTGGGCCTGACCGATACCATGGGACGCTTTCTGCTGCCTGTGTTCTTTCGACAATTCCTGGACAATGCAGCGGCCAGCTCGGTGGGATCGGCTCTGGCCTCCATGCTCATCTACATCGTCATGGCCTTGATACTCATCATCAAACCGTCGGGTTTGTTCGGCAAGCCGGCATGAGTTCACGGGAATCGTCAATCAGCGTATTCTGTCTGCTGGCGCTGACTGGTGTGGCGTCGCTGGCCCTGTGGCTGGATGAGCCTTACATCATCACGCTGGCCACCAAGGTCTGTATCCTGGGGATGGCGGGCGTCGGCCTGAACCTGGTCCTGGGTTATGGCGGACTGGTGTCATTCGGGCACGCCGCGTTTTTCGGCATCGGTGGCTATGTGGCGGGCATTCTGGCCAGCCATGCGCTGAACTTCGAACCCATCATGCAATCGCCCTGGCTGCTGGAAGGCACTACCCGCATGCTCGTCATCTGGCCGATTGCGGCGCTGGTCTGCGGTCTGTTTGCCTGGTTGATCGGTGCCCTGTCGCTGCGTACCAGCGGCGTGTATTTCATCATGATCACGCTGGCCTTTGCACAGATGATCTATTACTTTGCCATCAGTTGGCCCAGCTATGGTGGGGAGGACGGCTTGTCGGTCTATCTGCGCAGTACCTTTCCGGGGCTGAACACGATGACAGGCATTCATTTCTTTGCCATTGCTCTTGTCTGGCTGATGCTGGCCATGGGCGTCTCAAGTCGCCTGGTGCAGTCCCGGTTCGGGCTGGCTTTGCAGGCTGCCAGGCAGAATCCGGTGCGGGTCTCGGCCGTCGGAATCTCCCCCTACAAGGTGCAGCTGACGGCATTCGTCATCTCCGGCATCATCACCGGCATAGCCGGTGCCCTGTACACCGATCTGAATCGCTTCGTCAGTCCCTCGGTGCTGGGTTGGCATACCTCGGGCGAAATCATGGTGTTCGTGATCCTGGGTGGAGTGGCCAGACTGGCAGGGCCCGTCGTGGGAGCTGCTGTTTTCATCCTTCTCGAGCAGACGCTGGGTGGCTGGAGCGAGAACTGGCAGTTCTGGCTCGGTGCGGTGCTGGTCGTGGTCGTGCTCTACGGGCGCGGCGGTATCATCGGCCTGCTGGACCGGGGAGCTGCACGTGGCTGACAGTGTTGATCAGACTGGCGATGATGCGCTGATCGAAGTGCGACATCTGTACAAGCGCTTTGGCGCCGTGAATGCCTGCGAGGATGTCTCGCTGGATTTGCGACGTGGCGAGATTCATGCCCTGATCGGCCCGAACGGTGCGGGCAAGTCGACCCTGATTCGACAGATCAGTGGCCAGTTGCGCCATGACAGTGGACAGATTCTGCTGGCTGGCAAGGACATCGGTGATCTGAGCATGACCGAACGGGCTCGCGCGGGACTGGCGCAAAGCTTCCAGGTATCGATGGTCATTCCCGAATTCTGCGTGCAGCAGAACGTGATGCTGGCAGTGCAGGGCAAGTCGGGCAGCACCTTCCGCTTCTTTGGCAGAGTCGATCGACAAACCGTCCTGATCGACAAGGCGCGCGATTTCCTGGCGCAGGTGGATCTGCTGGATCGAGCGTCGATCATCGCGGCCGAGCTCAGTCATGGTGAACGTCGCAAGCTCGAACTGTGCATGGCCCTGGCCATGGAGCCACGAGCCTTCATTCTGGATGAGCCCATGGCCGGTGTTGGTGCCGCGGGCTCCAGAGCGATGACCCGTCTGTTGGCTTCGTTGAAACTCAAGGCACCGGTGCTGCTGGTCGAACATGACATGGATGCGGTGTTCGCGCTGGCTGATCGCTTGTCGGTGCTGGTCTATGGGCGCATCATCGCAACCGGTACGGTTGCCGAGATTCGGCGGAACCCCGAGGTGCGTGAAGCCTACATGGGCAATGTCGATGAGCCTGAAAACGAGTCGCTCGAATGAACTGCTTGCTGGACGTCGGTGAACTACAAGCCTGGTATGGGCTGACTCAGGTTCTGTTCAACGTCGACTTGCGTATCGAGCAAGGGCAGGTCGTGTCACTCATGGGGCGCAATGGCATGGGTAAATCCTCGACCATCAACGCCATCTGCGCAATGGTTGACAGGCGTGAAGGTCGGATCGACATGCAGGGAAAATCCATCATGGCTCTGCCCTCGCACCGGATCGCGCAGGCCGGTATAGGGCTGGTACCCGAAGGGCGCCGGGTGTTTGCCAATCTGAGTGTGCGGGAAAATCTCGTGGCGGCAGCGACCCGAGGCGAATGGGATCTGGCTCGAGTCTACCGACTGTTTCCGCGGCTGGAGGAACGCCACAGTCAGTCCGCTGCCACACTCTCCGGTGGCGAGCAGCAGATGCTGGTCATCGGCAGAGCCCTCATGACCAATCCGCGTCTGCTGATTCTGGATGAAGCCACCGAGGGCCTGGCTCCGATCATTCGTCAGGAGATCTGGGCTGCCATCCGCGCCTTGAAGGCCAACGGCATGTCGATCCTGCTGGTGGACAAGACCGTGCGTGAATTGTTGAGTGTGGCAGATCACTGCTTTATTCTGGAGAAGGGGGCGACCATCTGGTCGGGGCGCCCGGAACAATTGAGCACGGAAATCGCAGATAGTCATCTGGGCGTCTGACAGGTGGCTTTCCGTCAACAAGCAACGAGTCGAACATGCCTGAATTTTCCAACACGGCCTTCATAGACTGGCCAGACGCCTTTGAAAACGGCGCCTATATTCCCGGTGCTGCCGAGATGCCGGCACAATGGGCTCGTGATTCACAGGCCTTGCGCGATCAGCTGTCTGCCGCAGGCCGACTGGATGCAGACATTGCCTACGGCAGCGATGTCAGGCAATGTCTGGATATCGCCAGACCGGAAGGCCAGTCGCAAGGACTGGTGGTGATCGTGCATGGCGGTTACTGGCACAAATTCGACAAGAGCCTGTGGACGTTTCTGGCAAGGGGCTGCCTGGCTCGTGGCTGGAGCGTGGCTCTGCCGTCCTACCGCCTGGCACCGAGCGTCGCGATGGCAGAGATAACGCAGGATATCGTCGATGCTGTCACCTTTGCCTCGCAACGGGTAGAAGGACCCATCCGGCTGACGGGCCATTCGGCAGGGGGACACCTGGTGACTCGCATGCTGAACGAGGATGTGCCGTTGGCATCGTCGATCCTGCAGCGTATGGTGCAGGTGGTACCGATCAGCGGAATCTACGATCTGCGTCCCTTGCTGGCGCATCCGATGAACGAGGCACTGCGGCTGGACATGGACCAGGCAACGGCCGAGAGCCCTGCCTTGCATGCCCCTCGAACAGGCACGCCTCTGACGCTCTGGGTGGGGGCGGAGGAAAGACCTGAGTTTCTTCGCCAGACGCGACTGCTGTGTGAGAGATGGAGTGCACAGCTGCCCGACACCCGGGGTATCTACGAGCCAGGCAAGAATCACTTCAGCGTGATTGACGCTCTGGCAGAGACTGACAGTCCACTGACCGAGTGTCTGTTGCAATCAGTCTGAGCTTCGACAGGCAACCAACCTTTTTCCAACCTTGACGGTTTATCAATGGGGTATTGCGAACCAGTGATTCGCAATTCGACCATAACAAGACTGACGAGGAAGGAAGAGTGATATACGCAGATCCCAATACCGAAGGTGCCGTGGTCAATTTCCGGCAGCGTTACGACAACTATATCGGCGGCGAATGGGTTGCACCGGTCGCCGAGCAGTATTTCGACAATGTCTCACCGGTCAACGGCAAGGTCTTCTGTCAGGTGGCTCGTTCGGATGGCGCCGATGTCGATCTGGCACTGGATGCGGCCCATGCTGCTCGTGAAGCCTGGGGCAAGATGTCGGTAACCGCCCGTTCGAACATCCTGTTGAAGATCGCCGACCGCATCGAACAGAATCTGGAGATTCTGGCCGTGGCCGAGACCTGGGACAATGGCAAGGCGGTGCGCGAAACCCTGAATGCCGATGTGCCGCTGGCCGCGGATCATTTTCGCTATTTCGCCAGTTGCATGCGCGCTCAGGAAGGCAGTATCGGTGAAATAGACAACAATACGGTGGCTTATCATTTTCATGAGCCTCTGGGTGTTGTCGGGCAGATCATCCCCTGGAATTTCCCTTTGTTGATGGCTGCCTGGAAATTGGCTCCGGCACTGGCCGCCGGCAACTGTGTGGTACTCAAGCCGGCCGAGCAGACGCCGGCATCGATTCTGGTGTTCATGGATATCATCGGCGATCTGCTGCCGCCGGGTGTTCTCAATATCGTCAACGGCTATGGCAAGGAGGTCGGCAATGCGCTGGCCACCAGCAAGCGCATTGCAAAGATTGCCTTCACAGGTTCCACCCCGACGGGTTCTCACATTCTCAAATGTGCCGCCGAGAACATCATCCCCTCGACTGTCGAACTGGGTGGCAAGTCGCCCAATGTGTATTTCGAGGACATTCTTGACCAGGAAGACGAATTCATCAGCAAATGCGTGGAAGGCGCGGTGCTGGCCTTCTTCAATCAGGGAGAGGTCTGCACCTGTCCGTCCCGATTGCTGGTACAGGAGTCCATCTACGAACGATTCATCGCCATGGTCATTGAACGGGCCGGTCAGATCAAGCGAGGCAATCCGCTGGATACCGATGTAATGGTGGGTGCTCAGGCGTCCGCGCAGCAGTACGACAAGATTCTCGGCTACATCAGGATCGGCAAGGAGGAAGGCGCCGAAGTGCTGATCGGCGGCGATGTCGAGAGCATGGACGAGCAGCTCGGATCAGGCTTCTATGTGCAACCGACCTTGCTCAAGGGCACCAATGACATGCGAGTGTTTCAGGAAGAGATCTTCGGTCCGGTCATTTCGGTAACCACCTTCAAGGACGAAGCCGAAGCCCTGGCAATTGCCAATGACAGTGAGTTCGGTCTGGGTGCCGGTGTGTGGACACGTGACATGAATCTGTCCTACCGCATGGGGCGTGGCATTGAGGCAGGACGCGTCTGGACCAATTGTTATCACCACTACCCGGCGCATGCCGCTTTTGGTGGTTACAAGAAATCAGGCGTCGGCCGTGAGAATCACAAGATGATGCTCGATCACTATCAGCAAACCAAGAATCTGCTGGTGAGCTATGACATCAATCCGATGGGTTTCTTCTGATATTTCCGATGAGGCAGGTTTGACATGAGTGGTTCGAGGTCGCTGTCCGACAGGGCAGTG
The DNA here is from genome assembly GCA_947495035.1 of uncultured Granulosicoccus sp. Lineage (GTDB taxonomy): Bacteria > Pseudomonadota > Gammaproteobacteria > Granulosicoccales > Granulosicoccaceae > Granulosicoccus. The sequence goes on from CANLXI010000028.1 coordinate 86,154, forward strand.
GGCCTCGAACCGCTACAGCACTGCATTCTCGAGGCATGCCGGTTTACGAGCAGACTTCCATGGTGGACGGTGGACGGTTGCTTTCGGCCCCGCCTGTCGTGTGCCGCCGGCCAGGCGATGGTCACGGAACAGGCTGGCTCAAGTCAACAATGCCATCAACCTTTCACGGACAGGTGCACTGCCGGCCAGACCCTTGTGCAGCTTGCCGATGAGCAGAGACGTGTCGTCGCAGTGCTCCAGCGAGCGCACCATCAGAGCATCGATACAGCGTCGCCATTCCTCGAGTTCCGGGGCAAGCGATTCGGTGATCAGCGAGCCACGATACAGGCGCATGGCCCGATCGTTGTCCCTGGCCTGCAGGGCCGTCCAGATTTCGATGAAATCAGCGAAGACGTCTACCTGAAGTCGGTAGGGGCGAGAACCGATGTTGCCGACGAGCAGTGCACGCAAACGTGACAGTTCGGCCTTGAGCGTGGAAGTGGAGACGGGAGAGTCACCATACAGCGCGGCATGCAACTGGCTCAGCGTCAAGCCTTGCGGATTGAGTGCCAGCAGACAGAGAATTTCCAGTTGTCGCATCGACACTGCCAGGGTCTTGCCTCTGAAGATCACACGAGCCTGACCCAGGGCGTGGATCTCCAGTTCTGCACGAGGTGCTTCTGCCGGCAGCCGGGATGCAATGGAATTGGCAATGCCGGCAACGGCAGCCTGCCCCATGTGAGTATAGTGTTCCCAGGTGGTCGACATGTCGAGAACCCCCAGACATTCGCGAGTCTGTGGGTGAATGATCGGAGCAGCGTAACAGACCCAGTCACGAACCGAAGACAGGAAGTGTTCGGATGAAAAGACGGTAACCGGCCGACGCAATTCCAGCGACAGGCCTACAGCATTGGTACCGGCCGAAGACTCATCCCAGATCCCGCCTGCCCGGAAATTGACCGATTCGGCCTTGGGGCGCATGAAGCTGCTGGCACTGGTCCACAGCAAGTGTCCACTGGTATCCGCGATGGCGGCGACCATCTCTCCTTCATGCACCAGTTGGTCCATGTTCTCACGCTCTGCCAGGGTTGCCCGGTACAGGGGAGAATCATGCCATTGATGCCGTGTCAGGTAATCATCGGCAACCGGTGCCACCATGGTCTGCCGGGACAGACGGCGTGTGCTGCGTTGCCAGGATTCCATGATGTCCCGATTGACAGCCTCGGCCGCCGTGAGTTGCTTGCCCGACAGAAAGCTGTCCCACTGCGTTTCGATGCGGTTCCTGCGTTGGCACAAAGCCCTGACAGACATTCGATTTCCCCTGAGCCTGGCGGTATGCACGCCGGACGTTGCGCTCCGGGGTGCTCGGTAGTCAGGCAGGGCGTGGTCTACCCCCTGTATCGGACTGGTTGCCGATTCGACCTGACTCGAGCATGGACGCTAGCATGTCTTTCGGGGTTCGCCTATTCTCATTTGGTAGTGGTCGACTTTCCTGCCGCTGCGCGATGGGTGCGGCGGCGCAGCCATAGAAAGATGCCCAGAAACAGGCCGATGATCAGGAAGGAGAAGATCGTTGTCAGTGTGCCCAGCGCATACAGCACGGGTGTGGTGACGCTGGTTGTCATGCCGTAGATTTCCAGAGGCAAGGTGTTGTACGAGCCGGCCGTCAGCAGTGTTCGGGCAAATTCATCGTAGGAAAGCGTAAAGCCGAACAGACCGACGCCAATCAGGCTTGGCGCGATCAGTGGCAGGACGATGTACCGAATGACCTGCCAGTTGCTGGCTCCCAGATCACGCGCCGCTTCTTCATAACGGCTGTCGAACCGATTGAAGACGGCGAACATGATCAGCAGACCGAAGGGGAGAGTCCAGGTCAGTTGTGAACCCAGTCCGGAGGTGGACCAGTGCACATCCATGTCCAGCACGTTGAACAGGATGCCCACGCCCAGCGATATCAGTATGGAGGGGATGATCAGACTGGTAATGATCAGATAGAACACCAGGCTGGATCCGTGAAAACGTCGTCGAAAGGCCATGCCTCCCATCAGCGACACAACGACCGTGACTACCATCACGATCAGACCCAGTGTCAGCGAGCGGCGGAAGGAGCCCCAGATATCGCCCACGGCCTGTTGCTCGAACAGATTGCGAAACCAGTGCAGAGAGCTGCCATTCATCGGAAAGGTGAGGCCTCCGGAAGGGCCCTGGAACGAGAGAATGGCAATCGTGATTGTCGGCCCGTAGAGAAACAACACGAAGAGGGCGAAGAACAGGGCCAGCAGATAGAAGCTGAGGGGGCGTTTGTCACTCATGATCAAAGCTCCTTTCTGATGTCGACAAAGCGCAGCATGATCGAGATCATCAGCAGCACGGTGGCCAACAGAACCACGGCGCTGGCCGAGGCGGCAGGGTATTGCAACAGACCGATCTCGTTGGAAATCAGGCGCCCGACCGAGGCGCTCTGTCCGCCACTCATGAACCGTACGGTAATGAAATCTCCCATGACCAGTGTGACCACGAAGATCGATCCGATCATGATGCCGGGCTTGCTCAGGGGGATGATGACATTGGTCAGAATCTGCGTGCCCGTGGCCCCGGCGTCGCGTGCGGCTTCGATCAGACTGTGATCAATGCGCATCATGGTGTTGAAGATGGGTACGATCATGAACAGCGTGAACAGGTGCACGAAGGCCAGGATGACGGCGAAGTCCGAGAACAGCAGCCATTCCAGTGGCTGCTCGATCACCCCCATGTCCATCAGAGCGCTGTTGGCAATGCCATTTCTGCCCAGAAACGGGATCCAGGAAATCATGCGAATGATATTGGATGTCCAGAACGGTATGGTGCACAGCAGGAACAGTCCGATCTGCACGTACAGGCTGCGGACATGAAACGCCAGAAAATACGCGACCGTAAAGCCGATGAGCAGGGTTGACGCCCAGGTGATGAAGGTGAACAACAGTGTTTTCAGATAGACCGACCAGGTGACGCTGGATGCGAACAGGTACTGGTAGTTCTCGAACTGGAAGTCCGGAAAGTAGCTGTACTCGGTCGAGCTCCAGAAGCTGACAGTGATGATGGCCAGAATGGGCAATACCAGGAAGAATCCCAGAATCAGCACTATCGGGGATAGCTGTAGCCAGCTGATGCCGGACAGACGAAGGCGTTCCGAATTCAAGAAAGGATCTCCGTGGGAAGGTTGCGTGAAGTGCAGAAAGTCGAGACGTTTGCGGGAATGTCCCAACTGCCGGGGAAGCCGCTGCGCCCTGGGAGGCAGGCGCAGCGGAACCGGCAGCTTGCCGTCCGGGGGCCGGACGGCTGATCAGGCTCAGGCCGCGATGAATTCATTCCATTTGCGGATCATGTGCTGATTTTCATCCATGACCGAATTCCAGCAGGCCACACTGCCCATGCGCTGTTCGAAGGAGCCTCCGTCACGCACGGCGCCGGCTTGTTCCATGACGACACCTTGCGGATTGACGATTTCGCCTTCACAGGGTTTGCCTTCGAACCAGTAGCCCCATTCATCGGCTGTCATGAAGTTCTTTGATGTTTCCGGTACGGCGGAATAGTAGCCCTGACGCATCAGATAGCCGCCTACCCAGCCCGAGAGGTACCAGTTGATGTATTCATAGGCGGCATCGAGTTCCAGGCCGCTGAGGTTTCTGGACAGACCGATCCCGCCACCCCAGGAGCGATAACCTTCGTTCAGTGGTTGGTAGACGCAAGGGATACCCTTGGCTCTTACCGCCGAGATGGCAGGGGACCACATGGACTGGATGATCACTTCACCAGAGGCCATCAGGTTTACACTCTCGTCGAAGCTTTTCCAGAACGCCCGGAATTGTCCATTCTTCTTCGCTTCGGTCATGATGGCCAGTGTCTTGTCGATCTCTTCACGAGTCATGTTGCCCTTGTCGCCATAGGTGATCTCACCCATGGCTTCACACACCATGGCTGCATCCATGATGCCGATGGAGGCGATGTCGAGAATGGACGCCTTGCCCTTGAACTGTGGATCGAGCAGCTGTGCCCAGGAGGTGACCTCACCGTCTATCAGATCGGGACGTATGCCCAGGGTGTCAGCATTGTAGATTGTCGGGATCAGCGTCATCCAGCCGGACTCTTCATCGATGAACTGCTTGCCATCGGGGCCGTCGACAAAGCCAACCGAATGGGGAGCCGTACCCTGAGCAATCGTGCTCTCCGGGGTCAGCTTGCCGTCCTTGAAGATGCCGACGATCTTGTCGTAGTTGGCAATCTTGCTGGTGTCCATCGCTTGCAGATTGCCGGCCGGCCAGACTTTCTTGCAGATCCAGTATTCGATATCGGCAATATCGAACGACTTGGGCTGGGTTGCGGCTCTTTGCGCCACCGAGTCCGAATCCAGTGCGGTCATCTCCAGCGTGAAGCCGAGATCTTCCTTGACCTTGTCGGCCACATCGTTGAGATTGGAGACACCTGTGCCGAACTGGCGTAGCGTGACGTTCTTGATGTTCTGAGCCCAGAGCGTCGGCACACCGAATACGGTGGAAGCGGCGACGACTGCACTGGCAGAGGCGCCCTTGAGCAGGCGTCGTCGTTGACGTTCATGCGCGGTGAGCCCGCCACCAGAAATGTCGTGCAGAGCCTTGTTGCCTGTTCCGGGTTGACTGTCTTTCATCATGTTTCCTGTATCGTTGATTGAAGGTGGTTGAAAAAATAGGGGTGTCCGGGCAGCCTGTCGCAGTCGAGCAGTCGAGCAGTCGAGCAGTCGAGCAGTCGAGCAGTCGAGCAGTCGAGCAGTCGAGCAGTCGAGCAGT
>CANLXI010000029.1 GCA_947495035.1 uncultured Granulosicoccus sp.
ACGGCCTTCTTCTTGCCGACTGCCTTTTTCTTGCTCACGGCCTTCTTCTTGCCGACTGCCTTTTTCTTGCTCACGGCTTTCTTCTTGCCGACTGCCTTTTTCTTGCTTACCGCCTTCTTCTTGCCGGCAGCCTTCTTTTTTCCGGTTGCCTTTTTCTTGGTAGCGCGCTTTTTGCTGCTAGTCTTCTTCGTGGCATTAGCAGGCTTGGCTGCAGCCGGTTTACTGATTCGTGCCATGGTTCAACTCCTGACCATTGAGTAGAAAATCAAATACAGGAGCCATGACGCCAGACTCCCGGAACAGCCAACTGACTGCCAACATTCATTCGATCTTCCGTTCCCTGACTCACTGGTGGTGAAACTCAAGCCATGGACCATCATGATCGAACACCTTGATGCACATTGAAATCTGGCTAGCCAAACATCACTTCGAACACGAACCGAAAGCCTTAACAACTCATGCCGTGTGGCCGCATTGTCTACATGATGCAAAACTATTTCAACTGCAACGTACAAATGAAAAAATGAAACCCTTGCAAAACTATAACGAAAGCTGTGCGATTTGTATGCAATTCAAAAACTACACCGGTATCGCATGTGTCATGCCTGCTTTAATAATCGATTCAAACTTCGTGTAGTTTCACGACCAAGAAAACCAGAATGCATAACATTTCATCAACCTTCTCCTTGATGTTTCGACGCAGCGCCTCCTTTCTTTATGATTGCCTGTTGTTGATTGCCCTGTTCTTCATCATCACGGCCATTGCCATTGCCTTCAATCATGGCGAAGCCATCCAGAGCCCAGCCTATTATTTCGCTCTGTACCTGGTGGGTTTTCTGTTCTTCGACTGGTTCTGGCGACATGGAGGACAGACACTCGGCATGAGTGCATGGCGCATCAGGGTTGAAGGCAGACAACACGAATCCATCTCGTTCCAGCAGTCCCTGATTCGCTACCTTTCAGGCAGCCTGCTGTTCATCTTCACCTTGTTCTACATGTTGTTCAACGATGACAATACAGCCCTGCACGACAAGCTCAGCAAGACTAGAATTGTATTGTATTACAAGTAGTTACAAACCCTCCGAACTCAAGAGCCTGGCAAACGGACAGGCCGGCTCAGGCAGTCAGGTGGTGCGTTTGATTCCGATCAGGGCGACGAGCAGAAATACCACCAGCGGCAAGGCTGCACTGAGCATTGGCGACAAGCCGTTCGCCAATGCAAGTTGCGTAAGGAGCTTGTTCAGCAACACATAGATGATGCCCAGCATGATGCCGATGAAGATCTTCTGACCCGCTCCTCCGGAACGCTGCGAAGCGAACACGAAGGGCAAGGAGAGCATGAGCATGACCAGTGTCGACAAGGGGCTAGCGATCTTTACCCAGAAGGCCAGTTCGATCAGTCGACTGTCCAGTTGATTCGCTTTCAGATACTGCACCTGATCATGCAGATTGCTGGCGGAAAGACTCTCCGGAGAGACCGAAATACTTTTCAGAACATCGGCACTAACCAAGTCTGGCACGTCAGTATTTTTGACGTTATCGTCCGATGTGACAGTATTTCGACGGACAAACGCCTTCCAGGAAACGCTGTCCAGATGCTCGCTGGAGATTTCATCGGACCCCAGGTTTGTCATTTTCACATCTTCAAGCAACCAGTCATCATTCAGCAAACGCGCTCGTGCAGCACTCATTGCCATACTCAGGGAGTTGCCCTCGAAGCGATGCACACTGACATCAAGCAGTGTGAAATCCGGCATCACGGTTCCGACGTTGACAAACTGATCTGCCGATTTGAGCCACAGACCTCTGCTGCCTTTTACCGAGAGTCTTTTTTCCAAAGCGGTCAGCCTGAGTTCCTCGGCGATCTGTTCAGCACGCGGCATGATGGTCTCGCCCAACAGGGCGATCAGCAACATCAGACCGACGCCGGTCACGACAACGGCCCGTATGATGCGCCCACCCGAGACGCCAGCCGCGCGCATCACGGTCAACTCACTGTTGGATGCCAGTGCACCGAGCCCCAGCAGACTACCCAGCAGAACAGCCGGTGAAAACAGCGTATACGCCTTGCCCGGTATGGTCAGAAAGACATACTGTGCTGCGTCCGATACCGAATAGCTGCCCTTGCCGACATCATCGAGCTCGCTGATGAAAGCGAAGATACTTGCCAATGCAACCAGTGTCATCAGGACCAGCAGGCTGGTCAGCAGTATGGAACGACCGATGTATCTGTCCAGTATGCCGAACATCATGCAGTCCCCTGTACCTTGACGGAAGACGAACCCGAGAGATAACGACCTGACAACCATGACCAGCCAACGCGTCTGGCCAGCAAGAACAGAATGAGACAGGCCACAGCCATGTGAACCGGCCACAAGCCAACCCAGGCGGGCACGGTTCCCGCCGCTATCCACTTGCGCATCAGCACCAGCAGATTGGCGTAGGGAATGTAGATGAGTATGGCTATCGCGATCTTGCCGAAACGCCCCTCGCGTGGCGAGGTATAACTCAGTGGAACGGCCAGCAGAGCCAACAACAACGCTGCCAGCGGAATGGAGATACGCCATTGCAGCTCGGCCTGATCGGCAGCATCACCGGTACCCCACAATTGCGACAGACGCTTGCCCTTGATGATCAGACGAGGCTCTCCGGCTTCTTCTCGGGGTCGCAGAATCCCCTGACGCTTGAAATCGGTAACGGTGTATTCATCATCCCCCGGCTTGCCGACACTGGTCTGCCCATCGGTGAATACCAGGTATTCATCGCCGGTTTCCGGATCTACCTGATAGGAGGCAACCCGGGCCGAGTCGACCGCCGGGATGCCCTCCCCTTTCTGTCGATACATGAAGACATCGTTGAACTGGGTTCTCTCGGGATTGCTCTGACGGGCAAAGAACACCGTATTGCCATCACTGGACTCGATGAATTTGCCCGGAGTAACCAGACTCAAGGCTGATTGATCCCGGATGGTCTGCTTGAGTTGCTGTTCATAACGTGCAGCCCAGGGAGAGGCAAAGACGGTCAGTATGGAAATGAAGATGACTCCCAGCAATCCGATCACGGCAGTCGGTCGCATCAGATCAAGCCAGCCGACACCGCAGGCCTGCATGACCGACATCTCGTTGTCGCGATAGAAGCGCCCGTGCGCCAGCAGTATTCCCAGATACAGCCCCAGCGGTATGAGGGTTACCAGCAGACTGATGGATTTCACACCCACCAGAATCAGCAGCATGTCTGCCTGAATGGCACCGTCGGTGACACTGGACAGACTGCGCCCCAGTACATTGCCGATCATGATGACGAGCAGTACAACCAGTACTGCCAGCCACGTGACCAGCATCTCCTTCATCAGGTAGCGATCCAGTATTCGCATAGTTTGCAGCGTATCCAGGTACAGGCGGTGGACGTTCAGCCTGTCTTCACGAGCTCAAGCATCTCCGACAACGTGTGACTCACGGTTGCCAATGACAAGTGTACTTCATAAGCTGCAGTACACTAGTGGAGAACAGATACTCGGAAATTTCCTGACACCATGCAAATCAATGTCGCCAACCGCCTGCCTCGAACCACCGACAACGCCTGCCAACTGCTTTTCCTGTTTGCCGATGGTCGCTTGAAAGGAGCGGCTCGCAAGATCGACAAGGAGTCCGATGGACAACTCAAGGCCCTGTACGCCAACGGCGATTTCAAAGGTGAAAAAGCCGAAACGCTGCTGTTGCATGCGATGCCTGGCACTACCGCCTCGCGAATCCTGCTGGTCGGTCTCGGAGAACGCAAGACATTTTCAGCGAATGTGTGGCGAGCATCCAGCAAGGCTGCCAGCAAGGCCGTGCTGGCAACTCCGGCCACACAACTCATCAGCGACAGCCTGAACACGATCTCGGATGAAACCCTGTCGGCTGCGGATCTGGCCGAGCAACTGGCGTGCGATCTGATCAACAGTGCCTACGTTTTCGATCTGCACCCGCGGCGTGACACACCGTCGTCCCCTGCACTGGAAGAATGTGTCCTGAGCGTTGACAGATCGCAGCTTGAAGAGACCGCAACAGCGGTGCAGCGTGGCACCTCGACGGCAACAGGCATGCATCTCACTCGGGATCTGGGAAATCTTGCACCCAATATCTGCACACCGTCATACCTGGCCGAACGGGCCGAGGCACTGGCTACCGAGCATGCTTCCCTGACAACCACCATTGTCGACGAAGAAGCGATGGAAGCCATGGGCATGGGTGCTTTCCTCGCGGTATCGCGCGGCAGTCAGCAAGCCGGCAAGCTCATCGTCATGGAACATCAGGGGCAGAAGCGCGCAGGCAAACCGATCGTGCTTGTCGGCAAGGGCGTTACCTTCGACACCGGTGGTATCTCGATCAAACCATCCGAGTCCATGGATGAGATGAAGTACGACATGTGCGGTGCCGCCAGTGTCTTCGGTGTCATGCATGCAGTGGCAAGTCTGCAATTGCCTCTGAATGTCATCGGCATCGTTGCCGCTGCCGAGAACATGCCCGACGGCAATGCCGCCCGACCCGGCGATGTCGTGACCTCGCTGTCCGGTCAGAGTATCGAGATTCTCAATACCGATGCAGAAGGCCGACTGGTGCTGTGCGATGCCTTGACGTATGCCGAACGTTTCAAGCCGGACACGGTCATCGACATGGCCACACTCACCGGAGCCTGCATCATCGCTCTGGGTCATGTTGCCAGCGCGGTGCTCGGCAATCACCAGGAAACGATCGATGCACTGGTAGCAGCGGGTGAACGCAGTGGTGACAGATGCTGGTCGCTGCCTCTGTGGGACGATTATCAGACTCAGCTGGATTCGAACTTTGCCGACATGGCCAATATCGGAGGTCGCCCTGCCGGCACCATCACGGCGGCCTGCTTCCTGTCGCGATTTGCCACTCAGTTCAACTGGGCGCATCTGGATATCGCAGGTATCGCCTGGACCAGTGGCAAGGACAAGGGAGCAAGCGGTCGTCCAGTCCCCCTGTTGATGAACTACCTGTTCAATCGACTGGACTGACAGCGTGACCCGAATCGATTTCTACGTGCTGGCGGGTGATGACCCGCTTGCACGGCTTCATCTGGTCTGCAAGCTGGCCGAAAAGGCCATTGGCGTCCGCCAGAAGGTCTTCATCTACAGTGACTCGGAATTGCAACTCGAACAACTGGATGCATGCTTGTGGGATTTTCGCGCCATGAGCTTCATTGCCCATCAGCGACTGGCTGCCGATCATGTAGCCAGCAGCAGCGACAACGATCCGGTGCATCTGTCTACCGGCGAACCGGCCAGCGACCGCAATCTGCTGATCAATCTGGCCAGCGACGTTCCCCCGTTCTTCTCGCGCTTCGAACGCACGCTGGAAGTTGTCAATGAGCAGGCAGAGGTTCAAAGTGCCGGTCGTCTGCGTTATCGTTTCTACCAGCAGCGCGGTTACCCGCTGCACCACCACAAGATTCAGTGATCCTGACCAACTGCCTTTATACTCCAAGCTCGGCCGGACAGCCGATAGCGCTCTGCACCATGGCTATCGTGAACTGACTTGTGCCATTGCTACACAGCCCTCAGACACAACCGAAGAAGTAGACTATCCCGATGGACAAGACATACAACCCGCAAGCCATCGAAGAGCGTTGGTACAGCACCTGGGAAGACAAGGGCTACTTTGCTCCCCGGGGGGAAGGCAATCCCTACTGCATCATGATCCCGCCACCCAATGTGACTGGAACCCTGCACATGGGCCACGCATTCCAGGACACGATCATGGATGCGCTGATTCGCTACCATCGCATGCTCGGCGACAACACATTATGGCAGCCAGGTTGCGATCACGCCGGTATCGCCACGCAGATGCTGGTCGAACGACAGATCAACAAGGAAGGCAAGACGCGCCACGATCTGGGCCGTGACGCCTTCCTGGACAGGGTCTGGCAGTGGAAGGAAGAATCCGGTGGCAACATCACGCGCCAGCTGCGTCGCCTCGGCGCCTCTCCGGATTGGCAGGCGGAACGCTTCACCATGGACGAAGGCATGTCCAGAGCCGTACAGGAAGTGTTCATCCGCCTGCACGACGATGGCCTGATCTATCGTGGCAAACGTCTGGTCAACTGGGACCCGGTTCTGCACACCGCCCTGTCTGACCTGGAAGTGCTCAGTGAAGAGGAAGACGGCAATCTCTGGCATTTCCGTTACCCACTCACCGATGGCAGCGGTTCTCTGATCATTGCCACCACTCGCCCTGAAACGCTACTGGGCGATACCGCTGTTGCGGTTCACCCCGATGACGAACGTTTCAGTCATCTGGTGGGCAAGACCATCACGCTGCCACTGGTAGGCCGCGAGATTCCCATCGTTGCCGATGACTATGTCGACCCGGAATTCGGTTCCGGCTGCGTCAAGATAACCCCGGCCCACGACTTCAATGACCATGCACTCGGCCTGCGCCACAAGCTTGAAGTCATCAACGTGCTGACCGACGACGCCGCCATGAACGATTCGGTGCCCGAAGCCTATCGCGGTCTGGACCGTTACGAAGCTCGCAAGCGAATCATTGCGGATATGGAGGCAGCCGGTCTGCTGGTCGAGACCAAGGCCCACAAGCTGATGGTTCCGCGCGGTGACCGCTCCGGTGCCGTGGTCGAGCCTTACCTGACCGACCAGTGGTACGTCGACCTGACACGAGACGTCCAGCCGGACGGTCGCCCGGGTGGACACACGGCCATCATCAAGCCTTCACTGGACGCCGTGGCCAGCGGACGTATCGATTTCGTACCCGGTAACTGGTCTCGTACCTACAACCAGTGGCTGGAAAACATCGAAGACTGGTGCATCAGTCGACAGATCTGGTGGGGGCATCGCATACCTGCCTGGTATGACGACGCCGGCAACATCTATGTGGCCGAAAGCGAAGCGGCGGTTCGTACCAAGTATTCCCTGGCCGCCGACCTGCCTCTGCGCCAGGACGACGATGTGCTGGACACCTGGTTCTCCTCGGCCCTGTGGCCTTTCGCCACTCTGGGCTGGCCGGAAAAAACCGAACGACTGCAGACCTTCTACCCCGGCACCGTGCTGGTCACGGGCTTTGACATCATCTTCTTCTGGGTGGCCCGCATGGTCATGTTCGGCACCTATTTCATGGATGGCGAGGTACCGTTCCGCGATGTCTACATGCATGGACTGGTTAGGGACTCCGCCGGACAGAAGATGTCGAAGTCCAAGGGCAACGTACTCGACCCGCTGGATATCATCGACGGGATCGAGCTGGAAGCCCTGGTGGAGAAGCGCACTGCCAACCTCATGCAGGATCACAAGGCAAAGGCCATCGAGGCGCAGACGCGCAAGGAATTTGCCGACGGCATCCCGAGCTACGGTACCGATGCACTTCGGTTCACCTTCGCCTCTCTGGCCTCCAACGGACGTGATATCCGTTTCGACCTGAAACGCGTGGAGGGTTACCGCAACTTCTGCAACAAGCTGTTCAATGCCACGCGCTATGTACTGATGAACACGGAAGGCATGGATGCCAGTGACGTCCCGGCTGAACTCAATCCCATCGATCGCTGGATCATCAGTCAGCTGCAACATACCGAGGCGGCTGTGGCCACGCATATCGAGGAATATCGCTTCGATCTGGCCGCCACGGCGCTGTACGAGTTCATCTGGAACGAATACTGCGACTGGTACCTGGAAATGGCCAAACCTGTCCTCAATGGTGAAACCGGCGAGGCGCAGAAGCAGGCCACTCGCACTACCCTGGTTCGTGTGCTGGAAACCACTCTGCGGCTGGCCCACCCGATCATGCCGTTCATTACCGAAGAACTGTGGCAGCAGGTCGCGCCACTGGCAGACAAGTCCGGACCTACCATTTCACTGCAGCCCTACCCGATCAGCGACAGCCAGCTGGTGGATGAACAGGCGCTTGATGAAATCGAGTGGGTCAAACAGGTAGTCATGGGCGTTCGACGCATCCGCGCCGAAATGAACATCAATCCGGGCAAACGCCTGCCGCTGTATCTGGCAGAATCCTCTGCCGTCGACAAGGAACGGCTGGAACGGCATTCCGAGCTGCTGACATTCCTGGCCAGACTCGACACGATCACGGTACTGGATGCCGATGCCGAAGCTCCGGAATCGGCGGTTGCACTGGTCGATCAGCTGAAGCTGCTGATTCCGATGGCCGGTCTGATCGACAAGGAAGCCGAACTGACTCGATTGACACGAGAGATCGACAAGCTGACGAAACTGGTCACCAGTCTGACTGGCAAACTGAGCAATCCCGGCTTTACGGCCAAGGCGCCAGCCAGTGTGGTGGAAGGCGAGCAACGCAAGCTGGATGATGCCAAGGCTTCATTGCAGCAGCTGGAGCAACAACGGGAACGCATTGCTGCCATGTAGGCAGAGGCCAATGTCACACACGCGCTGTACCCCATGGGCAGCGCGTGTGACCCATCAGAGCCCATCCATCATTGCATCGTATCGCTTGAAAGAGCCATGGCTCGAGCCCTGACAACACGGCGAATGCGGCGACGCGCCGCAAGTTCCCCGAACGCGCAGCGTCGCGCTTCAGCTCGTCGCCAGCAGGTATTGAACCAGCAGCCAGACACACAGCAGAAACAGCGCAGTACCGATCACACCGCCAATCAGAAAATGAATCGGCTTGCCCTGGGTGAAATCACGCTCGCGATTCTTTCTTGACTGAACACCGATCAGACCTGCCCCCACGCTCTGGGCAATTTGCCAGAACCCGGTTCCGGTACGCGCGGCAGATTGCTCCTCCTGCCTCGACGCCGGAACAGCGTCAGGTGTCGGTGCAGTAGCTGACGGGTCATGTGCATCTGTCATCTGAATCATCTTCTCCAGCCAGTTGCAGCCGCCGCATGCGGCGGCCATCCTGACGTCTAGAAACGTATTCCTGCCTTGGCAGTGTAGGTGTTGATATCACCAGTCTGATCGGCTTCCAGCGTTACCGCAAGGCCCAGATTGATGGTAAGACCTACATACAGCTTTTCCAGATCCACCGACTCCTCCATCAGGCCGGTCTCTGCCGCCGGATCTGCCTTCGTTCGCACGATCCCGATTCCGGCATAGGGCGTGAGTACCAGAAAACCCTTGGAAATACTCAATTCCAGCGCCGCATTGTTCACGTCAAGATCATCGATTCCCTCCATCTGGCTGTAACTGGCGCGCAGCCCGACTGCTGGCGAAACGATCCCGCCATCGAGCAATGCGTAGCGCAATTCCGCCCCCAGCACTGTCGCATCGTTATCGATACCTCTGGCGATCGACGCACCGATATCCAGGCCGAAGGGCAAACCCTTGTGAACCTGAACGCGCGCCAGGTTGAAATCGCTGGCGTCGAATGAACCTTCACTGGCGTCATCGAACAGCTCACTGTCGATATCCGAGCTCGACAGACTGAATCCCACATCGAAACCGATGATGCCCAGTCCTTCGGCAGGTGTGACGCTCTTGTAGTGCGTGGCTGCCCCGAGATTTTCTGCCAGCTCTTCGAAACGTGTCTGATCCAGATTACCCAGCGCCCCCAGTGAGTCAGCCTGGAGTACACCGGGCACCATCATCATCGAGCCCAGCACCAGTGTGGCACCGGTTACCGTCTTGCGTGAATTCGTGAAAGTCATTGTTTTTCCTCTGATGCCTGGCTGGCTGATTCGAGTAATTCCATGCTCTCAAGCAATTTCTCTTCCGCATTGTCCACTTCCTGTCGCGCAGCAAGCTCTTCTGCGAGCAGGTCGGTCAATTCCGCTTTCCTGTCCTCATTGTATAGTCCTTCATCGGACAGCTTCTCACGCACCATTGCCAGACGGTTACTCGCCTTGTCCAGGATTCTTTCGCTATCGGCAACGGCACGGCTCAAGGGTGCCAGTCGCGTTCGACGTTCCGCCTCCAGGCGCTTCTGCGTACGCCGATCCGGAACCGCAGGTGCATTGACTGCCACGGCGTTGCCTGCTTGACCTGTGGCGGATGAACCGGCGTCGGTCTCTGACACCTGATCCGACTCTGAAGCCATACTCTGCCGTTGATTGGCAAGCCAGCGGGCATAGCCATCAAGATCATCATCAAAGGGCTTCAACTCACCGCCTGCCACCAGCCACAAGTCGTCGACCACTGCCCGCAGCATCGTTCTGTCGTGTGATATCACCAGCAAGGCACCTTCGAAAGCCACCAGTGCATCGGCCAGGGCCTGTCGCATGACAATGTCGAGATGATTGGTAGGTTCATCCAGCAGCAGCAGATTCGGTCGTGACTGAACGATCAAAGACAGCGCCAGGCGGGCACGTTCACCACCTGACAGTGTGCCGGTAATCTGCAAGGCACGTTCGCCGGAAAAGCCGAATGTGCCGAGAAAAGTCCGAGCCTGGGTTTCACTCAACGTCGGATCATGACTCATCAGCGCCTGCAGCGGCGTCTGATCGCCGCGCAGCTGATCGACCTGATGCTGTGCGAAATAGCCGATTCGCAGCTTCTGTGCCGGCACACGATTTCCCGATTGCAATGCCAGGGAACCGACCAGAGCCTTTACCAGAGTGGATTTACCCGCGCCATTCACGCCCAGCAATCCGATGCGATCACCGCTCTGCACGGTCAGGTTGACCTTGTTCAGTACCGTGGTCTCTGCATAACCCAGATCGGCCTTCTGCAGCACCACCAACGGACTCGGCATGGTATCGGGCGTGCGAAATCCGAAGGTGAACGGCGAGTCGGGACGTACGGCCTGGGTTTCACCCAGCCGCTCGAGCATCTTCAGGCGACTTTGCGCCTGTCGCGCCTTGCTGGCCTTGGCGCGGAAGCGATCGACAAACCCCTGCAACTCGCGACGTCGCGCCTGCGCCTTCTCATGGGCGGCCTGCTGGTTGACGAGACGCGCAGCACGCCAGCGCTCGAAGGCGGTGTAATTGCCGCTGACCAGTGTCACTTCCCCGGATTCGATATGCAGGGTCATGTTGGTTACGGCATCGAGAAATTCACGATCGTGAGATACCAGAATGAGCGTTCCCTCTCGTTGCCGCAGCCAGCTTTCCAGCCACAACACGGCATCCAGATCCAGATGGTTGGTTGGCTCATCCAGCAGCAACAGCTCATTGGGGCTCATCAGTGCCTGCCCGAGGTTGAGCCGCATGCGCCATCCGCCTGAAAATCGCGATACCGGCCACTGGTGCTGCTGTGTGGCAAAACCCAGACCGTTGAGCAATGCGCCGGCACGGGAATGCACGGTATAGCCTCCGGCCTGTTCAAGATCTGCCAACAGGCTCGCCAGGCGCTCACCCTGGTCATCCGGACAAGCCTCGATGGCAGACTGCAGGGAGCGGATACGCTCATCGCCGTCGATGACATAGTCCAGTGCAGAACGATCGGAGGACGGCGTTTCCTGCGCTACATGCGTGATACCCACCTGTTGCTGCAGACTGATGCTGCCGGTGTCCGGCTCGAGGCCGCCACGTATCATCGCGAACAGGCTCGATTTGCCTGTGCCATTGGCGCCGGTCAAGCCGACTTTCTGGCCAGCATGTATCACGAAGTCGACATCGCCGAACAGGCGTTTACCGTCGCGTCTACAGGCGACATCATTGAAACTGAGCATGCCCGCATTTTACGCACTCCTGAGCCGCAAGGACTCATTCGTTTGCTGAAGCGTTCCATGACACGATGTTTCACCGACGACAAAGGCGCTGTCCCGCTACCTCACGCGGGGCCCGACAACGCTTCTGCTATCATCCGCAGCATCACACCGGAGAACATTATCGTGATCAGCAAGTCCTTTCGAACCCTTTGTGTCCTGACAGCCCTGGTCATGCTCAGCGGTTGCGGTATCAACAACATCCCCACCTATGACGAAGCGGTCAACGGTCGCTGGAGCGAAGTCCAGAACCAGTACAAGCGACGTGCAGACCTGATTCCCAACCTGGTCAATACCGTTGAAGGGTTTGCCTCTCAGGAGCGCGATGTGCTCACCGAAGTCACCGAGGCCCGCACGCGTGTTTCACAGATGAACATCTCTCCGGAAATTCTGACAAACCCGGAAGCCTTCCAGCAGTTCCAGGCCAATCAGGGCGCACTGAGCTCTGCCCTGCAACGTCTGATGGTGGTCGTTGAAGCCTACCCCGACCTGAAGTCGAACGAGAATTTTCTGGCACTTCAACAACAGCTGGAAGGCACGGAGAACCGGATCAGTGTCGCTCGACGAGACTACATCCAGGCGGTACAGACCTACAATACGGAGCTGCGCACGATCCCCGGTCGCTGGTGGCATCGTTTCATGTATTCGGACATGCAGCCCAAGGAGAATTTCACGATCAGCGAAGCTGATGCCGTCAATCCGACAGTTGAATTCAACAGCAACTGATTTCGGCAGCACACGCCGCCTCCTTCCGGCTCGGGCAGATAGACATGGCTGCAATCTCGATCACTTCCACCACGAGTACGAATTTCGCAAGCCCGGTCCGTCTGCTGCTTGCGCTTTACCTGCTGTGTCTTGCCGGCCTGGTGCAGGCGCAGGCCGATTTTCCAGTGCTGACCGGTCGAGTCGTGGATCAGGCAGAGCTGCTGAATGCTTCGGAAGAGACTTCGCTGACCGCCCAACTCGAAGCACATGAGCAGGAAACCGGTAATCAGCTGGTCATCGCAACCATCACATCACTCGATGGTCGAGACATCGCGGACTATGCCAACCGCCTGGGCCGTTTCTGGCAGATCGGCACATCCGAGAATGACAACGGCGTATTGCTGCTGGTGGCCCCGAATGAACGCAAGGTGCGCATCGAGGTCGGTTACGGACTGGAAGGAGCCCTGACCGATTCCCTGTCCAGCATCATCATCCAGCGCGAGATACTGCCCGCCTTCCGCCAGGGCAGCTTTTCGACCGGCATCCAGCAAGGTGTCGATGCCATATTGCAGGCAATCCGGGGCGAATACACTGCCGCGGAGAGTGGTGGCAAGCAACGTCGATCCGACTCCGTCAGTCGTCAGATCGGTAATTTCATACCACTGATATTCATTGCCATGGTGGGAGTCCCGCACCTGCTCCGCAAGACGGGCCATCGCAAGGCTGCCAACGGCGCCTTTCCGGCAGGTTTTGCGGGACTGGCGGTCACACTGGGCTCGGGCAACCTTCTGATCGGCCTGGCGGCAGCGGTTGTCGCCTTTCTCTTTGTCTACTTCATGGGCTCTGGCAAGGGCGGTGGCGGTACCGGCAGAACCCGCCGTACCGGGCATATCGGAGGCGGCGGCTTTCGTGGTGGCGGCAGCCTGGGAGGCGGCGGTTTCAGTGGTGGTGGTGGCAGCTTTGGCGGCGGCGGTGCATCCGGGGGATGGTAGGCGTGAGTGTGGAGAACAGCTGACATGGCGTTTCTGAACGATGCGGAAAAAGAGAGACTGGCCGACAAGATCCGGCAGACAGAATCGCGTACCCATGCCGAAGTCGTGACCGTCATTGCACAACAGAGCGACGGTTACCGATACATTCCCATGCTGTGGGCTGCATTGCTCGCCCTGAGTGTTCCGGGGTTGCATTACCTCTGGAACAGCATTGCCGGCAGCGCCTGGACGGTTCAGGATTCCGACCTTGCCTCCGCTACCTGGACCTGGCTCTATCCGGCACAGGTTCTGACCTTTCTCGGTCTGGGGGTGCTGTTCCAGTTGCCTCAGGCAAGGCTCTGGATGATTCCTCGCTCCGTCAAGCAACAACGAGCGGCTCGCCACGCTCGTGAGCAGTTCTTTCTGCAGAAACTGCATCTGACTCGAGAACGCACCGGAGTATTGATATTCGTATCGGTCGCCGAGCACTATGTCGAGATCATCGTCGATACCGGCGTGGCCGAAGTGATCGACAATCAGCGCTGGGAGGCAATCGTGCAGGGTTTCATCGCGCAGGTGCAACGAGGTGATATCGCTGCCGGCTTTGATGGTGCGCTTGATCAGTGCCAGACGCTGTTATGGGAACACTTCCCCGCCCCCGAGGGCAATCCGGATGAACTGCCGAATCACCTGATAGAAGTCTGAGGCCGTTTCCCGGCAACCTCACCTGCCAACAGAAATGTCAGAAATGCCAGCGGAGCCAGACACAGCAGCGCGATTCGCAAGCCGAGCAGTTCGGAAACAAAACCGATCACGGGTGGCGCGACCAGAAAGGCACTGAAGGAAATCATGTTCAGCGAGGCCACATTCCCTGCCGAAGACCTGCCAGGGCGATTGGCCGCAGCACTCACCGCCAGAGGAAACACGATGGCAACCCCCGCTCCGGACAACGCTGCGGCGACAAAGGCCCAGGGTGTAGACGGTGCCAGAGCGAACATCGTGATCCCCACACAAGCTGCCAGTCCTGACACCTTCACGATCAATTCATCCCCGTAACGAGTCGCCAGCCAGTCTCCGGAGAGACGTACCGCGGCCATGACCAGCGAGAAGGACGAGTAGGCCACGGCAATGACCAGAGGTCCGGCGGCCAGCACGTCACGCATGAATACGGCAGACCAGTCGATGAAGGCCCCCTCCACCATCATGATGCCCAGTGGCATGAGACACAGCAGCACCATGGCAGAAGATGGCAAGGTGAACAGACCTGCGCCAGCGCCATCATCGGCCAGTTCCGGCAGGCGTGGCTCCTTCGGCGTCAATCCACTTTCCTCTGCCAGTGCTGCCTCGGCAAGACGGTCCTGATCGCCTGTCCACGCAGCATCCTCGGCTGACACCCCATACGGGCGACCGCCAAGACGGGGCAAGGCGGTAGCGGCCAGGTATCCGCAAAGCGCGATCAGCGGCATGACCAACAGAAAATGCATGGACACGGAAAAACCGGCTTGCGCCAGTGCTCCACCCATCAGGGCACCGAACATGGTCCCCAGACTCCAGAATCCATGACACCGGGACATCAGGCGCTTGCCTGCCACGCGTTCGATTCGCGCTGCCTCGGTATTCATCGCCGTTTCGATCATGCCGATTGCCAGCCCGCTCAGAATCAGCGCCACACTGAGTTGCAGGAATGTGGCGGCCAGAGCCGGTCCCACGAAGAGAATGGCCCACAGGGGCAGGAAAATCCGACAGGCATTGCGCAGTCCGGACCACTCGACAATACGCCCTGCCACGGAGAATCCGATCAGTGTGCCCAATGGCATCATCAGAAGCGCCAGCCCCAGACTGCCATCCGACAGACCGAGTGCGTTCTTGATATCAGGTATGCGCGGAATCCACTGACCGAGGACCGAGGACTCGAAGAAAAACACACCGAAGATGGCCAGAGAGGCCTTGCGCGACTGCATGGAAAACGTGCCAGAAGAGACGACGAGGCCCCGCAGCATACTCTCTTGACGACTTCGCAGTCACAATCCGAGCTTGTGACTGCGAAGCAGGATCGGACGGGTTCTGTCCTGAATCAGCAAACCGTCGCCGTGATCGCCGTGACGACCCGCTTGTTCATCACTTCTTGAGGGCGACAACCTTCTGGTCTTCGCGAGCACTGAGCGTATTCAGGAATTCGCGAAATTCAACGCCGACTTCCTCATGCTCCAGAGCAAATTCCACCTGCGCTTTCAGATAACCGAGCTTGCTGCCACAGTCGAAGCGGCGACCCTTGAAGTTGTACGACAGTACGCGCTGCTCCTTGAGCAGATCGGCAATCGCATCAGTCAGTTGAATCTCGTTACCGGCACCGCGCTTGGTATTTTCCAACAATTCGAAAATTCGCGGCGTCAGAATGTAGCGTCCCACGACAGCCTGATTGCTGGGCGCCTTGTCCACCGGAGGTTTTTCGATGATGCCCGACACTTCCATGAGGCCCGGCTTGACCACCACGCCGTCCACGATACCGTAGGAGCTGACGTCTTCCTTCGGCACCTGTTCGGTACCCAGAATGGAGCAATGCTGAAAATTGAACAGGTCCACCATCTGGCTGAGACAAGGCTTTTCGTTGTCACCGGCATTGATCAGATCATCCGCCAGGATGACGGCAAAGGGCTCGTCATTCACCACGGGGCGTGCGCACAACACCGCATGGCCCAGGCCCAGCGCCTGCGATTGACGTATGAATACACAATTGACATGACTCGGCAGAATGCTGCGCAGTACCTCGAGCATCTTGTCCTTGGATTTGGCTTCGAGCTCGCGCTCCAGCTCGTAGGCCGTGTCGAAATGATCCTCGATCGAGCGCTTGTTGCGGCCCGTAACGAAGATGAGCGTGTCGACACCCGCAGCTACTGCTTCCTCTGCCGCATACTGGATGAGAGGTTTGTCCACTACCGGCAACATTTCCTTCGGATTGGCCTTGGTTGCCGGCAGAAAACGCGTGCCCATGCCTGCTACCGGAAATACTGCCTTCTTGATCGCTTTCATAATGTTTTATAGATCCATTCCGATGACTGCCCTGGTGTCCCTACGGTATCATCGGGTGTTAAGGAGCAACACACGTGGGTCATACCAAAACCCGCGAATTTGCTAATATTTGCAACAGTCAAGCCAAAAAAAGAGACCTGCTCATGACCTTCGTGGTTACCGAAAACTGCATCAAGTGCAAGTACACCGATTGCGTGGAAGTCTGCCCTGTCGACTGTTTCCATGAAGGTCCCAATTTTCTGGTCATCGATCCCGAAGAGTGCATCGACTGCTCATTGTGCGAGCCTGAATGCCCGATTGACGCCATCGTTGCCGAAGAGGACATGAAACCCGAAGATGAGCCCTTTCTGGCGCTCAATGCCGAACTATCGGCCGTATGGCCGGTCATCACTGTACAGAAAGATCCTCCGGCAGATGCGAAGGAGTGGGAGGGCAAGACCGACAAATTGCAATATCTGGAGCGTTGATCCATACAGCCTGACTGTTTTCAGCTATCCCTATCATCTGCCCGTTACGTGCATGACACGTTCCACGGGCAGTCAGAGTTGAGGCTCAGAAGGTACCCGAAGCTGGAACGGGAGCGATTCAGGTCCGACTGTCACGACAACGAAGGTTAGGATACCCAGAGTTTCATGAGCAGGGTGTTGCAAAAAAGTAAAAAACAGTACTGAACTCTGGTCACCTATCGATATAGATGCGCTTGCCACGAATCGATGTCAGCAATTCATAGCTGATGGTACCGGCGGCTCTGGCCAGTTCATCGATCGGATTGTTCTTTCCCCACAACTCCACTGCGTCGCCCACTCGCGCCTCCGGAACCTGGCGCAGATCAACAGCAAACGAATCCATCGATACCCGTCCGACCACAGGGCATTGGCATCCGGCAATGCTCACACGGGCAGATTCATCCAGAACCCTGGGGATGCCATCTCGATAACCCGCTGCCACGTAACCGATGGGCATGTCTTCCGGGCACCGCCATGCCTGCGCATACCCGATGCCGGCTCCTCGCTTCATGAGTTTCACGGAGATCAATGGCGCCTCCACGGTCATGACCGGATGCAGCACAACGTCATTGGCCAGCTCACGATCCAGCGGATTGCATCCGTACAGCATGATACCTGGCCGCGCCCAGTCGGCTCGACTGATCGGCCATGCCAGTACGGCTGCGGAATTGGCCATGGAGCGTTGCAGCGCCATGGGCGGCTGCACGCCGTTGAACCGGCTGACCTGTTGCTCGGTGAACGGATTGCCGGTTTCATCAGCACAGGCAAAGTGGGTCATCAAACCTGACCAGAACACCTTGTCGTCTGAAGCCAGAATGCGAGCGGCCTCCTCCGGCTGGAAACCCAGGCGACCCATACCGCTGTCGACCTTCAACCAGGCGCGCAATTCACCGCAATCGGGATGTTGCCGGAACCATTCGTACTGATGCCGATCATGTATCACTGGCCAGAACTGATGCCGCTTCATCTGCGATGCGGATTCCCCGTTCTGCGGCCCTTGCAGAACCAGTATCGCCTGACGAATGCCGGACTGACGAAGTTCGAGCGCCTCTTCCAGTGTCACGACGGCAAAGCCATCAGCCACTGCGACGGTTGGCTCATTGGTCGCCGATGCCGGTTCACTGTACTGACGCTTCGAGGCTCGCGGTGACAATGCATGTGCGACGGCCACCGCTCCGTGCCCATAGGCATCGGCCTTGATGGTGGCAAACTGCCGGCAACCGCCGCTCAGTCGTCGGGCTGTGGCCAGATTCTGACGCAAGGCCGGCAGATTGACCGTGATGGTGACCGACCGTCTGTTCAAGTCCGCGGACCCTTGACCCAATTCGCGTGAAGCCATGAATTCATGTGCCATCAAACGTTACCACCCATCAGGAAAATTCACCTGTCATGACTTCCGGAGAATAGTTCTCGAAACGGGTATATTGCCCCAGAAAGGTAAGATGCACTGTCCCGACCGGTCCATTTCGCTGCTTTCTGATCAGTATTTCCGCCCGCCCCTTGCTGGCTTCATCTTCGGGGTTGTACACCTCATCGCGATAGATGAACATGATGACATCGGCATCCTGCTCGATGGCGCCGGACTCGCGCAGATCGGACATGACGGGGCGCTTGTCCGGACGTTGCTCCAGACTTCGATTGAGCTGGGACAATGCAATGACAGGAACTTGCAATTCCTTGGCCAGTGCCTTGAGAGAGCGAGAGATTTCCGATATTTCACTGGTTCGGTTCTCCTTGCTGTCGGCAATCTGCATCAACTGCAGATAGTCGATGACAATCAGGCTGATGCCATGCTCACGCGCCAGACGCCGACAGCGAGCGCGCAGATCGGTTGGCGTCAGGGCTGGCGTATCATCGATGTAGACATTGCGTTTCTGGTTCAACAAGGTGATGGCCGAGGTGATCCTTGGCCAATCCTGCTCCATCAGCTTGCCGGTTCTCAGCTTTTGCAACTCCACCCGCCCAAGCGAGGAGATCATCCTCATGCCCAGTTGCTCGGCCGGCATTTCCATGCTGAAGATGGCAACCGGTGCATCCGACACCATGGCCGCATTTTCCGCAAGATTCATCGCGAATGTTGTCTTTCCCATGGAAGGACGCCCCGCGACGATGATCAGATCCGATTTCTGCAATCCGCTGGTCTTCTCGTCCAGCTCGGTGAATCCGGTCGACAAGCCAGTGATCGCGTCATCGGATTCGAACAGCATGTTGATGCGTTCGATGGCGCCCGACAGGACGCTCTTGATGTCATGAAAGCCGCCGCCGCCCCTGGCCGTCTGATCGGCAATCGCGAACACCTTGGTCTCGGCCTCGTCCAGCAGGTCCTTCGAGCTTCTGCCGCCCGCATCATAGGCACTGTCTGCGATCTCGTTGGCCACCGCAATCAACTGTCGGAGCACTGATCGTTCACGCACGATCTCGGCGTAGGCCTTGATGTTGCTGGCACTGGGAGTCACTTCCACCAGTGCACCGATATAGTTCAGGCCACCGGCATCTTCAAGATCCCCTTGTGTCTGCAGCCAGCCGGTCACGGTCACCACGTCGGGATGCCGCCCTTCGATGGCCAGTGCCGAGACTGCACGGAATATCAGGCGATGATTGAACTGATAGAAGTCGGATTCACTGACCGTTTCCGACACCTTGTCGAAGGCTTCGTTGGCCTCCAGCATCAGGCAACCCAGAACCGCCTGTTCCGCTTCAAGTGATTGAGGTGGCTCGTTGTTGCGACGCTTGGCCAGCTGCTCCATCAACTGTTTCGTGGAACGCTTGCCGGAACGTGAACCGCCGCCCTGCCAGTTATCGTTCTGCGCGCCACCATACCCCGGATGGGGGTTGGGGGGTGCTTCCGGGGGGCCAAAAGCCGCCAGATCCACACCAAAATCCTCCGGTGACGCATCCAGAGGCGCACCGTACTCATCCTGCTCCATCGCCGTAGGAAAACCAAAATCTTCGGGCGTATGAACCATCTGCAAGTTACTCCGGCTTGGCGCTGATAATCAGGTGACTGAAGGGCACTCAATCCCCGAACAGATCAGGATTATCCGCCCATTTCCCATGCGAGTGTCACATGGTCAGACACGCTTGGCATCGTACACTGCGAGCCTGACGCAATCTTGCATCCAACACCCCGGCATCCCACCACAGGGTATCACCGGCGACGATCAGATGATCGTCATCCGGGACCGACAGATTAGAATCAGACTTCTTCGCCAACCACGTTGACGATGACTTCAACATCCACATCAGCATGAAGATGCAGTGTGACGGGATGCTCACCGACGTTGCGCAGCGGACCTTCAGGCAGACGAATTTCCTTCTTCTCGACAGTCTGGCCAGCTGTTTCGAACGCCGCACGAATTTCCTCGGTTCCGATGGAACCGAACAGCTTGCCTTCTGTTCCGGCACGTGACGTGATGCTCACGGTAGTGCCTTCGAGAGCGGCCTTGCGAGAATTCGCCTCGGACAGCGCCTCTTCCTGCTGCTTTTCCAGCTCGGCACGGCGTTGCTTGAATGCTTCAAGGTTGTCAGGTGTGGCCATTTCAGCCTTGCCCTGTGGCAGCAGGAAGTTCCGTGCGTAACCGGCCTTCACATCTACCAAATCACCCAGCAGACCGACCTTGTCGATTTTCTCAAGCAGTATGACTTGCATTATAAATTCTCCAATCAGACATTCTTGGAGCGCCGCAGGCTGAACAGATTATCCGCCAGACCCAGCGCTGCCAGTAAAAGCAAAGTATGCGGCAGCAGCAGCAGCACGTAGATTCCGTGCAGCCAGTAGCGGTGCATGCCGCGTTGTTTGACCAACGCGTGAGTCACGGCCAGCCCTTGTACGAAAAAAGCGAATATCACGACCATTGCGATGGCCCCGGCCAGTTGCCCACCCATCATGATGGCCAGAGCAACGATCAGGACACATGCGAAGGCTGCATTGCGGCCCAGCGATAGTGCGTGAAACTCCTTCTGGAATCCGCCCGGATTGAACAGACCCGCCTGCCAGGAACGCGCCAGAAACAATGCACCCAGCGCGATACTGACCACAGAAACACCCAGAGCCCCTGTCATCATTCTGGCCATGGTGGTCATGAAGGCTTCCTGCTGCTCGACACTCAGCGCGGCTGCATCCTCCTCCATCACGACCGCACTACCGAACTGGGAACGCCAGAACTCGGTGCTGTCGCCGGTGATCAGGCTCAGACCGATGACGACCACCACACCACAGGCGACGATGGTCAGAACGGCATAATCGAGCTTCACCGAACGCGCCAGCACCATGCCCGCCAGTATTGCCGGCAACCAGAACACACTGGCCACCAGCGGTACATGGATCGGCGACTGGTACAACACGATGGACACCACGATCAGCATGACAAGACAACCGCCCACCACCTGAATCGCGGAAAGTTCCCCGTGTCGCAACGCGACAAAGGCCACTACCGCCGCACTGGCGATCAGGAAGAACATGGAAGCCATGCTCGCCAGTATCAGCATTCCTGACATATTGCCAGCTGCAACCAATGCAGGCAGCCACAAGGCCGCCAGCAACAGGGCAGCTGCCAGAGCGGCCGCGACAAACGGCCCTCGATCGGCAATTCTGGCCAGACCTATCATGATCTGCCAACCCTGTTGAACGACCTCATCGACGTCACCCCTGTTGCGTCAGTCGGAATCTCCGAAAAAACCGGTCCAGCTGCTCGTTGGCAGCTGAACGGACTCACCATCGGAGACATGCATTCCGACTTGCCGCCAGATTCGAAAGTTCTAGTGCTGATCGGTATAGGGCAGCAGGGCAACGTATCGTGCGCGCTTGATGGCCGTGGCCAGCTGACGCTGATAGCGAGCCTTGGTACCCGTGATGCGACTGGGAACGATCTTGCCGGTTTCGGTAACGAAACCCTTGAGCAGTTCAAGATCCTTGTAGTCGATTTCAGTGATGCCTTCGGCAGTGAAACGGCAGTATTTACGGCGACGAAAATAACGTGACATGATGAATTCTCCTGGTGGGATCAGTTGGCGGCGTCAGTAGCTGCAGCGGCAGGTGCTGCAGTCTCTGCATCCGAGCTACCGGAATCATCGTCGCTGCTGCGTGCGCGACGCTCTTCGTCACCACGAGATTCTTCTTTCTTGATCAGGTGTGAGGCTTCCGTGATCGCTTCGTCACGCAACAGAACCATGTGGCGGATGACGGCGTCATTGAATTTGAATGCACTGGTCAGTTCGTCCAGCGCCTGCTGTCCACACTCGATGTTCATGAGTGTGTAATGGGCCTTGTAGATCTTGTTGATGGGATACGCGAGCTGACGACGTCCCCAATCTTCCTGACGATGAATGACACCGTCCTGAGCTTCGATGATTCCGCGATATCTTTCGATCATCGCAGGCACCTGCTCGCTCTGGTCAGGGTGGACCAGAAACACGATTTCGTAATGGCGCATTATTGCTCCCTGTGGATTAACGCCCGCCCCGATACCGAGGAGATACAGGACTGGACGAGGAAGTTTACCTTGCCGGTTGACAAAGCCTTTCAATCATAACTTGTTTTTCAATACGTGACAAGCAATCGAGTAGCGGATCACGCCACTCGCCTGCCCTGTCGTAACGCGAATTGCGGCCGGATCAACCCCGCTGCCGAACGACCTCGAAAAGACTGATACCTGCAGCCACTGACACATTCAGACTGCTGACCGCCCCCTTCATGGGCAATTGGTACAGCTGATCGCAGCGCTCTCGAGTCAAACGACGCATTCCACGCCCTTCCGCCCCCATCACCAGTGCAACATGACCGGTCAGATCCAGATCAAACAGACTGTCACTGGCTTCACCGGCAGCCCCAAACACCCAGACCCCCAGATCCTGCAGCTCGCTCAGCGCTCGCTGCAGATTGCTGACCTGGAACAACGGCACCGATTCGGCAGCTCCCGAAGCCACTTTTCGTACCACGGGCGTCAGGCCGACACTGTTATCGGCAGGAACCACCACAGCATCAACCCCCGCGGCGTCTGCACTGCGCAAACAGGCTCCCAGATTGTGTGGATCCTGCACCTCATCCAGCACCAGCAACAAGAGACTGCTGTCCCGCTCCTCGAACAACAACTGCTGCACGAATTCACCCAGATTCCGGCGAACTCCTGCAGAGCTGCCCTTGAGCCGAGCGACAACCCCCTGGTGCTGAACGTCGGCAACCAGCTCATTGAGCGTCGCCCGATTGACCTCCTGCACCTCGATGGCGTGCTTGCCAGCCAGAACCTGAAGATCCCGTAACCGGGTATCACGACGCCCTTTCTGCACGAAAAGGCAATCGATTTCGCCAGCGGAGCTCTTCAAAGCAGCCTTCACGCTGTGCAGGCCACCCACATATTGCTCAGTCATGAATCCGAACACCTCATCAGGATGCGTCTCCGGATGTCTTGCCCGCAGTCGCCTTGCCGCGCGATGCCGATTTCTTGCGACCGGCGCTCGACTCGCCGTGACGCCCGCCTGCTGAAGCCTTCTTCGCAACTGCCTTGCCGGCCGCGACCTTCTTCGACGTCACCTTGCCGGTTACAGCCTTGCTGGCAGCGCTCTTTCTGGTCGCCACCTTTTTCGATACCGCCTTTCCTGCAGCCTTCTTCGACACGGATTTTTTCGTGACCGCCTTCTTCGCCACGGCCTTCTTGCCGGCTGCTTTCTTCGCGACGGCCTTTCTGACAACAGCCCCTTTTGCCGCAGCCTTCTTCGTGATGGCTTTTCTGGCGACTGCCTTTTTCGCAACAGCCTTCTTCGTGATGGCTTTTTTGGCGACTGCCTTCTTCGCAACAGCCTTCTTCGTCACGGCTTTTTTGGCGACTGCCTTCTTCGCCGCAGCTTTCTTCGTAGCCACCTTCTTCGCAACCGCCTTCTTCGCCGCAGCCTTTTTCGTGACGGCCTTCTTCGCGGCGGACTTTTTCGCCGTAGATTTCTTCGTAGCCACCTTCTTCGTAGCGGCTTTTTTCGCCACCGACTTCTTCGTCACCGTTTTCCCTGCGACCACCGTGCTGGCGGCAGCGGTTGTACTCGATACCGTGTCTGAAGCAGCGACTTGCGAGGACACGGCCTCCTCTGCAACAGCCATACTCGCTGCGGCCTTCTTCGCAACAGCCTTTTTCGAGGTAGCCTTTCTGGTGATGGCCTTTTTCGCGGCAGTCTTCTTCGATACGGCAACCGGCGTCGCGGCTGTCTTCGAGACCACCTCCTTCGCCGCAGCTTTCTTCGCCACCGCTTTCTTCGACACTGCCTGTTTCGCCGCTGCCTGCCGGGTCGTGGTCTTCTTCGACACCGCACTGCTGGCTGCCTTCTGCTCCGTCTCCATGTGAAGCTCTCGTGCCGAATCGTTCTCGGCCATCTTGCCCTTCTGTCTGCCCGTGGTATTGGTGATGACCGGGTCAATGAGCGATGCCTTGCCCTGTGGCACCGTTTCCGGTGCGCCGGTCATTGCCTCGGCTTGACCTTGCGCAGACGCCGCAGCCCTGTTCGCCGCCCGCTGCTCGGCTCGCTTCAGGTCGCGTCGTTTCTGCTTGCGACGTCGCTTCTCCTTGCGCCGCTGCTCGGCTGACTTGATCTTCTTCGGCTGCTGACCTTCTGCTGCCTGCCCAGCCGCCGCAATACTCGGCTGCACGGCGCTCGACTGCACGGCATTGACAGGCGCCTTGCGCCTCGCCGCCTTGCCGCGGGATGACCGGTGCTCGACCTCATTGAAGTCGATCTTGCGATCCTCGAGATTCACGGCAGCCACGCGAACGACGATGGCATCCCCCAGATGGTATTGCCTGCCGGTTCTTTCACCCGTCAGAGACTGCGCTGCCTGGTCGAAGCGGTAGTAGTCACGGGACAGGTTCGTGATATGCACCAGACCCTCGACATGTATACCTGTCAGCTCGACAAACAGGCCGAAGGAGGTCACGGCAGAAATGACACCCTTGAACTCACTGCCGACATGTTCCTGCATGTACTCGCACTTCAGCCAGGCAACCACCTCGCGAGACGCCTCTTCGGCGCGTCGTTCCGTCATCGAGCAACTCTCACCCAGGGCCTGCATGGCCTCGCGAGAGTAGCGGTAATCGCTCACCTTGCGACGTGATATCAGATGCTTGATGGCTCGATGCACCAGCAGATCCGGGTAGCGGCGAATCGGCGACGTGAAGTGAGCATACTGTTCCAGCGCCAGACCGAAATGGCCTTCATTGGCTGGCTGGTACACCGCCTGCTGCATCGACCTGAGCATCACGGTCTGGATGACACTGCGATCGGGCAGATCCCGGATATCTTCTGCCAGCGCAGCGTAGTCAAGAGCGGTAGGCGACTCGCCGCCACCCAGCGTCAGACCACGCAGCGCCAGAAAGGCTCGCAAGTCAACCAGGCGCTCGGCCTTGGGACCAGCGTGCACGCGATACAAGGCCGGAATTTCATGCTTTTCGAGAAATGCCGCAGCCTCGATATTCGCCAGAATCATGCATTCTTCGATCAGCTTGTGTGCATCGTTTCTCTGGATGGGCACAATCTCTCTGATCTTCTTGTTCTCATCGAAAATGATGTGAGTCTCATTGGAATCGAATTCGATGGCTCCTCGCTTCCTGCGCTTTTGCGCCAACGCCTTGTACAGCCGATGCAACTCCTCGATCATCGGCACCAGAGGCTGATGCTTGTCGCGCAGCGGGGAAGCCGGTTCGCTCAGCATTTCACTGACCTGGTCATAAGTCAGTCTGGCATGAGAGCGCATGATGCCATTGTGAAAACGAGTCTTCGTCACGACGGCCTCTTCATCCAGCGTCATCTCGCACAGCATGCAAAGTCGATCGACGTTCGGATTCAACGAACACAGACCGTTGGACAGTACCTCCGGCAGCATCGGCACGACGCGACCGGGGAAATAGACAGAGGTACCGCGGTCGATGGCTTCCTGATCAAGCGGTGATCCGGGATCGACATAATGGGCGACATCGGCAATCGCCACGATCAGGCGCCAACCCTTGTCCAGTCTTTCGCACCAGACAGCATCATCGAAGTCCCGCGCATCCGCCCCATCAATGGTAATCAGTGACAGCTGTCGAACATCCTTGCGATTGCCCGCCGCATGTTCGTTGACCGTCGCGGAGAACGCCGATGCCTGCTCGACCACCGCCTCCGGCCATTCCGATGGTATGCCATGGCTGTGCAGGGCCACATCGATCTCCATTCCGGGCCGAAGATGCTGTCCCAGCACTTCCACCACTCGACCTACCGGTTGATGACGTCTCGTTGGCTGCTCGATGATCTCGGCAACCACCATGTCGCCGTGTACGGCATCGGACAACTCCCCCGCTGCGATCAGCAGGTCCTGATGAATACGCTTGTTGTCCGGAGACACTACAACTGTGCCCCTGTCGATGGAAAGCCGTCCGACCAGTGTCTTGTTGGCGCGCTCCACCACATCGACGATACGACCCTCGCGGCGTCCGCGCTGATCGGTACCAGTTATGCAAACCACCACGCGATCACCATGCAGCACCTGTCGCATCTGTTTGCCATTGAGATAGACATCCTTGTCATCGTCATCGGTGATCAGAAAACCGAAACCATCGGGATGAGCGCTGATGCGTCCGGCGATCAAGGCCTCGGTGTCCACCGGCACCAGCCCACGCTTGCGGTTCTGGATCAACTGCCCGTCACGCAACATGGCACCCACTCGACGACGCAGTGCCTCCATCGCATCCGCATCGCCGGTCAGAGAAAGCTTCTCTGCCAGTGTTTCGTAATCGATTGGTCCTTTCTCTTCCTTCAAAACAGTTGTGATGAATTCACGACTCGCGATCGGAGAGTCGTAGCGAGACTGCTCGCGAGAACGGTGTGGATCGTTGTCAGCCCTTGATCTACCGCGTTTTTTTGTACTCATTGTGCTCGATGTAAAGTCATGATGTGTCCAAGGGTACGCCAAAGCGTCATGTTCAAGTAGGCATCCACTGTAATTGTTTTGCCAGGGTTGTTGACTAAAGCAAAAAGCTTGTGTAAATTACGCGCTTCCCAACGACGAGTTGGGCGACACTTCGGGCCGAGGTGGCGGAATTGGTAGACGCGCATGCTTCAGGTGCATGTATCCTTTGGATGTGGAGGTTCAAGTCCTCTTCTCGGCACCACGCTCTTCATCAAGGAGCGTGCATCAGGTAATCAACAGCCTGAAATTGACCATCAGGTCTCAACTCCCACACCTTCACGTCAACAGGCGCTACAATCGCAGCCTGACCCCTCGAATGTAACATCTGGATCCTTGCCAATCGATCCATCTGATGCATGGCTGTCCGAGGGCCCTATTCTGCAGATCGTTCTGTCGGGGTCCATGCGCCACCGATTCAGAACAGGGACATCTGAACATGACGTTTTCTGCCTTGTATTTGCTACCGGCTCTGGCTTTCGTGATTCTGCTGCAAGGATCACTCGTCACAGTCAGAGGCAATCTCCAATACAGATCCAGACGCTTTCAGCGACGGATACGAAGTCGAGTGCTGTTCTTTCGCGCTCTCGTCGTCAGTCTGCTTGTGGCAACGGCAATCACCAGGTTCTGGCCACTACCCGGACTACCTTCTCTGGTTCAGGGAGTCCTCATTGCCACCGCCCTGATGATTCCGTTTGCAATCTACGCACTGTATGTGCGCCTGACCTCTGGCAGCAGCAAACAGTCTCACGCGGATGATGAGCGGCATGAACACTCTGCAGAGACCAAAGACACGACCACAGAAGCGACAGGCGACTTGCCAGGCCGCGAGAAGACACTGCAGGACAACAACGCAATGGCGGCCACCAGCCTGCACAGTCAGGAAAGCGAGAGCAATGAGTCGGCGCTCGACCAGACTCTCAGCGTCGGAGAACAACTGGAGACGCTCGACGAGCTCGTCGACTTTCACGATATCGGCAACGAAGAATATTCTTCCAACTCGGGCAGTTCACCCGGAGAGGCTTTCAATCCACTGGAGAAGGCCATCGCCATAGCCCGAGAGGGAATTCTGGAAGAACCTGCCATCCGGGACTATTCACGCGAAAACCTGCCAGCCAGAAGCAGCGCGGAACTGGCCGAGATGGTTGTCAGGCTGCGGTCCGACAAGATGAAGCTGCAGAAGCTTGTCATTGCACAAAAGGCGGTTATCGACGCCGAGAAACAGGCACACGACAGAACGAAGGTCGTGGTCAAGGACGCAATATCGGTAATGCGCCATGCGCGACATGGACAGAGAATTGCGGAAAAGATCGCGCGTCGCGAACGAGCCGAACGGCAGCGACTCGAGAAGGACCTGGACAAGGTCAAGCGCCAGCTGGACAACGCTCTCTCGACCCTACCCACTGCGCCCAGAACAGAGGTCGAAGAAGCCTGAAGGGACAACACAAGGTGATACATTCCTGCAGCGCATCGACACGCGCTGCAGGAACGACATCAGGCCTGATCGATCAGACCGATTCCGGCAGGTCTCCGTAGGGCCATTCGATCACGATGTTTTCGTTACGCTCGCGCCCTGTTGATACCAGATGTACCGGAACTCCTGTCAGCTCCTCCAGACGCAGGATGTAATTCTGCGCTTCGACAGGCAGATCAGACATGGCCGTGGCACCCTCGGTGTTCGATTTCCAGCCAGGCATGGATTCATAGACCGGCTTGCAGCGATCGAATTCATCAGCGCCGATGGGAGGATGATCGATCTGCTGACCATCGAGTTCATAGCCGATACAGATGCTGATGGTCTCCAGTGTGTCCATGACATCCAGCTTGGTCAGACACAAGCCCGTGACACCATTGAGAATGGCCGCTCTGCGTACAGCCACGGCATCAAACCAGCCGCACCGACGCTGTCTGCCCGTGGTGGCCCCGAATTCATTACCTCGCTCACCCAGCACTTCGCCCACGTCATCGAACAACTCGGTCGGGAACGGACCCGCGCCAACACGCGTGGTGTAAGCCTTGGTAATGCCCAGCACGTAATCGATCATGCCAGGGCCACACCCACTACCACTGCAAGCGGCCCCGGCCACCGTGTTGGATGAGGTGACAAAGGGGTAGGTGCCGTGATCAACATCCAGCAGGGTTCCCTGCGCACCTTCGAACATGATGCGGTTGCCTGCCCGACGATGTGAATCGATCATGCCCGGTATGTCGTCAATCAGCGGAGCCAGGCGACGAGCCTGCTCGCGCGCATCACGCTTGATGGCTTCTGCATCCACTTCCGGCATGCCATGCCCGACCAGTGTGGCGTTGTGATAGGCACAGGCAATGTCCACCTTTTCGTCAAACCGCTCGAGAACCAGCAGATCCTGTACGCGAATGGCACGCCGCGCGACCTTGTCTTCATACGCCGGACCGATACCTCGCCCTGTAGTACCAATGGCATGCTTGCCAGCCGCCTTCTCACGCGCCTGGTCCAGCGCGATGTGATACGGCAGGATCAGAGGACAGGCACCGCTGATTCGCAGGCGATTCTCGACAGGTACACCCCGCTCACGCAGCATGTCCATCTCCTTGAACAGTGCTTCCGGTGATACCACCACACCATTACCGATGACACACATGACGTTTTCACGCAATACCCCACTGGGTACCAGGTGCAGGACAGTCTTCTCCTCACCGATGACCAGGGTATGTCCTGCGTTGTGACCGCCCTGAAAGCGGACCACCAGAGAGGCCTGTTCTGTCAGGACATCGACAAATTTGCCTTTGCCTTCGTCGCCCCATTGCGTGCCAAGCACGAGCACACTGTTTGCCATAGCTTACTGTCTCGAATTTCTATTGACTGATGGGGTTTATGATAATGCTGCGCCGCCTGAACATGTCGATACGTCCCACGACCGTATCACCAAGGCAAGCTGAATCACGACTCGATGGCATCAATCTGCCAACTTCCGTCGCGATGAACGAGTACGCGATCACATTGGCAGTCCACGGCTGCCATGGAAGATCCCGCCAATGCCGTCACTACCCGCTCTCCGGATTGCCTCAGCTGACAAATCCGCACCCATAATTCATGATCCATGGTGGAATCCACCCAGATGCCCCGGTTTGCCGGGGCCATGTCATCACTTCTGGCGTACCCGGCCAAGGCCAGGTTGATCAGATCACCACTGAATCCGGTCGCAGGTCGCGCGCGACCAAACAGCTCGCCAATGGCATCGTAACGTCCACCGCGGGCGAGCTCGAATCCGGCCTTGTCGTAGAGCGTGAAGACAATACCGGTATGGTACCGATAACCACGCAACTCGGCCAGATCAATGTGCAACTCCAGCTCGGGATGGATGACCTTGACGGCATCGGTTACTGACTGCAGGTTGTCGAGCGCCTCCTGTACCGCGTAACCGGCACCCGTCAGCGCCTCACGGGCTTCGAGCAATACGACCGAACTCTCCCCCGCAAGACCTGCCAGATCCTGAAAATAGCGGCTCACTTCTGCCGATACGCTGGCAGCCTCGAGCAGTTCCTGCATTTCCGGCAAGGAACCACGCAACAGAACCTGAAACAGTGCCTCCGACAGTTCTGCATCCAGGCCAGTGTCCTGAATCAGACCACGAAAGACACCGACATGCCCCAGATCCAGCAGCAGCGCCTCGCTGCCTACACCTGACAGCAACACATTGTTGAGCATCAACTGGATGATTTCCGCATCGCTGGCAGGCCCCGGATGCCCGAACAGTTCGGCACCGAACTGCAGAGGTGTACGGCTGCCACCGGCACCGTCGCTGCGTGCGCGCAAGACGCTTCCCACATAGAAAAGCCGATTGGGCAATTCATTGCGCATGGCATGCGCGTCGATACGCGCAACCTGTGGCGTCATGTCGGCACGAACACCCAGAGAACGTCCATTGTGCTGATCAATGAACTTGATGGTCTCCAGATCCAGGGTCTCACCCGTACCGGTCAACAGACTGTCGAGATACTCGATGAGCGGCGGCATTACCAGCTCATAGCCCCAACGATAGTTGTTGTCCATGATCTGCCGGCGCAGGGTTTCCACGCGCCAGGCGTCCTCCGGCATCAATTCATTGACGCCATCGGGCAGCAGCCAGCGTTCGGTACGCGGATCGTTTGCGGTTTTCAAAGCTCAGCGCACTAGTGTTAGCAGGATGACGCCCGCAATCATACTGCACAAGCCGATGATCCGCATGCGGCTATCGGGCTGTTCCAGCATGACACGGATGGCGTTCTTGTATCCGGCCGGGTTGATGAATGGCAGCAAGCCCTCGAGTACGAGTACCAGACTGACGGCAGTGAGTATCTCGACAAGCATGACTACGATGGCATGAAAGTGGTACGGCAGACAAGGCAAGACCCCGTCGCCGGACAGCGGACGGGGTCAGACAGGAGACCGGTCAGGCTGGTCTCGGCAGCTATCACTCCGTTGGAGGAGTGATGGTCGCACCGTTGAAGTACTTGAAGAACTCGGAATCCGGCTTCAGCAGCATCACATCCCCGCTGCCGGAGAATGCCGAACGATAAGCGCTCAGACTGCGATACAGACTGTAGAAGTCCGGGTCCTTCGTGTACGCTTCCGCATAGGTTCTTGCCGACTCCGCATCTCCCGTACCGCGGGTCTGCTCGGCACGTGCATAGGCTTCCGCCAGCAACTCTTCGCGAATACGATCGGCGGTAGCGCGAATCTTCTTGGCTTCCTCTTCACCCTGAGAGCGAATCTCGCGGGCAATCTTGGCCCGATCCTGCTCCATTCTGCGGAACACGGATTCACGAACATCACCCGGCAGTTCCACCTTCTTCACGCGCACATCGACGATCTTGATACCCAGGTTTTCTGCCTGACGATCCACGGATGCCAGTATCTCTTCACGCAGGCTCGAACGAGCCGAAGACACCACTTCCTTGATGGTTCGCTGACCAAAGGCATCCTTGACACCTTCACGAACGAATTGAGTGAGGCGGCTGTTGGCCCGAGACTCGACACCACCCAGACGCGTATAGAAAACGCCGGTGTCCTCGATACGCCACTTGATGAAGGAATCGACGATCAGGTTCTTCTTCTCGTTGGTCAGCACGCGTTCCGGTTGCACATCGAGAGTCAGTATTCGACTATCGAACTTGTAGATGCGCTCGACCAGCGGGATCTTGAAATGCAGACCCGGCTCGTATTCCGATTCGGTGATTTCCCCCAGAAACAGCTTGATGGCACGCTCACGCTCATCGACGGTAAACACCATCGAGCTGCCCAGCAGCAGCAACAGCGCTATACCAATGAGTACTAATGGATTGGCCAGACGGTTCATCGGACAGTCCCTCTATCACGTGATCGAATGTCGTCGCGTGATGGCAGATTGATTTCATTTGGCAGGTCTGAAAAACGGGGAGAATCGTTGCTCAGACTGTTCAAGGGTGATTCTCCGCCAAGCGCACCTGAATCGGTATTATCGCGTGATTTGTTGACCAGCTGATCAATCGGCAGATACATCAGGCTGTTGCCGTCACCACCGTCCATCAGCACTTTGTTGGTTCGACTGAACACGGTTTCCATTGCTTCCAGATACAGTCGCTCCCGGGTCACCTCGGGTGCCTTGGTATATTCACCCAGCAATGACAGAAAACGTTCGGATTCACCGATGGCTGCCTGCACCACACGTGATTTGTAGGCTTCCGATTCTTCCAGGGCACGCTGCGCGTCACCACGAGCACGCGGCAGAACCTCGTTACTGTAGGCCTGGGCCTCGTTGACGAATCGCTCCTTGTCTTCTCGAGCCTTGATGGCATCGGAGAATGCTTCCTGTACTTCCTCTGGCGGCTGAGCGCGCTCGAGGTTCACTGCCGTGATGTAGATACCGGCCTCATAGGAGTCCAGCACGGCCTGCAGATTGTCGAGTGTGGTATTCCAGACGACGTCCCGACCGGTGGTCAGCACGGATTCGAGCACGGTAGAGCCGACAACTTCTCGCAGGGCACTCTCGACGACCTCTTCCAGAGTCCTGTCCGGACCACGGACATTGAACAGATAGTCCTCGGCGCTCTTGATGTTGTATTGCACCGCCAGATCGATATCGACGATGTTCTCGTCCTGCGTCAGAATCTGCTGGTTGGTGAGCTTGGCGCTGCGAATCTCCTCGACCTCAACTTTTTCCACGGTCTGAAAAGGCCATGGCAGACGCCAGTGAGGACCCGGATTGGTGGTTTTGACAAACGCCCCGAACTGAGTCACGACACCCGCCTGCGCAGGTTGAATGACGTAAATACCGGAGAGCAGCCAGACGATCCCGACAATACCCAGAATCAACCCGATGCCCTTGCTGCCGATGTTGCCACCGGGCAGTCCACCACCTCCACCACTACGAGGAGAGCCGCCGTTACCGCCCTTGTTGCCGGAAACGGAACCAAACCATTTTTTCAGGTTCTTGAATACTTCATCCAGATCGGGCGGTCCACCTGAGTCCTTGTTGCGATTGCCCCAAGGGTCATTGTTGTTTCCGCCTGGCTCATTCCAAGCCATAAGGTTCTCTACTCCAAAGCCGATTAGCCGGCGATTTTATTAACCTCGATGACTGACCGCAAGTGGTCGGCTATCAGGCACGATAGATTCGTCTGTCAACTGATGTTCGCGCGCAATTCGAGCAAATTCAGTCGTGTCGATATCAAGCAGCAAACTGACGCTGCCATCTTCCTGTGTTACCTCTTCCAGGACAGCCGACGCCGCATACAGCTGCGCTCTGAGCCTCCCCTGCGATGGGTCTACCAGCAACCAACCGCTGGTTCGCTGAACGGAAAGCCGATCACCGATTGCCGTGATCAACTCGTCCACCCCTTCGCCGGTGGCAGCTGACAGCCAGACCGCCTGGGTCATGTTGTTTTCCGATCGCTCGGTACGTACGGCATGTCCCGACAGATCAATCTTGTTGAACACCATCAATTGCGGCACCTTGTCCGCACCAATACCGAGCAATACCTTGTCAACGTCATCCCTGCGCTGCTCTCGTTCCGGATCGCTGTCGTCTACAATATGCAGTAAAAGATCAGCTTCAAGAGTCTCGGTCAAAGTAGATCGAAAAGCATCCACCAGCTCATGCGGCAGATCGCGAATGAAGCCGACGGTATCAGCCAGAACCGCACTGACCCCACCCGGCAGATCCAGTCGCCTCAGCGTCGGATCCAGCGTCGCGAACAGCTGATCGGCAGCATAGACGGTTTCCTCGGTCAGCCGGTTGAACAAGGTGGATTTACCGGCGTTCGTGTAACCCACCAGGGCAACCGTGGAAATGCCCGATTTGCCGCGCTTGCTGCGACCCTGCTCTCGCTGCTGCCTGACCTTCGCCAGCCGCTTCTTCAATACCCTGACCCGCTCATTGAGCAGACGACGATCGGTTTCCAGCTGAGTCTCACCCGGCCCTCTCAGACCGATACCGCCCTTTTGTCGTTCCAGATGCGTCCAGCCACGAACCAGCCGAGTCGACAGATGAACCAGTTGCGCCAGCTCGACCTGCAACTTGCCTTCGAAGGTTCTCGCCCGTTGTGCAAAGATATCGAGTATCAGACTGTTTCGATCCAGCACTCTGACCTTGAATTCGCTCTCGAGGTTCCGTTCCTGACTGGGCGATAATGTCTGGCCGAACAGAACGACATCAGGCTCATGCTCGGCCAGCAGCAACTTGATCTCCTCGATCTTGCCTGAACCGATGAAATGGCGGGCAGAGGGCTTCGAACGACTCCCCACCACGACATCCATGACATTCAGACCCGCAGACCTTGCCAGCTCGATGAATTCCGCACGTTCGTCGTCGATATCCGTCGCATGTTCGACGGGGCCGTGTCCGGAACGCGCGGCGGCATTACGCCACTGCGCAATATCGATATGTACGAGGAGCGCATTGTCTCCACTGTCGGGACGATCAAACAATCGGGGGCTGACTCCTCTGCCGGGCTAGGCCCCTGACAAATGGCAGAGCGCCCGGATGGCTGTTACTCGTCGCTGTCTTCATCGCCCGGCATGGCGATCTTCACCGGCCGGCTGGGCACGACAGTCGAAATGGCATGCTTGTAGACCATCTGATTGACGGTATTCTTGAGAAGAACGACGAATTGGTCAAATGACTCGATCTGTCCTTGCAGCTTGATTCCGTTAACCAGGTAGATCGAGACGGGAATGCGTTCTTTACGCAAGGTATTCAGGAAAGGTTCCTGAAGAGACTGCCCTTTCGCCATTTCTTATATCCTAACGGGATGTGCTTATTCACGCAGAAGCCCGTGCGGGTTCCAGACTCGCAAGGGCTTCGGCAGTATGGGAACAGAACCCTGATTGTGACCTGTACCTCGGCGTCGTGTCAATGACATGTGCATGACTGGTGCCCGGACGAGCACTGAAACACACTGTACATCAGCACCCGAGCCCCATTAAGTCATGGTTAAGTGAGCCTTGATTAACCTGCGATTCTGCCTCAAACGCACGGGAACAGACCCCATGACTCGCATTCAAGATACCCTTTCAGCTGCCAATCGCACCCTGGATCCTCTCATCGATGCCAGGAGGTCTTCACTGACAATCCTGAGCGGTGCTCTGCTGCTTGCATTGGGCCTGGCGCAGCCCGCGGTAGCCGACACGGCAGCGCCGGATGCTTCAGACGGTTCCTATCGCAGTCAGGAAGGCCCGGTATGGACAGCGGCACAGATCGGCGAAGCCTTGTCCCTGCCCACACTACCCGACCCGGCCGCCGCCCTGACTCGGCGCAAGAACGCCAATCAGACCGCCAGCCACCTGCAGGATGACTGGTATCTTCAGGACACCTGGATCACTGACATCGGTGTGCTGCTGTACAACGATGCGGACGATGACGCATACTTTGCCGGTTTCAGCCTGAGCGTCGATGCCGACTCCATCTACACCGATACGGATGTCTATCTGTCAATCGATATGCAGCGGGCCTTGCATCCTGTCGAACGACTGCACATCAGTCACGTCTTCCCGCTCTACGGCCAATCAGCTGCCGACGAATACCGCATCGACATCGAGCTGCTGAGCAACCATGTGCCAGATCACTACGATCTCATCATCGAACTGCGCGATGCGTACAACCACCAGACGCTGGACAGGGTCGATGCCAGCGATTTTTCCAATCTGCACGCCTTGCCCCTGGAATCGAACGAATACGATGACCGCTTCTACGAACCGACGAATGAATGGCCCGGTTCGGATGAGCCCTTCTACAACGATGATGTTCAAGTCGCTGTCCGCGCAGGCAGTGCCGGCTGGCTGATGGTATTGGCTGGGTCACTGGCTCTGCTGCTACGCAGAACCCGTGCTGGCATGCCCGAGTCCGCCGCTCGCGAGGGTGGTCGGTAGCGGGAGGGTGCAGGGGGAGCCTTTTCCGAAACGAGCACTTATACTGATCGTATCGCTGCCCACCACAGCGTGTTCCGGTGACTTGGAGGAAGCTACACCCCATGGCCAACTATCGTGCAGAGTATCAACGTTCGCTGACAGACCCATCCGCCTACTGGCTGGAACGAGCCCGGGATGTTCACTGGTACAAGGCGCCCACGCAAGGCGTCGACACCAGCCAGTCACCATTCAATACCTGGTTTGCCGACGGCGAAATCAATGCCTGCTACAACGCACTCGATGTTCATGTGGATAACGGTCGCGGCGAACAGGCGGCCCTGATCCATGACAGCCCCCTGACGGACAGCCAATCAACCTTCAGCTATCGCCAATTGCGTGATCAGGTGGCGCAGTTCGCCGGTGTCCTGCAATCCGAAGGCATCAAGCCCGGTGACCGGGTACTGATCTACATGCCCATGATTCCGCAGGCGGTCATCGCCGTACTGGCTTGCGCACGAATCGGTGCGATCCACAGCGTGGTATTTGGCGGCTTTGCCGCCAGAGAGCTGGCAGTGCGTATCAACGACTGCAGCCCCGGAATAATCGTCAGCGCATCCTGCGGCATCGAACCCGGCCGGGTGGTGGAATATCAGCCACTGGTCTCCGAGGCCATTCAGCTGGCTTCCGTGCCGGTCAGCAGTTGCATTGTGTTCCAGCGCGAGCAGGCTCACTGGGAAATGCAGGATGGTCGCGACAAGGACTGGCATGCTGCCATGGAGTCCGCCACCCCCGCAGCTTGCGTACCGCTGAAAAGCACCGACCCGCTCTACATCCTGTACACCTCCGGGACCACCGGATCGCCAAAGGGTGTCGTCAAGGACATAGGCGGCTCGGTCGTATCGCTCAAATGGACCATGTCAGCCATCTACGATGTTCAGCCCGGCGATGTCTATTGGGCGGCCTCGGACATCGGCTGGGTCGTTGGCCATTCCTACATCATCTATGCCCCACTTTTCATGGGCTGCACGACGGTCATGTATGAGGGCAAGCCGGTGGGCACACCGGACGCCGCTGCTTTCTGGCGTGTGATCGAACAACATCGCGTCAAGGTGCTGTTTACAGCCCCCACGGCTTTTCGCGCAATAAAACGCGTCGATCCGAATGGTGAACTGATGGGAAACCATGACCTGTCCAGTCTGCAAACGCTCTTTCTGGCCGGTGAACGCTGCGACCCGGACACCCTGCACTGGGCCGGCAGCAATCTGGGTATTCCGGTCATCGATCACTGGTGGCAGACAGAAACCGGTTATTCCATCTGCGCCAACTGCCAGGGAATCGAACGCTTGCCGATCGTACCCGGCTCCCCGTCCGTGCCTGTACCCGGCTATGACGTACAGATACTGGACAACGATGCCCAGCCTGTACCCAACGGCGAGATCGGCTCCATCGTGGTCAGACTGCCCCTCCCACCAGGAACCTTCGTCAACCTCTGGGGGGCGGAAGAGCGATACCGCTCAGCCTATTTCGATCGATTTCCCGGATATTAC
Source organism: uncultured Granulosicoccus sp. (assembly GCA_947495035.1). Classification (GTDB taxonomy): domain Bacteria; phylum Pseudomonadota; class Gammaproteobacteria; order Granulosicoccales; family Granulosicoccaceae; genus Granulosicoccus. Next base: position 37,661 of record CANLXI010000029.1, read on the forward strand.
GAAACCGGTGATGCAGGCTTCATCGACGAGAACGGCTATGTGTATGTCATGGCGCGAACCGACGATGTCATCAATGTCGCCGGTCATCGTCTGTCAACCGGTGCCATGGAAGAGGCCCTGTCCAATCATCCGGACGTTGCCGAGTGTGCAGTCATGGGAGTCCGTGATGAACTCAAGGGACAATTGCCCGTGGGACTGGTCATACTCAACGACGGCTGCACCCGATCGCACGAAGATCTGAGTGCCGAACTGATCCAGCAAGTGCGTAACGACATCGGACCGGTTGCCGCCTTCAAGCTCGTCGCCATCGTCGACAGGCTACCCAAGACCCGTTCCGGCAAGATCCTGCGAGGAACGCTACGTGCCATCGCCGACTCTACCGACTGGAACATGCCCGCAACCATAGAGGACCCCACCGTGCTGGATGACATCACCCAGAGCCTGCGCTCGCTTGGACTGGCAAGGAAACCACAATGAGCACCATCCATTCACGACTTGAACACATGCGGGCAGCGGCTCTTGCCGGTGGTGGCGAGAAACGTGTCGATGCGCAGCACGCCAAGGGCAAGCTGACGGCTCGCGAACGATTGGCCGTACTGTTCGACGCCCACACCTTTCGCGAGTGGGACATGTTCGTCGAACACGATTGCCACGATTTCGGCATGCAGGACAACCGTGTCCCCGGTGACGGTGTCGTTATCGGCTACGGCCGTGTCGACGGACGGCTGGTATTCGCCTTCAGTCAGGATTTCACGGTACTCGGCGGCTCGCTGTCGGCGGCGCATGCCCGCAAGATCTGCAAGCTGATGGACCATGCCATGAAGGTCCAGGCCCCGGTAGTCGGCATCAATGATTCCGGTGGTGCGCGTATCCAGGAAGGTGTGGCTTCTCTGGGAGGGTATGCCGATGTCTTCCAGAAAAACATCCTGGCATCCGGTGTGATTCCGCAGATCTCCCTGGTCATGGGACCCTGCGCTGGCGGCGCGGTCTATTCCCCCGCCATGACGGATTTCATCTTCATGGTTCGCGATACGTCCTACATGTTCGTCACCGGACCGGAGGTGGTCAAGACCGTAACGCATGAAGAAGTCACTCAGGAAGAACTTGGCGGTGCCGGCACACACACCAGCAAGAGCTCGGTGGCCGATGCAGCCTTCGACAATGACATCGAAGCATTACTGCAAGTGCGCCGCTTTCTGCATTTTCTGCCGTCGAACAATCGGGAACCGGCGCCCAGACGCGATAGCGGAGACGATCCGGCACGTCAGATCCCCGCGCTGGACACACTCGTTCCCGAGAACCCCAACCTGCCCTATGACATTCGGGAACTGGTCAGTCGAGTCTGTGACGAAGAGGACTTCTTCGAAATACAGGCCGATTTCGCCGCCAATATCGTCATAGGCCTGGGCCGCATGAATGGCGAAACCGTGGGCTTCGTGGCCAATCAGCCCATGATTCTTGCCGGATGTCTGGATATCAATGCCAGCCGCAAGGCAGCACGCTTCGTGCGTTTCTGCGACGCCTTCTCGATTCCGATCGTGACCTTTGTCGATGTGCCGGGATTTCTGCCAGGCACCGCCCAGGAATACGGTGGCATCATCAAGCATGGCGCCAAACTGCTGTTTGCCTATGGAGAGGCAACCGTGCCGAAGATCACGGTCATCACACGCAAGGCCTATGGTGGCGCCTATGACGTCATGTCATCCAAGCACCTGCGCGGTGACATCAACTATGCCTTCCCGACTGCCGAGATAGCTGTCATGGGCCCCAAGGGGGCGGTGGAAATCATCTTCAGGGCCGATCGCAACGACCCCGAACGCATCGAGGCACGTACGAACGAGTACCGCGAGAAATTTGCCAATCCCTTCGTGGCCGGCAGACTGGGATTCATCGATGACGTGATCATGCCGCACAGTACCCGTGCACATATCTGCCGCGATCTGGACATGCTGCGCAGCAAACAGCTGGACAATCCGTGGAAGAAACACGACAACATTCCCCTCTGAGGCGATTGCGATGAAGACTGAAATCCGGAAAATACTCATCGCCAATCGTGGCGAGATCGCCTGTCGCGTCATTCGTACAGCCAGGCGTCTGGGCATCGCAACCGTTGCCGTCTACTCCGATGCCGATGCAAAGGCACTGCATGTACGCCAGGCAGATGAAGCGGTCCACATCGGTGGCAATGCCTCCGCGGACAGTTATCTGCGTATCGAAGCCATTGTCGATGCCGTCAGGCAGACCGGCGCCGATGCCGTGCACCCGGGATTCGGCTTCCTGTCCGAAAACGCCCGTTTCGCCACGGCACTGGAAGAGGCTGGCATCATCTTCATCGGCCCCGGCGTCAAGGCCATGGAGGTCATGGGAGACAAGATCGAGTCGAAGAAGCTCGCTGATTCTGCCGGTGTCAACACGGTGCCCGGGCACCCCGATGCGATGGACAATGCCGACCAGGCCCATGAAGTAGCGGCCCGGATCGGCTGTCCGGTCATGCTCAAGGCATCCGCTGGCGGTGGCGGCAAGGGCATGCGGGTTGCCAATACCCTCGATGAGGTACGCGACGGATTCATTGCCGCTCAGAACGAGGCGCGCAACGCCTTCGGCGATGATCGCGTGTTCGTGGAGAAATTCATCGAACAGCCACGGCATATCGAAATCCAGCTGATCGCCGATGCTCACGGCAATTGCATCTATCTGGGAGAGCGCGAATGTTCCATACAGAGACGCCATCAGAAGGTCATCGAAGAGGCTCCCTCGTCCTTCATCAGTGATGCAACGCGCAAGGCCATGGGAGAGCAGGCAGTCGCACTGGCTGCAGCGGTAGACTATTGCTCCGCAGGCACCGTCGAATTCATCGTTGATGCGCAGGAGAATTTCTACTTTCTGGAAATGAACACAAGGTTGCAGGTAGAGCACCCGGTGACCGAATGCATAACCGGTGTCGACCTTGTAGAACTGATGATTCAGGTTGCCGCCGGAGAACCTCTGCCTCTGACGCAGGAAGACGTGCAGATCAATGGCTGGTCGTTCGAGGCGCGTGTCTATGCCGAAGATCCGGATCGCGGCTTCCTGCCATCCACCGGGCGTATCACCCATTATGCCCCGCCGGACACCGGGGTGCGTGAGAACGGTGCCTACACTCGCGTCGATACCGGCATTGACGCCGGCGGCGAGATCTCGATGTTCTACGACCCGATGATTGCCAAGCTTGTCACCTGGGCACCTGATCGTCAGCAGGCCATCGAACACATGCAGCAAGCCATTGACAGCTATCGCATTCGAGGGGTTCAGAGCAACCTGCCCTTCCTGGCAGCCCTGTTTGCCCACCCGGCCCTGCAGGCGGGCGATCTGACAACACGCTTCATCGACGACCATTTCCCGGAAGGTTTCGACAGTCGCAAGCATGAAGGTGAGACCTTCGAGATCCTGCCAATGGTCGCTGCCTGGATCGAGTGGCGCAGTCGACTGCGAGATCGCAAGGTCGTGGACGCCCCCATGGTGTCACGTTCATCGGTGATGACGGCTCTGGGTGAGGACCTGGAAACCCGCATCGAATCGTCGGACGAACTGGAGGAAGTACTCTCGGTCATCTCCGCCGAGGTTCGCCATGATGTGTCGATGAACCGCTTGACGAGTATCATCACCCACTGGCAGCCGGGAGACTGGTTGTTCGAAGGTTCCATTGATGACATCGACATCCGTGTCGGGGTCGAGCGCGACGGCAACTGGTGGCGATTGAGTCAGGGAGGTTCTGTCCGGGAGTTCATGGTGCTTGAACCACACATTGCCGACCTGATGGAACACATGCCTGTCAGGCAATCGCAGGATCTGTCACGCTATCTGCTCTCTCCCATGCCCGGATTGCTGATGAAGATTCTGGTTGAAAAGGGGGACAAGGTCACCGCCGGTCAGGACCTGGCCATCATCGAGGCCATGAAAATGGAAAACACCCTGACGGCCAGTGTCGATGGCACAGTATCGGATATCGTTGCCGGAATAGGCGACAGTCTGGCAGTCGACGCTGTCATCATGGAATTCGAATAGGACGTAACGAGCATGATAGGAAGACTCAATCACGTGGCCCTGGTCGTCGCCGACCTGGACGCCGCCTGCAGTAGCTGGCAACACATGCTGGGTGCACAACTGTCAGAGCCACAAGCCCTGCCCGAGCACGGCGTGACGGTCGTGTTCATCGATCTGCCCAACACCCGTATCGAATTGCTCGAACCGCTCGGCGACGGCTCCCCAGTCAGCCGTTTTCTGGAAAAGCACGTAGGTGGTGGCATGCATCACATCTGCCTTGAAGTCGAGGATATCGTCGAGGCCCGCGATGATCTGATTGCCAAGGGGGCACGCATTCTCGGCAATGGTGAACCCAAAATCGGTGCGCATGGAAACCCTGTACTGTTCATGCACCCGGGAGACTTTCACGGTACCCTGATCGAGTTGGAAGAGGTCAAGCCCGAGGCTTGATCAACCGCACTTCTAAGGATGACTTTTCGTCACTCGTCTTCACGGCAGACACATCCTCCCCTCACCGGATATCCGTAGATGCGCTCGATCAACACCATCAGCCTGCTGGTACACGACTACGATGAAGCCATTGCCTTCTATATTCGGAAACTGGGCTTCAGCCTGCTGGAGGACAGCGCTCTGGGCGATGACGGCAAGCGCTGGGTCCTGATCAGCCCGGGAGGGGGTTCATCAGAACCGGCAAGCAGCGGCCGTGGTGGCGGTGCCACGCTGTTGCTGGCCAGGGCCAGTGGCGAGAAGCAGATTCAGGCCGTCGGCAATCAGGCCGGCGGGCGTGTCATGTTCTTTCTGCATACGGACGACTTCTGGCAAGACTACCAGGCCATGAGCAAAGCCGGCGTCATCTTCAATGAAGAGCCGCGCGAAGAGGTTTACGGCACCATAGCGGTATTTCAGGATTTATACGGTAATCTCTGGGATCTTATACAGCCTGCCTGATGTCACACTGTATTCCACACCGTGACCGCTGAGGCACCTGCAGAGCATTAAGCTGTAAAATTGCCTGATCGCATCTGCGGTCAAGGCCTCGGCCCACGTCCCAGATCACCGCCAGAGACTGTACGGATCCCAGCATGATCATGTTCTTCATCTCCGCAGCCCTGCTGGTTGCGTTATGCCTCGCATGGCTACTGTACGGCCTGTTCCGTTCGGGCCATTCGAGCACGGATCAGGAGGCAGTCAATATCACCCTGGCACGCGAGCGACGCCAGGTGCTCGATGATGCATTGGCGGATGGCTCGATCGACCAGGCGAGCCATGATTATGAACGCGAGCAGCTCGAATACGATCTGGCATCGGACCTGAAGCTCGAGAGCGAACGCAAGGCGACGCGCAAGACCGGCAATATCGCTGCTGCAGTCGTGGTCGCCATCTTTGTTCCGGTGGCCGCGGGTGCCCTGTACCTGCAACTGGGCAACCCGACGGCGATCACTCAGGTTGATGCACCGCAGCCGGCTGCGAACGCACAGGCGCCGGCATTGGCCGATCTGCTGCCACAACTCGAACAACGCCTGGCCACCTCGCCCGATGACATCGAAGGCTGGCGATTGCTTGGCCGCAGTTATCTGTCGGTCAATGAATTCGCCCGGGCTCGCAGCGCCTTCGAAAGAGCCCTCGCCCTGGATGAAGACGACGTCGCCACTCTGGCTCAGCTCTCCGAGTCGATCGCCATGCAACAGGACGGTGATCTGGCCGGTGAACCGCTGAGCTACCTCGAACGTGCCAACGCCCTGGACCCCGACCACGAGCACACACTCTGGCTGTTGGCCATCGCACGGCAGCAAGCCGGCGATCATGAGGCAGCCCTGCAAGGTTTTGATCGGCTGACCGCCATGTCTCGGGACAACCCTGACGCTCTGGCCACCATCGATCAGATGCGCAGCCGTTCGCTCGCGGCGCTGTCCGCAAACACCGACACGCAATCACCGGCCGTCGGCGCGGATGCTCCTTCCGAGACAGGCACATCAGGCACATCAGGCACAGCTGGCATTGCAGACACTGCAGGCACGATCGATGCGCCATCGACCGCGTCTACAGACGATTCCACCAACGGCACGACAGCCACCAACAACGAGGCCAGCATCCGCGTCAGCGTGTCACTGAGTGAAGCTGCCTTGAATGCGGTCTCGGCGGACAGTGCCGTCTTCATCTACGCACGTGCCAGCGAAGGCCCGCCCATGCCACTGGCTGCAAGACGAGTCGCTGTCAGTGACCTGCCCATCACGATCACGCTGGACGATTCCATGGCAATGATTCCCGGCATGACACTGTCGTCCTATCCCAGCGTCACCGTTGGGGCCCGTGTTTCAGCGTCGGGCAATGCGCTGGCACAAAGCGGGGACTGGTTTGGCGAAGTCTCCGAAATCCTCGTGGCGGACACCGATGAACTAACGCTGACCATCGAACAACAGACCCCCTGAGCACCGGGGTTGCGCATTGAAAAACGCTGACCATCGAACAACAGTCCCCCCTGAACACCGGGGTTGCGCATTGTAAACAGACCCCCCGCTCGAACTGTTGATATGATGCAACACTGATCGCAGCCCCTTCGGAAAGCCGATGCAAGGAATCGCACTCATGCTGATCGCCATCGGCCTGTTATCCGGGATGGATGCCATCGCCAAGATATTGATGCAAGGTGGCATGCCGGCGGTTCAGATCCTGGCTCTGCGCAGCCTCATCATCATCCCCCTGTTGCTGACGGTATTTGCCGTCAGGGGAAAACTGGGCTCACTCAGACCCACTCGCCCGCTATGGCATCTCTGCCGGGGACTGATAGGCTTCGTCGCACCACTGTCCTTTTTTCTGGGTATTCAATTCGTTCCGCTGACGGATGCCGTAACGGTTTCCTTTTCGGCCATCTTCCTCATCACCATCCTGTCCATCATCTTTCTCGGAGAGCAAGTCGGCGTCCATCGATGGGCTTCCATCCTGACCGGATTCATCGGGGTCATGGTGGTGATCGGCCCCAAGGGGGGCGGCGATCTGCTGGGCTATGCACTGATTCTGACGGGAAGCCTTGCCTACGCCATTCTGTTCATCTGCGGCCGCTATCTGTCCGAGACCGAATCGGTGTCATCCCTGGTATTCAGCTTCAATCTGACAGTCGGCGTGATGAGCCTGAGCCTGCTGCCATTCTTCTGGCAACCGCAGCCTCTGGAACAATATGGACTGCTGCTGTGTCTGGCATTGTTCGCCGTGTCGGGTCACCATCTGATGACGCTCGCAGTCAGCCTCGCCGAAGCATCGCTGATCGCGCCCTTTGAATACACGGCAGTACTGTGGGCACTCGCCTTTGATCTGCTCATCTGGCAGATCGCGCCACCCATGAGTACGACGATCGGGGCCACCATCGTCATCGGCAGCGGCTTGTACATCGTCTATCGCGAGAGAATCAACGAGACGCAAGCTGCCTGACATCCCTCCGCGATCAGACTGTCCTCTGTGACCAGACAGTTCTCTCGAGCGTCAGCCGCTCGAGAGAACTGCTTGCAGGAGCGTTGGAGGCTGCAATCAACCGCGAAGCTCGTCGAAGAATTTCTTCACGCCACCCAGCCAGCTGTGCGCCTGCGGACTGTGCTTTTTCGCATTGTCACCGCTGATCATGTCATGGAACTGCATCAGCAGATCACTCTGCTCCTTGCTCAGATTCACAGGGGTTTCTACCCGAACCTTGGCCAGCAGATCACCTACGGCGCCTCCACGCACCGGCTTGACACCCTTGCCTCGCAAACGGAATGTCTTCTCGGTCTGCGTACCGGCAGGTACCTTCAGCTTGACGCGACCATCCAGGGTTGGCACTTCGAGTTCACCGCCGATAGCCGCGGTTGCAAAATTGATCGGCACCGTGCAGAGCAGATCAGCGCCATCGCGCTGGAATATCGGATGCGACTTGACCACGATGGCCACGTAGAGATCGCCTGCCGGACCACCACTGTCACTGGCCTCACCCTCACCGGAAAGACGTATCTTGTCACCGGTGTCGACACCTGCCGGAATCTTCACGGACAGTGTCTTTTCCTTCTGGATTCTGCCCTGACCTCGGCATTTGGGACAAGGATCGGTAATGACCTTTCCCTTGCCGCGGCACGCCGGGCAGGTCTGTTGCACGGAGAAAAAGCCCTGTTGCATGCGAACCTGACCCACACCGTGACAGGTAGAGCATGTGGATGGGGAGGTACCACGCTTGGCACCGCTGCCGTCACAGACATCACACCCGACCATGGTCGGAATCTTGATCTCGGTGGAAGTCCCGGACACCGCTTCTTCGAGACTGATTTCCAGGTTGTACTGCAGGTCGTCTCCACGATAGACACGGGCGCCACCGCCGCCTCGACGCCCACCACCAAAGATATCGCCAAAGACATCACCGAAGATGTCATTGATGTCAGCGCCACCGCCGAATCCACCACCGCCGGGCTGGTTGTTGACCCCGGCATGACCGAATTGATCGTAAGCGGCTCGTTTTTCTCTGTCTTTCAGAACCTCGAAGGCTTCCTTGGCTTCCTTGAACTTCTCGGTAGCTGCCTCATCGTCCGGATTGCGATCGGGATGAAATTTCATCGCAAGTCGGCGATAAGCCTTTTTCAGTTCTGCTTCGGACACGTCTTTCGACACGCCCAAAACCTCGTAGTAATCCCGCTGCGCCATGAATTATCGACCTGATGTAACGATACCGGGACTCGAAGGAAACATCCGAGCCCGAAAAATAGTGGAACAAAAAACTGACAAGAATAAACGACAAAAAGGTCGAAAGTCATGATCAGCTGTTCAATCGGTGCCGGAGCACTTTCTCAAAACGACCAATCAGACTTCCGACCTTCTAGCATCCGGATCACGGTGTGGTGATCTGGACCCTCATCACGAGGCTTTGTCTTCCTTCACTTCTTCGAATTCGGCATCGACTGCATCGTCAGCACCATCCTTCGACGCTGCCGGCTTGCCGTCTTCAGCAGCCGCACCATCGACGTTCTGCTTGGCGTAGGCACGTTCTGCCAGTTTCCCGGTCGCCTCACCCAGTGCCGCCAGTTTCGTGTCGATGACTTCTTCATCATCACCGGCAATGGCTTCACGCAGTTCGCTGATCTTGGCCTCGATGTCCTTCTTCTCGTTCTCTTCGATCTGATCGGCCAGATCGGTCAGAGATTTCTCGGCCGCGTGGATGAGCTGCTCACCCTGGTTGCGCTTGTCGATCAGGCCGCGCAACTTGGCATCGTCAGCCGCGTGCTCTTCAGCATCACGCACCATGGCCTCGATCTCTTCATCAGACAGACCACTGGACGCCTTGATCACGATGGACTGCTGCTTGCCGGTTGCCTTGTCCTTCGCCGAGACATTCATGATGCCGTTGGCGTCGATGTCGAAGATGACCTCGATTTGCGGTACGCCCCGTGGAGCCGGTGGGATGTCCGCCAGATCGAATCGACCCAGAGACTTGTTGGCATTGGCGATTTCACGCTCACCCTGCAGCACGTGCACGGTAACCGCTGTCTGATTGTCGTCAGCAGTGGAAAATACCTGCTGTGCCTTGGTAGGAATGGTCGTGTTCTTGTCGATCAGCTTGGTCATGACACCACCCAGCGTCTCGATACCCAGAGACAGAGGCGTCACGTCGAGCAGCAGCACGTCCTTGACCTGTCCGCCCAGTACACCACCCTGGATGGCAGCACCGACGGCAACGGCTTCGTCAGGGTTGACGTCCTTGCGAGGTTCCTTGCCAAAGAAGTTCTTGACGGTTTCCTGCACCTTGGGCATGCGAGTCTGGCCACCGACCATGATCACATCCTGGATTTCGGAAGCAGACAGTCCGGCGTCCTTCAGAGCCAGCTTGCACGGCTCGATGGTGCGCTGCACCAGGTCTTCGACCAGTGATTCCAGCTTGGCGCGAGTCACCTTGATGTTCAGGTGCTTGGGGCCGGAGCTGTCAGCCGTGATGTAAGGCAGGTTGACGTCGGTCTGCTGAGTGCTGGACAGTTCGATCTTGGCTTTTTCAGCGGCTTCCTTCAGACGCTGCAGAGCCAGCGGATCGCTGTGCAGATCGATACCAGATTCCTTCTTGAATTCATCGGAGAGGTAATCGATCAGACGGTTGTCGAAATCCTCACCACCCAGGAAGGTGTCACCATTGGTTGACAGTACTTCGAACTGGTGTTCACCATCGACTTCTGCAATTTCGATGATGGAGATATCGAATGTACCGCCACCCAGATCGTAGACCGCAACCGTCTTGTTACCGCGCTGCTTGTCCATGCCATAGGCAAGGGCTGCTGCGGTTGGCTCGTTGATGATGCGCTTGACTTCAAGCCCGGCGATACGGCCGGCGTCCTTGGTAGCCTGGCGCTGCGAATCGTTGAAATAGGCTGGCACCGTGATGACGGCTTCAGTGACCGTTTCACCCAGGTATTCTTCGGCCGTCTGCTTCATTTTCATCAGGATGCGTGCGGAGACTTCCGGGGGAGCCATGCCCTTGCCGGCAGCTTCTACCCAGGCGTCGCCGTTGTCGGCCTTGATGATCTTGTACGGGACAAGCTCGATATCCTTCTGCACGGCCTCTTCATCGAAACGACGACCGATCAGACGCTTGACCGCGTACAGCGTGTTGTTGGGGTTGGTTACCGCCTGACGTTTGGCGGGCTGACCGACAATGACTTCGCCGTCGTCAGCGAAGGCCACGATGGATGGCGTAGTACGATCGCCTTCAGCGTTTTCTATGACTCGGGGCTTGCCCCCTTCCATGACCGCGACACACGAATTCGTCGTGCCAAGGTCGATTCCGATAATGGTACCCATGTTTTGAATCCTTTACTTTAAGATCAGATTTTTGGAAAGCCAGAACCCTCTGAGAGGCATTCTGTTCGTTGCAATCATGATGTGGCGGCCGAACCGAAATTCAATAGCTGTCAACCAATTAGTGGCATTGAGCCGGTCGCCTGTACAGCCCTGTTCCGGGCTGACTTTCTGTTGCAGGAACAGGACCTTACAGAGCAGGCCGGGCAATCTGCCACAGCCTTTGGCCGGTGGCTACTTGGCCACCATGACCAGAGCCGGTCGCACCAGCCGTTCGTTCAATGTGTAGCCCTTCTGCATGACCGAAGTAACCGTGTTGGACGGCTTGCCTTCGATCTCCTGCATGGACATCGCCTGATGAAATTCCGGGTCGAATTTCTCGTCAACCGGATTGATCTCGACGATGTTGTTCTTCTCGAACACCTGAGCGAGCATCTTCAGCGTCAGATCCGCACCCTTGATGAGGGCCTCGGGGTCTGCATCTTCAGCCTGGGCCGCAGCCAGTCCCATCTCCAGACTGTCCTTGACCGGCAGCAGATCGCCGACGATGCCTTCCAGGGCGAATTTGCGAGCTTTCGACACATCGTTCTGAGCTCGCTTGCGCTGGTTTTCCATTTCAGCCTGCAGACGCAGCAGACGGTCCCAGTGGTCAGAAGCCTGAGCTTCCGCCTCGGCCAATCTGGCGCGCAACTGTCCGAGCTCGTCGTCGGCTTCGCCTTCCGGCGTACCCATGCGCTCATCACCGAAACCCAGGGGATCATTCTCGTCTGCAGCATTGGCACCGACAGGCTGTTCTTCGCCGTTGCCGGAAGCCGCCTGCTCGGCGTCGGCAGCTGCCGTTGCATCACTATCCACGGAAGCAGCACCATTCTGCTCACTGACCACACTGTCGTCGCTGATATCGGCTGCCTTGTCGCCAAGCGATTCATTGACCGCGTTGTCAGACGCTTCAGTCTTGTCTGGCATCATTGATTTGAAACTCTCTTGCAGTAGTGGACGTATTGGCGCCAATAGTAGGTGCTAATTGCGCAGGTTCAAGGCGGCGCTGAGCAATCTGGAGGTGACATCCACCACTGGAATGACCTGGGCATAGGACATGCGCTTGGGGCCGACAACGCCGAGAACACCCAGTAGTTTACCGTTTATTTCATACGGTGCCGTCACCACGCTGCATTCTCCGAGAGCGTCATAGCCCGATTCACGGCCAATGAATATCTGCACGCCGTCAGCCGAGATGCAGCGCTCGAGCAGATGGAAGATATCGCGCTTCTGCTGAAACGCGTCGAACAGACTGCGCAGCTTGTCGACATCCCCCAGATCGGCATGTCCCATGAGATTGGTCTCGCCAGCCATGACCATGCTGTCTTCGTCGTCATCACCTTCTTCGGGCCCGAAGACCTGCCCGGCAACATCGATCATGCGTTGCATGGAGTTGCTCATGTCCTTGCGGGTACTTTCCAGATCCTGGCGCAATCGATCCCTGACCTCGACCAGCGGACGGCCCAGATAAACGGCATTGAGCTCGCGCGCGAACTCGGCGAGCTCATCCTTGGAATAATCCCGCTCCACATGAATGATGCGGTTCTGGATATCGTCGTCGCTGATGATCAGTATCACCAGAACACGCCTGTCGGACAGGGGCATGAACTCCACCTGCTTGAGTGGCTTCTCCTCCCGCCGCGGTACCGTCACCATGCCCGCCATGCGAGTGAATCCTGACAGATAATTGGAGGCGATCTTGACCAGAGCCTGATCGCTCAGGGACGGATCCAGCAAGGTGCGGATATGCTCGACCGTGCCTTCATCCGGCGGCTTGACCTCCAGCAGGCTGTCGACAAAGACACGAAAGGCGGCGGAGGTGGGCACGCGGCCGGCCGAGGTATGGGGAGACTTCAACAAGCCCATGTGTTCCAGATCACCCATCACGTTACGCACCGAGGCAGCGCTGATATCGATACCCGGAAGCCGTGATATCGTCCTTGATCCCACAGGCGTACCCTGCTCGATATAGTGATCGACGAGCAGCTTCAGTATGTGCTGTTCACGCTCGGTGAATTCATACACCGGGTTGGCTGTCATGAAATCTGTCTCACTTCAGAGTGCTTTCCTGGTCTATATGACAATTGGGTACCCGAGAGTCGTCACTATGGCACCAAGAACGATAAACTAAGGCTCATCAGGTTTCCGATCAAGCATTTAATTCCCCCAATGCCACGTAAAACCACACGATCTGTCCAAGTCGGCCCAGTCACCGTCGGAGGAACCGCGCCGATCGTGGTTCAATCGATGACGAACACCGACACCGAGGACGTCATACGCACCGTCGCTCAGGTGGCTGACCTGTATCGTGCCGGTTCCGAGCTGGTGCGCATCACCGTCAATACCGAAGCCGCAGCCAATGCCGTGCCGGAGATTCGCGACCGGCTGCTGGCCATGGACCTCGACGTACCACTGGTAGGTGATTTTCACTTCAATGGCCACAAATTACTGTCGGCTGTGCCTGATTGTGCCACTGCACTGGCCAAATACCGCATAAATCCGGGCAATGTCGGACGCGGCTCGAAGCGCGATGAGCAGTTTGCCCAGATGATCGAGATTGCGGCCAGGAACGACAAGCCGGTGCGCATCGGTGCCAACTGGGGCAGCATGGATCAGGAGTTGCTGGCACGCATGCTCGACGAGAACGCGGCGAAGCCCCACCCCAAGCCGCTGGAACAGATCAATCGCGAAGCGGTCATCAAGTCGGCAGTGGACAGTGCTGCTCGCGCCGTGGAACTCGGCCTGCCGAAGGACAAGATCATTCTGTCGTGCAAGATGAGTCGAGTGCAGGATCTGGTTCAGGTCTATGAGACGCTGGCCTCTCAGTGCGATTACGCCCTGCACCTGGGCCTGACCGAGGCTGGCATGGGCTCCAAGGGCATCGTGGCCTCCACCGCGGCACTGGCCATTCTGCTGCAACAGGGTATCGGCGATACCATTCGTATCTCGCTGACTCCGGAGCCCGGCGGGGACCGCACCCGCGAAGTCGTGGTGGGTCAGGAAATCCTGCAGACCATGGGCCTGCGCTCCTTCACACCCATGGTCACTGCCTGCCCCGGTTGCGGGCGCACCAGCAGCACTTATTTCCAGGAGCTGGCCAGCCGCATTCAGACCTACCTGCGTGACAGTATGCCCAACTGGAAAGCGGAACACCCGGGAGTTGCCGATATGTCGGTGGCTGTCATGGGCTGTGTGGTGAACGGTCCGGGGGAGAGCAAGCACGCCAACATCGGCATCAGTCTGCCCGGCACGGGTGAGCGCCCCATTGCCCCTGTCTACATCGATGGCGAAAAGGCCATGACCCTCAAGGGCGACAACATCGCCGAGGAATTCCAGCAGATCGTCTACGACTACGTGAAGCGCAATTATCAGCGCGAGAGTGCCTGACGACCTGCCGGGAAACATCCCGGACAGCCCGTGAGGCCGACATGCAAGCCCTGGAACCGTTTCCACACGGCGACATCGGCTCTTCGTGCCTCGGACAAGACAAGCCCCTTGCCCGAACGCGGACCTCGGGCACAACTCGATCCACTGATCATCTTGGGAGCAGGTCTGGCCGGTTGCTGGCTGGCTCGACTGCTGGCAGAACGTGGCATACGCGTCCGACTGCTGGAAGCCGGCGACACCGTGGCAAATGGCGCCTCCGGCAACCCGGCAGGCATCGCCAAACCCCACGTCACGCGCAGCCCCTGCCGGGCCATGGACTTCCATGTACAGGCGCACACCTGCCTGAGACGACACCTGCAGACGCTGACCGGGCTTTCCCGAACGGCGTCCGGCACAAGGCGATTGACCGAATGCGGTGTACTGCAACTGGTCAACAAGGCCTACCCTCCTTCACCGCACTACCAGTCCCTGAATGCCGATCAGGTGACGGGTATGGCCGGGTTTGCCGTCGGCAGTCCCGCCCTGCATTTCGCAGACGGAGGTTGGTTGAATCCCGGGGAACTGTGTCGCTCACTGGTCGCACATCCGAACATAGACCTGGAGCTTGGCACACGGGTACTCGAATTCAGCAACCAGGGTGTGCACTCGGGCGATCCACTGTGGCGGCTCGGCTTGCAGGATGACAGCCATTGCTGGACAAGGCGCCTCGTACTGGCCTGCGGAACCGCACTGAAAGGTTTCGAGCAGACCCGATCACTTCCACTGGTGCCTGCCCGCGGACAGCTGAGTCGTTTTGCCCTGCGTGACGGTTCGCCACGCCCTCGCTGCGTCATCAACGGCAAGCACTATCTGATCCCGGACGGTGACACTATTGTAGTAGGCGCCAGCTTCCAACGCGACATCTGCCACGATCACGTTCTTGCCGAAGATCATGCGCACAATCTGACAGGACTGCGCTCGATGCTCCCCGCCATCCGGGTTCACGACAAGGCGCTTTCCGGCAGCGCCGGTGTGCGAACAACCACACCGGACAGACTGCCGGTAGCAGGACCTGCACCGGATCTGCCCCGTGTAGAGAAAGTCTATGCCGACCTGCGACACGGCAGATCACCTGCGCATTACCCCTCGCTACCCTGCCATTCCGGTCTCTATCTGCTGGGCGGACTGGGCTCCAGGGGCATCATCACCGCCCCCCTGGCAGCCGAGTGGCTCGCCGACCGATTGATGCAGGAAGACGACGAACCGACACAACCGGAGGCCGACAGCGACTGGGCGGATCTGCTGAACCCGGCGCGCTTCCGGCTCCGTGACCTCAGACGGGGCGTAACCGCCAGAGCCTGATACAGGCGATCAGCAAAACGCCTGAATGCCGGTCTGCGCGCGACCGAGAATCAGCGCATGCACATCGTGGGTACCCTCATAGGTATTGACGGTCTCCAGATTGACCATATGCCTCATGACGCCGTATTCATCAGAGATGCCATTGCCACCGTGCATGTCTCGAGCAAGTCGGGCGATATCCAGCGCCTTGCCGCAGTTGTTACGCTTGATCAGCGACACCATTTCCGGCGCCCAGTTGCCACTGTCCATCAGGCGGCCCACCTGCAACGCCGCCTGCAAGCCAAGGGCAATGTCTGTCTGCATGTTGGCCAGCTTGAGCTGCACCAGCTGGTTTGCCGCCAGCGGGCGACCGAACTGCTTTCTGTCCAGAGTGTATTGACGCGCTGCATGCCAGCAGAATTCAGCGGCACCCAGTGTGCCCCAGGCAATGCCGAAGCGAGCCTTGTTCAGGCAGCCGAACGGACCGGCCAGACCGCTGGCACCGGGTAACAGGTTCTCTTCCGGCACGAAGACATTGTCCAGCACGATTTCACCGGTGACGGAGGCGCGCAGGCTGAGTTTGCCTTCAATCGTGGGCGTCGAGAAGCCCTTGTCGCCACGCTCGACGATGAAGCCGCGAATCCTGCCTTCGTGAGCCTCCGATTTCGCCCAGACAATGGCAAGGTCGGCAATCGGACTGTTGGTGATCCACATTTTCTGACCGGTCAGAGAATATCCGCCATCGACCTTGCTGGCTCGCGTGATCATCGACCCGGGATCGGAGCCGTGGTCAGGCTCGGTCAGACCGAAACAGCCTACCAGTTCGCCACTGGCCAGGCGCGGCAGATACTTCATCTTCTGTTCTTCCGAGCCATAGGACTCGATCGGAAACATGACCAGAGAAGACTGCACACTCATGGCGGAACGATAGCCGGAATCCACCCGTTCCACCTCACGGGCAATCAATCCGTAGGCCACGTGATTGAGCCCCGCACCACCGTACTGCTCGGCCACCGTTGCACCCAGCAATCCCATTTCACCCATTTCAACGAATATCTCGCGATCGAAGCGCTCTTCACGATAGGCAGCCAGCACACGAGGCTGCAACTGCTGCTGGCAGTAGGCACGGGCAGCCTCACTGATCTGACGCTCTTCCGTGCTCAGTTGTTGATCGAGCAACAGCGGGTCATCCCAGTTGAAACCTGATGAGTGTGACATTTCCAATCTCCGACGTTTGAGTGTCCACGAGCCGAACGCAAGGGATCCGAGTCCGACTGGCGATAAATCATACTATTTATAATAATAAATAGGTTGATTGAACTAAAGTAAGATAGCGATTTCCCTTATGGCAGAATGCCTCTTCAACCGGTGACCCTCCCATCAGATGAACGACAAGAGCCTGCGGATTCCCAAGCGGATAAAGCGATCTGACCAGATTGTCGAGTCAGTGAAGAGCTGGGTAGCGCTGAACCGGATGGAACCGGGTGAACGCCTGCCCAATGAGCGCGAGTTGATGGAACAGTTCGAATGTTCAAAAGGCACGGTCAGGGAGGCCTTGAAATCACTGGAAGTACAGGGATTGGTCACCATTCGCACCGGACCCAATGGGGGCGCCATTCTCGAACGGGTGCCCTTCGAAAAAGCCAGCGAACTGCTACGCAACTACCTGCACTTCGATCAGCCGTCCGGACCGGAGATCTACGCCTTGCGCACGCTGATAGAGCCGGAAATAGCCGCACTCGCCACCCCCCGTATCACCGAAGACGATCTGGAAACGCTGGAAGCGCTGGTTCGCTGCTGCGAGGTGACTCCGGAAACTCTGGAAGAGCGCATCGATCAGCGCATTGCCGAACTCGACTTCCATGTATTGCTCGCACAGCGCTGTGGCAACGCCATGCTGGCCTTCATCGGACGGTTCATCAATGACATGATTCGCGACCTGGTCATCTTCAAGAAATCGGCACTGCCCGAGCAGCGGGAATTCTCCTGCGCCAATCTGGTCTATCACAGGCAGCTGATCGACGCTTTGCGCGCCAGGGATGCTGCTGCCGCCCGACAACTCATGCTCGAACACATGCAATCGGCAGAACACTTCAATCGCGAGCTGGAGGGTCAACTGCACCAGCACTTTCTGGGAGTGACGCGCTGATTCGAACCGACTACTCGAGCTTGCAATGGCCGAGTTCACCGTTGTCAGAGTTCGGATGCTGGATCGATTACGCCTTCAGGACGCCGGTGAAATAGGCAAACGGTATACTGCGCCACCAGAAAACTCGAGATCGATTCGATGATCAACACGACAGCATCACCGCTGAAGCATTGCAGTCTCGAGATGACGAGAGTATTGCCTGAGGCTGCAGTATCCTGATGACGGACCCCGAAGTCAGCAGCGAGACATTGGCGCATGGCGTACTGGCGCGTGACCGATCCATGCTCGCTCACGCCATCACCCTTGCCGAATCCGCTAGCGCCTCACATCAGACACTGGTACAGGACGCCGTGCAGCGTCTGTTGTCGCGCACCGGCAAAGCCATACGCATCAGTGTCAATGGTACCCATTGTGCCAACAGGAACGCTTTCATCGAATCGCTGGGCTTGCGCCTGATCGAACTGGGGCACCGGGTGGCCGTCCTGGCAATCGATCCCGGCAGGCAGCACCCCCGTGGCAGTACGCCGAGTCAGCAGACACACATGAGGGACTTGTCGCCACAAGATGAGGCCTTCGTTCACCGTTCGGCGCGCGACGGGTGTTCGGCTGGCGTGACTCGGGTGACGCGCACATCGCTGCTGTTATGCGAGGCTGCGGGATTCGATGTGGTGTTGGTGGAAACCGCTGATGACGATCCTACCCACAGCCTGGTCTCCGAGATGGTGGACTGTTGTCTGGTGCTGGTTTCATCCGTCGTCGACGATCAATCGCCGAACATGCGGGAGAGCCCACTGACCATGGCCGATATCATTGCCGTGATCAAGGCAGACGGAAGCAGCGAGCCTCCTGCTAGCCAGCTCACCGCAACGTATCAACAAGCCCTCGCGGATCTGTCACCACACGGCAGCTGGATACCGGTGGCCGTTGCCTGCAGCGTACGAATCGATGTCGAGCTGGATCAGCTCTGGCAGTACGTGCGCCAGCATCGTCGACAGATGATCGACACGGGAGAATTCATCGAACGGCGTGAACAGCAAACCCTGCGATGGAGTTGATGACGCAGGATCCGTAACGGCGCAATAACAGATACTTGGCGAAGCCAACCGAAACCTGAGCGGCATGGCAGAGGCTGAACAACATCTCGGTACCAACCATGCCTCAACGGCCCTGCATGGCTCCACAGGTGTATCTAGTGCACTACCCGAGGCGTGGAGTCTGCTGCTTCCGGTTGCTTCTCCTGCACCAGAACCCATGGTGCCGTGACCACACACCAGAAATCCGGTTCGCGTTCTGTCCAGTCCCGCGCGTCATCGTCGCTGGCCCGACGCATCAGCCCGCTCTCCAGCCAGCTTTGCACCGCTGATGTATCGTCACGGGCCACACTGGCAGCGGTTTCCACCAGATCGAGTTCTGCGGTGACATGGATCACGACACCGCGAGCAAAATGCCTGACCAGTTCCGACCAGGCGATGATGGCTGTCTCTCCGTTCAGCGATTCCGACAGGTCTGCTTCCTGCGCCGTATCGTCACTATTTGACATGTCCTTAACGCTCATTCGACACCACTTATTTCATCTGCTTGATGAATTCGTCGGAACGGGCGATCGACTGGTTCATGCGCTCGACCAGTACGCCGATGTCGCCCTGCAGGTTGCTGAAGGTGGATCGCAAGGAACCCACTGCCTGGGCATTCAGGTTGTGCTTGAGGTAGAGCACATTATCGTGCAGCGATGACAACACCGGCTGCATGCTGGCCTCGGCCTGCTTCATGCTCTTGTGCATTTCCTTGTAGCGCGCTTCGGTGTCACGCAGCTTGTTCTCACTGTCACGACGCAGCACTTCATCGGAATAGGTCTTGATTTCCTGACGCCACTCCTTGAACAGGTCGGCAGCAACATCTTCCACCTCTCCGATCTGCTCGGACACTTCATCGGCAGCATCTCTGGCGTCATCGTATTCGTCACTGAGACGATCGTAGGCCTTCTTCAGGTTGGTGTTTTCCAGAGATACCACCGAGCCGAAACGTTCCAGCGCGTCCTTGAACTCCTTCTGTGCATCCTTTTGTGCATCGCGCGTGTCTTCGACATTGCCGACCAGCAGATCGCGCTTGTGGATACCGATCTTTTCAAGTGTGTTGTACTTGATGGTGGTGCAGCTTGCCAATGACACAACGGCTACTGCCAATACCGTATTCTTGATGAAACGCATGATGTTGACTGACTCTGAGTTCATGGCGGCAATAATATCACGCTCCTTGCAAACGACGGCCCGCGGCTCCGGATCGGTCAGTGTTACCCTGTGGGTCACTGCAGACGGCCCTGAGGACTGCATTGATGCCGCTGCAACTGCCGGCCGATAGACAAGCAGACCACCACATTTTCCGGACACCATCGATGAACATCCGCGACTCCATCCGTACCATTCCCGACTTTCCCAAACCCGGCATCCAGTTTCGTGACGTGACGACTCTGTTCGGCGATGCACAGGCCTTTCGCATGGCCATCGACCAGTTGCTGCATCCCTATGCCGGCGACCGGATTGACAAGGTAGCGGCACTGGAAGCACGTGGCTTCATCATGGGTGGAGCGATTGCTCATCAGCTGTCCGTCGGTTTCGTGCCGATTCGCAAATCGGGCAAGCTGCCCGGACCACGAATGAGCGAGTCCTACACACTGGAGTACGGTGAGGCCACCATGGAACTGCATGAAGACGCACTGAAGCCGGGGGAACGCGTTCTGCTGGTTGACGACCTGATCGCCACCGGCGGTACCTGTGAAGCCGGCATCAAGCTGATTCGGCGGGCCGGCGCCAAGGTGATCGGCAGTTCATTCATCATCGACCTGCCAGCGCTCGGCGGTCGGGCACGCATCGAGGCTCTGGATGTGCCGGTGAACATACTGTGTGAATTCGACGGCGACTGAATCCGCCACTGTCATGCATCGCCGTTGGAAACCAGCGTGATCTTGTCAAGGCGCTCTGCATCGCACCACGATTTCCGGCAGAGCACGGGTCACTGATGATCAAGAGTCGGATCACGCTCAAGCAACTGGAGGCCTTTGTCTGCGTCGTCGACTTCGGCACCTTTCGCAAGGCGGCAGACGTACTGGGTACGACGCAGCCAAACATATCCGCGCGGATTTCCTCTCTGGAAGACAGTCTCGGCGTACTGCTGATGCATCGGGATGCGGGCTCGATCCGCCTCACCGAAAAAGGCATCAGTCTGCTCGGCTCTGCCAGAAAGATTCTCTGGGCCTCCGAGGAATTCCTGGAGACGGCCGAACGGCAGGACCTGATCACCGAGCGCCTCAGGCTGGGTGTCACGGAGCTGGTGGCCTGCAGCTGGCTGCACGATTTTCTGAGGCAGTTTCGTATTGCCTATCCGTCGGTGATCGTGGAACTGCAAGTCAACCTCTCCGTCGAGATAGAAAAGGAACTGTCTGCAGGGCAGATCGATCTCGCCCTGCAAACCGGCCCTTTCCTGCACGAATCCACCGCTTCCCTGTCATTGGCCAGCTACGCCTACGTCTGGGTGGCTGCGCCGGATCTGGCGGCCGGTATCGGCCGCAAGCCCGGCCTCGCCCGTCTGTTGCAGTCACCAGTACTGACCCATGCCCGACATTCCCAGGTCTCCAGAGAACTGTCAAAACGCGTGGAATCCTGTGACCTGCCCAGCGACCGGATCGTGTATTCGAGCAGTCTGTCCTCCTGCATACAGATGGCCATCGACAGCATGGGCTTTGCTCTGCTGCCCGAGGTACTGGTTCGCGATGCCATCAGGCAGAAGCGCCTGAAGCAGATCAACAGTGACTGGCTGCCTTCGGAACTGGAGCTCCATGCCCGCTATGACCGGAATCGAGCACCGCGTTTCGTGCAGGCCGCTGCCGAGTGCGCTTTGGAAACGGCACGCCAGACTCCGGCATGAATCATTTGAATTGATCACCCGTATCAAAACAAACAATTTGATTTGATCATCGTTTCCGTCGACCCTGTTCCCGTCGAGTCAGCCTCGATGAGACATGAAGACGCGAACCGGAAACGCGATAGATCGGTGAATACAGTCGCGCACGCAGGTTTTTTCAGACCCTGGCCTTGTGACTCCAGGTGAGGCCTGGAAATACCGGGTACGCAGCTGTAGGCGCCGGTATGACGCGAACCGAGCGCCACCCGGCCGACGACGATTTCTGGTCGTGGATTCATGCCTCATCGAGGTCAGTACTGCAAGCCGCTTACCCGGCTGACGGTACGAGTCGTCACCTCTTTCGTGAGTCTCCAGGCAGGAAGGACAGACAGTATGAAATCATCATCAATCCGTTTGGGCGTCGATATCGGTGGCACGTTCACCGACGTTGTCCTCGAGAAACAGGGTCGTCAGTACTCGACCAAGGTGCTCACCACCTACGCGGCACCTGAAACGGCCATCATCGACGGGATGCAGCAGGTCTGCGCCAAGGCCGACATTGTCCCTGCAGATATCGAGCAGATCATTCACGGTACCACGCTTGCCACCAATGCCCTGATCGAACGGCGCGGTGCGAAGACGGCTCTGATCACCACCGAAGGTTTTCGCGATGTCATCGAGATGCGTACCGAAAGCCGTTTTGAACAATACGACCTGAACCTCAACCTGCCAGAACCTCTGCTGCCAAGGCAGATGCGTTTCACCGTGCCCGAGAGGGTCAACGCCAAGGGGGACATCATGGTGGCTCTCGAGCGCTCGGATGTCGAAGCCATCGTCGATCGCATTGCCGAAACCGGTGTGGAAAGCATCGCTGTCGGACTGATTCACAGCTACCTCAATGATTCCCATGAACGGCTGATTCGCGAAGTACTGGCTGCAAGGCTTCCCGAGGTGATGGTATCGATCTCATCGGAAGTCAGTCCACAGATGCGTGAATACGAACGCTTCAATACCGTGGTGGCCAATGCCTACATCAAGCCCTTGATGAAGTCCTATCTGGGAAGGCTGGAGGCACGACTGCAGGATGAAGGAGTCCGCTGCAACATCTTCCTGATGCATTCCGGCGGCGGCATCATCTCGATCGACAATGCTGCCGATTTTCCCGTACGCCTGGTGGAATCCGGCCCCGCCGGTGGCGCTGTCTTCGCGGCACACATTGCAGCACGCTACGCTCTGGACAAGGTACTGAGCTTCGACATGGGCGGCACGACCGCGAAGATCTGCCTGATCAAGCACCAGACACCCAAGACCGCCCGGGTATTCGAGGTGGCACGCACTTACCGGTTCAAGAAGGGGTCAGGCATGCCCATATCCATTCCGGTCATCGACATGGTCGAGATCGGTGCCGGAGGCGGCTCCCTTGCCCACGTCGATGCCATGGGCCAGATTCGCGTCGGCCCTGAAAGTGCCGGTTCGGAACCGGGTCCGGCCTGTTACGGACGGGGTGGAGAACGGCCGGGTGTCACCGATGCCGATCTGGTTCTCGGCAAACTGGATCCGGACAATTTTGCCGGTGGCTCGATCAAGCTCTATCCCGACGCCTCCGGAACGGCACTGATACAGCACATTGGGCAGAGTCTGGAAATGGAGGCCACCGAAGCGGCCTTCGGTGTTGCCGAAGTGGTCGACGAGAACATGGCCAATGCCGCTCGGGTACACGCGGTGGAAAATGGCGAGGATCTGAGCGAATACACCATGATTGCCTTTGGCGGAGCCGCCCCGCTGCATGCCGGTCGTCTGTGCGAGAAACTGGGCGTTCGTCGCCTGCTGGTGCCACCGGGTGCCGGAGTTGGATCCGCCATCGGGTTTCTGCGCGCACCGTTCAGCTTCGAGGCCAATCGCTCGGTCTACATGAAACTCAGCGACTTCAACCCGGAGCAGATCCAGTCTCTCCTGACCGATCTGAAGTCGGAGGCGACCGGCTTTGTACGCAGCTGTGACCCTGACGCCAACATCCTTGCCGAGTTCAAGGTCTACATGCGCTACACCGGCCAGGGCTGGGAGATTCCGATTCAACTGAGCGAATCGCAGGCCATGAACCCGAATGCCGAGACCTTCCAGGCACGGTTCGAGGAGGACTACACCAAACTGTTCGGACGTCCCGTGGCCGGTATGGACGTGGAAATCACCGTGTGGTCGGTGAATGCCACGACACCACCGGAGAGCGTTGCGCCGGTTGAAACGAGCCAGGGCGACATGGCCGCACAGCTGAATGGCACTCGCCAGCTGTTCGACGCTGCCAGACGCTCGTTTCTGGACACCCATGTCATCGAGCGCTCTTCCCTGCAAAGCGGGCAGCGGGCACACGGCCCGGCAGTGCTCACCGAAGCGGAAACCACCATCATCGTGCCGGCCAGCCGCGATGCCATCAGACAGCCGGACGGCTGCATCGACATCGTGATCAAAGACTGAGGAGAATCATCATGGAACATTCAAGAGTCTCGTACCAGGTCATGTGGAACCGCCTGATCTCGGTCGTCGAAGAGCAGGCACAGGCACTGGTAAGAACCGCCTTCTCCACGTCGGTGCGCGAAGCCGGGGATCTGTCAGCCGGCGTCTATGACACCCACGGAAGGATGCTTGCCCAGGCCGTGACCGGTACCCCCGGTCACGTAAACGCCATGGCGGACGCGGTGGCGCATTTCATCCGCCGGATCGGCCGGGAAAACATCTTCGACGGTGATGTCTTCATCACCAACGATCCCTGGGAAGGCACAGGTCACCTGCATGACATCACCATGGTCACACCATCGTTTCACAAGGGAGCGCTGGTCGGATTCTTCGCCTGCACCGCACATATCGTCGATATCGGTGGTCGCGGCTTCGGCGCAGATGCTGCCAGTGTCTACGAGGAAGGGCTCTATATCCCGATCATGAATTTCGCCGAACTCGGCCAGGTCAATGCAACCCTGGTGAATATCGTCCGAGGCAATGTGCGTGAACCGGATCAGTTGATTGGCGACATGTATGCCCTGACGAGCTGCAACGAGATCGGTCACCGCCGCCTGATCGACATGATGCAGGAATTCGACTTGTCGCAGCTGGACGGAATTGCCGACTTCATCCTCGACAACTCGCGTCGTGCCACTCTTGAACGCATTGCCGCCCTGCCCCGCCAGGCGGCCGAAGGCGAGATGACGATCGACGGCTTCGACAAACCCATCACACTCAAAGTCAAGGTTACGGTACATGAAGACCGGATCGTCTCCGATTTCAGCGGATCTTCCGGGCTGGACAAGAAGGGCATCAACTGCCCGCTGGTCTATGCCAAGGCCTATGCCTGCTACGCGCTGAAAGTCGCCATCGCACCCGAGATTCCGAACAACGCCGCTTCACTGGCTCCGTTTGAAATCGAAGCACCGGCCAACAGCATCGTCAACGCCCTGCATCCGGCTCCGGTAGCCCTGCGCCATATCGTCGGCCATTTCGTGCCCGATACCGTGTACGACGCATTCGACAAGATCGTGCCGGGGCTGGTACCCGCCGAAGGTGCCGGCTGCCTGTGCAATTTCCAGGTGTCCCTGCGGCCCCGTAGCGACGCACCCGCCCCTGCCGATGCTCGAAGATCCGAAGTGCTGACCTTCAATTCCGGAGGTTCCGGCGCACGACCCGAGCATGATGGTCTCAATGCCACAGCCTTTCCGTCGGGGGTCATGACCATGCCGATCGAGGCCACTGAACATGCAGGCCCGGTCATCATCTGGCGCAAGGAACTGCGGCCCGACAGCGGTGGATCAGGCAAGACGCGTGGCGGCCTGGGTCAGTTCATGGAAGTCGGCGCCATGCCCGGCCATGAGTTCGACATTCAAGCCATGTTCGATCGCAGCCAGTACCCGGCCCGTGGACGACGAGGAGGCCATCAGGGCGCTGCCACCACCATCGCGCAGGATGACGGCAGCAGCATGCACGTCAAGGGCAAGCAGTTCGTACCTCATGGGCGCAAGGTGGTCATGGCATTTCCAGGGGGGGCCGGTTACGGCGAGCCGATGGAACGCGACCCGGCCCTGATCAGACGCGATCTGGCACGCGGCTATATATCGGCCGAGACCGCTGCGCGTGATTACGGACTGTCTGCCAGTGAGATAGCTGCTGTTGAAGCAAGCGTCAGAAAGGGAGAGGCACTCTGATGGCCAGCATCACATCGACAGCCACGCGCAGTCACTACGATGTGGTCATCGTGGGCGGTGCCATCATGGGGGCTTCTGCCGCCTGGTTTCTCAGCGACAACGCGGACTTCAACGGCTCGGTGTTGGTGGTGGAGCGCGATACGAGCTACGAAGCCTGCTCGACCACACACACCAATTCCTGCATGCGCCAGCAATTCTCCACCGACCTGAATGTCAGGATCAGCCAGTTCGCAGCGGATTTCGTGAAGAATCTGCGTCAATACATGGGTGGTGACGAGCGCGTGCCCGAGCTGTCGATACGCAGTTTCGGCTATCTGTACCTGGCCGACAATGATGACTTTGCCGCCACCCTGCGCGAAAGCCAGGCTGTACAGACCGCCGCCGGTGCAGCGACTCGACTGCTGTCACCGGATCAGATCAAGCAGGCCTACCCGTTCTACAACGTGGATGACATTGTTCTGGGGTCGATCAATCTGGTTGATGAAGGATTCTGGGATGCCACTGCCGTGTTCGACTGGCTGCGACGATCGGCCCGTGAGCGTGGCGTGGAATACATCCAGAACGCGGTCATTGGCATCCATCGCACTGACGACGACAAGAGAGTGGCGTCCATCACCCTGAAGTCCGGAGAGGTGATCGCTTGCGGCCAGCTGCTCAACGCCTCGGGTCCGCGTGCTGCCCGGACCGCACAGATGGCCGGTCTGACTGTACCGGTGGAGCCGCGCAAGCGCTACTCCTGGATTTTCAAGGCAGATTCTCCGCTCGATCGTGATCTGCCATTGACCATTGATCCGTCCGGTGTGCATGTGCGCGAAAACGGCGGAGGCAGTTATCAGTGTGGTGGCCATTCCGACTTCGACCCCGCTGTGGACTACGACGACTACAGCATGGACTTTTCGCTGTGGGAGAACCATGTATGGCCGATTCTTGCCACTCGCATTCCTCAGTTCGAAGCCATCAAGGTGCAATCCGAATGGGCCGGTCACTATGCCTACAACACCTTTGACCACAACGCGATCATGGGCCCTCATCCCGAGCTGGAGAATTTCATCTTTCTCAACGGATTTTCCGGTCATGGCTTGCAGCAGGCTCCGGCCATGGGGCGAGGTACCGCTGAGTGGTTGACCTATGGCGAGTACCGGACACTGGATCTGCGCCCCTTCAACTACGAACGAATCATCAACGGTCACCCGATCATCGAAAAGGCGATCATCTGATGAAGCTGCCAGCCAATCCCTTTGTGCAAGCCCTGGCTACCAACCGGAAGCAGGTGGGTCTGTGGGTCAGTCTGTCCAACCATTTTGCAGCGGAGGTCGTGGCACCCGCCGGTTATGACTGGGCTCTGATCGACATGGAACACAGCCCGAACGACTACTTCAGCGTTCTGGGACAATTGCAGGCCTTCGCCGCCTACTCCACGGTACCCATCGTGCGCGTCGAATGGAACAACCCGGTAGCTGTCAAGCGTCTGCTTGATCTTGGCGCACCCGGCCTTCTGTTTCCGATGATCCAGTCAGTGGAGGAAGCCCGGCTCGCTGTCGATTCGACGCGCTACCCGCCACGCGGCATGCGAGGCGTCAGTGGATCGACCCGAGCCACCCGGTTCGGTCGAGTGACGGATTATCTGCAACGTGTCGAACAGGAAACCGCCGTACTGTTGCAGCTGGAAACCTGCGCGGCTGTCCACAGCGCCGAGGAAATCGCGCAGATCGAGGGTATCAACGGCATTTTCTTCGGACCCGCCGATATCGCCGCCGACCTGGGCAAGCCCGGGCAGCCCATGGACCCGGCGGTCTGGGAACTGATCAAACCTGCCGCGAAGAAGCTCATCGCCCGGGGCTTGCCGGTGGGTACACTGGTGCTCGACCCGGACTTTGCCACCGAACTGTTGAACGAGGGCTTCACCTTCGTTGCCTGCGGCAGTGACACCGCGCTGCTGGCCAGAAGTGCTGACGCATTGTTGGCCCATGTCAGAGGAACTGCACGATGAATTACGCTGCTTCACGCCTGGCGTCCGTCAAACCATCCGCTTCTGCCTGGGTCAGCCAGGCAGCCCGCGATGCGCGTGCCCGGGGCGAGGATGTCATTGACCTCGGCCTCGGCGAACCCGATTTCGAGACACCCGCGCATATCAAGACCGCCGCCCATGAAGCGGCTCTGGCTGGCGAGACCCGCTACCCACCCACTGGCGGTACAGCGACTCTGAAGGCGGCAGTCCTCGCCAAGCTGAAACGCGAGAACGCTCTGGACTACTCGGCAGACGAGGTGATTGTCTGCAATGGTGCCAAGCAAGTCATCTTCAACGCCATGATGGCAAGCCTGGAACCGGGTGATGAAGTCCTGCTGGCAGCCCCCTACTTCGGACAATACAAGGATATCGTCCTGATTCTGGGCGGTCAGCCTGTCGCTGTCGAATGTTCGGCAGACGAGGGATTTCTGCTGTCACCGAATCGACTGGCCGACGCCATCACTGACAGAACTCGCTGGTTGTTCCTCAATCAGCCGTCCAACCCGGCTGGTGCGGTTTACACCGATGATGAACTGCGCGCACTGGGCAAGGTGCTGGAAAGGCATCCTCGAGTGCTGATTCTGTCCGACGAGATCTATGAACACATCCTGTTCGATGGTCGGCAATTCATGTCCGCTGCTGCCGCCTGGCCCCAACTCGCAGATCGAGTCCTGACGGTCAACGGGGTATCCAAGGCCTACGCGATGACCGGTTGGAGGATCGGCTATGGCGCGGGCCACGCAGAGCTGATAGCAGCGATGACCAAGGTACAGAGCCAGATCAGTTCGGGTGCCTGCTCCATCGCCCAGGCAGCCGCGGCCGCCGCCCTGAACGGACCTCAGGATGAGGTACGACGTTTCCGTGCGGCCTTCGAACGCCGTCGTGATCTCGTACTCGACCATGTCAAGTCCATTCCCGGGCTCACACTCGACCCGCCCGGTGGTGCTTTCTATGCACTGATCGGTTGCGCAGACCTGATTGGCGCGCAGACACCGGAAGGCAGCCTGATTGACAGCGATGACGCATTGACGCAATACCTGCTGCAAGCGGCCGGCATCGCTGCCGTTCCCGGCAGCGCCTATGAACTGTCGCCCTTCTTTCGCATTTCCACAGCGGCCTCCGAAGAGGTTCTGGGCGAGGCGATGACACGCATCGGCGCCGCGGTGGGCAGATTGAAACTTCCGAAAACCAGGGCAAACCCGACATGAAGAAACTCGTTCTCACCGGCGCAGCCGGCCGTCTCGGCTCCTACCTGCGCGAACCCCTGTCCGGCTTGTGTGATAGCCTGATATCAACCGATATTGCCGGGGATATCGGCAAGACCTTGCCAGGCGAGAGCTATGTGCAGGCCGATCTGCAGGATCTGGATGCCATGCTTGCGCTTCTGGAAGGGGCTGACATGGTGGTGCATTTCGGGGCCTATGGTGATGAGGCCGAGTTCGAGACCATCCTGGGGCCGAACATCATCGGCGCCTACAATATCTGGGAGGCCGCCTATCGTTGCGGTGTCCGCAGGGTGGTCTATGCGTCCTCCATTCATGCCGTGGGCATGCACCGCAAGAGCGTCTTCATCGGCACTGATGCACCACATCGTCCCGATACCTTCTATGGCCTGGCAAAGTGTTTCGCCGAGGATCTGGCCAGTCTGTACTGGGACAAGCGCGGTGTGGAATCGGTCTGCATGCGAATTCTGAGTTGCGCGCAAGTGTCCAACCCTCGAGCCGTGGGCACCTGGCTCAGCTATGAAGACCTTGTCCAGCTTGTCGAACGTGCCGTTGACACGCCAGTTACCGGCTTCTCGGTAGTCTACGGTGTCTCCGACAATGACCGCGTACCTGTAGACAATGCACGTGCCAGTCACCTGGGCTATCGGCCAAAGGACAATGCCGAAAAATTCGCCAGGGAGATCTACGCCAAGACTGGACCACTGGATCCACAGGATCCCGGCAATGCTTGTCATGGCGGTCCGTTTGCGGCGGTCCCATTGGGCAACAGTGGCGTGGCGCACTTGAACCTCAACCCCGAAGACATCGGAAAAACCTGAGAGGAAGATGATGATGAAAAAGACAGCACTGATTACGGCCGGTGGTAGCGGCATGGGCGCTGATAGCGCCCGAGCATTGGCGGCGGACGGTTTCCAGGTGGGAATCCTGTCCTCCTCCGGCAAGGGCGAGGCACTGGCGAAGGAGCTTGGTGGCGTCGGCGTGACCGGCAGCAACCGATCGGTGGATGACCTGCAGAGGCTGGTTGATACGGCAATGAATGAATGGGGGCGAATCGATGTTCTGGTCAATTCTGCCGGTCACGGCCCTCGCGCACCGGTACTCGAGCTGAGCGACGAAGACTGGCATGAGGGCATGGACGTCTATTTTCTCAACGCCGTGCGGCCGACCCGTCTCGTGACCCCCATCATGCAGCAGCAAGGCGGTGGCACGATCATCAATATTTCAACCTTTGCAGCATTCGAACCGAATCCGGTCTTCCCGACATCGGGTGTCATGCGTGCAGGTCTTGCGGCATTTTCCAAGCTGTTTGCCGACAAGTACGCAGCGGAGAACATCCGCATGAACAATGTTCTGCCGGGGTTCATCGACAGTCTGCCTGAAAAGGAAGAATTCCGTTCGATGATACCCATGGGACGTTATGGCAGTTCCCGTAATGAAATTGCCAGCGTCGTGGCCTTTCTGGCCTCCGAGGGCGGCACCTACATCACCGGACAGAACATCCGAGTCGATGGCGGCATTACCCGTTCTGTCTAGCCTCAATGAGACATGAGTCCACGACCAGAAACCGCCTACGGCTCGCGCTATACCCTTGACAGCCTGCCCAATGTCGCTGGCAACTACGACGCCGCTCATCGCCTGATGGAGGCACAGAAGCCCTGGTTCGACAAGGAGTTCGGTGACTCCGCATAGTCACCTTTCTACCTGACCTGGTCTTCAACTGAAACAGATCGAACGGCAAGTCGGCACAATGCGCCGGGCATGGAATCAGGGAACAGCATCACGCACGCCCTCCAGTACCTGGCGCTTGTCCTCCTCCACCCGACGAATGACCCTGCTCAAGGCCATCACCACCTCGGCCTCGCCAGTTCCCGTTTCCGGAGCCGGTGGCGTTTTCCGCCGTGACAAGGCATCTCCCAGACGCACATGGGGTCTTATGTTCTCCAGCGTCCTCGGCCCGATGCCCGATACTTCCAGCAACTGCTCGATGCTGCGAAACGGGCCGTGCGTCTCCCGCCACTCGATGATGTTTCGAGCCTTGCTCGGGCCGATGCCCGGCAGGGCTGCGGCCAACTCCTCTGCCGTGGCCCTGTTGATGTCCACACTCTCTGCCTGCACGACATCATCATCGGCTGGCTCCTCCTCTGTCACAGAGCCTTGCAGGCGAGTCTCGTAGCGCGCGCCGGTTCGGGAATGCACCTGCCATCGCGGACTTTGCGAATAGCGATCCACTGCAGTAGTGTTTTCAGGCGCGGAGACCGGCGCGCCTGCCGCGATAACAGGCTGCAAGCAGAGCCAGGCCCAGAGGACAGGCAGGCAGATTGAAAACCATCGAGAATTGGGATTGCTGGGCATGGCGACATCCTTGTCGGGTTTGGCTGATTCCTTCAACCGATTCTGCCTTGTAGACAAGCCTTGTGCGACAGACCAACCGCACTCTACTGTTTTTTTTCACAGATACGCAGACTTGCAATATCACGAACTACACAGCCCCGCCATTGGTACGCAGCGTCTGATCATTGATCCAGCCGCCCTGCGGTTCCACCACAATTGCCAGGTCATGCGTCTGGCAGCTTATTGACGATGATCGAGAATCCATCGGCGGCCAGCTGTCTGGCCACTGCTGCACCGATTCCCCGCGAGCCGCCAGTCACGATGGCTATCCTGCTGTCCTGAGTCATGTCCACGTCTGCTCCAGCAAGATTGAAGACGCCCTGCTGAACGCCACGATGACAATATCGACTGATCGACGGCAGATAATGGGACAATCATCGGACACAGTATTCTGGATAATCGGATAATGGATCGGTTTGAGGAAATGAGAGTCTTCACCCGCGTTGTGGAGATGAACAGTTTCAGCAAGGCCGCAGAGGCGTTGGGTCTGCCGGCATCGACGGTAAGCGATATCATCAAGCGCAGTGAAAATCGCCTGGGCATCAAACTGCTGGACCGGACCACACGAATCGTTGCGCCCACGCTCGACGGGCAAGTCTGGTACCGAAAATGCCTGAGCATCATCAATGCGGTCGAGGAAGCCGAGAACGGCTTCCAGGGCAGCCTGCCGCGGGGGAGGTTGCGTGTGGATGTGCACGGCACTCTGGCCAGATACTTCCTGCTGCCGCAGCTCGAGCATTTTCAGTCGGAATGTCCGGGCATCGAACTGGTGCTCTCGGAGGGCGATCGACTGGTCGATCTGATACGGGAAGGCGTGGACTGCGTGCTGCGCGTCGGCGTCCCGGAAGACAGCGATCTGATAGCACGCCAGCTGGGCCTGCTGCCCGAGGTGACAGTAGCCTCGCCCGCCTATCTCGCCCATCACGGCATGCCCCGCTCTCCCGACGATCTGGATGGGCACCGCATGATCGCCTACCTGTCCTCGCAGACGGGTGACGCACTTCCGCTCTACTTCACGATTGACGGACGGCAAGAGCAACGCCAGGTCCCGGCAGGTTTCGTGACAACCGGTGCCGATACCATGCTGGTTGCCGCTCGTCTGGGCATGGGCCTGATACAGGCACCGCGATATCACATGGCGGCTGATCTGGCTGCCGGCCGTTTGGTCGAAGTCCTTGCCGACACGCCGCCGGCCCCCTCCCCGGTATCGGTCCTGTATCCGCGGGACCGCCAGCTGTCACCGCGGCTTCAGGTCTTTCTAGACTGGTTGGGCAGTATCGAATTCGCCCCTTGATTTCCAGCGATGCGTGGCAGAACGAGAAAGCCGGCATGGCGAGTTTCCAGCGCAGCCGGAGCGTGACTGTGGGATGATATTGCCCCCATACCACCACCTGGAAGACCCATCAGCATGAAGCCGGAAACCATTGCACTGCATCATGGCTATACGCCGGATGAGCAACACTCGGTCGCTGTGCCCATTCATCAGACCACAGCCTATTCCTTCGACAATGCCCAGCATGGCGCAGACCTGTTCGATCTGAAGGTCGCCGGCAACATCTACTCACGCATCATGAACCCGACCTGTGCGGTTCTCGAGCAGCGGGTGGCCGCCCTTGAAGGCGGAATCGGCGCGCTCAGTGTGGCCTCGGGAATGTCGGCCATCACCTACGCCATCCAGACCATCGCCGAAGCCGGAGACAACATCGTCTCCATCAGCGAACTGTACGGAGGTACCTACAATCTGTTCGCCCACACCTTCCCGCGAATGGGTCTGACCACACGCTTCGCCGACAAGGATGATTTCGACGGCATTGCCGCACTGATCGACAGCCGTACCAAGGCCATCTACTGCGAAAGCATCGGTAACCCTTCCGGTGGCGTGGTGGATATCGCCCGGTTGGCCAACCTGGCACACGAGCACGGCGTACCGCTGATCGTGGACAACACCGTGGCCACGCCAACCCTCTGCCGACCGATCGAACACGGTGCCGACATCGTCGTGCATTCCGCCACCAAGTACATAGGCGGACATGGCACCACGGTCGGCGGGGTCATTGTGGACTCCGGCAAGTTTCCCTGGGCTGAACAGGGCGAGCGATTTTCCCTGCTCACCGAGCCCGACGTCTCCTACCACGGCGTCAGCTATACGCGCGATGTCGGTGAAGCAGCCTTCATCACCCGGGCGCGTGTCGTGCCACTGCGCAACATGGGAGCCGCACTGTCGGCACAGGCTGCCTGGAATCTGCTGCAGGGACTGGAGACCTTGTCGCTGCGCGTCGAACGGAT
This sequence comes from uncultured Granulosicoccus sp., assembly GCA_947495035.1. Lineage (GTDB taxonomy): Bacteria > Pseudomonadota > Gammaproteobacteria > Granulosicoccales > Granulosicoccaceae > Granulosicoccus. The sequence goes on from CANLXI010000029.1 coordinate 71,369, forward strand.
TTGTCAGAACACGCTGGCTGTCGCCGAATATCTGGATGGCCATGACAAGGTCAAATGGGTCAGCTATGCCGGCCTGCCAACGCACAAGGATCACGCACTGGCCCAGCAGTACATGGGCGGCAAGGCATCCGGCATCCTGAGTTTCGGTGTCGAGGGCGGCCTGGACGCAGGCATACGCTTCTACGATGCACTGCAACTGGTTCTGCGCCTGGTGAATATCGGTGATTCCAAGTCATTGGCATCGATGCCCGCCGCCACCACCCACCGCCAGCTGAATGAAGAAGAACTGGCAACCGCCGGCGTCACCCCTGACATGGTGCGCCTGTCACTGGGCATCGAACATATCGATGACATCATCGCCGATCTGGAGCAGGCGCTGAGCAAGGTCTGATATTCGACTGGATCACGAAGCGGTATCGCAGCGGCACTCCTTGTTCCGCTACCTTACCGCCAGCGGCCACGGTGATGGTGGCCGCTGCTGTGCCAGGCCGATGTGAGCAAGATCAGCTCAAACCACTGGCCAAGCTGTCGAATACCGCCCTGATGCGCCTGCTGTGCCTCAGCTCACGGTGCGACACCAGCCAGATGGGAAATTCGAAAGCCGGCATGTTCGGACAGGCGCGAACCACAGCCGTCTCGGCATCGCCGATCTGCTCGGGCATGATGCCGATACCCAGACCCTGCTTGACCATCGACCAGTGCACCAGATAGCTGCGAGTCATCAAGGGCATGTTGCGCTCGGTCAGGCTCATGCCGACACCATTGAGCCATTGCAGAATACTGGCCGGATCGGCAAAACCGATGAAACTGGCCTCGCTGAAATCCTCAGGCCTGCTCGGATTGCCTATCGACTGGAGATAGGCAGGCGTGGCATACAGCCGCCCTGAATCATCGCGGATCTTGCGTGCAATCAGATCCGGCTCTTCCGGTCGAAAATTGCGTACCGCGATGTCCGCCTCGCGTCGACCAAGGTCACTGACGGTATTCTCGGCAACGATTTCCACCTCGATTTCCGGTTCCTCACGGCGCAGTTTCTCGAGAATCGGTGGCAGCAGGAATGCGGCATAGACCTCACTGACAGACACGGATACCTTGCCTCGCAGACCGGTGGCATGACTGTCCGCCACTCTGGATACATGCAGAGCGGACTCTCCCATGGCCTGCACGAATTCGAGCAATGCCTTGCCCGCGGGAGTCAACACCAGCCTCCCGGCGGCACGATCGAACAGAACGACGCTCAGTTCCTCTTCCAGCGCGGCGACCTGGCGACCCAGGGTCGGCTGGGTTGTGCCCAGTGCCTGGGCAGCCGCCGTCAGTGAACCCTCCTCCGCCGTGACGAGAAAGGCACGCGCGTGGTTCCAGTCAAAATTGACAGATTTCCAGTCCATACGATTTCACATACCAGCCATGCGTCGGCAGAGGTTTTCTTCAGCAATCGGCGCAGCCACACTCTCCTTCCCGATCATGTGCCAGCCAGGAGAATGCCATGCAAGCCGTCATCCAGACCCGCTACGGTGCACCACAGGTACTGCAGCTTACCTCGCAGCCCAAACCCGTTCCAGCCGACAACGAGATTCTGGTACGCATCGTCGCCTCATCGGTGACAGCAGCCGATAGCATGATGCGTCGCGGAACGCCTCGCTATGGCAGGCTGTTTCTCGGACTCTTCAAACCTCGCCACCCGGTATCCGGCACCGGATTCAGCGGCGTGATCGAAGCCTCCGGCAGCGCCGTGAGCCGCTTCCGCATCGGTGAGGCGGTCATGGGGGAGAGCGTTCTGGGTGCCGGCACGCATTGCGAGTACGTCTGTGTGCCACAGGACGAGGTGATCTGTCGCAAGCCGGACAACCTCAGTCATGCGGAAGCCGCTACCGTCTGCGATGGCGTGGTGACATCCAGCAATTTCCTGTATCGACTCGGCAACGTAGAATCCGGCCAGCGTGTGCTGATCAACGGCGCTGCAGGCAGCCTCGGCAGCGCCGCCGTGCAACTGGCGAAATGCGCCGGCGCAACGGTCGTCGCAGTTTGCGGCCGTGAGAACCATGACTTCGTGCGTTCGTTGGGGGCCGATGAGGTCATCGACTACAACGTCTCCGACCCCCTGCAGGGGGATGAACGTTTCGATCTGATCTATGATGCCGTCGGCAAGCTCGACATGAGGCCAGCCATGGATGCCCTGCGGGAGAAGGGTCGCTTCCTTTCTCCGGTATTGAGCCTGCCTCTGCTGATACGCGTGCTGCTCTCTCGCCTCAGCGGTTCTCGCCAGGTGCTGTTTTCGGCCACCGGCTTGCTGCCCACGGCGGAACGCCTGAGCCTGTTGCAGGGCGTGCTGCCATTACTGGAGCAAGGCAGACTGTGCATCAGCATCACCAGAGAATATGCCCTGTCCGAGATTGCCCAAGCGCATGAATACATCGATACCGGACACAAACGAGGCAACATCGTCGTGAAGCCCTGAATGAAATGACAGAGGCCACGCCTTTCTCACCTGTGGTGTACTGCAATGTCGCTAGCGCTTGAACAGCCGAATCGGCAGTATCCACCATACCAGCACCATCAGGAGAAAGAATGCAGCCGCCAACAGGCTGTCTGCCGTGTCTGGCGAAAGACGTTAGGCGGCAGCCACATCGACCTTGCTCTGCAGCCAGCCGATGGCAAGACCTGCTATCAGCAATGCCAGCGTTGCCTTGACGACGAGCTTGAACAGAAACAGAAACAGCCAGCCGAACAACAGGCTTAGCCAGCTGCGCCGTACTTGCGGGCTGGCGCCCGATTGCCGACCAGTCGCTGCCCCATCACCGGCAGCAGCAACGCGCCTGATGGCATCGCCCTGCCGCCTCTGTGCCCTGTCGCGCGAGCGTATCGACTTGTAGAAATCGACAACGATGAATGCTGCCAGACTGCTGACAACATGCAGCCCGACATCCTTGAACGCGATATCCGACAATGCAAATTCCATGATACACACCCGGCAGATAGCTTATGCGGCCTGGCCGCAGCACCAGCCTACCTTGAATCAAGCCTGCCTTGCAGCCTGTGTCAGGCCCTGGCGGGTTCACGGCCCCGGTTGTCGGACCGCTTGCGGAGCGACCTGTTTCAGGTGCTCAGCCATTGGCCTTGCCCGTCGACAGTGCGCTCGAATCGGCCCGCGTGGTGCCATCTGCGGAAGATCCATCCACGATCGCATGACGCAGAATCAGCAGAATGGCCAATTGAGTACCGAAGATCAGCGAAGCCAGTAACAAGTGCAGAGGCTGTGAGAACAGGGGCATGTGCAGTCGATCCATGCTCATGCCGATGGCAATGGTACCCAGCAGAAAAACGCCCAGAGCGATGCTCAGCCGCCGCAGAATGACGGAGTGAGAATGATTGAGTACGGCCAGAATCAGCCAGCCATTGAGCAAGGTCAGCGGTATCGCGTAGTACTTGTGAATACCGAAGATCAGCGGCAGATTGTCTATCCACAGATGCCGATCCGTGAAGTTGCTGCTGCGGGCGATGAGATCGACAGCTTCGCGAACCTGAGTACCCATGACCAGTTGCAGCAAGCCGGCTATCATCGCTGTGATCATCAGGGGATAGAAGAACTTCGGTAGACGATCGATGTGTATGTCGCTGTAGCGATCCCTGCCCGCCCGCACCAGCGCCGCGATCAGGATGCCCACGATGACCTGGGCCAGCATCATGTGAAGCGTGATCATGCCGGTGTGCAGATTGCTGGCAACCACTCTGGCTCCCAGCCACCCCTGAATGCCGACCAGAATGAAGCCGGACAACGCAAACCAGAAGATTTTCGGCTCGTCGCGGCGATACGGTATGGAAAACAGCAAAGTGACCAGTATGGTCAGACCGGTAAACGCACCCAGCAGCCGATTGAGATATTCGGTCCAGGTCTTGCGCACATTGAAGGTGGTGTCGGCATAACCACGCTCCGCGTAGATCTCCTGATAGTTCGCCGGCAATTGCGCTTCGCTGGTCGGCGGAACCCATTGACCAAAACAGGTGGGCCAGTCCGGACAACCCATGCCCGAACCGGTAGCGCGAACGATTCCGCCTACCAGAATCAGCGCAAAGATGGTGGTGACCGTAATGGCAGCACACCAGCGAAAACGGCGTTGGGTCGATTGACTGGGCATAGCGCGGGCAGGACTCGGCATGGCTTCACGATGAAACGCTTATGGTACGTCATACGCACTTCCGAGGCGTTGCATCTGCGAAACGGCAATTATCCCTGAACTTTTTTCACAGACTGTCGTTCTGAAGGTGCATGAAAAATCAAGCCATCCGTCGCCGACGGAATATTGTCATGCGCCAGTCTCTTGCAGGCCTGCTGGCCAGTCTGATCATCCCTGTTGGAGTCATGGCCAATGTATCCACGAACCTGCCCGGCGAGCCTCCCGGTGGGGATTTCGCCACGGCAGATCTGGCCGGTTGGGCCGAACGCAGCTTCAAGGGCAATACCGAATACCGGCTGGAAGAGGAAAACGGTGTGCAAGTATTGCGCGGCGAAACGCAGGGTCAGGCCTCGATCCTGTACCGCGAGCAGAAGATCGATCTGGAGAGTACCCCGATCGTGGAATGGTCCTGGAAAGTGAATGGCACTTACCCGGGCATCGACGAGCGCAGTCGCAACGGGGATGATTTCCCGGCTCGCCTCTATGTGGTGGCAAAGACCGGCTTTCTGCCCTGGGAGACCGTGGCGATCAACTATGTCTGGTCGTCTCAGTCAGCGCTGGACGAAGCCTGGCCCAACCCGTTCACGGACAAGGCTCAGATGGTCGTGGTTCAGAGCGGTGAGGAGCACGTGGGCAACTGGGTTGGCCAGCGACGCAATGTGGCAGAAGATTTCAGGCAGTACTTCGATCTGGACGTCGCCATGCTCAGCGGCTATGCCGTGATGGTCGATGGTGACAATGCCGATCGTGAGGGCACGGCCTGGTTCGGCGAGATCCGCTTCAGCGCCGAGTAACTGGCCAGCGGACTCGGGAGCCGATGCAGACGCAGACGCAGACGCAGGCGCAGGAGCAGGAGCAGGAGCAGGAGCAGGAGCAGGAGCAGGAGCAGGAGCACATCACTTTGCCGGTTTTGCAATGCTGGCTCTATACTCTGTGAATATGGACAGACGCCAATTCAACTCCCTGTGCAGCGCCTTGCTGGCAGGCGCTGCTACTGCACATGCCAATGCACAGGCTGACGCGCAAGCGAATGCCGGCCCTCAACGGACGCTCTATCCGAGCAGCCGCTTGATCTATCAGGATGAGAGCGAGGTGACGCTGGACTCTCTGAAGACAGGCCAGGCCTATATCTTCGGCTACCCCTACCGTACGACACCCTGCTTTCTGATGCGCCTCGGGCGATCGTCGCCGGCCCGCGGCTCCTGGCCCGGTGGCGTGGACAGCGACCAGTCGGTCGTGGCTTTTTCGGCCATCTGCAGCCACAAGATGTCACATCCGGCCAAGCCCATCAGTCACATCGCCTATCGCCCCGAAACGGTCACTTTCCATGACAGGCAAGGCATCGCCCACACGCGTGACGGGCTCATCAGCTGCTGCTCGGAACGCAGTGTGTATGATCCTGCGGCCGGTGGCGAAGTGCTGAGCGGCCCCGCACCGGCACCTCTGGCAGCCATCGAACTGCAGGTCGATGCTCAGGGAAGATTGTCCGCAACGGGAAGCCTGGGCCCGGATCAGTACGAACGCTTTCTGGAAAAATTCGGCTTCCGGCTCGCCATGGAATACGGTGTTACCGATGTGCGTACTCGCTCCGGTGAACGTGTCGTGGCAGTTCCGGCGGACGAGTTCTCGGTGCAGCAGGTGCTCTGTTGAACAATGCGCGAGCCATTCGGCAGCTCAAGAAACTGCCGTTGCTCCAGAGTATCGATGCCGCTCTGTGGGATCGTCTGATCCCCCTGATATCGTTCACTGACCTGGCCGAGGGAGAAACCCTCTTCTCGGCAGGGAGTGAGAGCCAGAATCTGTATGTAGTGGTCGATGGAGAGCTGGGGCTGTACATGCCCTGCAACGATTCATCCACCGAGACCTTCTACCTGCAGGCCCGGCGCAAGGGGGAAACCGCCGGCGACTTCGCCGTACTCAATGGCGGCGAACATCTCGCCACGGCCATCGCCATCAGGAAGACACGGATTGCGCAGTTTCCGCGATTTGCGTTTGATCAGTTGACCAATATCGACTCTGGCATCCTGGCGCATGTCTATGATGTCGCAGCTCGCCTGTCACGGCGCGTGACCCTGGCACGAGCGTTTCTCGAACTGTTCGGTGACATGAGCAATGCCACCATGGACCAGTTGCTCGAGCAGACCGAGATTCGGCATTACCACAGTGGGCAGGTGTTGTTTCACGAAGGCGATGCGCCGGATGCCCTGTTTGTCATCCTATCCGGAAAGCTGCTGGTCGAGTCCACCAACGCCGAAGGCATGGTATCTCGGGTTGCCGAGGTTCAGGCCTCGGAAACCGTTGGCGAACTGGCCTTGCTGGCCGATTCCAATCGCACCGCCACGGTGACGGCAGCGCGCGAATGCACCGTCGCCGCATTGGCTCGAAGCGCATTCGATACGCTGATCGCCAATCGGCCCGAGATGCTGCTGCGCCTGTCTCGCCTGATCGTGCGCCGCAATTTCGCCAATAGTCAGCGCAGCAAGGATGCGTCAACCGACCGCACCTTTCTGGTCCTGCCGCTGGATTCGAGACTGCCGCTGCGTCGCTTCGTGCACCAGCTGAAGAATGCCCTGCGAGATCTGGGCGAGACCCTGACCCTCAATTCTCGCAGTTTCGACACCCTCTATGGCCGTACCGGTGCCTCGCAGACCAGCTTCGACAACATCTTCAATTCAGCCATAGCCGAATGGCTGGATGACAAGGAGAACCGTGTCGATTCCCTGGTATATGTTGCCGATCGAGAATGGAATTCCTGGACCCAGCGCTGCATCAATCGAGCCGATCGCATTCTGCTGCTGGCCAATGCCGACCCGGACAACGCAACCGACATACGACAGCAGGAGCGCCAGCTAGAAGCCCTGTTCAGTCAATCACGCATTCGGCCGCGCATCGACCTGGTATTGCTGCATTCAAGCAATACCCGCTCGCCGCAGGGAACGGCCCGCTGGCTGGAGAAGCGAGCCCTCGACGCGTTCTACCATGTTCGCATCAACGATCCCGCCCATCTTTCCCGACTGGCACGGCGCCTGACGCACAAGGCTCGTGGTGTCGTCTTCAGTGGCGGGGGGGCTCGAGGCTACGCTCATCTGGGGGTCCAGCGTCTGATCGAAGAACAATCGGTCTGTGTCGATTACATCGGCGGCTCCAGCATGGGCGGCTTGCTGGGTGCTGCGATGGCCATGGGGCGTGATTACGAGAATGTGCACTCCCTGTCCGCCTCCTTCGCCAACAAGCAGGCCCTGTTCGACTACACCCTGCCTCTGGCATCTCTGATGAAATCAGCCAAGCTGACACGCTTCTGTCGTGAGGTCTATCGCAGTACCCGTATCGAGGATCTCTGGATTCCATTCTTCTGCATTTCCTCCAACCTGGCAGACGGACGCGAAGTGATCCATGAAAGCGGTCCTCTGTGGAAGGTCGTGCGCAGCACGATTTCCCTTCCCGGCGTGTTCTCCCCGGTACCGACAAGTGATGGCGACCTGCTGATCGATGGTGCCGTGCTCAATACCTTCCCGGTCGACATCATGCAGAAGCGCCTGGGCGGACGTTCCAACATCATCGGCGTCAATGTCAGCCAGATTCCCGAACAGTTCAATTACTACGACTTCGGCACCAGCCTGTCCGGCTGGCAGGTGCTGCTGTCACGCCTCAACCCCTGGGCAGAGAGCATTCGCATACCCCGCATTGCCGAAACCCTGCTGCGAGCCACCGACATCAAGAGCATCGAACGCCTGAACGAGGCCAGAAACTCTCTGGAAGTGCTGGTGGAGCCCAATGTGCGCGCCATTTCGCTGCTGGATTTCAAGTCATACGCGCAGATCAGTGAGTTGGGCTATCAGGAAGCGCGCAAGGTCTTCGCCCGTCATGGTCTGTGTCCCGAGAGTGCCGAGGATACCCTCTGCCCTGTGTCGGAACTTGACGAAGGCTCGCCAGCTAGGGAAAAAGGCGTCGCATAGCCGGTTTGCCCTCGGCCAGCATGATCGGCGTGGCGCCGTTGCGATTGGTCAGCTGCGGGTCGGCTCCGTGCTGCAACAGCAGCCTGACCATGGCCATGTCGTTACCCGATACCGCATGATGCAATGCGGTGTTGTCGTATTCGTCCTGCGCATTGACATCGGTATCCGGCAGCTTTGCCAACAGTCTTGCCACCGAGTCCTGACCGTTTTCCACCGCACGCATGAAGGGCGTAAAGCGATACACATCCCGGATCTGCGTCTGCGCCCCGTTGTCTATCAGCCACTGCACCAGATCCGTGTAGCCCTTCGCGGCCGCCAGCGTCAAGGCCGTCCAGCCATTGGAGCCGATCACCTGGATGTCAGCACCTCTGTCCAGCAACCACTCGGCAACTTGCCGACGATTGCCCAGAACGGCAAACATGAATGCGGTGCCATTGGTTTGCGTGCGTTCATCGATATCGGCACCTGCGTCAATCAGCGACTTCACCAGAGCCAGATCGCCTTTCTTGCTGGCGACCATCAACGCGTTCTTGCCATTGCTGGCCGTCAGAGTCAGCAGTTGACGAGGTTCGTATCGGGCAAGCAACTGTCGCAAGGTGGCAATGCGATCATTGCCGATGGCACTGACCCACTGCTGCCTCACCTGAGCACCCGGGTCCGACACAGCAGTGGCGGTATCAGAGCCTCTCTGCCTGTCAAGCGAATGAGTTGCTGTGGACTCTGGTGGAATGTCGGAAGGTGTCTGCGAGAAGGGTCTGCGGTCATCCCCCAGCACGATGCCGGAACCCGCAAGGGCCAACAACAGCGAGGGTAACAGCCCGATCAGCAGGTTTCGCATGGGCCAACCGGATCAGGCGAGTTGCAGTGACGCCAGCACATCGGTGAATACCCGATCCGGGTCGTAGTGACCCGTCAGCCGAATCACGGCGTCCCGAGCCACGGCTTCATCGAGCAGTTGCCGGAAACCACTCTGCATGGCCTTGCTGACCGGAATGTTCTGCTTGTAGAGAACGCGGCAATATTCGTCGCCGATGAACAGTGGCAGCTGATCCTGCTGACTGATCAGCTTGATGCTCTCGAAATGCGAAGGACTGTGCCCGGTAATGAACAACATCGTGCCGCGACTGGCCTCTATCGGTGTGATGATTTCCAGACCGATTTCTATCAATGTGCCTTTTTCGTGTTCATGCAGATCGGCATCCAGTTCTACCGTGTAGGGGCCTCCGAGCAAACGACCGGTCTTCAGACAGGGGGCGTCAGCCGGTAACACGAAGAAAATGGCTGCCTGCCACTGGCCGTTGTCCAATTGCACCGGGACACAGCTGACCGTGATGTTGGCGTTGTGCAACAACACCATCACATCATCGGGAAATCGTTCTTCGGGGAGTTGGGCTGCAGACATTGACAGGACTGACCAGGACAAGGGCACCGGGCAGAAACTGCCGGACGATGAAATGTTAGCAGAATGGTCTGCCGGTTGACCGGCAAGAGTTTGTCTTGCCGGTCAACCGTGTGGAACACCCTGCATCAATGGCCAGCGGTTGCACCCGCGCTGCCCGCCACAACACCCGAGTTCGCACTCTTCGTCTCGCCAGGCTCGATGACCTTGCCTTCGGCTTCGAGCTTTTCATACCACAGGTCGTGGTGCTGCTTCGCCCATTCGGTGGATACATAACCGGTCGTCATGCCTTCCAGAGCGCCTTCGGTGCCAGCCGTTCCGATATAGATATGACCGACGGCCATGGCGGCCCAACCCAGGGACAAGACGGCATGCACCAGATTGGCCTGCTGCATCTGTGCTCGGGACCCTTCCACCAATGGCAGAAAACTGGCCCATTCCGGAATGGCGATACCGTAGACGGGGGCGACCATGATCAGCCCGGTAACACTGACGGCCAGACCGACGAATGTCACCACCCAGAACCAGATCTTCTCACCGGCATTCATGCGACCAGCGGAAGGGTGACCCTTGCCGATCACACCACCACCCTGTTTCATCCACTGAACATCGGTGGCGTTGGGGAAGTTGTGCCAGATCCACAGCACGATCATCAACACGATGCCCACCGAGAAGACCGGTCCGACCACATTGTGGATGGTGATGGAGGTCTGCGCCCACAATGCAAAGCCCTGCTTGCCCAGCAACGGAATCAGTACCGTCTTGCCGATCAGCATGCTCAAGCCGGTAATCGCCAGCGTAATGAAGGAGACTGCCGTTATCCAGTGCACCAGGCGACTGAACCAGCTCCAGCGCTTGACCTTGCGACCCGAGCGCGGCTCATCCAGCTTGTTGCGCCCGTGAATCATGTGATACAGCGCCACGATGACCAGCATGACCACGATCCCCCATGGCGCATACGTGGCAACCGGTCCGTCACGCAGCGCCTGCCATTCGGTGCCTCCTGCGGCTATCAGTACACCGGTCTCCTGTCCGGATACCGCGGTATAACCGGACACCCCCTCGCGTACCGCCCGCCAGTAATTGGAACGCGGATTGACGGTGGAGCCGGCCTCCTGAGCAATGGCCTCACTACCCAGAAAGTGCAAGCCGTAACTGCCCAGTGGCAACAGGAAGGCCATGAACACGATGGCCAGCAGGCTCAGGGTTGCAATCCTGCGTTTCCTTGCAGCGCTCATCTTCTGCCGCAGCGGCGGTTCGGCCGATGCGTCCGTCATGTGATCCGTCTGCATCAGACTCACCCCTCTGTGTAGGCGGTTTCCCAGCCCCAGGTCTGTGGACGTCCACCGCGACGCAGGACTCGCTCACGATAGATATCCGCCACCTCGTCACCATCTCCGGCAATCAGGGCTCGGGTTGAGCACATCTCGGCGCACAGCGGCAACTTGCCTTCAGCAATGCGATTACGACCATATTTCTCGTATTCGGCATCGGACAGATCGGCCTCGTCCGGTCCACCGGCGCAGAAGGTACATTTGTCCATCTTGCCGCGAGCGCCGAATGAGGATTGTTGCGGGTACTGTGGTGCGCCGAAGGGACAGGCGTAGAAACAGTAGCCGCAACCGATGCACAGACTCTTGTCATGCAGCACGATGCCATCGTCCGTGGTGTTGAAGCAATCCACCGGACAGACCGCCTGGCATGGCGCGTCGGTGCAGTGCATGCAGGCGACCGAAATCGACTTCTCTCCCGGTAAACCGTCATCCAGTGTGACCACTCGCCGACGATTCACCCCCCAGGGCACTTCGTGCTCGTTCTTGCACGCCGTCACACAGCCGTTGCACTCGATACAACGCTCGGCGTCGCACAGAAATTTCATTCTTGCCATGGTCGTATCCTCCTCAGGCTGCGGTTATCTTGCACAGGGAACACTTGGTTTCCTGCATCTGGGTCACGGAATCGTAGCCGTAGGTCATGGCGGTATTGTTGGATTCACCACGCACGTACGGCGCCGAGCCTTCAGGGTACTTGTCGATCAGGTCCTTGCCTTCGTACACACCACCGAAGTGGAATGGTGTGAAGACCACACCGCGTGCAACACGCTCCGTGATCATCGCCTTGACGTGGATCTTGCCGCCTTCCGGACTTTCAAGCCACACCATCTGGCCATCCTTGATCTCGATGTCATTGGCATCAGCCGTATTGATCTCGACGAACATGTCCTGCTGCAGTTCAGCCAGCCATGGATTGGAGCGAGTCTCCTCACCACCACCCTCGTATTCCACCAGGCGACCACTGGTATGGATCAGTGGAAACTCCTGAGAATAGTCTTCGGCCTGGATGGACCCATAGCGTGTTGGCAGGCGGTAATGCGACTTCCTGTCTTCATACGTCGGATAGTCGTCCACCAGATCGCGACGAGCCGTATAGAGCGGTTCACGATGAACAGGGACCGGATCCGGAAAGGTCCAGACATTGGCCCGGGCCTTGGCGTTACCGAACGGTGCACAGCCATGAGCGATGGCCACACGCTGAATGCCTCCGGACAGATCGGTCTTCCAGTTCTTGCCTTCTGCCGCCGTTTTCTCTTCCTCGCTCAGATCATCCCACCAGCCGAGAGTCTTCAGCATGTCGGCGGAAAACTCCGGATATCCGTCTTCGATCTCGGCACCGGCAGACCAGGAATCCTCGGCCAGCAGGTTGACACCGTCGCGTTCGACCCCAAATCGGGCACGAAAATTCAGGCCACCTTCGGCAACCGGCTTGCTCGGATCGTACAGATTGGGGGTACCGGGATGTCCCATTTCGGCCGTTCCCCAGCAAGGCCATGGCATGCCATAGTATTCCCCGTCCAGAGGGCCACCCTTGGCTTGCAGGGTGAGTTCGTCGAAGGTACCCCGATGTTCCATATGTGCCTTGATGCGCTCCGGACTCTGTCCCGTGTAACCGATGGTCCAGAGACCCCGGTTGAACTCGCGCGTGATGTCCTCGACCAGTGGCTCTTCGCCGTTCACCTCGATATGTTTGGTCAACTCTTCGGCAAAGCCCAGCTTGGCGGCGAACTTGTACATGATGGTGTGATCGGGCAGAGACTCGAACAGGGGTTCGATGATGCGATCACGCCATTGCAGTGACCGGTTGGATGCGGTGACCGAACCATAGGTTTCGAACTGGGTGGCAGCCGGCAGCAGATACATACCATCCTGGCGATCAGGCAGAACGGCCGTATGCGTGGGGTATGGATCGATGACCACCAGCAGTTCCAGCTTTTCCATCGCAGCCTTCATCTCGGGGCCGCGGGTCTGCGAGTTCGGTGCATGTCCCCACAGAACCATGGCGCGGATATTGTCTTTCTGGGCGATGTTTTCCTTGTCTTCCAGCACACCGTCGATCCAGCGCGATACCGGCATGCCGGCGGTGTACATGGGCTGCACATCCTTGTCGCCACTCTTTTCGTAGGCATTCTGGTCAAACCGGGACTTGACCCATTCGTAGTCCACATCCCAGACGCCTGCCCAGTGCTTCCAGGCACCTTCCGCCAGACCGTAGTATCCGGGCAAGGTATGCGACAGCACGCCCATGTCGGTAGCGCCCTGCACATTGTCGTGACCGCGGAAGATGTTTGCGCCGCCACCCGAGACACCGATGTTGCCCAGTGCCAGTTGCAGTACGCAATACGCGCGAGTGTTGTTGTTGCCGATGGTGTGCTGCGTGCCACCCATACACCAGACGATGGTGCCGGGTCGATTCTCGGCCATGGTCTGTGCAGCCTGCTTCAACTGCGCTTCAGGGATACCGGTGACGCGTTCGGTTTCCTCGGGAGTCCACTTGGCCACTTCGGTACGAATGTCATCCATGCCATAGACGCGCTGACGAATGTACTCCTTGTCTTCCCAGCCGTTTTCGAAGATATGCCACAGGATGCCCCAGATGACCGGTACATCGGTGCCGGGTCGCATCTGGATGAACTGATCGGAATGCGCCGCGGTACGGGTGAAGCGAGGATCGACAACGATGAGTTTGGATCCGTTTTCCTTCGCCTTGAGAATGTGCTGCATGGCTACCGGGTGCGCCTCGGCAGCGTTGGAGCCGATGAAGAACATCGCCTTGGACTTCTGCATGTCGTTGTAGGAGTTGGTCATCGCACCGTAACCCCAGGTATTGGCCACACCTGCCACCGTCGTGGAGTGACAGATACGCGCCTGGTGGTCGACATTGTTGGAGCCCCACAGCGCGGCGAACTTGCGGAACAGATACGCCTGTTCGTTACTGTATTTGGCAGAACCGAGCCAGTACACGGAATCGGATGTGGATTCTTCACGAATCTTCAGCATCTGATCACCGATCTCATTGATCGCCTCATCCCAGGAAACGCGGGTCCACTTGCCACCCACCAGTTTCATCGGGTACTTCAGGCGACGTTCACCATGACCGTGTTCGCGCACCGATGCCCCCTTGGCACAGTGGGCCCCCATGTTGATGGGCGAGTCGAAATCGGGTTCCTGCCCCGTCCACACGCCGTTCTGGATTTCCGCGATCACACCACAGCCGACCGAGCAGTGCGTACAGACCGAACGCACCTGCGTGGTCTCGACACCGGCCCTGGCGTGCGTCTCGGCCGCATGTGCCTTCTTCAGCATGCTGGGACCTGCGCCCACAGCCAATGCGGCGCCACCGGCTGTGAGACCGGAGTTCTTGAGAAAGGTACGACGATTGATGGAGCTGCCCAGCAGGCCCTTGACCTTGCCGGTGACTCCGGCCGGCAGTGCAGAACCGTGATCCGGGCTCTGTCCGGCAATCTTGCGCTTGAGTTTCATGGATTTCTCCTTGGAATTTCAGTAGGCCGGCTGCTAGAAACGGGCACGTGAGTAATAGCGGTTGACGTGCTCGGTGCGCTCGTAGCCTTTCTTGCCAGAGGCAGTGTCAACGACGTCGCTGGCCTCGACAACATCACCGATGTTGCTGGCGGCAGAGGCTGCTCCACTGGCCACCGCACCGCTGGCGACAGCCGCTCCCTGCAGAAATCCGCGGCGTCTGGCGTTGATGAATCCGGGTTTTTTCTCGTCAGTCATGGTTTTCATCCTCACTGGAGAACTCTCTGGGGAGCTCTGGAAGTTGTCAGGTGACGGCATCAGCTCTGCATGTCCAGCAGTTGCCGTTCGAAGTCGAAGAAGCTCTCGCCGAAAAAGCCGACCGAGCGGTAGAAATGGGCGGAACTGGCGTTCTGCATGTCGTCGAAGAATTGTCCGACCCAGGGTGCCAGATGATCGTTGAAGAAAGCCTGTTGCACATCCAGGGAGATTTCGTCAGGGTTCCTGATGATCAGGGCCATGGCATCGCACAATGCCGCAATGTGATCTTCCGATTCGGCCACGCCGTCCTGCCGCTCGATGCCCAGACGCTGCAAGTCTGCGCGCAATACGGCAACCGGCTTCTCCATCAGGAATCCGGTCATGTACCAGGATCCGAACGGCACCAGTTCGCCGCGCCCCACCCCGAGCAGCAATGCGAAATATTCATCATGAACCGACTCCAGGTCGGTCTTCAATGCCGCCTGCTTCATGAGTTCCCAGCCCATGGCAATGCGTCCCTCGCTGGAATCGACTTCACCGATCTGACGCAATCGTTGCAACACATCCGCATCGGGTTGCCGAGCCAGCAGACTGGCCAGCAGCTCGTAGACCGCCGCCCGCACGGCTTGCTCCTGATCACGCAGGAATTCTTCCTCGCTCTTGACGGGGAATTGCGGAGTATCACTGGTCATCACATTCATTCCGTATAGTCTCGACCAGCGCTGTGGCGAGCTCAAGGGCTTTCATTAAAGTCACGTGCGATCCGCTGGGGTCTGAGGAAAGCGGAAAATTCCGTCGTCGTACCAGACGGCGGTCCAAAATGTCTCAATCGTGCACCAATGCCGGGCGCAGCCGGCCAAGCCGTGAGCCGCACCCCCGGGAAATGGGCTCCGGGGCGTCTCATCAATCGGTCTGTACACCTGAACGGGGACAGCGTTCAGCCATTGTCCTTGTGCGTGCGAATGCCGGCAGCGTCCTCTTCGAACATGTCCCGCACGCGACAGTCACCGCACAATTTCAGACGGCGAACGGCCTTTTCGTTCTGGAACATCCAGTGGCCGGCCAGCTTTTCCGTCATCGTATCGATCATGCTCTGCGTGGTGAATGGTGTATGGCAGCGAGCACAGTGGAACGGCTTCTCCTCATGCAGTGTTTCGATCCTGCGTGCCTGCACACTGTCCCAGGTGTAGCGGGCCTTGAGCGTGATTGCCGATTCGGGACAGGCAGACTCGCACAGACCACATTGCAGACAGTTGGCCTCGACAAAGCGCAGCGCCGGCGTATCCTGCCCGTCCTGCAAGGCTCTGGCAGGACAGGTGGAGACACAGGCCATGCACAGAGTACAGGCGTCTGTATCGACCTTGATCTGCCCGAAAGGCGCCCCCTTGGGCAGGGCTGTTCTCGGTTCAGCCGGCAGCAACTGCTCCGACAAGGCATCCAGCGCCAGGCGCAGCGTCTGCCGCTTGTCATTGTGCGTGTCGAACCACTGTGGATCGATCCCTCCCAGTAACGTGGATCCATCAGTACCGGCCATGATGCGCCGTAGCCAGGCTTCCAGTTTTTCGGGGGCCAGCAGCGTCACGGGCAATTCGGGCACGCCCAGATCGGACATCAGAACGCCAACCCAGCGCAGCTGAGTTTCAATGGCCAGGCGTCCGGGATCATCGGCCGGTACATCCATCACCAGACAGATGTGCCGGGCCGGGCCCGCCAGCATCGCCAGCCAGTAGTCCGGGCCAAAGGCACTGACCTCTTCCACGAGAAGAGCCAGCACATCATCGGGCAGATTCATCTGCTCGATTCGCTCCTCTTCCGCTTCGGTATGCAGCACGATGATGCTGGCCCCTTCATTCTGCAGACTTCTGCGGGTTCGATCCACCGCGTCGACAGGCCGGGGAAAGGCGTAGCTCATGGCGCCACTGGGGCATACCGTGGCACAGCTTCCACAACCCTGACACAGAAAGGGATCAACACTGATTCGTTCACCATCGGAGCGAATGGCATCGGTGGCACAGACATCGATACACTGATTGCAGCCATCGAGTTCACTACGGCTGTGGGCGCAGATGTCGGCCTCGTAGTGGAAGTATCTCGGCTTGTCGAACTCACCGGTCAATTCAGACAGTGCCGCCACTGCGTCCTCCAGGGAGGCGGCATCGGGATTGCCCAGATGCACGTAGCCGAACGGCACCAGACGCATCGGCATCAGTGGTTCGGCAGACAGGTCGAGAACCAGATCGAAAAAGCCGCTTTCCCGATACACGGACACGGCGAGATCGAACATTTCGCCATCCAGAACGGACACCTGTGCTCGCCAGGCCCCCAGATGGCCAGAGAGTGAGAGCGATGGCACCGTGAACACGGCGACTCCCTCGTCCGTCAGCTGCTTGTCGATACGAACAGCATCCGGATTCACACTGACGATCGTGTAGTGACTGTTCGGGAAATACCGACCGGCCTCCAGTGCAGTGTCCACATCACCGATGACCAGACAGTGGCCCTGCGATACATATTGCACTTGCGAGGTTGCCTCGCCCAGTTGTTGCTGTTCCACCACCTGCGACAGATCACTGATCACGGCTATCGGGCGCTGCTCTTCACTCATTCTTCTGCTTCTCCGGGCTGTCTGTCATCCGGCGGTAAGGTCCTGGTTCCGGGTGCGCTTGTCGTCATCGGCCGAACCATTCGGCCCATGTGTTGCTGTCTTTCCTGCATCACCGTCAGGCGCGGTAGACGTGTCGGCTGCCAGTGCCGGCTGCTCACGACCCACAGCCGATTCAATGATCGGCTCGCCTGCTCCGGAGCGCTCGCTCTCCTCGGGATTGGGGCAGTCTTCCGCTGTGGTCCCAGTGACGTCTGTCCGATCGCTGTCTCCTTCAGCCGCTGCAACATCATCGCACTCGGACTGATCAGCTTGTTCGGCTTGTTCGGCTTGTTCGGCTTGTTCGGCTTGTTCGGCTTGTTCGGCTTGTTCGGCTTGTTCGGCTTG
>CANLXI010000030.1 GCA_947495035.1 uncultured Granulosicoccus sp.
TCGGTGCCTGGATCGGTGCCGCCTGTATCGGTGCCTGTATCAGTGCCTGTATCAGTGCCTGTATCAGTGCCTGTATCAGTGCCTGTATCAGTACCCGTATCGGTGCCGGTATCAGTACCGGTATCGGTGCCTGTATCGGTGCCTGTATCGGTGCCTGTATCGGTGCCTGTATCGGTGCCTGTATCGGTGCCTGTATCGGTGCCTGTATCGGTGCCTGTATCGGTGCCTGTATCGGTGCCTGTATCGGTGCCTGTATCGGTGCCTGTATCAGTACCCGTATCAGTACCCGTATCAGTACCCGTATCAGTGCCCGTATCGGTGCCCGTATCAGTACCCGTATCGGTGCCTGTATCAGTCCCGGTTCCAGGTGTCAGGTCGCAGGCATCTCCCTCGTTGTCGCCATCCGCATCTGCCTGATTGGCGTTCGGTGTCATCGGACAATTGTCGTCAACATCCATGACGCCGTCGTTATCGTTGTCCAGATCACAGGCATTGCCCAGCGCATCTCCGTCAACGTTTGCCTGATCAGCGTTCGCTACAGTCGGGCAATTGTCTTCCTCATCTCTGACACCGTCTCTATCCGTGTCGAGATCATTGGAATCATCACAGATATCGCCAATATTGTCCTGATCCCTGTCTTCCTGGTTGGGATTGAAGTCTGTCGGACAATTGTCAATGGCATCCGGCACGCCGTCCGAATCGCCATCGGGCGGAGGATCATTGGAGTCTCGAGGCGCAGTACCATTCGCCGTTTCCTGGATATTCGTGAACCCGTCCCTGTCATCGTCGAAACTCTCGACATCGTAGTCACCGGCTTCGAACAAAGCCGTGGCACCCGACCCCACATTCTGACTACGCGCCAGGGATGCGATTTCAATTCGTTGTTGAGTCGTGGCGAAGAAACGTATCAGCACCAGCGGTGAGGTGTCCTGCACCACTGTCGTGACGCCGAACCAGCTGTCTCCTTCGCGACTCAGGCTGACTGCCTGACCATTGACCAGGGCCAGCGCATCGACCAATTCACGCCGCTCCGCAGGTGCGTTGACCATGCCTTCCGGGAGATTGGCCTGAATGGACAACGACACAGGTACCGGCGGGGCTTCTGGCACATTCGGGTCATCGAAGGCAGTTGCATTGTCGGAGCGACGTTCCTCGTAATTGGAAAAACCGTCGTTATCCAGATCATCCTGCGAAGTATCGAATTCGGTTTCCGTGAATGTCAGCGTTGCCGGACTGGAACTCGAACCGACCGGCAAGCGCTTCTCCGCACGCGCCAGCGGGATCCGAACACCATCGATGACTTCATACCAGACCAGAGACACCGTGGTAACGGTGTTTTCCGGCCTGGTGGTTCTGAGCGTATACAGACCATCGGCGCCCGGGAAAACCTCAAAGGTATTCCCGGCGATGGTGACTTCGAGTACCAGGTTCTCGACCACGATATTACGCGCTCGTTGCAGCTGATCCGGCGCCGAAAAAGACATGCCTGCCTCGGTTCCGACACTCTCCACGCTTCCTGCATTGTCGTTCTGATCACAGGCGCTCAGCAGGCCGAGCAATGCGATGGCAACAAGACTGCGACTCATGCCACGCGAATGAGGCAAGCGACTGACGACGCTTCGATGGAACAGGCCGATCATGGTAAAGGCTCCACTACAATGGTGACATCCACATTCTGGTCACTGGTACCCCCACTGCTGCCACTACCACCAGCGGCGGATGCCAGAGCACCCACGACGACCAGACCCAGCACGCCATACAGCACCTTGCGTCCGGTAGACATGCCCGGAGCGGGTGCTTCCGCGGCAGGCGCATCCGCAACGGGTAGCGCCCGTTCGACCAGCTCTCGCTCGATGGGATCGAAAGCAAACCCTTGCAGCGTTCGGTTCTCGGCCAGATCCGTCGCTTCGATGTAATACTGGATCACATCGACATCACTGTCGGTAGTCAGGGAAGTCGAATAGATGCCTGTCGAGCCCAGTGGCTCCATGCGGCGATCCTGATAAACCGACTCACCGTCCAGTCGATAATGCAGGAATACCGCAGCCACCCCTCTGTCATCGGTGACGGTGGCGGTAAACACCTGAGTTTCGCCCTTGAAGCCCTGCTCCACGGCACGTGATTCGATGACAGGAGGACTTGAATCCAGATCCTGCGCCCAGGCTTTCGTGGGCATGACCAGCATGACTTGCATGAACACTTGCAAGCCTGCCAAAGCCATCGTCAAGAGACGACCTTGAAGGAATGACTGCATTGATAGAGTCTCTGTACGTTGAGGTTGTTACCAGGAGATGGCCGACCAGCCGTTTTCATCGCGCTTGCTGGACAAGGGGATGGCCGACAACGAAGCAGGCGGCTGTACATAGCTACCATTGGCCCGCCGGATCCTGTTGATCTGCAACGTACCCTTGATCTCGCCAGTGGCGTTGCTGGTGGACACATTCTTGATACGGGCATCGATCTCGGAGCTGTTCTCGAAGATCTGCATGAATTGCTGGACTCGTGCGCCCGATCGTTGCGTCAGGCTCACCACCGCATTGATATCACGCTGACTGATGGCCCGCTGCAAATTGACAAACCGTTGGTATACCAGCTGCAAATCGGCATCGCTGACAACCGTACTGGCTGCGGTGATGTTGTCGGACGCCTGATTGGCTGAACGGTCAGCAGCCGATGGCGATCCCGTTTCCGGTTCGCCACGATTACTACCCTGTACCGCTGCCCTGGCCTGCTCTGCCTGCGCTTCTCGCTCCCGAGCTTCGATCAATCGCTGCTCGCGCGCTTGCTGGCGTTGCAAGGCTGCACGTTCTTCCGCTATCCGCCTGTCAGTGGCAATTCGATCGCGATCGATGGTCTGTGCTTCTGATAGCGCCGCGGTGGCCGCCGAGTCGGCCTGAGACCGGGACTGAGCGAGTCGCTCCGCTTCTGTGCGGGCAGCCTCTTCAGCCAGCCGAATCTGCTCGATTCGAGCCGCCTGCTCTTCAGCACGACGTGCTGCCGCTTCGCGAGCCGACTGCAGTTCGGCTTGACGAGCGGCTTCCTCACGCGCTGTCTGCTCTTCGGCAAGACGCGCTGCTTCTTCAAGTGCTGCTTGCTGCTCGGCCTGTCGAACCGCTTCCTCGCGTGCTGCCTGTTCTTCGGCAAGACGCGCTGCTTCTTCACGTGCTGCCTGCTGCTCGGCCTGTCGAACCGCTGCCTCGCGTGCTGCCTGTTCTTCGGCAAGACGCGCTGCTTCTTCACGTGCTGCCTGCTGCTCGGCTTGTCGAACCGCTGCCTCGCGTGCTGCCTGTTCTTCGGCCAATCGCGTTGCTTCGGCTTGTTCGCTATTCTGCTCGGGTGAGACGTCACCAGAGCGTAGTTGATCGATTCGGTTTTCGATCGCTGCAAATTCAGTGGCTCCGTAACCATAAATCGATCTGTCCATGCTCTTCAGAGCCGCTTCAGCCTCATCGAGAGAGCCAGCAGCCAGCAGCTGCTCAAGCCGATCAAGCTCAGCACGAAATTTCTGCATCAATGGTGACGGCGTAAAGACTGCTGCCGTGTCACTCGACAATGAGTCGACGGCAACCGGACTCGAATCGGCACCGGTACCTACTGCATCGAGTTCAGGATCGATGCCAGTCACGGCCGTAGGATCACGATCACTGCCCGGCAGTTTCAACCAGGCAGGCGGGTTGGTGAACACGAATGAACCGACACCGACAGCAATGAGCAGCAAGGCTAAAACCATTGCCACCCAGCGACCACGGCCGGAACCCTGATCGGAATCATGGTCATCGACGAACCTGACTTCAGGGCCGCGGTGCCAGTCTTCGTCCAGTTGCAGACTGTCGTCGAGATCCAGAGCATCGAACTCATTCTCTGGCCGAGCCTGCCGCCGGACCGGTGGCATCGAACCGCTGTCGGCGCGTCCATTGGCAGACTCGCCAGTAGCCGCTCTGCGTCGAGACCCGGTATCCAGACGCGTCACATTGCTTCGCGCCGAGTCCCCGGGCTCGCGGATGGTCCGCGGCTGCGTTCGCCTCGGCTCAGGAGCGTCTTCATCCAGAAAATCGAGGTCGACATCGCGCCGTTCAGAGCCGGAAGTCAGCTCCGGTGGTGGTTCTACAGGAGCTCCGGGCTTCGGGGGAAGCAGCGGTCCGGATTCGGACACGGGAACCGGCTTGCGAATGACCGGCAGAGGGCGATCGGCCGGTGTTGCTGCCGCTCTGGTACGACGTGGAGCACCATCATCGTCTTCCGCCAGGAAGTCGAACATGGACTCGGCGTCCTTGTCGTTGCTATCAAATTCTGGTTCCGACATAAGCTGCACTTGAACGCCATCTGAATGACGGATGGGCGGTGTCTTGGACGATTAGCCATCATAGCCCATCTGGGCCGGGGCAATCTCGGGAATAATGTGATGGTTCAACGCTTTACGGTAGAATCACCGGCCATCATTCCACATTAAGTGGCAGAACCCATGTTTCGGCAGGAAGGCCCAGAGCGGACTTCTCCGGCATCTCCACACTTACCGACTCGGCTGCATCAGGGCCATTGGCCACCCAGCCCCCCGATTCCAGACCATGACGGGACTGTACGAAAGCATTGGTGTGATTCGGTGAATGGGCAACCCTCGGATCAGCCACCTCATTGACGGCCAGTTCCACACCATCGCCATCCAGCCAGCGCATCACGATCATTTGCTCCGGCATGCCCTTCATTGATCTTGCAACGCCTGAGCTCGAAAAATCGGTTTGCTCTTCGAGTTGCATGACTCTATGGACCTGAACACCGGTGTTGTCGAACCGGAACAGGACTCGCTGGTCGGCCTGCACATGGCTGACCAGCGTCAAAAGGCCGACTATGCCGCCGAAAATGCGGTAATGAATCATCATTGGACCTCCAGCTGCCATTCCCAGGAGAACATGCCGGCATGAGGGGGCGGTTTGCGAATGGCACCGCTGATGTCCCGCACCTCGACGCGCAGGGTGTGACTGCCGACATCCGGCGACAGAGTCAAGCGATCCGGATCTTCCCCGGGCGGAATCGGGTCGCCATCCAGAGTCCATTCCACGGACTGTATATCCTTTCCGAAAATCGGGCTGACCACAAACACCTGTGACTCCCCGGCGTTCAGATTGACTGTTCTTGCGGACGGGGAATAGCCACGGATTCCACCATCGGTATTTTCATAGAGACTCAACACCCAGACTTCGCTGTTCACTGGTCCGAACGAGGCATCGAAACTGCGCATCCGGCTGTTGAACGTGGGGCGAAAGACTCCGCGGCTCCGATAGAGCCCGCCTTCGAACAGGCCAACTCCATTGTCTCCCTGTTCCTGAGGCAATGGCTCATCGGCTTCTATCCAGTGCGCCCATGGCACCTCGGCAGGATCGGTGATAGCCGTCACATTGGGATGATTACCCTCGACAAACGATGGAAAGCCGGTGGTTTCCACCAGCAGATTGTCGACGTACTCGTCAGCCAGATTGGCCAGACTATGACCCATTTCGTGTAGAGCAATCTGCGGTGCATAGGCCGATGTAATGGCGTAGCGCGCCCCGCTGTTGCCGCTTCCACCATAGCGCGTGTCATTGACCAGCAGAATGACCTGATCAAAGTCCGGATATTCCTCAACCGCCGTCAACAGCATCTGCAGTGAATCGGCGCAGATCAGGCGCTGAATGGAACCACAGTTGTACGTGCTGTTGTAGTAAGTGTCACGAGCGTCCGTCAGCTCATTGTCATCCGAGCCGGAGTCTTCCGAAACCGTGCTGATCATGTGGATGCTGAGCGCATCGAAGTGCGCGGAGATCCCTGCATCGGAGCGCATGTTCTCGATGGCATCTTCGACATGCTCGCGAAACAAGGGCTGCTGATCGATCGTATATCCATCGCCCAGCACGACCACATGCACGGCATTGCCATTTTCCACACCGGACAGGGTAATGCCCCTGCCGGAATCGGTTCGGGGATACAGCGTCAGGGGAACGATCTCCCGCGTAACGCGCCCGCGCACATCGGTAGCCTTGATCACCACATTGACTTGCATCACCTCGTTGACATCACTGGCGGTGAGTGTTACCGAACCGTTGCTGGCGGAGCCGGTCACGAAGGCGTTCGCCTCCACATCCAGTGTCACCGGATCGCCATCCGGATCGTCCGGATAGAGTCTGGCAGTGACCGTCTCGCGAGCCAGAAGCTCTGCCGGCAATCTGTCCAGGTTCAGCGTCGGCGCGTCGTTCACATCGATGACTTCAATGCGCAATGACGTGATTTCGTCTCTCAATCCGCCGGTATCACTCACACGCAGAACGAATTCATCCGACATGCCGATATCGTTCTGGGTAGGCAATCCCGAGAGCAATCCGGTTGACGAATTCAGCCCAAGCCAGGCCGGCAGACCGATGGCACTATATTGCAATGTGTCACCATCAGCATCAGTCGCTTCTATCTGATGGGTGAAACGCTGTCCCTGCGCGGCAACCTGCGGCAGATCGGCAATGAGCACTGGAGCGTCATTCACGGCATTGACCGTCAACGAGACCGACACGGGAACACCACCGAAGGTCGTGTATTCGAAGCCGTCCTCTCCCCAGAAATCCGCATCGGGCGTATAGACGAATACCTGAGCACCGGGCTGCAAGGTCAATAGTCCGTTCGACGGCAGGGAGCGAATGACCACCGGGTTCTCTGGCTCACCTGCCGGGCTGTAGAAGCGTCCCCGCAACAGCTCATCTTCCAGTAGCTCGAACGATTGTGCACCGATATCACCATTGAATACCGGCGACGACGACATGATCGGCTCATCGAAGATGTCCGGATCCGTATTCACATCCGGGACGATTTCCGCCTTGTCCGAGCTGCAGGCAGCCAGCAGAACGCATACGACAGAGACCGCCAATGGTCGAATTGCGCTGGCAAATAGTGAAATAAGATTCATGGCCTCCAGTCCACGCTGCAATGAAACAACACTACAAGTTCTGACGTGCCAGCGCCGCTGCGATATAAATCTTTCGCAATTGTTTACTCACTGGGCCAGGCGCGCCATCGCCCAATGCGACCCCGTCGATGTTCACGACCGGCATGACGAAGGTTGAGGCACTGGTTATGAATGCCTCACTGGCCTGTCTGGCTTCCTCGATGGTAAAGGGCTCTTCCACTACGGTATATCCCGCTTCGGCGGCGAACTTGAGTACGGCTTGTCGTGTGATACCACTGAGAATCTCGTGTCCCAGATGACGTGTCTGTATTTTTCTGTCAGCGGTGACTATGTAGGCGTTATTCGACGTGCCTTCAGTCACCAGACCGTCTTCCACCATCCAGGCATCATGAACACCCGCATCCAGAGCTGCCTGTTTGCCCATACTGGGGGCAAGCAATCCCACCGTCTTGATATCACGACGCTTCCAGCGCAGATCCGGTATGGAAATGACATGCAGTCCCTTTTCCGCCATGGGTGAATTCAGCAGGTTCTTGGTCTGAGTGAACATGACCAGCGAAGATGCAGATTTTGTCGGAAAGGCAAAGTCACGGTCAGCCACTCCACGCGAGACCTGAAGATACAGTAGTCCCTCTTCCAGCTCATTGAGCTCGATCAATTTCCGTTGTGCCGCTTCGATTTCCTCCTCCGGGCACGGCGGCGCCATCGACAATTCCGACATTGAACGGGCCAGACGCTTCAGATGAGCCTTGTTGTCGATCAGTTTGCCCTGCAGGACGGTCGACACTTCATACACCGCATCGGCGAACAGAAAGCCTCTATCCAATACGGATATCCGGGCATTCTCTTCTGCTACAAACTCACCATTGACGTAAAACGTTCGACTCATAGCTACTCTGATCCCTGCAACGCCGACTCGACAGGCCGGCAGTGGTATTGGTGTTTCACGGAAATCGCGGTTGGTCTGACATAACGCAAGCCTGACAGCAATCTGACATTCAGCGAATGAGCAGAGCACCTATGTCTGACAATGTCTGCACCTGAAAGTGCGGCTGAGGCAAGTGTTCCGGCCACTCCTCATTATACTGGTTGAACCACAATGTCTGTGCACCTGCATTGCGCGCACCGAACACATCGGTCAGCGGATTATCACCCACGTGCAACAAGGCCTGTGATGGCAGCTCCAGAAACCCCAGACAGTCGTGGAACATGTCCGGTTCCGGCTTGGGTGCCGATGTCATGTTCGCTGCCAGTATGACATCGAAGTACGGAGCGATACCGATCAGGTCCAGATCTGCATTACCGTTGGTGATGGCAGCCAGTCGATACCGGGACTTGAGCAACTTCAGCAGATCCAGTGCATCTTCATAGAGTTCGACTTCGCTGCGAGCCTGATAGAACACATCAAAGGCTTCTTCTGCCATCGAGACCGGGTAATCGAATTCGGCCAGCAAGTCTCTCAGACAAGCCAGGCGCATGGAACTGACGCAGCGACGCAGTTCCGGATACTTCTGGCGAACCCGCGATTGATGATCAAGGATGCTCTCCGGTGTGTGCACGGAGACGATTTTCGGGGTGCTCGCCTGAAACCACTGGAACAGGGCGGCATCCGCCCGCGCGATGGCAGGCGCACAGTGCCAGAGCGTATCGTCAAGGTCGAAGGACACCGCCCTGACACTCTCCAGAGAGGCGTCAGCGGACCTGACACCGGCCGACAGCGCATTGTCCCGATCGGCATTCAACCGGGCTCACCTGCAATCAGCAAGACATGCATGCGTCGCGGACCATGCGCCCCGATCTCCAGCGTCTGTTCGATATCAGCCGTTCTCGATGGTCCGGTCACCAGATTGACGGCGCGCGGCATGATGTCGAAGTGTCGGAGGTGCGCAAAGACATCGTCCACATACTGCACGATCTGCGACTCGTACAGCACCGTGATATGTGTTTCGGGCAGGAAGTTCAGGCCTGCAGGTGTCTGAGCACCACTGGCCATGACCACACTACCGGTTTCTGCCACCGCAGCCAGACAGGGGGTGATACTGACCAACTCATCGCCACTGGCCGGGCCACTGCGATAGCTCGAGGGCCAGGCCATCGATGACAATGCCGGAGCCACGGTCACTGCGCCGGGTGCCGAAGCATCGATACCCTGTGATTGCAGATAATCCTGGACGGCATCGATGCAGTTATCCCGCGTCTGCAGACGTACCACACTCATCAATACCGCTTCCATATTGGCTATCGCAGTCTCGACCAGGTCGTTGCCTACCTTGGGCAAGGTGCTGCGACGTGCATTCCGCAAACGCTCCGACACAGCCTCGGGGCGGTTTGCCACTGTTTGCGAAGCACCTTTTTCCGGTCGGCCCAGGGCCGTGCCGATACGCTGCAGTATCTGTTCACGGGCGTTCATTCAGCACGATCTCCCTGTTGCACGGACTTCGATTCTCCTGCCTTGCTGGCCTTGTACAGACTCATGAATGTGCTCCGCCCCTGCGGCGCTGGAAGATTTCGCCCCTGGGTCCATGCTCCCGCCAGCGGCAGACGCCGGAAATGGCCTTTGCGCCGTCCCATCCGTGACAGCAGTCCGACCCCCAGACGAGTCAAGGCGTGATAAAGCCCCGGCCTCGTGGCCATCGCCGCCCACAGGCCCAGACCATAGCGCGCCCCGGGCGTCTGCAGGGAACGCACAAATGTCTGGCGTCGATGCTCTCTTAGCAGGCTGGGTAGAGGAATGCTCATGGGGCAGACTTCGGCACAGCGACCGTTCAACGTACAGGCATGTGGCAGATCCGGCGCATTTTCGATTCCGACCATGGCGGGCGTCACCACCGACCCCATCGGCCCAGGGTATACCCATCCATACGCGTGACCACCTACCGACCCGTAAACGGGACAATGGTTCATGCAGGCGCCGCATCGAAAACAACGCAGCATCTCGCGCAGCGCACCACTGAGCATCTCGGTTCGGTGATTGTCCACCAACACCACATGGAAGGCCTCCGGTCCGTCTATATCTTCACTGCGTCGCGGTCCGCTCATCAGACTGGTGTAATTGGAATAGTGCTGCCCCGTGGCACTGCGTGCCAGCAGGCGCAACAGACAACTGGCATCCTCGAGTGTCGGTACCACCTTTTCGATCCCCACGATCACGATCTGCACTCGTGGCAGGTTGGACGTCAGATCGCCATTGCCTTCATTGGTCACCAGTACATGCTGACCTGTCTCGGCAATCAGGAAATTGGCACCCGTTATACCGACATCCGCTGCCTGGAACTTGTCGCGCAGCACCTTGCGGGCTTCGTCGACCAGTGCCGAGCGGTCAACCAGGCGCTCATGCAAACCATATCGACCATGATTGCCATGAAACAGATCGGAGACCTGCTCCTTCGTCTTGTGGATGGCCGGTGCAATGATATGACTGGGCGCCTCTCCCGCCAGCTGTATGATGTACTCGCCCAGATCGGTTTCGATCGGCTCGATGCCAGCGGCGCTCAGAGCGCCATTGATATCGCCCTCCTCTCCAACCATCGACTTGCCCTTGGTGACGGTCCTGGCACCGTGGGTCTTGCAGATATCGACGATGATGTCATTGGCGTCGGTCGAGCTCGAGGCCCAGTGCACCTGCCCGCCGTTTTCCTGGACGCGCGCTTCGTAGGCCAGCAGATAGTGATCCAGATTTTCCAGCACATGATTCTTCAGCTGTCGGGCGTCATCACGAATCTGCTGCCACTCCGGAACCAGTCTGACGGCTTCGGTTCGCTTGCCGATGAAGCCCTGCTTGACGTTGCCCAGTGCCTGCTTGAGATCTTCATCCAGCAAGGCCTTGCTGGCGCGAACCTTGAACTGCCCTGATTCCACCTGCATGTCAGTGCTCTCCCTTGCCGATGGCCGGCACGTCTGTCATGTCGGCCAGCACTTCGGCCACGTGATAGACCTGAATGTCGGATCCGAGGCGGCTCAGTCGACCACTGATGTTCAGCAGGCATCCCATGTCACCACCGAGCAGGGTCCGGGCACCCGACTGCTCGGCCAGGGCGACCTTGTCGGACACCATGCGTTCGGATATCTCGGGAAACTTGACACAGAAGGTACCACCGAATCCGCAACAGACCTCGGTGTCCTCCATTTCCCGAAGCTCCAGCCCCGACACGGCCGCCATGAGCTTGCGAGGCTGTTCCTTCACGCCCAGCTCTCTGAGACCGGAGCAGGCATCATGATAGGTCACGGTACTGGTGAAGGTGGCCTGTGGATCTTCCATTCCCATGGTATCCACCAGAAAGGAGATGAGTTCGTGACATCGGTTGGCCAGAGACTCGGCGCGAGCCACCCAGTCGGGGTCATCGGCGAACAGTTCGGGATAATGCTTGATGAGCATGCCGGCGCAGGAACCTGAAGGCACCACCACATGCTCGTAACCTTCGAAGGCCTCGATGACCTGCCTCGCAATGTTGCGGGCAGACTCATCGTCGCCACTGTTGAATGCGGGCTGGCCGCAACAGACCTGTGATTCGGGCACGTGTACGGTACAGCCAGCCTGTTCCAGCAGGCGAATGGCGGCAAACCCGACATTGGGGCGGTGCAGATCGATCAGACAGGTTACAAACAAACCGACGTCAGTCATGGCAGACTCTGAATTTCCTCGACATTGAATGACACACACTATACTTTGCTGATGAACTCCGACAAAGCCATAGATGCCAATCCGCCCGACTTTCAGGGTGAAAAAGGTCAACGCGTGGCCATTCGACGCGATTCCCTGAAAATCGACCCGACAACGGATGGGTCTGCCCGGGTCAACGTCATGTTCTGTGGCGGCTTTCATTCCAGCATGCTCGGCACCAAGGCCTCCTTCCTGGCAACGTTCTGCAAGGCACGGCAATGGTCCTTCACCCGCTTCGATTATCGTGGACACGGAGAGTCGGAAGGCAGCACGCATGAGTTGACGCTGAGCGACTGGCTCGAAGATACCCTGAACGTTCTGGACTCACTGGATGGTCCGGTGCTGCTGGTCGGTTCCTCGATGGGTGGCTGGTTGGCGACGCTGGCTGCCCTGCGCCGTCCCGACAAGGTCACTGGATTGCTGCTGCTGGCCGCAGCGCCGGACTTTCTGCAGGAACTGATTGCACCACGTCTCGGACCGGCGGAAAACTGGGAATTGCAACAGGACAAGGTTGTTCTGCTGGAAAACGCCTACGATGAGCCTCACCCGATCACCCAGGCCTTGCTGGACAGCGGCCGCGATCTGGCACTGCTCGATACACCATCTCTGCCGGATCAGCCGGGACTGGCCGATCTGTCCTGCCCCGTGCGCTTGCTGCACGGCACTCACGACACCGATGTTCCCTACGAGCTGTCTGTCAGACTGATGGGCGCTATACAGCATGATGATGCACGCCTGACCTTGCTGCATCGCGCCGACCATCGTCTGTCCGACGAGCGCTCGTTGCGTATGCTGGCTGCCGAACTGATGGATCTGGCCGGCTGAACTCCGCCTTGCAAGGTGCTCCAGACTGGCCGGGTACAACGTATAGTCGATATCATCGCTGACCGAAAGGCTCACAAGGCCTTCCCTGCCACATGGTTTCAGACAAGCCCGGAGTTCGTCAACTTCATCATTCTGCGTCGGCCGACGACCTGATCCTGGCAACTGATGTCGGGCTGGCTTGCCCGACAGGCGGGTTTGTCATCGATCCGATGCAGCGTACCCACACGGCGGTGATTTCTCACGCTCATGCCGACCATGCGCGTCCTGTCGCCGAGCTTTACTACGCCAGCGACTCGTCGGTGCCGCTGCTGAAGAAGCGTCTGGGAAGTGATCAGGATATTCGCGGTGTTCCCTTTGGCAAGCCAATCACACTGGGGCAAACGCAAGTCTCGTTTCACCCTGCCGGACATGTGTTGGGATCTGCACAGATTCGGGTAGAGGCGGACAATCGGATCTGGGTGTTCACCGGCGATTTCAAGCGAGATCCTGACCCCAGTTGCGAACCCTTCGAACTGGTTCCCTGCGACACGTTGATTACCGAGACGACCTTTGCACTGCCCGTCTACCGGTGGCAGGCAGGCACCGAGGTGGCAGCGGAAATCGCGCAATGGTGGCAGGAGATGCAACAGGCTGATCGTCCTGCCGTTCTCTTTGCCTACTCGCTCGGCAAGGCACAACGAGTGCTCAGTGAGCTGACCGCCTTCACCGATTGCCCCGTCCATCTGCACGGCGCGGTGCAGCCGTTAACGCAGATCTATCGTGATGCGGGTATCAACATGCTGCCAAGCCTGCCAGTCGATCTGGAGGATCGGAGCAAGAGCTACGCGGGTGAGTTGATCATCGCACCTCCGGGCGCCAGCGGATCCACCTGGATGCGGCGTTTTCCCGGAGCCTCCACCGGTTTCTGCAGCGGCTGGATGCGTATTCGTGGCAACCGTCGGCGACGTGGCTACGATCGGGGATTTGTCCTGTCCGATCATGCAGACTGGCCCGGATTGTTGCGGACAATAGAGGAAACCGGCGCCACGCGCATTCTGACAACGCATGGTCGGGCTGACTCCCTGATCAGGTTGCTGCGTGAACGCGGCCTGGATGCCGCCGAGCTGGCAATCTCCTATCGTGACGAGGAAGTCGATGATGCAGAACTTTAGTCAGCTCTATCAGTCTCTGGACCAGACGACCTCGACCAATGCCAAGGTGGCCGCCATGGTCTCCTATCTTGCCGGGGCCACGGCAGCCGATGCCGCCTGGGCCGTTTATTTCCTGAGCGGTCGCAGGATCAAGCGCCTCATCGGGGCGAGCCTTCTGAGGAGCTGGTTGCACCAGTCCAGCGATCTGCCGGAGTGGCTGGTCGAGGAGAGTTATTCAAGCGTAGGTGACCTGGCCGAGACCATCGCATTGCTGCTGGCCACACCGGGCAATCAGGGACAGGAACGCTCACTGGCCGACTGGGTCGAGCATCAGCTGTTGCCGTTGCGTGGACTGGATGCAGAACAGCAGCAACAGCGGGTCACACGTTGGTGGCGCGAGCTGGATCATCAGCAGTGTTTCATCATCAACAAACTCATGACCGGCGCCCTTCGAGTCGGCGTATCCCAGCTCCTGGTCGCGCGCGCGGTGGCCGAAGTGGCAGACTTGCCGCGCTCCCTGGTATTGCACCGGATGATGGGTGACTGGGAACCCGATGAAACCTTCTGGCATGCCCTGATCAGTGAAGACCGGGGTGAGACCGTGTCATCCCGCCCCTACCCGTTCTGCCTGGCGTCGCCGCTGGAGGCAGACCCTGACACACTGGGTCCGATCCAGAGTTGGCTTGCCGAGTGGAAATGGGATGGAATACGGGCTCAACTGATCCGCCGGCAGGGCGAGACCTGGCTGTGGTCACGCGGCGAAGAACTCATCGGTACACGATTCCCGGAGATAACAGGCGCTGCCGACAGTCTGCCTGACGGCACGGTTCTCGACGGCGAGATTCTTGCCTGGGGCCAACACGGGGTGCTGCCTTTCAGCGAACTGCAACGGCGCATTGGCCGCAAGACTGTCGGGCGCAAGCTGCTCAGCGAAGTTCCCTGCCTGTTCATGGCTTACGACATGATGGAATGCGCCGGTATGGACATCCGTGCCACGCCATTGCGTCAACGGCGTCTACAACTGGCGGAGCTGGTCGGGCAACTGCGTGAGGAGAACCTGAAGATCTCGACGCTGGTCGACGCTGACAGCTGGGCGGAACTGGCCTCTCTGCGAGAGACATCGCGAGAGCGACAGGTAGAGGGCCTCATGCTCAAGCATGTCGACGCGCAATACCAGACCGGCCGCAAGCGAGGCTTCTGGTGGAAGTGGAAAGTTGAAGCCTATACGATCGATGCCGTCATGCTGTACGCACAGGCCGGTCACGGCAAACGCGCCAATCTGCACACCGACTATACCTTCGGTGTCTGGCACGGTGATGAACTCGTGCCCATTGCGAAAGCCTACTCCGGGCTGGACAACAGCGAGATCAATGAACTGGACAAGTGGATTCGCCGAAACACCATCGAGCGATTCGGACCTGTTCGCTCCGTACCGGCGGAGCAGGTATTCGAGTTGGCATTCGAGGGAATCAATGCCTCCACGAGGCACAAGTCAGGAGTGGCCGTTCGCTTCCCGCGCATCAAACGCTGGCGCAAGGATCTGGCACCTGGAGACGCGGAGACTCTGGAACAGGTCAAGCGACTGATTACCCCGGTCGCTGCCGAAGCAAGTGTCGCGGAGGGAATTTGACATCCGGAACATGACACTGGCAGAAGCCACCAATGCCACCGAGCGGTGGTACGAGTCCAAAGGCTGGACTGTCTTCGATTTCCAGCGCGAGGCCTGGAGTGCCTGGCATGCCGGTCAGTCCGGCCTGATCCATTCGCCCACCGGCAGTGGCAAGACACTGGCCGCCTGGCTCGGGCCGGTACAGGCAGCCATGATGACAGCGGCGGCGGATGCGTTGGAACAGACAGAGACCAGGCCGAGAGATGGATTGAAGGTTCTGTGGATCACGCCATTGAGGGCCCTGGCAAGCGATACCCAGTCTGCCTTGCAGGCAGCCAGCGATGAGTTGGGCACGGAACTGAATGTGGAGATCCGCACCGGCGACACCTCGGGCAGCCGCAGAACCCGACAACGCAGACTCCCTCCTCACGCGCTGGTGACGACCCCGGAGAGCCTGTCCGTCATGCTCAGTTACCCCGGTAACGAAATCGGTTTCGAGCAGTTGCATACCGTCATCGTGGATGAATGGCATGAACTGCTCGGCAGCAAACGCGGTGTGCAGCTGCAACTCTGCCTGGCTCGGCTTCGCCGTCAGTGCGCATCACTGCGAATCTGGGGTGTCTCGGCCACCATGGCAAACCTGGAGCAGGCTCGGGAAGTACTGTTGGGACCCGGCCGGTCAGGTACACTGATTCGAGGAGTCGTACCCCGCGCCATTCGCATAGACAGTGTTCTGCCGGACAATGAGCACACGTTCAAGTGGTCAGGGCACATCGGGCTGCAACTGGTGAAACCTGTCATCCGAGCGATCGACAATGCAGGCACGACCCTACTGTTCACGAATACGCGTTCACAGGCAGAGATCTGGTTCAGAGCGGTACTGGATGCCCGCCCGGACTGGCTCCAGCGGATAGCCCTGCATCATGGATCGCTGGACAGGAAGCTGCGCATGGACATCGAAGATCGTTTGCGTGCCGGAGATCTGAGCTGTGTCATCTGCACGTCATCGCTGGATCTGGGCGTCGACTTCAGTCCGGTCGACCAGGTCATGCAGGTTGGCAGTCCAAAAGGTGTTGCCCGTCTGTTGCAACGAGCCGGCAGATCAGGCCATCGTCCCGGTGCGCAGTCACGCATTCTCTGCGTTCCCGGTAATGTACTGGAGCTCGTCGAGATAGCGGCCGTCCGACGTGCGCTGGCGCAGAACCGCATCGAGTCCCGGACTCCACCGGAACTGTCGCTGGATGTATTGAGCCAGCATCTGGTAACCATCGCGATGGGAGGCGGCTTCATCGAGAAGGAAATGCTCGACGAAGTCCGGGATACCTACTCGTTTCGACACCTGAGCGATGAACAGTGGCAATGGACAATGGATTTCATCATGCGCGGCGGTCAGGCCTTGCAGGGCTACCCGCAGTATCACAAGGTTCTCGAGGTGGCCGGCAGACACCGTGTCATGAATGAGCAAGTGCAACAGCGGCACCGCATGGCCATCGGCACCATCAACAGCGATACACAGGTCAATGTGGCATTCCAGGGAGGCAAACGCCTGGGATCAACCGAAGAGAGCTTCATTGCCCGCCTGAAAGCCGGCGACACCTTTCAATTTGCCGGGCGGCACCTGGAATTCATCCGCATGAAGGACATGACCGCGCATGTCAGGAAGGCCACGCGAAAAAGTCGAGTGGTACCGCGCTGGTGGGGAACCCATCTGCCATTGACCAGCGAACTGGCCGACAGCGTGCTGGAAACCCTGAATGCCTGGCAGCAGGGTCAGGCCGACTCGCCGGAACTCGAGAGCATTGATGCCATCCTGAAACTGCAGCAACGCTGGTCGATACTCCCCGGACCCGATGACTTCCTGATAGAACGCATACATACCCGCGAAGGCTTCAGTCTGTTTTTCTTCCCCTTCGCCGGACGTCTGGCTCACGAAGGCATGGCGATGCTGGTCGCCTCACGCCTGACCCGGTTGAGCCCATCCACCTTCGTCCTGCAAGTCAATGACTACGGCTTCGAGCTGCAGAGTCCCGAGCCTGTCGATCTGGAAACGCCGGTGCTGCGCCGTGCCTTTTCCACGGAAAACCTGCTCGATGACATTCTGTCATCCATCAATTCGAGCGAGATCACCAAACGCCAGTTTCGCGACATCGCCCGCATCTCGGGACTTGTCTTCGACGGTTATCCGGGCCGCGCCAAGACAGCCAGACAGATTCAGGCCTCCAGCGGCCTGATCTATGATGTGCTGAAAACTCATGACAAGGACAATCTGTTGCTGGAACAGGCCCATCGTGAAGTTCTGGAGCAGCAACTCGAGTTCACGCGATTGGAGAAAGCCCTGACAACCCTGACACAACGCAACTGGCAATTGCAGTCACCGGAGCGACTCACGCCGCTGTCGTTTCCACTCTGGGCAGAGAGTCTCAATAGTCAGACCATGACGTCGCAGAGTTTCCAGCAACGCATCCAGGGTATGCTCGACGCACTCGAAACGGCCTCCACGGCAACGCTGGCAAATCGATGAACGACTTCGTATCGCAATCGCTGCAGGTCTGCTGCCGCAATGAAGACCTGCTACTGCACCCGAAGCGAGTGATGTACTGGCCAGCGGGCAAGACTCTGTTTGCCGCCGACATCCATGCCGGCAAGGAGCATGTGTTCGCCCGTTCCGGAATAGCCATACCATCGGGTATCAGCGAACACATACTGCAGGATCTGTTCGCGCTATGCGATGCCTCGGGTGCGGACAGACTCGTGGTTCTTGGTGATTTCGTGCACAGCACCCCATTGAGCAGCGAAGCCTGGCTGTCCACCCTGTCTTCACTACTGGACGACAGACCCGTACTGAGCGTGAGAGTCATCGCAGGAAATCACGATACTGCCCGGGCGCAGGAGACCATTGATCCTCGCATCGGCTGGCAAAAGGACTCCGAACAGCTGGGCCCGTTTGTTCTACGTCACGCCCCTGGCGATGACACACGTGGCTACCTGCTTTCGGGACATCTGCACCCCACCTGGCGACTATCCAGTGGTGGGCGCCACAGCGTAAGGGCACCGGTCTTCTGGTTTCGGCAACACCATGCTGTCCTGCCGGCGTTCGGCAGTTTCACCGGTGGCATGTCGATTACACCGGACGAGCACCACGACAGGCTCTACATGGTTGGCAACGACTGCGTCATGCAGGTTCCTGTTCGAACAGCACGGCGTTACCGCAAACGATGATGCACACCGCCTCGGAAATTCAGGGCTCGACCTGACGACTACCGTGACGCAGACGCGATTGCCGTCG
The DNA here is from genome assembly GCA_947495035.1 of uncultured Granulosicoccus sp. GTDB lineage: Bacteria > Pseudomonadota > Gammaproteobacteria > Granulosicoccales > Granulosicoccaceae > Granulosicoccus. The sequence goes on from CANLXI010000030.1 coordinate 18,436, forward strand.
GTATTCTCGGGGTGTGATTTCCTTCAGTTCACGAAAGCGTCGATTGAAATTGGCAATATTGTTGAAGCCGGTTTCGTAACAGATGGCGGTGATGGGCTTGTCGGTGTCCGACAACAGTTCACAGGCCTTGCTGATTCTCACGCGATTGACGAACCGCACGAAACTGTTGCCCGTTGCCTTGGCAAAGAAACGCGAAAAGGAACTGTCGTTCATGCTGACCAGACTGGCCATGTCACTCAATGAAATCTCGCTGGCAAAGTTTTCACTGATGTATTGCGTGACCAGCTGGATCTTGTCCTGCGACGCCTGATCCGCGCGTGAGCGAATGGCCAGCGTGGACAGCAGAACATAGTCCTGATCTTCCGCCAGACTGTTCAACAGGTTGAGCAATTTGGCGATTCGCTGGGCGCCACTGGCGTCACGAACCTCACGAAAGGCTCGCTTGGCCAGCTCGACATCCACTGACTGGAACTCGATACCATGGCGCGCTCGTTCCAGCATCGGCATGATCGAACCGAGCTCGGGTGCAAACTTCGCCATGCCCGACACCAGATCCATCCTGAACTGGATGACCAGATCGCGCAGCTCGACCACCTCGTCAGGCTCTGTCTGACTGATCCAGTTATGCGGCAGTCGTGGACCGGTAAGCACCAGCTGCCCGGGGCCAAAGCCGCCGACATGATCCCCGACAAATACCTTGCCTGTACTGGCAACGATCAGATGCAATTCGAAGTCGTCGTGATAGTGCCAGCGCACCAGCGGGCACGGGAATCCGTGCTCCAGATAGTGCACCGATCGATCACTGTTGTCGGCGAGTTCGAATTCCGGGGCTTGTGGTTTCTCCAATCGTAGCGCAACTGACATGTCATCTCACCTGGCTGCAAGGAGCGTTTACGCAGGTCTTTCGATATAGGCTTTGAGCGTGGCTTCCACCCCATTCTGCTGTATATCTGCCAATGCTTTGGCAAAGCTTTCCCGAAATCGTTCATCGGTGCCCAGATTGCCGTAGACATCCGTCATCGCCAACCATTGAGCCGGATCTTCCTTCGCGGCCTTCGCCCGGGCCTGCAGGTTGTCCCAGGACGGATCATTCGGTGCGATGACTTCTCCACTCTCCGTCGTCCCCTGACAGTAACGACACCAGAAGGCAGACGCCAGAGACAAACCATCGATATCACCGCCCGCCTTCAGACGATCAGCCAGGGTGGGAACGATGAACTTCGGTTGACGGTTCGAGCCATCGAGGCAAAGACGCGTGATGGTGTCGGCAATGGCAGGGTTGGAAAACCGCTGTATGACACTGGCCTGATAAACAGCCAGATCCACACCGGGTACCGGAGGTACAACGGGGATGATTTCACGCTGTTGCAACTGCTCGACAAAACCTCTCACGAGATCGTTCTGCATGGCCTCGTGCGCGTACTCGATTCCCAGCAAACCTGCGGGATAGGCCAGTACTGCATGACCACCGTTGAGTATGCGAATCTTCATCATTTCGTAGGGTGCGACATCCGGTACGATCTGGACCCCTGCCCGTTCAAACGCCGGCCTGCCGGCCACGAAGTCGTCTTCCAGCACCCATTGCAGGTAGTCTTCGCAGAACACCGGACTATCATCGGCGATGTCGAAGAGAGTACGTACCCGGCTGCGCTCGTACTCACCGGTCGCCGGTGTGATTCGATCGACCATGCCGTTGGGAAAACTGCTGTGTGCCTCGATCCATGCAGCCAGAGACTCATCGACCAGTCGAGCCAGCCCGAGCACGGCAGCCTTGGCAGCGTGACCGTTGTGCGGCAGATTGTCACAGGACATGACGGTGAACGCCTGTTCGCCGCGTTCCCGTCTGCCGGCCAGCGCATTGACGATCAGTCCGAATACCGTACAAGGGGATGCAATATTCGCCGCATCGGCCAGGATGGAAGCATGTTCGTGGTCGAACTTGCCGGTGGCTGCATTCACGAAATAGCCACCTTCTGTCACCGTCAGCGATACGATGCGTATGGCCGGATCGGCCAGCGTGTCCAGAATGGCCTGCGTATCGCCGACGGGCAGATAATCGATCATCGGCCCGGTAACACGAGCGTCGCTGCGTGTGGCGGATTGTGTGACGACTGTGGTCAGCAGATCCTGTTTCAACAGGACTTCTCGCAAGCGGGCATCACCCGGCATGATGCTGGCACCGATGATCGCCCAGTCATGATCCAGCCCCATGTTCATCAACTGGTCCAGATAGACCGCCTGATGAGACCGGTGAAAGTTGCCAGGGCCGAAGTGCAGGATCCCGCGAGTCAGAGACTTTCGCTCATAAGCAGGCTTTGCTACCTGCGCATTCAGCTCAGCCAGCGTCTCCAGAGAGAGCCTTGCCGATGCTGCAGTGTCATTGATAGTTTCACTCACGATTCAGCTTATCCTGTTTTCGCCGGCGACCATGCCCGCCTGCTCGACGAAGTAATTGGCATCAACCGATGCCAGAAAGACAGACAGTTCGGCTGGAGATGTCACGGCTTGATCCGTGACGATCCCCACCTTGCCAATGAGTCGCCCAGCTGCTTGCAGCTGTTGGCAGACTCCCTCAGCCAGCGATCCTCAGACCGTTCGCATCGAATCGATGCATGCGTTCAGGATCCGGAGTCAGACCCACCGTATCACCATGACGTGCCGGGAACTCACCGTCGGCGCGAGCGGTCAATGTGCCCACACCTTCGACATCGACTCGCAGGAAAGTGTCAGAACCGAGATGCTCGGACACCCCGACGACTCCGCGCCAGGCTCCACCTTCATGCGACAGGTCCATGTGCTCGGGACGCACGCCAATGGTCGGAGCGCCATACGCCTCGGCCGCTGGCCCATTGATGATATTCATGGCGGGACTACCGATGAATCCGGCAACGAACAGGTTCGCCGGTTCGCGGTAGAGATCCAGCGGTGACCCGACCTGCTCGATGTGTCCGGCACGCAGTACCACGATCTTGTCAGCCATGGTCATCGCCTCGACCTGATCGTGCGTGACATAGATCATCGTGGTTGCCAGCGTCTGATGGAGCTCGGAGATTTCCAGGCGCATGTTGCCACGAAGAGCGGCGTCCAGGTTTGACAGAGGCTCATCGAACAGGAACGCTGACGGTTCACGCACGATGGCTCGACCGATGGCAACACGCTGCCGCTGACCACCTGACAACTGACCTGGACGTCGATCGATGTAATCGGCCAGGTTCAGCGTCGCCGCCGCTCCGTTGACCTTGGCGTCGATGGCCGCTTGATCCAGTCCCGCCATCTTCAGGGGAAAGGCGATGTTCTTGCGTACAGTCATGTGCGGATACAAGGCATACGACTGGAACACCATTGCCAGACCCCGCTTGGCCGGCGGCAGATCAGTGGCATTGTTGCCATCGATCTCGATCACGCCATCGGAGACATCTTCGAGTCCCGCGATGAGTCGCAACAAGGTGGACTTGCCACAACCCGACGGACCGACGAAAACAACGAATTCGCCATCTTCAATGGTGAGGTCCAGCGGGGGAATGACTTCCGTATCACCAAAACGCTTGGCTACCTGCTTGAGTGTAATGCTGCCCATTATATTTCCCTTTGAATTTTCTGATGAGTTCTTGCCGTCAGGTCAAGAACTACTTGACCGCACCGAATGTCAGGCCGCGGACCAATTGTTTCTGACTGAACCAACCCAGTATGAGAACCGGCGCTATTGCCATGGTGGAAGCTGCGGAGAGCTTCGCGTAGAACAGCCCCTCAGGACTCGAAAAGCTGGCAATGAACTGTGTCAAAGGTGCTGCATTGGTCGTCGTGAGTACCAGGGTCCAGAATGCTTCGTTCCAGGCCAGGATCACGTTCAACAACATGGTCGAGGCGATACCGGGAAGTGCCATGGGGGTCAGTACATGTATCAGCTCGGACTTCAACGATGCCCCATCCATTCTTGCTGCCTCCAGTATCTCGCCCGGTATCTCCCTGAAGTAGGTGAACAACATCCAGACAATGATCGGTAGATTCACCATCGTCAGCACGAGCACCAGTCCGACGCGGGAATCGAGCAGGCCCCAGTCACGGAACAACAGGTAGATGGGGATCAGAACACCTACCGGTGGCAACATCTTGGTGGACAGCATCCACATCAGAATTCCGCGGGTTTTCTTCGATGGTACGAAGGCCATCGCCCAGGCTGCCGGTACCGCAATGATCAGACCCAGAATCACCGAACCGAAGGCGATGATGACCGAGTTCATGAAATACCGCGGATAGTTGGAACGACTGTTGACTTCCTGGTAGTTCTCCAGCGTCCAGTCGAAACCGAACAGTGAAGGCTGCAGTGATATCGCTTCTGCTTCCGTCTTGAAACTGGTCAGGATGGTCCAGAGAATCGGAAAGAAGATCAGTAGACCGATTCCCCAGGCAACAGCCGTATTGACCAGGCGTCTGTTTAAAGTGACTTGTCTTGCCATGACGATATGCTCCTTACAGATCCAGGTTCTTGCCGACGAGGCGCATCAGGAAGATGGCAACGATATTGGCGAGAATGACAGCGACGATACCGCCGGCCGAGCCACCACCGACATCGAACTGCAGCAGTGACTGCATGTAGACCAGGTAGGGAATGTTGGTGGATGCATAACCCGGCCCACCCGCCGTGGTGACGAGAATTTCCGCGAATATGGACAACAGGAATATCGTCTGAATGAGAATGACCACGGTTCCTGCACGCGCCAGATGCGGCACGATGATGTGAAAGAAACGTGACAAGGCACTGGCCCCGTCCATCTCGGCCGCCTCGATCTGTTCACTGTCCAGCGATTGCATCGCGGTAAGCAGTATCAACGTGGCGAAGGGCAGCCACTGCCACGAGACGATCATGACGATGGAGGCCAGCGGATGGTGACCCAGCCAATCGATCGGCGTGGTACCGACCAGCTTGGAAAGCCAGGCAAACAGGCCGTTGGTGGGGTTCATGAACATGTTCTTCCACACCAGAGCCGATACCGTAGGCATGACGAAGAACGGGGCAATGAACAACAGGCGGACGATACCCTGCCCGAACATGGGCTGATCGAGCAACAGTGCCAGCAGGGTTCCACCTATCACGGTGATGCAAAGCACCCCGATGACGATGATCAGTGTATTACCCAGCGCCTCGAAAAACGCGGGGTCGGTGAGAAAGAATTCGTAGTTCGAAAAACCGGCGAACGATGTAACCGGATCCAGCAGGTTATAGCGTTGAAACGAAAAGTACAGCGTCATCACCAGCGGTACAATCATCCACAGAAAAAGCAGGGTGACTGCGGGCGATATCATCGCCTTGCCAGCGGTACGCGAATGGGTGGTTGACATGATCTCCTCCGTCAATCCGGACGTATGGGAACAGCCGTGTTCTCGTGGCTGCGTTTACAAGCTTTCAGTCACAGGCCTGGATCATGCCTCTGACTCATACTGCAACTGGGTTCTCACCCAACCGACAATACATTGCAAGGCTAAAGTATTTGCTTGGAAGAAGTCGAAGGGGCATCCCTGCCCTGCCCGTTGTGGGGCTCATCCATCCCTGTCTTGCTCATCGACTGACCAACTTACTTCGATTCGGCAGGTAAGACCTACTTGGGGTAGCCGGCCTTCTTCATGGCGCGTTCAGTCAAAGACTGAGCATTCTTCAGTGCATCTTCAACACTGCTCTGACCTGCCAACGCCGCTGCAAACTGCTGGCCTACGGATGTTGCGATTCCCTGGAATTCGGGGATGGCTACGAACTGCACGCCGACATAAGGTACTTCTTCAACCGTTGGGTTGGTTGGATCGGCTTCCTGGATGCTTGCCAGAGTCATGGCTGCGAAAGGCACTTTCTGGTACTCGGGGTTTTCGTACAGAGAAGTACGTGTGCCCGGTGGTACGTTGGCCCAGCCTTCCTGAGAAGCGACAAGCTCTGCATAGGCCTTGCTGGTTGCCCATGCCACGAACTTCTTGGCAGCTTCTTCTTTCTCGGTACCAGCAGGAATTGCCAGCGACCATGCCCACAGCCAGTTACCGCGCTTGCCCAGGCCATTGTCCGGAGCCAGTGCAAAACCGACTTGATCAGCTACCTTCGAATCGTTTTCGTTGGTGACGAAAGAAGCCGCAACGGTTGCATCGATCCACATGCCGCATTGACCGTTCTGGAACAATGTGAGGTTTTCGTTGAAACCGTTGGAAGATGATCCCGGAGGTCCGGCGTCGTTCATCAGGTCAACGTAGAAGTTCAGTGTGTCAGCCCAAGGCTGTGAATCGAATTGTGGATTCCAGTCCATGTCGAACCAGCGAGCACCGAACGAGTTGGCTGTTGCGGTCAGGAATGCCATGTTCTCACCCCAGCCGGCCTTGCCACGCAGGCAGATACCGTAGATTTCGTTTTCCTTGTCAGTCATGGCGCGAGCGGCCTCGCCAATGAATTCCCAGGTAGGCGCTTCAGGCATTTCCAGGCCTGCTTTTTCCATCAGGTCCTTGCGGTACATGACCATGGAGGACTCACCATAGAAAGGTGCGGCGTAGAGTTTGTCATCGACTGACAGACCACCGCGGATGGCTGGCAGGATATCGTCGACATCGTAGTCGTCGCCCAGTCCTTCCAGCGGCACCAGCCAGTCACGTTCAGCCCAGATAGGCACTTCGTAAGTACCGATTGTCATGACGTCGAACTGTCCACCCTTGGTGGCGATGTCCGTCGTGACTTTCTGACGCAGAGCGTTCTCTTCCAGAGTTACCCATTCCAGATCGATGCCGGGGTTCTTGCTGGTGAAATCGTCAGTCAATTTCTGCATGCGGACCATATCACCGTTGTTCACGGTAGCAATGGTCAGAGTTTCTGCACTGGCAGACAGTGAGGCCCCAGCCGCCATGGCGGCTACGGTCAGGGCGATGGCGCTTTTTTGCATTCGCATAGTTCTCCTCCGGGAGATTCTTCGGGTTGACGCAGTATTTACAACAACTGCAATGTACGCTCGTCACAAGTGCCGAAACAGTACGAAAGAAGCTAATTTCTATGCTTTTTTTGCAAGATAAAATAAAAGTGTACGTATTTGCATCATTACCTTTAGGTATTGGCCTAATTCGAGTCAAAAAAGGACTATTTGTGACCAACAAAACATGACTTAAATCACACTATTCATCTTCCTGGAGCTGGTGTACTCCATTTAACGGGCAAGTTCCGAGTCGCGCCCGAACCGTATCGGCAGGTCACTACCCCAGATGACTGATCACAAGACAAATGATGCAGCTTTCGTCAATAGCGGGTTTTTGCCAGTGCTCGAGCTTTGGCATGCCACCGGAATCGCTGAACGAATCCGGGTATGCAGACGTGGCTGACACGGACAAGGGGACGGAATCCGAGGCACTGCATGACACGCAATTCGGGAAGAACCAATCGGCGACGTGTCGGAATCACCCATCCGGGAGTTCGAGCTGATGCCGGGCAATCAGCCGGCAACGTTGTTACCGAAGCTGTACTCGGCGCTCTTCAGTATCGCCAGGGCATGATGCAGGCTGTCGCAGACACGATGCCCGAGACTCAACAATTCGGCTGTCGGTGGCACCAGGTCCGGCACCTGGAAAACCGTACATCCGGCTGCAACACCAGCCTTGACCCCGTTGAAGGAGTCCTCGAACACCAGTGTCCGTGAGGTATCCGCCTCGATGGCGGCGGCAGCAGCCAGAAAGATCTCCGGATGCGGCTTGCTGTGACGCACCATGTCTCCACCGACAATGAAATCGAAACGCTTGATGATCCCGGTGCGAGTCAGCTTCAGAGCGGCTATCGGTGCAGCGCTGGAGGTGGCTACTGCCATCCTGACACCTTCGGATGCCAGCCATTCGAGCAGCTCTTCCACCCCCGGCTTGAGCAGTACCTGTCCGTCGGCAATCAACGCATGATAACGCTGCGCCCAATCGGCGCGAAATGTCGGCAAGTCGACTTGTTGCCCGATGGCAGCATCAAGGATCGCCATCAAGGAGGCCTCGTTGCTGCCAACGATGCTCAGAAACAGAGGGGTCTGATCGTCAAGGCCATGATCCGCGCAGGTAGCGAGAAAGCTTTGCAGCGAAAGTCGTTCGCTGTCGATCAGCAGGCCATCCATATCGAACAGAGCCGCGTCCGGTTTCATCGGCATCATTGATTGTCTCTCACACGCTCGAGTGTCGGTCATGCATTCAGGCTACACCCTGATTTCCGGCATTGCTGCGTGACAGCACAAATTCCCGGTAAGCCACATAGATACCGCTGAAAGCCACTATGCCAGCACCGAGAAGGGTTGGCCCATCGACCGTTTCCCGAAAGAATACATAGCCGATTGTCAAAGTCCAGATGAGAACCAGATAGTGAAACGGCTGCAGGACAACCGCTTCGGTCAATTGCAATGCCTTGATCAGCATCATGTGCCCGCATATCGAGGTGGCGCACAACAGAGCCAGCAGTTTGATGGTTGCCGGATTCAGTGGCTGCCACAACGGCCAGGCAAACAGGCCGGAAGCGACAGCCCCGGTGATGCCGAAATAGACCAATGAGGTTGCGAAGCTGTCGCGTCGCGATACCTGCCTTGTCAACAGATTGTAGAGAGCAAAAATGACGGCACAGACCAGTGGTATCAGAGCATTGGGGTCAAACACCGCCAGCCCCGGCCGCAGGATGATCAGCGTACCGATGAATCCGACGATCACCGCCATCCAGCGGCGATGTCCGACCTTCTCTCCAAGTATGGGTACTGACAGAGCCGCCACTACCAGCGGAAAGCAGGCAAACAAGGCATGCACCTCAGCAAGCCCGAGTACGCGCAGGGCGAGCGCGAACAGGGCAATCTCCGAACACATCAACAGGCAGCGTATCAGTTGCCTGACTGGCACCAGCGAGCGCAATGCGGTACGTAGTCCGCCGTTCACTGTCGCAAACAGACAGGCGAAGATCGCAAATGCCACGAAGCGTACGAAAACGATCTGGGCAACCGGTAGTTCCTGCACCAGCATCTTGGTGATGGCATCCTGCACGGAGAATACAAGGGTCGACAGGATCATCAGCACGATCCCGCTCATGGGGGTGGAAAGATTCATGATGGTGTTCGAATTCGTCAGGTCAGGGAAATCATCTGGCCGGATGCAGCCGCCTGCGCGATGGCTTCGACAACCTGCAGATTGGTCAATCCATCCTCGACACTCACCCGTGGTTCCGCCACGCCTCGTACTACCTCGACGAAATGCGCCAATTGCCGGGACAGTGGATCAACCGTTTCCCGCTCAGCAAGAACCTCACTCATGCGTAGCCACCACGAGGACTCCTGCTCCGCCGGGTGAAACCGGCTCCTCAGGGTTGGCACGGACAAACTGCCGCGGGTACCCGCTATCCAGTAGCAGTTCTCGTCCTGCTGTTGCGGGTAAGCAGGATTCTCACCGGTGGTCAGCTCCCAACTGGCGGTACTGGCGGCTGTATCCGACAACAGGAAGGTACCCAGAGCGCCATTGGCGAAACGCAGAGTGATACCAACGGTATCCTCGACTTCGAACTGTCGTAACTCCCTGGACGCCATCGCCTGTACATGGGTGATTTCCCCCATCAGCATGCGCAGGTTGTGCACCTCATGAATCATGTTGATCAGGATGGGCCCTCCACCCGGTTGACTTCGCCACGGTGCCTGCTGAAAATAGTCGACAGGCTTGTAGAATTGTGCACTCCCCATGATGGAGACCAACCGCCCCAGGCGGTCGCTGGCGATTGTCTCGCAGGCCTGTCTCATGATGTCACTGTGCGCGCGGTGATGCCCCACCAGTACGGGCACCCCACAGCGTTTCACCTCATCGGCCAGCACCAGGCCACTGGCGTGATCGGTTGCGACCGGTTTTTCCAGTAGCACCGGCACGCCCATGGCCAGGCATTGCCTGGTCTGTTCCACGTGCAAGTCATTGGGAGTGGCGATGATGACCGCATCTGGCCGCTGCGTTTCCAGCAAGGTCGACAGAGCGTTGAATTGGGGAACCTGATATCCGGCAGCCAGCTCGATGGCATTGTCATCCGGGTCCACGATTGCCTGCAGGCAACAGTCATCATTGGAATTGATGGTTCGGATATGGACCTGTCCAATCAGTCCAGCTCCGACCACAGCGATCTGCAACACAGTCATCGAGACACCGAGTATTCAGTAGTGCTGCATCATCTCACTTACTGCCGAATTCTGCTTGCACTGGCGCACGCCACCTGGGCATCAGTCACCTATGGCAATGGAGGGTACAAGGTACCAACCCGGCTCGCTGCCAGTCAGTGAGGAGACAATTTTACTGCGCCGATCCCGACTGGCGCAGCTCCCGGAAAAACGTCTGCATCAGGGCAGCTCCCTGCTCCGCCAGCACGCCTTCGGTGATGGCCACGTGGTGATCCACACCGGGAAGTCGCAGAGCCTCATGGATGCTCACCACACCACCGGTGCGTGGCTCGCGAGCACCGAATACCAGTCTGGCAATACGCGCCTGTAACAGGATGCCGCAACACATCAGACAGGGCTCCAGCGTGACATACAGGGTGGCTCCGTCCAGCCGGGACGAACGAGACTTCAACGCCGCGTCTCTGACCGCCAGGACCTCGGCATGAGCCGACGGGTCATGATCCATGACGCAGCGATTCTGGCCACTACCCAGAATCTGCCCCTCCTGCACAAGCAGTGCACCAACCGGCACCTCACCGTGACGACCGGCACTCTCTGCCAAGGCCAGCGCCTGATGCATGAAGTCCTCATCGATATGCTGTTGCCTGCGTGGAATGATCATTGCCCCCTGCCTGGGTCGGACTCCAGTACGGAGTGCCAGCACGCTCAATGATGATCAGCGGACAGGCATCCAGATGAATTGGAACACTCTACTGCAAATTCGAGCGGCGAACATGTCGCCGCCTGGCAGGCTTGCCAGCGATGTTCCTCTCCCGATTTTCCGGATCCTGCAGGCGTCGCCACTGATCACTGATACCCAGACCGTCAGCCAGACAATTCCTGTGATCTGATTCTCTTGCCGTTGTCGGCATCGAAATACATGAGCTGCTGCGCGTCGACGGTCAACCAGACCTGTTCGTGCTCAGTTGGCAGGCAGTCACGCACCGCAGTTGCTGTCATGCGTCCCAGTGCAGTCTCGCAATGCAGCAGCATCGTGGCCCCAACCATCTCGGACAGGACCACACGCCCGGCTATTGACAACCCGGACTGTTGCTCGGATGTCAGGTCAAGCGCTTCAGGGCGCAACCCTGCAACCATGCCACCATGACCAATACCCTGCAGCGCTTCCGCATCGACGAAGTTCATGGCGGGCGATCCGAGAAACCCTGCCACGAAACGGTCTGCCGGGTCGTCATAGATCTGTTCCGGGGTGGCGTACTGCAGAACCTCTCCTCCTTTCATGACGGCAATTCTGTCCGCAAGCGACAGCGCTTCTGTCTGATCATGGGTCACGTAAACGACGGTGGCACCCAGTTCCCGATGCAATTGCTTTATTTCGGTACGCATCTCCGTGCGCAAGACGTTGTCAAGATTCGACAAGGGTTCGTCCATCAGAAAGGTTCTTGTATCCCTTGCAAGGGCTCTCCCCATGGCCACTCGCTGCCGCTGTCCTCCGGATAATGCACCAGGTTTGCGCTCAAGATAGGGCTCCAGCTGCAACATGCGGGCAACCTTCTCGGTACGGGCATTACGTTCAGCCTTTGGCATCTTGCGCAGTTCCAGACCGAAAGCGATATTCTCTCGTACCGTCATGTGAGGGTAGAGAGCGTAATTCTGAAAAATCATCGCAATGTCGCGTTCCTGAGGAGCCAGTTCATTGGCACGAACTCCACCAATTCTGAGCTCGCCCTGATCGATCTGTTCGAGGCCCGCAATCAGTCGCAGCAGTGTCGACTTGCCACAACCCGAAGGTCCGACGATAACCACGAACTCACCATCGCGTATATCCAGCGAGACTCCCTGCAACACACAGGGGCCAGCTGCATAGGATTTTTCAATACCTGACAGACTTATACCGCTCATGCTCTACTCATCTTCCTGCTTGTCTGCTGCAAATCGCCTGCGCAGTTCGATCGCAAGGCTGGGGCGATCGCAAGTCAGAACCTTCACACCCAGCTCGAAAGCCTTGTTGAGTTGGGATGCATCATGAGCGGCCCAGACACCGAATTCCAGACCTGCATCCTGTACCTGAGCCATCAGTGCGGCATCCGCTGAATCCACATGCACTCCGATTTCGGGCACCTCGTGAGAACGGCAGAGCTCGATGAGAGCAGCCTGCCCCAGTTGACGCAGTACCGCAGGGCTGACCAGCCACAACCTGGGTCGCTCGGTGGCTACCGCCAACTCATCCAGTGAAGCCATCAGAAAAGAAGAAAATACCGTACGTTGCAACATGTTCTGCGAGCGCAGCGTCTCGATGACCTTTGGCACGAAGTCAGGGTAGGCGAAGCCGTCTCCATCGGGCTTTATTTCACAGCGGAAGTCCACCTGACTATCTCCGTAGATCGTGCACAACTCCGGTAGTGACAGAGGATGTTCGCCTCCGGAATAGTTGATGACAGCCTTGCGCACTTCAGCCTCGCTCATTTCAACGATGGCGCCGGAACGATCAGTTGTTCCATCAAGTGTCGGATCATGGTGAACCATGATCGCTCCATCGCATGTTGGGTGAACATCGAATTCGAGCTCTTCAAGAGCCAGCAGGGCGCTCTGTCGGAAACCATGTGGCGTGCTGTCACCAAACTCCAACGTTCCACCACGATGTGAGGCTATTCTGGTCATGCAGTGAGTTTCTCCGTCGTCGGTTCAATTGTCGTGAAATAGCCTTGCAGTAGAGGCCAGCAAACCAGCCGCCTCATTTGACAGCTCCCATGGTGATACCTCGCACCAGATGCCGCTCTACCAGCATGAATCCGGCAATGACCGGCAGCATGGTAATGACCGAAGCGGCCATGACGAGCGGCCAGTCGATCAGACCTTCACCCGGATTGAGCTTGTAGAGTCGAGACAGGCCGATCTGCAAGGTGTAGAGCTGATCATCATTGACAGCAACCAGCGGCCAGATGTAGTTGTTCCACTCGGCCAGAAATATGAACAGTCCCATCGAATAGATCGCTGGCCTGGATATCGGCACGATGATGCGACGCAAGACCTGCAACGGTGTTGCACCGTCCATATACGCCGCCTCATCCAGTGAGCGAGGTATTCCCCGAATGTACTGTCGCAGGAAGAACGCTGCAAACCCGTTGGCGATGGCCGGAAGAATCAGTCCTGAATAAGTGTCCAGCAAACCGACTCTGGCAAGCGTGAGGTAATTGGGGATCAGCGTGACATGACTGGGGATCATCAAAGTGGCGACCGTTGCCGCAAACAGCAACTTTCCCCCACGAAACTCGAAGCGGGCGAATGTGAAGGCCGCCATGGTTGCAAAAAGCAGACCCAGAATCGTTACCGCAGCCGAGACGATGATGCTGTTGAGTAGATAGCGAAAGAAGTCATGCTGGCCGACCGCCCTGACATAATTGCTCAAGGTGAATTGCACGGTGCCGGTGTAAAAACCATGGGAACTCTGGAAAGACATCCACAGGCTGTAGAGCACAGGGGACAGGAACAGAAGACCTGCGAAACCTGCCAGTGTAATCAGAAACGGATTTTCACGCCTCATAGTGCACCCTTCTTCCAAGTACATGCGCCTTGACCAAAGCCAGTACGATGAGAAAAATGAACAGAAGTACAGCCAGTGCCGACCCGGTTCCAACATCAAACAGTGAGAAACCGATACGGAACAACATGTTCACCAGCACATCGGTGGCTCCCGCCGGACCTCCTCGCGTCATCACATCCACGATGGTAAACACCTGAAAGGCTTCGATTACCGATACGATCAGCAGGAAATAGGTCGTTGGCATCACCAAGGGAAATGTGACACGTCGAAATACATGCCAGCGCCGACCTCCATCCACAGCCGCAGCATCGTAGAGCTCTCGGGGCACAGCCTGTAGTGCCGCGATATAGATCACAACGTCATAGCCCAGCTGTTTCCACGTATTGACTGCAATCAGTACACCCAAGGCAAGTTGAGGATCCTGCATCCAGGACACCCTGGGCAAGCCGACTGCGGCGAGGATTCCATTGACCAGGCCGTAGTCTGTAGAGAAGACCCAGCTGAACACCACAGCAATGGAGACAGCCGAAGTGACAGATGGAAGAAACAAGGCTCCACGCAACAAGCGGGAGACGATGCCTTCGCGTACCAGGTAACTCGAGATCATGAGAGCAAGACACAATCGCAAAGGCACCGAGACCAATGCGAAAATGGCGGTCACGTTCAATGAATTCCAGAAATCACGAGAGGACAGCAGCAATGCATAGTTTTCCAGGCCGACAAACGGTTTATCTGACGACATGAAATCCCACTCTCGAAAACTCAGGTCGAGACTGGACAGGATCGGGAAATAGGTGAAGATTCCCAGAAATAACGTCAGTGGAAGCACCAGCAGATACGGAGTGATTTTGCGTTGCATAGCAGATCTGTGAGTTAGTCGAATATCAGAGAAAGTGCCAGGCAGGCTGAACGAATCGCCCCCCGGCACCTGACTGTCGAATTACTCGGTTCTTGATGCTTCCGCGCGCGTCAGTTCCGCAAACTCCTGCAGTGTCTCTTCAACGGGACGCTGTCCCAGCGCCATCGCCTGCCACATGTCGTATTCCCTGGAACGCATCCAGGTGACAACCGGAGGACGCGGCCGTCCTCTGGCGAAGTCAAGCTGATCAATGGCAACGCGTATGCCGGGTTGTGTGGCCAGTGCATCTGCCGCCACATCGACGTCGGCAGTGTTGGCATTGATCGGCATGTAGCCGGTTTCTGCAAACCAGATCGCGTTCGCCTCAGCCGACGCAAGATAGCTTACCAGTTTGTAGGCCGCGTCTTTCTTCTCCTGATCAGCCCCTTCCAGAATGCCAATTCCGGCACCTCCGATGGGAACGCGACAGACAGCATTGCACGGCATTGGCAAGACAAGCAGATCTTCACCCAATGCGTCCAGCAGTCCGCTATAGTTGCCTGTCGAGTTGATATTGAGCGCAACCTTTCCGGCCGTGAACGCGTTTTTCCCGGCACTTTCGTCCGTCACACCATCTGCGGACGCCAATTGCCATGTGTGTACCAGATCGGACATCCACTGGTACGCCTCGATGGTGGCAGGTGAATCGAGGAGCACATTACCGCTTCTGGAATCAATCAGATCACTGTCGTTCCCCATGACGAGCCCCCAGCGAGCAAACTGACCTGGCGCTACAATGCCCTTCACGTTCTCTGCTTGCAGTTTTTCACTGACTGTCCTGGCCACGTCGGTAATCTGATCCCAGGTTGTCATCTCCGGCACGGTTTCCATTCCGGCCGACCTCAGAATGCCTTTATTGACGTATAGCACCGGCGTCGAGGAGTTGAAGGGAACGATGTAGTTCTTCCCTTCGTAAACACCAACCTCTCGGGCGAACTCGAAGAGTTCATCCTTCAGTGGGTCTTTTTCCAGATAAGGGGTGAGATCTTCCAGAACACCTCGATCAGCAAACAGACCGTATCGAGTCACCTCCAGGATGACAGCGTCCGGATAACGTTTTGCCGGTATGGCTGCCTGCAACTTTGCAACGATGTCGTTGTAGTTGCCAATGTTTTTCGCCTCGACTTGTATGTCCGGGTTTTCTGCCTCGAATTTCTCGATGATTTTCTCGAGAGTCTCACCGGACGAATTACTGAAACTGTGCCAGAACTCGACAGAGGTGTCAGCGACGGCAGATGTGGAAAGGGTTAGCGATGCCAATCCATATATTACAAGTCTGGAGAGGCCAGAGAATCTGTATCTTGGCAACTGCATGCGGGAATCACCTCTATCTTCAGAATTTGTGGAGTGTTGATCCGCGCATACTAGGTAGGAAATATTACCTACTCATGAAGGTGCCCGACGGAGTTGTCACGTACCGGAAAAGTCCACTTGAATCTGCAACAGGAGCCTGCAAGCGGCTGAGCATTCATTGCACCATGGTTGTATTGTCAAGAATTCATGACAGGAAGCTCCATGCTCCTCCGCAGATATTCATGCCCACAAAAAAGGAGGCTCGAAGCCCCCTTTCTCTCTAGTCACTTCGTGGCAAGCGATGCTTGCCACATTGTCGAGACTCAGCTGCTGACAGCTTCGCCTTCTTCAACGGCTTTCATGCTCAGGCGAATACGGCCCTGCTTGTCCACTTCCAGAACCTTGACCTTGACAACCTGCCCTTCGGACAGCTCGTCAGCGACGTTCTGCACACGCTGGTCAGAGATCTGAGAGATGTGTACCAGACCATCCTTGCCAGGCAGGATGTTGACGAAAGCACCGAAGTCCATGATCTTCTGTACACGGCCTTCGTAGATGGTGCCCACTTCGATGTCAGCGGTAATCAGTTCGATACGACGACGGGCTTCTTCACCCGCTGTACGATCGCTGGACGCGATCTTGATCAGGCCATCATCACCGATATCGATGGTTGCACCGGTCTCTTCAGTCAAGGCACGAATGACGGCCCCCCCCTTACCGATGACAGCAGCGATCTTCTCGGGATTGATCTTGATGGTGATGAAGCGTGGTGCATGCTCGGACAGATCGCCACGTGGCTCTGCCAGAACCTTGGCCATCTCACCCAGAATCCAGATTCGACCGCCTTTGGCCTGCTCCAGCGCCTTTTCCATGATCTCGCGAGTGATGCCCTGAATCTTGATGTCCATCTGCAAAGCAGTGACACCATCGGCAGAACCAGCCACCTTGAAGTCCATGTCGCCCAGATGATCTTCATCACCCAGGATGTCGGAGAGTACGGCATAACCGTCGTCTTCCTTGATGAGACCCATGGCAATACCGGCTACCGGTGCTTTCAAGGGAACACCCGCATCCATCAGAGCCAGAGAGGTACCACAGACCGATGCCATGGAGCTGGAACCATTGGACTCGGTGATTTCCGAAACAACTCGGATGGTGTACGGGAAATCCTCTTCGTCAGGCATGACCGCCTGAACGCCACGCTTGGCCAGTTTGCCATGCCCGATCTCACGTCGCTTGGGTGAACCGACAAAGCCGGTTTCGCCCACCGAGTACGGAGGAAAGTTGTAGTGCAGCATGAACGCCATGCGCGTCTCGCCGCTCAGCGCGTCGATGATCTGCGCGTCACGAGTGGTGCCCAGAGTCGCAGCAACGATCGCCTGTGTTTCACCACGAGTGAACACGGCTGAACCGTGAGTTCGTGGCAGAATACCGGTGTGAACTGAAATGGGACGAACGGTGTCAGTGGTACGACCGTCGATGCGTGGCTCACCCGCGATGATGCGAGAACGTACGATGGATTTTTCCAGCTTGCTGAACGCATCCTTCACATCGCCGGCGCTGTAACCTTCTTCGCCCTCTGCAGCAGCCAGGGCTTCAACGACCTTTGCCTTGGCATCGGATACGGCATCCTGGCGCGCCATCTTGTCGGCGACCTGGTAGGCGGCGGTGAGATCGGCTCGAGCGGCCTCATCAACCTTCTGTGCCAGTGTGGCATCGGCCTCCGGTGTCTGCCATTCCCAGGGAGTGGCATTCACATCGACGGCCAGGGCCTTGATGGCGGTAATGGCGGTTTGCATCTGGTCGTGACCGAACATGACCGCGTCCAGCATCACGGATTCGGACAGTTGATCGGCTTCGGACTCCACCATCAGAACCGCTGAGTCCGTTCCGGCAACCACGAGATCCAGCTGCGATTCTTCCATTTGTGACACGGAAGGGTTCAGGACGTATTCACCGTCGATGTAACCCACCTTGGCAGCACCGATAGGACCGGCAAAAGGCATTCCTGAGCAGGCCAGGGCAGCCGAGGCACCCAGCAATGCCGGGATGTCAGCACTGATTTCGGGATCCAGAGACATGACGGTTGCGATGACCTGCACCTCGTTCATGAACCCCTTGGGGAACAAGGGACGCAGTGGTCGATCGATGAGACGCGAAATCAGGGTTTCGGATTCGCTGGGGCGGCCTTCGCGCTTGAAAAAGCCACCGGGGATCTTGCCCGCCGCGTAAGTCTTTTCCTGGTAGTTGATGGTCAGGGGAAAGAAGTTCTGACCGGGCTTGGCCTCTTTCCGGCCAACGGCAGTCACCAGCACGACGGTATCGCCCATGCTGGCGACGATCGCGCAACTTGCCTGACGGGCAATTTCGCCGGTCTGCAAGGTAACGGTCTCGCTACCGAATTGAAAGGTTTTTGAATGTATGGTCACAAAGTGTTCCTGAGAAGGTAAGCGGCCTCGGGTCACGAGGCCTCGTTACACTGCCACCAGATGGTTATGCTGCCAGCTGATGGGATGGACTCCTTTGGAGAGCCGCCCTTAGCGGCGCAGACCCAGGCGTTTGATCAGATTCTGGTAACGGCTGGCATCTTTGCGGTGCAGGTAATCGAGCAGTTTACGACGCTGATTTACCATTCTCAGCAGGCCACGACGCGAATGATGGTCGTGCTTGTGTTCCTTGAAGTGTTCAGTCAGATGAGAAATTCGCGCAGACAGCAATGCTACTTGTACTTCTGGTGACCCTGTGTCCGTAGAGTCGGTCTGGTGTTCTTTGACGATTTCCGCTTTTTGTTCAGCGCTTAGGCAAGACATGTTGAGGTAATACTCCAGTACGATTTGATGTATGTGTTGTTCATCCGCCGTCAAAAACGGCTGATAACCCGATATTGTACCATTTCAGTCCCATTGAAGGACCCGGCGAGGTGCAACCAGTTCGCCAGTTTCATGCAATTCTCCCAGTCCAGCCAGTCGACCGGTGGCGTCATAGACTCGACACGGCAGCGTTGCTGCGCCTTCTCCCGACTCTCCCGTGACGGAAGGCCCCTCTGTCGAACCTGAACTCACATCGCATGTTGCAGCGGCGCTCGATGACATGGCACCGGCAGCTCTGTCCGACGTGGGGTCGACCTCAAGACGTCGGCATGGTGCTGACTGGCCACGCTGGAAGGTTGCCAGCCCGGCTTCGTCCAGCCTGACGCCACGTAAATGGGCCAGTCCGGCATCCAGCGGCAACAGCAGTGCATCCAGGGCTGCCAGATGATCTGTGTCCTGCCCTCGGTCGGATTCGTTCTGTGGCGCTGCCATCCTTTCCAGCACCTCAAGACTCGTCATGGCCTCTCGTTGAAACGGGGAAACGAACGTTCGTCGCAATTGGGCGACATGCGCCCCACAACCGATGGCTTCGCCTATATCGGTCACCAATGATCGAATATAAGTCCCCTTCGAACAACGTACCGCGAGTCGTGCGCTTGTTCCCGAAAAAGACAGGACTTGCAGATCGTGAATGACGACCGAGCGCGCTGGTCTGTCCACCTCCTTGCCTTCACGCGCCAGCTTGTAGAGCCGCTGACCATCGATCTTGATGGCAGACACCATGGGTGGAACCTGTTGCTGGGGACCGCGAAAACGATGACAGATTTCCGTAAAGGATTCGAGGGTCAACCAGTCGGGAACCGGACGCTGCTCCAGCACCTCCCCGTCGGCATCGGCCGAATTGGTGGTGACACCCAGTCGCATGGTGGTCTCATAGCCCTTGTCGGCATCCAGCAGAAAGGCGCTGAGCTTGGTTGCCTCGCCGAAGCAGACCGGCAACATGCCGGTCGCCAGCGGGTCCAGGCTGCCGGTGTGACCGGCCTTTCTGGCTCCAAACAGGCGCTTGGCTCGTTGCAAGGCATGGTTGGAGCTTCCGCCAGAGGGTTTATCAAGCAACAGAATGCCATGAACCGCTCGGCCCTTGCGATTTCGACGACTCAAGATGGTATGTCCGATTGAAGCGACGGGGAGGAAAGCGGACGGCGGCAGCAGGCCGCCATCCGCTCAGGAATCAGTCCCGGGCAGCCGGAGATTCGTCAGCAGTGCCTTCACCGGACTCATCGTCAGCGGTGGTGTTGCTGGCAACAGCGTCGGCAATCAGGGCCGACATCATCGCACCGCGTTCAGCCGAGTCATCATAGAAAAAACGCAGCTGCGGTACGGAACGGGTATTCATCTGGCGCGCCAGTTGACGACGCAGAAAGCCGGATGCACGCTCCAGTGCCTCCTGGGTTTCCTTGTGCTCACCAGAGTCCAGCAGGGAATAATAGACTTTCGCCACAGAGAGGTCCCGCGAAACCTCGACCGACGCCAGTGTCAGCATCGGCGAGATCCGCGGATCACGCAACTCGGTCCGGATCAGACCTGCCAGCTCACGCTGGATGAAGTCGGCAACCCGGTGGCTTCTTGGATAATCGCTGGTCACAGTGTACGAGCTACCTCGGTACGCTCGAACACCTCGATCAGGTCACCCGGTCGGACGTCGGTGTAGTTCTTCACACCGATACCACATTCGGTACCCATACGCACTTCCTTGACGTCATCCTTGAAGCGACGCAGAGATTCCAGCTCGCCTTCGAAGATCACGACATTGTCGCGCAGAACCCGGATGGGTTCGTCCTTGCGCACAACCCCGTCAACCACCATGCAACCGGCAATCTGACCGAACTTGGGCGAGGTGAATACCTCTCCGACTTCCGCGTTGCCGATGATGCGTTCGCGAACTTCCGGCGCCAGCAGACCACCGGCCAGCTGCTTGGCCAGATCGATCAGCTCGTAGATCACGCTGTAATAGCGCAGATCGGTTTCCTGCTCCTGCACGATTCGACGGGCCGCACCATCGGCGCGTACGTTGAATCCGACCAGAATGGCATTGGAGGCAGAAGCCAGATTTGCATCGGACTCGTTGATGCCACCGACGCCACCACCCACGACTCTGACTTCGACTTCGTCGGTGCTGAGCTTCTCGAGTGCGTCCCGAATGGCTTCGAAACTCCCCTTCACATCGGCCTTGACGACAAAATTGACGACCGGCACGGTGCCCTTGATCTGCGAGAACACATCTTCCATTCGAGCGGGTCGACGTTCGGCCAGTCGAGCATCACGCTGCTTGCCATGGCGCAACTCGGCCAGTTCCCGTGCGCTCTTCTCGTCGGCTGCCACCAGCATTTCGTCACCGGCATTCGGCGTGGCTGACAGACCAAGCACCTGTACGGGCGTCGATGGACCGGCTTCTTCAACAGCCTGACCGTTTTCGTCGAACATGGCGCGAACACGACCAGTCACCTGGCCGCAGATGAAGCTGTCACCACGCTTGAGCGTACCTTCCTGTACCAGGATCGTGGCAACAGGCCCCTTGCCCTTGTCCAATGAGGCTTCGATGACCGTACCCGCAGCATTGCCCTCGGGTACCGCTTCCAGTTCGAGCACTTCTGCCTGCAGAATCAGCGCTTCCAGCAGAGTGTCCACACCTTGACCGGTCAGTGCCGAGATAGGTACGAACTGCGTATCGCCGCCCCATTCCTCGGAAATGACGTCGTGCTGTGCCAGTTCATTGCGCACACGCTCCGGATCAACACCTTCCTTGTCCATCTTGTTGATGGCGATGATCAACGGCACATTTGCCGCTCGCGCATGTTGAATACCTTCCACCGTCTGCGGCATGACGCCATCGTCGGCAGCCACCACCAGCACCACGATATCCGTAGCCTGAGCACCACGTGCCCGCATCGAGGTAAACGCGGCGTGACCCGGAGTGTCGAGGAAGGTGATGTCACCGTTCTCGGTATGAGTCTGGTAGGCACCAATGTGCTGCGTGATTCCACCGGCTTCGCCAGAGGCAACCCGTGCACGTCGGATGTAATCGAGCAGCGAAGTCTTGCCGTGATCGACATGACCCATGATCGTGACAACCGGCGGTCTCGGCACGGCATCGCCGTCGCGCTCACCGGCAACCAGTGCTGCCAGAGCTGCTTCAACGTCATCCGCACTCATCGGATTGGCTTTGTGACCCATCTCCTCGACCACCAGAATGGCCGTATCCTGATCCAGAAGCTGGTTGATGGTGGCCATGACGCCCATGGTCATCATCGCCTTGATGACCTCGGCAGCCTTGACGGCCATCTTGTTGGCCAGCTCGGCAACCGTGATGGTTTCAGGCACATCGACGTCACGCACGACAGGTGTCGTCGGCCGCTCGAAGGCATGCTTGGCCTCGAAGTTACTGGGCAGAGCTCGACGCCCACCCTTGCCACCCTTGCGGCGACCGGATTTTCCCTTGGCAACATGCAGCTGGTTGCGGCCATAACGCGTATCGCCACCACCGCTGCTCTTGCCACGGCCCTTGCCTTTCGGCTTGTCTGCGCCACGTGCATTGCCACGATCATTGCTGCTGGCGGCCTGCTGGGCTTCCATCGCGGCACGGCGCTGCAACTCGGCAGCCACACGTTCCTGCTCCTTGCGCTCACGTTCACGCTTGGAGTTTTCGTCCGCTTCCTGACGCCGTGCCGCCGCTGCCTGCTTTTCAGCCATGCGCTCTGCAGCAGCTCGCGCAGCCGTCTCGGCTTCAAGGCGCTTGGCGGCCTCGCGTGCCTTGCGCGCCTTGTCTGCCGGAGAAAGCTGCTCTTCGGGCACCTTGGCAGATGGCGCTGATTCCGAGCCTTCCGCCTGTGCTGCTGCGGCTACTGCCGCTGCCGCCTGAGCTTCTGCCTGGCGGACGGCCTCGGCAGCTGCATCGGCAGCTGCATCGGCAGCCGACAATTTCGGCTTGCTCGCAGCCTCACTGGCCTGACTCGCCGCCTTGGCAGCCTGCGCAGCAACCTGCGCTGCCACCTGCTCGGCAGCTGCAGCCGCATCCGCTGCACTATCGCCAGCAGCTGCCGGCTTGTCCGCTTCGACCGCCGGCTCTTCTGCCGCAGCAGCAGTATCATCTGCCGCCGGTTCGGCTTCAGCCGGTGCCTCAGGGGCCTCGGCGTCGCCAGCATCACTCACGGCAACTGCATCTGCATCATTCCGTGCTGCTGATTCGATCTCGGCTGCCGGTGTGTCCACAGCCGGCGCATCGCTCTCGTTGACCGACTCATTCACAGGAGATTCGATGACTTCGTCAGCGCTTGGCTTGCTCACAGTCTCATCAGCCGATTCTTCACCGCCCGGCCGCACGTAGGTCCGACGAGCACGCACCTCGACGTTGACCTTCTTGCGACCCGAAGGATCGGTCTTCAACTCACTGACGCGCTTGCGCTTGAGCGTGATTCTCTTGCTCGCGCCGCCACCTGCCGAACTCCCGCGAGATTCACGCAGATGAGTCAGCAGGGTCAGCTTCTCCGAATCGGAGATCATGTCGTTTTCGCCCGTCTTGGCGATACCCGCATCACCGAGCTGCACCAGCAGCTTGTCCACTGGCGTACCAACGACTTGCGCGAGCTGTTTTACTGTAACTTCAGCCATAGCTTCTCTTGTATGTTCCCCGTACGACCGGTTGCCCGGGAGGTACTACTTGCCTGCTTCTGCCGCTGCCTGTTCTTCTGCCTCGGCATCGGCAAACCAGCTCTCACGTGCTTTCATGATCAGGGTGCCGGCAAGCTCTTCATCCATTCCCTGCACAACCATCAGGTCGTCGACCGACTGATCGGCCAGATCATCAATTGTCAAAATCTCATGAGCGGCCATTTCCAGGGCCAGCTCTTCGTTCATGCCTTCCATCGCGACCAGCTCGGCTGATGGCGTATTGCCACCCAGCTTTTCTTCCGTCGCGATCGCCTTGGTCAGCAGTGCATCCTGAGCGCGGCTTCGCAATTCGTCAACGATCTCTTCCTCGAACTCGTCGATATCGAGAAGCTCTTCTCGTGGTACGTAGGCCACTTCCTCTACGGTCGTGAACCCTTCCTGTACCAGTATCAGCGCCACTTCCTCATCGACATCCAGCTGATCGACGAACACCTGCAGTGTCGCCTTGGATTCTTCTTCGCTCTTTTCCTCGGCTGCCGACTCGTCCATGACATTCAGCGTCCAGCCGGTGAGCTCCGAGGCCAGGCGGACATTCTGCCCGCCACGACCGATGGCCAGCGACAGTTTGTCACTTTCCACGGCAATGTCCATGCTGCCCTTGTCTTCGTCCACCACGATACCCTTGACTTCGGCTGGCGCCATGGCGTTGATCACGAACTGGGCCGGATTCTCGTTATGGAGAATGATATCGATCCGTTCTCCTGCCAGTTCGTTGGATACCGTCTGTACCCGTGAACCACGCATACCGACGCAGGCACCCACCGGGTCCAGCCGCGGATCGAGTGATGACACGGCAATCTTGGCGCGTGCACTGGGGTCGCGAGCCGCA
Organism: uncultured Granulosicoccus sp.; assembly: GCA_947495035.1. GTDB lineage: Bacteria > Pseudomonadota > Gammaproteobacteria > Granulosicoccales > Granulosicoccaceae > Granulosicoccus. Next base: position 42,653 of record CANLXI010000030.1, read on the forward strand.
CCGTTGATGACGATGACGCCCTGGCCGACTTCCGGTACTTCCAGCTTGAACAGTTCGATCAGGAATTCCGGCGCTGTGCGCGTGACAAACAACTGTGGACCACGAGGCTCGCTGCGCACCTCACGAAGATAACCTCGCAGACGATCACCCGGACGAACGGCTTCTCGTGGAATCATGTCCTCACGGGATATATAGGCTTCGGCGTTACTTCCCAAGTCCAGATAGACACCACCGCGCTCGAGGCGCTTGACGATACCCATGACCAGTTCGCCGACACGGCTGCGATAGGCATCCACCACGCGCTCGCGCTCTGCCTCGCGCACCTTCTGCACAATGACCTGCTTGGCTGTCTGGGCAGCGATACGGCCGAAGTCGACCGACTCGATTTCCTCTTCGACAAAACCGCCGATTTCCAATTCGGGCGCATCATATTGCGCCGCAGACAAGGTGATTTGCCGCAGAGGAAACTCCATCTCTGCATCGTCGGCGACAACCTCCCAGCAACGATAGGTCTTGTAGTCACCGGTGGCCCGGTCTATGGCAACACGCACTTCGATATCACCGCCATGACGCTTGCGGGTAGCCGATGCCAGCGCTGCTTCGAGCGCCTCGAAAATGATGCCTTCATCAACGCCTTTCTCATTGGAAACGGCGTCAACAACGAGCAGGATATCTTTACTCATCTCAACTGAGCCTCAATACGGAAGAACACACAGATGCGCTCCTGATTAACGTTCGTGCCAGCTTTTGGAAAGCCCTGTTCACAGCCGGACTCATCATGTCAAACGCCCGATGATGTGAGCCTGCTCGACATCGGAGATGGTGAGATCATAGTCGATGCCATCGACTTCGACCGTTGCCACACCCTCCTGAACAGCTACCAGCGCCCCCTTGAAGTTGCGTCTACCACCGACGCCATCGGACAGCCGCACCTTGACGGTCTCACCGATCTGCGCAGCGAAATGCGCCTCGGTGAACAATGGACGATCGATTCCGGGGGAAGAAACTTCCAGTAGATAGGCACTCTTGATGGTATCTTCAACATCCAGAACCGCATTCAGCTGACGGCTGACCGCCGCACAGTCTTCCATGACAATGCCTTCTGGCTTGTCGATGTAGACACGCAAGGTCACACCATTTTCCGCCTGCCCGAATTCAGCGCCCACAAGCTCGTACCCGAGCCCGGTAACGACCGGTTCGACCACTTCAACTACTTGTGTACTGGCTCGTTGCATGCCTGAAGATTCCGCCTGAACTGTGAATACTGACCAATGAAAAAGGCTCCCTGGGGAGCCTCTATGTAAACCTGTTAGATGACTGACTCGGCAGGCAAACAGCCCCTGCCGGCTTGAGTAACGCTACTAGTGGTCAATGCCGAGGCATTCACGCAGGGAGTTCGTTACCAGCAATTGTCGGAATCATACCATCACAGCGTGATCATCGCCACTGTTCTGCCAAGACTCCTCACTCCGCCAGTGCTGCAAGGGTGATGCCTGACCGGCCATGCGCCAGCCTGCGCAACACCCTGCGACCAATGACGGTTTGTCGACTACCCGTCTGGTGTCATGTTCCGGTACTCTCCTCCTCGGCGACCAGTCGCAACAGCTCCTGCCCTTGCGCAATCTGGTCCTCGGCACGAACCGCAATCGACTCGATCACGCCGTCGCGTTCGCAGGCCAGTTCCTGCTCCATCTTCATGGCCTCCACCACAATCAATGACTGTCCGGCAAGTACGCGATCACCTGCCGAACAATTGACGGCCACTACCCGTCCCGGCATGGGCGAGACAATCGCATCACTGGCCGGGCCCACCGCTGCATCTGCACCTGCCTGCGGTATCCGGAATTCAGCCGATGTGCCTCCCAGCTGCAGCGACAGGCGATCTGTCACGCGCCAGGCATGCACACAGACGCTTCGGCCATCCACACTCACGCGATCGGGACTGAGCGCCTGTACGCAAATTCCGCTGGAGGGAAATTCTTCCAGATTCGGAAATCGAACCTGCCAGCCAGCGGAATGCCCCTGTGACGGCAGTGCCTGCAATTCGGCTGTTTGCAGGCTCTCATCGAGCAGTAGCCGAATGCGCCGCCGCGCCCCACCCCACAACTGCCAGGGCCCCAGTCGCTGCGCGACACTGTCGGCGTCCTCTGTCAGGCCGATCCATGGCACGGCCATCTCGACGGCAGCCACTGCCAATGCGTGCATCTGTCCTTCGCTGTGCAACAACGCATCAAGCTCGGTGTCGATGAAAGATGTGTCGAAGCGACCGCTGCGCACCTGCTCGTGACTGACCAGCTTCCACAGGAATTCGCGGTTGGTGATGGTACCGAGTACCACCGTGTCCGCCAGCTGTTGTGCCAGCTGCCCGAAGGCTGCTTGCCGATCAGCAGCGTGGCTGATCAGTTTTGCCAGCAAGGGGTCGTAATAAGGCAGAACCGAATCGCCTTCCTCGACACCACTGTCCACCCTGCCGGTTTCCGCCGGACGAAACCGGTGCAAGGTACCCGTCGCCGGCAGGAAGCCACTGGCCGGGTTCTCTGCATACAGACGAGCCTCGACGCTGTGTCCGCTGATCTGCAGCTCCGACTGAGTCATCGGCAAGAGCTCTCCTGCGGCCACTCTCAGCTGCCATTCAACAAGGTCGACCCCCGTGATGGCCTCGGTAACCGGATGCTCCACCTGCAGGCGCGTGTTCATTTCCATGAACCAGAAACCGTCGGTCTGCAAACCTTGACTGCCATCGACTATGAACTCGATGGTGCCGGCTCCGCGATAGTCGATGGCACGCGCCGCCCGCACGGCCGCATCGGTCATGGCCGATCTGACCTCTTCGGTCATCCCCGGCGCCGGTGCCTCTTCAATGACTTTCTGGTGACGCCTCTGCAGGGAACAGTCCCGCTCGAACAGATGCACGACATTCCCGTGCGAATCACCAAACACCTGCACCTCGATATGCCTGGGTGCGGCCACATATTTTTCGATGAGCACATGGGCATCACCGAAGCTGGCAGTGGATTCACGCTGTGCTGCAGCCAGGGCGGCATCGAATTCCTCGGCAGAATCCACTCGCCGCATGCCCTTGCCACCGCCACCGGCTCGCGCCTTGATCAATACCGGATAGCCGATTGCCAGCGCCTCGCGACGCAGCAAATCGGGCTCCTGCGATTCTCCGTGATAACCGGGTACCACCGGCACACCCGCCTCCTGCATCAGCCGCTTGGCGGCATCCTTCAAGCCCATCGCCCGCATGGCCTGACTGTCAGGGCCCACGAACACGATACCCGCTGTCTCACAGGCATCCACGAAACGGGGGTTCTCCGACAGGAAACCATAACCGGGGTGAATGGCATCGGCTCCGGTTGCGCGCGCCGCCTCGATGATACGATCGATGTCCAGATAGCTGCTGGCCGCCGCGGCCTCGCCGATGCAGACAGCAGTATCGGCCTGCAGTACATGCCGGGCATTGACGTCGACATCCGAATACACCGCAATGGTGCGCAAGCCGCAGCGTCTGGCAGTACGAATGATGCGACAGGCGATTTCGCCCCTGTTGGCGATGAGTAGAGATTGCATGACAGTCTACATCCTGAATACGCCGAAGCGCGTTTCGGGTATGGGAGCATTGAGACTGATGGACAGGCTCAAACCCAGTACATCGCGGGTATCGCGTGGATCGATGACACCATCGTCCCACAATCGGGAAGAGGCATAGAGTGGCCGGGACTGTGCGTCGAACTGCTCGACGAACGGTCGCCGGAACGCTTCTCGCTCGGCCTCGCCGAAGGGTTGACCCTGTCTGACGATACCGGCTTCACGCACACTGGCCAGCACGTCCGCCGCCTGTTCACCGCCCATGACACTGATGCGGGCGTTTGGCCACATCCACAGGAATCGCGGGTCGTAGGCACGACCACACATCCCGTAGTTACCGGCGCCATAGGACCCCCCGATGATGACCGTCATCTTGGGCACCGCAGCGTTGCTCACCGCCATGACCAGCTTGGCACCATCCTTGGCGATCCCGCCGGCCTCGGCAGCCTGACCGACCATGAAGCCGGTGATATTCTGCAGAAAGATCAACGGAATCCTGCGCTGGCAACACAGCTCGACAAAATGCGCCCCCTTCAGTGCACTGTCAGAGAACAGCACGCCGTTGTTGGCCAGAATACCGACGGGCATGCCGTGCAGATGGGCAAAGCCCGTCACCAGGGAACTGCCGTAGCGTGGTTTGAAGGCATCGAACTCCGACCCATCAACCAGTCGGGCAATCACCTCATGTACACCGAAGGCCTTGCGTGAATCGACCGGCACAATGCCCAGCAATTCCTGCTTGTCATAGACGGGCTCCATGACGGGCCTCAGCCGCACGGTTGTCGGCTTGAGCTGATTCAGTGAGGCAATGCAGTCACGAGCCAGTTGCAGCGCGTGATGGTCATCATCGGCCAGGTGATCCGCAACCCCGGACAGGCGTGTGTGTGTATCACCGCCACCGAGTTCCTCGGCACTGACCACCTCTCCAGTGGCCGCCTTGACCAGCGGTGGACCGGCCAGAAAGATGGTGCCCTGCTCACGCACGATGATGGTCTGATCCGACATCGCAGGCACATAGGCACCACCGGCCGTACAGGAGCCCATCACCACGGCAATCTGTGCAATACCCTTGGCCGACATGGATGCCTGGTTGAAGAAGATACGGCCGAAATGTTCCCTGTCGGGAAACACCTCATCCTGATTGGGAAGATTGGCACCGCCACTGTCCACCAGATAGATGCAGGGCAAGTGGTTCTGCTCGGCAATTGCCTGAGCCCGCAGATGCTTCTTCACGGTCAAGGGGTAATAGGTTCCCCCCTTCACGGTTGCATCATTGCAGATGATCATGCAATCCTGCCCACAGACAGGTGCCACCCCTGCAATGACACCGGCGCTGGGTACTTCATCATCATAATGCCCAATGGCGGCAAACAGACCGATTTCCAGAAAGGCCGACCCCGGGTCGATCAGAGCGGCGATGCGATCTCTGGGCAGCAACTTGCCGCGGGCGACATGGCGTTCGCGGGCACGCTCGTTACCTCCCAGGCTGACTCTGCTGGCCAGCGCATCGATGTCGGCAACCGCTTGCAGCAGGCCCTCCCGGTTCTGCCGATAGTCGTCACTGTGAACATCCAGTCGGGATTCGAGTTTCACGATGTCTCCCGGAACAGTTCACGACCAATCAGCATACGGCGAATTTCACTGGTACCCGCACCGATCTCATACAGCTTGGCGTCACGCAGCAGACGCCCCGTCGGATAGTCGTTGATATAGCCATTGCCGCCCAGCGTCTGGATGGCCTCCAACGCACACCAGGTGGCCTTCTCCGCAGAGTACAGAATGCAACCGGCAGCATCCTTGCGCGTGGTTTCTCCACGATCACAGGCCGCTGCCACCGCGTACACATAGGCGCGACAGGCGCTGCTGGTGGAATACATGTCTGCCAGCTTGGCCTGCATCAATTGAAATTCGCCAATCGACTGACCGAATTGCCTGCGTTCATGCACATAGGGCATCACCACATCCAGACAGGCCGCCATGATGCCAAGCGGTCCGGCAGCGAGTACCACACGCTCGTAGTCCAGACCCGACATCAGTACATTGACCCCCTTGCCCACGCCGCCCAGCACATTGGCGGCAGGCACTCGGCAGTCCTCGAACACCAGTTCGCAGGTGTTGGAGCCGCGCATGCCCAGTTTGTCGAGCTTCTGTGCCGTGGAGAAACCGGGCATGCCCCGCTCGATCAGAAACGCCGTGATGCCACGCGCCTCGGCATCAGGGTCGGTCTTGGCATAAACCACCAGTGTTCCGGCATCCGGTCCGTTGGTGATCCACATCTTGTTGCCATTGAGAACATAGTCATCACCATCGGGCCTGGCAGACAACTTCATGGAGACGACATCCGAGCCGGACCCGGGCTCGGACATGGCCAGTGCGCCCACCACCTTTCCGGCGATCAGATCGGGCAGATAGCGAGCTTTCTGTTCTGCCGTACCATTGCGGTTGATCTGGTTGATGCACAGGTTCGAATGTGCACCATAGGACAGCCCTACCGATGCGCTGGCGCGACTGATTTCCTCGATGGCCACGCAATGAGCCACATAGCCCATGCCGGCCCCACCATCACTCTCCGGCACCGTGATGCCATGCAGCCCCAGTTCGCCCATGGCTTCCCACAGATCCTGCGGGAACTCATTGTCACGATCGATCCCTGCGGCGCGGGGAGCAATCTCCTCACGCGCAAACCGGGCAACCATCTCCCGCAAGGCATCGATTTCCTCGCCCAGTGAAAAACGCATACCGCTCTCGAACATGTTCTCGATCCTCCAGGTAATCAGCTGTCATCAGGCCGCGCGGGGTTGCGCGGCCTGTTCCTCGGATGTGAATTTCAACAAGGCCGTCTCGCGTATGGACTCGGCCTTGTGCATGGCTTCCTGCTTGACGACCCCGTAGCCGCGTATGGATGAAGGGACACTGAGCAACAGCATGGCGCGCTCGACATTACTGCCGTCCAGCCGCTGCAGTACAAGATCCATGTCCTCCTCATAACGTCTTATCCACTCCCGTTCCAGGCGACGCTCCTCGGTTCGTCCGAAGATGTCCATCTTAGTCCCACGAAAGCGTTTTCCCTTCTGCAGCAGATTCAGCACGGACAGGATCCAGGGGCCGAATGCACGCTTGCGAGGTCGGCCATCCACCGGCTTGCCACCCAGAACCGGTGGCGCCAGATGCAGGCGTATCGTGTAATCCCCTTCGAAGGTATCTTCAAGCTGTTCACGAAACGACGGCAGGGAATACAGACGTGCCACCTCGTACTCATCCTTGTAGGCCAGCAGACGAGCGTATTCGGTGGCAACCATGCGTGGCAGCCTCTCCTCCACACCCAATTCTTCGCAGCGTTGACGAAATCGATTGACCCGCTCTTCATAGCGCTGCGCCAGTTCCGCATCCTGATAGTCTGTCAGATGCCGCATGCGCTGGGCAACAAGCCCGTCCAGAGTGACCACTTCACGCAGCTCTTCGCTGTGTGTCGACTCCGCCTCCTGACCGACCTTCCCGCTGAACAGGGAGGGTTCCAGCGCCAGGCGACGTCCCCAGTGAAAGGCCGCGCGGTTTGCCTTCACGGCAACCCCGTTGAGTTCGATGGCCTTGTCCAGCGCCTCGAAACCGATAGGCACAAGCCCGCTCTGCCAGGCATAGCCGAGCATCATGATATTCGTGGCTATGGCATCGCCGATTCGTTCTTCCGCAGCCGCACCGAAGCGATGAAAATGCACGCTGGATTTCGAATCCCTGGCCACCCGCGATTCCACTTCGCTGTACTTGAAATCGATGTCCCCATGTTTCACGAAACTGGCAACCGGAGCCGTGGAGGTGTTCAGCACGGTGGCCGTGCGCTCCGGATTGCACAAGACGATGCCATCCTTGGATGCCGCGACCACCGCATCGGCGGCTATCAGAAGATCTGCGCCTCCGGCCACGATATGCGGACTGGTGACCATGGACGGTTTCCTGGCCAGGCGTACATGACTCAGCACGGCACCGCCCTTCTGCGCCAGTCCTGCCATATCCAGAATCATCGAGGCATTGCCATCAATATGTGCCGCCATTCCCAGCAAGGCACCTATCGTCAGCACACCGGTCCCCCCCACTCCCGTCACCGCGATATTCCATGGCGTATCGGACATCGCCGGAACACTCGGCAAGGGCAGCTCCGGGGCAGGCGTGTCCTCCTGCACTTTCGTCTTCTTGCGAAGCTGACCGCCTTCAACCGATACAAAGGACGGACAGAACCCTTTCAGGCAGGAAAAGTCCTTGTTGCACGACGACTGGTTGATCCGACGCTTGCGGCCCATGGCCGTTTCCAGCGGTTCGATGGATACGCAGTTGGACTGCTCCGAACAGTCACCACAGCCTTCGCAGACATCGCTGTTGATCACCACGCGCCGCGCCGGGTCTACCATCAGGCCGCGTTTGCGTCGCCGGCGTTTTTCGGCTGCACAGGTCTGCGCAAAGACAATGGCATTACAGCCCGGCAGCTCGCGCAGGGTCCTCTGTACGGCGTCCATCTCGTCACGGTGCCTTATCAAAGTGCCGGGCGGCAGCTCGCCGGCCGAAAACTGCTCAGGATCATCGCTGACCACATAGATCGGGGAGACGCCTTCGGCGTGCAGCTGCTGGGCGATCAATTGCGCGGATAGCTCGCCATCGACGGTCTGACCGCCGGTCATGGCAACAGCATCGTTGTAGAGAATCTTGTAGGTGATGTTCACACCAGCGGCCTGCGATGCCCGTATCGCCAGCAGCCCGGAGTGAAAATACGTACCGTCGCCAAGATTGACGAACCGATGTCGCTCGTTGGTGTAATGGCTGATGCTGGTCCAGGGCACGCCTTCACCGCCCATCTGTGTGAACGTGTCGGTGTCCCTGTCCATCCACTGCACCATGTAATGACAACCGATGCCGGCCATGGCACGGGATCCCTCGGGTACCTTGGTGGAGGTATTGTGCGGACAGCCCGAACAGAACCAGGGTTGTCGTTCGATCGGTGCCACATGGGCAGCGCGTTCATCGGCACGACGCTGCAGATAGGCAAGACGTTCCTCGATACGCCTCTTCAACGACTCATCCAGTGGCAGACGCAACACCCGGTTGGCAATGGCACGCGCCACTCTTGACGTACTCAAGGCCACCGACAAGGGCAGGAAATGTCGATCCTGCTCATCGAACTTGCCAACGATGCGAGGACGGACATCGGCACGCCAGTTGAACAGCTGCTGCTTGATCTGGTTTTCGATGATCTCGCGCCGTTCCTCGATGATCAATACCTCCTCCAGACCTTCGGAGAATTCACGAATGCCAGTCGGCTCCAGTGGCCATGGCATACGCACCTTGTACAGTCGCAGGCCGATATCCCGGGCAGCCGCCTCATCGATGCCAAGCTCGGTAAGCGCCTGTCGCACATCCTCGAATGCCTTGCCGGTGGCCACGATTCCGAAACGGGCGTCAGGGCTGTCCATGACCACCTGGTCGATCTTGTTGGCTCGGGCAAAGGCCAGCGCTGCATACGCCTTGTGCTCCTGCAAGCGATCATCCTGAATCAGTGGTGGGTCCGGCCAGCGGATATTCAGTCCGCCGGCTGGCATCTCGAAGTCTTCCGGAATCACGAACGGCTTGCGCTCTTCCCCCAGCGACACCACCGCGCTGGTTTCCACCGTATCCGAAATGACCTTGTAGCCGACCCAGCAACCGGAATAGCGTGACATGGCTATGCCGAACAGGCCGACTTCGATGAATTCATGTATCGACGAGGGATACAGCACGGGCATGACCGCCGCCATGAAGGCATGATCTGACTGATGGGGCAAGGTGGACGACTTGGCCGAATGGTCATCACCCGCCAGACAGAGCACTCCACCATGGGCCGAAGAACCGGCGGCATTGCCGTGCTTGAACACATCGCCACATCGGTCCACACCGGGCCCCTTGCCGTACCAGTAGCCAACAACGCCATCGCGATTTGCCTGACGTGACAAGGGGACCTGCTGCGTCCCCCAGATGGCAGTGGCAGCCATGTCCTCGTTGATGCCCGGCTGGAACCTGACATCCAGGGCCTCCAGATGGGACTTCGCGCGTTCCAGCTGCTGATCATAGGCACCCAATGGGGAGCCTCGATAGCCGGTCACGAATGCTGCCGTATTCAGCCCCTCGGCACGATCGCGTCGCATCTGGGCCATTGGCAATCTGACCAGCGCCTGCGTACCGGTCATGAAGACGCTGCCGGTCTCCGCCGTGTACTTGTCCTCAAGGTTGTGTGATTTGCCCATGATCCTCTCCAAACTTGTATTGACGCCAGTCTGCACCCAAATCGGCAGACAAGGCCATGCGATTTTCATCGCCAACGAGTGCTATTATGTTATTTCATCCTAATAACTGCGATATTGCAGAAACATTTATCCTAATGTCATGCCAGACGCGACCGATCTGAAACTGCTGAGAGCCCTGCAAGCCGATCCCACACTGAGCGTCGCCGAGCTGGGCGAGCGCATCGGTTTGAGTCATACGCCCTGCTGGCGCCGCCTCAAACGCCTTGAAGCCGACGGGCTGATCAAGGGACGCCATGTGGTGCTGAACGCCGAGGCACTCGGTTTTCCCATTACCGTTTTCTGCTTCATTCGCCTCAAGCAGCATGACAGAGCCAGCATGGATACCTTCGAGGAAAGTGCTCGTGTACATCCCAATATCGTGCAGTGCTATACCATGTCGGGCGAACAGGACTACCTGCTCAGGGTAGTGGCACCATCCATCAAGGCTTACGAGAGGCTGCTGAAGAACGACTTGCTGAGTCTGCCCGGAGTTGGCCAGATGAATTCCTCCTTCGCGATGAGTGAAATCAAGAATACGCTGGACCTGCCAATCTGAACAGCAAGCCACGGTATTTTCCCGTATGGGCTGAAAAGCCAATTGACCTCGACCACGGTTCACTGTCCAATTTCCCTGCTTGCACCTGCATCAACCACCAAGAGGAGAAAAACACATGGCACTTGAAGATACCGTCTGCTCGCTCGTTCCCTATTTCACTGTCCAGGAAGGCAAGATGGACGAATTCCGGCGTCTCGGCGAACAGATGGTGGAACGCACCCGGGATGAGTCCGAGGTCATCAACTATGGTTTCAGCTTCAACGGACGACGTGCTCATTGTCGTGAGTCCTACACCAGTGCGGCGGGAATTCTCGCCCACCTGGGCAATGTCGACAGCCTGCTGCAGGAAGCGCTGAAGATCGCGAGTCTGGACATACTGGAGATTCACGGTCCTGCCGATCAACTGGCGGAATTGCAAGAGCCACTGAAAAGCCTGAACCCTGCCTATTTCACCATGGACATCGGCTTTCGCCGATAGGCGGTTGTTCCCCGGCATCACCGGGGATGGTTCTTGCAAGGCAAGGATCATCCCTGACCTGTAGCACCGGCGCGTATCAGGCTGCGGAATCGATGAATTCACCGATCACAGTCGTTGCTCGGTCGATCGCCGACTCCAGTCTGTCCGCATCGTCAGCATTGAGCGGGTTGACCGCATCATTGCAGGCAATCTGCAGCTTTCCGCACAACTTCCACACTTCCAGCGAACCGACAGACAAAGAGCCCGACTTGAGCTGGTGAGCCAGCTGATCCACCGACTGCCAGTCTCCCTGACGCAGCGAACTGGCGAGGCGCGCACCCACGTTCCGCAGTGAGGCAATGTACTCCTGCAGGCATTCTGCAATGACCTCTGTATCATCACCCAGCAACGATACCAGCGCACCGGGGTCGAACACCGGTACCTCATCGGAATCCGCTTGCAATACCTCATGTGCGACGCGATTTTCAGGCTCCTCGATGGCAGTCATGCCATCGATGTCCATCACTGTTGACTCATCCTCTTCGGGCGCACCAGGCTCGCCCCCTGGCAGGACTTGAACAGGGCCTGGCTGAATGAAGCGGTCAAGCGACTCATGCAACAAGGACAATTTCACCGGCTTGGTCAGATAATGATCAACGCCTGCCTGCTCGGCACGTCGCGCTTCGCCATTGAGCGCATTGGCTGTGAGCGCCAGAACCGGCGTTCTGGCTCTCCCCTGCTCGGCCTCTTCCGTTCGGATACAGCGAGCCAGCGAATACCCGTCCATGATCGGCATGTGCAGATCGGTACAGACAAGACCGTAATGACGCTCACGCCACAAATCGAGCGCTTCCGCTCCATTGTCAACAAACTCCGCGGTATGACCCAGCAAGGTCAACTGCCGACGCAGCACCATTCGGTTTACCGGGTCGTCTTCGACAACCAGTATCAATCGACCGGCAGCCAGTGCAGCCTCGACGCTGAGACAGTCGACCTTGCGCGACTCCGGCTCGTCGATATCAGCCTGCAGGATTTCCGGCGATGCCCGGCCGACAGCAATCGTGACCGCTTCAAGCAGTGTGTCCCGTCGTAGTCCATCGTAGTCCACGACCACGGTTTCCAGCTCGACCTTGCCCTCACTGGTCAGCAGAGATGCCCGCCGTATGTCTACCCGGTGACGACATGAGTCACTCACCAGCAGGACGTGACGAATATCCGCCATTGAATCGGGCTCCACGTACAGACTGTCCGTGGCGCCCTTCATGCCCGAACGCAACAATGCCAGCGGTTCGTCGATGGTCGAGGCAATTGCCTTGATGTCGGGCAGGCTCCCTACCTGGTGAACGGTGGCGCCCGCGTATCGCAGATACTCCGCAAGGTCTTCGGCATCATACTCATCCGCTTGCATCACCAGGCAGGTGACGCCGTGCAGATCCTCATGTTGCAGTGTCAAGGTATCCTCTGACTGCTGCAATGGCAGCACTACCGTGAACGTCGACCCCTGACCCAATTCACTTTCCACGGAGATTTCGCCACCAAGCAGTCCCACAATGCGTTTGCATATGGTCAGCCCGAGCCCGGAACCACCGAATCGCCGGGTAGTGGATGATTCCGCCTGTACAAAGGAATCGAAAATGTTTTCCAGTGTATCGGCAGCAATACCCACGCCGTTGTCACTGATCGAAATCCTCACAGACAAGGGTTGATCAGGACACAACTCGACACACACCTTCACTCGCCCGATACGCTCACCCCGGCCACCACTGAACTTCACCGCATTGCCGACAAGGTTGTTCAGAATCTGTCGAATGCGAGTCGGATCGGCAATCACCTTGTCCGGTATGGCCGGATCAATGAATTGAGTCAGGATGACGTTGCCTTTTCTGGCCACCGGCACGGACGAACTGACCACACTCTCGACCAACTGCTCCAGCTGGACTTCGGTCTCTTCCATCTCGAAATGGCCGGCTTCGATCTTGGAGAAGTCCAGAATGTCGTCGATGATTCGCAGCAGCGAAAAGGCGGAGTCCTGCACCGTCTGCAACGAGCGCTTCTGCTCCTTGCTGGATGTTTCCGACATCAGTACTTCCACCATACCGACTACGCCGTTCATGGGAGTTCGTATTTCATGACTCATGGCGGCCAGAAACGAGGATTTCGCCCTGTTGGCCTCCTCTGCAGCGAGCCTGGCATTCTCCAGCTCTCTGTTGACTTCCTTCAGACTTCGGGTACGCTCCCTGACGCGACTCTCCAGCTCGTCATTCATGCGACTGATGCGATCCTGACTGATCTTCAATTGCGTGATATCTGCCGCGACGGTCAACACGATGTTGTCCGTCGTGCGGTTGGATGCGATGGCGAGCTTGCCGATGCTGAACCATCGCGGCTCACCATCCACATCATAGATTCTCTGTACCGAATCCGAGCGGACTTCGGTTTCAATCACCTCCAGGTTTTCCTTGAGCTCGTGACTGGCCAGAGGACCGATCTGCAATGGTTCACCGGTAAAAACCGTTTCTCCAGCCGCTATCAGTTGATCCGGTGTCACCCCGTAAAGACTCTCCGAATAGGCTCGATTGGCAAGCACGTACCGGCCGTTCCTGTCTCTGGCGCTGATCAGGTTCGGAATGTTGTCGATGACATCGCGCAGAAAGTCCTGTTGCCGCTTCAATCTCTCCAGAGCGTAGCGCTGTTCAGTGATATCGCGCATCGATACGACAGCCCCGGTCTTTTCTCCATCCCGGTCAGGCAAGGGGCCACCACTGGCAAGCACATAGCGACGCTCCTGCCCTCTGGCATCGATACAGAACTCCACGTCTCTGATGGACTCGCCCTTCATGGCACGACTCAGTGGACAGGACGACAGTGCCAGAGGTGTAATGCCGTCCGCCTCCAGAAACTGGAAGTAACTCGACCAGCGTTCCTTGGGAATGATGCGAAGATCACCCGAATGCCAGCCTCTGGCCGTCTTGTTGAAAATGGTGATGTTCATCTGCGCATCGCAGGAGACTACACTCTCGGCCAGATTCTCCAGCAGTACCAGATTGAGATCTTCCTGTTTGCGAAGTTCGGAGGTGCGCTGCAGCACTCTGTTACGCGCCGACAGCAGCATATAGGCGACGACCGCTGCCAGCGCACTGAGAAGAACACCTGTCGCCAGCAAGGCCCAGGGAAACGCCGAATCCTCGATCTGGGTAAAGGAAGGTGTGGACAGAAACTCAATGGACCATTGCCTGCCAGCGATCGTCAGGTATCGTGTTGTCGTGAACTGGGCTGGTTCACCACGGCGATCGATCGACAGATCCTTCTCACCGTCATAAAGCAGGGAGTTTTCCACGGACGGCGATTCGTCATAGATCCGGAAGCTGATGGTGGACAGGCCCTTCTGCAGAATGCCTTTCATCAGGTCATTGGCTCTGAACGGGCTGTAGACGAATCCGATCAGTTGCTCGCGCCGTGATTCCAGCGTCTGCGGAGAGCTTTGCGAGGAGTAGACCGGCAGATACAATAGAAACCCGGCCTGCTTGCGACTGGTGATTTCCTGCACGAGCTCCACTTTTCCCGATAAGGCAGGTTGACCCGTATCCCGGGCTCGGTCCATCGCGGCACGGCGTGTTTCATGAGAATACATGTCGTAGCCGAAGGCCTTGCGGTTGCGGATATCGAAGGGCTCCAGATACACCGCAGCCGTGTAGACATCACGCTCACCCTCAGGCGTTACCTGGTAATCCGGAAATCCTTCTGCCCTTGTTGCCGCCTCATGAGATGCCAGTTCCTCGGCACCGCCGATCCATCGACTGAACCCCACTCCCTGTATGCCCGGGAAATAGATGGGCAATGCCAGCTCGTTGACATAGTTTCGCCATTCGTCACGAGAGACGGCCACGGACCCGTTGAACAGACCTACCCCACCTCGCAGAACTTGCGCATAGGTGTCGAAGCGCGACTGAATCTGCTGGTTCAGGTAACCGGTTTCCAGTTCGAATCGAGCCAATGATCGCTGATCAAGCATGTCGCGTGACGTCTGCCAGCCCATGACCGACATGACCAGCAGCAGGACAAAGGCGCATAGCGGCACCAGTGATTGTCGAATGTTCAAACGGTCCATTTTACGTCCAGTGTCAGGTCCGGAACCGCGCCAGCGTCCATCCGCGCTGGCCACGACTTGCTTCTCGAGATGCACGTAGCTGCAGCACTAGCTGTGCCGAAATCAATCGGTGGTGCATCGTCAGATGTTTTCCTGATGCTGTCCATCAGCATGACAACGGCGGGGCAACGTCATGCCGCTTGCGACGAATATCGCGTTAACCGACCAATTTTCAATGATTTACATCCTGCCCGCCCTGACAGAAATAACGTCTTGCCGGGCTTCGTCACAATTTCTGCGATTGCATTAAGTAACAAGGTAAGAAAGCCCGACATATACAGGTAACTGCAAACCGACTACATCGAACACCAGGTCGGCATGACAATTGAGCTTTATCTACTTGCGGCTACTGCCGATATCTCACTCTCAGGAGAACATTATGTCCGAACTTGTAAAGGAGGGCTCGATGCGCAGACCCAGCATATGTCTGGTCGATGATGATGACATGATGCTATCGCTCTTCACGAGGGTGCTGAAACGTACGGGATGCGATGTCATCACTGCAAAGGGGCCAGACGCCGCCGCCGATGTTCTGGCCAGCACCCAGGTCGACGTGATGATCAGCGACCTGAGAATGCCGAACATCACCGACGGCGAACAGCTGCTGCGTCATGCTCAGAAGCGTTACCCGAGCCTGGCAGTCTGGATGATGTCCAGCGAGTTCTGCTCGGAGATGCGCGATCACCTGATGAAGGCTGGAGCGGCGCAGTGCATCGAGAAGCCGTTCAACGCCGACAACATAGGACACCTGATCGACCAGCTCGGCATCCCGAACCTGATGCGTGATCCGGCCGGGGTCAGGTAACGACCCCACTACTCTGCAGACCCGGCAATCGAGGGGCCAACCCCGTTGCCGGAGGCCGTCTGGCACCAGAGGATGCCCTCATTCGCCTGTGCCGGGATTTCGTCCTATTGGTCGACTGATGTAACGCGCCATGAAGGGAAGCGAATCCCGCAGGCCCTTGATCCATACGTGCCATTCATGGTCACCATCCATGACCCGGAATTCCACCTGACCCGGCTGATGCTCGAGCAGTGTATTGAACAGAACAGCCCCGTGATAGGCGATGTTGAACACATCATGATCGCCGGAGTTGATGTACATGGGGACAACCCGGTCCTGCTGTCGATAGGCTTCCAGATAATTGGTGTAGTTGAGTTTTTCCCACAGATCCGGATCGAACTGACCATCGTCGCCCTGGTAGGTTGCCACGCGATGAGCCGATGAGTTCATCGGGGGCAGCGGTACGTAGACTGCCGGACTCAAGGCGGAGGCCGCGGCAAACAGATCCGGCCGTTCCAGCGAAAAATTCACTGCACCATAGCCTCCGGCGGACAAACCTGCCACCAGGCGACCCTTGCGCTCCGCAATGACAGCCCAGGTCTGCTCGATATGCGGAAGCAGATCATCGAAGAACGCCGTACGAGCATTCTCGTTGTGGCCGTCTACCCACCAGGACAGGCTGCCCGGCATGACGACAACCATGGGGGGTATGTCACCTGCATCGATCAGGTTGTCCAGGGTCTGATGGACACGGCCATTGACAGCCCAGGTGTTCTCATCACCTCCGGATCCATGCAGCAGATACAACACCGGATAGTGCAGATCATCGTCGTCATAGCCATCGGGCAGGTAGATCGTGTATGCGTAATCGCGATCCAGGGTCGCCGAGTCGAAGCGATGTGCGGTGATCTCGCCAGCCACCGAATTCGTTACAGGCAGTTGCATCATCGCAACCAGAACCACGAACATGAAACGTCTTGCCAGCATGTCAGTCAGGTGCTCCTTGATGGGTAGAGGGAATCCGAACTTACTACTTTCCCGGCGTTTTATCCAACGCCCCGCGCACCGTGGACTGCTTCAAGAAATCGGAATCAATCATCGTCAGCGATTCATTCATCAGGCTGTCGGCACTCACATGGCTCAATTCCTGCGCTGAAAAAGAAGCCTGCGACCCAACGAATACCAGTCATGGACTGACTTCACCCACTGATGATGAAGGTCCCCCATTGAGTTCACAGAACCCGACCGAATGCCAGACAGGTGAAGAAATCGATGAATTCGCGGAATCCATCCTGTCTTCGGTGCAGGAACTCATTCTGGAAATTGCCGATATTGCCGGCAATGTCGACGAGGTTTTCAATCGCATCAATAGCCAGACCGATTATCTGCTGGAACTGACAACCCTGGCAAAACAGCTGGCGGAGGCATCCCGGCAGATCGACCAGGCGGGCAAATGCGCGCAGCAGCAGACCCACGATATCGAATCTGCCAATCAGCATTCGGAAGTGAACGTCAAGGCCGCCACCCGGAGAATTTCCGAGCTGGTCAACGGCGTCAGCCTCATCGAGGATCGACTGGGCTCACTCAACGGCAGCCTCGATGGCGTCAAACAGGTATCGAACGACATACAGTCAGTCGCCAGGCTGACCAATCTGCTGGCATTGAATGCCACCATCGAAGCTGCCAGAGCCGGTGAGGCCGGCAAGGGATTTGCCGTGGTCGCCGGTGAGGTAAAACTGCTGGCCAGCCAGACTGCCAGTGCTGCCGGTGTCATCGACTCGACCATTTCCGATGTGTCCGGTAATGTCAGCGAATTGATCCAGACCGGCGGGAAAACCCGCGAAGTCGCCGACAGTGTGAACGACGGTGTCGGCGTCATCAACTCCACAGTCAGCAGTTTTTCCTCCATGGCCTCCAACATGCAGCTGGAGGTCACGCGCATCGCCGGTGCGGCCCGTGACTCTCTCGAACAATGTGAAACCATGCGTTCGAACATTGAAAAGGCCGCGGCAGAAATGCAGGATGCCAACAGTGCGCTGAAAGACGCCGACCGGCGGGTCAATCAGCTGTTGACCCGTGGCGAGAGACTCGTGGCGCATGTGGCCGGCAGCGGCCGTCATGTTCGTGACCATGAAATCATTGCCAGTGTACGCCGGAGCGCTGAATGTATCGGCAAGCTGTTCGAAGAGGCGGTATTCAACGGCGACATCAGCGAGGATGAGCTGTTCGACCAGGACTATCTGCCCGTGGCGGGCTCGAATCCGCAACAGTTCACGACTCGTTATGTCGCGCTGACAGATCGACTCCTCGGGCCGATACTGGAAGACATACTGGCGTCGAACAGCCGCATCGTGTTCTGCGCAGCTGTGGATGTCAATGGCTATCTGCCGACGCACAACCGAAAATTCTCGTTTGCACAGAAACCCGGACAAGTGGATTGGAACAACAGCCATTGTCGCAATCGGCGAATCTTCAATGATCGCACCGGCCTTGCCTGCGGACGCAACACGCAACCGTTTCTGCTGCAGACCTACCGGCGTGACATGGGTAACGGAGAACACGTACTGATGTATGACTGCTCGGCTCCGATATACGTGAAGGGTCGACACTGGGGTGGTTTTCGAACCGGATATACATCCTGAGGAAAAGGACAAGCGGCGCTGACGCACCGGCGACACGGCTCTGCTCAGCCAGGCATCTGGATGAATCCAGCTCGGATCATGTGCCCCGAGAGCGTGACACGGTAGAATTCCGATCATGCTCATCAAGATCAGTGATACGGCCGGTCTCAAGGCGCTCGAGGTACTCGAGGAGCTGTCTCGCACCGGTTCCATGCAGGAGACAGCCGGCAGACTGGGCATGTCGACACCTGCGGCTTCACAGCAATTGAAACAGCTGGAAACGGCTCTGGGACGAAAGCTCGTCGTGCATGGCCGACGCCCCATGACGCTGACCCGACACGGCGAGGCCTATCTGCTTCATGTCCGCGCTGCCCTGCAACACCTTCGCCAGGGCGCCGCCGAACTCCTGCTGGATGACCTGGGTGCAATCACGGCATTACGGATCGGCATCATCGATGATTTTGACAGTGAAGTCAGTCCACGGCTGGCCGTGGCCCTGGCGGATACCTACAGTCCCTCGGAACTGACTCTCACCACGGCCACGTCCACACGCATCGTGCAGGACATCGCAAGCAACGATCTCGATACGGGAATTGCCGCCAACCCGATGGAGCTGCCCGCCGATGTCATGGAAATACCCCTGCTGAACGACCCCTTTGTACTCGCAGTGCCCAGAGGGTATCTGTCAGCGGCTCCTGCCGATCTGAACGAACTGATCTCTCTGCCCTATCTTCGCTACGAAAGAAGTCTGGCGCTGGGTCGACAGATAGCCACCCATCTCGCTCGGTTGCGTCTCGAGCTGCCCAGCACCATGTCCCTGGACAGCAACCAGGCCATTTTCGCCCTGATAGCCAACGGCAATGGCTGGGCCCTGACCACCATGGTCGGCTATCTGCGGGCTCAGCGCTTTCACGATGACGTCGATATCTTCCCACTGCCCTTCACACCATTTTCTCGAACCATCTCCTTGCTCTACCATCGGCACTGGACTGCAGTCGTTGCCAATGACATTGCCGAGACCCTGCGTGGCATCCTGCAGTCCGCTATCGTCGACAAGGCACGACAACGTCATTCCTGGCTGAGCAAGTCGTTTAAGGTAATTCGAATGCCCGATTAAGATTTCTGAAATCACCCGAATAGCGATTGACGAACGGCATGCCCTGCTGGCCCAATCCGATTTCCAGTCAGTCACAGGAATCGAGTCTTGAAACAGCAAACACGCGTGGTGGTCATCGGTGGTGGTATTGCGGGCTGCTCAACGCTTTATCACCTGACACAGGAAGGCTGGACAGACGTGGTTCTTGTCGAGCGCGATGAATTGACATCAGGCACTACCTGGCACTCCGCGGCACAGGTAACCAACTTCGGCATGACGCAGACCATGGTGGCCTTGAAAAGCCATTCCATCAGACTCTACAAGGAGCTGGCGGACGATCCGGAGTATCCGATCAACTACCATCATGGCGATGGTGGCATTCGCCTGGCTGGCTCGCAGACAACCATGGATGGCTATCGACATTTTGCAAGCATGGCCAAGGCAATGGGAGTCGAATACGAAATACTCGATGCGGACGAATGCGCGCGCCGACACCCTCTGATCACCACGGATGGACTGTCGGGTGGGCTTTGGGACCCAATGGATGGTGACATCGATCCTGCGCAACTCTGTCAGGCTCTGGCTCGACGGGCTCGCAAGGCAGGTGCCGAGGTTTACCGCAACACACCGGTCACGGGCCTGACCCAGCACAAGGATGATAGCTGGACGGTACATACCGAAAAGGGAGACATCGATTGCGAGATTGTTGTCAATGCCTGCGGTTATCGTGTCAATGAGGTTGGCGCGATGATGGGCGTTCACCACCCTGTCATGTCCATGGAGCATCAGTACTTTCTGACCGAACCCGTTCCCGAGATCGAAGCTTTGGACCACCGTGTTCCCCTGCTGCGCTGCCCGATCGATGACTTCTACTCTCGCCAGGAGAAGAACGGTCTGCTGGTCGGCTTCTACGAACAGGACTGCCGCACCTGGGGCATGGACGGCATTGACCCACACTTTGTCAATGCGCTGTGCCCGGAAGATACCGACCGCGTACTGCCGGTGCTGGAGAATGTCTTCAAGCGCATGCCTGTGATCGAGGAAGCCGGAATCCATAGCATCATCAATGGACCGATCACCTACACGATCGATGGTGCACCGCTGGTCGGGCCCATTCCGAACAAGCGCAATGCCTTCTGCATCATCGGTCTGCGAGCCGGACTCGGAGAAGGCGGTGGACATGGCTGGCTACTGGCACAACAGATCGTGCACGGCGAGGCACAGTACGATACCTGGGTCATCGACCCGAGACGGTTCACCACACATGCCAATGTGGAGCTGTGCGCGCTGAAAGCCATCGAAGACTATCAGAACGAATTCCGTTTCCACCTGCCGCATGAGCACCGACCGGCAGCTCGCCCCATGAAAACCACTCCCCTGACCCCTGTCCTGGCGGCAGAAGGCGCTGAGTTCGGCGTGGTCAACGGTTGGGAGAGAGTCGCCTATTTCAAGCCACGGACAGATTTCGTGGAGACCCACGGCTATCACTTCAATGAAACCTTCGAGGTAGTCGCAGCTGAAGTCGAAGCCGTGCAGAATACCGTCGGGTTGACGGAGGTCAATGGTTTCAACCGGTTCGAGATCACCGGTCCCGGCGCCATGAACTGGCTGGACTCGATGAGTTGCAGCGCCATCAAGAGAGCAGCCGGCAAGGTCTCGCTGACCTATCTGCTGAACCAGGCAGGCAATATCAAATGCGAAGCCACCCTGGCCACACTGGACGATGACACCATCTGGTACGGCTCGGCGGCGGCCTCGGAATTTCATGACAAAGACTGGCTTGACGCTCACTTGCCGACGGATGGCTCGGTACACATCCGCTCATTGACCAACGACTACACCATTCTGGTAGTTGCCGGACCCAGATCCCGTGAGCTGCTGTCAGCCGTTTCACGTGAAGACTGGTCTCCCCGTGCCTTCCCCTGGTTGTCGGTACGCAAGGCGTTTATCGGTATCGCCCCTGCTGTGGTCATGTCAGTGAGCTTCTCGGGTGAGCTTGCCTATGAGATTCACGTACCCAATGCGCAACTGTACGCCGCCTGGCTGGCATTGCGTCAGGCAGGAGAGTCGCTCGGATTGCAACTGTTCGGCTCTCAGGCCGTGGAATCGATGCGTCTGGAGAAAGGTTACCGGCACTGGAAAGCCGATCTGATCACCGAATTCAATCCGTTGGAATCCAACCTCGGCCGCTTTGTCAAGCTGGACAAACCCGCCTTCGTCGGCAAGCAGGCGCTGGAGAGCGGCTCTCATGAACAGCGATTCGTATCGCTGGTGCTGGACTGCACACACGCACCAGCCCAGCCGGGCGACAGCATGGTGTCCGATGGCCGGGTCATCGGCACGATAACATCCGCGGGATGGGGTCATCGCGTTGGCAAGAACATCGCCATGGGATTCGTGGAAAGCGCGTTTACCACGCCAGGCAGTCAACTGCAGGTGGAGGTCATCGGCCAGCCAGTGAACGCCACCGTAGTGGAACCGTGTCTGTACGACCCGCAATACAGCAAGCCACGCGGCTGACATCGGCAATGGTGGGTGCTTCGCTGATCGGCAAACGGGCCATTCTGGACGTCTGGCTACGGGACTGGGAGAACCCCACGAACCTCCACTCCACGGGTTACATCGGTTCGGAATGCAACGGTGGCTTTGCGCAGTACATTGCTATCGATTACCGCAATGTAGCAGTGGTTGACTGTGAGCTGAGTGATGCCGAACTGGCTACCTTCCCCTGTTCCTATTCCACGGCGGAAGGCATGTTGTCACGCGCGCAGGTCACGGCGAACGATACTGTCCTGGTCACTGGCGCATCCGGGGGGCGTCGGTTCTGCTCTGCTGCAATTGGCAAAGCGCCGAGGCGCTACGGTTGTCGGCCTGGCATCGGAGGACAAGCATGCGGCACTGACAAGGTTGGGCGCCGATGCTCTGCTACCGCGCTCCCCGTCCAACCTGGCTGCTGCCTTGCAGGCTGCCATCGGCCGGGAAACCGTAACGGTTGTGGCCGATATCGTCGGCGGCACCGCTTTCGGTGACATCCTGGATGTGCTCGACAGAGGTGGCCGCTATACCTGCTCAGGCGCCATTGCCGGACCGCTGGTAGAACTCGATTTGCGTACGATGTACCTGCGTGATCTCACATTCACCGGCTCGACCGTACTTGAACCTCATATCTTCCGCAGCCTGGTCAGTTATATCGAAGGCCGCGAGATTCAGCCGATGCTGGCTGCTACCTATCCGCTACGTGAATTGCACGATGCGCAGAAAGCATTTATCGCGAAAAAGCACAGTGGCAACATCGTGGTCACGATGGACGGGTAAACGCCTTGCCGGCCAGCCTGTTGCCGTATCCTGGCAGATCTCTCATCCCTCCCTTACCCATCAGGTGCATATGAAGAGTACGCACAGCTTCGAGACTCTGGACCCGTGATCGAAATCCCGGCGTGAAACGTAACAAGGCGCATGCGAACTGCTGCCCTCATGTTTCCTCATCAGCTCTTTGCCCGATCCCCGGTGGTACGCGAGGATGTGGAAAAGATATGCCTTGTTGAAGAGTCGCTGTTCTTTGGCGATGAGCGTTATCCACTGACATTCCATCGGCAGAAGCTCGCCTTTCATCTGGCCACGCTCGATGCCTGCGAAAAACGGCTGAAGAAGCGGCTTCCGGTCGAACGAGTTCATTACACCGGCAAAACCGACCTGCTGGAAATCCTTGTAAAACGACTTGCCGCCAATGGCTTCAAGCGTTTGCTGGTAGCCGATGTTCACGATTTCGAGCTGAACAGGAGACTGATCGGATCGTGTTCAGGCGCCGGTATCCAGCTCGAATCGCTGGCGACGCCGGCGTTTATCAATACACCGGATGAGAACCACGCATATCGTCATGGACGCAAGCGCTGGTTCATGGCCGATTTCTACCAATGGCAGCGGCGGCGTCTGAACGTGCTCATGGACGGGGAGCAGCCGCAGGGCGGACAATGGAGTTTCGATGAGGATAATCGCAAGAAAATGCCTGTTTCGGAAATCAGCCTGATCCAGCCATTGCCGGTCAAGCAGCGTACCTTGCGCATCCGGCAGGCTTGCAGCCTGGTCGATGAGCGTTTTCCCGGCGCCCGCGGATCACTCGAGAACTGGTTGTACCCCACCACCCACAAGGGAGCGGTCAACTGGCTGCAAAGATTCTGTACCGAACGATTCACCAAGTTTGGCCCCTACGAGGATGCAATGGTTCAGGGTCAGGGATTTCTGCACCATTCGGTGCTGACACCGATGCTCAATACCGGACTACTGACCCCGAGGGAGGTACTTGATACCGCACTCGCTGCGCAGCAGGAATTCGATATCCCGTTGAACAGCGTTGAAGGCTTCGTACGGCAGATCATCGGCTGGCGTGAGTTCATGCGTGCCACCTACGACGACCTGGGTGTGAACATGCGTACCAGCAATCACTGGGGGCACTACAACCCCCTGCCCGATGGCTTCTATACCGCTGAAACCGGCATTGCCCCCATCGATGATTGTATCGCCAGAGTACTCGAGACTGGCTACTGCCATCACATAGAGCGTCTGATGCTCCTCGGCGGATTCCTGTTTCTCTGTGAGGTCGATCCGGATGAGGTCTATCGCTGGTTCATGGAGATGTTCATCGATGCCTATGACTGGGTCATGGTGCCGAATGTCTATGCAATGAGTCAGCATGCCGACGGAGGATCCATCACGACCAAACCCTACTTCTGCGGATCCAACTACGTGCTGAAGATGAGCAACCACAAACGCGGCGACTGGTGCGATATCTGGGATGGACTCTACTGGCGGTGGATCTGGAAGCAGCGCCAGGCACTGGGTAGCAATCCGCGGTGGGCGGTGATGTGTCGGGCAGTCGAAAAGATGGATCCCGGCAAACGGCAGAACCACCTCAACAACGCAGAAACCTACTTGGAAGCGATGTAGCAACCACCACCCTGCGATAGCGTAGCTTGTGTCTGCGGAAAGAAAATATCGTTTGTCCGGCGTACTCCTCGTGACTAGTCTGTACTTACCCTATCAGCTGGCATGGAGTTTCGTGAAATGGACCAACGTACAAGTAGCATCGATCACCTGATTGATCGACTGGATATCCCGGAATTCGAGCGTGAAAACATCAAGACAAGCGTCCGACAGGCAGAAATGGTATCCGATGCAATCGGCTCCTGTGTGGCAGGCCTGCGCCGAGCCATCAGATTCCTGACCCCATCACGACCCGGAAGCCTGCACCAGCACTGATCAGGGATGACGCGGGACACGCATCGTGTCCTCCTGTCAGCCTGGCTGCACCAGCGCCTGATCGAGATCCCGAATCAGGTCGTTCACATCTTCTATTCCCACGGCCAGACGCAGGAGATTTTCCGGCAGGCGGGTTTCAGCTGGCTCGATACTGTGACGGTGTTCGACCAGAGTCTCGACTCCCCCCAGTGAGGTTGCCCGGATGATCAACTGCAGTCGACCGAGCACCGCAAGCGTCGCTGCCTTGTCGCCCCTCACCTGAAACGACAACAGACTTCCGTAGCCACCACTCATCTGCCGGCGAGCGATATCATGACCCGGATGGGAGGTCAGCCCCGGATACATCACGACTTCCACACCATCGTGCTGCTGCAGAAACTCGGCAATACGCGCAGTATTCTCACAGGCTCGCTCGACGCGCAGCGCCAGGGTCCGCATGCCCCGCAGCAACTGACTGGCATCGAATGGACTGATGATGGCACCGGCATCATGGCGTTCAGAGACAATACGTTGCCAATGCGGATGATCACCACGGGTTACCAGCGCTCCGGCCATGACATCGCTGTGGCCATTCAGGGATTTCGACGCCGAGTGCATCACGATATCGGCTCCCAGTTCCAGCGGGCGTGTCAACAAGGGCGTGGATACCGTGTTATCGACGACCAGAACGGCACCCGCGGCATGTGACAGCTCGGCGGCCAGCCTGATGTCCGTTATGTGCATCATCGGATTGGCCGGAGTTTCCACCCAGACAAGGTCGGTACGCTCCCGGCCGCGCAATGCATCGCGCAAACTGTCGACATCCTGCGGTGAATAGTAGCTGACCGTTATTGAAGTCCTCGCGCAGTACTGTCTGGTCCAGCTGAACACGCCCCAGTACATCGAATCCGGAAGTACGACATGTGCTCCACTGTCCAGGGTGTAGAACACCGCGGCTATGGCGGCCATACCGGATGCGAACAGCAGAGCCTGTTCTCCATTTTCCAGGGTGGCCAGAACACGTTCTGCCTGCACGAAGGTCGGGTTGTTGTCTCGAGCGTACACATGCGCAGCGTTCATCGGCTGATTGGCCGTGTCTCTGGCAAAGGTCGTCGACGTGTTGACAGGAGGAATGATGCCGCCACTGATCTCATCGACATAATGATCCGCCTTGGCGGCAATGGTCGCGGGGGCCAGGGTTCTGGTCATAGGGGCGTACTTCCTGAAGAAACGGCGCTGATGCGCAAACGATCAGTGTTCGGGTTAATCTCAATGAGACATGAATTCACGACCGGAAATCACCTTCGGCCGGGCGGCGCTTTGCTCGCGCCATACCGGCGCCCACAGCCGCGTACTCGGATTTTTCGGTGCGGCCTTTGGCAACTTTCGGATTACTCGTGCTGGCCAGTAGTATACAGGCTCATCATCTCGTCCCAGTGCAATCGTTCGACCCCCCTGCCTTCGCTCCAGCTGTTGAGTGCCATTGCCTTGCCCAGTGTCGACACATCGATACCGCGAAACTTTTGCAGAGGTCCAAACAGGATGCGACTCAAACCCGGCCACAGCGCCAGGGTCAGGGCCTGGGAAATGCCATAACGATTGACGGGCGTAATGATCATGGACGGCTGAAACAGACTGAGACGCCTGAAATTCAATGCTTCCAGTGACTCGTTGAGTTCGCCCTTGCTGCGCAGATAGAACGATCTGGATCGCGCATCAGCGCCCACGGAACTCAGGAGTTGAAAGTGTTCCACACCGGACTGACGGCAAGCCGTTGCAAAGTCGATCACGGCCTGCTTGTCGATCCGCAGGAACTCTTCCCTGCTGACACTGGACGGCTCGCCGACACCCAGGGTACAGATCGCGCACTGGTAACCGCTCAACAGCGAGGCATAGCTGTCCGGATTCAGCACATCGATGCGATGCTGTGTGATGGTGCTCTGTGCGACACCGCTCAGCTCCCGCCGCCCCAGCAACGCCAGCTTCGTCAGGCGAGCATCACCACGCAGTGATTGCACCACCTCGGTCCCCACTGCACCCGTGGCACCCAACATGACAATGTTCAACGCCTGTCCCCGGTCGAGATGAAGCTCCACTGTAATGGCCGTGCAGCGAAAAGTAAACTTGTGAGTTTACTTTTCCGGTAACATGCCCGTCAGGCAATCCATCCGAGGGCAGCTGCCGGAAGCTCATGAGACAGGAACAGACCTACAGCCAACGCAAGCGTACGGCGATTCTGCATGCGGCCGCCGAGGAGTTCCGCACGAACGGGTTCAGGGAAACCAGCATGGATCGTATTGCCGAGGTAGCCAGGGTGAGCAAGCGCACTGTCTACAGGCACTTCCCCAGCAAGGACGCTCTGTACCGCGCCATTACCCATGAGCTGGTTCTGAGCAAGCTCGATGCTGTGGATGGCAGCTATGATCGCAGGCAGTCCCTGCGTACACAACTGATCCGGATCGCCACTCAGGAAGTGGAATCATTCAGCTCCGAGACCTACCTGTCGACCATGCGCGTGCTGTTGGCCGAAGCCTTTCGCTCACCGGACATCGTGCAAAGAGCCCTGCAGGATCTGCCAGCCAATGGTGGGGCCATTCACGCCTGGATCACCGCCGCCGTCGATGATGAACGCCTGACGGTGGACGACCCGACCATGGCAGCCAGCCAGTTGCTCGCCTTGCTCAAGGGGTTGCTCTTCTGGCCACGGGCCATGTCAATGCAGAACGCCGTCAGCATCCAGAGACGCGACACGATCATCCATTCGGCCGTGGACATGTTTCTGGATCACTACCAAAGCCAATGAGCGTCTGTTCACCCCGACCACTACCGATTTCCGTCTCATGAAAAAACGCTGGTTACTCGTTCCCGTGCTGTTGCTGTCGGTACCCGTGTTGGCATTTCAGGCCGGACTGTTCCCGGTTTTCGGTGCTCTTCCAACGACAGAGGATCAGCAGCGATTTTCATCATCCAGGGCCTACAACCCGGAGATCGGTGAATTTCAGAATCGCAGAGCCGAGCTGGTCGCAAGCATGCAGGAAGAGATGGAAATCCTGCCGATGCTCCGTGAGTGGTTCAAGGAACGCCCCGATGGCCAACCTGCCGTGCCCTTGCCGGAACGGAAACCGGACATGCAGCAATTCATGGCCCCCGGCTCCGACACCAGAATCATCTGGTTTGGCCATTCCACTTTCCTGGTGAACATGGCTGATACGATCATACTCGTTGATCCGGTGTTTGGTGACACTGCAGCACCGGTCAACTTCACCGCCAAGCGATTTCAGCCACCGGTGCTGCCGCTCGAGGATCTGCCACCCGTCGACATCATCCTCATATCACACGATCACTACGACCATCTGGAAGCACAGAGCGTGCGCTTCTTCAGCGACAAGGCAACCAGCTTCATCGTACCGCTGGGCGTAGGCGGACACCTGAGGCGCTGGGGAGTTTCCGCCGAGCGGATCACCGAGCTTGACTGGTGGCAAAGCCATGATACCGACGGCCTGCAGTTCACGGCCACGCCGGCTCAGCATTTCTCAGGGCGAGATGGCATCAACAACAACCAGACCTTGTGGGCGTCCTGGGTGGTTGCCTCCACGAATTCTCGTGTGTTCTTCAGTGGCGACTCTGGCTACGATACCCACTTCGCCGATATCGGCGAACGCCTCGGCCCTTTCGATCTGGCCCTGCTCGAGAACGGACAGTATGACCAGAGCTGGCCTTATGTGCACATGCTGCCTGCCGAGACCATTCAGGCCTTCAGGGATGTGAAGGCACGCCGTCTGATGCCCGTGCACTGGGGCATGTTCGAACTTGCCTTCCACACCTGGTACGAGCCGGTGTCCGCGGTCAGTCTGCTGGCGGAACAGAACGGCATCGAGCTCGTGACACCGGTACTCGGTGAACTGATTACTCTGGACGAATCCCTCGACACCTTGCCATGGTGGGAGAGCCTCATCGAGGCACCAGGACCCTGAGTACAGCGTCAGGATGCCTTGCGCAAACCGGCCTCATCATCGGCGATGAAATCATCTATCGCCAATTCGGCCTGCGCAAATGCGTGCGACAGCTCATCGGCGCAAGCGGCCAGGAGCACAGGATCCTTGTTGCTACGCGCCGCCTCCACTTTCTTGCACAGGCTCCAGATTTCCAGCATACCCATGGACAGCGACGATGACTTGAGTCGGTGAGCCAGCTCATCAACCGGCTGCCGCTCGCCACGCCTGATGGCGTCCACCAGGGCATGTCCATGCTGCTTCAGAGACACCTGAAATTCCTGCAGACATTCGATCATCGTTTCCGGGTCATCACCCAGTAGCTGTTGCAGTACGGTCGGATCGAAGACCACGATCTGTCTGGCCTCGAACTCGCCAACCGGTGCTGTCAGTGTATCCGGCAGCTCGGCGCGATGACCATCCGGCACGATCAGATGCTGACTGACGGCTTCCTTGAGGGACTCCAGCTGTAATGGCTTGGTCAGGTAGCCATCCACACCTGCTTCGGCAGCCCGCCGGGGCTCGCCGCTCAGAGCATTGGCCGTCAGAGCGACAACGGGAATTCTTTGCTCTGGTGACTCTTCCTGCCGAATGGCACGCGTCATCGTGTAACCGTCCATGATGGGCATGTGCAGATCCGTGAATATCATGCCGTAGCGCCTGCTTCGCCATTTCTCCAGAGCTTCCTGACCGTTCTCGGCAAATTCGGCGGTCTGTCCCAGAATGGCCAACTGCCGCTTGATCACCATGCGATTCACGGAGTCATCTTCCACCACCAGAATACAACTCCCGGCAGCCATGGCGTCTTCCACACTCAATGGCTCGAGCATCGGCAGGGCAATATCTTCAGTATAGGCGTGCATGACTTCGGGAGAGGCCCGCCCGATGGCAATGGCAACCGCTTCGATCAGGATCCTCCGTGGAAGCGCATTGCAATCGACAACCACGGCACTGATGGATTCGATGTTGCCACCATGCCTGGTCGGCACCTGCCTCAACTGCATGCCGAGTGTCTGTTCTTCCCGACTCAGGACCACATGCCCGGTAAGGCTGGAAATCGGTTCATGGCTACCCTCACTCAGCTGAACCAGATGCTCGGGAGTGCAGAGCAGAACGGTGGGACCTTCTATTGAGTGAATGATTGCAGCAGCATGGTTGAAGTCCTCAACCACCCGGAGTCTGACGCCGGCAGTCTCCAGATACTGTCCGATGTCTGCACTGTTGTAGTCTTGCGATTCAATCAGCACACAATCCACATCACGGATATCTTCAAGCTCAGCGACTGCCGTACCCGACGCAGGCACGTCAAGAGACAGAAGCAGAGTGAACCGTGAGCCTTCTCCGGGTTGACTCTCTACCAGTATCTCACCGTGCATCATCTCGACTATCCGCTTGCAAATGGAAAGTCCCAGCCCGGATCCGCCGAATCGTCGGGTAATCGATGATTCCGCCTGCACGAAAGAGTCGAATATTCGTTGCTGCGCTTCCGGTGAAATGCCTACGCCATTGTCGATGACATCCAGCCGCAGACTCAGTGGCGCTGCTTGCAGTACCAACGCACGCACTTCCACCCTGCCTGCCCGCTCCAGCTGCCTTCCGCTGAATTTCACGGCGTTGCCAACCAGATTCGTCAATAGCTGTCGAACCCGCGTCGGGTCTGTCAGTACCCGTTGGGGAATTGCCGGATCGATGTAAAGACTGATGCGGGTATCGGCCTTTCTGGCCAGCGGTACCGACGCTCTGACGACGTTCTCCAGCAGCTCGGTCAGGTTGCAAGGCGCATTCTCGAGTTCGAACTGACCAGCCTCGATCTTCGAGAAATCCAGGATATCGTCAATGATGCCCAGCAAGGAAAAAGCCGAATCCAGAACCATCTGCATCGACATCTTCAGCTCCTTGTTCCGAGATTCGTTCATCAGCACTTCCACCATACCGACAACACCGTTCATCGGTGTACGAATCTCATGACTCATGGCAGCCAGAAACGACGACTTCGCCTGATTCGCCGCCTCCGCGACCTGAGTGGCCTCCTCCAGTTTTCTGTTGGCTTCCTCAAGGCTGTTGGTTCTCGCCAGAACCCGGCTTTCCAGCTCCTGATTCATGGTCCTGACACGGTCTTCACTGCTTTTCAGGTCGGTGATATCCGATGCCACAGTCAGTACGATATTCTCCGCGTTGACGTTGGACCGGATGGGCAATCTGCCAACGCTGAACCAGCGCTTGCGACCATCCTTCAGCTCCAGTGCCCTGACGCAATCGAGACTCATGTCATTGTCGATCACTGACATGGATTCTCGCCTTTCATCGACATCCGGCGATGACTTTTCCAGAAGCCCGGTTGCACTTCCCGCAATCAGCTCCTCTGGCGACAAACCGAAGAGCCCTTCCGCATAGGCCTTGTTGGCCAGAACGTGATTGCCTTCCCGGTCTCTTGCGCTGATCAGATTGGGAATATTGTCGATGACATCTGCCAGAAACTTCTGCTGCCGCTCGATATTCAGTTTGGCCTGACGATATTCCGAAATGTCACGCAGCGACAGCACGGCCCCGGATTTCTGACCATCGATATCTGGCAAAGGCCCTCCCGTGACCAGAACGAATCGAGGCTCCTGCCCGGGGGTGACGATGCAGATTTCCTCACTGCTGATGGTTGCACCTTCCACTGCACGAAAGAGTGGGGATATGCCCGGCATCATGGGAGTAGTGCCATCCTTCTCGAACATCTGAATGCGCTTTATCCAGTTCGGATCGACCTGTCTGGATGGGTTCAACTGGTACCATTCTCTGGCCTTCTTGTTCATCAGAACATCGCTCATGTCGGCATCGCAGGCCACCACCCCTTCAGCCAGATTTTCCAACAGAACCGAGTTCATGTCCGATTGCTTGCGCAATTCATGAGTCCTTTGCAGGACACGCCGTCTGGCAGAGAGCAGCATCCAGGCGACAATGGACATCAGCAGGCTGAGCAATGTCCCGGTCACGAGCAGGACCCAGGGAAGCGCCGAATCCGACGCTTTGGTAAACGAGGGCGTTGATTCGTAATGGATAGACCAGAATCGTCCAGCAATCTCCACCGATTTCGTTGCCTCGAACTGGACGGGCGTGGATTGGACCTCCATTTCCAGCTGTTTGCTGCCATCGTAGAGCAGTGTTTCGGCGGTCATGGCAGGACCGTCGTAAATCCGGAAATTGATGTTGGACCGCCCCGGACGCAGGATCCCTTTCATCAGGTCACTGGCCCGGAACGGGCTCATGACAAATCCGAACAGGGTTTCTCTTCGCCTGGCTTCGGTGATCGGCGCACCGTTCTCCGAACGATAGATGGGCATGTACAGAATGAAGCCCGTCTGCTCCTCGCCGACGACTTCCTTCAGCAAGTCCAGCTTTCCGGACAAGGCAGGTTCACCGGTATCTCTGGCTCGCTCCATGGCAGAGCGGCGAGTGGGCTCGGCAAACATGTCGTAACCAAGTGCACGACTGTTCCCCTGATTGAACGGCTCAAGATAGACGACTGCCGTGTATTGGTCTCGTTGACCAGCGGGCCTGACGGCATATTCGGGAAACCCTTCCGCTCTGATGGCTTTCTCATGAGACTCGAGATTCTCCTTGCCGCCCACCCAACGGCTGAAGCCGACCCCTCGCAGAGCCGGGTAGTACCTGGACAGTTTCAGCCCTTCAACGTATCTGTGCCATTCCTTCCGAGTCACTTTGACCGAACTGTCGAACAGTCCGACACCACCCCGCAACACTTGAGCATAAGTATCGAATCGCTCTTCGATCTGCTCGTGCAGGTGCGTAACATCCTGTTCGAAGCGAATCTGTGACTGACTATCCAGGGTATCACTGGAAAACTTCCACCCCGCCACCGAGATTGTCATCAGCACCACGAATACAGCTTGTGGAATCAGCAGATTTCGAGTGTTGATTGCGGGCATCGTTTGAATCTGTCGCTATCTTCCAATAATGGCGAAGAATCCAACGGTATTGAATAGCATCGCAGTACCTTGTTGCCATCAGCCAGCTGCACGTCATGTGCCTTAAAGCCATTAACGGCGAGATAACGCAGAGATCAATGGTTAGTTTTTCTGTGCGCGTGGAGTCATCGCGTGGGGGTTCTGCAATGCTGGCATTACGGTTCCGGTTGGCGTGATCCCGGTGCCAGGCCACAGGACTCCAGCAATGGAAGAATGCTCTGCACGTGTTCCCGAGGTGCTGACGAGAGCCAAGCCAGCTGACTGTCCCGCCGATCGCGCCATTGCCGGTAGGCCGGTGTCTGGGCGTCCTCCAGGTGTTTCTCCAGCAGCCGATAGGGAGCCAGCAAGTCATGCCGCTGCGCACTGACTCGGGACAACCAGACCTGTACCTCTCCGACGAAGAAACGATCGACAACACGACGCAGGATATGTCCCTGCCTGCCAGGCTTTCCCTTGAAGCACAGCGGCCGACTGGCAAGGCGTTGCTCGATCATTCGATTGGCAGATTGGAGTTGAGAGTAAGTCAGCGTTGCAGCAGCAATCAGCGACCCCGCCTGTCCATGACGCAGCCGTCCCAATGCCTGTTCGAAGCGCGCCGAGTCGAACCGGAAATCGCCCGATAGCCAGCTTTCCACCTGAGAAGTGACATAATGCAGCTCGGTAATGGTTGCACTGCCTGCGTTTACCGGGAAATCGTCAAGGTCGACCGGCACACGCCACAGGCCGGAGAACTCATCGCTGGCAAGCGTTGCATTGGCTATCGAGACTGTCAGGCCGTCAAGCTTGCCGGAAACCGCCTCGACCAGCCTGTCCGCCAGCGCATCGCTTTGTCTGGTACGCAATTGCGAGATACACTCAGGGGCGTGGTGCAGAAAGGCCAGATCATTGAACAGACGTTGAGAGGCCGGTGCAACCTTCCCCAACACACTGTTTCTCTCACCAATGACCTCTCCCAGTCGGCAATCGTAGAGCCGCAGAAAATCGATCATGGAGATCGTCGATTGCTCCGGCTCCAGCCACATGTCACGTTTACGGGGGCGGCGGGCTGGATCGACAAGCTGCACACTCTGCACGGCGTCCAGCTTCAGTGCGCGTGCCAGCCTGGTCCGGTAATCATCGAACCGAAACCGAGCAGCATCCCCTGCACAACTAGTCAGAACGAATGCGCACAGAATCAGAGCGATTTTCCCGCTATCGCTGCAGCACGGGAGTCGAACCTGCTTTTCATTCACCGCGGATGTGCGCACCAATCAAGGGATGGAATTCCCAGACTACCTCGCTGCTGCCGCCATAACAATGGCTCCCTGCCCCGACACGATGGCGATCCCTGTCGATCGGAAATACCGGTCAGCTATTGTCCGGAAATCCTCGCAAAGAAGTCTACAGCCATTCAGGCACTGCGCCTGAGCGGTTTGTCAGTGTCGGCTTCCAGATCAAAGAATGATGGAAAGTCATCGAGTTCATCGATGAACACCGGTCTGGAAAAATAGTAGCCCTGAACCAGCCTGATCCTTGTCTGCTGTCTGAGGTATTGCAGCTCCTCAAGGGTTTCAGCCCCCTCCGCCACCATGTCGATGTCAAGTGCGCTGCACAAGGATTCAATGG
Source organism: uncultured Granulosicoccus sp. (assembly GCA_947495035.1). Taxonomy (GTDB): domain Bacteria; phylum Pseudomonadota; class Gammaproteobacteria; order Granulosicoccales; family Granulosicoccaceae; genus Granulosicoccus. The sequence continues at coordinate 77,016 of CANLXI010000030.1, forward strand.
CTTTCAATATGCCCTGACTTCTCGGCCTGTCTTGAATGGCGGTGATGAAAGCGCGATCGACCTTGACCTCATCGGCGGTGATGTCAGCCAGTGTCGACAGGGAGGAGTAACCGGTCCCGAAGTCATCAATCGATACCCGGACGCCCAATGATCGGAGCTCTGGCAGAACCTGATGCTGGAAACGCTGGGTTGCGACCAGCGCATCCTCGGTCAATTCCAGAATGATGCTTTTTGCAAAACCGGTAGCTGCCAGTTCCTCGATGAACGAGCGCATGAAAGCGACATCCCCGGCCTGTGGCGCTGCCACGTTGATACTGACCGTGACATGGTCCCCGAACTGCGATGACAGACGTTCAAGGTTGCGTGCCACGTCCCGCAACGCGAAACGGGTCATGTCATCCAGCAAGCCCAGTTCAGAGGCAAGTTCGATGAACTCACCGGGCATGTGAATCCGGCCATCCGGTTCAACCCAGCGGATCAGGGCTTCGAAAGCGTCAACCCGGCCAGTCGTGATATCCACCTTGGGCTGGAACGCCACGCGGAAGTGCTCCTCGCGAATCGCAACCCGAAGCCGCTGCTCCAGCTCCATTCGTGCGGTCAGTGTTTCGCGCATCGATTCATCGAAGTAGCTGACACTGCCCTTGCGGCTGCTCTTGGCACGATACATCGCACTGTCGGCGCAGCGGCGCAGGCTTTCATAGGTATCGCCATGCAAGGGATAGATGCTCGCCCCGACCGATGCCGAGGTCATGACTTCATGACCTTCGATACGGAATGGTTCTCGCATCGCGTCGATCACCCGCTCGATGACCAGCGACAGTGTGCTCGAGTCCTCCAGTGGGTCGATGAGGATGAGGAATTCGTCACCGCTGATCCTGGCCAGTGTGTCACCGTCACGAATGGTCTGGCCGACGCGTTGAGCTATTGCCTTGAGCAAGGCATCACCAATGGTATGACTGTAATAGTCGTTGATCTGCTTGAAGCTGTCCAGATCGATGAAGGCCAGTGCAAACTGACCGGAAGATCCGTGTGCAAGAAGCGCCGCCTCCACCAGCTGATGCATGAGGTCACGATTGGGTAGTCCTGTCAGCTGATCATGAAACGCTCGGTGAGAGAGTTCTTCTTCGAAACGTTTGCGCTCCGTGATGTCCAGCGAAGCGGTCAGCAACAGGGATTCATCATGAATGCGTACAGGCTTTTCGGTGATCAGCAAGGTGTGCTGCGACCCGGACAGATTGACAGTCTCTTCACGAGATGTCTGCTGACCGCCACGAAGCTGTTCTTCATATCGCAGACCTTGCTCACGAATGACTTCCGGATCGTCGCAGTCGAGAATCTCCGGCAGAGTCCCGATAAGCTCATTGGCCTGCCGCCCGTAGATGGCAGATACGGCATCATTGGCTATCAGCAGCTTGCCGCTCTCATCCTGGACCGCAACACCCACAGGCAGCACGTTCACCATTTCCTGTAGCAGACTTGCATTGCGTCTGGCCAGCAATTCACTTTTCCTCAATTGTGCAGTCAATTCGCGCAGACGCTGACCTTCTGCGGCGCTCTCGCTGGCAAAACGGGTCGCCAGTGCATGCGACGCAAGTACCGAAAAACGGCGGGCGAGATCGATATGGTTTCGATCAAAACCGTTCTCGCCGATCGCTCGCAACAGCACCAGAATTCCCCTGCGCCCACGCACCTTCACCGGGACATAAAGCGATGACTGCTCGACGGAGAGAATATCCGTACTGACTCGGCTCCATTCCTCGATGCCTGCATTCGAGAACGTTGCGATGACCCTGCCGTTCAGAACCTTGCGAAACAAGGAACCTGCCGACCACAGCGTTCCGCTCAGACTGGCTGGCTCTGCCACAATGCAATCCAGAAAGTGCTCCGTATCGGGCTCTTCGACATCCCGCTCTGCAAGCATCATGGCCTGAGAAAACGTAAAGACCTTGCGCAGTGAGGCAAAGACGCGCGCAAACGGATCGTCGTTGACATCCAGATCCAGCAAGGAATCCAGTGCATCCAGCAACTGCTGCCCCTGTGAGTTGCTCTCACGCAGCGCATCATGCTCATGCCGCAGAGCGAGCAAGGCTTCGCGCAGCTCTTCTGCACTCTCGATGGTGGTCGCTTCAGCCATCAGATGCCGAAGGCCACGGTAGAGATCATCAGATTGCCATGAACGTTGCTGTCTATCAGGCGGCCCTGTTCACCAAAGGTGAAGCAGACGATGAACGGCACGTCACCCAGACCCGAGGCCACGGCATCAGGTACACCACGTATATCCTCACCCACGGCGATCTTGCAACCACCACAAAAGACCACCAGCCCGCCGGCGACCTGTCCTCCACCTGACTCCACGCTTTTCCGGGCCTGATCAGCGACGTTGCCGGCGCGATTGACCAGACGTCGCGTTTCGCCTTTCATCGCATAAACTCGGTCACCGACCTCCAGGTTGCAGAAGGTACGCAAGGAATTCTCCTGTCCGATCGACTCAGGATGAATCAACAGATAATGGCTGACGCCATCGACCTTGCCGGCATCGGTCGCCAGCGGAAACATGGTGGTATCGGCCAGAATGCTTCCGCCTTCGCGTATGCGCTGTCCAATCAGGTCATCTACCCAGCGGTTGTAGACTTCCGCTGCTGGCATGTCGTCGATACTCAGAATCTCGCGCCCGGCACTTCCGGTGACCACGCCGCTCTCGCCTGCTGGCCGGTAGCCGATTCCGGTTACGATGCCAGTCGGCCCAACCGGTTCATAGCCTCCCTGAAACGCATAGCCCAACGATGACGAGGGGAACAGGACGCCAAGAACGAGACCGTCCACCAGCGGACCACCCGGCCCCATCTGGGTCCATCGACCTGACACATCGTCGTCGGCCGAAGAACCGCCAACGATCGGGCAGTTGTCACCGACAATTCGCCGCAAACCGGCGATGACATCTTCCTCGTGACCCGGCGCCTGATAGACCCAGATGAGTTCCGGCAATTGCCCTCTGCAGTCGCAATCATCCAGAGCCTGCTGCAACAGTCGCTCGGCCGCCAGCGCAGCATCATCACCCAAAGGCCCGGCAGCCACCCCATAATCACCATCAGTGTCGTCAACAAGCAGCAAACCCACCCCCTGCTGGCCCATGCAGCCCTTGTCGGTGATCAGTCCGCCAGACGAACTTCCGCCAATCAATGCCGCAGCGGGCAGGCGGGTAGCAGCCCAATCATGGAGTGCCTGCTCATCATGTCCGCACCCATAGAACATGAACACGATGCTTGCATCCTGTGGATCGGTGCCCAGCGACGAGTCCAGTTGCTCAATGGCCTCCCGTGTCGATGCAGCGCATGCATTGAAGGTCTTCAGACGTGGCATTCGAGTATTATCTTTCACTGCGATGCCTTCTCTATCGGCGTGTCTCGATCAAACCTTACGCCTGTGGGAATGCTTGCTCAGTGTTGAAAGTGTGATTCCAGTCCCACGACCTGTTTCGACTCACCGACGACCGTGAGTCATCGAACAGAACGCGGCCAAATCGACCCTGCGTTCGACCATGTGCCGTCAGTCTGTAAGGGCTCTATCCTGAATCCGCAGCATGCGGCAAGGCTCTCATTCCGCGACAGGCGACTCATGCAAGGCCCTGAACATCCGCCCCTCGGTCAACAGCACCACACCAATGGCCGTCGCACTGAATAACGCAAACGCACCGATCAATGGCACCGTGCTGCCGTTGAATGCCTGACCGATCAGAAAGCCCAGCACTGCGGCGCCTACCGTCGTGACGCAACCCTGCACTGATGACGCCGTCCCGGCAATATGCCCGACCGGCTCCATTGCCATGGAACCGAAGTTCGGTGCCGTCAGCCCGAAACAGAACATCATGGCCGACTGCAATGCGACAAAGGAGTACAGGCTCTGATGACCCGTTTGTTCGACCAGCAGCCCCAGCAAGGCCAGGATCAGCATCGAGCACAAGGCCGAATGTGACACCATGCGGGTACCCAGGCGTTCCACGATGCGTGAGTTGAGAAAAGAGGCCATGGCCATGCTGATGGCTGTGATGGCAAAATAGACCGTGAACAGTGCCTCCACGTCGAACACGTCGGCAAAGATCTGTTGAACCGACGAAATATAGCCGAACAAGGGGCCCAGAACCAGAGTCATGGCAATGGTGTAACCGATGGAATTACGTGTGGTCGCCACCACCTTGAATGCCTGGAGAACACGGCCCATTGACAGCGGCAGACGGTGTTCCGGATCCAGGGTTTCAGGCAGACGCATCCAGGCGAATACCGCCAAGCCCATTGCAAACAATGCCAGACCCAGAAAGATCCAGTGCCAGCTGACAAACAGCATGACTCCCTGACCAATCGCGGGGGCCAGAACCGGTACGGTCAGAAAGATGATGAAGGCCAATGACATGACTCTGGCCATCTGTCTGCCGGAATAGCAATCCCTGACAATGGCGACCACTAGCACTCGGGTTGCCGCAGAGCCGGCACCTTGCAGAAAACGGGTCATCACGACACCATCAAAGGTACTGGCGAAGACGGTGCAGATGCTGAACACCGCGTAGATGGAAACACCCAGCAGCAACACGGGGCGTCGCCCGTAACGATCAGACAAAGGTCCGTAGAACAACTGGAACAAACCAAAACCCAGGAAATAGGCGGTGATCACCCATTGACGGTCATTGGGGTCTGCGACGTTCAGCTCTTCACCGATGGCAGGCAGTGCCGGCAACATGGTATCCACGGCCAGTCCATTGAGCGCCATGAAGCCCGCCATCAAGGTCACGAACCCAGCAAAGCTCAGTCCGGGATGCGGAGTTCCGGTGGTTTTATCGGTATTCATGGGGAAAGCCTGGTCACTAGCTGCGAGATAGTGCGCACCCTGACGGTGCTTGTCAAGTCATCTGCTGGTGCAGGCAGGACTGTCGCGCTGCAGCAAGGCACCGGGTTTTCGAGGAAAATCGACCGGTCGAGATCACACCGATCTGCCTTCGCACGGTACTCTTGACCAATCAAGGTCCATTCGCACCAATCCACGTCGTCCGAGTGAAGTACCGGCAATCGCCCGGCTTCATCATGGACCCTGGATCAAACTGGACCGCTCGGACAGACTGACTTCAGCGACACAGAACGATTGATCTTTCACAACGCATGACACTCAACTCGGATTTGCCGCGAGTCCTTGCCGGACCGCTGTTGCGCCACGCACAATCGGATCGACTCAGACTCTGGCTCGTCACCACCTGCCCGACCAACTGGCGAATTCGTGTACGTAGTGAGAACAGCACTCTTCTGGATCGCGACCTGAAGTCGCAGGAACAGACTGAACTGCCCATCGGCAAACAGGCATTCGTGCAGCTGCTGGAGATACAGGCAGACTCTGCATGGCCAGAAGACACTTTGCTCCATTATGACCTTGCCTTTCAGGCCGATGAACAATGGCACTGGATAGCGGACTGGGCGCCGCATCTCTGCCATCAGGGACAGACCTCGCCGCACCTGGTCATTCAAAGTCGTGTGAGGCGTATTCTTCACGGATCCTGTCGCAAACCGCATCATCCTTCCGAGGATGGTCTGCTGCGGGTCGATGCTGAATTGATCAACAACGGTATCGAAACCGAATCTCGGCCGACATTCCTGATGATGAGCGGCGATCAGGTTTATGTGGATGATGTCTCGGGACCGATGCTGCATGCCATTCATCAACTGGATGCCCGACTCGGCCTGTTCGATGAAGTCATCGATGGTGCTGTGGTTGACAGCGGTCAGGCACTGATGCAACACGAACATACCTACTATCGGCGAACGCAACTGTTGCCACGCAGCAGATACAACGCCACCTTGATCGAGCGCTTCTTCGGTGGAGCTCGCAAGCCGATCTTCACCACTGCCAACGCCGAGAACCATCTCGTCTCGTTCTCGGAGGTCTTGTGCATGTATCTGCTGGTCTGGTCGCCCGTGCCGTGGACTCTGGTCAATCTGGATGAACCCTCCTTGCCCGCCAACCTGCTGAAACGCTACCGGCGTGAAGTGGAACATGTCAACGGATTCGTGGCTGGTCTGCCCCGCGCGGCACGAGCCCTGTGTCATGTACCTTGCTACATGATCTTCGACGACCATGACATCACCGACGACTGGAATCTCTCCCAGGCCTGGGAAAAAACGGCCTATGAACATCCCTTTTCCAGGCGCATTGTCGGCAATGCCCTGTTCGCCTATGTACTGTGCCAGGCTTGGGGTAATGGCTCGAACCAGGTAGATGAACTCATCCCCGACTGTCAGCAGTTGTTGAGCGAGACTGCCAATGATCGATACTGTCTGAATGCGGAAGGCCAGGATGCGCTGATCGAGAAATTGCTCGACTTTCGCGGCTGGCAGTATACTCTGGATACCTCACCGGCCATCGTCGTTCTCGATACCCGCACCCATCGCTGGCGTCGACCGGCGAAACCGTCAAGGCCCTCCGGTCTCATGGACTGGGAAGCCCTGAGTGACTTCCAGCAACAGATTCTCGATCGATCGGCTGTTGTTGTGGTTTCTCCGGCCCCCGTGTTCGGGGTCAAGCTCATTGAAATCGTACAGCGCATATTCACGTTCTTCGGCAAACCCTTGCTGGTCGACGCGGAGAACTGGATGGCACATCATGAAGCTGCGACCGTCATGCTCAGCATTTTTCGACATCGTCGTACGCCTCAGAACTTTGTGCTTCTATCCGGGGATGTGCACTACTCGTTTGCCTATGATGTGCAACTACGGTACGAAACAGAATCTCCGGCCATCTGGCAGATTACCAGTAGCGGGATCAAGAACGAATTTCCCGCAGCACTCATCGAGTGGCTTGACCGACTGAACCGCTGGCTGTTTGCGCCCTGGTCTCCATTGAACCTGCTGACGCAGCGACGATCATTTCATATCATCCCTCGATTGCCTGTCGGACGAAGTGCCGGTGAACGGCTATGGAACCATTCGGGTATCGGCGACATTCGATTGTCTGACGATGGTCGACCGGCGCACATCCGGCAATTGAACGCAAACACGGGAGAAACGGAGTTCGAGGAAGGGCGACGCAGAGAATGACGATCCTACTGCGGGCCTTCCCCGAACGGGCTAATTGACCGGATCAGAACTTATTCGGGCAGAACCTGCTTCCTGATGATCCCGTGTACCCCCCAGTTCCCGTCCACCACCTGAGTGACACCGAAGTCTGCAGCCACCGACATCAGGGAAATGGCTTCATCTTCACTCAATCCCTGAGTCGTCATCAGAAAACGGCGCATCTTGCGAAAGGCATCTCGCATTGCATTGTCGATGGAGGACTTGCTGTAGATATCGCTCTGCGCAGTGTCACCAAGTTCATCCAGATAATTGGAATAACTGAACCCGTGCACGACCCATTCTGTATCGGTTTCCAGCAAGGGATAATCAAGACCCTCGAGCGCTGACCCCGTCGCATCTCCGGCCTTATGCAGAACCACCTGTATCAGGCCCGTCATGGACGTCTCGATGGCAGTACCAGCCAGCTCCGAATCACCTTGTGCCGCATGCGGATCACCGGCACTGAGCAAGGCTCCCTCTACGGCTACCGGGTAGTACATGGTGCCGCCCTTGCCAATTCGCCAATTGTCGATATTTCCACCGAAGTATCCCGGCGGAATGGAATCGACAACATCAGCTTCTCTCGGTGCGACTCCCAGAGTTCCGAAATGTGGACGAACGGGAATACGAACGCCTTCCAGCACCTCGGTATTCTTGCTGATGGTCGAATGATCAACCGGCACTCCGGGGTAATCGATCAGCTCGTGAGTGACACCATCGGGATCCACTTGTGGCACCCAGCGATAACTGTAGACAGCCTCTGCCCAGTCACGTCCGCCGGTGGAATCCATCTCGTAGATTGTGATCACTTCACGTTGCCGCGGCTCCTCGACAAGATCGCTGTAATGAAATCCCCAGGCGGCAGCGGCATTGCTGCCAAAGGTCTTGCCGGCGTATTCCGGATTGGCTGATGGACGCGGCGCCATGTCGAGAATGCGCACCTCCAGCACATCACCCGGTTCCGCACCACAGACAAAGACCGGACCCGTCAGTATATGAACACCAAAGCCCTCTCCCGCGCCGCGACCATGAATGGATGCATCGAGTGGTCCTGCACCTCGTCGATCGACGCCCTTGCGGCCCTTTTCCCAGCGAAAGACGCTCTCGGCACCCGCGTCCCCGGTAACCATCAGTGAAGCGTCATCATTCGCGTGATGTGTCAATGTCTCTATCGTGATGAAATCTCCCGATTGCACATGCAAACGAGGCTCCTGAGCCTTGCTGAAGTACCCCCAATGAACCGTATCGGCATTTGCGGAAAGCTGATGATGCGACGGCGTATCGGATTCGATATCGCAGACATCCTGCGACCAGGCACTGACACTGGCCGTACCCATCAGGCCAGTACACAAGAGCCTGGCCAGAGTTCGTCGATGGTACTTCTTCTGCAGAACGGTTTTCATGGCAGTACATCGCTTTCATGTAGATCGGAACCGTTCCGCTACAAGTTGTCTGCCAGCCACAGAAAAACAGGTTACATTACTTCAACACATTGATTGGCAAGATGTATTTTCAACCACGATTGTATTGTTAGAGCCGTGAGAACCCTTCAGTACGCCCTGATGACGTGCATGGATTCCGAACACGCACCCGAGCGAAGCGCATGGATCACAGGCGCAGGTACTGTATTCCCTGAAATCGATCGACATACAACTACCCGCCAGGATGATCACATGACTTGTTGAATGTGCGAATTCCCGAATTTCGAATTTCGAGCTTTCGAGCTTTCGAGCTTTCGAGCTTTCGAGCTTTCGAGCTTTCGAGCTTTCGAGCTTTCGAGCTTTCG
>CANLXI010000031.1 GCA_947495035.1 uncultured Granulosicoccus sp.
TGACTTCCCTGCTGACTTCCCTGCTGACTTCCCTGCTGACTTCCCTGCTGACTTCCCTGCTGACTTCCCTGCTGACTTCCCTGCTGACTGCCCTGCTGACTGCCCTGCTGACTGCCCTGCTGACTGCCCTGCTGACTGCCCTGCTGACTTCCCTGCTGACTGCCCTGTTGCGAATCGGCCTGTTGCGATTCTTCTCCATTACCTGATGAAGCGTCTTGCTGATTGTCGGCCTGCTGCTGCCCATCCTGTCCAGCTGCGTCCTCCAGTGCTTCGCGCGCACGCTGCAGCTGCTCTGACAGAGAACGAGCGGCCTCCGCCAGGGATTGAGCGTCTTCGCCTTCGGCTTCCTCGGCGTCTCGCTGCAATTGCTCGAGATCACGCTGCATCTGCTCCAGCTCTCGTCTCAGCTGTTGCTGCTGCCACTGCTCTTCGCGAGTCAGCTGGTCGCGCTGGCGTTCCGCTTCTGCCAGAGCCTGCTGCCGCCGCGCCAGTTCGGCCAACTGATCGAAAATGTCATCCAGCTGCTCGCTACCGGCACTGTTGCCCCCTCGATCGGGCTGTTCATACTGATTGCGTTCCAGATCCATTTCCAGCTCGAACATTTCCGCCATGTCCTGTCCGGCCTGCTGACCTCCTCCACCCTGACCCTGTTGCTGTGTCATGCGGATATCGGCAAACAGGGCTTCGGCTCTCTGCAGCAGTTGCAGCGCTTTCTGCTGAGGTTGTATCGCCCGCTCGAAGTCCAGGGTCTGCAATGCGGCAGCAGAAGGCTCCATCTGTATCGCTGCGGCACGCAGATAATCCACGAACATGCGAATCTTCTCACCCTGGTCGACCAGCTCACGAGCTTCCGAACGATCGGCCAGTGTGCGTGCCTGCTCGGCCAGCGTCACCTGCAATTCGGACAACAATCGCGCATTGTCTTCCTGCCCGGCAGTCTCTCCTCCCAATGCCTCGGTGGTGCGTTGCAGATTCCACGTAGCCAGCAGTATTTCCTTTTGCCGCCGTGAGATCTCACTGCCCTCATTGGCACCGCCGCCGCCGCCCGCGCCACCACTGGCGCCGCCCTGGCCTTCCGAGAAACGTCGCTCGAACGGCCTGACATCGATCAACATCATGTCGGTTTCGCTGACGCTGTCGTGGTCGCGAACTCTGGCATAGTAGGTAATCAGATCGCCCGGCTGCATGACCACACCCGTCAGTGTGGTGGAAAGTGGTGCCGTTTCCGATTCCGGTGTGGGGCCCTGCGTCAGCGTATCGGTATCGTCAATGCCAGCGTCGGGACTGCCCATGGACTCCAGATAGAAGACGTGCTCTGTCAGCTTCTCTGGCGGCAGCATGACACTTTGCCAGTCTCCGGCGTTGACCGAGTACAGCAGCTCGATGGACTCTACCGAAAAATCATCCTCGGCCTCGATACCGATGGCGACCTCCTCGATCGGCGAGGCAGTCACATCTCTGCCCGGCCTGACCAGCTTGACTATCGGTGCTTCATCACCACGCACGATGACTGCGTATTCCGGGCTGATCGGCACTTCTCGATCCAGCATGCGATCTATCAGCTGATACTGTGTGTCGTTGTCAATGACAAAACTTGCACTGTAACGGTAGGAGGTGATTGCGTCATCTGCATCGACATCCGTCGCTGAATCGGCCGTGCTCGACACGGCAGTCTTCGCACCCGCCTTACGGACAGACTGCGGTGCCTGCAAGCTCAGCAGGCGATCTCCCAGTCGCAGGGCGCCATCCTGCAAGGGGCGATCCAGTTGAAAGGACAAGTCGACTCGAGTGTTCTTGACACCACTGATATCGCCCACATCCACTTGCGTTGTCGGCGTCAGACGGGTCCATTCAGGGTATTCGAAACCGGCATCGATTCTCTCCAGCCGTGCCGGTTGTACCACCGAGACATGATAGGTCGGACTTTGCGTATAGGCCGCACTGACATGATATTCCAGCGCTTCGTTGACTCGGTAGAGCGTGAATCGGAACTGTTGATCCGGTGAGGCGCTGATCGGTGTTGCCTGCCACTCACCGTCACCGCTGCGGGCGTGCAAGGTAACGGAATCCTGCCTGAAACCACTCAGTTCGATGGTCAGTGGCAGATCCTCACCTGCCAGCAATTCGATATCTCCGGGTGCAACGGTCACCGCTCGGGGCTCGACCAGTGTCTTGTCACTCCAGCCCCACCAGACATGCAATGCGGCGTTCTGCCAGCCTGGCGGTGCCAGCACGCGTGATGCCAGCAAGGCGGCGCCCAGCAGGAGCAAGACCAGCAGCGGCCATACCAGTGCGGCAGTCGGAACGATACGTTGCAGTGGTACTCGCCGGGCGACTGACATGGCATCCTGTGCCAGCAGGGCCAGAAACGGCTGATCAGGCTGTTTGCTTCGGGTATCCAGATAGGTATGAACCCGCCCATCGAAGGCCGCATCGGCCCTTTCCACCAGTGTCGCTCCCTGATCGCGTTGCAACTGGCGCAGGGGACGCCACAGCAGGAACAGCAGACACAGCACGGTCACGAGCAACAGAGCCAGCCGCACGGAGTTGGTCAATGCCGGGGTAAAACCCCGGAACAGCCCTGCCCAGGCCCCGACAGCGGTGAGCAGGACCAGAGCGAGCGCGAGCAAGGCGGCAAAACGCAGAACATGACGCCAGCGCTCACGCTGCATCGCCCGATGAAGATAATTCCCGAAACGCTCTATGGATGGGCTCATGAACCATCTCTCCTGACGTCCAGACGTCGGTTTGCCAGCGCGCTTTCCATGATGAACAGCAACAGCAGTACTGGCAGAATGAGTTGCCATGTGGCCAGCCGGGCAGCCTCTGCAACGCTCATGCTGCTACCTGATTCTGCCTGTTTGCCACCGACGTTGCCAGCATTACCCTGCCCGGATTCCCCGGTGTCTGCACCTTCCGTGTAGCGATTCTGCCAGGCCGCCAGTTCCGCTGGGCTCAAGGTGGCAATGTTCGCTTCCCGGCTGTCCAGTACCACCTGCAGGGCATGCTCGCCTCTGGCCCCCACGATCTTGTACATGCCGGGTTCATCCAGCTCGATGGTGCCGGAATGCGCACTGGCATCGAGTGTCAACAATGGCTGATCGGTCGGATCCAGAACCTGCACTCTGGCGGGCAATGCCAGCCGCTCGCCGGCGACGATCTGATCGGGCAAGGCAGTGCTGGCATCGAAATAGTTCAGTATCGATTGCATCAGGGAGACGAAAGCCGGCTGCAGGGGCAGATTGCTGCCTGATCCGTCAAGCCTGTCATTCAGAATCAGCAGACGACCCCGCTCCGTGAGCCGTTCCACCAGCACGGGCAAGCGATCACTGGTCTGCAGCAGAACGCGATCACCCTCGACCAGCAACAGTGGCGGCACATCGTAGAAGCGGGTACCGGACCAGTCAAGTCTACCCAGCTGGAGGGGGTGAGCATCATCGGACACACCCATCTCGCTACCCGATATGCGCGGCACAGCCAACTGTCCGCTTGTTTGCGTCACCTGCGGCGGCTCCGCACTGAACAGCAGCGCATTGGCGCCACTATCGACGAACTGAAGGATATCCAGATCGATCTTTCCGCTCAGGGTACGGCCACTGATGACATGCTGAACCTCCGCGGAAACGCGCTCAGCATTGCCCGTGATCACGTCGACGCTGGCCAGATCGTCGGTCTCCAGAGCCGTTGCCAGGAAGACTGCCGCATTGTCCGACACCTGACGTTCCGTGGCGAGCAACACCACAGGCATCGGGTTGGCTGTTCTCACCACCACATCCACCCGATCGTCATCCGGCAGATCATCCGGCTCTGCCAGGGCAACGGTGAAGACAGGATCAGCCACCGCCGGCATGACCAGGCGATCGAACACCATTGTCTGCAATTCGAATGGCTGCAAAGTCACCTGTTGCTCGGCCAGCAGACGATCACCGGCATACAACTGCACCGTGGTACTTCGACGCTCGACATCAACCGGACTTGCATTTTCCTCGACACTCGATTCGCTGACCATCAACTGGACATTGACCTGTACATTGACGCCATCGGTGGACAATGCACTGGCCTGCAGGTGCACATTGCGCTGTGGTTCGGTGACCACCGATTCGACATGCATTTCATCCAGCTGCGGTGCATACAGCGCATTGAGCTGGGTGGGCAAGGCACTTTGCTGGACATCGGTAATCAACCACAGTGTGACCGGCACATCGGATTCGGAAGCAATCCGGTTGATGCCCTGCATCAGGCTGCCATAGTCGGCAGACACATGACCGGGCTCCATTGCAGACAGTGCCTGCAACTGCACGCTGGCCGGTTCGGTCCGCCGATCGGTGCGGCGGATACCGTCATCGATCCCCAGCAGCTCTACCGAATCACCCGCCGGCAGACCGGACACGATGTCACGGGCCCTGTCGATGGCTGCCGGCCAGCGACCTGCAGCTCGCATGGACAGAGACTGGTCGATGGCGATGACATGATGTTTGCTGCGAACAGCATCAGCGCCTTCACGGTTCAACCACGGTTGGGCAAAGACAAGGCACAGCAGCAACAGACTCAAGACCCTGAGCGCAAGCAGGATCAGGTACTTCAACTGTCGGGTTCGCGACACCGGAGGCGTTGTTGCTTCAAGAAATCGCCGGGAAGGAAACGCCTGTTCAGGAGCCCGCTGATCGCTGAAGCGATGCAGCAACCATGGCAGGGCCAACCCCAGCAGGCCGGCCAGATAGGCTGGAAACAGCAGACTCATCGACCGCGACGCTCCCTGAAACGCAGATAACTCTGCAAGGCGGCATCCAGCGGCTCGTCGGTCATGACGCGCGTGTAATCGGCGCCGATGCGATGACAAGCCTGTTCAATGGAGGCGCAATGCGCCTTGAATCGGGACTGATAGCCGTTGCGCAGAAATGCCGGATCGACTATCACGGCCTCGTCCGATTCCAGATCACGCAGCGCACTGGTGCGTGTCAGCGACGGCTCGACCTCTTCCACATCGAGCAGGTGGAACACCGCCACATCCTGCCCCTGATGTGCCAATGGTCGTAACGCTGCCAGCAGTTCATCGGCATCGGCGTAGAAATCCGAGGCGACGATGACCAGGCCACGGCGGCTCATGCTGGCCCGAAGACTGGCCAGAGCGGCAATGATGTCGGTGCCGGCACCCGCCTCGGTACTCTCCAGTTGACCCAGTATGCGTACCAGTGAATCCGGTCGTGCCGACGGCGCCAGGTAGTGGCGAACCGATTCGTCGAATACGGCAAGCCCGATCGCATCATGCTGTTTGCGCGCCATGTAGGCCAACGCAGCCAGCAGATACATGCCCTGATGCAGCTTGTTGACCGGCGTGCCGAAATTCATCGAGGCACTGGCATCCAGCAACAAGGTGACCGCCGTGTTGGTTTCACCCTGAAAGCGCTTGATGTAGGTTCTATCGGTACGCGCATAGACGTTCCAGTCGACATAGCGCAGGTCATCTCCTTCGTTGTACGCCCGGTATTCGGCAAATTCCTGACTGAACCCGAAATGTGGCGATCGGTGCAGACCGGTTGTCACACCGTCCACCACCGTACGGGCCACCAGCTCCAGGGAGCCCAGGCGTGCCAGTACCTCGGGCTTGAGAAGCCGATTGGCTGTCTGCGCCGCCATCAGATCGACCTCCCTCGTACAGGAACCGGTTCACCGCAATGACCTGACTGCAAGCGACGCCCGTCCATGCCTCAGGCCGCCACTCGTTGCTCGACCAGGTCCCGCAGAACGGCATCGATGTCGACGCCATCGGCTTCGGCAAAATAGTTGAGCATGACTCGATGGCGCAACACGGGCGCAGCCAGTGCATCGATATCATCGGTGGTCACGTGATAACGGCCAGCCATCAATGCGCGTGCCTTGGCAGCCAGCGTGATGAACAGCGCGGCCCGGACCGAGGCACCGAACTTGACGTACTGGCGAACCTTGTCCGTCGCCGATGGATCTTCAGGGCGAGTGGCTCGAACCAGTTGCACCGCGTACTGGCCAACCTGCCTGCTGACCGGCACCTGTCGGGTCAGGCGCTGAAATGCCAGGATCTGGGCCGGGTTGGTGCACGCAACGACAGGTTCCGGTGGCGTGTCACTGGTGAAGCGCTCGACCACGGTCAACTCATCTTCCAGCGGCAGATAGCCCAGCATGATATTGAACAGGAAGCGATCGAGCTGCGCTTCCGGCAAGGGGTAGGTTCCCTCCAGTTCCAGAGGGTTCTGGGTTGCCAGCACGAAGAAGGGCTTGTCGATGGTGTGCTGAGTACCACGCACCGTCGCCGAGTACTCCTGCATGGCTTCCAGCAAGGCGGCCTGTGTCTTGGGTGGCGTACGGTTTATCTCGTCTGCCAGCAGAACATTGGTGAAAATGGGACCGGGAATGAAGCGCCAGCTGCGCTCCCCCTTGTCATTGTCCTCGATGATGTCGGTGCCGGTGATATCCGTTGGCATCAGGTCGGGGGTGAACTGGATGCGATCGAACTGCAAGCCCAGTGCATCAGCCAGAGTTCTGACCAGAAGTGTCTTGGCGGTACCGGGCATCCCGGTCACCAGACAGTGGCCGCCCACCAGCAATGTGATCAGCAAGTGTTCCACCACTTCGTCCTGACCGACGATGATACGCCCTACCTCACTGCGCAGGCGCGTGGTCACATCCCGGAACTCGCTAACCAGTTGGGCCGTGTCGGCCTTGTCGAATTCAGTGTCGCTCACAATTCAGTCTCCAGCAGAAAGCTCCAGCAACAGATGCTGGGCAGGTCGGTAGAAAGGTGCACTTTCCAGTGCATAGATGACTTCGCGGCGAGCCGCCTGATCGTCGCCCTGCAGGCGCGCCGCTCTCGCCTTGCCCAGGTAGGCGCCGGCCAGGTCGTCGACCTGCATGCCGATCAGCGCATTGAACTCGCGCAGTGCCAGCTCGGGTTGCTGCCGGTCCAGATAATGTTCACCGAGCCAACGGTGAACATCCGTGCCATAAGGCATTACCCAATTGAGCGATTCCATGACCGGTACCGCCTCCTGCGTTCGACCGGCCGCTCGCAGATCATCGATCAGTTGCGTCAACGCATCCGGATCATGTCCGCCCAGAGCCTGCCAGTCGAGAAGAACCTCGATCGCCTCATCCACATGGCCTTGTTCACGCAAGGACATGGCCAGTACCTGGTAGGGATTGCCTGCACCGACCCGTTGCGGATACCGCCGGATCAGATCCCGCGACAGGGCAGCAGCGCTGACCCAGTCATCGAACTGCAGAGAGCGCTCCAGTTGCCGGGCCTCGGCAGCGTAGTCATCCAGTGATTCCAGCAGATCGCCATACAGGGTCTGCAGATTGTCGGCGAACTGCCTGTCGAACTCACCGCCTCGCAGGCCGATGGCATCGTGCAGGGCCTCCGAGGTGCTCTGACCTGCGGCAAAACCCTGGAGCATGCTCACCAGAGCGTCATGCCCCCAGCGCCGGCCGATGAAATCGCAGATGAGGCCCGCCTGCATGTAGGAGACCTGCACCTGACCGTTGTAGCTGGGTCTGACGAACCCCTGATCCAGTCCTTCAACGGGCAGCAATTGACCATCGCGGATGGCGGTCAGCACGTCCATCGACAGTTCCCGATCCGGCAAAGGGCCGGTATTCCATTCCTCGTAGACCGACAAGCCTTCGCTGAACCAGCGTGGCAGACGATGATTGGTGGCCTCCAGCGTGAAGACATGCGCCATCTCGTGCCACAGCGTGCTGCCCCAGTGAAACTCCCCGGCAGCTCGGGCCTTGGGACTGTCCATGGCTGTCAGATAGCCGAAGGTGACACCCAGCAGGCCGATTCCCGGTGTGCTGACCGTACGCACCCCGAAATCATCATGGTCGTGATAGAGCTCGACCACCATCGGTTTCTGCAAGCTGAACTCATAGCGCTCGCTGAACAGTTGCACCGCGCGCACGGCCAGATCGATGACGTAAGGCTCCAGCGCATCGGCATCTTCCCGGTCCAGCCGGATCAGTACCCGGCCAATCGTGGCATCCGGATCATCGGCATATGGCACGTCCACGTAACTGACGCGCATCCCGTCCAGATCATCGAGCAGACGCAGTGTATTGACCGTCTGCGCATCGAAGGGGTCCAGATCATAGGCCCGCTGCAAGTGATAGCGTGCGGCGAACACATTGTTGACACGCAGTTGGTTGATACCCAGGTCGCGATGAGCCGTCGCCAGCTCGGGGTCCAGCGCAACCGCCTTCTGATAGAGATCCACAGCCTCCCGATAACGATAGGTGATGATGTAGAAGTGCGCCGGAATCGCGTGAATGTCGCCATACCCAGGGTTGTATTGCAGTGCACGCTCGGTCCAGATTTTCATGGGCTTGTCTTCGAGCAGATTTGCACCGGCATGCAGCGCATAGATCTCCAGAGGCGGCAGCCCCTGAGCGTCGACATTGGCCAGGGCGCGATCGAGCAGCCCGCGAGCCTCTTCCAGATTCTGCAGTTCGAGCTCGATGCCGGCCAGCAACAGCAAGGCCTCGACATTGTCCGGGTACTCGTTGATGATCTCCCGCAATGCCACTCTGGCCTGCCCTTCAAAGCCTTCCGACAGGGCTTTCGCCAGACCGATGCGGGCCGGCAACCAGCTGGCGTCATACAGCAAGGCCTCGCGGAACAGTGCTTCTGCATCACTCACCTGGTGAGTCTGCAGATACAGTTTCGCCCACTGTGTCTTGATGGCAGGATCGGTGCTGTCGGCAGCCAGTTCGCGATACAGTTTGTTGGCCTGGCGAATATCCCCCAGAGCGGCGGCTGCATCCGCCCGTTCCAGCCCGCTGGCCTGTTCGAGTCGCTGCTCGTAGCACTCTCGGGCGGCCTGCCTGCGGCCCTCGTACTGGTGCTGGTCACAGCGTCGCAGGGTGTCCGCTCGGCTCGTGTCGTAGTGGATCGGAAAAGCCTGTGCAGCGCTGCCGACTGTCACAGACAGCAGCAATACCAGCCAGATCAACCCGCGCTCAGCTCTCGGCATCGGTATCACTCCAGCCGGTCACGGCATCAATGGATTGCTGCATTCTGGCAATGTCGATCAACAGAATCTCCAGTTCGCGATAGTAGTCGGCCACCGGCATCTGCGACTTGCGCGCCTTCAGCGCCTTGAACGCATCCTCCAGAGTCAGCCGCTCATCCAGCAGTGCCGCCACTTGCGGGTCATCCTTGGCCTCGCGCAGGGAACCCAGCAATGCCAGCGGGATATCGCTGGCCAGATCCCCGGCCAGCCTGGCATGCTCGGATGCCAGCAGGTTCTGCTGTTCGTAGTAGGCTTCGGTACGGGCATTGGCAAAGCGAAATGCCTCTGCCACGGTCAGTATCTCGTTGCGATCATAGTCTGCCGAACTGGATGCCATGGCATCGGCCAGGTAACCGGGAAAACGCACGGCATTGACTTCGCCGCCGCTCTTGGTCGCTGTCACCACGACCCGACCCGGCTGTGTCAGGGCTTCCAGCGCGGCACCGCTGGCACTGGTGGCCAACACCACCACTTGTCGTCCGGCGTTGACTCCATTGAGCGCCGCAACCAGATCTTCGGTGGTCACATCAGGCCCCGAAATATTGAAGCGCCAGGTGAGACTGTCGGCAGTGCCGTGCCCGACCAGTATCAGCACGATGGTATCGGACGCCTGCATGACGGCGGCGCGTGTCTCGATGGCCGCCAGTATCTCTTCCCGAGTCGCCGTCTCCTGCAAACGGACGATCTGCCCTTCACCTTCATCGATACTCTGCAGAGCCTCCACGTAAGTATCTGCAGCGGCATCGAACGCATCCGAATAGGCCGATTCTCCCCCCAGGCCGTTGACGATCACGGCATGCGTCTCGGCCTGCCCGAGCTCTGCAACAGTCAGCAGTACCGGCAACAGCAGGCCGGCAAACAGCTGGCCGCGCGCGATAGCCACCGGCGCATCATCGAGCGAGCCTCTCGTCGCACCCTTGATCAAGCCTCTCACAATCGCTTCCATCGCAGTCGCAGCGCCCATTCGAACAGCTTGAGCAGAATGACACACAGAAACAGGAACGGCATGTTCCACAGCGGTAGATGACTCTCTCTTTTCAAGGCCGCATTCTCCGAAGCCAGGATGCTGTTCAGCCGGTCGATGTCACTCAGCGGCAGATAGCTGCCTCCGCTCACCTCGCTGATACGCTGCAGAAAGTCCGCTTGCAGGCCTGAACCGAAATCCTCGGCATTGCCGGACTCGCGAACCCACCATTGTTCCACGCTGGACAGCGGCGCAGAGGGCGATTCTCCTTCCAGTGGCGTGCTGCTTGCCACCGAATAGGGTCCATCGAGGTGCATGGGAATCTGCCCGGAATAATGCCCGGGACGATCATTGTCGGGATAGAGCGCAACGGTTTGCGTGCTGCCATCGGGAGCACTGAGCGCGACCGGTAATTCGGATACCTGTAAATCGGTATAGTCGGCATTGTAGGCCAGTAATGACAGATTGGCGGTATCCGCATCGCGGTAAACCGGCTTGTCGGTCTGCAACCGCAGCCTTGGCAGACTCTGCTCTACCGTCATGCCCAGCAACTGCCGCCAGAAACGTTCATGCCGCATATCCTCCGACGGCAATCGCATCTGCCAGCGCCAGGTGCCACTGGTCCCCAGCACCAGACTCTGCCCTCGTCCGTAGCGCTGCGCCACCAGCAGTGGCTCGGAACGTCGGCTGGTATTGCCGGCAACCTGTTCCAGCAAAGTCAGGGCCCCGGGCTTGACCTGGCCCAGAGACTGATGATCAGCCAGTTCCGGCAGACTCTGCCAGGCGTCGATATTGGCCTGAGTGCCATCTGCCAGCTGCAACCAGGGTGTACGCAAACCGGTCAGTGACGGCATGACGGACGCGCGCTGGCGATCAAAGGTCTCTGCCCCGGGCCGGCTACCCAGCTGCACTGGCAAGGCAGCTGCCACCACCGAGCGACCCCAGCCACCGTCCGCCAGACCCTGGCGACCACCGAGCATCAGCAAGGTGCCGCCGCGCAGACTGACGAAATCTCGCAACGCGCTCTGCTGGGCGGTGGACAGTTCAGCCGCTTCCAGACTGCCGATGACCACGGCGTCATAGGCGAACAGTTGTTCACGCGTGGTGGGGAAACCGTCGGCCAGTTCATTGCCGTCCCGAACCCCCTGACGATAGAACTTGTTGGGCGATGTGCGCAGCAGCGACACCACGGTGACTCCGGGATGGGCATCCATGGCACGACGCAGGAACTTGTATTCCCAGCGAGGTTCGCCTTCGACATACAGGATGCGCCTGGGGGCATCCACTACCCGCAGAATGCGTGGCTGACGATTGTTGGCAGGTACCGGGTCGTCTGGCGTGTTCTCGCTGCCCTCATCCTGTGTCGCTTCAACGCTGAATTCCAGCTGGCGAGTACCACTGTCGCCACTGGAGAAGCTCAGCGAGTGGATGCTCTCGCCGACATCCTCCGGCAAGCGGACATCTTCGGCCGCCAGCAGCTCCGTACCGGACATGACACGCACTCGAGCGATGCCAGCGGCACCATGGCGAATTCGTACACGTGCAGTCAACTCGGTGTTCGGCTGGGCCGTGTCCGGCATGAACACCTCGGCGAGTTCGAGATCGGCCGGATCCTCCGGTTGCCCGACACCGACGGTATGCACCGGCACACCGGCAGCTGCCAGCGTCTGCCACCAGCGACTGTCTATCCGGTCGCTGTTGTCCGCGCCATCAGAGATCAGTACCACGGCCGCCAGAGCCGATTCACTGACCGTGCCCAGCAACTCATCCAGCGCGGGCGCGATGTTGGAGCGGCTTGCAGGGTCTTGATTCGAGACCTCATCCAGGGTGTCAAGCGAACTCAGTCCGTCACCCAGGCGGTAGAGACGGGCCGAGAATTCATCGGTATCCTGAATGGCCAGCTCTTGCACAGCCTGCCGACCGGCCTCCAGTCGCGACAGAGGCTCACCGAAGCTTGCAACGGATCCTGTCGCCGAGACATCCTGCAAGCTCATGCTGCGTGAACCGTCAAGCACCCAGGCAACCGTATTCTCGCCACGCTCCGCCACCGACACCTGCAACACTGGCTGCCAGATCATGATCAGAACCACTGCTGCCAGCAAACCTTGCAACACGGCAATGCTGCCGCGACGGGCAAGGCTGATATCACGCCGCCACAGGGATACCAGTATCAGCAGAGCGACGACAGCCATCGCTGCAGGCAGGCCCCACAACGGCAGGTCAGCCTCGAAACTCAGCCTCGCCTGCTGCCACAGCTCTACCGGGTAATTGAACAGCAGCTCGAACATCATTCAGTTTCCAGTTGAACTCCATGGTAGAGGTATAGCCAACAAAATCCCGGCCATCACCCTGTTCGGTCGATCTCCATACTGTCGTGCCACCACCAGGTGCTCCATTGCCCACGCTCGACATCGTCTGACGCTGCGGATCGAGCGCACTGGCGATGTCTGTCATGAACGGAATATGGCAGTGACAACGCTAATGCGGAAGTACCATCCTGCCGATCAGAACGGTTCGCCTGGGTGTCGGATTGCAAACAATCATGCCCGATATGCACGCTGCCTCGCTGCTTGCTTCACTGGATTACCCACAATATCCTCAACGTTCTGCACGATTCACGACTGCACCACTGCCTTGAGAGCAGCGCATCTACCGAAATGTTCCCCGGCAAGCATGACGCGACACCCCGAAAGAGTCGCTCGAAAGGCCCGTTACAGACAAGTATCAGCACGCTGGCAGACGCCCATCGTGCACATGTTACCTGCGTGCTCCCGCGCAACGATAGGCACTATCATTACTGTACATTATTGATAGTGAGGACAAGGACTTGAGCCTATACTTAAGTCAGGGTAGTCTGCCTTGACTATTCAGTCATGCAGATCAGCCAGCCAGCTATTCGGCCCCTTGCAAAACCACCACGAGCTTCAGGAGAAAAGATGAATACAACATACAGGCGGCTCAGACCGCTGGGAACCCTTGTGGGGTTCGTCGGTCTTGCCGGACTGAGCGGTGTCGCGCAAGCGGGTGGTTTTGCGCTGATCGAACACGGTGCCTCCGGCCTCGGCAATGCCTATGCCGGCGCAGCTGCCGTCAGCCAGGATGGCTCGACTGTCTGGTTCAATCCGGCAGGCATGAGCCAGATCGAAGGACGCGAAGTCGTGGTTGGTGTGCACTTGCTGACCACCAATACCGATTGGACCGATCAAGGCACCACGCTGGGTGCCGCGCTGGGACGAGGCGTCGCATCAGGCCCCACCACGGCGGAAGCCGGTACCACCTCGGCGCTGCCCAACTTCTACTACGTGGCACCGATCAATGAGCGCTGGAGCTATGGTCTGAGTATCGGCGCACCGTTCGGCTCATCCACCGAATACGATGCCAACTGGAAAGGCCGCTATACCACGGTGGAAAGCGGACTGAGTGTCATCGACATCAATCCGGCCCTGTCCTACAAGGTGTCCGACAAGATCAGTCTGGGGTTCGGCATCAGCCTCCAGCAACTCGATGCCGAACTGGGAAGTGCGGTGGACTCCGGTGCCGCCTGCCTGGGCCTGGCCGGCAGAGATGACACCAGCTTCACCTCGACCGATTGCGTCAATGCCGGGCTGACGCCCGGCAACGTGAACAATGACGGCTACGGCGAAGTCACAGGCGACTCCACGGCCTTCGGCTTCAATCTCGGCGCTCTTTTCACGCCGGATGAAAAACTCAAGATCGGTGTGGCCTATCGGCATTCCGTCGACCATGAACTCGAAGGGGATGGTGATTTCAGGATTCCGCAGAATCTGCAGGATGTCTTTGCCAGCAACACCAGCACGGATCCAACCGGTCAATTCCTGACTGCCAACTTCCTGACCGACTCCCCTGTCACGGCAGAGGTCGATCTACCGGCCATGTTCTCGGTGTCCGCAGCCTATCAGGCCAATCCGAAGGTGCAGCTGCTGGGCGATATCACCTGGACCGGCTGGAGCTCACTCGAGGAAATTCGGGTGGTCTACGACAACCCGGTGCAGGACGACACCCTGTCGGTGCAGGAGTGGGAAGATGTCATGCGCTACTCCGCCGGAATCAACTACACACACAGTGACAAGCTGACGCTGCGCGCCGGTCTTGCCTTCGATGAAGAGGCCATCCCCAGTGCCGCTCGCCGCACCGCCCGGATTCCGGGTAATGATCGCACCTGGTTTTCTGTGGGTGGCGGCTACCAGGTCAGCCAGCGATTCTCGTTCGATGTCGGCTACTCCCTGCTGATGCTGGATGAAACCCCTATCGACAATTCCGATCCGGAATCCGAAGGCGTCGGTCAGGAGATCCGCGGCACCTATGATTCACACGTCCACATCGTTGGCGCCCAGCTCAACTGGTCGTTCAACTAGAGGCTCATGCACATGAAACACTATTCTTCATTGGTTGCAGCGCCCCTGCTGTTGACTCTGGTTGCCTGCAGCAGCGATTCGAACCATGATTTCGACGGCAGCAAGGACGAACTGGACGCAGCCATTGCGGCAGACAGTTCGCCGCAGGCCTTGTTCAGTCCGGACCCGAATGCACCGGTACTGCCCTTTCCCAACAGCCTGTTCCTGCTGACCTCCACCGATGGCACGCTTGACCTGCCGCTCGGTGAAGGCGCTGACGAGACACTGGCCAACCCACGAGTGGCCCTGAACCAGCTGGACGGATTTTCCACGGTTGCACCGATTGTCACGACCATCAGTGAAACCCTGGATCCGGCCTCTCTGATTGTCGGCGATACGATCCGTGTATTCGAAGTCTCCACGGCACAGGCCGTGGGTGTCACCGGAGTTCTGTCCGAGATCTCGGACCCGCGTCTGCTGGCGGCCACATCCGTCGGCAATCAGCTGATACTGCTGCCTACCGTGCCCCTGAACCCCAAGAGCGATTACCTGGTCGCCCTGACCAATGGCATCACCGACCCGGATGGCAATGGACTGGAGGCCAACCTCACCTATGGTCTGCTCAAGAGTGATCAGGCACTGGGCCTGCCGCAGAGCGATCTGGAGAGACTGGAAGAATTGTCGCAGCTGGACCAGCCCGATCAGAGCCAACAGGCCGAGCTTGCGGAACTGCTGCAGCGACAGCAGACCCTGGGGCAGCTGGAGTTGCTGCGCGGCGCAACCGGCTCGCAGCTTGCCGCCGTTCAGGCAGCAACCGGTATCGATGCGTCGGACATTGCGCTGACCTGGGTCTTCAGAACACAGTCGACCCGTGATGTACTGCAGGCCGTCAAGGATCAGTCCACAAGCAGTGTACTGCGACTGGGCAACTCCGGACAGACCAGCCCCGCAGGTGGCAAGGCCGACATCTATATCGGCTCTCTGGAGGTCCCCTACTATCTGACGGCGCTGCAGGGTGACGCAGGGGTTGCGGATGTGCTCAACAGCTTCTGGAAGAACAGTGACGGCAATGTCGTAGGCACCCTGAATGAGTCTCAAGCCCCGAATTACGCACCGGTGTTGACCTCCACGGAGACCATTCCGGTTCTGATGAGCGTGCCCAATGCCACCTCGGCCAGTGGTGGCAACATGCCGGCGGACGGCTGGCCCGTGACCATCTTCCAGCATGGCATCACGGGTAATCGCTCCTTCATGCTGGCCATCGCCGATGCCATGGCCGATGCCGGCAGGGCTGTCATTGCCATCGACATGCCGTTGCATGGCCTGATAGACGACAGCAACCCCTTGCATGCCGCCAATTCGCCATTCGGTGTCAGCGAACGAACCTTTGACATCGATCTGGCCACCAATCCGCTGGAGGATGGCACGGAAGTGGAAGATGTCGGCCCCGATGGCGAACCCGATACTTCCGGCAAATACTTCATCAATCTGCAGAACCTGGCCAATTCTCGTGACAATCTGCGTCAGTCAGTGGCCGATCTGTTCACCCTGACAGCCAGTCTGTCGTCCGCGCAGGTGGAAAATGTCACCCTCAATGCCGGCAATCTGAACTTTGTCGGGCATTCACTGGGCGGCATTGTCGGTACCACCATGTTGTCCTACGACAACAGCTTCCAGAGTGCGACACTGGCCATGCCCGGCGGAGGCATCGCCCAGTTGCTGGCCAATTCGGAAACGTTCGCGCCAATCATCAACGCGGGTTTGCAGGACGCCGGCATCGAGACCGGATCGGATGATTACAACACCTTTCTCACCGCAGCCCAGTCGCTGCTGGATTCGGGAGATCCGATCAACCACGCGGCCACCCTGGCACAATCGGGTGCCACCCGATTGCACATGATCGAGGTACTGGGAGACGCGGTCATACCCAACAGTGTGGCAACTGCACCGTTGGCTGGAACCGAACCACTGGCTCGTCAGCTGGGTCTGACCCAGATCGTGGCCGACTCCACCAATGGCGGACTGGTCAAGTTCTCGGTCGGCGATCACGCCTCCATCATCAGAGCGCAAGCCAGTGCGGCGGCGACGGTCGAGATGCAGCGCCAGACAGCCACCTTTGCCGCAAGCCAGGGCACCCAGCTGCCCGTCACCGACGACACGGTCATCGCCCCGCTGCCATAGGCCGGCGGAAACGGGTCGGGATGACGTCAGGGAGGGCGCCATCCCGATGCCTGGAGCACATAGGCTCGGGTGGCCGTAACAGCCAATGAGGCGTTGCCAGTACCCCGATCCATCACCTCAGGACCTGTGGCGACAGATGGCATGCAGGTCTCCTTCCCGACTTTGCAGAATACTCTTGCCATGACCTCTTTCTCAAGAAGCCCACTGACGTGGCTGCTCCTGCTTGCCTGTCTGACGCATCTGCCCGCGCAGGCAGCAAAGGTTGCAGGCGTCAGCCTGGACGACACGCTCACCGTCGGTAAACAGACCACGACCTACCACGGCGCCGGTGTTCGCAAGAAGCTGTTCATCAAGCTTTATGTGGGCAGTCTGTATCTGGCTTCGCCCACTGCCGATGCCGCCAGCATCGTGGCGGCCGACGAGGCAATGGCCATCCGGCTCGATGTGTTGTCGGATCTGCTGACCCGCAAGAAGCTGGTCAAGGCTCTGGATGAAGGTTTCGCCAAATCCACCGGTGGCAACACACAGGCCATCCAGCCTCAGATCGATCAGATGCTGAGTTTCATGCAGGACAAGATCAGCCCGGGGAGTCGCTACACACTCGCCTATGAACCCGGCGTCGGCACTCACATCAGCCGTAACGGGGAGAGTCTGACCGTCATCGAAGGTCTGCCGTTCAAACAGGCCCTGTTCGGCATCTGGCTCTCGGACCAGCCGGCTCAGGACTCACTCAAGGCGGCAATGCTGGGCAACTGAAGAACCGGACGACGGGCAGACTGCCTGGAATGGCAATCTGCCCGCTCAGCCCTCGTGTTCGTTCTGCCCACCGGGAGTGAAGGTCAGTGCCGTGACTGACTCACTACCGCTGTATCAGCAGGCACCCTGACCGACCTCGTTGGGGAAGTCATCCACCTGGATGACCGTATTCACGGCAGCGGCCGCCTCGCTCAGCAAGGTGCACTCTGCAGGGCTCAGGACACCCTCGCCTGCCAGTTGCTGCAGCCAGCTCTCATGGTCCATTTCCACCGGCCGACTGCGACCACTTGCCTTGAGCTTGCGCTCGGCGTCCTCGGCCGCCAGCACGGCTCTCAGAGCATGTTCGATAGAACCGGTGACATCCTTCGGGTCATCACTGAGGAACACGCCCGCGGTGAGGCGATCCCGAGCCGCCGATTCTTCGAGCAGTATTCGCGCGCATGCCTGTGTCAGACGATCATTGGGTGTGCGGTAGCGACGTCCCAAGGGGAACACGATGCCACGCAACAGCAGCCCGACAGCCGTACTGGGAAAATTGCGCAGGATCTGATCCAGAGCCACCTGGGTCTCGAACAGCGCGGTACGTACGGACCATTCCAGCAGCGGCTGGTCTTCTGCAGGTCGGCCGGAATCCTCGAACCGCTTGAGTACCGCCGAGGCCATGTACATCTGCATCAAGCCATCGGCAAAGCGCCCGGACAACATTTCCTTGCGCTTGAGCCCCCCCCCGAGAAACAGCATGGCAAAGTCCGCCAGGAAGGAGTAGGCCGCACTCATGCGTGCCAGACGTCGATAGTACTTGGTGTTTTCGCCCGCCTCGGGTGCATTGGCAAATGCCCCCTTGGTGAGTCCATGAAACAGGGAACGACTGCCGTTCTGGATGGCGTAACCGACATGCCCCATCAGGGCTTCGTCGAAGCTTTCCAGCGCTTCCTGCTGATTCGGCAATGAGGCTGCCGAGATCTCATCCATCAACCAGGGATGACAGCGGATCGCTCCCTGCCCGAAGATGATCAGACTGCGAGTCAGGATGTTGGCCCCTTCCACGGTGATGCCCACCGGGATAGCCTGATAGGGTCTTCCCAGGAAATTGCCCGGCCCCATGCAGATCCCCTTGCCTCCGATGATATCCATGCCGTCATTGAGAACGGTTCGCATGCCCTCGGTGTTGTAGTATTTCAGGATGGCGGAGACAACCGAGGGCTTTTCGCCCTGATCCAGTGCTGCACAGGTCAGACGACGACCGGCATCCATGGTGTACGTCAGACCCGCGATCCGGCCCAGTGCCTCCTCGATGCCTTCGAACTTGCCGATCGGCAGATTGAATTGCCTGCGAACCCGTGAATAGGCACCGACAAAGCGCGAGGTGGCCTTGCCGGAAGCCACCCCATTGGACGGCAGGGAAATACCACGGCCGACCGACAGCGACTCCATCAGCATGCGCCAGCCCTGACCAAGCATCGGCTGACCACCGATGATCCAGTCCATCGGAATGAACACCTCCTTGCCGCTGTTGGGCCCGTTCATGAATGCCTGATTGAGCGGGAAATGACGTCGTCCGATATTCACCCCTTCGGTGGATGTCGGTATCAGGGCGCAGGTAATGCCCAGGTCTTCCTGATCTCCCAGCAACCCGTCCGGATCGTAGGCCTTGAATGCCAGCCCCAGCAGGGTGGCAATCGGTCCGAGCGTGATATACCGCTTCTCCCAAGTGACCCGCAGCCCCAGCACTTCCTGCCCTTCATGCTGCCCCTTGCAGACGATACCGAAGTCCGGCATGGCACCGGCATCCGATCCGGCCGATGGCCCGGTCAGTGCAAAACAGGGAATCTCCTCACCCACGGCCAGTCGAGGCAGATAGTGGTTCTTCTGCTCCTCGGTTCCATAGTGCAACAACAGCTCGGCCGGACCCAGCGAGTTGGGTACCATGACACTCACGGCGCCGGTGACACTGCGGGTTGCCAGCTTGGTCACCACTTCGGAGTGGGCCATGGCAGAGAAACCCAGACCGCCATACGATTCGGGGATGACAAGACCGAGAAACCGTTGCTCCTTGATGAACTGCCAGACATCCGGTGGCAGGTCGTTGAGCTCATAGGTGATCTGCCAGTCATCCATCATGCTGCACAGCTGATCGACCGGGCCATCGACAAATGCCTGTTCGGCCGGTGTCAGACGAGCCTCGGGATAGTTGCCCAGTTTCTCCCAGTCAGGCGAGCCGCGAAACAGTTCGGCTTCCCACCAGACCGTACCGGCATCGATGGCGGCCCGTTCAGTCTCGGACATGGGTGGCAGCACCACCTTGACGTATTTCAGTATGGGCAGACTGAAGAAGCGATGCCGCAGAGAACGTACATTGAACAGTACGGCCACCGCGATGAATACCAGCACGAGAATGGCCCCCACCACACCCGACAGAAAGCCGAACAGGGAAGCCAGCAGCAGGATGCCGGCACCTGCGGCCGTTGCAACCGGCAGGCTGAGACGATATCTGGACAGAATGAAAAGCGTCAGCGCCAGTACCAACAACCAGAAAACAATGCCCATCAGAATGAACTCCATGAAACGTGCGTCAGCGTTGCAAAGGGATTACACAAGCACTGCTCATGCCGAGCCGGCATGGAAAGGTCGGGTAGACGATGCCCGATCACACAGCTTACTGCCAATGCAATCTTTTTTCCCCCACGGCAAGCGCTCTTGTACAACTTGCCATCTTTCGGCCAGGCTCGATAGTCCTGAAACGCAGGCCGGAAGCAAAATCCGTTATAGTCTGCGCTCATTTCCGGCCATGTCTCTGGCCCGTAGCACAGGCGATCATTCACTCCCATGGAATCAATGACCTCAGCGTATCGCAGCATCCTTGAATCCGTCGGCGAGGACGTCTCGCGTGATGGACTTCGCGACACTCCCGAACGCGCCGCCAAGGCCATGGAGTTTCTGACGCGCGGCTATCACCAGACTCTGGAGGAAGTGGTCAATGGCGCCATCTTCGAATCCGACAGCGACGAGATGGTCATCGTGCGTGACATTGAGCTCTACTCCCTGTGCGAGCACCATCTGCTGCCGTTCATTGGCAAATGTCATGTGGCCTATCTGCCGCGCGGCAAGGTCATCGGTCTGTCCAAGGTTGCGCGCATCGTCGACATGTATGCACGGCGACTGCAGATTCAGGAATCCCTGACCAAGCAGATCGCCACGGCGGTGCTCGAGGTCACGGGTGGGATCGGTGTCGGTGTGATCATCGAGTCCCAGCATATGTGCATGATGATGCGTGGTGTCCAGAAACAGAACTCCTCCATGACCACATCGGCCATGCTCGGTCGTTTCCGTTCGGATATCAATACGCGCAATGAGTTCCTGTCACTGGTGCGTGACTGAGCCACTGCATCCGTATCTTCAGCGATTCATTCGCCTTCGCCATCATCAGCTCCCAGCTGCAACTGCCACAAGTCCGCGTACAGGCCGTCGGCTTCCAGCAACTGTTCATGCGTTCCCTGTTCAACCACCTGACCGGCATCGAGCACGATGATCTGATCAGCATCAACCACGGTCGAGAGTCGGTGGGCGATGACCAGTGAGGTCGCGCGTCTGGCCACCGCGTTCATGCCCTCCAGAATCGCCTGCTCGCTGCGCGTATCCAGGCTGGATGTGGCTTCGTCGAAAATGATGATCGGCGGGTCCTTGACCACGACCCTGGCGATGGCCATGCGCTGTTTCTCTCCACCGGAGAGCTTCAGACCTCGCTCACCGACCACGGTGTCATAACCCTGCGGCAGTTCCCGGATGAAGGATTCCAGATTTGCACGCCGCGCAGCCTCGGTCACCCGCTCGTCATCGGCTTCCGGATGGGCATAGGCCAGGTTGTAGCGAATGGTATCGTTGAACATCACCGTATCCTGCGGCACCACACCCAGAGCCTCTCGCAGACTGGATTGCGTGCAATCCCGTACATCCACCCCATCGATCAGGACCTGGCCGTCATCCACATCGTAGAAGCGGAACAACAGGCGCGACAGGGTCGACTTGCCGGCACCCGAGGGTCCGACCACCGCTACCTTGCTGCCCGGCTCCACCGTGAAACTGACACCACGCAGGATGGGCCGCTCTGGCAGATAGGCAAACCGGACATCGCGAAATTCGATACGCGCCTGTCTGACCTCCAGTGGCTTTGCTCCCGGCTTGTCCTGGATCTGTGGCGTGCGTTCGAGCAATCGCAGCACCAGATCCATATCGGCCAGTGCATATTGCAAGCCACGGTACACCACGCCCAGATAATTGAGCGGTACAAACAGCTGCAGCATCATGGCATTGATCAGCACGATATCACCCAGGGTGATCGTCCGGGTGGTGACGTCGCGAACAGCGAGCATCATGATCAGCGTGACGCCAACGGAGACGATGGCCGCCTGCCCGAAGTTCAGTGTCGACATGGTTACCTGACTGCGCACTCCGGCATTGGCCCAGTCATTCATATGGGCCTCGTAGACCGCAATTTCGCGCTTCTCGTTATTGAAATACTTGACGGTCTCGTAGTTCAGCAGGCTGTCCACGGCACGACCACTGGCCAGTGAATCCATGCGATTCATTTCATGACGAAACTGCATGCGCCAGCCGGAAAAGAACAGCGTGAACGCCACGTAGATGATGACGGTACCGAACACCACCGCCGTGTAATGCCAGCCATAGCCACCCAGCAGAATGGCGGCAACCAGCAGGAATTCGGCAGCCGTGGGT
Organism: uncultured Granulosicoccus sp.; assembly: GCA_947495035.1. Classification (GTDB taxonomy): domain Bacteria; phylum Pseudomonadota; class Gammaproteobacteria; order Granulosicoccales; family Granulosicoccaceae; genus Granulosicoccus. The sequence continues at coordinate 22,032 of CANLXI010000031.1, forward strand.
ACGATGTTGAAGACCAGCAGATTGACGATCGAGCTGAGACTGCTGGTACCGCGCGACAGGTCCTTGGCAATACTGCCGGTGCGCCGCTCCAGATGGAAAGCCAGAGACAGGTCGTGCAACTGCGTCAGTACCTGGCTGGACAGCTTCTGCATGGCGCGGTAACGAACACGAGCGAACAGGGAGTCGCGCAATTCGGTAAACAGGGAGCTGCACATGCGCAACAGGCCATACGCCGCCACCAGACCCAGACCGACCAGCAGTATCTCATTGCTGCCAACGGCGAGCGGGTCGCCGAGCGGGTCCGCGAGCGAATCCGCCAGGGTGTTGCCTGCGTTGCCGTCGCCGGTTGCGCCACCGGTCTGGTCCAGCGTGTTGATGATGCGCTTGAGCACCAGCGGTACGGCGACAATGGCCAGCTTGCTGAGCATCAGAAAGCCCAGAGCAACCAGTACCCGTCCGCGGTATTCCCACAGATAGGTCGAGAGTTTCTTCAGATTCTCGATATCACGTCGATTGCTGTGCGGTGCTTCCTCGCGACCGGCCATCAGGCACTGCGCCGGGCGTGATCGACGATGTATTCCAGCGCCTGATCCACCAGTGCAACGGCATCGCGCGTCTTGCCGGCCTGCTCACTGATATGTCGCCGCCACAGGCGCGCCCCGGGGACCTCCTGAAACAGAGAAACCAGATGCCGACTCAGCGCGCTGGGACGCACGCCCTGTTCCACCCAGGTCTGCATGTATTGCGCATAGGCCCGTGCCACGGATGCCAGTGACTCGATATCGACCGTCCCCTGCAGACCACCCGGCAGATCGGCAAAGATGCGCTGATCGGCCTCCGCCAGGATGGCCGGGCTGTAGTACGCCGCGCGCCCGATCATCACCCCATCGACATGCTGCAGATGTTGCAGCGCAGCATCAAGCGTATCGATACCGCCATTGATGCTGATGTGCAACTGTGGAAAGGCCTGTTTGAGGCGATAGACATACTCGTAACGCAGCGGTGGAATGCTGCGATTCTCCTTCGGGCTGAGGCCGTCCAGCCAGGCCTTGCGGGCATGTACCGTGAAGTATCGGCAACCACTGTCAGCCACCTGTTCGACAAAGGACTCGAGCGCTTCGTAACTGTCATCCCGATCGATGCCGAGGCGACACTTGACCGTCACGGGAACGTCGACGGCCTGCTGCATACCAGCCACCACCTCGCGCACCAGCTGTGGTTCGGCCATCAGGCAGGCACCAAATCGCCCGGCCTGCACCCTGTCACTGGGACAGCCCACATTCATGTTGATCTCCTCATACCCCCAGTCGGCACCGATGGCAGCAGCCTGTGCCATCTCGCCCACATCCGAGCCTCCCAGTTGCAGCACCACAGGGGTCTCCGACTCGTGACGACCAAGCAGGTAGGGACGATCACCATGAATCACTGCCTTGCAGGTCAGCATCTCGGTATACAGCAGCGTATGCCGCGTCAGCAGGCGCGCCAGATGCCGGTAATGACGATCGGTGAGCTCCATCATGGGAGCCACGACCAGTCGCCGGTGAGCGGGGTCGAAGGTGTCAGGCATACGTCAGGGGTCTTGTCGGCTGGCAGACGGAACGGCCATCCTGGGCGATCGCGAAGTCCGGACTGGACATTATAGCGTCAGGAAGAGCTGCTCATGCTCACGGCAGCGTGCAGTTCTGTCAGTGTGAGCGTTTCAGCTGCAGCTGCGAGCCGATACGGCGTGCGAAGACATCACTGGTACAGCCCTCCTCCAGGCATTGCGCCATCAATTGCTGCTGCGACAATGGTGCCAGACCATTGACCGGTGGCTCCAGCTCCATATTGGCCGGAAAGGGATAAGCCTCACCGCAGGCCTCGATGACCTGACGCGTCTGCCTGGGCAGCCAACCATGACTGCTGATCAGCTGATGCAGTACCGGGTACAAGGCCACACTCATGCGTGCCTTGTCCTGCAATTCCATGGTGCGGCCGTACATCGAGCCCGCCTGTACCAGATTGGCAAAGCGGTCCACATCGGTGGTCCGGTTCTCGCCCGCGGCATGAAACACCGCCGGATTGAAGAACAGCATGTCGCCCTTGTGCAAGGCCAGCTGGACATGTCGTTGTTCGAACAGGGCGATGCATTCCTCTCGCTCGGCGGCCAGATATCCCGGCAGATACTGCTGCGAGAACGGCAGCACCTTGGTCGGCCCGGACTCCAGCGGCATGTCCGAATGGGCAATGGCTCCCTGTAGCGTCAGCAACGGCGACATGGCATGCACATGCGCCGGATACTGGCGCAGCTGCTCGGCCTGCTGGAAGCCCATATGGTAGTCACGATGACAGTGCTGTGCCTGACCGCCGGGATGGACGATGTTGCCCTGCGTGGTGATCTGGTAACCCGGGCCCAGCCAGGCACGACACATCAATGCCAGCACATCGTTCGCGTTGTAGCGCGCGAACAATTCCGGCGACTGCAGACAGAGTTTCTCGTGAGCGTTCCACAGTCGGGTGTTGGTACCCCGAGGTGCGAAGTGATCCGCCCCGCTACCGCTGGCTCGCTCGGCGTCGATGAGCGTTTCGAACACCGCTGTTACCCGGTCCAGCATGTTCAGATCTGCCACGGCATTCCTGACCAGCACCACGCCGGCGCCCTGACCGAGCGTGCGAGCCCATTCGGCCTGCAGGGCCAGGACCTGGGGTGTCGCCGCCGCTTCATCAGCGGCTGCCTCCCGGATCGCCGCCCCGTCATAAACCGGTATCTGACTGACGATATCGGAGGCCAGCGGAACACTCGCCGGATCGGTCTGTTGTTCACACAATGCTTCCAGCTGCGACAGATCCATGGATGAATCATCCAGCCAGACTGTCGGGTCCTGCTCAGTGGGTCTGTCCATCTCCTTCATCCTCGCTTGCTGCTCCCGCCACACACAATGCACCATGGTGCACTTCGGGTAAAGCTTCTTCAGACCTCCACCCACGACGCCTTGTCACAGGATGCCCAGACGGCGTCGATGACACGGTTCACCTCCATGCCATCACGGAAGGTCGGCCATTGCGCCTGCCCGGCCTGAATTGCCGCCAGAAAATCACGGGCTTCGATGATCAGCTGGTCCTGGTAACCCGTGCCGTGGCCCGGTCCGAGGCAGAAATTCACGTAGTCCGGATGCTCGGTGTTGGTCAGTATCTTGCGAAACCCGCGCTCACTCTCGGGTCCGTCCATCTTGTACAGCCACAAGGCATTCTGATCCTCCTGATCGAAACGGATGGCCCCCTTGCTGCCGCTGATGTCATAGGCATATCCCATCTTTCTGCCGGTTGCGACCCGGCTGAAATACAGATGACCCATGACCCCCGATTCGAAGCGGCACAGACACTGTGCGTGATCGTCGTTGGTCACCGGTTCCCGCCCACCATTTGCGGATGGGCGGGTCGGGTAGACGGTTTCCATGTCGGCACACAGCGAATGAATGGGACCTGCCAGCGCCATGGCCGCGTTGATCATGTGTGATGCCAGATCGCCCATCGTGCCGTTGGCGCGGCCACGCGTGCGCCAGTTGCCGGGCGCGTCCGGATCGGCGCAGAAGTCTTCGGTGTGCTCACCGCGGAACCAGGTCATGTCGCCGATCACGCCCTGCTGGATCAGTTGTCGTGCGAATTGCGTGGCCGGTGTGCGCACGTAATTGAACCCCACCATGTTCACGACACCGGCAGCCTCGGCTGCCTCGGTCATCTCGATACTCTCCGCCAGTGATGCACCCATCGGCTTTTCGCACAGCACGGGTTTGCCAGCGGCCATGGCTGCCAGCGCAATCTCGCGATGAGTGGATTGAGGCGATGCGATCACGATGGCTTCGACCGCGGGGTCGGCCACCAGAGTTTGCCAATCAGCCGTCGAGCGCCGAAAACCGAACTCCGCAGCCTTGCGAGCAGCCCCGTCCTCGGTGGTGGCACACAGCATTTCGCATATCGGACGCAGCTCCGTGTTGAACACGGCGCCGACCGCCTGCATGGCGACGCTGTGCAGCTTTCCCATATAGCCGGCTCCGATGATGCCGATACCGATTGTCTTCACGGGTTTCTGACTCTCTCGCTGAAACAGTATCCCCAGTGTAAGCCAAGTCAGAGCGATCAGGCGTGTGTTGCTGGCCATGACGCACTTGCGCAAATCGTGTCTGCTTCCGTCGTCTGATCCGAACTGCCCTTGATGAGGCTGGCACACAGGCTTGCATCAGGGTGCCGTTTTTTCAGCGATTCGATCACGTCTGTTACAACAGCAGGTGAACCGCTACAATGCACTTTCACACAACGACCAACTCACGGAGAATCACCCCTTGAAAACACGTGCGGCAGTTGCATTTGAAGCAGGCAAACCCCTGGAAATCGTGGAAGTGGATCTCGAGGGTCCGAGAGCCGGTGAAGTGCTGGTCGAGATCAAGGCGACCGGTCTGTGCCATACCGATGAATTCACCCGTTCCGGGGCTGATCCTGAAGGCGCCTTTCCGGCGATCCTCGGGCACGAAGGTGCCGGAGTCGTGGTGGAAGTCGGACCCGGCGTGACCAGCCTGGAGCCGGGCGACCATGTCATCCCGCTGTATACGCCGGAGTGTCGCGAGTGCGAATACTGTCTGAACCCGAAGACCAATCTGTGCCAGAAAGTCCGTTCCACGCAGGGCCAGGGCCTGATGCCTGATGGCACCTCGCGTTTTTCCTACAAGGGCGAGCCTATCCTGCACTACATGGGCTGCTCCACCTTTTCCAACTACACGGTCCTGCCCGAGATCGCGTTGGCCAAGGTCCGCAAGGATGCCTCCTTCGAAAAGATCTGCTACATCGGCTGCGGTGTCACCACTGGCATCGGGGCAGTCATGTTTACCGCCAAGGTAGAGCCGAACTCCACTGCCGTGGTATTCGGGCTGGGCGGTATCGGTCTGAACGTCATCCAGGGTCTGCGCATGGTGGGTGCCAAACAGATCATCGGCGTGGACATGAACCCGGCCAAGGAAGCAGTCGGTCGCAAGTTCGGCATGACCGATTTCGTCAACCCCAAGGAGTTGAGTGACGACCTGGTCGGCCACCTGGTGGAACTCACCGGCGGTGGCGCCGATTATTCCTTCGAATGCATCGGCAATGTGGAAGTCATGCGCGCGGCGCTGGAATGCTGCCACAAGGGCTGGGGCGAGAGCATCATCATTGGCGTGGCCGGTGCTGGCCAGGAAATCAAGACCCGACCGTTCCAGCTGGTGACCGGACGCTCCTGGCGTGGCACGGCCTTCGGCGGAGCCCGCGGTCGTACCGATGTCCCGAAGATCGTCGACATGTACATGGACGGACGCATCGATATCGATAGCCTGATCACGCATACCATGCCGCTGGAAGACATCAACAAGGGCTTCGACCTGATGCACTCCGGTGAAAGCATCCGGGGCGTGGTGCTGTACTGATGGAAACCGTATCCAGCTGGAAGAGCTTTGGCGGCACACTGTCCGTGCATGAGCACGACAGCGCGGTGTGCCACTGCCCCATGCAGTTTGCCGTCTATACGCCACCGGCGGCGAACGACGATACCCGGCTGCCGGTCATCTGGTATCTCTCCGGACTGACCTGCAACTGGTCCAATGTGATGGAAAAATCCGGTCTGCAACGCATTGCGGCCAGGCTGGGGGTCATGGTTGTTGCACCGGACACCAGTCCCCGCGGTGACGATGTACCCAACGACGACGCCTACGATCTGGGTCAGGGAGCTGGCTTCTACCTCAGCGCCAGCCAGTCACCCTGGTCAACGCACTATCACATGGACCGCTATATCGTGGACGAACTGTCGGAACTGGTATTCAGTCAGTTCCCCAGCGCCGATCCGCAACGCCAGGGCATCATGGGTCATTCCATGGGAGGCCACGGTGCCTTGACGCTGCACCTGAAGCATCCGGAGACCTATCGCTCGGTGTCCGCGCTATCGCCCATCACCGCGCCCATGCAGGTTCCCTGGGGCGAAAAGGCCTTTACCGCCTATCTGGGAGAGGATCGCAGCCAATGGGCGGACTACGATGCCTGCGAGCTGGTCGGCAAGCGCCCCAGCAAGGCGCAGATTCTGATCGATACCGGCGATGCCGATCCGTTTCTGGACGAACAGCTTCGACCACAACTGTTCATCGATGCCTGCAAGGACGCCGACCAGGCATTGAACTATCGCATGCAAAACGGGTACGATCACTCCTATTGGTTCATTGCCAGCGTCATCGAGGATCACCTCGAACATCACTGTTCTGTTTTGGGAGGGTAGTTTCACCACAACTCGACCTTTGTCGGTCCCCAGTCACGAGCACAAGCTGACGGGGACCGGTTTTTCTTTGCCTCCAGGCCTGTTTGACAACCTTCAGACATCTTGCGTGAAGTTGGCCGCTGCGGCACTCATGCCCGTACAACGCACAGGACATCCATGTCGCCAACCATCGACTCGCCGAGTATTGCCTTTGACAACAGCTATGCGGCACTACCTCCCGAGTTCTACCAGCGCCTTCCTCCGACTCCGGTCAGCCAGCCTGAACTGATTGCCATCAACGAGGCTCTGGCCCGAAATCTGGGCATCGATGCCGACGCGCTGCGCAGCCCGGGCGGTATCCGCATGCTGGCCGGTAACACGGTACCCGACGGCGCAAGTCCTCTGGCCATGGCATATGCCGGCCACCAATTCGGTAACTGGGTACCCCAACTGGGCGATGGCCGCGCGATCCTTCTCGGTGAAGTCATCGGTGAGGACGGTGTCCGCTACGACATTCAGCTGAAGGGTGCAGGTCCGACCCCCTTTTCACGTGGCGGTGATGGTCGCAACTGGATCGGGCCGGTACTGCGTGAGTATGTCGTCAGCGAAGCCATGGCGGCATTGGGCGTTCCCACTACGCGGGCACTGGCAGCCGTCAGGACCGGCGATCATGTCATGCGCGAACTAGGGCCGCTGCCCGGTGCGATTCTGACGCGTGTTGCTCGAAGCCATGTCCGGGTAGGCACTTTCCAGTATTTCACGGCACGCCAGAATCATGCAGCCGTCGAGCAGCTGCTGAACTATGTCATCGAGCGTCATTACCCGGAAGCTGCGCAGGCCGAGATCCCGGCGCTGGCATTGCTCGATGCGGTCATCGACGCACAGGCGTCACTGATCGCTCACTGGCAATCCCTCGGCTTCATCCATGGGGTCATGAATACCGACAATTCATCCATCACGGGTGACACGATCGACTATGGTCCTTGCGCCTTCATGGACAGCTTCGCGGCCGACAAGGTCTTCAGTTCGATAGACCGCGGTGCACGCTATGCCTATCAGAATCAGCCGCGTATCGCTCAATGGAACCTGGTCAATCTGGCGCAGTGCCTGCTGCCATTGCTGAACGAGGACAAGGAAGAAGCCGTGCGACTGGCCCAGGAGTCCATCAATCGCTTCGATGAACGCTTCGTCGGCAACTACCTGACCCGCATGCGAGCCAAACTCGGCCTGGTCGGCGAGCAGGACGAAGACCTGACCCTGATCAGTTCATTGCTGAACCTGATGCAGACGCATTCTCTGGATTTCACGCTTACCTTCCGCCAACTGAGCAAGCGATCGGCCACCGACCCCTTCGCCCCGGGCGGCACGCTGCACGACTGGCATCGCAGCTGGCAACAACGAGTCGGTGATGAAGCAACGGCGCAGGAAGCCGCCACCCGCCTGATGCAGAACAGCAACCCTGTCATCATTCCAAGGAACCATCAGGTGGAAGCCATGATCGATGCGGCGGTGCATGATGGCAACCTTGCGCCATTCCAGGCCTTGCTGCAGGCAGTCACGTCGCCGTTTGACCCTGCTCACGAGGAGAGCCCCTTCGCCGCGCCTCCGCGCCCGGAAGAGGTGGTTACCCGGACCTTCTGCGGGACCTGAGACGACTTCTCAACTCTCCTCGAGTACCGAACTCTGCAGCGTTCTGTCCAGCACCTTGACGGCATTGCTCATTCCCGACTTGATGCTGGCAGGCAGTGCGGTGGTGTCCACTTTCTGTCCGTCACGCCCGGCCGCCGGATTGACTACCACGGCACAGCAGGCATAGCCCAGACCCAGTTCGGCGGCCAATGCCGCCTCTGGCATGCCGGTCATGCCGACGATGGTGCAGCCATCAGCCGCCAGACGACGGATTTCCGCTGCCGTTTCCAGTCTCGGCCCCTGCATGACGCCATACACTCCCTGGCTGACCACATTCAGTTCATCGACCGCCGCGGCTCCATCGATCAGCGCCGAACGCAGGTTCTCGTTGTAGGGGTAGCTGAAGTCGATATGTTCGACCGGATCTGCGCCGCCATCGAAGAAGGTGTTTTCACGGGCGTAGGTGTAATCGATGATCTGATCGGGGATCACGATCGTGCCCACCGAACAGCTTTCACAGATGCCACCCACAGCGCCCACTGCAATGATGCGCTTGATGCCGACACTGTGCAACGCCCAGATGTTGGCGCAGTAGTTGATGCGATGCGGGGGAATTCGATGGGTGCTGCCGTGACGTGCCAGAAAGGCCACCTGCCGGCCTCCAAGCTCACCGAACACGATCGGACAGGATGGCGCCCCATAGGGTGTCTTGACCATTTCGCGTCGGGTAACCGTCAACCCTTCCATTCGAGTCAGACCGGTACCACCGATGATTGCCAGAGTCGTCATTACTGAGGTCCTTGAGGTAAGTCGCCGGTTTCGGATAACAACACCGAGGCCATGGCCGCGATGCCTTCTTCCCTGCCACAGAAACCCAGATGTTCCGTGGTCGTGGCCTTGACGTTGATTCGTGACCCTTCCATCTGCAAATCTGCGGCCAGTACCTCACGGATGTTCTCAATATGCGGGCCCAGCTTCGGCAGTTGAGCAATCAGAGTCGCGTCCAGACTGGTGCAGCGCAGGCCACGCTCGTTCAGCTGTGCCACGACTCGACGCAACAAATCGCGGCTATCGGCCCCTTTCCATTCCGGATCGGTGTCGGGAAAATGCCGGCCGATGTCGCCCAGTCCAGCGGCCCCGAGCAAGGCATCGCTGATGGCATGCAGCAAGACATCGCCATCGGAATGCGCGAGGAATCCACGGTCGAAATCGATTCTTACACCACCGATCATCAGATGATCACCTGCCGTGAAGGCATGCACATCAAACCCGGTTCCGATTCTCATGAATTGCTCTGCAGGTTGGCTAGTAGCAGTGTGGCCAGTGTCAGATCTGCCGGTCGGGTGACTTTCAGATTGGGTTGCAGGGCTTCTACCAGCAATGGTTCATGCCCCATGCCTTCCATCGCCGAGGACTCATCGGTAATGCTGTCGGCCGGTGCGCCGGACAGTGCTCCCGACTGCAGCGCCTCGAACAACTCACCCGCGCGAAACATCTGCGGTGTCTGTGCCTGCCAGAGGTTCCTCCGGGTCACGGTAAGTTCGACGCAGCAATATTCATCCACCCGTTTGAGCGTGTCATTCACCGGGCTGGCCAACAGGCCTCCCACCGCACCGCTGTTGCGTACGGCATCGGTCAGGCGTTTGATATCGGCCACACTCACCAGTGGGCGCGCAGCATCATGCACCAGCACCCAGCTTGAGGCCGGTGCGTGATTGAGTACGAATCGCAGGCCCGCAATCACCGAGTCTGCGCGTGTCATGCCGCCGATGGTGGAATGCACCCTTGCTTCCCTGCCGGCAGCCACTGACGGCCAGTGCTCGTCACCCTCGGCCAGGGTAACAACGATGCCAGCGACATCCTTGACCGCCAACAGACGTGTCAAGGTGTGCTGCAGCATGGTGTGCTCGCCGATGGTGATGTACTGCTTCGGCAGCGAGCTGCCCATGCGCTCGCCACGGCCGGCAGCCGGCACCACAATCCACATGTCTTCGTTCATGGGTCGACGGATTCCGCTTGATTGTCAGGAGACGCCAGCGGTCTGGACCGGACACTCTGTTCAAGGACGAACTGATAGAAGGTTTCGTCCTTGTCGATCATGCCCAGTTCAGCCCGTGCACGCTCCTCGATAGCTTCCAGCCCGCTCTTCAGGTCAGCCACCTCGGCCGCCAGAGCCTGATTGCGCATGCTGAGGCGCTGCACTTCGGCCTGCGAAGCTCGCGCCTGCTCACGCAGACGCCACACTTCCTGCAGGCTGCCATCACCAAACCAGAGCCTGTACTGCAGGGCAAGCAGCAGCACCAGCAAGAGACCCAGCAATACCTTCATCGTATTGTCAAGGGCGACACTGAATGCGGAAGTTGCCGCAGCGGTCCGGAGCGCTTGCCCCGACGGACCGCTGGTATCGAGAGATGCAGACAATCAGGCACTACAGCGTCTGATTGAACGCCGATGCGCCGGGGTAGACTGCTCGGTCACCCAGGTGCTCCTCGATACGCAGCAACTGGTTGTACTTGGCAATCCGATCGGATCGAGACAGGGAACCGGTCTTGATCTGTTTGGCGTTGGTGGCCACTGCCAGGTCGGCAATGGTGGTGTCCTCGGTTTCACCGGAACGATGTGAGGTGACCGTGGTGTAGCCGGCCTTGTGAGCCATGCGAATGGTTTCCAGCGTCTCGGTCAGCGTGCCGATCTGATTGACCTTGATCAGTATCGAATTGGCAATGCCTTCCTCGATGCCGCGTGCCAGAATCTTCGGGTTCGTGACGAACAGATCGTCACCGACCAGCTGGATGGAGTCATTCAGGCGTTCCGACATGATTTTCCAGCCTGCCCAATCGCCTTCGTCCAGCCCATCTTCGATGGAGATGATCGGGTAGCGGTCAACCCAGTCGGCCAGATAGTCGACAAAACCCGCCGCATCGAACTCGCGGTTCTCGGAGGCCAGGTTGTAGACACCCTTCTTGTAGAATTCGGAACTGGCCACATCCAGGGCCAGATAGACATCCTTGCCCGCTTCATAACCGGCTTTCTCGATGGCCACCAGAATGGTTTCCAGGGCTTCTTCGTTGGACGACAGGTTGGGCGCGAAACCCCCTTCATCACCGACACTGGTGTTCATGCCTCGATCGTGCAGCACACCTCGCAGGGAGTGAAAGATCTCGGCGCCACAACGCAGCGCTTCCCGAAACGAGCTGGCACCGACGGGCATGATCATGAATTCCTGCAGATCGACGCTGTTGTCGGCGTGAGAACCGCCATTGATGATATTCATCATCGGCACGGGAAGATTCACTGCTTCCTCACCACCGAGGTATTCGTACAGCATCTGCCCCGAATCGGCAGCCGCGGCGTGCGCACTGGCCATGGACACCGCCAGCAAGGCATTGGCACCCAGTTTGTCCTTGTTTTCCGAGCCATCCAGTTCCAGCATGATCTTGTCGATACCGGCCAGATCGGTGACATCATGTCCCATGACGGCATCGCGGATGGCCCCATTGACATGCTCGACGGCTTTCAGAACGCCCTTGCCGCCATACCGCGACTTGTCACCATCGCGCAGTTCGAGCGCTTCACGGGTACCGGTGGATGCGCCGGATGGTACTGCAGCTCGCCCCCTGGCCCCCGATGCCAGAACGATATCGGCTTCGATAGTCGGATTGCCGCGGGAATCCATGATTTCGCGGGCATGCAACTCGGTAATTCGGGATGTCATTGGACTTTCCTGATCTTGAAGGAGGGTTGTTGAATTGTAGAGCCTTATGGCCTGCCTGTGCCATTGCCATCCACTGCCTGCCACAGGTTCGGCAAGATGTCACCGTTACGGCACTGATGGATGCATCATCAACCCAGATAGGGGGTTTCTGCCAGCTCACCTGACTTGATCGTACCATCGAGACGAATCAGCGTTTCCAGCAACGGTTGCAATTTGCCCAGAGGCCAGGCATTGGGGCCATCGCTGAGTGCCTTGTCCGGATCCGGGTGGGTTTCCATGAACAGACCGGAAATACCGGCAGCTACCGCTGCCCTTGCCAGCACGGGAACGAATTCGCGTTGACCGCCGGAGCTGCTGCCCTGCCCGCCCGGCAACTGTACCGAATGCGTGGCGTCGAAGACCACCGGGCAATCGGTGGCTCGCATGATGGCCAGACCACGCATGTCGGACACCAGATTGTTGTAACCGAATGAGGCACCCCGCTCACAGACCATGATGTTGTCATTGCCCGCTGCACGCGCCTTGGCCACGACATGCTGCATGTCGGCCGGGGCCAGAAACTGCCCCTTCTTGATGTTGACCGGCTTGCCAGCCCGAGCCACACGCTCGATGAAATTGGTCTGCCGGCACAGGAAAGCCGGTGTCTGCAGGACATCCACCACATCCGCCACTTCATCCATCGGTGTATCTTCATGCACATCGGTCAGTACCGGCACACCGATTTCCTCGCGAACCTTGGCCAGAATGCGCAGACCTTCAGCCATGCCCAGACCCCGGAAACTGAGCCGAGAGGAGCGATTGGCCTTGTCGAAGGATGACTTGTAGATGAACGGAATGCCCAGCTCGGCCGTCATCTTCTTGAGGATCGCCGCCGTGTTCATGGCCATGTCCTCTGATTCGATGGCACAGGGACCGGCAATCAGGAACAGCGGTTGATTCAGACCGACTTCGTGACCACAGAGTTGCATGACAAGGCCCTTCGTTTGTTGGCGAAACGACTCACCGACACCTGTCGGCAAGCGAGAACGGTAACGGCTATTCGGTGGAAGGCTCTGTCGGTACAGACTCCACGGCAGGCTCGTTGCTGCGAGTTGCCTGATAATCCAGAGCGGCCGTGACCAGGCCGGTGAACAGCGGATGCCCGTCACGCGGATTGGAGGTGTATTCCGGATGAAACTGGCAACCGATGAACCAGGGGTGATCCGGCAGTTCGATCATCTCGACCAGGCCGTTGGTATCCATGTCGGCTTCACCTTCGTCGGTTGCAGCGATGGAGCCACTGGAGCGAGCCGAGATCACCAGTCCGCTTTCGGTCAGGCGATTCGCATAGTTGTTGTTGAATTCGAAGCGATGACGATGACGTTCCACCACCTGCTCGGCACCGTACATTCTGGCGGCCAGTGAGTCGGGTTGCATGACGCACAGCTGGCCACCCAGGCGCATGGTTCCACCCAGATCGGAATCCTTGTCTCGAAGCACGGTTTCACCGTCTTCATTCTGCCATTCGGTAATCAGTGCAATGACCGGCTCCTCGGCATCGAGATCGAACTCACTGCTGTTGGCCGCTTCGATACCTGCCACGTGACGGGCATGCTCGATGACGGCTACCTGCATGCCCAGACAGATGCCCAGATACGGGATCTTGTGCTCGCGCGCGTATTGCGCGGCGATGATCTTGCCTTCCACACCGCGATTGCCAAAGCCGCCGGGTACCAGAATGGCATCCACCTCGCCCAGGATTCGCAGGTCGCCCTGCTCGAGTTTTTCGGCGTCCAGGTAACGGATCTTCACACGACTGTCTGTCTGGATGCCGGCGTGGGTCAAGGCTTCATTGAGCGACTTGTAGGATTCCGTCAGCTCCGTGTATTTGCCTACCATGCCGATGGTGACGGACTTGCCAGGGTGTCGGATACGGTCCACCACACGCTGCCATTCACTCAGATCTGCTGGCGGCAAGTCCAGCTTGAACTGCTCGACCACCAGTTCGTCCAGTTCCTGTGCATGCAGCATGCGCGGGATGTCATAGATGGTATCGGCATCGTTGGCCGCGATGACGGCCCGTTCCTGCACATTGGTGAACAGGGCGATCTTGCGCCGCTCGGAATCCGGCAGCAGGCGATCGGCACGGCACAGCAGAATGTCCGGCTGGATACCGATGGAACGCAGCTCCTTGACCGAGTGCTGTGTCGGCTTGGTCTTGATCTCGCCGGCCGAGGCGATGTAGGGCACCAGTGTCAGGTGCATGAACAGGGTCTTCTCGCGACCCAGCTGCACGGCCATCTGTCGAATCGCCTCCAGAAACGGCAGGGATTCGATATCACCGACGGTTCCACCGATCTCGACCATGGCCACATCGGCGTCACCGGCACCGACCAGTACCCGTCGCTTGATCTCGTCGGTTATGTGGGGAATCACCTGTACGGTGGCTCCCAGATAATCCCCACGCCGTTCGTTGGCGATGACGGTCTCGTACACACGACCGGTCGTGAAGTTGTTGCTCTGACTGGTCTGGATACGCACGAAACGCTCGTAGTGTCCCAGATCGAGATCGGTCTCGGCGCCATCGTGCGTGACGAAGACCTCGCCATGCTGATAAGGACTCATGGTGCCCGGATCGACATTGATGTAAGGGTCGAGCTTGAGCATCGTGACCTTGAGGCCACGCGCTTCGAGCAACGCCGCCAGTGAGGCTGCTGCAATACCCTTTCCCAGTGACGATACCACGCCACCAGTTACGAAAATAAAACGCGTCATGGACAGGAAGTCTGTTGGAGCCGCGAGCACATCAGAACAAGATCATTCTGGGTGCAGACGACGCGAATAAGCGTGACGCGGAACGTTCAGGGAAGTCCCGCTACAGAATGCAATAAGCACTCTGAACGGGCGTTGAGATTACCAGAACGCGCGAGCGCTAACAATTGCAAAACACCTATCCGTTGCATTCTTTGTCGGCGGTCCCGATGCGATGGGCTGCAGACTGCGAACAGGCCGATAGAAGTGTCCTGCCACCTTGCCGAGCGGCGCCGACTTGCATGGCAAGAGGCAGCGTCAGAGCAGTTCCGAGGATTCCGCGTCCAGGTGTTGACCATCGGCATCGATATCGATCGCATCACGGGAGGGCGCCGATGCGTCGTGCCGATCTGCAGTGGAGGTGCGCGGTGCTCGACAATCCACGGCCACTGCCATGTTCCAGATGGCTGCCAGACGACCATCGATATACAGCAAGGGAATGGTTTCACGCACCCAGGGAGGTACCGAAGACTCTTGCAGGATCTTCTTGACGGCCTTGTGATATGCCGGCTCACCCAGTTTGACAAGCTCCCCACCGGCACGGCTCTTGACGGTGATCGAACCGGATGAGGGTAGCTTGATCCCCTGCTCCCGACACAGTTCCAGCGTCATCGTCAATCCGGTTTCGCGGATGGTCAGCGGCTCGAAGGGTGACTGCCATTCGTAGCGGAAAGGTGCCGTTCGGGTCTGCGGCGGCAGAACGTAGAGTTTGTCCCGGTGACGCCGGATGACATAGTCGCGCACATTGACGATCCCTGCGGAGTCCGGCCGGGCCTCGACCAGATCGCTCATTACCTGCATCAGATCCTGCAGGCGTGGCATACGCAGACCTCGCTGGCGAATGAACAGGCGCAGCGCGGTGAAGGCGCGCTCTCGTGGCAAGGCGCGAATGGCAGTGATACTCAACTCGGTGGTACCCGGTATCTGCAGTGAGGCGAGATCCTGGCGAGCCATGACCAGCAGGCTCTGGCTGGCAGCGGCACTGCGCAGGGCTGCCCGACTCAGCGTTTCGGTAGCTGCCGGCCAACGCGCCTTGAGCAGTGGCATGACCTGGTGACGCAGGTAATTGCGATCGAAACGATGGTCCAGATTGGACGGATCCTCGATCCAGTGCAGACCATGCTGGCGCGCGACATCCTGCAGCGATTCCTGCGAGCAGACCAGCAGGGGGCGTCCCATGTAACCCTGGGCGAACCGCCGCTTGCGTGGAATACTGGCCAGGCCATCGGGACCACTGCCACGCAGGGCCTGCAGCAGGAAGGTCTCGGCCTGGTCTTCGGCATGCTGAGCCAGCAGCAGGTGCTCACCCGGACGCAGCACCTGGGAGAAGGCAGCGTAGCGCGCCTTGCGAGCTGCCGCTTCGGGTCCATCATCGCCCGCCATCTCCGTCGGCCCGAAATCGGCCTGCCTTGATTCCAGCGCAATGTTCAAGTCGCGGCAGATTGTCCGGGCATGCTCGCCCCAGCCTGCACTGGCAGCCTGCAGTCCATGATCGACATGCAGCGCCCGTACCGCCGTTACACGACCGTGATCGCGCAGTTGAGCCATCAGCAACAGCAGGACATGCGAATCCATACCGCCGCTGTAGGCAACGCAATACTGCGTTGCCTGGGGCTGTTGCGCTACGTAATGGGCAACGGCCGCGGCAGGATTCACGCGTTTTCCCGGAACTGTCCGTAGGCGCGCAGCTTCTCCTGGCGATTCGACAACAAGGTATCCATGGGCAGACCGGAGAGAATGGCCAACTCCTCGATCAGCGCGGCCTGCATGTTGGCAGCCATCTGCTGAGGGTCGCGATGAGCGCCACCGAGCGGTTCGGGAATCACACGATCCACCAGATTCAGTTCCAGCAGTCGCTCCGACGTGATGCCCATGGCTTCGGCAGCATCGGCAGCCTTGTCGACACTCTTGTAGAGAATGGATGCGCAGCCTTCCGGACTGATGACCGAGTAGACCGAATACTGCAGCATCATGACCCGATCGCCGACACCGATGGCCAGCGCTCCACCGGATCCCCCTTCTCCGATGACCGTACAGATGATGGGTGTCTTGAGCCCGGCCATGACGAACAGGTTGCGGGCAATTGCCTCACTCTGTCCGCGCTCCTCCGCGCCGACACCCGGATAGGCCCCCATGGTGTCGATGAAGGTGATGACCGGCAGCGAAAAACGCTCTGCCATTTCCATCAGACGCTTGGCCTTGCGATAGCCTTCGGGACGTGGCATACCGAAATTGCGCTGAATCTTTTCCTTGGTATCCCGACCTTTCTCGTGACCGATGACCACCACCGGCTTGCCATTGAGCCTGGCAGTGCCGCCGATGATCGCGGCGTCATCGGCATACAGCCGATCGCCATGCAGTTCATCGAAGTCGGTAAAGACGTTGTCGATATAGAAACGGGTATAGGGCCGCTGGGGGTGGCGTGCCAGCTTGAAGATCTGCCAGGAACTCAGCTTGGAAAATATGCTGCTGGTGAGCGAGTCACATTTCTTCTTGAGGGTATCGACTTCCTCGCTGATGTTGATGTCAGCATCGGCGGTGGCGAACTGCAGTTCGCGAATCTTCGCCTCCAACTCGGCAATCGGTTGCTCGAAGTCAAGAAAATTGGGATTCATGGATAAGCGACGGCGCCTTTGGTGGTCAGATGGATTCTAGTTTACCGGATCGGTTTCGGCGAGGCTGTGGCCTGCATCCGGTACGCTCCGGTGAGCTGCCTGCACTCGCAGAGTGCGTAGTGTACTGGATAGTGACAATTGATGATTTCAGGCACGCTGACCGTGCCTGCTGGTGACTACTGTGGCGCCGGAATTCCGGCACGTCAATAGACCAGCTCCACATTCCCCTCACCCGTCAGCTGTCCCAGCTGATCGATCAGCTCCAGTTGCGGGGTGACGGCCCAGCGATTTCCGGCACGTATACGCGCCTGGGCCTTGCCATTCCGATAGCTGAACCACACGGGAATCGTTCCGCTCTTGTAATTCGACAGGGTACTGATCATCTGATCCAGCGTGCCTTCACGGCACAGGCGACCATCCAGACGGATCAGCAGCTGCCGGGCGAAGCGGGCACGGGCACTGCCCATATCGTAGATTTCCCGTGCGCGAATCTTGTAACCCCCATTGAACTCGTCCGGACTGACATCCCCGTCAACGATGAGCACTTCATCCTTGACCACCAGGTGTCCGCTGGCATCGATCTGCTCACCGCGCAGCGTGATCTCGACCCGACCCGTGCCGTCATCCAGCGTGATGAACTGCATGCGGCCATGATTTCCATCACGTTGGCGCACTGCCATGACCAGACCTGCCGCTACCACCGGCACACCGCGCTGGCGAAAGGATGGACCGCTGTCAGCGCTGCCCGCCTTGGCGCAGACGGCCTTGAGCCGGCCGTGGGTGAAATGCGACAGTTCCGGCAGATACTCGTTGATCGGATGACCACTCAGGTACAGGCCCAGCGTCTCCTTTTCGGCTCGCAGCCGTTCCCTGTCGCTCCAGTCCGGCAGCGTCTCCATGAGTTCCGGCTCATCGCTCTCCACCGGCTCACCCAATCCGAACAGGTCATTCTGCCCGGCCGCCTGATTCTTGTGAAACTGGTCTGCGCCACGCAGAGCGCTGGCCAGATGCTTCCACAGACTGGCTCGATTCGGGCCCAGTGAGTCCACGGCTCCCGCCTTGACCAAGGCTTCCAGCACGCGCTTGTTGACCGTACCGGGACTCGCCCGGCGACACAGATCATCCAGCGTCTCGAAAGCGCCCGAGGCATCGCGCGCTTCAAGTACATTGGCCAGCGCTGATTCACCGACGCCCTTGATGGCCCCCAGCCCATACAGCACCGTCTTTTCATCGACAACCGAGAAGCGCACCGCCGAGCGATTGATATCCGGCGGCTGCACGGTCAGTCCCATGACATTGCACTCGTCGATCAGGCCAACCACCTTTTCGGTGTTGTCCATATCCGCCGACATGACTGCCGACATGAAGGCTGCCGGGTGATGGCACTTGAGCCAGGCTGTCTGATAGGACAGCAAGGCATAGGCCGCCGAGTGCGATTTGTTGAATCCGTATCCGGCAAACTTCTCCACCAGATCGAAGATATTGCCCGCCAGTTCGGGATCGATGCCATTGCCCTTGCAGCCTTCGAGAAAGACCGCTCGCTGCTTGGCCATCTCCTCGGGCTTCTTCTTGCCCATGGCGCGCCGCAGGATATCGGCGGTACCGAGCGAGAACTTCGCCATGACCTGGGCAATCCCCATGACCTGCTCCTGATACAGGATGACCCCATAGGTAGGTTCCAGAGTGGGCCGCAGCGCTTCGAGCTGATAGTCCTCGTGCGGCCAGGCCATCTTCTTTCGACCATGCTTGCGGTCGATGAAGTCATCCACCATGCCTGACTGCAGAGGCCCCGGACGATACAGGGCCACCAGAGCGATGATGTCTTCGAAGTTGTCAGGTCGCAGACGTTCGATCAGACGTTTCATGCCCGCGGATTCCAGCTGGAAGACCGCCGTGGTCTGGGCATCCTGCAACAGCTTGTAGGTCGGAGCATCGTCCAGTGGCAGCGCCAGCAGATTCAGCGGCTCGTCCCGGTGCTTGTTGATCTCCTTGACCGCATTGTCGATGATGGTCAGTGTGCGCAGGCCGAGAAAGTCGAATTTCACCAGGCCTACCGCCTCGGCATCGTCCTTGTCGAACTGCGTCACCAGACTCGAACCGTCCGGTTCGCAATACAGTGGCGCAAAGTCGGTCAGGGCGGTCGGGGCGATGACCACGCCTCCGGCATGCTTGCCGCAGTTGCGTGACAGTCCTTCCAGCGAGAGAGCCATGTCCAGCAGCGAGGTGACCTCTTCGTCATCCTTGTAGGCGCGCGCCAGATCTTCCGATTCCGCCATGGCCTTGGTGAGGGTCATGCCCACTTCGAACGGCACCATCTTGGCGATGGAATCGACGAAATGATATGGGTGACTCATCACACGACCTACGTCTCGCACCACCGCCTTGGCGGCCATGGTGCCGTAGGTGATGATCTGCGAGACCCGGTGCGCGCCGTATTTCTGCGAAACGTACTGGATGACCCGGTCACGGCCATCCATGCAGAAATCGATATCGAAATCCGGCATGGAGACACGTTCCGGGTTCAGAAAGCGCTCGAACAGCAGGTCATACTGCAATGGGTCCAGATCGGTGATCGTCAATACATAGGCCACCAGCGAGCCGGCACCCGAACCTCGACCCGGTCCCACCGGAATGCCGTTGTCGCGTGACCATTGAATGAAGTCGGCGACAATCAGGAAGTAACCGGGAAAGCCCATCTCGGCGATGACGTCCAGTTCGCGCTTCAGGCGGGCATCGTAAGGCGCACGAATGTCGGCAAAATCCGGACGATTCGTGTCATACAACTGCTGCAGACGGATCTCCAGCCCTTCCTGAGCCGATTGATAGAAGAATTCCGTTTCGGTCATGCCGTCGGGAATCGGGAAATCCGGCAGCACCGGTGTGCCCAGATTCAGCGTCAGATTGCAACGGCGGGCGATTTCCACCGAGTTGGCCAGCGCCACCGGAATATCGGCGAACAGCGCATGCATCTGATCGGCTGACTTCAGGTACTGTTCTTCGGTAACCAGCTTCGGGCGTCGCGTATCGGCCAGCACATAGCCCGACTGGATGCACAGACGTGCCTCGTGAGAACTGAAATCATCCTTTTCCAGAAAGCGCACATCGTTGGTGGCCACCACCGGGATATCATTGTCGATGGCGATGGCACAGGCGCCGACAATGTACTCTTCCTCGAAGTCCTTGCCGGTGCGCGTCAGCTCCAGATAATAGCGATCGCCGAAAACCGCCTTCCAGCGCTGCGCCAGTACCTGCGCTTCATCTGCATGACCACGCTTGAGCGCCTGACCCACATCACCATCAACGCTGCCGGACAGTGCGATCAGGCCATCATTGGCCTCGAACAACCACTCGATGTCCACCACCGGCGAGCCACCGTGCTGGCCTTCCTGGTAACCGCGTGACACGAGAGTCGTCAGATTGCTGTACCCCCTGTCGTTCTGCACCAGCAGGATGACTCGGCTGGTCTCGCCATCGGGCAAGGCACCGCGCAGCGTCATGTCGACACCGGCAACCGGTTTGATACCAGCTCCCATGGCCGCGCGATAGTACTTGACCAGCGAGAACATGTTCACGCGATCGGTCACGGCCGCGGCCGGCATGCTCTTCGCCACCTGCTTGACCAGGGGCTTGATGCGAATGGTACTGTCGACCAGCGAGAATTCGGTATGAATGCTCAGGTGCACGAACGGCGGTGGCGGGCTGGCCTCTGCCATGTCGGTGCCGGTTGTCAGCGGGTCGGCGTCATGACTGTCAGCGCTCATCAGACAGGCACCTGTGATTGCAACGCTGCAGCTGCCTGCAGTGCTTCACGCACCGGCTTGAAGGAACGACGATGCAGATGAGTGACTCCGTGCTCGATGATGGCTTGCCGATGTCTGGCCGTTGGATAGCCCTTGTGGCCGGCGAAACCGTATTCCGGGTATTGCTCGTGGAGCTGGATCATCATTCGATCACGCGCTACCTTGGCAATGATGGAGGCCGCACTGATGGCCTGCACACGCTGGTCTCCCTTGACGATGGCCTGCGCAGGGCAATCCAGCGCGGGGCAGCGATTACCGTCAATCAGGGCCACATTCGGCGTCATGGCCAGGCCGTCCACGGCTCGCGACATGGCCAGCATGCTGGCATGCAGGATATTGATGGTATCGATTTCCTCGACACTGGCCTCCGCCACGCAAAATGCCAGAGCTCGCTCGCGGATGTCCACATCGAGTCGATCACGGGTGGCTTCGTTCAGCATCTTGGAATCGAGCAGTCCGTCAATGGGGTTGTCAGGATCAAGAATCACAGCGGCGGCCACCACGGGACCAGCCAGCGGGCCACGTCCGACTTCATCGACACCGGCAATCAGAAAGGGCTGTATTTGCATCGCACAAGGATACTGTCAAAGCGTCCAACTCCCAAGCCCTGAACGAAAAAAATGGTTCACGAATGTCGTTCTGGCACAGAGGGCAAGGCATTGTCGTGAAGCGGCCCTCAAGCACCTGTCGACAGGCCCTTGATTCCACGCCATTCAGCGTGTCAGCAGATCGATCACGTGACGCCTGCCCACCGGGTGAGGCGAGGTTCGCGAGTTAACACACACTGCCGATCTTTCCCCTGAGCAGAGAGCGCCAGGATCAACCCGGTACCGTCAGTGGCTGACCACTGTGGGATGCATTCAGCCCCAGCAGATAGGGTGCGGCCTGCCGTGCCCATTGCTGTGGAGTGCGATAGCCACCTGCCCGTTCGCCCCAGACCTGACGCAGCATCTGCGTATCGATGACGCCGGGGCTGACCGGTATGGCGGCCAGGCCATCGGGCAATTCCTCCGCCAGTGCCCTGGTCAGACCTTCGATGGCCCACTTGCTGGCGCAGTACGGTGCAACCTGGGTAGAGACCGAACGCCCCCAGCCACTACTGAGATTGATGATGACCCCTCTACCCGCTTCGATCATGTGCGGCAACAGCGCGCGGATGACATGATGGACGCCAGCGACATTGACCGCCAGCAGCTGCTGGAACTCCTCTGCCGGAATTTCCCACAGAGGCAGGGGGCGATTGATGATCCCGGCATTGTTGATCAGCAGATCGGGTACACCAACCGATTGCAGCACGTCGGCAGACCACTCGGTCACTGCCGTGTCATCAGCGACATCCAGCGCTCGAAAGTCATGGCCGTCGGGATAGCTTCGGGCCAGCTCCTGCATTTCCACGGACGAACGGCTGCAGCCAGCCACCGTATGCCCGGCTGCCACGAACTCATCGACGAGCGCGCGCCCCAGGCCGCGACTGCAGCCGGTGATGACGATGGTTCTTGTTTTGGTCTTCTTGTGGCCCATGAACATATCCTTGACCTGGCACGGCAGTGACGACGAGTTCTGCGACTACAGTCCCAGGTGCATCCGGGTACCCGGTTGACTGGCTTGCGTGGTCTTGCAACTGCCTGTAAATATATGGCAACAACCGTGTGGACACTGTTTACGGTGTTACGCAGGCAAGCGACCACCTCCTGCGGCCCATGATTGCATCATAACCTGAGATTCTGCAGCATATGAGCGATGACAGCCTGCCGCAGGCGATGACGGACCTGTCCATTCGGCTAACCGGACAAATAGTGCCCCCTCGTGGCTTCGACAGGCGTGAGTTCGAAGAGCGGGCTCGTCGGGTACAGGCCAACATGCGTTCGGCCGACATCGATCTGCTATGGTTGACCAGTGAAGCCGATGTTCGCTACCTGAGCGGCTTCATGACGCAGTTCTGGCAGAGTCCGACCCGACCGTGGCATCTGCTGCTACCGCAAGCCGGCGCACCGGTGGCGGTCATACCGAGCATCGGTCTGAGCTGCATGCAACGCACCTGGGTCAGCGATATTCGCAGCTGGTCATCGCCGCATCCGAGCGACGACGGCGTCTCTCTGCTGATCGATACCCTGACGGAACTGGCGGGCAGCAGAGGAACCATCGGTCTGCCGATGGCGGCAGAGACACAGTTGCGTTATCCACTGAACGACTTCGAACGCCTCAGAGCCGCTCTGGGTGGAAGTCGTTTCGTTGATGCCACCGCGTCACTCAGGGCCGTGCGGCAGATCAAGTCAGCCGCCGAGATCGAGAAACTGCGGCATGTCTGCGCGCTGGTCTCACGCAGTTTCGCACTATTGCCAGAGCTTGTTCGTCCGGGCATGACTGAAGTGGAAGTCTTTCGCGCCTTCCGAATTCTGTGCCTGCAACAGGGGGCCGATGACGTGCCCTATCTGGTGGGAGCGGCAGGTACCGGTGGCTATGAAGACATCATCTCGCCGCCCGGGGATCGTGCGATCGGGGCCGGAGATGTATTGATTCTGGATACTGGCTGTATTTTCGATGGCTATCATGCCGATTTCGATCGCAACTTCGCCATAGGCCATGTCGACCCGGCAAGTGCTGCTGCGCACCAGAGAACCTGGGATGCCACCGAGGCAGGTCTGGCCTGCATTGCTGCAGGTCATGCAAGCTGCGCCAGTGTCTACGACGCCATGCAATCCATTCTTTCTCCAGACCAGAAAGACAAGTCCGACTCCGGTGTGGGCCGACTCGGACACGGCCTCGGCATGCAATTGACCGAAACTCCCTCCATAACCCCGTTCGACCACAGCCCCCTGCTACCCGGCATGGTAATGACACTCGAACCGGGATACCGTTATGCTGATGGCAAGGTCATGGTGCATGAGGAAAACCTGCTGGTCACCGATAGCGGCTATGAACTGCTGTCTACCAGGGCGCCCAGAGACATACCCTTGATTGACTGGACCGGGGAGTAAGCGATGATCGATATTCAGGTGTTGCCCTTCGAGATTGACGAGGACTCCGAACATCTGCCAGCCGTCGGACTTGTCGTCTTGCAGACCGACGAAACCATGGAACATGAGCTGCGGCTCTGGTTGCCTGATTCCATCCGACTGTTTCACAGTCGCATCCCCAACAGCGTGGACATCAGCAATGACAGCCTGCAACAGATGAAACAGGCATTGCCCGCCAGTGTTGCGCTGTTGCCCTCGACCACACCATTCAGGGTCATCGTCTACGGTTGCACCTCGGCGACGACCGTCATCGGCGAGCAGGCCGTCAGTGACGCCGTGCGTGGCGTGTTTCCCGGGGTTGCCGTGAGCAACCCCCTGAGTGCCATCAAGGCGCAGCTCGATGTCCTGCAGGTCTGTCGGCCGGCCTTGCTGACGCCCTATGTGCCGGAAGTTTCCCGGGCACTCATCGATGCCCTGCAAACGCCCGAACGGCAGCTGGTCAGCGTGGCCTCGTTCAACGAATCGCGCGACGATCGGGTTGCACGCATCGCCCGCTCTTCTCTCATGCATTCTCTGGACATGCTTGCGCGTGACGGCAGACCCGATGCAATCGTTGCCTCATGCACCAATCTTCGAACGCACGGCCTGATCGAGGAGGCCAGCCAGCGACTGGGCATACCGGTCATCAGCAGCAATTCAGCGCTGGCCTGGCATGTGCTCCAGTTGCTTGATATGCAGGGGTGACCCCACAGACCGGCGACTCTTCCGCTTCACCGGCAAGGGCCGATTCAAGGCTACGTAACCGGTATGCCGTGACTTCGATCATAGGCATTGGCCGGTTCAGGTTCGAAGCTTGCCAGTATCTCCTTCGAGGGGGCAAGGATGTCCACCTTCAGCGGATAACAGGGGGTTTCATCATCCGAATGGCTGCTGCCGCAATCACCGCCAGGGCAGGCTGACAGGGCACCCAGCAGATTGATGTCAGCCAGACATTCAAGATAGTCACCAGGTCGAACCGGGCTTGCCTTCATGAAGTACTGGTGAGTGTCCAGTGTGAATCCGGTGCACATGAACACGTTCAGCACATCGTGGATCAGCGGCTCCACCTCCGCGACAGGTCGACCCAGCTTGCGTGCCATGGCGCGAGTCAGATTCGAATGACAGCAGTGATGATAATCAACACCCTTCAACAGACGGTTGGTGTAGGGATCACAACGTGTGCCGATCACATCATGCACACCTCCTCCCTCCTCGTCCCATCCATACCACTCCAGAGTATCGTGCGTAATCGTCGCCATGGCACGGATGCCGGGCATGGAAGACCACAGACGATCACCACGAGTCACATGGGTGGCATGCAGCTGACGCGTCTTGCCACTGAAGAATCGCTCTGTCAGGTCGTCCGCATTCCACAGATTGAGATCACCCACCTGCGGCCCTTCAACACTGTGTATGCGAAAGCCGTGGCCCGCAGGCACCTCGAATGTGGCCGCATCGCGAGGCGGCACCATGACCGTGTCCACCACCTGCAGACTCTCACGCCACCGCCGCAACCACCCCTCATCGCGCCTCGGCACTGCCCCCACCTCATAACAAATCACATCCCCCCCCGGGTCGGACCACCATAAACACTTGATATTAAAACACTAACGAGTAAAAAGTACCTGTTCATAACTCTAGACGAGCCGTTTTTCAACCCGAAAACAGTCGATCAAGGAAGCATCTGACACCAGTAGAGCGAAAGAAACGCACCTCACTTTCGTGCAGCGTCAACGTCATTGGCTGGAGATTTGGTCTTTGAATGCCATAATTCCATGTCAAAAGGCTGATTCAAGGTGTGATAGCACCGGGAATCCGCATGATTCTTACTGATAATCAACGACATAGCGTGGTCCGACCCGATGAGTGATGTAGAGCGAGTATTGCGGCAGGTGGATGAGGGGTTGCCGGGGGCGTTGGAGCGGTTGTTCGAGTTGCTGCGAATTGACAGCATCTCGACGGACCCGGCCTATCGGGATTCCTGTCGAAAGGCGGCCGACTGGCTGGTGGAGGATCTGAGCAGCATCGGGTTCGAGACTCAGCGACATGACACACCGGGCCACCCGATGGTCGTCGGACATCAGGCCGGCGCCAGTGAGCAGGGTCCGCACCTGCTCTTCTACGGTCATTATGATGTGCAACCCGTGGATCCTCTGGAGCTGTGGCACCGGCCGCCGTTCGAGCCGGCCGTCGAGGAGACGGACAAGGGAAAGGTCATTCGCGCCCGCGGAGCTGCCGATGACAAGGGTCAATTGATGACGTTCGTGGAGGCTTGCCGAGCCTGGAAGCAGGTCACCGGTTCATTGCCCACCCGTGTCAGCCTGTTTTTCGAAGGCGAAGAGGAAAGTGGTTCGCCATCGCTGATACCTTTCATGCAGAAGCACAACGACGAGCTCAAGGCCGACCTGGCCCTGGTTTGTGACACCGGCATGTGGGACAGCGAAACACCCACGATCTCGACCATGCTGCGCGGCATGGTCGGCGAGGAAATCACCATCACGGGACCGTCGCTGGACCTGCATTCCGGCATGTACGGAGGCCCGGCCATCAATCCGATTCGCGTGCTGACTCGCATACTGGCCGACCTGCACGATGATGAGGGCCGCATCACCCTGCCAGGTTTCTATGAGGGTGTGCCCGAGCTCCCTGAAGACGTACGCGCCCAATGGGCATCCCTGCAGCATGACGATGCAGGCTTTCTCGAATCCGTCGGACTGTCAAAGCCTGCCGGCGAAGCGGACTACTCGGTACTGGAGCAGATATGGGCACGCCCCACCTGCGATGTGAACGGTATAGCCGGCGGCTATTCCGGTGAAGGATTCAAGACAGTGCTGCCCTCCAGGGCCATGGCCAAGGTCAGCTTCCGTCTTGTCGGCAATCAGGACCCGGTCAGTATCCAGCAGGCACTGTACAAGCACATCGAAGACCGTCTGCCACCGGATTGCACCGCATCCTATCTGAGCAAGGACGGCTCTCCCGCCACCGTGATGCCGGTAGAGGCTCCTGCGTTCAGGCAGGCCCAGCAAGCCCTGACACGGGAGTGGCAGAAGGAAGCCGTCTATGCCGGTTGTGGCGGCTCCATTCCGGTAGTGGGTCATATCAAGAAGATACTGGACATGGACAGCCTACTCATCGGCTTCATGCTGGACGACGATGCCATCCATTCCCCCAATGAAAAATATTCTCTGAAGAGCTTCCACAAGGGAATCCGCAGCTGGGTCAGAATCCTCGATGCACTGGCGCAGGACGAAAAGGCCGGCTGAAACGTTACTCGGGCGGTACCAGACCCGGTCAGCCCAGATACTGGTCCAATGCGGCTTCGGTCGGGCCGACATAGGCACTGCCGAACTTGATGGCGTGAACGATGAGGGGGGCAAGCTGGTGTAGAGCGATACGCTCTTGCCAGCCTGCTGCCAATGGCCAGCTTTCCTGGTAGGCCGCGAAACAGGCATCACCAAAGCCACCGAACAATCGCATCATGGCCAGGTCGAATTCCCGGTGCCCGCCGTGGCAGGCCGGGTCGATCAACCAGCTGTTCCCCTCGATATCCACCAATCGGTTTCCCGCCCACAGATCGCCATGCAGGCGAGATGCCTGCACGGCATCATCCTCATGCTCGTCCAGTCGCTCGGCCAGTTGCTCGATGCGACGCAGAGTCCTGGCGGACAGGGCCTGTCTCTCAGCCGCAATGGCCGCCAGTGGCAACAGGCGCTGCGTTGCATAGAATTCCGCCCATGACTGACAGGGCGAATTCGGCAAGCCCAGGCTGCCAGTGCTGCGTTCGTCTTCCCGGCCGAACAGTGGACACGGTACTCGATGCAATTGAGCCAGAGCCACACCCAGACACTGCTCCGTCACCTCCACAGGAGACCCCTCCTCCACCCATTGCAAGGCCAGCCAGGGCGGGTCATCACTGACACCCAGCACCGCAGGCACGGCAACCGGACCGGCGTCAGCAAGCCAGGACAGGCCCCTTGCCTCTGTCGAAAAATGCCGTGGAGGCGGGTTGGCGTGAGTCTTGATGAAGACATGATCGCCCGTACGCAACGTCGTGGAATCTCCACCAACAACCTCGGCTCTCCAGCTCTGGGCAAAATCTCCGCCACCCAATTGCCACCAGCTGCGCAACACGACACCCAGTTGCCGTTCTGCCGATTGTTGCCACATCTCCTGACGCTCCATACAGACTCTTGCACTATACGTTACCCTATCTGCCCGCTCACTTTGACTGTTCGTCACTACCACCATGCGAATACACATCGTCCGTCACGGCCAGACCAGTTGGAACGCAATTCGACGGATTCAGGGTCAGCTGGAATCCGAGCTGGATGACATCGGCCGACAACAGGCTACCGACAGAGGGGCGGATTTCAGGGACATGCCGCTCAGTGCGGTGTATTCCAGCAGCAGTGTGCGCACCCGACAGACCACAGCACTGATTCTCGGTGAACGCGAGGATGAAGTCGTCTACCGGGATGATCTGCGAGAAGTGCGACTGGGCATATGGCAGGGCCACATGTGGGCCGATATCGAAAGCGCTCACCCGGAAATGGTCGAGCTGCACCGCATCGCCTCGCCCTTGTTCGAAGTGGAAGGCGCCGAGACTTCACAGGTAGTCCAGCTACGCGGCGTGAGCGCCATCGAGTCGATCATCAGCGAGCACAGTCATTTGCCTGAAGAGGCGAATCTGCTGGTTGTCAGCCATGGCGCGATAATGAAAACCATTCTGGCGCACTACGCCAATGTCGACCTGAACGTCCTGCACGAACTGCCGACCCTGTCAAACTGCTCACACTGCATTCTGCAAGTCTCGGGTGAGACTCGCAGCGTCGAGCAGATCGAAAGTCGCCCTTTCAGTGAAACGCCCTGGGCATCGGCCGATCAGCTGATTCCCGGTGCCAACCACGGTGCCGGGGAAGTGCCAACCGTCTAGAATCTGCCTTGCCCGGCCTGTTGCAGATTCGAAGCGTACAGAGCCGTTCCATCCAACAAAGCGAGTAGCACTGCCTCATGAACGAAGCCCCATTGACTGGAATAAAGGTGCTGGAGCTGGCGCGAATCCTTGCCGGCCCCTGGATCGGACAAACCCTGTCTGACCTGGGTGCCGAAGTCATCAAGGTGGAAAGCCCGATGGGAGACGATACGCGGCAATGGGGACCTCCCTGGATCGACATCGACGGTGAACGCAGCGCTGCCTATTTCCATGCCTGCAATCGCGGCAAGCAATCCATTGTGGTCGATCTGAAGACCGAGGCCGGCCAGCAGCGCGTTCTGGAGCTGATTGCCGAGGCCGATGTGGTCGTCGAGAATTTCAAGGTGGGTGGTCTCGAGCAATACGGTCTGGACGCAGAAACACTGTGTAAACGGCATCCGGCCCTGATCTATTGCTCGGTGACAGGCTTTGGTCAGACCGGGCCCTATGCCAGCCGGGCAGGCTACGATTTCATGATCCAGGGCATGAGCGGCATCATGGATCTGACCGGCGAACCCGATGGCCAGCCGCAGAAGATCGGTGTCGCCTTTGCCGATATCTTCACCGGGCTCTATGGTGTCATTGCCATTCAGGCGGCTCTTCTGCAACGCCAGTCCAATGGCCAGGGCCAGCACATCGACCTGTCGCTGTTCGATTGCATGACGGCCGTATTGGCCAACCAGTCCATGAATTTTCTGGCCAGCGGCAAATCACCCACCCGCATGGGCAATCGTCACCCGAACATTGCGCCTTATCAGACCTTTCCTGTCAGCGACGGCCACCTGATCATTGCCGTGGGCAACGATGGACAATTCGCTCGCCTGTGCTCCTTGCTTGAACTCGATGAACTGACCAGCGATGAGCGCTACGCCACCAATGCGGCCCGGGTCATGAACCGTGTTTCGCTTGAGGAAGTGCTGAGTGCCCGCACTTCAATGTGGACCAGAGATGCATTATTGCAGGCACTGGAGGACTCCGTGGTTCCCGCAGGTCCGATCAACAGCGTGGCTGATGTCTTTGCCGACCCTCAGTTCAAGGCACGGGGAATGCAGATCGAACCGGATGGCATTCCCGGTGTACGCACACCGATCCGGTTCAGTAACAGCCGTCTGAATCTTGATCATCGTGCCCCCAGACTCGGAGAGCACGACGAGCCCTGACGCCTTGACACTGTTGCGCCGGCACTTGAAAGAACACGTAGAAGCCCTGAACGCCAGTAACCACCGCGCCCTTTAACTCGCAATAACACCTTCAAGCCCAGGGCGCCTTTGATCACCGCGCCTCAGAACTCGCAAGAACGCCTTCAAGCCCAGGGCGTCTTTGACCACCGCGCCTCAGAACTCGCAAGAACGCCTTCAAGCCCAGGGCGCCTTTGACCACCGCGCCTCAGAACTCGCAGGAACACCTTCAAGCCCAGGGCGCCTTTGACCACCCCGCCCCCAGACTCGAAGTACACGACAAGCCCTGGGCTCACGGTTCAATCACTCTCGTCAAGATACCTCGAGCGCAGATGGGCCAGCAGATGGGCCGCATTACTGCCCTCACCAGTAGCCGAACTCATCAGATCCTGAGATTCCAGCTCACAGCCGTGCTGCCAGATCGTTCGGGACAGCCACTCGCGAACAAACGCGATATCGCCCCGGGAAAAGTGCGCCTGCCAATCCGGATGTTGCTGCTTGAGTGATGCCATGAGCTGCGCGGCATTGACTGCCCCCATGGTATAGGACGGAAAGTAACCGAAGGCCCCATCCGTCCAGTGGATGTCCTGCAAGCATCCGATGGCATGATTGCCATCGACGGACAAGTCAAGGTAATGCTGCATCGCCGACTCCCAGGCCGCTGGAATGTCGGCTGCCTCCATCCGCCCGTTGATCAGAGCGCTCTCGATGTCGTAGCGCAGCATGATATGCAGTGGATAGGTGACTTCGTCCGCTTCCACCCGAATGAAGCTCGGCTTGACGCGAGTCTGCGCCGCCCACAGGGAATCACTGTCCGCAAAGCCGGCGGTTGGCAGAAACCGTTTCACTACCGTGGCCATCGACCGGGTAAAGGCACGCGACAGATAGATCTGCTTCTCGAACATCAGACTCTGGCTTTCATGAATGCACATGTTGCGTGAACGGCCCAACGGGAAGGATTGCCAGGCCTCCGGCAAACCCGCTTCATAACTGGCATGGCCGGTTTCATGAGCAGTGGCCTGCAAGGCATCGGCAAAGTCGACTTCGCGATAACGAGTCGTGATGCGTTGATCACCTTTTCCACCGGTGCTGAACGGATGCATGCTGACATCGAGTCGACCGGCACTGAAATCGAAGCCCAGCATGCGCATCAGCTCTTCACTCAGCAATTGCTGTTGAGCAAGCGGGTAATGCCCCTGCAGATCGACAACCGTTTGCGATGCCTGCTTCTCCATCACTTCCTGCAACAAGGATGGCAGCTCCTGCCGAAGTTCTGCCAGAACGCGATCGATCAGAGCCTGGGTGTCACCGGTGCAATGCAGATCCAGCAGTGCGTCATAGGGTGTGGCAAAGTCGTCCGCGGCGGCTGACTGGCGACAGCCTGCCTCCTCTCTGGACAGCTCCACCACCTCCGTGAAATTCTCGAGAAAGCCTTTCCAGTCGTTCTCTCCCCGCTGCTTCCGCCAGCCGTGCTCGCAACGTGATCCAGCCAGCACCTTGGCATGTACCAGGCTGGCTGGCAGGACAACCGCCTGCTGCCAGGTCCGTTTCATTTCCCGCACATGCGGCAGGAGTTCGGGGGCCAGCTTGCCTGAAACGACTTCAGACTCTGCTTCACTGAGCCAGTCGCCCATTGCCGGTGCAGTCAGAAGCTCATGTCGCAGACTGGCAAGCTCCGCCAGAGCCGCCGCCCGAGGAGCATTGCCCCCATCGGGCATCATCACCATCTGGTCCCAGGACAGAAAGGTACTGGCATGATCCAGCTGGGCGATACGGTGAAACTGCCCTTCCAGTTGCTTGATCGTTCGGCTCACTTGTCGTTACCACCCGTAATCATGTAGCAGCTCTTCGCCAGCCTCGACGTCACGCAACAAGGTGACATCCAGGTCGGAATAGGCCGCATTGGGGTTCTTGTCGTGGTTGATGTACTTCAGATCGTTGGTCAACTCGAGACCCAGCTCGTCGGTAATCCACAAGACGTAGGTACCATCGTCGAAGGTAGGCATGCCGTGCAAGCGGCTGATGAGAGTCCCCGCCTTCAGACGTGTGGCCGCAAAAAGCCCCTTGCCGTGAACCGGACTGGTCGCGACGAAAACCTTGTCGGAGACATCGCTGGGGCGAGCATCCTCGAAGTACGCCATGACCTGCTCCACCGTTCTTCGGGCTCGCGGTGAGGTTTTTCTGCCTGTCGTCACCGAGGCCTTCCGGTTTCCCGTTTTCTTGCCGGTCGGCTTGCCGGAAACCGCACGTTTCCCGGTAGTACGCGTACCGGATACTTCAACCTTCTTCCTGACCGCAGCCATGTTCTGATTCAGCCATGCAAAAACATGAAGCCTACCGGATTACCGAGCTCCGATGCATTCCCATGTCGTGATACTTCGCAAACAGGATTTCACCGGAAGATGTCACGGCTTGCCATCAGCGCCAGGCCATGACGGCAAGCTCAGTCGGCAAGGCCATCTGGGCGGGCTGCGGACTCTGCTGCGCCTACATGGTCTGGGTAGGACGATCGCCCTGAATGGCCGCTGCCAGATGTTGCTCGATACTGTTCTTGGTGCTGCCCTGATCTTCATCCGAGAATTGCACCCCAACGCCGGCAACCTTGTTACCCTGCGCTCCGGCTGGAGTCTGCCAGACCACAGTGCCACTGACCGGCGAAACACTGTGGTCGTCCATGAGCTTCAACAGCATGAACACCTTGTCGCCTATCTCGTAACTCCGGGCCGTGGGCACGAACACCGCACCGTTCTGCACGAACGACATATAGGATGAGTACAGCGCGCCACGGTCAGTAATGGAAAAGGAGATGATTCCCTTGCGAGTTTCTTCGGTCATTGGAGAGACTTCAGCTGTTGGTCATGATTCTCGTATCGGCAAACATTCCCTCAAGCACAGCTTGAGTCTTGAAGCTGGCACTGTCAGATCGATGTAATTGCAGTAAACGCTCGTGAAGTGTGAACCATTGCTCACTACGAAGTCGATCTCGCGTCTCCGATATAACCTCCATCACAGCCGGATTGGCTTCGATGGACAGATTTGCTCCCTGCTTGGCCGCCAGCAAGGTCCAGCGACTGAAGGTCGCCAGGCACAATGATGTTTCCAGATCGGCCAGGGAATCACTGATGCGCCCGACACTTCCCTTGTGCAGAAAGAGATCGTGCCAGGCCTTGAGCAACAGCTCACGGGCAGCCAGATACTCGTCGTTCTGCATCGCCAATGCCGCATAGGGTCCGCCGCCGGCCTCCAGCAGCGCTGTCTCCGGGTCCTGGACCGACGCTGATAACCACTCGATGGCCGCGGCCCTGTCATGCATCTTCAGGTTGATGGTCTGACAGCGACTGCGAATGGTGGCCGGCAAGGCTCCGGTACGTGTGGCAGTGAGGATGATCACCGCATGATCACTCGGCTCTTCCAGCGTCTTCAGCAGACTGTTGGCTGCGCTTCGGTTCATGCTGTCCGCCTGTTCCAGCACGGCGATTCGGTAACTGCCCTGACTGGCGGTCAACTGCAGCCACTCCACCAGATCGCGCACCGGATCGACCTTGATGGCGGCGTTGGCGCCTTCGGGCAACAGCTTGCGAAAGTCAGGGTGAGCCCCGGCGAGCAACTGCAGACAGGAATCACATTGCCCGCAGGCTCCCGATTCTCCCCGATTGCGACACAGCAGAGATTCTGACAGCCACTGGGAAAAAGCCCGTTTGCCGATGCCATGGATACCGCCGAGCAGGATGGCATGGGGCAGACGACCTTCTCGAGAGCGACTCATCAAGGCCTGCCCGTCCTCTCGCAACCAGGGCGGGCAGGCAGTCAGCTCGGCCATATCAGGCACCCTCCAGCAAGGGCAACAGCGCTTGCCGTACCGATTCCTGTACGGCATCCAGCGGTCTGGCGGCATCGACGACAAGCACCCGATCAGGCGCCATGGCGGCTTGCTGCAGATAGGCCTGGCGCGCCCGTTCGAAAAACGCCATGGCTTCGCGTTCTATCCGGTCCGGAGTTCCGCGCGCGGCCATGCGCTCGAGTCCCGTTGCAACCGGCATGTCCAGCAACAGCGTCAGATCGGGCTCCAGGGTCACATCCATCAGTCGATGCAAGTCGGCGACTCGCTCGACGCCCAACTGGCGCCCCGCCCCCTGATAGGCAATGCTGGCGTCGAGAAAGCGATCACACAGCACCCATTGACCGGCTGCCAGTGCCGGCTCGATGACATTGGCAATGTGTTCGACCCGTGAAGCTGTCATCAGCAGCAATTCGGTGAGATCCTGCATCTGGCCATCTGCCGCCAGTACCAGCTCACGCAGAGCTTCCCCGAGAGCGGTCCCTCCGGGCTCACGCGTACCGATGAAATCGATGTCCGCATCATCCAGCAGGCTTTCAACGAATTGCCGATTGGTTGTCTTGCCAACACCCTCCAGCCCTTCAAGCGTGATGAACTTGCCACGTCCTTCAGTCATGCCTCTGTCACTCCGGCCTGTGTTCCTCATGGTTGAGTCGGACCCGTGCCTTGACGGATGAACCGTCCCACTCGCCGCCGTGTCAGCGCTTCAACTGGTACTTGCGGACCGCGGCATTGTGTTCCGAGAGTGTCTCAGAGAACTGATGGGAGCCGTCGCCACGCGCCACGAAATACAGGGCTGTCGTGTCCTCCGGATGCATGACTGCATGAATGGCTTCACGACCGACCATGGCAATGGGTGATGGTGGCAATCCTGCCCGAGTATACGTGTTGTAGGGTGTATCGGTGGTCAGATCCTTGCGACGGATATCGCCATCAAAGCTTTCACCGATACCGTAGATGACTGTGGGATCGGTCTGCAAGCGCATGTTCTTGCGCAGCCTCGAGACAAATACCCCCGCGATCAGAGGTCGTTCGCTGACCAGTGCCGTCTCCTTCTCGACTATCGACGCCAGAATCAGAGCCTCATAGGGAGTTTCCAGCGGCAGGTCCGGTTGGCGATCAGCCCATTCTTCGGCCAGAACACGGTCCATGGTCGATTTTGCGCGCTGCAGGAATTCAACGTCGGTGGTACCGCGGGGAAAGGCGTAAGTGTCAGCGTAGAACTGCCCCTCCGGATGCAGACCGGGGAAACCCAGCAGCGCCATGAGACTCTCGGGAGAGCTCAGCTGCTCCGCACTCAGCGTGTGTTGCAGATCACTGGATGCCGCTACATGAGCCAGTGTCTGGCGCCAGTTGTATCCCTCGATGACGCTCTGGGTATACTGGGTTGTCTGGCCACCGTGAAAGGTATCCAGCAAGTCAGGCACTGTCATTGGCGCCATCAGACGATATTCACCGGTCTTGATGCCGCCGGCCTTCTCGCTCAACCTCACGAACAGATCGAACCAGTAGCGCTTGTCGATGACACCCTGCTGCTCCAGCTCGACGGCCACACGGCCGGCCGACCAGCCTTTTTCGATGGTGAATGTTTCACCGGCTTCTGGCAGATCCAGTGGATCGGTCAGGTAACGGTGGTAATCATTCCAGCCATACCAACCGGCAGCTGCCACGCCCAGCGTGACAAGCAACAGCAGTAAACGGATCACACGCCGTCTTTCGCGAAAATCAGAGTACCGTTGGTGCCACCAAATCCGAAGGAATTGGACATTGCCACCTGCAGTGATGCTTCCCGACTCTTGTTGGCAACATAATCCAGATCGCAGCCGTCGCCGGGATTATCCAGATTGATGGTTGGCGGTGCCGTCTGATCGCGCAATGCCAGCACCGAGAAAACGGCTTCAGCGCCGCCGGCCGCACCCAGCAGGTGGCCCGTCATGCTCTTGGTGGAACTGACCAGAACCGATTGCGCATGAGACCCCAGAGCCGACTTGATGGCGTCGGTCTCGGCAACATCGCCCGCCGGTGTCGACGTACCGTGTGCATTGATGTAATCGATATCTTCGGCGGCGAGGCCGGCATTGCGCATGGCAGTCTTCATGCAGCGGGCAGCGCCCTCTCCGTTCTCGGAAGGCAGCGTCATGTGATACGCATCGCCGCTCATCCCGTAACCGACCACTTCGCAATAGATGTGCGCGCCTCGCGCCTTTGCGTGTTCGTACTCTTCCAGCACCATGATGCCGGCACCGTCGCCAAGCACGAATCCGTCCCGGTCCTTGTCCCAGGGACGACTGGCGGCAGCCGGGTCATCGTTGCGTGTCGACAGCGCCCGTGCCGCGCCGAACCCTGCCAGCCCCAGGGGACAGGTTGCCATTTCTGCACCACCGGCCACCATGACATCGGCGTCGCCGTATTCGATGATACGGGCAGCATCTCCGATGTTGTGCGTACCGGTCGTACAGGCCGTCACCATGCACAGATTGGGTCCCTTGTAGCCGAACTTGATCGACAGATTGCCACTGATCATGTTGATGATGGTGGACGGGACAAAGAAAGGAGAAACCTTGCGCGGCCCACCGGCGATCAACGCCTGGTGCTGCGCCTCGATATTGGGCAGTCCGCCAATGCCGGAACCGATGGCCACACCGACACGTTCCAGATCGAGTCCATCGGCGTCCTCGAGGCCTGCATCACGAATGGCCTGCATGCCGGCGGCAACGCCGTAATGGACGAAGATGTCCATCTTGCGCGCTTCCTTGGCAGAAAAATAGGCCGCCGTGTCGAATTCCTTCACTGAGGCGCTGAAGCGGGTGTTATAGGCGGACACGTCGAAATCCGTGATGGTGGACGCACCAGACACTCCCGCCAGAATATTCTTCCAGCTGTCCTCTACCTGACCACCAACTGGAGTCACCAGACCCAGCCCGGTTACCGCTACTCGTCTACGCGTCAAACCCGTTCAGCTCCGAAATCAACTTTACTGCGCGACTGGCGCGCCTGAAAGACAATTTACAACCATCACAACAAGAAAGCCGCTCCGCAAGTCACCCCTGTCAACCTGTCGGCATGCCGTCCGGAGTTGAACTCCAGACCCCTGCGTCGAGGTTCGAATGGGATATCGAAACCAGCGGCCTCCTTACCTGTTCAAACAGACTTGCCGAGATCGGCAAGCCCCGATACCAATAAACGACCGTAGGTCACGGACCTGCCGTGACCCGGATCGATCAAGCCTGGTCGATATGGGCGGTAACGTAGTCGATCGCCTGCTCGACAGTAGTGATCTTCTCGGCCTCTTCATCGGGGATCTCGCACTCGAATTCTTCCTCGAGCGCCATCACTAGCTCGACCGTATCGAGAGAATCTGCGCCTAGATCTTCGACAAATGAAGCTTTGGTCGTAACTTCTTCTTCTTTTACGCCAAGCTGCTCTACGACTATCTTTTTGACGCGTTCGTCAATACTGCTCATTGTGGGATAAACCTCCGAAAAAAAATAAGCGGCCTCAGCCGTACCACCATTGTAGTGAGTTAGACCGGAACGTGCCAACTCTTACGCAAATTCTTCTTGTGACAATAAGGACTAGCTGAGGATAAACAACGCAGGAAAGTCTGAATCATACAGCTACATTGCCTGATTCCGCGAGCGGACTCAACCTTGAGCTGATTTTCGGACGTCCTGCGGATCGGACAATTGCAAGGGACTTGAGCATCCCCAGCAGTTCACGTCATGACCATGCCACCGTTGACGCTGATGGTCTGACCAGTGATGTAGGAAGCCGCGGGTGAGGCAAGGAACAGACAGGTCTGAGCGATATCCTCGGGGGTACCCAACCGCCCGAGAGCGATTTCACTCTTGAGTTTTTCCTTCTGTTCATCGGGCAAGGCATCAGTCATGTCCGATTCGATGAATCCGGGGGCCACGGCATTGATGGTGATGGAGCGTGCACCCAGCTCGCGAGCCAGGGACTTGGTCATGCCCAGCACACCGGCCTTCGATGCCGAATAGTTCACCTGACCGGCGTTACCCGTTATTCCCACCACAGAACTGATGTTGATGATGCGACCGCCACGAGCCTTGACCATGGGCTTGATGACCAGTCTGCACAAGCGATAGACACTGGTCAGATTGGTCGCAATGACCTCATCCCACTCACTGTCCTTCATGCGCATGAAGAGATTGTCACGTGTGATGCCGGCGTTGTTCACCAGAATGGAAACTGCACCATGGGTGTCGCCGATGTGCTTGATCGCTGCCTCGGTCTTCTCGGCGTCGGTCACATCCAGACACATGCCACTGCCCTTGATGCCTGCGACGGTAAAGCGTGCACTGATGGCCTCTGCCCCCTTTTCCGAGGTGGCGGTACCGATGACCGTGGCGCCATTGGCGCCCAGCAGGTCGCTGATGGCAGCACCGATGCCACGGCTTGCTCCGGTCACCAGCGCTACCTGGTTTTCAAGTATTGATTCAGTCAAGGTCTGCTCTCTGTATCGATTTCACGGTTCGTTGAGTGGCGACCTCAGGCCGCAGTCACGCCAACGGCTTCCAGTGCGGCTGCCAGCGTTGCCGGTGAATCCACCGGCAGGGTCGGCAGTGAGCGGTCGATGCGTTTGCCCAGGCCAGTCAACACCTTGCCCGGACCCGCCTCGATGATGGTACTCACGCCATGGACATCGCGCAGTGTCTCCACCGTGCGGGTCCAGTAGACCGGATTGTAGACATGCGCTTTCAGATGCCCCAGCAGGGTCTGCAGATCGGACGCCGCGGCGGCAGTTGCGTTCTGTACCAGTGGTGCCGACGGTTCGGAGAAGGTCAGGGAATCGATGGTCTCGGCCAGCTCCAGACCCGCCGGTTTCATCAGCGATGAATGGTTGGGAACACTCACCGCCAGCATCAATGCCTTGCGGCAGCCCTGATCCTTGGCGGCATCAACGGTCTTTTGCAGTGCGTCAAGATGTCCGGAGATAGCCACCTGCCCCGGTGCATTGAAATTCACGGCTTCGCTGATGCGATCACCACTGATGGACGCGCACAGATCGACCACAGCCTCGTCGCTCATTCCGATCAGCGCAGCCATGCCGCCCTCACCGTCCGGCACGGCGGCGGCCATCAGCTCCGCACGACGTTGAACCAGTGTCAGGCCGTCGGTGAACGATAACGCACCGGAGGCCACCAAGGCAGCAAATTCACCCAGACTGTGGCCGGCAAAGGCACCCGCTGCAGGCAGGCCGGCTTCGCTCAGTAACCGCCAGACCGCCACGCCCGAGGTGAACATCAGAGGCTGGGTAATACGGGTATCACTCAGTGCTTCCGCCGGTCCTGACTGCGCCATTTCCCACAGATCCCTGCCCAGAGTCTCGGAAGCCTCGGCGAAAGTCTGCTGCACGATGGTATGCTCTGCGGCGAGCTCTGCCAGCATGCCGACACTCTGCGCACCCTGTCCGGGAAATACCACTGCAAACGTCACGATACTCTCCTTGAATTGATGGTCAACGCAGACCCTGTTGGGCCCCGATCACACGGCTCACGCCTCCACAGGGCCTGATTCGTCACAATTGTAGAGGATTGCGAGCCCTTGCGGCCCACAAAATGCCCAAACGACGCCAGACCGGGTTGGCGAACGCCCATTGCCTACCCTCGCTGGCTGTCCAGACCAAGCACGTGAGTCATGTCGTACAGCCCCGAGGGCTGCGAGGCAAGCCAGACGGCACCACGTACCGCACCGCGGGCGAAGGTCATCCGGTCTGTGGCCTTGTGGGTAATCTCGATACGCTCCCCGGCACCGGCAAACAGCACCGTGTGCTCGCCGATGATGTCCCCCGCGCGGATGGTTTCAAAGCCGATGGTGCGGCTGTCACGAGCCCCGGTGATTCCTTCGCGACCATAGACGGCGCAACTGGCCAGATCACGCTCCAGCGCATCCGCAACCACTTCGCCCATCTTCAACGCGGTACCCGATGGCGCATCCACCTTGTGTCGGTGATGAGCCTCGATGATCTCGACATCGTAGTCATCCCCGAAGGCACGTGCCGCCTGCTGCAGCAGGGACAAGGTCACGGTGACCCCGACACTGTAGTTGGGCGCAAACAGAATGGGACGGTGCACCGCATGTTCATGCAGGCGTGTCAGCTGTTCACCGGAGAATCCGGTGGTGCCGATGACGACACGAGTATCCAGACCCTGCAGCGCATCGAGCAACGCCAGCGACACCGAAGGCGCCGTGAAATCGATGATGACATCACTGCCACTTGCCAGAGCTGCCACATTGTCCGCGACCTGAACACCGCTGGGTGATCCGCCGGCGAGCACACTGGTATCCACGCCAATGCAAGCCTGCCCCGGCGCATCGGCCGCAGCACCGATTCGGGCATCGTCACGCTCATCGATAGCGGCA
This sequence comes from uncultured Granulosicoccus sp., assembly GCA_947495035.1. Classification (GTDB taxonomy): domain Bacteria; phylum Pseudomonadota; class Gammaproteobacteria; order Granulosicoccales; family Granulosicoccaceae; genus Granulosicoccus. Next base: position 62,199 of record CANLXI010000031.1, read on the forward strand.
AGCAACTGTCGGCCCATGCGACCGGCAGCGCCGTTGACGGATAAGGAAATCATGTTGGATCTGCTTCCGGTGAGTCAAGTAAGGCCTGCAGGGCGTTTTCGTCCAGTACAGGCACGTTCAGGGATTCGGCTTTGCTGACTTTCGAACCGGGGGATTCTCCGGCAAAGACGGCGGTTGTCTTGCTCGACACGCTACCACTGACCTTGGCACCCAGCTGCTGCAGGCGCTTCTTCGCCTCATCCCGGCTGAATCGACTCATCGTCCCTGTCAGCACATAGGTCTTGCCGCTCAGCACCGTATCAACCTCAGCCGAGGCGGTGGCGGGCAACTCGATACCGGCAGCAAGCAGGGCATCCACCACCGCTCGATTATCGGGGTTGGCAAAGAAACTCAGAATGCTGTTGGCCGCAATCGGGCCGATATCATCGATACGTGTCAGTTCTTCCTCGCTGGCCTGCATCAGTGCATCCAGCGATCCGAACTGCTTTGCCAGCAAGGCAGCGCCGGTCTCTCCGATGTCCCGAATGCCCAGTGCAAAGAGAAAACGCGCCAGGGTGGCATGACGTGACTTGTCTATTGCCTTGATCAGATTGCCGACCGACTTCTCACCCATGCGCGGCAGGCTCTGTAGCTGCTCGGCGTTCAGGGTGTAGAGATCTGCCACGGTTTCGATCAGATCGGCATCGGCCAGTTGTTCTACAAGCTTGTCCCCCAGGCCGTCGATATCCATGGCACGTCGCGAGGCAAAATGCTTGATCGCTTCGCGGCGCTGAGCAGCGCATTGCAACCCACCGGTACAGCGCGCCTTCACCTCGGTACCCAGATTGACGACCGGCGAACCGCACACTGGACACTGTGAGGGCAATTCGATGGCTCTGGAGTTCGGCCCACGTTTCTCCAGTACCACTCTGGCCACTTCGGGAATGACATCACCGGCGCGGCGCACGATGACGGTATCGCCGATCATGATGTCCTTGCGAGCAATCTCATCCATGTTGTGCAAGGTGGCGTTGCTGACCGTCACTCCACCGACAAATACCGGCACCAGTCTGGCCACCGGCGTCAGGGCACCGGTTCGCCCTACCTGGAATTCGACACTGTCAATGACGGTCTGCGCTTCTTCAGCAGGAAATTTCTGGGCTATGGCCCAGCGTGGTGCGCGTGACACGAATCCCAGTTCGCGCTGTTCGGCCAGACTGTCGACCTTGAACACGACCCCATCAATGTCGTAACCCAGCTCGGCACGCTTCAGCTGAATGGATTCGTGGAATTCGTAACAGGCCTCGATGCCGTCACACAGACGGATTTCCGGATTGACCGGAAAACCCAGCTCTGCCAGCAAATCCAGCGCCGCCATCTGTGTCGGCGGGGTATCGATTCCCTGCAGTTCCCCCAGACCATACAGATTGATCGACAGGCGTCGTTCAGCCGTCTTGCGTGAATCGAGCTGGCGCAAACTGCCTGCCGCCGCATTACGCGGGTTGACGAAGGCGGGCTTGCCGGCTTCCAGCATGGATGCATTGAGCGCTGCGAAGGCGCTGTGCGACATGAACACCTCACCTCGCGCCTCGAATACGGCCGGCGGTTGGTCGGTGCGAAGTCGCAGCGGAATCATCTCGATGGTGCGCAGGTTTTCGGTGACGTTTTCCCCGCTGCGGCCATCACCGCGGGTCGCCCCCTGCACGAAAATACCATCCTCGTAACGCAGGCTGATGGCCAGGCCATCGAGTTTCGGTTCGGCCACGTACTGCACGGTACCCTCATCACGCTCCAGTCGCTCGCGCACCCGACGATCGAACTCGATGAGCTCCTCACGATTGAAGGCATTGCCCAGGGACAGCATCGGCACAGCATGTTCGACGGAGTCGAAACCCGCCAGTGGCGGCGCTCCAACCCGCTGAGTCGGTGAATCAGGCGTCTGCAGCTCCGGGTGCGCATCTTCCAGGTCCTGCAGTTCCCGGAAGAGTGCATCGTACTCGGCATCGCTGACGCTCGGGTCGTCGAGAACGTAATAGCGATGCGAATGATCGTGCAATAGCGTGTGCAGCTGCGCTGCACGTCTGGCCGGACTGCTCACATCAGGAGGACACGGTACCGAAGTACTTCTGACGATGCATGTACTCGTAAATGCCTTCCTTCAGATGCTGGACCGTCTGTTTGGTCAGCGTGCTGTGCTGCTCGTCGAGCACCGTGGCGTTGAGCTCTTCGGCAATTTCATAGGCTTCGCTGACCAGCACGGCGAAGGCCACATCTGCCGGCACCGGTCCGGGCAATTGCAGAATCAGCGTGATACCCGGTGTCTGGAAACTCTCCAGATCGTTGATATCGAAGTAGCCGGGTTCGATCATCTTGGCCACCGAGAACACGGTTGAGCCTTCATGCATCGAATGAAAGATGTTCATGTCGCCAAAATGGTAACCGCGACGCTCGAACACACTCAGCAGATCCTCACCGGAGAGCACGGTATCGGGCGCGGCAACCACATGCAGGGTGACGATCTTCTGCGCATACTTGGGATCATCGGCAGTCTGTTCGTCCAGATCGGCGGGTTCCGACTGAGCCACCATCTTGCGTCTCTTGGGGGAAAGCATCTCGCTGAACGCCTCGAGCTTCTGCGAGAAACTGCTGAACCCTGCCCCGGGGCCATTGCCCCCCATGCCATCCAGATCGTCGAATTCATAGTCCGGGGCAGGACCACGACCGAGGTCACCGGAAGGCTGATGCGCCGCCGGACGAGCGAAGTCATCGTCACCGGTGTCGTTGAAAACCTGATAGGGATCGTCCAGTCCGGCCTCGCCGAGCAGCGGATCGTGATCGGCAACGCCACGTCCACCCAGACCGCCATGAGCTCCCATGTCCATTTCGCTATCTGCGTCATGGCGCGAGCGACGCCCTGCATCATCCGAACCACGGCGTGGTTTTCCGGAGAAATACAGCAGCACCAGAATGGCGACGCCAGCAGCTATCAGGATCCAGCGTAGATTTTCCACAGGGCGTTACCTCGTTCGGAACAGATGTGACTTGTCGGAGAGTCTGATTGTCGGGTCATCGAACGGCGAATGTCATCAGACACCAGCCAGCTCGACAGCCTCGTTTACGTCCACAGCTACCAGGCGGGATACACCCGGTTCGTTCATCGTGACGCCCATCAGTTGCTGCGCCATCTCCATGGTCACTTTGTTATGAGTGATGAAGATAAATTGTACACGCTCTGACATTTCTTTGACCAGTTCGCAAAAGCGACCAACATTGGCGTCATCCAGTGGCGCATCCACTTCGTCAAGCATGCAGAAAGGCGATGGATTCAGCTCGAAAAACGCAAAAACCAGTGCCACTGCCGTCAAGGCTTTCTCACCACCGGACAATAGCTGTATGTTACTCACCCGTTTGCCCGGCGGCTGTGCGTTGACACTCACTCCGGTGCTCAGCAAGTCATCCCCGGTCATCTGCAGACAGCCATGGCCGCCACCGAACAGACGTGGGAAGAATTCCTCGACCTTCGCATTGACCTTGTCGAAGGTGTCCTTGAAGCGGGAGCGGGTTTCCCTGTCGATCTTGGCAATGGCCCGCTCCAGGGTGGCCAGCGCTTCACTGACATCCAGATGTTGCTCATCCAGATATTGCTTGCGCTGGCTCTGCTCGGCCAGCTCATCGATGGCCGCCAGGTTGATCGGCCCGAGTCGCTGGATCTGTCTTTCGAGCTTTTCCAGCTCGCTGGCCCAGTCACTGACATTCGCCTCATCGCTGAGGTTCTCGAGAATCTCGGCAACCTTGTAATCGTGCTCTGCCAGTTGCTCGTCGAGAGTCTTGAGCCTGACGACCACTTCCTGCGCGGACATGATCTGGCTGTGCACTTTCTCGCGAACCGCCTGTGATCGCACATCATGACGTTGGCGCGCCTGCTCATGTTCCCGCAACCGCTGCTCGATGCCATTGAGCTGATCCCGGGCCGTGCGCAGCGCGGATTCGCTGGCGGCCTTGTCTGTCAGGTGTTGCTGCAAACCGGCTTCCAGCGCCAGCAAGGGATCCTCATCGTCCTCACTGGCCAGCATGGCATTGAGCATGGTCTGGCGTTCGGTGAGTTGTCGGATGCGCTCCTGCATGCGCGTCAGATTCTGCTCGGTCGCCTTGCGTGCACTGCGCATCGACTCCACCCGGATGGCCAGTTCCTGCCCGGCATCGCGATCTGCATCACGCTGCTCTCGCGCCTTCTGCAGATTGCTCCGCAGATTTTCATGTTCGTCACTGATGCGCGCCTTTTCCTGTTCCAGCTCGGCCAGCAACTCGACGGCTTCCAGTTTGCGCCCGGCGGCATCTTCCAGCTGCAGGGACTCCTGTTCCCGAGCCTGTTCGATTTCGGCGATTTCCTCATCCAGCGTGCGGATGCGTCGCTCACCCTGCTCCAGACGCTGCCGCTCGGCGGCAATGGTCGAGCTGATCTGCGAATGATTGCGCACGGCATCATTGAAGGCATGCAACAGCGTCTCACGGCGGGTCTCCAGCTCGTCCTGCTGCTGGCTGAGCTCATCCAGCTCTTCGCTCAACTGCGCAACCTGGGTATCGAGTTCTGCCAGCTCTGTTTTCAGCTCGGTAATTTCCGTGGCTCGCAACAGCACGCTGTCCCGCGCATCGCCACGCGCCACACGCAGCCAGGAGGATCCCATCCAGAGCCCGTCACGCGTTACCACTGACTGCCCCGCCTGCAAGCCGTCGCGGATACGCAGCGCCTCGGACAGATCGTCGGCAACCAGCACGCCGGCCAGCAGATCTGTCAGCGGCACATCGCCAGTGACCTTGTCGGCCAGCGTACCGGCGGTGGCTACCGGACCTTCACGAGACACATCGATCAGCGTCAACTGCGCCTCGGGCAACTCGTTCAGACACCGCTCGATGATGGCATTGCCGTTGACACAGACGGCCTCCAGATGCGGGCCGAGTACCAGCTCGACCGCCCGCTCCCATCCGGCATCCGCAGTGATGCCCTGCGCCAGACGCGGCAGATCGGCCAGCGCATTGGTCTGCAGCCAGCTGTCCTTGACATTGCTGTCCGGTTCCAGAGCCGCCTGCTGCAAGGCCTCGAGAGAGGCCAGTCGGCCGAGCCCGGACTGTACGCGTGAACGTGCCTGATCCAGCCGTTCGCGTCGCTGACGAATGCTCTCCTTCTGCATCTGCTGCTTTTCACTGGCCAGACTCAATGACTCCTGCAGGCGCTGCTCTTCATCAGCCGCTTCCACCTGCAGTTCGAGTGATTCCTCGATTTTCTCGTGCACGGGCGCCAGATCCAGCCCCTGACGCTCTTCCTGAAGGCGGCTCAGGCGCGTATCGGCACCGGCCAGACTGCGCTCGAACTGCTCGATTCGGGATTTCTCGATCTGCGCTGTCTGCGAGGCCTCGGCAAAGCGCCGATTGAAGGCATCATTGCGAGCCTGCCATTCCTGCAGCTCGGTCTCGGCCCGCAGCAGCAACTCGGCGGAATGCTTCTGACTGTCCTGCAACATGTCGAAGGCCGGCTGATCGTTTTCCAGTGTTTCGGCAATCTCGGCGATACGGGCTGTATCGTCGCGCAGATGCGTCAGCGACTCGGCCAGAGACTTGTCCACCTCGGCCAGTTCCTGACTTTGCTGATGACGGGTTTCCCGGGTGTGCTCGATGGTCTGCTCGATACGCGCCACCTCACCTCCGATGCGGTAGAACTCCGCCTGGACCGTCGAGAAACTCTCCGAGGCTTCGGTCTGCTGGGCACGAGCCAGTTCGATGGCACTCTCGGCGGCACGCAGTTCGGCCATGACACTTTCCAGCTCGGTCTCCAGCTCGCTGGTCTTGAGTGCCTGCTGATCGCGCGACTGCTCGAACTCGCGGCGCCGCAGCACCAGCAGTTCACCGCGCTTCTGGCGTTCTTCGGCCTTGAGACGCTGATAACGTTCGGCAGTGCTGGCCTGACGCTTCAGGTGGGCCAGCTGCTTGTCCACCTCCTCGCGCAGATCGTCGAGACGATCCAGATTGTCACGGGTATGGCGAATTCGGGTTTCGGTCTCCTTGCGCCGTTCCTTGTACTTGGAGATGCCGGCGGCCTCTTCCAGATAGACCCGCAAATCTTCGGGCTTGGCTTCGATCAGGCGCGAGATCATGCCCTGCTCGATGATCGCATAGCTGCGCGGACCCAGACCGGTTCCCAGGAAGATGTCGCGAATGTCGCGTCTCCGGCAACGCACGTTGTTCAGGGCGTACTTGGACTGGCCGTCGCGTGTGACTTCGCGCCGAATGGAAATCTCGGCATACTGCGCGTATTCGCCGCCCAGAGAGCCGTCCGCGTTGTCGAATACCAGCTCTACCGAGGCCTGCCCGACCGGCTTGCGAGAACTGGAACCGACGAAAATGACATCGTCCATGGATTCGCCGCGCAGATGCTTGGCAGAAGACTCGCCCATGACCCAGCGCACGGCATCGATGGTATTCGACTTGCCGCAGCCATTGGGCCCGACAATACCGACCAGTGGACTGCGAAGCTTGATATCGGTGGGATCGACAAAGGATTTGAATCCGGCGATCTTGATACGGCTCAGACGCATAGAATTGTGAGCGTTTCGGGCAATGGGCCGTTGAGGAGACATGCCAGGTGCCGCCTGAGCATCACCTGTCGTGGAATGGTTATTGTACTGTCTTTATGTTGCTCACAACAGTCGGCACAGCAGCTATGCTCATGTCATGAAACCCATTGGACCCACACAGGCTTTCGGCTATATCGTCACCGGATGGCGTCTGATGCGGACACCCGGCCTGCGCCGCTTTGTCTGGATGCCACTGCTGATCAATGTTCTGGTGTTCGGCGTACTTGGCTGGAGCCTGTACAGCTCGGCCAACGACTGGCTGCATTCCCGGGCATTCCTGTCGGCACTGCCCGACTGGTGGATCATCCATGCAATCGACACCCTGCTGCGCTGGATTCTCGGTCTGGTCATGTTTGTCGCCATGGCGTTCCTGTTCACACTACTGGCCAATCTGATCGGGGCGCCATTCAATGGCTTGCTGGCCGAGCGGGTGGAAGCCCACTTGACCGGTCGCAAAATCACGACCGACCCCTCCTGGCTGACAATGGCCCGCAGCGTGCCACGACTGATGGCCTCCGAACTGTCAAAGCTGCTTTATCTGCTGCTCTGTCTGCTGCCATTGCTGCTGTTGCAATTCATTCCCGTCATCAATCTGGTAGCGCCATTGCTGATGTTTCTGTTTGGCGCCTGGATGTTTGCGCTGGAATATCTGGATTATCCACTGGGCAATCATGGGGCGCTTTTTCGCGATGTGCGTGCAGTGGCAAGACAGCGTCGCCGGATGGCGCTGGGTTTCGGCTCGGCGGTCGCCCTGCTGAGCGCCGTTCCCATCGTCAATCTGTTTGTCATGCCCGCGGCTGTGGCAGGGGCAACAGCCCTGTATGTGGACCATCTGCGCTCGCTATACCCGCTCACACCTGCCGCTGGTGACCAACCCGCTACTTCCGGAAACATCACTCATGTCTGACTCATGCAAGCACCACACAGGCGCACGCGCAACTGCCATTGCCCTGCTGCTGCCGCTGTTGTTCGGTCTGGCGACCAGCGCATCACAGGCTGCCGATACCGGCTTCGTGGAATCATCCACCGTACCCGGTGGCATCGCCATCATCGATCTCGGGGAAGCCTCCCGACCCTGGCCCAGTGTTCGCTGGAATGACAGACCCATTGCCCTGGTGGAGCAATCCGGTCGCCTGCAGGCGCTGGTCGGTATTCCGCTGTCAGTCAAGGCCGGTCCGCAGAGCCTGCAACTGACACATGCCGATGGCAGCGGGTCAAGCATACCCTTCGATGTCAGCCCCTTTGCCTACGAGGAACAGCGGTTGACCATCAGCAACAAGCGCAAGGTGAACCCGGCACCGATGGACATGGAACGCATCAACAGGGAGAGCGCGCGCCTCAAGGTTGTCAAGAGCTACCGCGCCGACAAGCTGCTGACCGACAATTTCGAATGGCCACTGGCAGGACCGGTGTCCAGCCCCTTTGGCCTGCGTCGCTTCTTCAACGACCAGCCAAGACGACCACATGGCGGCATCGATATCGCCGCCCCGGAAGGAACACCCATCATGGCACCCGCAGACGGCCTGGTGGTTGATACAGGCGACTATTTCTTCAACGGCAACAGCGTCTTCATCGAACATGGCCTGGGACTGCAGACCTTCTATGCCCACATGAGCCGAATCGACGTTGAGCCGGGCGAGCGTGTCAGTCAGGGGCAGATCATTGGTGCGGTTGGTCAGACGGGTCGTGTCACAGGACCACACTTGCATTGGTCAGTCGGCCTGAACGGTACCTGGGTCAACCCCCTGCTGGTTCTGGACAGCGACAGTCCTCCCCCAGCCGGCCCCTGAACAGAGCCTCGACAAGGCAGGAGTCTGGCGTCAGCCCTTGCCCTTGTCCTTTCGCAGACTGTGCTGCGAACCACGCTTGCCACTCACCTTCTTGCCGGCCGCCACCTTCTTTTTCCCGAGAGCACCGCTGCGAGCATCGGGCTCGCCACCGGCAGGACGACGCTTTTCGGAGGAACGACTCTGCCGTCCCTTGACCTCGGCCTTGTTGCGAACCGGCTTCACCCGCGCGGTTTCCTGGAAGGGATTGTCATCCTGCCGGAACTCGATGCGTAGCGGTGTACCGAACAGCTTGAGCGCCTTGGCGAAATGGTTCATCAGATAGCGTTGGTAACTCTGAGGCACTTTCAGAGCCTGTTTGCCGTGGATCACGATGATGGGGGGATTCTGACCACCCTGATGCGCATATCGCAGCTTGATGCGGCGTCCGTTGACCATCGGTGGCTGATGCTGTGTGGTCACCACTTCCAGCATGCGAGTCAGATTGGGGGTGGAGAGATCGACAAAGGCCGATGCATAGGCCTTGTTGATGGACTTGAACAGATCGCCCACGCCCGAACCTCGCAAGGCACTGATGAAATGGATACGAGTGAATTTGAGGAATTCGACTCGCCGCTCCAGATCTTCACGATAGGCCTCACGCTGTTCAGTGGTCAGGCTGTCCCATTTGTTGACCGCCACGATCAGCGCTCGCCCCTTGTCGATCACATAGCCGAGCAGGGAAAGGTCCTGATCGGTGATGCCTTCCTCGGCATCAAGCAGCATGACACAGACATTACTCTTGTCGATGGACTGCAATGTCTTGATGATGCTGAAGATCTCGACCTTTTCACTGACCTTGCCACGACGACGAACTCCGGCGGTATCGATCAGCGTGTATTCCCTGCCCGCACGCTCGAACGGCACGGCCACGGAATCACGCGTGGTGCCTGGCTGGTCATAGGCAATGACGCGATCCTCACCCAGCAAGCGGTTGATCAGCGTTGACTTGCCCACGTTGGGGCGACCCACGAAGGTGATGCGAATATCGCTTTGCTCGACGGGCTGATAGCCCGGGCCGAAGCTCTGTTCGCCTTCAGCGGCGCCTGCCTCTTCAGCCGCAGCTCGCTTCTTGCGGGATCCGCGCTTGCGCGACGGCTCGATACGCTCTTCCTGAGGAATCCGGAAGTGATCTGCCAGCTCCTCGACCAGTTGCTGAACGCCACGATTGTGCGAGGCAGCTATGGGCACCATCGTGTCAAAACCCAGCTGGTGGAATTCCAGCTGCGCCTTGTCCTCACCGATGCCGTCGATCTTGTTGACGCACAGCACCACGTGACGCGCCTGACGCCGCAGGATGTCGGCAATCTCTTCATCGACCGACACCAGCCCGGCGCGACCGTCGACCAGAAAGACGACGAGGTCGGCCTCACGCACGGCGCTCAGAGTCTGATCGGCCATGGCTGCATCCAGGGAATCGGGTGCGCCACTCAGCCCGCCGGTGTCGACCAGAAGGTAAGGCCAGCCGCCGACCTTGCCATCGCCATACTGGCGATCGCGGGTCAGACCGGGCATATCGGCGACCAGCGCATCCTGCGTTCGGGTCAGCTTGTTGAACAGGGTGGACTTGCCTACGTTTGGCCGGCCCACCAGCGCGATGGTGGGTTTCATGATGATCTCAACGTGCGAAACGAAAGGCGGCAACCAGGCCATCGGTGGCTTGTACGATAACGGCATCGTCGGTTGCAATGGGGCGAGCCGTGATGGGCTCATCGGTCAGACGGGTGCGCCCGACCAGCGTACCGGTGTTCAGATCAAGCACATGCACATAGCCTTCGACATCACCGACGACGATATCACCGGCCGGTGTGAACGTTGGCGGACTCAGGCGCCGACCGGGCATGGTGTCATTGGACCAGAGGATCTGCCCCGACTGCTTGTCCAGACGATGCACGGTGTCCTTGTCATCGATGACGATCAGACTGTCCTCCTGCAATGCAATACCGGCTCCCGCCGACATGGGTACCGACCAGACGATCTGACCGCGACCCGGCTCGATGCGCGCCACCTTGCCCTGATAGTTCGCCAGGTAGATGCCCTCATCATCCAGTACGATATCGGCATCGATATCCACCAGCCGCTCTACTTCGGAACGTCCGGAAGGCACGCTGACAACCGTCTCCCAGATCAGTTTGCCATTGCTCATGTTCAGTGCCAGCAAGCGCCCGTCGTCCAGACCGACCAGCACGCCTCCATTGAGCAGGCGAGGTTGACTGTAGCCGTTGAGCGTCAGTGCGGGCGGTGTATTGGAGACACTCCAGCGCTCACTGCCGTCTTCCGGCTCGAGAGCCACGACCCGGCCATCGGTACTGCGCACCACAACCACACCGAAGCCAGCCGATACGGGCCGCAGAATCTCGGAGGACGCTGCCGTTTGCCACAGGGCTTCACCGGTCGCCGCATCCAGCGCATGCACGACGCCGTTGACATCATTGACATAGACGTGCTGATCATCGCCACCGACGCCGCTGTTCAGCCACGTATCGAGCTCGGCTCGCCACTGACGCATACCGCCATCACGCTTCAGGCTGGTCACCCGGCCACGTCGATTGGCCAGCACGATGTGATCTTCGGTGACCAGTGGTTCGAATCGGCCGCGACCGGCCTCACCCACCTTGGCGGACCACAGCCGCAACGGCTGGACTTCCGCGGTCGTCGCCTTGAGCTCGGCTGGCGGCACCGGAGGCGGCTCGGAGGCACAGCCGGCAACTGCCAGCATGCCTGCCAGGCAGGCCAGCAGCCGCAGCCTCTTGTTGGCCAGGACCTTCACTAGCTTGCGCTCTCGGAGCCGTCTTCGGTGCCATCGCTGACTGTCAGCTCATTCAGCTTCATGGTCAGGCCTTCACGATTGGCCACGAACTGACTGTCCTGTGCTGCCAGGTAGGCCTGGCGAGCGCCATCGGCATCACCATTGATCAGCAGCAGGTCACCGCGTGCCTCTTCCACCAGACCGGCGAAGGCCTCCGGAAAGTCGGCAGGCAGACTATCGAGCCCGGCTGCCGCATCACCATTGGCACCAAGCACCCGCGCTAATCGCACTCTGGCGATCAGACGGACATCGTCCTGAGGTGCGTTATCCGCGACCCATTCCAGACGACTGGCCGCATCGGCCAGATCACCACCTTCCACGGATGCACGGGCTGCCGCCATGTTGGCATAGGCACTGTACAGGGCGTCGGGCTGATCGTCCTTCAGTTCATCGGCCAGCGACAGGGCTGCCGCCGTATCGCTGCCATTGAGCGCTTCAATGGTGCGGCTGAAGGTATCACTGGCCACGACAGCCTGCTTTTCCTGGTGACCCTTCCAGAAGGTCCAGCCTCCGATCGCTCCAACACCCAGCACCACGCCGGCGATGACAGCCTTGCCGTTCTCCGCCCACCACTCCTTGAGTGCTTCGACCTGTTGCTCTTCTGTTTCGTATTCCACTTGTTTTCTCCACGCCGCACCAGGCGCCTGTCCTGTTCCAGTTCCGGAACTTGTCCGCCCGGATCAGTGTTCTGTTATCCGCTGCCGCGTATGGCAGCTACTACCCGATGTGTGTCGTTCAGACCTCGTTGGCCAGCATTTTCTGTAGTGCCTCGCCCAGGCCGTCAAGCGGAACACTGGTCTGCTCGCCGGCTCCGCGCAGTGGCTTGAGGGTTACCTGAGCACTGGCGAGTTCGGCTCCACCGATGATGGCGGCAACCGAGGCACCGCTCTTGTCCGCCTTGCGAAACTGGCTCTTGAGGCTGCCTGCTGCCGTATTGTGCACTACCGAACAGTCCGGTAGTTGCTGCCGGATGGTTTCCGCCAGGGCCAGGGAATCGGCCACCGTAACTTCATCGCTTCCCATGACGAAGATGTCTGCCGTCGCAGGCTCCGGAGTCTTGCCCAGTTTGTCCATCAATGCGATGACCCGCTCCATGCCGAACGCCCAGCCGACACCGGGCATGTCCTTCGCTCCCAGTTGCGCCAGCAGTCCGTCGTATCGTCCGCCGGCGCAGACCGCCGATTGCGAACCGAGCTGATCGGTGGTCCATTCGAAGACGGTGTGACTGTAGTAGTCGAGCCCCCTCACCAGTCGCGGATTGACCTGCACACCGATACCACTGGCTTCCAGCAGCTGCTGCAATTGTTCGAAGTGAGCCAGCGAGGCTTCACTGAGACTGTCGCGCAAGGCCGGTGCCGCATTGATGACGTCCTGCATGTCAGGGTTCTTGCTATCCAGAATGCGCAGCGGATTACGCTCCAGACGGCGCAGACTGTCTTCATCCAGCACACTGCGGTGCGCCTCGAAGTACGCCACCAGCGTCTCACGGTAACGCGCCCGGTCATCCGTATCGCCAAGCGTGTTGATCTCCAGCTGCAAGGCATCGATGATGCCCAGCTCACGCCACAACCGCGCACTGAGCAGAATCAGCTCGGCTTCGATGGCCGGACCTGCCAGCCCGTAAACCTCCGCCCCTGTCTGGAAGAACTGCCGTTGCCGCCCCAGCTGCGGGCGCTCGTAACGAAACATCGGGCCGGTATACCAGATGCGATTGACACTGCCGGGCTGCAGCAGACCATTCTCGATCGCGGCACGCACGCACCCGGCCGTGTTTTCCGGTCGCAATGACAGAGACTCGCCCTTGCGATCCTCGAAGGTATACATCTCCTTCTCGACGATATCCGTGGCCTCACCAATGGAGCGGCTGAACAGACTGGTACGCTCCAGCAACGGTGTGCGCAGCTCTCCGTAGCCATAGGCTCGCATTGCCTGACGCACAGCCGACTCCAGCTGATGCCAGGGGGCCACGGCCTGAGGCAGCAGATCGGGCATGCCGCGCAAACGCTTGAATTGAGTCTTCATTTTCCTGACAACGGTCGGTGGCGACGGCTTACTGAATGGGACGGGACAAGTATTCACCCGCCTGTTCGGAGGCGGGAAACTGATTGAGCAACTGACTGGCATAGGCTTCGGCACTGTCCAGATCGCCCGCATCGCGCTTGATCTGCAAGCCCAGAAACAGGCTCTCTGCCGTCGCGCTGCCATAGGCGTTGTATCGCTGGAAATACGCATCGGCAACCGTCAGTCGCTGTTTGCGGTGCATCAGATCGGCCATGTGAAGGTAGGCATTGGCAAACTGCGGATTGACACGCAACGCTTCACGCAGATAGCTCTCGGCATCGCTCAGTCGATCGGCATCGAGCATGCACAGACCGGCATTGTCCAGCGCATACTCCGGCGTACGGTAGAACGGATTGTCAGCGGCGGCTCTGAACTGCTTGCTGGCGTTGTCATACTTGCCTACCCCACACAGATAGATGCCATAACTGTTGCGGTACTCGGCCTCCTCCGGCTCGAGCCGCAACGCTCGCTTGAAGTGCATATCGGCACTGTCGGGGTCGCCGATGCGGAACTGCAGATTGGCATAGGTGGCATGCGCCAGGGCGTTGCTCTCATCCTGATCAAGGGCCTTCAACAGCTTCTCGCGCGCCTGATCCAGCTCCCCTCGCTGCAGATACTGCGCACCCAGCTGGGCGTTGTACTGGGCAGCGTCCTGTCGCTTTTCGGGACTGATCTCACCACTGCCTGCACATGCCTGCAGCAGGAACAACACACCCAGCAGCAGTGCCTTGTTGCCTGTCACTGTCATCGACCCTGTTCTCCAAATCGTGGCTCCATGAATTTCACGTGCCGTTTGCTACGATCGTCAATGTCCCCCGCCAACTGGCCGCAGGCAGCGTCGATATCGTCGCCGCGCGTGGTGCGCTTGAAGGTGAGAATGCCGGCATCATTCAGGATCCGCGCAAAACGCTCGACCGCATTGCGTGAGGATCGCTTGTAACCGGACAGCTCGAACGGATTGAACGGGATGAGATTGACCTTTGCCGGGAATCCACGCAACAGTTCGGCCAACTCATGGGCCTGCTCGGGCTGATCGTTGACACCGGACAACATGACGTATTCGAACAGTACATGTTTCTTGCGCTGAGACGCAGCGTCTTCGCCTTCCACGTAACGCCAGCAGGCATCCATCAGCTCCTTGATGGGGTACTTCCTGTTGATCGGCACCAGCTCGTCGCGCAAGGCGTCATTGGGCGCGTGCAGGGAGACAGCCAGGGAGATGTCGACATCGGCCGTGAGCTTGTCCATGGCCGGAATGACTCCCGAGGTACTGACGGTGACACGACGCTTGCTCAAGCCATAGGCCAGATCGTCCATCATCAGGTCCAGTGCCGGCACCAGCTGCCTGTAATTGAGCAAGGGCTCGCCCATGCCCATCATGACGATATTGGTGATGCGCTGATCGCGGGTAGCGGGCTCCAGTGCCAGCAGATTGGTGGCCAGCCACACCTGACCGATGATTTCGGACGCGGACAGATTGCGGTTGAATCCCTGCCGCCCTGTCGAGCAGAAGGAGCAATCCAGCGCGCAGCCCACCTGGGAAGACACACACAGCGTGCCGCGATCGGCTTCGGGAATATAGACAGTCTCGATGCAATTGCCGTCATGCAACTCGAACAACCACTTGGCGGTGCCGTCCTTGCTCAGCTGAGCCTCCTGCACGCCTGGCAGCACCGTTGTGGTGCGCTCCAGCAGCAGGGACCGAGTGGCCTTGGACACGTCCGTCATGGCATTGATATCGCGCACATTGTGCTGATACAGCCATTTGAGAATCTGTTTGGCACGAAACGGCTTCTCGCCCTGACTCACCAGAAAATCGGCGAGCCCCTGGCGATCCATATCGAACAGATTGACAAGTGCTGTATCGCTCATGAGGCGACCGTGCTGTTGCTATTCAAGACTGTAGGCCACTCGGCAGTACGAACTCGCCGGAAATCTAGCGAGTACGTGGGCAAACACCGTCGTCGCCGAAGAAGAAGGCGATTTCGACAGCAGCAGTTTCAGTGGCATCGGAACCGTGGCAGGCGTTTTCGTCGATGGACGAAGCGAAACGCTTGCGGATCGTGCCTTCGGCGGCTTCTGCAGGGTTGGTGGCACCCATGACTTCACGGTGAGCCAGTACCGCGTTTTCACCTTCCAGCACCTGAACCATGACAGGACCGGAAGTCATGAAGCTGACCAGATCGTTGTAGAAAGGACGCTCCTTGTGTACTGCGTAGAACTCGCCTGCCTGTTCCTTGGTGAGGTGCATCATGCGCGCAGCCACGATCTGCAGACCAGCCGATTCGAAAGCGGTATAGATTTCACCGATGACGTTCTTGGCAACGGCATCGGGCTTGATGATGGAAAGTGTACGTTCGACGGCCATGCGGCACTCCTGAAGGATTGAAATGGAATTGGGTCAACCCACCATTCTAACGTATTTCGCAAGTCTACAGTTTTCCTGATTCGCGCAATCTGACCGTCTTGAAGGTCAACGGCAGTTGTGACGACGTATCAAAGGTCGCCCCCGCCTCCGCCCCTGCCCGGGCGATATCGCGTGCACTCTTGTAGCGATCATAGACCGCATGCATTGCCCCCAGAGCATAGCTGGCACCGGAGCCGACTGCCCAGTAACGTGTGTACTCATACACCTCACGCAATGAGAACAGCCCGAAAATGCCATTGGAGTTGATGAAGACCGAATCGATCTGACTGGTCTCGTAGGGATCTTCCTCGGAATCCTTGGCATTGAGGAAGTAATTTTCCTTCAATACGGGATGAAGACGGATCAGGGTATCGAAAGCCGCCTCACGCGAGGAAAAATCGGCAGCCAGCTCCTTGTCGTTCAATGCGCGTTCGGTCACCAGGGCATGCGCCGCGCTGCCGACGATTCCCATGTGCGTCTTGCCGAAGGTCTGAATCTTGGAATGGTTGCGATCCAGCGTATTGTCCAGACGGGTATCGCCAAACGTGGTCAGTGTATCAGCAGCAATGCAGGCGGTCTGGCCCTTGCGGACGACAACAATCGTTGACACGGTAATTTTTCTCTCGTTGATTCATGAAGGACAGCAACTGCCGGGCAACGGCTTCAACCGGTGCTCGACAGCGTGCAGGTCGTCGGGGGTATCGTGGACGACGGGTCTCAGGCATCCCCGTCAGGTTCTGTGTCGTCGAGCAGCGACAGCTGGTTGCTGACCTCCTCGGCGGCGGACGTGCTTTCCAGTCTGTCCAGTGCCTCACGAAAAGCGGCAGCATCGGCAAACTGGCGATAGACCGAGGCAAAGCGGATATAGGCCACCTGATCGAGCTGCTTGAGCTCTTCCATGACCCATTCACCGACGCGGCGAGCGTCGATTTCCCGCTCGCCTGCCACCAGACAGCGGTGCTTCACCCGGGCAACGGCTTCATCGATGGCCTCGACACTGACCGGGCGCTTTTCAAGAGACTTCTGGAATCCCGCCTGCAGCTTGTGATCCGAGAACGGCTCACGGTTGCCACGACTCTTGATGATTCGGGGCAGGTTCAGTTCCGCAGTTTCATAAGTGGTGAATCGTTCCTCGCATTCCGTGCATTCACGGCGGCGTCGTACCTGATCGCTATCCCCGACCAGCCTTGAGTCCACAACACGAGTATCGATAGCACCACAGAACGGGCACCGCATCAGTGCAATCCTCCCGTCTAACGGGCCACGAAACGTTGGCGCAGGGTACCACAAGCGCCTGTGTTAACATGCGGCCGGCCTCAAGCTGATGGCTGCGACACAGTTTCGGGAAAATTGTCTGGAATCAGACTCCCCCAAGCCGCCAACAGCTGGCGCCGGAAACAAGACCGGCTGACCCACGGACACCTGTTCGCGCACCCCCAGCCAACCCCATTGCGAATCTATAAAGGATGCATTGACTATGAGCCAGCCGAAACGCGTCGCCATTACCGGCGCTGCCGGACAGATCTGCTACTCCATGTTGTTCCGTATTGCCGCCGGCGATATCTACGGACCTGATCAACCCGTCAGCCTGCACCTTCTGGAAATCACGCCTGCCCTGGGCATGCTGGAAGCCGTCAAGATGGAACTGGACGATTGCGCCTTTCCTCTTCTGAACGACGTCATCGTCACCGATGATCCCAAGGTTGCCCTCAACAACGTCGATGCTGCCCTGTTCGTCGGCGCCAAGCCGCGCGGCCCCGGCATGGAACGCAGCGACCTGATCACCGACAACGGCAAGATCTTCAGCGCGCTGGGCGCAGTGCTGAACGAAGTCGGATCACCGGATTGCAAGGTCGTCGTGGTCGGCAACCCTGCCAATACCAACGCCTACATCCTCAAGGCCAATGCGCCAAAGATCAATCCGCGCAACATCACCGCCCTGACTCGTCTGGACCACAACCGCGCCTTGTCGCAGCTGGCCAGCAAGACCGGTTCACGCGTATCGGACATCAACCGCATGGTCATCTGGGGCAATCACTCCACCACTCAGGTACCTGATATCTCTTATGCCTCCATCGATGGCAAGGCAGCCAGCGACATGGTTGACAGCGCCTGGTCCCGGGATGAATTCATTCCAACGGTTGCCAAGCGTGGTGCGGCAGTCATCAACGCACGTGGCAGCTCCAGTGCGGCCTCTGCCGCCAATGGCGTCATCGATCACATGGCCAGCTGGATCCAGGGAACACCGCCTGGAGACTGGGTCAGCATGGCAGTGCCCAGTGATGGCAGTTACGGCATCGATGAAGGTCTGATCTACTCATTCCCTGTCGAATGCAAGGATGGCGATTACACCATCGTCAGCGATCTGGATGTCAGCGACTTCATCCGCGAAAAGATGCTGGCCAGTCAGACCGAATTGCGTGAAGAGCGCGATACGGTAGCGGATCTGCTGCCAGGCTGAACAGGCGCAAACCTCCTGTCGAAGCTGCCACCGACGTCAGTCGGTGGCAGATTTCAGCCATCAACGCAGCATGCGAACGAAACGGTAGGCCAGCAGCAGCAACAGCAGGGCAAGATAGACAAAGGGCTCGATGAGATCGCCCTTGGCCAGCCAGACGTAGTGCACCACGACAGCGGCTCCCGCGATATAGACGCCTCGGTGCAAGGCAGCCCAGCGACGCCCCAGACGCCGCACCATGCCTTTCGTGGAGGTCAAGGCCAGTGGTATCAGAATCAGAAATGCCACCGTGCCCGCCATGATGTAGGGGCGCTCTGCCAGATCCTCCCAGATGGCACCAAGATCCAGCTGCTGGTCGAGAAACAGATAGATGCTGACGTGCAGAAACGCGTAGAAGAACGCAAACAGGCCCAGCATGCGACGCAGTTTCAGCGGCCATGTTCTCTTCAGCAGCCAGCGTAACGGTGTCAGCGACAGGCTGATCATCAGCATGCGTATGGCCAGTGTACCTGTCTGATCAGTCAGCGCATCAATCGGGTTCGGCCCCAGTGCGCCACTGAACAGCGCCTGCAGCAGATACAGAAACGGCGCCAGAGCTGCCAGGAACACCACGGGTTTGAGCAGAACCTGCCAGCGAAGCGCGGGCAGCCTGCCTGCAGCCGCCGATGCCGGCACAGCGCTACTCATGATGCGCGCTCAGTTGCGCTGTCTTGCTGGCCGTGCGGCCCCATATCAGCATCGCTCAATGAAACTTCTGCAGGTCCATCCCCGCGTACAGATCCGCCACCTGCTCGGCATAACCATTCATGTACAGGGTATCGGTCTTGGACGCGAACAGTGCTGACAGCCCGCCCGTGTCGCCCGACAATCTGCGTTCTCTGGCCTGACTCCAGCGTGGATGGCTACGCTTGGGGTTCACGTTGCTGTAGAAACCGTATTCCTGCGGCGCTGACATGTTCCAGCTGGTCGGCGGCTGGTTTTCCACGAAACTGATACGGACGATCGACTTGATGCTCTTGTACCCGTACTTCCAGGGCACGACCAGTCGTAGCGGTGCACCGTTCTGATTGGGCATTTCCTCGCCATAGATTCCCATGGCCAGCAGGGTCAGCGGATGCATGGCTTCATCCATGCGCAGACCTTCACGGTAGGGCCATTCCAGTACACGTCGCTTGACACCCGGCAGGTCGTCCTGCACCACGGTTTCGAATGCCACATACTTCGCCTTTGACGTCGGCTCGACCCGCTTGATCAGATCGGCCAGGGAAAAGCCGTTCCAGGGAATGACCATGGACCACGCTTCAACGCAACGCATGCGATAGATGCGCTCCTCGATGGCATGCGGCTTGAGAACGTCTTCAAGGGTATACACACCTGGTTTGGCGCACTCTCCATCGATGGTCACGCTCCATGGCTCGGTTCTCAGACGGTCGGCATAGCGCACCGGATCCCCCTTGTCAGTGCCCAGTTCGTAGAAATTGTTGTAGGTCGTGACGGTCTCCTTCGAGGTCAGCTCTTCCTCGGTACTGAACTTGCTTTTCACAACCGGCTGCTCCAGAGCCTTGCCATTGGCCATGGACGGCAGTGCGATCAAGCCGGTCATGCCCGCTGCCGCTGACGCCTGCAACAACTGTCGCCGTTGCCTGAACAGTTTCTGATCAGTGATTTCACTGCTGCGTATTCCTGCCAGTTTCATCCAGTCGCGCATGCCGCCCTCTTCAAGCTATTGAAAAAACAAGGTAAATTTCCTGCCCACACCGTGTACCAGGATCGAATCTCATGACACTAGGACAGTACCGGGTGGGCATGATTCCCCACAAGAACCAGTAACACTTCATAATTTCATGTTACCTGTCCATACTTTTATTACTTGATCAACTAGATAGATGCAGTACATTGAAAAAGATGCCAAGTTGCTTTGGCCCGATTCCTGAATTGGACACCCTGTTTCACCAGGTCAAGTACAGGCCTGTCCTATTCAACAGCCCAGGTGGATCGTTATACCGTGGAAGTCTTGCAAGGTAATCAATCCGGCTCCAGACACTCCAGGCGCCGACATGACAGGATTTCGCTGGGAGAAAACCGTGCTCTGGATTGGGGCCAGCAGGAATCGGACATCGATCTGCTTCCGCAATCTCCTCTGGCGCTGGTGGATGTGCTGTCGCTGGAAGGGGGCTTTCTCGACTTGCTGCCCGAAGCCTCGGACACCGACTCGGACTCGACAGAATCGCGCCCCGCTCTGCCCGAGCGATCGCGCAAGGACCGCTGCAATCTGCAGACCCGTCATGACGCCAGCGAGTTGTTGCGACGTTGCAAGAAGATCCTGGTCGAAAACGCGCTGATCAAGGACAAGGGAGACAGACAGCTGTATCTGGCAGCCGGATTCATCAGCTGGCCTGATGCCAAGCAGACCAACATTCGGCAACGCGCACCGATTCTGCTGTTCCCGGCACTGCTGGTACGCATCCCGGATCAGCAGCGCTACGAGATACGACTCACTGGTGATTCCGCCGAATACAATCAGGCACTGGTCATGCACGCCGAACAGCGCTTTGCCGTGCAGTTGCCGGATCATGATCCCGGCAAACCCCTGAGCGTTTTCTTCGAACAACTGGCCGAGGCCATCAAGGACATACCACCGCTTGCGCTGGAATACGAAACCGCCTTGGGCAGTGCCGCCCTCATCCATTCCTCGGGCAACAGCAGCCAGGAAATCAGACTGCCCGACATCCCGACACGCTTTGATGTGGCACTGGCCATGAGCATTACCGGCAACAAGAGCCTCGAGCAGCTCAGCGCCGTCTTGCAGTTGATACCGGATTACAATCAACCCGATGCCACCCACAACGAGGCGACAGCATCCGAGACAACCGGCACGCAGACAGCGGCGAGAATCACATTGCCGGAGACCAACGTCGCCAGCTTGCGCAAGTATGCCGCCCGACTGGCTGCCGAAGGTCTGGACCATGTCGAGTTCCGCCAGCTCACGGCGCTGCCGGATCTGATCGGCAAATGGACACGCTCGGTATCCTCGGGCCTGAACTGCAAGACGCTTCGAGAAGTGCTGCGCCTGCCCGACCTGTCGGCCCGCGAGCTGATTCGTCTGGCCGGAATCATCGAGCTGATCGACAAGGCACCTTCCTCACTGGAGCAATTCGGGCACGGTGACCTGTGCTATGCCAACAGTACCATTCAACTGAGGCGTGCCCAGCACCAGGCCAAGTTGATCGAGGACGAGCTGGCTGCCTTGCAGGAACATTTCATCCTCGACAAGGTTCCCGGCAAGTCCCAGCTATTGAGCCTGATGTCCGAGCTGGGTGAGAATCTTGAACATGATCCCGAACTGGTGGGTGCCAGTTATTTCAATGCACGACGCCAGTTCATGGAATTCAGCGTCGCCAAGCCCGCCAATCTCACCAGCGAACATCGTCGACTGCTGTCTCAACTGGCCAAGGTCATGCGATTCCGGGAGCTGTTTGTCAACAACACGGAATACCGTGCGGCATTGGGACCGGGTTACAAGGGTTTGCGTACCGACTGGGAAAAGTTGCGAATGACCGGGGAATATGCCCGTGAGCTGTCTACCGTCCTGGAATCGGAAACCATTGCCAGTCAGATCATTCGCAACTGGAAGGATTTTCGCGCCACCTACAGCGTGGAGTTGCATGTGCTGCTCGGCGCTGCCGATGCCTGCCGGCGATTGCTCGGCGTGGTTGGCACTCGCTGGCAATCACAATCCGTTACCTCTCTGCTGGTTCATGCACAGCTGATTGCCTCGCGCCTGAGTGAGTGGCGCAACAGCTATGGCCCGGTGGAGAACCACGCTGACAAGACCCCCGCCATGGTGTTGTCGAGCTTTTCCGGCCGCTCGCGCGATGACATGGTGGTCGAGAATCAGGTAGATGAAACTCGCGAGCGTATCAATCGGCAGTTGCAGGATGGCGAAATCCACCGTGAACAGATAACCGACACATTGAAGTGGCTGCTGGCCGCCAGTCAGACTGCCACGGAGCTGGACATGGATATCGATGCCATCGTCGAGCATCTGCAGATCGCCTGACTCGTCGGGTATCCGCAGATCATCTGATGGGCAGCCGGCTTTGTTGGCCGAGCTGCCGATGCAGCATTCAAGTGGTTGGAATGATGAAATCGGGCCGGATACCACTGCGCTGAATCGCCTGCTCCACATCCAGCCCCTTGAGCAAACCATGGTCTGTGACCAGCACGGTGCGCCAGCCCGCCTGTGCCCCACCGAGAATATCGGTATGCAAGGTATCCCCCACCATGGCGATGCGCTGCGGATCGATACCCTGTACGGTTTCCCTGACCACCGAAAAGGCATTGTCGAACGGCTTGCCAAAGAAAGTCGGCATGACCAACCGACTGTCCGCGATGTCGTGCGCATACAGGCCGGGTTCGCGTGAGAGTCCGCCAGCCTGTGGCGCCACCAGATCCGGATTCCCGACCAGCACCGGCCGGGGACGCGCCGCCAGCGAGACCTTGAGCAACTGCTGTCGTGCCGCCGTCCAGTTACCGGTTCCCAGCAGCACAAAGCCATCACAGCGTTCATAGTCGGCGGCGTTGTCCTGCAGCAATACAGCTTGCGGCGCCAGCCCCTGCAGCTCGGATTCCGGCAATGCGGCGAAGCCCCACACCTTGTCGGCGTGGGCTGCCATTTCCCGCGCCAATGCATCGCGACTGGAGATGACGTGCCCGGGTTCGAAATCCAGACCCCAGCGATGGTATTTCGCACGGGTGACGCTGACCGGAAAACTGGCACCGTTGGTCAAGACCCGCACCTGCATGCCTTGAGCTCTCAGCGCCAGTACCCGATCGACAGCGCCAGGCACCGTATCGGCACCGATATTCAGAACGCCGAAACCATCCAGCACGAAGCAATCAAACTCGTCGCACAAGTCTTCCAGATGTGCGCGATGAATCGACACGTCGGGAAAGCGAGCCTGTGGCAGGCGCGGCTGAATGTTCTCGTAGCGTGTCACCGCCAGGCTCGCCGAAGGTGCATCGCCGTTGATCAGGGATGAATCTGACATGTAATCGGGTAATCCGCAGGTTCTGGACAGAACGGTCGTCTGTCGAGTCGTGAAATCGTATGGCCGTATCGCCGTGTCACCGTGTCACCGTGTCGCCGTGTCGCCGTGTCGCCGTATGGCCGTATCGCCGTATGGCCGTATCGCCGTATGGCCGTATCGCCGTATCGCCGTATCGCCGTATCGCCGTATCGCCGTATGGCCGTATGGCCGTATGGCCGTATCGCCGTATCGCCGTATCGCCGTATCGCCGTATCGCCGTATCGCCGTATCGCCGTATCGCCGTATCGCCGT
>CANLXI010000032.1 GCA_947495035.1 uncultured Granulosicoccus sp.
ACAGGCACTGATACAGGCACTGATACAGGCACTGATACAGGCACTGATACAGGCACTGATACAGGCACTGATACAGGCACCGATACAGGTACTGATACCGGCACTGATATAGGCACCGATACGGGTACTGATACCGGCACTGATACAGGATCCGATCCAGGCACTACGGATACGGGATCCGAAACAGCTACAAGTGGTGACGATTCGGGCACAACGAGCGGCACGGAGACCGCGACCGCCGGCAGCGACGATTCGGGCACGACGAGCGGCACCGAAACCGCAACGGCCGGTAGTGACGATTCGGGCACAACCACCGGAACGGAAACTGCGACTGCCGGTAGTGATGATGCAGGCACAACGACCGGTACCGAAACAGCCACCGCCGGCAGTGACGATGCAGGTACAACCACCGGCACCGAAACCGCCACCGCCGGTAGTGACGATGCAGGCACGACCACCGGCACCGAAACCGCAACGGCCGGTAGTGATGATGCAGGTACAACCACCGGCACCGAAACCGCAACGGCCGGTAGTGATGATGCAGGCACGACTACCGGCACCGAAACCGCGACCGCCGGCAGTGACGATGCAGGCACGACCACCGGCACCGAAACCGCAACGGCCGCCGGTAGTGATGATGCAGGCACGACCACCGGCACCGAAACCGCGACCGCCGGTAGTGACGATGCAGGAACGACGACGGGAACCGAAACCGCCACCGCCGGTAGTGACGATGCAGGCACGACCACCGGCACCGAAACCGCGACCGCTGGTAGTGACGATTCGGGCACGACCACCGGAACGGAGACCGCAACTGCCGGCAGTGATGATGCTGGTACAACGACCGGCACGGAGACCGCGACTGCTGGTAGTGACGATGCAGGTACAACGACCGGCACGGAGACCGCGACCGCTGGTAGTGACGATGCAGGAACGACGACGGGAACCGAAACCGCAACGGCCGGCAGTGACGATGCAGGTACAACGACTGGTACGGAGACCGCGACCGCTGGTAGTGACGATGCAGGTACAACGACTGGTACGGAGACCGCGACCGCCGGTAGTGACGATGCAGGAACGACAACCGGAACAGAAACCGCGGGTGCTGCGGATGCCGGAATCACGGATGGTGCCTGAAAGACGGTAGTCAAAAACATTCAGACAGCCTCTTGACTGTCGTCTGACTCTTTTTGACTCATCGGCTTTTCAGCAGCTCACTGGCCGAAAACGGTTTCTGGGCTCTTGCTCTCGGAAAGGCAGAAGGTAAATTGTCATGCTAGTCGCATGCGACCTCTTCTGCCCTTAGCACTCATTGTCACCTGCGCGACAGCCGTCTGGCTGATTGCCGTACAGAATCCGGCGAAAGGCACTCATTGGCTCAGTGAGTCATGGGGAGAGCGCGACGATCCAGCATACGAAACACTGAATGGCGCACTGTCAGGTGTGACTGGCAATTCGAGCCGAGAGCGTTTGCTTGCGATCGAGCCGTATGAGGATCTCGACTACGGTTTCAAGGTCGCCATTCCGGTAGGTTGGAGAAAGATCGTCACGGCGGATTCGATCAGCGCTCCGGTTTCCGGTGCTGACTCGACTCCGGGGGGAGGGCAGGAGGCGGTATCCTCGACAGTGCCACTATCACTGGAACCTGGTTATGCCGTCGGATTTGAATCGGTACAGGAGAATCCGGATGATCGATTCGCCGATTACATCCTGATCGAGGTTTTGCCCGGTGGAGAATCCGGTACGTTTGATGCCGACCGTTCACAACGGCGGCCCGTCACCATCGATGGACGGCAGACCTGGTTCGACCGAATAGAAATCGATCAGGCCAGCAGTGGCTTGATCGATGTCGACCTGGTGGTCTACCAGGCCGAAGTATCGGGTGTGGGATACACCGTGGGACTGTATGCCATCGGAGAGCCCGTCCGTGAGCAGCTCCTTGCGATGGCCTTTGAAATCATGCTGCGGACATTCAGGATCATTCGAGATCCGTTTACTGTCAGCTGATTCTCAGCGCTGTCTATAGGGGTAGCCTTCAGGCCATTGTTCAGGGCTGGGGCGATGGCTGGGTGATGATTGGCCGGGAATGTCATCGGCGAAGGGTACGTTCGTCACGCCGTCGTCCAGCAGTACGTCATCGAATGGCGTGATTCGCTGGTAGACCCTGATGTAGTCGATGATGTACTCGCCGGGAAAGGGTGTCGTCTCGTCCGGCGAACCAGCCCACCAGCCACCCAGGGCCGTGTTGGCGATGACATACATTTCTTCGGAAGACACCCTGGAGTCCGCAACTCGGTGCACTTCGATGCCATCCACCAGGTAGATGATGAGTCCCGGCATCCATTCAACCGCGAAGGTGTGGAAATCGGCCGTGTAATCGATTCCCGGAGTCGGTTTCGATTTGGTAGAGCGCAGATTCCCCTCGGCATCATAGTAGTGATAGGTGTGATAGACGACATCCTGATCCTGACCAATGAATTCCATGATGTCGATTTCCGGATCATCGCCGCCATAGTAGGCATTGAGCAACCAGAATGCCGGCCAGTACCCTCTGCCGAATGTCATCTTTGCTCGCGCTTCTGCATACCCGTAAGTGAACTTGAAGGCATCGTAGCTGGTGATGACACCTGACAGATACGGTTGATTCATGGCCTTGTGGGCCAGCTCCGGTGGCGTTCGGATCGAATTGATCGTCATGTGTTCCCCATCGAATGTGAAGGGGTTGAAGCCGAAGTCCGGATCACGAAGTATGTCGACGTAGTATTGCTCTTCGCTGTTGATGACCAGATTGGAACCCCACAGGTAGGCGGTATTCCATTTGCTGCCATCCAGTGTCAGACCGGTGAATTCTTCGGCGAAGACCAGTTCGTAATCGTCCAGTCGATTGGGGTTGGCGACAGGTTCGTCGGGGTCGTTCTTGCCCAGGGTCCTCGGTGACACCGTCAGGCCTGTTGCGATGTAGTACAGCACGTCATCGTAGTCGAAGGCCTGGATTTCGTAATAGTAGTCCCGATCGAATACATCGGTATCAATGTACTCATTGGTCATGACCGTAGTCACGTACTTGGCCTGTCGATAGACGTTGTAACCGCGCGCCAGTGGATCCGCATTCCAGGTAACATGAATGGCACCATCAATCACCTCACCCTCGAATCCGGGCGTTGTGTGCGACTTGGCCTTGCCAGAGTTGCCTTCCTCTTCTGTGTCGCTGCTGCCCATGTTCTCGGCGGACGTATTCTCGCCGGTGTC
Source organism: uncultured Granulosicoccus sp. (assembly GCA_947495035.1). Classification (GTDB taxonomy): domain Bacteria; phylum Pseudomonadota; class Gammaproteobacteria; order Granulosicoccales; family Granulosicoccaceae; genus Granulosicoccus. The sequence continues at coordinate 3,250 of CANLXI010000032.1, forward strand.
GTTACCAGACGCTTCCGGTGGAGTGGATTCCCCACCGGAAGTTTCTTCCGCGGGCTCTGCGGTAGCTGGAGTCTCCTCTGCAGTGTCCATTCCATCTGTCGAGCCCGGGTCGGATTCCGAAGCATCTGGCGTACCGGTATCCACCGTCGATTCGTCATCCGGTGATGAGTTGTCAGCATCGTTGCCCCCCTGGTTCGAGGCGTCACCAGTCTGATAGCCAACATCGTCTTCACTGTCCTCTTCAGCCGGACCATCCGTGTCGGTGTCAATGTCGTCTCCGACAGAGCTGTCCGTTTCCGCGTCCGGTACAGCTTCGAAAGGGTTCTGCGGCGTATTGTCAACCGTATCAGGCTCCGAAGCACTATCGGTATCGGGTAGCGCGGCACCAGTCTCGGGAGCCGTATCCGAGTCCGATGAATCGATATCTACCCCACCAGAGATGATCACCGGTCCATCAGGGTCGCTGATCTCCCCCGCGGCCACTGCCTGTGCATAACTCACGGAGTTGCTGCCGTCGTTCGATTGCGTTCCGAAGTCGGGTCGTCCGGCTGGCGCTGCTGCCTCGGGGGTAACCGTATCATCGTCCACGGGTTGCGACTCGGCACAGGCAGCCAATGTAGCCATCAGAATGACTTGCATTGAAAGGACTGAAACCCGTCGCAGGGCAGTCAAGCCAGGTGTCCGTTCCGATTTGTTCATAGTGTTTACCAGAGTGCCTTCGACAGCGTTGATCGGCTTGCGAGACAGGCAGGGTTCATGTCAACCACGCCCGGCACGGCAGATGCGGGAATCAATATCCTTCACGTACTATCGGATAGGCTGCGAAGTGCTTGATTCTCAAGTATCAGAATTGGACATGGTTCCGGTCAGGAGGCTGGCATGGATTCTGATTCGGCTTTGGCTGTAATCAATTTCCGGAAACGCATCCATGCGTCCATGTTTCGTGAAAACGGCAATCGCCTTGCTCATCGGTTCGTCCGTGGGGCTGTCCGTGGCTCAGTCAGCCGATTGGAATGGCAGCTATTCGGCGTCCGGGCAATGCTTCTGCGTTGGTGAGTTGCCCGCCAGTACCAGAATGAGCATCGTCCCGACTCCCATTGGAGGGCAGACCGTCGCCCAGGTTTGTCAGCGTCTGGGAGAGGGACCGGGTCTGGTAAGGGAAAATGGCCTGTTCAATCATCCCGTGTATACAGATGCGCAGTGCGGAAACGGCCCGGGTCTGGCAACAAGCAGGGATGACAAGGGCGGGTGCAGTGGATCGCTTGAAGCGGGCAGCGACGGCACTGACAGCTGCATTCACCCGGGACCACGTTGGGACATTCAGGGAGCGCTGGATCGGGAGCGTGCTCCGGCATACGTGAACACCGGCATTCAGGTGGCATCGGCTGTTCCGGTCTATGTATCGTCTTCGGCAGGCTTCATCGGAAAAACGGTTACAACGGTCAGGGAAAGGCCGGTGAGCGTGCAACAGGTATCGAGGATAACGGCTCCACCAGAATCCAGCCAGTGGGTGATCATCGAGGGGAATCGCTATATCCGGTCTCGTGAAGGCATTCCGGCTGCAGGCGGTGAGCCGGGGCAGCGGATCATTCTGGATGGATTCGTGTATTTGCGAGATGACGGCAGCTTGAATCCCGACGACCTGTTTTACGAGACATCCGAGGACGTCTCTGCCGACAGCGGTCCGGACCTATCCAGCCAGAGTCGTGTTGCTGCTGAACCTGTGGTTCGGAAAGACGACGAAAAGCTTGCTGAAGCCCGGCGGCTGAAGGAGCGTCAGGCGGCGGCACGCCAGCTGCGGGATGATGCCAGAGCGACAGCACGTCAGATCGAAGCGCAGCGTCGGCGGTTGCGGCAGGAGCAACAGATGGCACTCATGACCCGGCAGAAGCTGGACCTGCAGGAGTTGCAACGATCCAAGCAACGGCTTGAGGCCGAGTCGGCCAGTCGCGCTCAGGCAGCGCTTCAGGCTCATGCTGAAGCACAGTCCATCGAGCCGGCAAGTGCAGGGTTGGCTGAATCGCCGAAACAATCCATTTCGGGCAGCGCTTACCCGCTGAGTGAAGGCAAGTCGGTAGCCGAGCCGCCTGTTGCCGCTGCTGCACCGGCAAGCGAGTTGGATACACGCGAGGAAGCCGTGCGCGAAGCCGGTAGTCAGGTACTGGTGCCGGCAGATGCCGACGAGGTGTCTGTCAGTACGCAAGGTTCCGAGCCAGTACATGCTTCGGTATCGTCAGCCTTGCGTCTGCCGGCTGCCGTGCGGGCCAGCTCCCGCAACTTCAGATACCTGGAAGCCTTGCCGGTGAGCTATGACGTGGGTGGTGATGGAGTCATGCTGGAGGGCAGTACCTCCAGTCATTCGCGGCTCCAGTATTTCGGTCGATTGGGTGTCACGCGCCGGTACAACGAGGTCATGGCAGGCGCGGGATATTATCTGACACCCGAGAGTGCGAGTCGACTGACCTTCGTTCTGCTTGCCGGTATCGAGTACGGCAACTTCGAACTGGTTGATGGGCAATCACCCGAGATCAGCGTCGATTACGACGATTCCGGGGTCTATCTGGGTGCCTCGTCGCGCATGGTGGTCAGCAATCGCTTCGAACTGAAGGCTGGCATCGGCTACAGCAGCATATTCGAAGGTGATGCCATGTTCTTTGGCGGTGGTTATCTGCATCTGACGAGAAAGCTGGATCTGGTTACCCGCTTCGAGCTGGGAGACAACGATCTGCTCGGCATCGGTGTTCGTTACTACTACTGAAGAACGGCAATTCACATGAAAAATCAACTCAAGATGCTATCCAGGTCAACCGTCGTCTGTCTGTCCCTGCTGTTCCTGTCAGCATGTGGGGAAAGTGATCTGATCGAGCTTCAGGAGCGTGAACTGGATGATGCTCGCGAAGCGGCACAGCAGGAACCCGATGCGGAAGCTGCCAATCCGGAGCAGGGCATTGATGATCCGAGCAGCGGCAGAATCGATCTGACGCAATACGATCTGGTGTTCGCCGATGATTTCCGTGGCAGCCGGATTGATCCGGTCAAGTGGAATACAGCACTCGACTGGGGGCCAGACTTGAGCATTCATGATCAGATGCAATACTATGTGGATGTGCTGAACGAGCCGGATTTCGGGCATGACCCGTTCACGCTCAATGGCGAGGAGCTTGTCATCACCGCGTCGCAGACCCCCGAAAACCTGCGTGCCGATGCCAATGAACAGTCCTGGCTGTCAGGGGTTCTGACCACCGCTGAAAAATTCGATTTTTCCTATGGTTATGTGGAGGCTCGCATCGATCTGCCCGACGCTCGCGGTGCATGGCCATCGTTCTGGATGCTCTCATCGGACTTCATCGGGTTGAAGCCGGAGGTGTACATCATGGAACAGGACGGCGCCTACCCGAACAGTGTCTTCTTCAACTACAACTATCTCGAAGAGCAGGGCACGCGCCGCGAACTGGTGAGTGCAGAGCTTGCTGACGGTTTTCACCAATACGGGCTTGCCTGGAGTCCGCAAGAGCTGCTGTTCTACGTGGACAGAGTACCGCGCTATCGCATCGTGGGCGATGCCGTTGCCAGCCAGAAGATGTATCTGATTCTGAATCTTGCCATGGGGGGTGTGTGGCCGGGAGCCCCGGATGCAACCAGTGGTTCGCAAGTGTCCATGGTGGTGGATTACGTCAGGGCATTCCAGCTCAAGCCCTGACGGCAGATGGCCCGAGTGGCGTCAGGAGTGCTCGAATATGACAAAGGCGGCAACGGTGTCGCCTTCGTCACTCAAGCTGACCCAGAATCCAGTGATGCCACGAGAGGCACACAGTTGCTGAGCCTTGCCGCATGCTCGCAATAGCGGCTTGCCCAGTTCATCGTGTTGCAGATAGAAGTCCTTCAGCAGGACGCCTTGACGTTCTCCGGTTCCCATGGCCTTGACGGCGGCTTCCTTGACGGCAAATCGCTTTGCCAGAAAACGCTCCGGCTGATCATGCTGGTGATAAGCCGCCAGCTCGGACTCATGCAGAAAACGGCGAGCGAAGCGTACACCAAAACGTGAATGTACTTTGGCAATGCGACTGACAGTCGCCAGGTCGACACCGATACCGGCAATCATGGAATCATGTTCATGGAGTCAGAGACTTTCAGCGATGACGTGCTTCCACCATCATCCGTTTCATCTTGCTGACAGCTGTGGGCAGCCCCCAGTAGAGTGCACGGGCGATCAGGCTGTGGCCGATGGTCAGTTCGGTGATTGATTCGATTTCGGCAATGGACTGGACGTTGTCATAGTGCAGTCCGTGTCCGGCATTGACGATCAGCCCGAGGCTGAAGGCATAGTCGCAACAGGATACGATGCGTGATAGTTCGGCGGAGCGTTCCGCGGCGCTTTCGGCGCTGGCGTAACGGCCTGTATGCAGCTCGACAACGGGTGCGCCGACGCGAGCTGCGGCTTCGATCTGCGCTTCTTCGGGATTGATGAACAAGGCGGTGTGAATGCCTGCCTGCTGCAGGCTGGCGACGTAATCGGTGTACATGGACAAGCGGCCTGCTATATCGAGTCCACCATCGGTTGTCAGTTCTTCGCGATTTTCCGGCACCAGTGTGACATCCCGTGGCATGATGCGAAGAGCCACTTCCCGCATGGCATCCGTTGCCTCGATCTGCAATCCGAGTTTTGTCTGACAGCTGTGGGCGAACCGTTCGATATCGTGATCCTGGATATGCCGACGATCTTCCCGCAGCTGCATGGTGATGCCGTCCGCTCCGGCCAGTTCGGCCTGCAATGCCGCATGAACAGGGTCCGGGGAAGTGGATTGCCGCGATTGCCGAACAGTGGCCACGTGATTCACGTTCACGCAAAGTTGGATCGGTTGCTTCACTGGCAAATGCTCATGGTTCAGACAGAGCTCGATTCTAACGCAAGGCAGTACCTCTGCCTTGTCTGGAAACGCGGTGCTGTCACATCGACATCGACATCAGTCCACCCGACGACCTGGTTCTGCCGGAGTCGCTCTGCCTGCATGCCTGATCGGAGTTTCGCAGGCATAGGCCAGTTGTTGTTGCAGATAGCTGAATTCCCGGCCGGTCAGCTGATCGCACCAGATCGGGTAACGATGCAGGCGGTCATCCTCCGTCTGGATGGTCAATATCAACAGCCGCGCGCTGCGATAACCGGCCTTGACCAGCTGGCCCGACAGTTGGCGCTGATCGGCCGACTCGATTTTCCAGGACCCGTCAGGCTCGTGCAAGAGCTTCAGACGACGGCGTCTTGTCTGGAGACATTGACGTCTGACGGGCAACAGGACACAGAGTGCCAGTGCCAACCTGATCCAGATGTCGAACGGGGTATGAATCAGCAGTGCGGTTGCAGCTGTCAGGCCGATGCCTGCAATCAGGTAACAGTGGAGGCGCCCTGGTTCAGCTTCTGCCTGCCATGGCGTCCGACATCTTGTCGATGATGTGTTGATAGCGGGCCTCCCTGGCCTTGCCACTGATGAGCAGGAACAGTTCCGGGTCCTGCATGTCCTGTAATTCCACGAACAGGGCTTGTTCCTCGGTGGAGGCTCCCTGGTAATGATTGTCCAGATAGGCGCGCATGGCAGCGTCCAGCTCACGCATGCCTCGCCGGCAGCGCCAGCGCAGTTTCGACAGGGTTTCCGCATCAACGCTCATGCTTGCATTCCGCTTTGCTGGAAGTCCCGACTCGAACTGGCTGGTACTGCGGCTGGGTTCATGGTCTGTTTCCTACAGGCGACGCTTGACCAGCATTTTCTTGGTTTCGGCGATGGCCTTGGCAGGGTTGAGACCCTTGGGGCATACCTGCGCACAGTTCATGATGGTATGACAACGGTACAGCTTGAAGGGATCTTCCAGATCATCCAGACGTTCTCCGGTGGCATCATCACGACTGTCCACCAACCAGCGATAGGAAGCCAGCAAGGCGGCCGGCCCCAGGTAGCGATCAGGATTCCACCAGTAACTCGGGCAGCTGGTAGAGCAACAGGCACACAGGATGCACTCGTAGGCACCGTCGATCTTCTCCCGATCTTCCGGCGACTGCAGTCGCTCTCTGTCAGGTGGGGCCGGAGTATCCGATTTCAGCCATGGCTCGATGGAGGCGTACTGGGCGTAGAAATTGGTCAGATCGGAAACCAGATCCTTGATGATGGGCTGATGCGGAAGCGGGTAGATGGAGATATCGCCCTCGATATCCGCGATGGCCGTCGTGCAGGCGAGGCCATTGGTGCCATCGATGTTCATGGCACAGGAACCACAGATGCCTTCACGACAGGAACGTCGGAAAGTCAGCGTGGAATCCATTTCGCTCTTTATCTTGATGATGGCGTCAAGCACCATCGGACCGCAGTTGTCCATGTCGACATCGTAGCTGTCGACACGCGGGTTCTCACCACTGTCGGGGTCGTAACGATACACCTTGAATCGCCGGGTATTGCTTGCCCCGGCGGGCGCGGCAAACTGCTTGCCGTTCTGTTTGACTATCGAATTTGCCGGTAGCTTGAATTCAGCCATGAGTTGTATTCCGTAGTGTGCTTGATGGACGACCCGCGGATCAGTACACGCGTGGCTTGGGCGGTACGACTTCGCACTCGTCCGACAGTGTGTACATGTGAACCGGGCGGTAATCGATGGTCACATTGGCCCTCTCATCGGTCCAGGCCAGGGTGTGCTTCATCCATTCCTCGTCGTTGCGATCCGGGTAATCGTCACGAGCCTGGGCACCGCGACTCTCGGGACGATTGTGCGCTCCATGAATGATGGTCTGGGCCTGCATCAGCAGGTTTTCCAGTTCCAGCGTCTCGATCAGATCGGTGTTCCAGATCATGTTCTTGTCATCGACCTTCACATCGTCGAAGGAGTCGACGATGACACGCATCTTGTCGATACCTTCTGCAAGACTGTCCCCGGTGCGGAACACTGCTGCGTGCTTCTGCATGGTGCGCTGCATGTTGTCGCGAATATCGGCGGTACCAGTGTCACCCTTGTTGAAGCGAATGCCGTCAAGGTGGCCGAGAATCGGGTCCATCGCATTGTCTTTCAGTGGTTTGTGCGGTGTACCGGGCTTGACCAGTTCCGCAGCACGGATGGCCGCCGCCCGCCCGAAGACCACGATATCGAGTAGTGAGTTGCTTCCCAGCCTGTTGGCGCCGTGGACCGATACGCAGGCAGCTTCACCGATGGCCATCAGGCCCGGCACCACCGAGTCGGGGTCACCGTCCTTCAAGGTGACGACTTCGCCGTGATAGTTGGTTGGAATGCCGCCCATGTTGTAGTGAACGGTGGGGATGACGGGAATCGGGTTCTTGGTGACGTCGACATCGGCGAAGATGCGAGCGGATTCGGAAATGCCCGGCAGGCGCTTCTCGATGACCTCGCTGCCCAGATGCTGCAGGTTCAGGAAGATATGGTCGCTGTCGGGGCCAACGCCACGGCCGGCATTGATTTCCATGGTCATGGAACGACTCACGACATCACGGGAAGCCAGATCCTTGGCATTGGGAGCGTAGCGCTCCATGAAACGTTCACCTTCGCTGTTGGTCAGATAGCCGCCTTCACCTCGAACGCCTTCGGTGATCAGTACGCCGGCTCCGTAGATACCGGTGGGGTGAAACTGGACGAATTCCATATCCTGCAATGGCAGGCCGGCACGCAGTGCCATGGCGTTGCCATCCCCGGTGCAGGTGTGGGCCGAGGTGGCAGAGAAGAAGGTGCGACCACAGCCACCGGTGGCCAGTACGACCTGATGAGCGCGGAACCGATGCAGTTCACCCGTTGCCAGGTCGATCGAGACCACGCCACGGCAGACACCGTCATCCATGATGAGGTCAGTGGCAAAGTGTTCGATGTAGAACTCGGCGCCGTGTTTCAGGGACTGCTGATACAGCGTGTGCAGAATGGCATGTCCGGTACGGTCGGCGGCTGCACAGGTACGCTGCGCTGCGGGTCCTTCGCCGAACTTAGTGGTCATGCCGCCGAAGGGGCGCTGGTAGATCTTGCCTTCCTCGGTGCGTGAGAAAGGCACGCCGAAGTGCTCCAGCTCGACGACCGCAGGGACCGCTTCGCGACACATGTATTCGATGGCGTCCTGGTCGCCGAGCCAGTCCGAGCCCTTGATGGTGTCGTACATGTGCCAGGTCCAGTGGTCTTCACCCATGTTGCCCAGCGAGGCGCTCATGCCGCCCTGTGCGGCCACGGTGTGTGATCGCGTCGGGAATACCTTGGTGACACAGGCTGTCGATAGCCCTTGTGCAGCCATGCCCAGTGTGGCGCGCAGGCCGGCGCCGCCGGCACCTACGACGATGACGTCATAGGTATGGTCAATGATCTTGTATGCGTTGGTCATAATTGCTTGTCAGTGATACCAGTCAAGAGGCCAGTGCGATGCGCAGGACCGAGAAGACACCGGTTACCCCGAGGGCCGCAGCGGCGAAGTTCACAGCGATGATGGCCACGGTACGGGGCCCGTGAGCGCCGATGTAGTCTTCGATGACGACCTGCAGGCCGAGTCGAGCGTGGTAGAAGCCGGTGATCATGAACAGGATCATCACGATGGCGTTGAAGGGTTGGGACAACCACTCGCGTATGGCGACGTAATCCATGCCCGGCAAGGCCGCGACGGAAAAGCCGAGCCACAGGACCAGAGGCACCAGAGCGATGGCGGTCACGCGCTGTGCCCAGAAATGACTCGTACCTTCCTTGGCAGACCCGAGTCCCTTGACGTTCTTCAATGGGGTTCTGAAGTTGCTCATGCTGCTAATGCCACCAACCAGGTTATGACGGAAAGAACACCGGCGGTAGCCATGCAGACCTTGCCGGATTTCTGCGCGACATCGAGATCGAAGCCGCGTCCGACATCCCAGAACAGGTGTCGAATGCCGTTGGCCATGTGGTAGTACAGTGTCACGGTGAAGCCGAACAACACCAGCTTGCCGAACCAGGAAGTGGCAATGCCGGACATGAACCCGTGACTTTCCGGTGTGCCTGCCGCACTGGCAATGAGCAGTACCAGCAACACGATGGCCAGGCTGTTGACGATTCCGGTTGCGCGGTGAGCAATGGACAGGTACGCGGTCAACGGCAGTTTGTAGTGCTGCAGATGCGGGGAAAGAGGTCGGGTATCGTTCCAGGCCATATCAGGGTTCCGTTATGTTGCTCGTAGGCGGTAAATCGCCGGATAATAATGTTACTTTCGCTTCTGTGATGAGAGCGAGGGTCGAAGAAGTCAGAAATCGGTGCAGCGGCCTTTCTTTTCCCAGTCACCATAGCGGGTGGGTTCAAGGCCAGCTTGACCACCGGTTTCCGGGGGAAGCTGTGCAGGTAGATCGGCGGCAGTGGCATCCTGTGCCACATGTTGATGGTCTTCCGGTCTGGCAACCTCGACGACATTATCGGCTGCAGAGCGTTTTTCCACGCAGTTTGCGGGTGTCGAACGGTCTTTTCCGGATGTTGTCATAGCAGGATCACGCAGTGAAAGTGTCTATCGTTCGGCAATTGCCACAATAGTAGCAAGGGAATACAGCTAATTTCTCCCCAATACGAGTAATGTGCCGATTTATCTGTGACTAAATAGATTAGGAATTATTCCGATGAGTAATGAATGGGCTGAAGCGCTGACTCTGACAGGCATGGAGGATATTGCAGCCTTGCGTGAGCAGGGTGCCAGCGTGTCGGTCGATACGGAAGCGCAGCCACAATTGGTGGATCTGTCATCACTGTGTGTGGTGGATATCACTGGCGACGATGCAACCTCGTTTCTGCAGGGGCAATTCAGTAATGATCTGGGCAAGGTTTCTACCGAACATGCCCAGATCACCGGCTATTGCACCCCCAAGGGACGCCTGCTGGCCTTGCCGATCGTCATCGGACTGCACGATGGATACCGCTTGCTGATACCGGCGGATATTCGCGAAGGCTTCCTGAAAAGACTGTCCATGTTCATCATGCGCGCAAAGGTGCAGGTGAGCGAACGCAAGGATTGGACCTGTACCGGGATTCAGACGGCCCGCGGTGGTGAGCTGGGGTCTCTTGCAGGGTTTCTCGGTAATCTGCCGGCTAGCGTGATGGAGGTGGCAAGCGACGCGCATGGTCAGCTACTTCGCTGGCACGATACCGACGGATCTGGCTCGCGGGCCAGATATCTGTATGTGGCGGAAATACCACGGCAACTGGCCCTGTGGCGCGAAGGAGAACAGCTGCCGAAGGCTGGACAGGCGCTGTGGCGACTGGGTGATATCAGGGCCGGGCAGCCGTCGATTACCGCCGGCGTGCTGGAGGCCTTCGTGCCGCAGATGTTGAATCTGCAGCTGGTGGACGGGCTCAGCTTTACCAAAGGTTGCTATCCGGGACAGGAAATCGTGGCACGCATGCAGTACCTCGGCAAATTGAAACGCCACATGCGTCGATTCTCGATGCCGCATGCCGCGGATCAGGTCATCCCGGTACCCGGTGATGCACTGGTCACTGCAACCGACGAGGATGCCGGCAGAGTCGTGGATGCGGTGGCAGGTCCGGATGGGCTGATCGAGTTGCTGGCAGTGGTCAAGGTATCAGGCAGTGATGACAGTCTGAGCTTCCAGGGCCGGACCTTGAGCGCACGGGAGTTGCCCTATGAATTGCCGTCCCTGGCCGATGTCCGGCAGGATGCAGGTTGATCGTCCATGCCATTGATCTATAGTGCTGCCAATCTGGTCGAGGCCCAGCTCGTGGTGGACGAGCTGCTGGCTGGCGGCATTCGCACGCGAATCACCGGCTCCTATCTCAGCGGAGCCATTGGTGAGCTGCCGCCTTCCGAGGTCATCGGTGTCTGGCTGGACGAACCTCGGCATGACGAACGGGCTCGAATGATCATCGAGGCATTCGAAGCCTCTCGGCAGCAGCCGGAACGGGACTGGCGCTGCTCAACCTGTGGCGAATCGGCGGGACGTGAGTTTGGCGCCTGCTGGAAATGCGGGCAGCCTCGCCCTTTCTGATGACAGCGCCCGGCGCCTCTGATCGAGATACGCCGCGATGGTTGAAACCACCGCGACGCCTGGGCCGGTTCTACTGTGCCTGGCGACTGGTCAGTGCAGGGAGGCAAACAGCTTGCGACGATACTGGCCAACCAGCGGGTCATCGCCGAGCACCTTGAACAGAGCCAGCAGTTTTTCCCGGGGAGCGCCGTCGTTGTATCCGGGGTCGGTCTGTACCAGCTTGAGCAGATGGTCCATGGCTATCTGGACATTGCCCGAGAGCGATTCGGCGATGGCCAGCTTGTAGCGGACCTCGCTGTTGCCGGGGTCGTTCTCCAGGCGAGCCTGCAAGGCAGCGGGGCTTTCAGCGGCATCGCTCTCGCGGCTCAATTCCAGAATACCGGCAAGGCGCAGGCCCTGTGGCCCTTCACGGTCGGCTTCCGGCAAAGCCTTCAGGCAACTTTCTGCCGTCTCGAGATCTCCGGTGCTGACACAGATCTGTCCCAGTGCGAGCAGGACTTCGGCGTTTTCCGGCTCTTCAGCCTGCACTTGCTGCAACAGGGCGCGAGCTTCATCGGTCTGACCTTGTTCGAACAGGGCCATGGCGCTCTGCACCCGGTTATCACCTGCTTCTTCCTCTGGCACGTCGTCGGGCAGGGCCGGCCCGACATTGGCCTCCAGAAATGCGCGGACTTCACTCTCGGGCAATGCGCCCATGAATTCATTGACCAGCTGGCGATCCTTGAACAGTTTGACGGTAGGCAGACTGCGGATGCCCAGCTGCTGGGCAATGCCCGGATGGGCTTCGGTATCGAGCTTGGCCAGAACGAAGGCGCCATTGTATTCGATGGCCAGCTTTTCCAGGATCGGCATCAGCGACTTGCAGGGACCGCACCAGTCGGCCCAGAAATCGACCAGCACCGGGGTGTGGTCGGAACCTTCCACCACCACTTGCATGAAATTCTGTTCGTCGAGTTGGACGATATGGGGAGAGTCGGCCATGAGGTTTTGCAATTCGCTCGTTTTGGATGGGTGCAAGTGTGTCGTCTAGCTCGCGTTAATTCAAGGTCGAGGCGACGCTATCGAGCGGTGATGGACCAAAGCGCGCTACCCTGCAGATTCCACAAGCGGCATGGGCATAAGCTACACTTCTGCCGGACGGTGCCTGACCGACTGCCGGCTGCCCGACGAATTTGACCAGAACATGCAGAAACCTACAGCCAACAGAACCTCTCAATCGTGAGTGAACAATACAACGCCTCGTCGATCGAGGTGCTCAGTGGACTCGATCCGGTCCGCAAACGTCCCGGTATGTATACCGATACGCAGCGCCCCAATCATCTGGCGCAGGAAGTCATCGATAACAGCGTGGATGAAGCTCTGGCAGGTCACGCCAGCGACATTCGTGTAACCCTGTTCAAGGATGGTTCGCTGGAGGTCATCGATGATGGCCGAGGCATGCCTGTGGACATGCACCCGAAGCTCAAGAAACCGGGTGTGGAAGTCATCCTGACAACCTTGCATGCCGGCGGCAAGTTTTCCAATGACAATTACCGCTTCTCCGGTGGTTTGCACGGGGTAGGGGTGTCAGTGGTCAATGCATTGTCGAAGAAGCTCGAGATCTCGATCCGTCGATCGGGCAAGGAGTACCTGGCGACCTTCAAGGACGGTGAAGTCGATGACAAGCTCAAGACGATCGGCACGGTAGGTCAGCGCAATACCGGTACACGGATACGCTTCTGGCCGGACAAGAAGTATTTCGATTCGGAGAAGATGTCGCTCAGCCGGCTGCGCCATCTGCTGCGCGCCAAGGCAGTGCTGTGTCCGCGATTGCGGGTTCGCTTGCACGATGAAGCCAGTGGCGAGAAGGATGAATGGTTCTATGAAGACGGTCTGGTCGACTACCTGAACAGTGCCGTCGAAGGATTCGAACGGCTGCCCGAGCAGCCTCTGTCGGCCAGCATGAGCTCGAGTACCGAAACTGCCGACTGGGCCGTCGTCTGGTTGCCCGAAGGTGGCGAAGGCGTGCATGAAAGCTATGTCAATCTGGTGCCGACGGCACAGGGCGGTACCCATGTGAACGGGCTGCGTACCGGCCTGACGGATGCGATCCGCGAATTTGCGGATATCCGCAATCTGCTGCCGCGCGGTGTGAAGATTGCCCCCGAGGATGTCTGGGACAAGGTCAGTTATGTACTGTCGGTCAAGCTCGAGGATCCGCAGTTCTCCGGTCAGACCAAGGAACGATTGTCCTCCCGGGAATGTGTGGTCTTCATTTCCGGTGTGGTCAAGGATCACACGGCGCAATGGTTGAACCAGCACGCCGAAACCGGTGATCAGATTGCCCAGCTGGCGATTGCCAGTGCACAGGCGCGTGCCCGTTCAGGCAAGAAGGTGGTGCGCAAGAAGCTCACCAGTGGGCCGGCGCTGCCGGGCAAGCTGGCCGACTGTTCGTCGACCGATCTCGCCCTGACCGAACTGTTTCTGGTTGAGGGAGACTCTGCCGGTGGTTCCGCCAAGCAGGCCCGTGACCGTACCTTTCAGGCCATCATGCCGCTGCGGGGCAAGATCCTCAATACCTGGGAAGCCGACATCGACCAGATTCTGGGATCGCAGGAAGTGCATGACATTTCCGTGGCAATCGGTATGGATCCGGGAAGCGATGACCTGTCGAAACTGCGTTACGGCAAGATCTGCATCCTGGCCGATGCCGACAGTGATGGTGCCCACATTGCCACCTTGCTCTGTGCCTTGTTCGTCAGACACTTTCGCGCGCTGGTGCAACAGGGCCATGTCTACGTGGCCATGCCGCCACTGTTTCGTATCGACGTCGGCAAGGCCGTGTTCTACGCCGTTGATGACGATGAGCGCATTGGTGTCATGGCACGCATCGAGGCAGAAAAACTCAAGGGCAAGGTCAGCGTTACCCGCTTCAAGGGGTTGGGCGAGATGAATCCGATGCAGCTGCGTGAAACCTCGGTGGCACCGGATACCCGTCGCCTGATTCGCCTGACCATCAGTGACGGTGACGATACCAACAAGACGATGGACATGATGCTGGCGAAAAAGCGCGCAAGTGATCGCAAGCGCTGGCTGGAAAACAAGGGTGATCTGGCCGATGTGCAGATATGAGTGCCAGCCCCATCGTGCGCAATGGTCTCGAATTTCCGTTCGACAGCTCGCCGGAACCGCATGAAAGTCGTCTGATCTGCGAGAGCATCCGGTGGCAGCGTTTGCCTTTGCCCTTTGCGCTGGATCATGTCAATTGCTGGTTGCTTGGCGAGCCGGGCAAGCAGGTGCTGGTGGACACCGGTGTCGACCTGCCCGGCAGTCGCGAGCAGTGGCAGTTGCACTTCGGCCAGGCGGGTGATTCGATTGCGAGTCCGCCCGAGAGCCTGCTTGTGACGCATTTCCATCCGGATCACAGCGGTCTGGCCGGCTGGTTCGCCAAGGCTGGCAGCCGTCTGTATGGCAGTGCCGTGGAAGTCGGCTTGTCACGCATGCTGTGCAACATCGATGATGAGCACTATGGCGATTTCTACGCTGACTGGTATGCGTCCAATGGTCTGGATGCTGCTCGGGTGGAGGCTGTTCGGCGCAATGCGAATACCTATCGACGGATCGTGCATCAGCCACCGGAAGACGCCGCATGGACCTTTCTGCGCGACTCGCAATCCGTGGAGCTGGGAGGCGAGCACTACGCGGTGATGATCGGCCGGGGCCATGCGCCGGACATGCTGATGCTGTATCGCGAGCGGGATCATGTGCTGATTGCTGCCGACCAGATTCTGCCGAGCATCTCTCCCAATGTCAGTGTCATGCCGCGCCTGCAGGATCCGAACCCGCTGGAGAGTTTCCTGCAGACGCTGGACAGTCTGAAACGGTTACCGGCAGATACACTGGTGCTGCCGTCTCACGGACTGCCGTTTCGCGGCTTGCATGCTCGAATAGCTGCACTCGAAGCCCACCACCAGGCCCGACTGGACGAGGTCTGGCAGGCCTGTGCCGAGCCGGCTTCTGCCCACGACCTGTTCGGGGTGCTGTTCCGGCGCGAGCTGGATGCCCAGCAGATGTCATTCGCTCTCGGTGAAAGCCTGGCCCATCTGCATCATCTGGAGAATGCCGGGCGACTGCAGCGATCACTCGACGATGGTGTGGTACGCTTTCGACAGTCCGGCTGAACCATGCAGTGTGCAGGGTTTGCAGCCTGCTGACATTCCAGTGCGTCATGGTAAACGTGACTGGACAAGTAGTGCCGATAGCACTTATTATTAGAGAAATTTAGCAGCGGGGAAATCTGGCTTGGAAAGCAGCTTTCTCCGTTTTTGTGTGCGCAACGCTGGAACCTTCATACACCGTGTCCCGACCTGCCATCCTAGTACTTGCTGACGGCACCTGTTTTGACGGAAATGCCATCGGCATTGATGGTCTGTCAGTGGGTGAAGTCGTTTTCAATACCGCCATGACGGGCTATCAGGAAATCCTGACCGACCCCTCCTATGCGCAGCAGATTGTCACCCTGACTTACCCGCATATCGGCAGCACCGGAACCAATGCGCAGGACATGGAATCGGCTTCGGTCTTCTGCACCGGTCTGGTCATCCGTGACCTGCCGCGATTGCACAGCAACTTCCGCGCGGATCAGAGTCTGGAGTCCTTTCTGGAGCAGCACCGCGTGGTCGCCATCAGCGATCTGGACACACGTGCCCTGACCCGACTGCTGCGCGACAAGGGCGCTCAGAATGGCTGCATCCTGGCAGGTCCTGAGCTGGCCAGCGAAGAAGGTCGTGCGCAGGCGATCGAGAAGGCGCTGGCCGCTGCCCGTGGATTTCCCGGCCTGGCCGGCATGGACCTGGCCAGCGAAGTCAGTTGCAAGGAGCCCTATCAGTGGACGGAAGGCACCTGGTCGCTGGAACCCGTGGCTGCCGAAGACCTGCCCAGGGCCTTGCCCGGACGGCACATCGTCGCCATGGACTTTGGCGTCAAGCACAACATTTTGAGACTGTTCATCGACCGGGGCTGCTCGGTCACGGTAGTGCCGGCTACCTGGACTGCGGCGCAGATTCGCGAGCTGAACCCGGATGGTCTCTTCCTGTCCAACGGACCCGGCGATCCGGAGCCGTGCGATTACGCGATCAACACGATCAGAGAACTGCTGGCGGACAAGCTGCCGACCTTCGGCATCTGCCTGGGTCACCAGTTACTGGCTCTGGCATCGGGCGCGCGTTCGATCAAGATGAAATTCGGCCACCACGGTGCCAACCATCCGGTGCTCGACAAGGCCAGTGGTCGCGTCATGATCAGCAGCCAGAACCATGGCTTTGCCGTCGATGCAGATTCACTCAACAACACGCTGGCCGTTACACACGTCTCGCTGTTCGACAACTCGCTGCAGGGTATTCGTCGGCTCGATGTGCCTGCACTGAGCTTTCAGGGTCATCCTGAAGCGAGCCCCGGACCACACGATGTGGTCGAGCTTTTCGACGAATTCCTGAAGCTGCTACCTGCCGCGTAATGCGGTTCTTCGACTAACGGTCTCTACCATGCCAAAACGCACGGACATCAAAAGCGTCCTGATCATCGGCGCAGGTCCCATTGTCATCGGACAGGCCTGCGAATTCGACTATTCCGGAGCACAGGCCTGCAAGGCCCTGCGCGAGGAGGGATATCGGGTCATCCTGGTCAACTCCAATCCGGCCACCATCATGACGGATCCGTCGATGGCCGATGCCATCTACATCGAGCCGATCGACTGGCGTGTCGTTCGTACCATCATCGAGCGCGAAAAGCCGGATGCGCTGCTGCCGACCATGGGTGGGCAGACGGCTCTGAACTGCGCGCTCGATCTGGCTCGAGAAGGTGTGCTGGAGGAATTCGGCGTCGAGATGATCGGTGCACGTCCCGAAGCCATCGACATGGCCGAGGATCGCGACAAGTTCCGCCAGGCGATGACGGAAATCGGTTTGAGCACGCCCAAGGCGGCCATTGCCCATACCCTGGAAGAAGCCTGGGAAGGCCAGGCGGAGATCGGCTTCCCCTGCATCATACGGCCGTCATTCACCATGGGTGGCAGCGGCGGTGGCATTGCCTACAACCGTGAAGAATTCGAAGCCATCATCACCCGCGGTCTGGATCTGTCCCGTACCACCGAAGTACTGCTGGAAGAGTCGGTACTGGGCTGGAAGGAATACGAGATGGAAGTGGTGCGTGACAATGCCGACAACGTCATCATTGTCTGCTCCATCGAGAATCTGGACCCCATGGGCATCCACACCGGCGACTCGATCACGGTGGCGCCGGCACAGACGTTGACGGACAAGGAATACCAGATCATGCGTGACGCGTCCTGTGCAGTGCTGCGCAAGATCGGCGTGGACACGGGTGGGTCCAATGTACAGTTCGCGATCAATCCCGATACAGGGGCGATGATCATCATCGAGATGAATCCGCGTGTGTCACGCTCCTCGGCGCTGGCCTCCAAGGCGACCGGTTTTCCGATTGCCAGAGTCGCTGCCAAGCTGGCCGTGGGATTCACCCTGAACGAGCTGCGCAATGAAATCACCGGTGGGGCCACGCCTGCATCGTTTGAGCCCAGCATCGATTACGTTGTCACCAAGATTCCTCGGTTCACCTTCGAGAAATTCCCGACGGCCGACAATCGTCTGACCACACAGATGAAATCGGTCGGTGAGGTCATGGCCATCGGTCGAACTTTCAAGGAGTCCTTCCAGAAAGCGCTGCGTGGTCTGGAAATCGATGTCAACGGGCTTGATGAAATTCTTCCGGCGGACCTGTCCGCCGACGAGCGCGCCGCCACCATCGATGGCGAAATGCGCCAGACTCGTGAGCATCGTCTGTGGTTTGTCGGGGAAGCCTTTCGTCATGGACAGAGCATCGATGATGTCTTCAATGCCACGGCCATTGATCGCTGGTTCCTGTGTCAGATCAAGGAAATCATCGATGCCGAGCTGGCCCTGCAAGGCAGCGATCTGCAAAGTCTGGACGCTGGCGATGTGCGTCAGCTCAAGCGTGACGGATTCAGTGATGCCAGACTGGCGAAGCTGCTGAATGTCACTGAGCAGGCGTTTCGCGAGCATCGCAAGTCGCTGAACATCAACCCGGTCTACAAGCGGGTGGATTCCTGTGCAGCGGAGTTTGCCAGCAATACCGCCTACATGTATTCCACCTACGAGCAATTCTGCGAATCCGAGCCTTCGGACAAGAAGAAGATCATGGTGCTTGGTGGTGGGCCGAACCGGATCGGGCAGGGCATCGAATTCGATTACTGCTGTGTACATGCCGCTCTGGCCTTGCGAGACGATGGGTTCGAGACCATCATGGTCAACTGCAACCCGGAGACGGTGTCGACCGATTTCGATACATCCGACCGCTTGTACTTCGAGCCGTTGACACTGGAAGACGTACTGGCTGTCATCGACGTCGAGAAGCCGTTGGGTGTCATCGTTCAGTATGGTGGTCAGACTCCCTTGAAGCTGGCACGTGATCTGTTGGCGGCGGGCGCGCCAATCATCGGCACGTCACCCGATTCCATCGATCTGGCCGAAGATCGGGAGCGTTTCCAGCAATTGATCGAGAACCTGGGGCTCAAGCAGCCTCCCAATCGCACGGCGCGAACGCAGGAAGATGCGCTGCGACTGGCCGATGAAATCGGATACCCTCTGGTGGTCAGGCCCAGCTACGTTCTGGGCGGACGTGCCATGGAAATCGTGCGCGAATCGGCCGAGCTGTCACGCTACATGACCGAGGCGGTCAATGTCTCCAACGATTCGCCCGTGCTGCTGGATCGCTTCCTCAATGATGCCGTCGAAGTGGATGTCGATGCGATCTGCGATGGCGAGAACGTGGTTATCGGTGGAATCATGGAGCACATCGAAGAGGCAGGCATCCATTCCGGGGATTCGGCCTGTTCCCTGCCACCGTTCACACTCTCGGAAGAGCGTTGCGCCGAATTGTCCGAACAGGTCAGTCAGATGGCCAAGGCACTGGGTGTTGTCGGCCTGATGAATACTCAGTTCGCGATACAGGGCGATACGGTCTATGTGCTGGAGGTCAATCCACGGGCTTCGCGGACCGTGCCGTTCGTCTCGAAGGCAACCGGAGTGCCCCTGGCGAAGGTGGCTGCTCGTTGCATGGCTGGCATGAGTCTGGCGTCACAGGGCATGCTCGAGCTGCCGGTACCCAGCCATTTCAGTGTGAAGGAATCGGTGTTTCCGTTTGCCAAGTTTCCTGGCGTGGACACCTTGCTCGGACCGGAAATGAAGTCTACCGGTGAAGTCATGGGGACGGGACGTACGTTTGGCGAGGCTTTCTTCAAGGCATCTCTGGGCGCTTCGTCCGAACTGCCGCAGTCAGGTCTGGCCTTCATCAGTGTACGCGATCAGGACAAGCAGAGAGTGATCGAGGTTGCTCGCAGCCTGACGGATGCCGGTTTCACACTGATGGCCACCGATGGTACCCAGAAGGTGATCAGCGAAGCGGGTATCGACTGCGTGCGCATCAACAAGCTGCAGCAGGGGCAACCGCACATTCTCGACGAGATCAAGAATGATGCCGTCAGCCTGATCATCAACACCACTGATGGTCGTCAGGCCATCACCGATTCCTACTACATTCGCCAACAGGCCCTGGCACGCAAGATCCCGTATACGACTACATTGTCCGGCGCCATTGCCATTTGCGCGGCTCTGTCGCACAGCGCCAGCGGTCCTGTCTACCGGCTCAGCGACATTCATTCGGAGCAAGCATGAACAAGGTACCCATGACCAAGCGCGGCGAAACGCTGCTGCGCGAAGAACTGGCTGATTTGAAAGGTGTGCAACGACCTCGCGTCATTCAGGCCATTGCCGATGCACGTGAACACGGTGACCTGAAGGAGAACGCCGAGTACCACGCGGCACGCGAACAGCAGAGCTTCATCGAAGGCCGGGTGAAGGAAATCGAAGCCAAGCTGTCCACTGCCCAAGTCATCGATGTCACGACATTGCCCAAGTCCGGCAAGGTGGTGTTCGGTACCACCGTGAAATTGCTGGACCTGGATACGGATGAGGAAATCACCTATCAGATCGTGGGTGATGATGAAGCCGATCTGAAGGCACGTCGCATCAGCGTGGCTTCGCCGGTTGCCAAGGCACTGATCGGCAAGGAAGAGGGCGACGAGGTTGCAGTGACAACTCCGAAGGGGATCCGGGAATACGAGATTCTCGAAGTCAGCTACATCTGATTGCTGACCCGGAAGTGCGGCCCTGTCGACACGTGAGCGTTTGTTCATGAGTAACAGGTCGCGCTGTTGTCCGAATTATCTATGTCACAATACAGCGTGTATTTGACAATCTGCGCCATTGCAGATCGGTCGAAGTCGTTCCCTGTAGTAGGCAGTGAAGTGTGTTGAGCCCTATGATGCCTGATAAAAAGAACCAGTTTGCCTCTCCCAGACGATCCTTCCTCAAGAGCGTGAGTGCGATGGGGCTGGCAGCTGGCTCAAGTGCCCTGACAGGGACGATCGTGAGCACGGCATTGACGGGACAGGCATTTGCCGCGCCGTTAGCCGAGCTTGACCCCATGGCATCCCGTCGCATCCGTTTGGTCAATGCACATACCTGGGAAAAGCTCAATGTCGTGTACTTCACGCATGGCATCTATATCGATGAGAACATCCAGCAGCTCAATCATCTGATGCGTGACCGTCGCGCCAATGCCTCGATCGACATGGATACGGCTCTGTTCGATCAGCTGCTGCGTGTGCAGATGGCCCTGGGCACCGAGGAGCCTGTCCACGTCCTGTCCGGCTACCGTACCCCGGAAACCAATGCCAAGCTGCGTCGCCGTTCCCCCGGTGTGGCAAAGTTCAGTCTGCATATGGAAGGACGAGCAGCAGATATCTACATTCCCGGTGTGCCCATCGAGAAGCTGCATCAGGCTGCAATGGACATGCAGGCCGGCGGTGTCGGTCTATACAGCAATTCCAACTTCGTTCATGTGGACACCGGAAGCGTCCGCCACTGGGGCAGCTGAGCGCGCGCGCCAATCCAGTGTGTAGCAGCCGACATTTCCATTCTGTCGACTGTGATTTGCCACGCAGCTACAGTCAAATCAGATGCCGGTAGCTCCCCGACTGTCATAGTATTGGCAGCATGTCGTGAAAGGTCAGTACTCTGACGCTTCACGTTGACTGCCTCAAGTTGGGAGACTGCCGTGAAAAACAACAAGAAAATCCTGAACCGGTCGGTTCGCAAGCAGCTGACTGGCTGTGTCCTTTCCGTATTGACCCTGGCGGGTCTGGCCGGGTCGCTGTCGGTACAGGCGAGTCAGTTCGGACTACGCGTTCTGGATCAGTCCGGTATGGCGGTATCAGGCGCATCGGTCTGTGTCGGTCTGCCCGGCAATTACAAGCAGTTCGGTTCCAGCTTCACTGACAGCGAAGGCCTTGCCATCATCGACGTGCCGAATGTGCCTCTGGTGGTAACGGTGTCGAAGACCCGTTTCAGCGGCTTGCGCATGAGTGAACCGGCGCGTGGCTTCACCATGATCAAGGAAGTGGTTTTGAGTGAAGGTGTGCCGGGGCCTCGCTGTCGCGCGGGCAGTACCTTTGCCGATGCACCTTCCAGCATCAAGGTGGATCGAGTCGATGTGATCGAAACCGCCGGTGCTACACAGTTGCAACTGGATGTGTCGGGTCGTCCGAGTCATTACCGGGTGAGTGATCAGTCCGGTTTCCACGATGCCAGCTGGCAGCCCTATGACAGCCGTATCGTGCTACCGCTGTCGCTGGCACGTCAGGGGCAGATCTTCCTGCAGATGAGGCGCTATGAAGGCAGCTCCGATTCCTGGCTGGAAGCACGCTCGTCAGTCGTTGAAGTTCTGCTGCCGTTGAGTGCGCATTGAGCGTAGATGGCAGAAGGACGACTCAGCGAACGTCCTTGTTGACCGATTCGATCTCTTCCTGACTCAAGGTACGGGCTTCCTCTTCGAGCATGACGGGAATACCGTCACGAATGGGGAAGGCCAGCGCAGCCTGACGTGACCACAGTTCGTCATCACGCTTGATGAGTTTGCCCTTGGTGACCGGGCAAACCAGTATATCCAGCAGTCTCTTGTCCATGGCGCGAGTCTAGCGCACTCTGTGACATGTTGGCGCATGAGCCGACAAGATCACAGGCATTGTCCGCTCAGCCGGCGACCGGCAATGTGTAGCTGGGCTGATAGTTGACCTGAAAGCGTGAAAGGATCTGCCTGATCTGCTTCTCGTCAGGTGTGTCGCTGAATTCGAAGGCATCGATGCCGGCACGTGCCATGAACAGCAGCTGGTCAGGTCGAACATCCCCACTGGCGCGCAACTCACCCGCGAAATGGAACTGCTCCCGCAGCATGCGCGCCTGGCTGTAACCTCGTCCATCGGTGTATTTCGGGAAATCGATGACGATCAACTGAATCCGGTGCAGGTGCTCGGCCAACAGTTGTACATCATCTTCCGGACTCAGGAACACGCCTGATACTCGACTGTTGGCATGTGCCTGCAACTCCAGAAAGCGTGACAGGCTGACCAGCACCGGTGCATCGATCTGCTCGGCATTCAGGGCCTGCGTCGTCTGAGGCGCGTCATCGTCAAGACGAATCCAGGGATTGTCGGTCATCAGGTGACCGTTACGCAGCAGAGGCATAGACCTTCTCCTTGAAAGGGGATACTCCAAGACGCCTGACCGCGTCATGGAAGGATTCTTCGGGTTGTCGTTCAGCGACGTAGGCTTCCAGCAGATGGCCGATGGCATCGGCAACCTCGGACTTGGCTATGGCCTTGCCAAGGCGTTGGCCCAATGCCGCCTGGTTGCCGGCGTGGCCACCGATGGTCAGCTGGTACCATTCCACGCCACCCTTGTCGACGCCGAGAATGCCGATATCGCCGACATGATGATGTCCACAGGCATTCATGCAGCCCGAAATCTTGATGCTGATATCACCCAGTTCGTGCAGATAGTCCAGATCATCGAAACGCTGATAGATCTGATCGTGAATCTCCAGGGTGCCGGCATTGGCCAGTGAGCAGTAGTCCAGGCCGGGGCAGACGATCATGTCCGTCAGCTTGCCCAGATTGGGCGTAGCCAGACGTACGGCCTTGAGCTCCGACCATAGCTCGAACAGATCATCGACCGGCACATGTGCCAATACCAGGTTCTGCTCGTGGGTGCTGCGGATCTCGCTTTCGCTGAATCGCTCGGCAAGTTCTGCCACCTTGTCCATCTGGTCAGCCGTGATGTCGCCGGCAGGCGTACCCGGCGCTTTCAGTGAGAGATAGACAATACGACGCCCGCTGTCACGATGTGGCCGAGTATTGGCCTGGTACCACTGATTGAACAGCGGATTGCTTGATGTCTGTTCCGGCCCCTTGTGACTGGTGTCGTCCGTTCCGATCGTGGTCCGCACGGTGCCCAGCACCGGTGCGGCCGGGAACTGTGCTCTGAGGGCAGCGAACTGCTCTGCGGTAAAGCTGTCATCGCTGTCCTTCGAGCGGGACCACTGTTGTTCAACCTTGTCTCTGAAAGTGTCGATGCCCAGGGCATTGACCAGGATCTTGATGCGCGCCTTGTACAGATTGTCGCGCCGACCTTCGAGGTTGTACACGCGCAGAATGGCGGCCAGATACGTCAGCAGGTGTCGTGTCGGCAGAAACTCGCGGATCACCTGACCGATATGAGGGGTGCGACCCAGGCCGCCGCCCACCAGCACTTCGAAACCGCTCTCGCCGGCGTCGTTGCGCAGTAGCCGCAGACCGATATCGTGCACCTGGATTGCCGCACGATCACTCAAGGCTCCGGTAACCGCTATCTTGAACTTGCGAGGAAGCCAGTTGAATTCCGGGTGCAGTGTGGACCACTGGCGAATCAGCTCGCACCAGGGGCGCGGATCATCGACCTCGTCTCCGATGGCACCGGCTAGTGGGTCGGTAGTTGTATTGCGAATGCAGTTGCCGCTGGTCTGGATCGCGTGCATGTCGACCTCTGCAAGCTCGGCCAGAATGTCGGGAACCTGCTCGAGCTCGGGCCAGTTGAACTGGATGTTCTGGCGGGTGGTGATGTGACCATACCCCTTGTCGTACACGCGGGCCACATGGGCCAGCGTCTTCATCTGGACACTGGACAGCATGCCGTAGGGAATGGCAACACGGAGCATATAGGCATGACGTTGCAGATACAGGCCATTGCGAAGCCGCAGTTGCTTGTATTCCTCTTCGTCCAGTGCTCCGCTGAGTCGTCGCTCTGTCTGGTCGCGGAATTCAGCGACTCGCGACTTCAGGAAATCCCGATCGAATTCGGTATAATTGTACATGGCTCAGGCGACCTCGTTGGCGCAGGGGCCATCGACATGCAGTCGCTGGAGCTTGAATACCGGAAACAGGCCGCAGGGCCCGGTGCCTGGAATGGCCAACTCGGTACCAATCGTCATGCCCTGCCTGTATGCCCTGTGGTTCATGAGGCTATTTGAGCAGGACTGACGCCGAATGTTTAAGGCTTTTTCGCTATGTTCTTATGCTCTTTTCGAATAAGCCGCCGGAAGGGGAGCATCCGGCGGCAGATCAGTCTTTCATCAGGCGTTTACAGGGTCAGCTTCCATCCGCTTCTGCGGTTATTTCATCCGGTGTGGCACTACCGCGGCCGTTGTCCTGCCAGTAGGTGCGTTGGGTGAGGTCATCGAAGTCGATATCCAGTTTCTCGGTGCTGATCAGGACGGTTGTGGCGATGTTGCCGTCGGTTTCGGTAATCAAGGCCGTCGGGGCGGGGGGGATTCCATCCTGCTGCAGAGTCTTCTTGCGATCCGATTTGGTCAGACTGCTGTTGCGATAGGTAACCTGATTTTCATTGTCGTTCGAATTCTCGTCGGTGCCCGATTCATCGTCGGGATCGGAAGAATCACTGTCATCCAGATCGACCGTGGGGGCTCCCGTGAAGATATCCAGCACATAGGCGGCACCTCCGCCAATGGCCGGTGAACAGCTGTCACCACTGGCGGCCGGTTCGTAGCTGGTGAAGATGACCTGATTGTTGATGGTCACGCTCTGGCTCATGACCTTCTCCCCGCTGGATTCCAGCTCGAGCATCCAGCCGTAATCATTCAGGACGGGGTTCAGGTCGTCAGTCACATTGACCAGGTCCGATTCGGTGATCGGCGAATAGGAAGCTGATGTCGCCGAGCCGGTATTCTTGCCGTAACCTTCCGGCCGGGAATACACACTGTTGGATCGAATCATGTAGAACCGGTCCTTGACCCGCTCGTTGAGTGGGTGTGCCCGCCAGCCGGATCCGATACTGACAGACAGGAAGCGCTTGCCACCGCTGGCCACCAATGCGACATCGGGCTCGTTGTAGAAGCGACGCGCATCGGTCGCATTGTTGCCGTTCAGTTTGGCAATGACGCCGCCGTACACCAGCTGACCGCTCTGGTGAAAGGGCTGAAAATCGAAGCGCCACAACTGACCGCCCATGTCACCAACATACATCTGGTCCGACAGCCCGTCGCCGTTGACGTCAATCACGCGAATGTCCGACGGAATGCTGTAGTCCATGTCGGCGAAGCGCTCATCACCACCATTGTTGCCTTGTCCGGCCCAGAGTCGGGTGCCAGTATCGGCATCCACGATATAGATGGCATTACCCGTTGTATCCGGAGTCTGCGAGGCTGTCAGATTGGCCGTATTCGGGTCCTGATTGGTGTCATAGCCACCGGCAAAGATCACGACGTCCCGAGCCTCACCTCGATAGAAGATGGTTGTCGGAATGGGTTTGGACCATGTTTGCCCCAGGTGTTCGAAATCATCACTGCCGCCACGGATCTGCCACAGCAGTTTGGGTTGCGTCCGGTCGGAGACATCCAAGGCATAGTAGTTGTTGCCTCCACGTCGCATCCCGACATACAGAATGGCTTTTTCTCCCGGATCCACGACGACGTTGTCATTGATATCGATGTGTCGGATGGATAGATCACCATCCAGGCCGTAGGGATGCTTGGTCGACTGCTGGTTTTCATAGAACTCGTTGATATTGGGCAGCAGCTCCTTGGGCATGAAGGCGTACAGTTCGGTACCATTCTCATGCTCGATGGCGTGCAGCAGGCCTTCATTGGTCGCCACGAAAATGGTGCTGTAGTTCTGACTGTTGCTCTTGTAGTTGAGCAGGATAGGCTGGGAATGCATGGGGTCACCGATGTGTCGACGCACATCGGTTTCCTGGCCGTCCAGGTCCTCATCCTTCACGTCGACACCACGTGCCCACTTCAGAATCTCGGTTCTTCGGGCAATGTTGTCGGCATTGTTACTGCCGAGTCCGAGGTCGTCCACGGTGATGGCAGCATTCTGTTCGTGCAGTTTCTGGGCATTGGCAGTGAGATCGACACCGTTGGCGGGAATCGTGTCTTCCAGGTAGGTGTAGACACGCCTGTCACCGACACCGTCGGGCCCATCCAGACTGACCTGGCTGGCAGCACCACCCATCTCGACCGAACCGCCGTCCACCGTATCGCTCCACCAGCTCTTGGCGGTATCCACGAAGTAGCCGGATGCTTCGTCCACGGCAGCCGTCTTGTTGACGTCCTGGATCAGGACGTTGCCCTTGCTGTCTGCACCCACGTAGTAGCGCTTGAGGTTGCCTGCCCAGTGCGGTCGTTCATCAGGCTTGAACAGGGCAAAGTAGATGTCGTTGCGATGGGTCAGGCGATTGAACTGACTGACTGTGCTGCCGGGCGCCACGAAACTGGTATCCACGGCCAGCACGTCTCCCAGAATGTTCTGGAAAACGGCAACCAGTTCTTCCGCAGAGGCCGCATCGTAATACGTACCGCCACCCGCGGTTGCAATATCGGACAGAAAATCGCTGTTGATGTTGAACCCGATCGTATATGTGCTGATGTTCTGCTTGCGCGACATGTTTTCGTTGTGATCGGTTTCATCCAGCCAGGTGGCCAGTTCCACGCCACAGGCCTCATGGCCCGATCCGGGATCACAGGATGTCGCACCAATGAGGTTCTTGACCTTGCTGATGGCGGTATTGCTGGTTGCGTCTCCATCGGACAGAAACACGATATGGTTGGTTTGACAGCTGTCGGCCAGAGGAGAAATGTACTGCGGATTTCCGGTGATTTCCTCGAAAGTGCAATTGCTGCTTTGCGGATTGGACGCCGTGCAGTTTGCATTGACAGAGACCGAACCACCGGTATAGCTGTCCGGGTGGGAGACCCGGTGATAGGGATGCCGATAATAGCCACGCTGTGTACCGTAATCCACCGGACCTCCCAGCATGTATTGAACCGCCTCGTAGTAGGCGGCCACGATCGGCGTGCCGCCGGTAGCGGTCAACCCGTTGACGATGCTCTTCATGTCGTCCCGTGCGGTCTTGTAGGCGATACCTTGCGTACTGGCAGCGCCGATATTGGCCTTGTACTCGACACGAAGCTTGGGCGCTGCCGGTACCTCGCTGTCGTAGGACTCGAACTGGCGCCTGTTGGTGCCTGACCCGTTGTAGGACACCACGAAGGCGATATCGTTTTCAGACTGCCAACCCGATCGATTGACAACAGCCTGCACGTGATTGCTGAGATCGGGCGAACTGACCTTGGTATTGCTTGACCAGTCGTCGGAATTGGCAATGTTCCAGATCACCGGGTTGGCAACCAGGGGGCGACCAGTGATCCAGCCATTGGTAGCGCTCAGCTCGGGAGCGCTGTCTGCATCTTCAGCCTGCAAGGACAGGGACAGGCTGCCACTTCTCTGACTATCCACCTCGAATTCGATTGATGCGCTCTCGATGGTGGCCCCTGTGGGGATGGCCAGGTCGCGAAAGCGCAGGCGTGTAACCACCTTGTTGCCCAGATTGCCATAGGTCAGTGGCATCTTGAGCTTGTCGTTGGTGACGATCTGGCTGTCGCTGACCTTCTCATAGGCGTCGTCAGCGGAGCTGTTGATCTGTGCGAGAGCCGATTTGCGTGTGCAACCCTTGTCGGCAGGGATGCTGTCCGAGTCATAGCTGACTCTCAGTACGGGGGCTCGACTGGCATTATTGGTGGTATAGGCGTAGGCAGCACGTTCACCGATACCTTCGACAATGAAGGCCATCGACTGCTGTCCACACCAGTCACCACGATCGATGATCTCCTGGACCACTGTCTTGATGTCCGGCGACTGATAGGTATTGCCGCTACTCCAGCCGGTAGGCCACCAGTCGACCTTGGCAGAGGTACGTGGCTGGTCACTCAGGTAGTTGTTGTTGGTACCGATCGTGGGAGCATCGCCCACATCATGCCCGTAGATGCTCAGGAAGGCTGTTGAATAACGATTGACATCGGCCGTGAACTCGAGCTCGGCGCTGGTGATGGTTGCGCCGGAAGGAATGTCCAGGTCCTGAAACCGGAAGCTGACCAATTGGGGTGTCGAGCCATTGGACGCCCCCATGCTCAGCCGGGTGCCGCTGGGGGTCATCTGGCCATTGTGGATGTACTGTTCCATATCATCATTGAGCGCCTGCACCTGCGATGAAATGACGATGGTTCCGCAGTCATTGTTGGCACAGATTTCCTGATCGATGCCTTTCACCGGGTAAAGTACCGCGCCACCACCGTCATAGCCATTGAATCGCATCAGGCCGACGTTCACATTGGCGGAGCTGTCCAGAATGGTGTTGAGCGCTGATTTCATGCGCTCGAGTCGCGTGCCGGAATAGCCGTAATCGCTTGAATTCATGGAGCCGGACGTATCCAGCACGAACATGACATTCGGAAACACATTGGTGTCCGGATCCACCTGTCCGAAGAACACTTCCGTGTCATCGGCAGTGGCCGTCGAGAACGCAATGATCGACGAGATCAGCGAACTTGCGAGCAGGGCTGTCGTGGGGCGCTTGCGCTGCTGCCGACGGGCTTCAGGGCTGGCCTGCACACTATTCATAGGTTTACCTCGACGAGCAAGAGAATCAAGAGCCAATGCAATGGAAGGGCAGAGACGGTTCGCTGATGCATGGCGACGCATCAACGGGCAGGAACGATTCGATAGGCGCCTTGTTCCACGGTCGCCTGTGAGCGTACGGCTTCGATCGCGCTGACGCCGGTAGAGACGTAATACAGCCCTTCAAAACCGGATGTGCCTTCACCCAGGGAGTAGCCGGGCGCTGCACCTGTACCGACCCACTCCAGCACGGATCGGGACTCGAGCCCGATATCATCCCGCACTTCATCGATAGGCAGGACCACGGACTTCTGGTACCCGGCCGAGTAGGTTCTTGTCAGGTTGGCTGGATCATTCAATGCAAGGTTGGAGGCGGACTCGGCGGCCTGGAAGGTGGCCGAGGTCTGTATGGCGTTGGTTGCCATGCGTTTTTCGAGCGTCGAGCTGCGCATGACGGATGCTCCCATGATGGAGAGCATGAAGATCATGACCATGGCCACCAGCAAGGCGCCACCTTGCTGCCTGGGTTTGCTGGCATGCACATCGGCCATCCGGTCGAGATTGCATCGTGAGTCGTGTTTCATGGTCGTGTTCGCCGATTTCTGACCTTGACGGTAGTGTTGAAGGCAAGGCGATAGCGTTTGTCGCTCTTGTGGGTTCCCGCAGCCTGGGTGCTGGCAGCGGTATCGGGTTCGATCATCTGTCCAGCCAGAAAATAGGTGTTGGTATCATCGTCCTGAGCAATGCGGTTACGCGAGTTGAGCAGCAGCCCGATACGAATGCTTTCTATGCGGCGAGGGTCGTAGAGCGGGTCGGACGCCAGTACATAGGTCAGGCTCTCGTCACCGGTTCTGATGCCAAATGCAATGCGCATGTCCTCCACGCCGCTGACCAGTTCCGTGGGTGGGTTCAGGGCCATGTCTCCGTAAGGGAGGGACTGTCGGTACAGTGAGGTGATGGCATCACCGTTGTCATTGGTCTGACCGGTGTCTCCCACGTAGTAGACACTGGACACAAAGCGCATGAACTTCGTTGCGGCTCCAGCTCCACCGGCATAGATGCGAGTGAACGAACCGCTGGAGTTGGCGCTGGCCGAATGACCGATGGTTGCCGTATTGGCTCCGGTACTGATCGAGCTGATGCGAAAGATATCGGCGCCGTTGCAATCGGCAATGATGCCAAGATCACCGGCTGACAGATTGAAGTCTTCGCGACTGATACCCGGCGTGGTATCGACCACGACCGGACCGATCGTATCGGGTACGCTGCCCGTACCAACCGACTGCACCAGCGGGTAAGTGGCCGGTGAGCCGAACTGCAGAGTCAGGGCATGCGTGCCGGGGATGGCATTGTGATTGGCGGCGAGAAATCCGGGTGGTGGAGCCGGTGACCAGAGGTTTCCGGCACCGATGATGGATCCCATGGCGGCTGTCGCCTGCAGGTCAGCAGTCGGCATGTCATTGCCCAACAGATTCGGCGACACGAAGTTGAGATCCAGGCATCCCTGGAATCCGGACATGCGGATCTCGCTGGCCATATTGTCAAGTGCAAATCTGGCACTTTCCTGTATGTCCGCCATGGCCGAGTTCAGCTCGGAGCTCTGTTTGTTGCCGGCGAATACCGCAATCATGCCCGAGATGAGCAACAGGCCCAGTGTCATGGCGATCAGCAGTTCGATCAGGGACAGGCCCCGTTGCTGTGTGCTCGGTCGCGCTTCACGCACGCATGGGCATTCGTGGCTGTTGTGGAGCAGGCTCCCTGCACATGGCAATCTCATCAGCGGTCTTCCAGGGCAAACTGGACTCGCAGGGTCTGCAGGTCATTCTCGCCGTTGATGACTTCACTCCATTGCATGACAACGGCAAACACGCCGTCGCCGATGTCCAGAATTTCACCCTTGGCAGGCGTGGTGTCCGAGCCGGGCAGGGCAGGGGTGAAGCCACTACCGCCCTGCATGGCATGCAGGCTGCTGCTCCAGTCAAAGAGATCCTGACGTGCGATACCCAGCGGATTGCACTCGATGACCGTGCAATTGGGGTTGCTGGCACTGGCGCTGGTACTCTGGCCGGAGTAATGTCCATCCTGCACGCCGGCTATATTGCTGCGCATGCGGTCAATCATGTCGCTGGCCAGAAAATACGCCTGTGATTGATAGTAGGCACTCTGACTGAAGCGCATGCCTTCCACCTGCATGCGTGCAGCGGCCAGAAAGCCCAGGGACATGATGATGACGGCTACCAGTATTTCGATCAGCCCGACGCCACGTTGCCCGCCGGGTCCGCGCACTGTTGTCCCGGGTGATACGCCCGGCAGCCTGTTCAGTGGAGTCAGTGGCATGACTCTGCGCGCTGCGTTCATGATGGTTCGCTGCAGTATTTGCTGATGGGCTGGTTGAAAACGTCTCTTGGGACATCTTCATCGCCCTGCGGCAGCCCACGACGGATATCACCGGTCAATACGACATTGATGGCCCGGGAGTGACTGGCTCCTCGATGCGTGTCGCAGACAATGATGGAACCCGAGGACCACTGGGCTCCTCCACTCTGGGTGTAGCGCACGAAACCGACTTCGCTGGAGCCGGCTGCCGAGTTGGTGGGAGAGCCGATGGCCGTGATGGTATTGTCGCCCTTCGGTTCCGGTTCGACAGCGATGATTTCGTCGTCAGCATCCACGCTGGCCGTGGCTTCACCCTGAACGGTTGAGCGATCGATGAACACCAGCCAGCCGTTGTTCCAGTCCTGTTTGCCTCCGCATTGTGAAGAACCGGCGGCATCTCTTGGGCATACCGTCACTTCGGCGGAGCCCTTGACAGCTTCGGAGCGGGCGAGGTAGAGGGAACCCACGAGTGAGTTGTACTGTGAGCTGATGCGGCTTTCCTTGATGGCTTCCGCAAAACTGGGAACCCCGATACCCAGCAGGATGCCTGCTACGGCAACGGCGATCAGCAGTTCGATCAGCGTGAATCCCTGATTGAGTTTTCTCTCCATGAGCTCAGTAGCGGCCAGGTTACTTGCAGGTTGAGGCCCCGGGCCGAGACGGATCCCGGATCGAGACCTGACCGGCAAAATGCGATCCGCAGACCGCAGACCGCAGACCGCAGACCGCAGACCTGCAGACCGCGGACCGCGGGCCTAAAACCGCAAACAACGATCAGCCAGGCCAGCAATCCGTGGTATCAGGATCGGGTGTGCGAGCGCCCAGCTGATTGATGGTCATGATCTTGCAGTCCGTATCGTTCAGCTGACTGCCCTGACCGGTGGCCGTTATCGTGAAGGCGCTGGCCGATCTGGTCAGGGTCAGGGCGTAGTTGCTCTCCGGCGAAGTGCTTCTGGACAGAGTGCAATTGGCGTAGGAATAGCGGGTGGACTTGCACCGCTCCAGTGTCTGTACTTCTGCCATCAATGCCAGGTGACCATCGGCCCGGCGGGTTTTCTGCACATAGCTGCCATACTGCGGATAGGCAATGCTGGCGAGTATGCCGATGATGGCTACCGTGATCATCAATTCAATCAAGGTGAAACCCCGGACGCGATGCGGACGGAATGAACGTCGGGGTGTGGTTGGACAGTACATGCAAGCTCTCCGGCTCGGGTAGTGATGTTGGACGGCGTCACAACGGGAACCCATGGAAGCAGTTATCGACCCGCAAGCCTCGTCACTTGAGCCAGGCTTTACAGGCCCGACGGCATGAGGCAAGGCTCAGCTGTCTTCCTCGATCTTTTCCTGCCAGAAAGTTCTGCGACGCAGGTCATTCAGATCAAGTTCCTGCAGGGTTTCCGTACCGACCACCACGGTTGCATTACCGACCTCCGGGAACAGCAGTGAAGTCGGTGGCGGTATGCCGGCATGATCAAGAGTACGTGCTCGATCTTCCTTGGTCAGATCGTTCTTGTTGTTCTCCTTGTCCAGATCAAGTACGGGGGCGCCATTGAAGACACTGACTGCATAGACCTTGCCCGAGCCTTCGGCAGCAGAACAGGTAGAGGATTGAGCCTCAGGCAGGTAGGTGGTGAACAGGACCTTGTGATCGGCGGTGACACTTGAGCTCAATGTCTTCTCACCATCTTCTTCCAGATCCATGAACCAGCCCTTGGCATCCAGTGGCAGGCTGGCATCGATCTTGTCGGTGACATCCACGAGTCCGCTGGACGTATGAGATACACTGGGGTAGACAGTCAGCCCGAAGCTGTCTATCGGCTTGCCATATACATGCGGCAGGCGCAGGCTGTAGAAGCGATCCTGTACGACATCATCGAGTGGATGGGCTCGCCAGCCGGAACCGATGGATATGGCAAGCTGTTGCTGACCGTCGATGGACATGATCGAGACATCCGGTGGGTAGTAGAAGCGTCGTGCATCCTCGGGGTCATCGCCGGCCAGCTCGGCGATACGGCCACCATCGATGCGTTGTTCCAGCGAATCGGTCAGGCTGACGTCATTGTTGATATCGATTCGCCAGATCTGACCGCCCATGTCTCCTGCATAGAGCTGATCGGCCAGTCCGTCAAAGTCGATATCGATGACACGGATATCCGATGGAATACTGTAATCCATACCGGAAAACGTACCGGCGCGGTTGGTTTGCCACAGTTTGGTGCCGGTCTTCGCATCGACGATGAAGACCGCTCGCCCGACGCCATCGGTAGTACGCTTCTCGGTGAAGTCCTCGTCTCCGGAGCTGGCAGTGGGGTCCTGATTGGGGTCATAGCCTCCGCCGAAGACCAGAACATCAACCACGGAAGAGCCGTCGCGTACTCTGGTGCGAACAGGCCTCGACCAGGTATCTCCCAATTCGACGAAATCGCCGTCGGCCGTGGTGAGATCCGTGTCCAGGGTATTGGTTCGTCCCTGTATGCTCCACAGAAACTTCGGGTTGTTGATATCCGAAACATCCAGTGCGTAGTACTGGCTTCCCCCTCGGCGCATGGCGATGTACAGATAGGCCTTCTCACCTGAATCGATGATGCCGTTGTCATTGCTGTCATCAATCCAGCTTGTCATGCCACCATCAAGCCCATAGGGACGTCGCAATGTCGGTTCATTGGCCAGCAGCTTGTACATGTTCTTCAACAGTTCACGAGGAATGAACGCGTATCTCTCGTCACCGGTATCGGTGTCAAGGGCGTGCAGGAAGCCTTCGTTGGTGGCGACAAAGACAACACTGTCCACATCACTGCCACTGGCATAGTTGAGCAGAATCGGTTGAGAGTGCAGCGGGTCGCCCATCTGGCCACGCGCCTCGTCGGTATTGCCATCGCCGTCGATATCCCTGATGTCCTTGCCGTGCGTCCAGTTGACCAGGTCCTGATGGAAATCTGCATCCGAAGCCAGGTTCGGGGGCAGGGCGAACCATTCAGGGTCAAGCTTGCTGTTGGTCGGCAATACGGCATTGTCGGCATGAGTGAGGTCACTGGTAGTGCCCGTGTAGGTGAACACTCGACGACTCAGGTGAGACTCCTCGCTGACTTTCATTCTCGAGGTGGCACCACCGAGCAGGACACTGCCA
The DNA here is from genome assembly GCA_947495035.1 of uncultured Granulosicoccus sp. Lineage (GTDB taxonomy): Bacteria > Pseudomonadota > Gammaproteobacteria > Granulosicoccales > Granulosicoccaceae > Granulosicoccus. The sequence goes on from CANLXI010000032.1 coordinate 37,652, forward strand.
CCATCCGTCGCATTCGACCAGAAGCTTCTGGCACCTGCCTTGAAGTTGCCGGAGATCTCGTCAACCGCGGGCAGCAGATCCTGGTCGACGATAGTCGCCTCGTTGTCTTCGTTGCCCTGCAGCAGAAACTTCTTGATATTGCCATCCCAGCGTGCGGTGGACTCGGGTTTGAACATCGCAAAATACAGATCTTCACGGTTCTTCAAGCGGTTCTGTTGAGCCAGTGTCACGCTGGGAGCCACGAAGCTTGTGTCGGTTTTGCTGACGTTCAGGAAAATGCTCTGGAAGGCCGTCAGCAAGGATGAGGCGGAATCCGCCGAATAGGCACCACCACCGCCGGCCGCTGCAAGATCTGCCAGATAGCCTCGATCCTGTTCTGCCAGGTTGAAGGCGATGGTATGGGTGGTGACATTCTGCATGCCGGACAGTGAGTCGGACAGGTCACTGTCATGCAGCCACTGCACGAGCTCACGGCCGCATTCTTCGGTCTGGTCGGTACTGGCATCACAGTCCAGGCCAGTCAGATTCCTGATGCGCTCAGCGGCCGTATTGGATGTTGCCACACCGTCAGAGAGCAGAACGATATGGTTGGTCTGGCATTGGCTCTCCATGGGGGAGATGTAGGTTGGTGTGGAACTGTGGTTGTTGATGGTTTCCATGATGCAGTTCTCGGAGTCCAGATAGGCATCCGAGCACCCTGCCGGTCGCGACAGTTCACCGCCTTCATAGGAGAAGGGGTGGCTGACTCGGTGATAGCGATCTTGCCAGGCCTGCGCACCGCGATGAGTGCCGTAGTCGACCGCCTCGCTGCGGAAATACAAGGCTGCTTCATACAGGGAGGAGGTGATGGGAGTACCGCCCATGGCGACCAGTTCGTCCACATGGCGCTTCAGATTGTCACGAAAACGCGTTCCCGGGCTTTCGCGTTCGGACTCGAAATAGATGATCAACTGGGCCGCCTGAGCTTCATTGGCATCGAATGAGGCGAATGAGCGATGCTGGTTGAACTCTCTTGGCGTCAGCCGAAATGCCATGGCATTGCCACGGGCCCAGCCGCTGCGACTCACGGTCTGCTCTATCAGGGTTTTCAGGTCCGCCGAGTAGGTGGCTTCGCCGGCCCCGATGTGGGCAGGGCTGGTCCAGCTGATTTCACTGGACCAGTTCCGTCCACTGACATCATTGTCGAGCGGCGAGAAGTCCCGGGCGCTGTCCGCCTGCTCGACACTGATGCCGATTTCCGAATTCGACAGCGTTTCCTCGTTGCTGGTCAGTTTCAGTGTCGCACTGACAATTCTGGCGTTGCTCGGCACATTGACATCCTTGAAGCGCAAGCCGATCAGCTGGCCCTGGCCGGTGCCATCCGCCGAGCTGTCGGTATCAAGAGACTGCCCGTCCAGAACGACCATGCCGCTGCTGATATTCTGCACGGCGTCATTGCGACTGTCTCCGGTCTGTGCGGAAATCGAGCTGTTGGAACAATAGGAACCGGTGGGTACGGAATCCGGGGCATAACTGATTTCGAGTGTCGGTGCCTTGATCGGATTGGCGTCGGCGCTGACCGCGACACGCTTGCCGGTTCCGGCAATGAAGAATGACATGTTGTTGCCACCACACCAGTCAGGTTGATCGGTGATCTCCTGCACGATGCGCGACAGGTCCGGAGTGTCGTAGGTCGTACCGACGGTCAGCCATGGATCGGCAATCCATGTTTCCTGGGCTGTGGTCCGGTCCCTGTCTCCCAGGTCATTGAGTGCGGTCGTCAGGGGCGCGGAGTTGGCACTTTTCTCTCCGGCGATGTCCAGACTGGTTTCCTCGTCAGTGGCTTCGGCCGAATGAAACACGATTCTGGCACTCTTGATCTGAGCGCCCGGGGGAATGTGTACATGGGAGAAGCGGATGGCCGTGGTCTGCGTGGTCTGCGTATCGGCATCGTCCTCTGCGGCCGGTTCCCAGGTGATCAGAAGGCCGGGTTTGTGGCTTGCACTGGAGGTCAGGATATCGCGCAGGTTAGACGACGAATTGTAGTGGTCCTCCGGTGCCGTCAGGCGCAGGGAAATGGCGTTTCCCGAGGTCCAGTCGTCCAGTGACGTGACCTCGGAGATAAGGGCGGTCAGATTCGGTGATACGAGTTCCGTGTCGGGATCACTGGCGACATCGGCCCAGTTGACGAAGGTTGACGAATACGTGCGCTCTCCCAGCGTACTGTTCGAGTAGTCCTCGGGCGTGTTCTCGAGTTCGGCGCTGATATTGATCGAGAAGCCGATGTCATCCGGGACGGGAGAAGCGCTGTCATCACCGCTGTCTGTCGTTTCATCCGTCTCGCTTTCCAGGCCATTGCCGGTGCCTTCCACGGCTTGCCACTCGTTGTCGGGTGAAGCGCTTGCCGCTGCCTCGGCGGTCATCAATGTCAGATAGGCGTTCTTGATGGTGGCACCGGCAGGTATGTCCAGATTGTCGAAACGCAGGGCCAGCTCTCGAGCATTGTTCTGCACTCCGGCATGAAACAGCTGTGACACCGGGTTGGCGGTATGGCGATAAACCACTTCCGTGTTCTGGTCTGAAAATTCATCGACATGGGCACTGGCCTCAGCTTCGGTGGTCGTCAGATCGGGATCGTCAGCTTCGGTATAGGTGTAGTTCAGCACCGGCAGCTTGCTGGCAACCGCCGCACTGCCGTGGAATTCTCGTGTATCGGATGCCGTGGCGATATAGGAGTCGAACGGGGCGAGCAGAAAGGACATTCTGTTGCCTTGTGTCCAGCCTGGCTGGCTGACGAGCTCGGATACGATGCTGCTCAGATCCGGCGTCTCCACGTCTGTTTCCGGGCTTGCGGATTCCGCTTCCGCCGAGGCTGAATTGTCCGGTGGAACGGGGTCCCAGGGAACCAGTGCACTGGTTCGCCTTGACGGGTCGCTGCGTTCTGCCAGTGACAGCGTTGCATTGCTGCCGTTCGGATATTCCTGCGGATCCGGTGTCGCTTCGGCACTGATATAGGCAGAGACTTCACCGTGCTGATTGGCTGCGTCGGTCTTGACAAAGGTTATGCTGGCATGGGTGATCGTGGCGCCTCGCGGTATTTCGATGTTGTCGAATCGATACGCGAAATAACCGGCACCATGGCTATCTGTACCATCGTGAAACCAGCGATTGATCGCCTGATTGTTACTGTGGATCAGCGTACTGCCGTCATCTTCGGTGAATTCGGACACATCCGCCACGGCAACGGCCGAGTTCGTGATGACCGTATCGGTGCTGGTCTCCTCGCTGGTATTGGCGGCGACGATTTCGGCCATCACCAGCGAATCCTCGGCGAGATTCACCAGCTTGCTTGTGTCATGTTGCGTGCCATCGTTGTTGCCACCATCCGGGCGCACCACGACCTTTTCATCCGGGCAGGCGCCGTCACACAGCTCCGTACTTTCCGATTCGAGGTAGCCGACGGGGTAGCGGATGGCGCCACCCTGACCGTAGCCCTGAAAGGCCATGAGCCCGACGTTGTAGCTGCTGGACTGATCGAGCAGCAGTCCCATGGCGGTTTTCAGCCTGTCCATGCGGCTGACACCGTCAAAGCCGGGATCCTGTGTGGACATCGACCCCGAACTGTCCAGCACGAACAGGATGTTGGGATTGTTGTTGAATGCATCGTCGCTCTGCCCGAAGAAGATTTCGGTGTCGTCCGCATGCAATGGGGAGAGCACACATACAGACAGCAACAGGCCGCGCAGCAAGCCGATGCGCAGGGAGGTAGCGGACTTGCTCATCAACAATCTCCGGAATCGTCGGCAGCGCCGATCAGCAGCATGCCCTGGGCTATGGTCGTCGATGTGTGTACATCAGGCAGAGAGGAGGTGCCGGTGACCACGAAGCGTCTGGCACTCACCGGTCCCCCCAGTGAGTAGCCCATGGCAGCAGCTCGTCCGCCATACTCCAGCACTGCCTCCGTGACCTGCTGTGCGGACTGACCCAGGTTGTTCTGCGACAGGGTCTCGTCGGTATCGTTGCAGATGATGGATTCGAGTTTGCCGTTGATGGCCAGCACGGCGTCGGAGGCGGATTCGGCTGCCTGGAAGGTGACCTCCTTGTGGATGGCATTGCTGGCCAATTGACCTTCAAGCGATGCGCCGCGCATGGCCGACACCCCGAGAATGGAAAGCATGAAGATCATGATCATGGTGACCATGAGCACAGAGCCCTGTTGCCGCGCAGCGCGATGATTCATCGTCGGTTCCTGATACTGACCGTGGAGCCGAACGCGAGGCGCAGGCGTCGATCAGCCACATAGCTTGTTGCGTGTTCGTTGAGTTCGGACGCTGGCTGGACAGGATTGCCGGCCAGCAGATAGGTGCTGCCGTCAGGGTTGCTGGCAACCTGCTCGAACGATTGCATCAACAGTCCGATCTCGACACTTTCGATGCGGCCGCTGGCCGGACTGCCGTCCTGCGGATCGACATACTCGATGTCGCTGTTGCTCAGTTCATCACGGTATCCCAGTCGGACCTTCAGGTTGGATATGCCCTCGACCACTTCCACGGGAGGGCGATCATAGGGCCAGCTCTGTCGATACAGGGCGTAGACGGGATCTCCTTCGGAACTGGTTCGCTGCGTATCACCCACGTAGTAGATATTGGCTTCGAAGCGCATCACGCGCGCACGATCATTCGCTGCTCGACCGTAAGGTGCAGACAGGCGGTTGTCGCCGCTGTTGCCGATGGCTGCGTGCTGCAGTACGCCATTGGCTGCCTGTGTCACCTTGAAGATGTCAGCGACCTGGCAGTTGGAAATCAGTGCCAGATCGCCGCTGGTCACGATCGATGGCAGGTCGCCGGCAATCACGACATCGCTCGATACGCTGGCCATCGGCAGAATTTCACGAGTCTCCGGACTACCGAACTGGACAGACAGGGCATGGGTGCCTGCCAGTGGTTTGCCAACGTCATCCGGTGGTGTGAAGTTCAGCGGCGCGGCAGGTTTCCACTTGCCGTCTTTCTCGATCAGGGAGCTGGAAACCGTGCTCAGAGAATAGTCTGCCGTTGGTGCGTCCGTCGCCCGTATTCTTGCCTTGATCTGGCTGTCCACACAGCCCTGGAACCCTGCCATGCGAACATCACTGACCATGGAGTTCAGGGCGAATCGGCCGTTCTCCTGCAACATGGCCATATTGGAATTCAGCTGGGAACTGCGTTTGGTTCCGGCAAACACGGTGATCATGCCGCTGATCAGGAGCAGGCCGACTACCATGGCGATCATCAGTTCCACCAGCGACAGGCCGGATTGCCGTCGAGAAATGGCGCGCCTCGCCGGTGTCCGTGCTGGTGGTAGCGCGGGTAATGTTGCCGGTCGAACACGAAGAGCCATTACGGGAAGACCTTGACTGACAGGGTTCTCGGTGTGTCGACGCCGTCGACATTCTCACTCCACTGAACGCCGACGCTATAGGCACCTGCTGCCGCATCGAAGGTGATCGTTCCCCTGGCAGGGACGGTTGCCGAACCGGGCAGTAGTGGCGTGAAATCCGAAATATCATCAGGTGCGTGCAGGTTCTGACTCCAGGCGTGCAGGTCCGCGGTTGCGATATCAGCCGGTGTGCAGGGAGTTTCGTTGGTGATGCAAGCCGGGTTGGATGTACCCGAGTGGGTCGTCATGGACTTGTAGGCATCTCCCTTGAGAGCCTCACGGTTGACCCGCATGCGCTCCGTCATGTCCAGAATCATGAATTTCGCCTGTGAAAGCGTATAGGCGTCCTGGCTGTAGCGCATGCCCTGAACCTGCATTCGAGCGGCTGCCAGGAAGCCGACGGATAGCAGAATCACGGCCACCAGAACCTCGAGCAATCCGATGCCGGATTGCCGGCGAAGGTGTGGCGCCGTCGCTGGAGTCGATTGCCGTCGGTTTGCGTGTACAGGTATTGCCTCGCTGACGTTCGATCGCTTGTTCATCGCATGTCTGATCTATGCATTTTCCTTGCTGATACCTATGGGCTGTCATCGCAAGTGATCGCCTGCCCGAAGGTGTCGTACAGTGTGCCGTCACCGGTGCTGCGCGCCTGTCGCACATCACCACTCATGGACACATTGACCGCGCGCGCCGCACGACTGCCTCTGTCATCACAGAAAGTGAATGTGCCAGAACCGCGCCAGTTGCTCAGTCCACGAGGGCCGAACCTTACATACGAGCGTTGAGTGGCGTCCGCCACGCCCTGGGTAATGGCACTGTTCGCCAGGGTAAAACCCGTGGGTAGAGGGCTGGCGACCTTCAGGACGGTTTCGCTTGCATCGATGATGCCGGCGGTTGCAGCATTGTCCACGAAGACAATCCAGCCCTGGTTCCAGTTGGTACCGCAACTCGTATCACTGTTACGTGCGCATACGCTGACGCGGGACGACTGCTTGATGGCTTCCGAACGGGCGAAAGTCAGTGCTCCGGTGAGGTCCATGACGCGACTGTCCTGGCGGGACTGCTGCAGGGTCTCCTTGAAGCTTGGCACGGCTATACCCAGCAGAATGCCGGCCACCGCCAGAGTGATCAGCAACTCCATCAAGGTAAACCCCCGAACCGAGTGACTGTCGGGACTCTGTTTCATCAATTGTTTCTTCTTCGACACCCAGATGTGTACTGCTAGCGGCAACATTCCGGTTTTTTGCAGTGTGAGTGGTTTACAAGCGACAGGCCTTGATTGATAGTCGGGACAACGTTGAGTGGAAGGCAGGTAACGTGGGATTTCAACTGGGACTGGATACGGGTGGTACCTACACGGACGCGGTTCTGGTCGACGATGAGCAACGAGTGGTATCCAGTGCCAAATCGCTGACAACCCATGCGAATCTGGTAGAGGGCTTGCAATCGGCTGTCGACAGGATCGTCGATGCCGATGTCGCATCCGGGATCGAACTGGTCTCCTTGTCCACGACACTGGCGACCAACGCTCTGGTGGAGGGGCGTGGTCGGCCCGTGGCACTGATTCTGGTCGGATTCACACCCGGGCAGATGCAGCGTGCCAATCTGCAGCAGGCCCTGGCGGGCGACCCGGTGATCTTTCTGCAGGGAGGGCACGATGCGAGCGGGCATGCCGTGGCCGCACTGGATACCACCAGCTTGCGCAGTTTCGTGGAAGAGATCGATGATCGGGTGGAAGCCTATGCTGTGTCCTCCATGTTTGCCGTGCGAAATCCGTCTCACGAGAATGAGGTGCAGACGCTGATAGCCTCGATGACGGGCAAGCCGCTGAGTTGTGGTCACCAGTTGACTTCCGGGCTCGATGCGCCCCGTCGTGCATTGACGGCCTTGCTCAATGCCCGGCTGATTCCCATGATCGAGGCGCTGCTGCAGGCGACTCGGGCAATGCTGCAGCAACGTGGCATCCGGGCACCGTTGATGGTGGTAAAGGGTGACGGGTCCCTGATCAGTGATGCAATGGCATTGAGCCGACCGGTGGAAACGATTCTCAGCGGGCCTGCTGCCAGTGTGGTAGGTGCTCGCTTTCTTTGCCGTGAAGAGAATCTTCTGGTATCGGACATGGGGGGGACCACAACCGATATCGCGCTGATCCGCGATGGGCGACCGCGATTGAACCCCGAGGGAGCCATCGTGGGGGGCTGGCGAACCATGGTTCAGGCCATCGATGTGCAGACCCATGGTCTGGGAGGGGACAGTGGCATATGGTACAACCGTGAACAACGGCAGTTCGACCTACAGACGCAACGCGTCCTGCCGCTGAGCCTGCTGGTCCATCAGCGGCCCGAGCTGGAAGAAGTGCTTGAAGCACAGCTGCGATTGCCTTTCAGTACAACGCACAGCGCGCAGTTTGTTCTTGCCCATGGACCGCAGGTCAATCTGACCGGGCTGTCCGCGCAGCAACGGGAGTTGCATGAGCGGATCGTCGAGAAACCGATTGCCGTACAGAGCCTTTTCAGTGATCAGACAATGGAACGTGCCTTGAGCAGACTGGAGCAGCGTGGCCTGGTGCTGCGCGCCGGTTTCACGCCCAGCGACGCTGCGCATGTGCTGGGTCGCCAGACAGATTGGAACCGCCATGCTGCCTGTCTGGGTGCGCAATTGCTGATGCGCTATGCCAAAGACAATCATGGCCCCATCTACGGTGATGAGGACGCATTCTGCACGGCTCTGGCCGGCAAGGTGTCGAGTGCCACGGCATTGATGCTGCTGGATGCTGCGGCAGCGAGCCAGAAGGGTGGCAGGGCTCTGTCGGAATCACAGAAGACATTGCTGCAGGCAGGTTTCGCGGAATCCGATGGACAACTGCTGCGTGTTCGTGCCAGCGTGAATCTACCTGTGGTTGCGTTGGGTGCGCCGGCCCGCAGTTACTACCCGGCGACAGCGGAGTTACTGGATACTCGGCTTGTAGTGTGCGAGCACGCTCAGGTGGCCAATGCGCTGGGGGCGGTGGTTGGCTCGGTTCGTCAGGAGCAGCATATTCTCTTGACACCGGCTGGCGGTGAACGTGTCCAGATACTCCTGTCTTCGGGGCCGGAAGTGCATGAAACGCTGGAAGAGGCTGCGGTGGCGGCGGCGCGGATCTGCAGTCAGCTGGCCGCCGAGAAACTGCAGCAGGCTGGTGGAGCCGAGTTCATCATCACGGTAGAGCGCCATGACAACATGGTTACCAGGGATGGTCAGCGTACCTTCCTGGAAAGTCGTATCAGCGCCGTGGCCGTGGGTCGTCCGGCAGGACTGGCATGAAAGGTGATTGCCGTTGCGGTTGCCGCCGGTACCGATAATGCTTGCGGCAAGTCATTGCGTCACACAGGTGTCAGGACTTGTTCCCTTGAAAGATGTTGTAGGGTAGGGGTCTGCAACCATATTCGCGCCATGCAACGCCAACAGGCGCCGTTACTGCAGCATCTTGCAAACTACGTACCACGGAGATCTTAATGTCAGAAAATGCCAGTTATCCGACTCTTGCCGAAATGGGCATTGTTCGATTCCATGAAATTTCACACTACAGCCTGCGTCAGGATGGCCTGGACAAGGACGTACTGCGAATCATCTACAAGCGGGCCAAGGGGTCGTTTCTGCCTTACAGCCGAAAGTACAAGTTTGGTCGTTCTCTGAAAACGGTTGTCGCCGATGGCGGAACTGCACGCATGGAGCACAGCTACGAGATATCCCCTTTCCTGCTCAAGGCTGTGGCTGAACTCGACAAGCTGGTTGATATCAACAAGCATGATTCTTCCAAGTCGAGCAATACGGAACTGGCAGCCGATGTACTGACCGAGCTCAACGAGCTGGAGAGCATGGTCAAGGCGTCGGATGCAGAAGCTGCGGCCATCGCTGCCAAGTTCGAAAGCATTCGCAAGCACATCGACGCTCTGTAGTACGCCGCATGCAACAGAGGGCGGATACTCGCTGAGAACATTCGCCTCGATGATGACTGTCTGGTCCAGAGCCGGCCGGAGTCTGCTGCTGCATCGGCTTGCGGCAGCTGCCTGTCAGACAGGCAGCTGCCGGCTCGGATCCATCAGCGCTTCGGCACGTAGATATCGGTGACGGTGCCTTCAGCAACTTCAGCTGCAAAATTGAAGGTTTCCGACAGGGTCGGGTGAGGGTGTACGGTGAGTGCGATATCCTCGATGTCCGCGCCCATCTCCAAGGCCAGCACGGCCTCGGCGATCAGTTCGCCCGCATTGGGTCCCACCATGCCGGCACCCAGAATGCGCTTGCTCTCCGGATCGTAAAGAACCTTTGTCAGACCTTCACTGCGTGCCATGCTCAGTGCACGACCACTGGCGGCCCAGGGGAAGACACCTTTTTCGAAGGCGATTCCCTGCTCCTTGGCCGTCGTCTCGGTCAATCCCATCCAGGAGACTTCCGGGTCGGTATAGGCGACTGAAGGTATGGTCCTGGCATCGAAATGACTCTTCTGACCTGCGGCCACTTCGGCGGCGACCTTGCCTTCGTGGGTGGCCTTGTGCGCCAGCATCGGTTGCCCGACGAGGTCGCCGATGGCAAAGATGTGATCGACGTTGGTTCTCTGCTGGGAGTCCACCTTGATGAAACCACGATCATCCACCTTGACTCCGGCCTTGTCGGCATCCACAGCATGGCCATTGGGACTGCGTCCGACTGCCAGCAGGACGCGGTCGAAGGTATCGCTGGCCGGAGCCTTGCCGCCTTCGAAGCTCACCGTCAGACCTGCCTCGCCGGATTCCATGCCGGTGACCCGGGATCCGACCAGGATATTCTCGAAGTCCTTTTTCAGCCGCTTTTCCAATGGTCGTACCAGATCTCGATCGCAACCGGGCATCAGACCGTCCGAGAGTTCCACCACGGTCACCTGGCTGCCCAGACCGGCGTACACACAACCCATTTCCAGGCCGATGATGCCGCCGCCGATGACCAGCAGACGCTTGGGAATATCGGCCAGCTGCAGTGCGCCGGTGGAGTCCATCAGGCGCTCGTCGTCATACGGAAAGTCGGGGATACGGATACTGCGCGAACCGGCGGCGATGATGGCCTTGTCGAAACTGACGAGGCGCGGTGACTCGTCGTTCTCATTGTCCGGCATCGAGGCGCTGACGGCCATCACGTGACTGCTCTGGAAGCGACCGAAGCCCTGCATGACGCTGACCTTGCGCTGTTTGGCCAACCCTGCGAGCCCGCCCGTCAACTTGCCGATGACATCCTCCTTGAACGCCCGCAGCTTGTCGATGTCGATCTCCGGTTCGGCAAAAGTGACCCCATGAGCGGCCATGCCACGGGTTTCCTGGATGATCGCGGCAGTGTGCAGCAGTGCCTTGGAAGGAATGCAGCCTACGTTCAGGCACACGCCGCCCAGGTCCGGATAACGCTCTATCAACAGTACCTTGAGGCCGAGATCGGCAGCCCGGAAGGCGGCTGTATAGCCACCGGGGCCCGCTCCCAGCACGACCAGTTCGTAGTGTTCTTCAGCCGCCTGCCTGTCCTGCTCGGAAGCCACGCTGTTGCTGTCTGCCGAGCCGGGAGAGGGGCGCTGGCTGTCGGTCGGTGTGTCCCGTGTTTCTGTTTCTCCGGAAGCCTTGTCAGCATCCGGGGAGGGTGATGTATCGTTCTCTGTGCCGCCGTCGTTCGGGGTGGCTGTCTTGTCCGATTCGGTCGCGTTGTCGCTGTTCCCTGAACCTCCGGCGGCAGCAACATCCATCACCAGGATATCGCTGCCTTCCGAGACTCTGTCACCGGTATTGACCAGCAGCGATGTGATGACGCCGGCCGCCGGCGATGGTATTTCCATACTCGCCTTGTCGCTCTCGACGGTAATCAGCGAGTCCTCCTTCGCAATGGTATCGCCGACGGATACCAGGACTTCGATGACTTCGACATCGCTTGCGTCACCGATGTCGGGAATCTTGACTGTTTCCAGCTCACTCATTGGATCTTGTTCTCCGGGGCCGGCAGCTGCACTGTGCAGAGTGCTTTCGGGTGCAGCTGCCTGTGAAGGGTTTTCCGATACGGCATCAATCTGCGAGCCCGGTTTGTTGGTGACAATCCGGACTAGAGCGTGAGTCTGCGTATATCGCTGATCTGGCGGACATAGTGCGCCATGAAGCGAGCCGCATCCGCACCATCGACGACTCGGTGATCATAGGTAAGATCCAGCGGACACATGAGACGAGGCACGAATTCACTGCCATTCCAGACCGGTTGCATGGTGGCCCGGGTTATACCCAGAATGGCAACCTCGGGCGGGTTGACGATGGGGGTGAAAGAGGTACCGCCAATCCCTCCAAGACTGGAGATGGTCATGCTGGCACCCTGCATTTCGTCCGGTTTGAGCTTCTTGTTGCGGGCCCTGGAACTGACGTCGGACATCTCTTCGGCAAGCTGGTTGATGCTCTTCTTGTCGACATCCCGGAACACCGGCACTACCAGGCCGTTGGGTGTATCGACGGCGATGCCGATGTGGTAATAGTTCTTGTAGAACAGGGCTTCGCCATCGGCCGACAGGGAGCTGTTCAGGCGGGGAAAGGCCTGCAGGGTTTTCACCAGTGCCTTCATGTGAAAGGCCAGACCGGTCACCTTGGGATCGCCTTCACGGGCCTCGTTCTTCAATTGCTTTCTGAACGACTCCATTTCCGTGACGTCGGCCAGCTCGTGATGCGTCACCATGGGCAGATTGAGCCAGGCCCGGTGCAGGTTGGCAGCACTGAGCTTGTTGATACGGCCCAATGGGACGCGCTCGACATCGCCGAATTTGGTGAAGTCGACTTCCGGTATGGCAGGAATGCCGGCGCCACTGCCAGCCACACCGCCGGCATGGCTGCCGTAGTTGGCACTGACGCCTTCCATCGCCTGTTTGATGAAGGCGCGCACATCATCCTTGCTGATTCGGCCCTTGGGGCCGGTGCCGCTGATCAGCGACAGATCTGCTCCATGCTCTCGTGCATAACGGCGGACGCCGGGGCTTGCATGGGCCTTGCGTATCCTGTCATCACTGATGTGTGCCGTCGGAGAGCTGGAGGTACTGCTGCTCTTGTCGGCAGCCTTGCTTGCCGCCGCCTTCGACTCCTCGGCAGCGGATGCAGAGGAGTCGCTCTCTCGAGGCGCGTCGTCTGCCGCCGTGGGTGCGGCGTCATCTTCCGACGATTCCCTTGACGAGTCTGTCGAGCCTTCCGACGATGAGTCTTTCGATGAGTCTTTGGATGAGGACGCTTTTTCGTCGGCGCTGCCGCCATCCATCGTGCTCATCGTGCCGATCACATCACCGGCGTTGACCGTATCTCCGACCGAGATGCTCAGTGACTCGATGACACCTGCCTCCGTGGCAGGCACTTCCATGCTCGCCTTGTCGCTCTCCAGAGTCAGCAGAGAATCATCCACACTGATCTGGTCGCCAGGCGACACCAGGATCTCGATGATCTCGACGTTTTCCGAATCACCGATATCGGGGATGACGATGTCTTTCACGTTGTCTGATTCACTCATGATCGCCTCCCTCAAGCAGTTGCCGGATTGGGTTTGTCAGGATCGATACCGTACTGTTGTACCGCCTTGGCAACGGTGACCTTGTCCAGCTTGCCATCCATTGCCAGTGAGTGCAGTGCCGCTATCGTCACATAGCGCTTGTCGACCTCGAAGAATTCACGCAACTTCTCGCGTGTATCGGAACGGCCGAAACCATCGGTGCCCAATGTCGTGAAGGTGGCGGGTACGAACTCACGCACCTGATCGGAGTGTGTCTTCATGTAGTCGGTGGAACTCACCACGGGTGCATCACCCGTGCCCAGTATCTGGGTGATGTAGGGGACACGTGGGTCGTCGTTCGGATGCAGCATGTTCCAGCGTTCCACCTCCAGACCGTCGCGAGCCAGCTCGTTGAAACTGGTGACGCTGTAGACTTCGGCACCGATATTCCATTCGTTTTCCAGCATGTCGGCGGCGGCCATGACCTCGCGCAGAATGGTGCCGCTTCCCAGCAATCGCACGTGAGTGTCGAACTTCGCGGCCTTCTTCTCGTCACCATCAGCAATTGCGCGTAGCTGATAGATGCCCTTGATGATGCCTTCTTCGGCACCTTCGGGCATGGCAGGGTGCAGGTAGTTCTCGTTCATCGCCGTGATGTAGAAGTACACGCTTTCCCGATTGGTCAGCATGCGGGTCATGCCGTGATGAATGATCACGGACATCTCGTAGCTGAAGCAGGGGTCGTAGCTGATGCAGTTGGGGATGGTGTTGGCCAGTACCAGTGAATGGCCGTCCTCATGCTGCAGACCTTCGCCATTGAGTGTGGTGCGACCTGCCGTACCACCGATCATGAAACCGCAGGCACGCATGTCACCGGCCAGCCAGGCCAGATCACCAATGCGCTGAAAGCCGAACATCGAATAGTAGATGTAGAACGGCAGCATGTTCACGCCATGCGTGGAGTAGGACGTGGCGGCAGCCAGCCAGCTGGCCATGGCACCGGCCTCGGTGATGCCTTCTTCGAGTATCTGGCCGGTCTTGTCCTCCTTGTAGTACATGATCTGGTCCCGATCCTGCGGCTCGTACAGCTGGCCGACGGATGAATAGATACCCAGTTGCCGGAACATGCCGTCCATGCCGAAGGTGCGAGCCTCATCCGGTACGATGGGCACGATATTCTTGCCGATCTTCTTGTCTCGGGTGAGGATGGTCAACAATCGCACGAAAGCCATGGTGGTGGAGATTTCGCGATCGCCGGAACCTTCCAGCAGTGGTTTGAAGGCTTCCAGAGGCGGCACTTCCAGCGGTTCGGCAAACTTCTTGCGCTGGGGCAGGTAGCCGCCAAGCGCCTTGCGTCGCTCCTGCAGATACTTGATTTCGGCACTCTCCGGATCCGGCAGAATGTACTCGTAGTTCTTGACCTGTTCGTCGGTGAGTGTCAGGCCGAACCGATCACGCATCTTCAGCAGCGATTCCAGATCCATTTTCTTCTGCTGGTGAGTGGCATTGGTACCTTCGCCGGATTCACCGAGACCGTAACCCTTGACCGTCTTGGCCAGAATGACAGTCGGTTGCCCCTTGTGATCAACCGCCTGCTTGTAGGCGGCAAACAGCTTGTGCGGATCGTGGCCCCCTCGATTGAGCCGCCAGATGTCTTCATCGGTGAGGTTGGCGACCAGGGCTCGTGTCTCGGGATACTTGCCGAAGAAATGTTCTCGGGTGTAGGCACCGCCCTTGGCCTTGCAATTCTGATACTCGCCATCGACGGTTTCCATCATCAGTTGCATCAGCTTGCCGGACTTGTCCTTGGCAAACAGGGGATCCCAGTACGAGCCCCAGATCACCTTGATGACATTCCAGCCGGCGCCTCGGAAGACACCTTCCAGCTCCTGAATGATCTTGCTGTTGCCACGTACCGGTCCATCGAGCCGTTGCAGATTGCAGTTGATGACGAAGTTCAGGTTGTCGAGCTTTTCACGACCGGCCAGCGAGATGGCACCCAGTGATTCCGGTTCGTCCATTTCACCATCGCCCAGGAATGCCCAGATCTGCCGATTGTCGGTGCGTGCCAGGCTGCGGTCGTGCAGGTATTTCATGAAACGCGCCTGGTAGATCGACGTCAGCGAACACCAGCCCATCGACACGGTCGGGAATTGCCAGTATTCGGGCATCAGCCAGGGATGGGGGTAGGATGACAGGCCATTGCCATCGACCTCTCGGCGAAAATTGTCCAGTTCCTCGACCGTCAGGCGGCCCTCCAGAAACGAGCGAGCATAGATGCCGGGTGCCGAATGCCCCTGCATCATCACGACGTCTCCGCCGTGTTCAGGGGTGGGTGCATGAAAGAAGTGGTTGAAGCCCACGTCATACAAGGTGGCAGCGGAGGCAAAGCTGGACAAGTGTCCGCCGAGGCCGGAATCGTTTCTCTGGGCGCGCAGTACCATGACCGTGGCATTCCAGCGAATCATGGAGCGCAGGCGATGTTCCAGTTCATGATCACCGGGACTCTTCTGTTCCAGGTGAACCGGGATGGTATTGACGTAGGCCGTACTGGCATCGTAGGGAAGATTGGCACCCGAGCGTCGAGCCTTGTCGATGAGCCTTTCCAGCAGATAGTGGGCGCGCTCGGGTCCTTCGTGTTCAATGACGGCGTCGAGCGCATCCAGCCATTCCTGCGTTTCGATTTCGTCAGCGTCAAGCATCGGGTTGGTGGTCATGTATGCGTCTGGTGTCCCGTGGTTGTCTTCGCAGTGGCTTATAGTACGCGTTTCAATCCACGGCTGGCAGGCGCTCGAACCGGCACAACGCTGATGCTGCGCCATTTGCCAGCGCTTTCTCCCTCGTCTCGAATTGCCCTGCACGGCCAGTCCCGATCGTGGCGCAGTGCGGCATTACCCAGCCGGCGTGAAGCGGTATCAGCGCGGCTTACGCTGGCAGAGGCATAGGCCACCACGCCAGCAGTAGCACGCGGACTTGACCATGGGCATTCTTGCGTCGCAGCAGGCGAGTGCTCTGCAGACGACTATTGCGATGGCATTTTCGCTGCCGGTCTGCAGCAGAAAGATGCGCTTTCGGCGGGAAAAAAATTTTCGGGAATCGGTTACGTGTTCTTCATCCGACAGCGATAGCCGGGGATTCCTGCAGGGTACCGATCAGTTTGCCGTTTTCCACGCCGGTCAGTTGTACCGGTAATATGCAGTTGGCGAGATTCTCCGCACTGCTGACTCTGACCCGCTGATAGTTGGGTGTATAGCCCTGATGGGTCCAGAGCGTCTGGCCGTGCTCATCGACAGATTCCCGACCGCGCTCCCAGAGTACCTCGGCAACCGTACCGACCGAACGTTGCAGCTGCTCGCTCTTCAGGCGTTCGCCCAGCTCGTGCAACTGACGGCTGCGGTGCTGACGAATCTCCATGGGGACCGAGTCGGGTAATCCGGCAGCCCGAGTACCGTCACGCTCGGAATAGGTAAAGGCATGGATATGTCCGAAGCCCTGAGTGGCAATGAAGTCGAGTGAGTCCTGCCACTCCTGCTCGGTCTCACCCGGAAATCCGGCGATGATATCCGTCGTGATGTTGAAGTTGGGCACAGCCTTGCGCAATTCACTGGTCAGCGCATTGAAGTCTGCAGTCTTGCAGCGCCTTGCCATGCGTCGCAGCACGGTATCGGATCCGCTTTGCAGGGGCAGGTGCATATGGGGTTGCACACGGGCATTGTCGAACAGTGTCAGGAATCCCGGTGAGAGATCCCATGGTTCTACCGACGCGAAGCGAATGCGGGGAATATCGGTATCGTCGAGCAGAGCCTGAACAAGGTGTTCCAGATCGGTATCAAGATCGGAGCCGTAACCGCCGACATGAACCCCGGTGAGTACGACTTCTCTGACGTCTTCCTGCTGCAGTTGTCGAACCTCTTCGACGATATCGTCGATGGTACGGCTGCGTTCGGCACCGCGCGCCACGGTCACGATGCAGAAGGTACAACGATACCGGCAACCATCCTGGATCTTGATGAAGGCCCGATGACGATTGCGAGTGAACAAGGCAGCATTGGCAGGCAGCGTGGCGGCTTGCGGCATCGCCACTTCGGTGAAGGCGCGACGGGTCAGCGGCACCAGTTCGTCCTTGCGGGTGTTGGGGATGATCAGGTCGACCCCCAGTTCGGCCAGTGCACTGTCCGGCTCCAGTTCGCTGTAGCAGCCGCTGACCACCAGCTTCGCACGCGGATTGGCACGTTGCAGTCGCTGCAGCTTCTGCCGCGACTTGCGCACGGCCTCACGTGTCACCGCGCAGGTGTTGAGCACCATGACATCGGCTTCGGAAGGATCATTGGCGATCTGATCGCCGGCACCGGTGAAGGCCGTGGCCCATTGTTCCAGCTCCGCTTCGTTCAGGCGGCAGCCGAGAGCACTGAGATGAATACGCACGTATGAGGGCCTCGATTCGTTCGGCAGTGATGAGGATCGAGGATTACGGTGATTGCCTCTGGCGCTCACTGTAATGCTTTGCAATCACTGTCTGTGGTGGAATGTATAGTTTACTTAAAGACATATCGAAATACGTGATTTACTGCGTGACAAGATTGTGGCGACAACCTGTTTTCGCTAGGATGTCTGCTGCGCTTGGCACATATGCTGTTTGACCCCTGTCACCGGAAACGACTTCATGTTCAGAGAGTTTGAGAAAGCCCCCAGCAGGTCTTCATATCAATTGAAATTCGTCTTGGCAGCCCTGGCGTTGATCGCGTTGGTGGCAGCATGGGTGTCGCGCTCCAATACGGTGCATGATCTCAAGAGCACGCAATTGGAACGCGACCAGGTCACTGCGCTGCTCGACGAGCGTGGTGCGGAGCTGGAAAGCGCCGAGCAGACCATTGCGGATCTGGAAAACGAACAGAGCGCCCTGAAGGAGGCCATTGCCAGTGGAGAGAGCGAACTGGCCGGTTTGCGCGAGCAGTTGCAGACATTGGGAGCCGAACGCGATGAAACACAGGGATTGCTGGCTGATGCCGGGCAGTCGAAGAGCGAGCTGGAAGAGCAGGTCGCCGCGCTGACCGCTGAGCTGGAGACCGCCCAGGCGCGCATGAGCGAGCTCGATGCCGAGCGTCAGGCGGCCGCCATCCAGTTGGAAAGCGTTGTCGCCGCCATCGATCTCGAAGCCGACTCACGAATCGTCGATCTGCGCAGCGAGCTGGCAGCCTCGAGCGATGCTCTGGACGGTCGTGACAGGCAGATCAGTGAGCTGAATGACGAAGTTGCCCGTCTCCAGACTCTGATCGAGGAATCGGGGCAGCAGGTCGAAGTCCGTGACGCGCAGGTAGCAGAACTGAACGAACGCATCGCAAGCCTGCAGACTCAGCTCGAGGCGTCCGGTCAGGATGCGTCCGACAGTGACGCCAGACTGGTCGAACTCAACGAGGAAATCGCCTCGCTGCACCAGAAGATAGCCGAGCGCGAAGGGCAGATCGAAGAACAGGTGGCGTTGATCCGCGACCAGGAAGTCCGGATCCTGCAGCAGCAGGCATCCGTGGGTGAGCAGGAAGCCATTCTCGGCTTTGCCCAGTCAGAGCTGCAATCCCTGCAATCCGCGGCCAGCTTTTCCGGCAACGAATTGCGCAATGCCGAGGCCAGCTACAACTCGCTGCTGTCTGTCTACGATACCGACGTTGCAGAGCTGAACGCGGAAATCGGTGATCTCGAGGCCCGCAAGGCTGCTCTCGAGGTCGACATGCAAAACCTGCAGGGTCATCTCGCCGGTGTCGAGGGTGAACTGAGTGTGACGCAGGACCGCCTTGCGCAGACCGAATCCACGCTGAGCGAAACGCAGACGGCATTGTCGGATACGGAAACACAATTGGCCGATGCGCGTGAATCATTGAGCGCGGCAGAGCAGGAACTGGGTGCACGTACCGAGGAGTTGTCGGTTGTTCAGGCGAACCTGGCTGCCAGCGAAAGTGATCTGCAGGCCGAGATCGATCACAAGGTGGCGCAGTTGAGTGATCTGCAAGAGGAGTACGCCGCGCTGGAGCAACGTTTTCAAACGGCACAAGCTGCCATCGCCGAGCGTGAGTCCAATGTGGGCGAACTCAATTACCGGGTGCAGTCGCTGCTCTCGTCATCCGGTAATCTGGACGCCGAGCTGGAAGCCTCACAGGAGAGCTATCAGGTACTGCAGGGACAGTTCGATTCCGAGGTCGTGGCACTCAATGTCGAAATCGGTGAGCTGGAAGCACAGAAACAGGCCTTGCAGCTTGAAGTCGAGGATCTGACTGCCCAGGGGCAGGCCCTGCGCAGCGAGAAGGGAGAGCTTCAGGTCGCTCTGGGTGGTTTGCAGAACGAGCTGGAGCAGGTCCGCACGCAAAGTCAGTCGGAAATCGAAACCCGAACCGCAGAAATCCAGAGTTTGCAGGCCACTGTCAGTGAACAGGAGCAGAGCCTGGAAAATCAGGTCGCAGAGCTTCAATCGAGTGTCGATGCACTTCGTGGCGAGCGTGACTCCCTGGCCAGCGAGCGTGACAGCATGCAGGCTGCGATGACGGCGCTGCAAGCGGACAAGGAGGCACTGGTCACCGCGCAGGCCAGCCTGGAAGCCGAACAGACAACAGCCGCCGAATCCTTGATTGCGCTGGAAGCCGAAGTGGGCGAATTGCAGGCGACCGTCGATGTACAGAAGCCGGTGATTGCCGAATTGCGCGAGCGCAACAGTGCACTGGAGGAAGAGCTCGCCGCAGCCAGAGCTGTCGCCGAGGAAGAGCAGATTGCCTACGAGGCACAACTGGCCGAACTGCAGGCCACCATCGATTTGCAGAAGCCGGCACTGGCTGAATTGCGCTCTCGCAGTTCTGCCCTGGACGAGCAGCGTGCCCAGATGGCCATGAACGTCAATTCCCTGCAGGCTCAACTCGAGGATGTCAGCGGAGAGCAGAACGAAGAATTGGTGGCTGCCCAGGCGGCTGCAGAGGAACTGCAGGCCACGATCGATCTTCAGGTACCGGTTATCGCGGAGCTGCGTCAGCGTAGTGCCTCCCTGGAAGACGAACTGGCCGCACGCCAGTCCGAGATCGGCGAATTGCAGTCCACCATCGACCTGCAGGTTCCTGCCATCGCGGAATTGCGCAGTCGCAGTGAGGCTCTGGAGAACGAGCTGGCTGCGCGACGCTCTGAAGCCGAAGAGCTGCAGTCCACCATCGACTTGCAGGTCCCTGTGATCAGCGAGTTGCGGAGTCGAAGCAGTTCACTGGAAGAAGAGTTGGCCGCCCGCCAGGGGCGGATCGATGAACTGCAGGCAACGGTTGCCGAGCAGGAAGCTGCATTGACCGAATTGCGTACCCGCAGCGCATCACTCGAAGAGGCCATTGCCGGCAAGGATGCAGAGATTGCCGAGCTGCATTCGACCATCGACCTGCAAAAGCCGGCGATTGCCGAATTGCGAGCTCGTGCCAGTGATCTGGATGTCGAACGGGCAAGAATGGCCACCCAGGTGACGATACTGGAAAGTCAGCTGATGGATGCCAGCACTGCCAACGTCGACAGTGCTGCCCTGTCAGAACTGCAATCCGAGAAAGCGGCACTGGAAGCTCGCGTCAGCGAGATCCAGGGCCTGTTCGATGCCAGTGCTGGCCAGACCAGCGAAGAGGTGGAGTCGCTGACAGCCGCGCGCGAGGAACTCGAGACTGCCAATGCAGAACTCACGGCGAAGAACGAAGAGTTGCTGGCAAGCTATGAAAACCTGCAGGATGCCAACGGTCTGGTCAAGGACCGGGTAGATACGCTGCGGGCAGAGCGTGATGCTGCGATGGAGCAACTCAACATCCTGGAAACCGAACAGGCAGCCCTCAACCAGCAGCTTGTCGATCTGGAAAACGGCAATGCGGTACTGACCGAGAAAGTTCTCTCGCTCGAGGAAGACAAGGCAGAGATGGACGGACAGCTGGCTTCCCTGAGTACGGAAAGAACCGTTCTGCAGGCGCAACTGGAGAGTGCAACGTCCGAAGCGAGCGAGGCGGCTGACGCCAGCGGCGCCGTTCAGGCAGAAGTCGAGGGGCTGCAGGCACAACTGGCAGAACTCACCAGCAATCGTGATGGACTGGAGAGCGAAGTTGTCGAACTGGGTGCACTGGTGGGAGATCTGGAAGCGCAGTTGTCTGTTGCCAACGAAACGCGAGACAGCGATGCCGGCACCATCGAGAGTCTGCAGAGCGAGCTGACTTCGGTACAGGCGCAAGTGGAAAGCCTGGAAGCAGAACTGGCTGCGGCCAATGAAGCCTCAGCTGCCACATCCACTGCCATGGCAGAGGTACAGCAATCACTGGATAGTGCAACCGAAGAGAAGGCGGCACTGGAGCAGCAGTTGACTGACGCCGAAGCTCGGATCAATGATCTGCAGGCGCAGCTGGATACTGCCAGCGCACAGATCAGTGATCTCGAGACGCAACTGGCCGAGGCCAATGCTCAACGTGAAAACCTTGAAACTCAGTTGAGCGAGGCAGGTACCCAACGTGAAGGTCTGGAGTCACAGCTGGCCGAGGCAAATGCGCAACGAGAAGGGCTCGAGTCGCAATTGGCCGAGGCCAATGCTCAACGCGAAGGCCTGGAAACGCAGTTGGGTGAGGCAGGTACCCAACGAGAAGGTCTGGAGTCGCAGCTGGCAGAAGCAAACGCACAACGAGAGGGGCTCGAGTCACAGCTGGCCGAAGCCAGTGCTCAGCGTGAGAGTCTCGAAACAGAGTTGGCCAATGCTCAGTCAGAGCTGGGTGATACCGGTTTGCAGGTTCAGACTCTGCGCTCCACACTCGAGTCGGACACCGGCGCCCTGAGCCAGCAGATTGCGACGCTGGAAGTCGAAAAGGCCGATCTCGAGGGCCAGTTGCAGGCAGCGCTTGAGGCACGAGCATCTCTGGAGTCTGATGTCAGTGGACTGCAGGCCAGAGTGTCCGAGCTGGAAACGCAACAGGGCAGTCTCAGCGAAGAGAAGGCAGGAATCGAGGCGACGCTGGCCGATCTGCAGACAACCAGAGAAGGGCTGGATACCCAGTTGAGCGAGTTGAGTGCTGCCAAGGAAGATCTGGAAGCACGATTGGCCGATGCGGAAACAGCCTCTGCCGACCTGCGTGAGCAACTGGCGGAGAGCAATCGCGGCGCGGCAGAGCAATTGTCTCTGGCTGAAAACCTGGCTGCGAAACTGGCCGACCTGCAAGGCGTGACACAGAGCGAGCAGCAGAGCGCCCAATCATTGCGTGACACCATCGAGGCGAGACTGACTGCCAATGAGGTGGAAGGCGTCACGGTCAGAGTACGAGATGACAATGGCATTGAAGTCAATCTGCCCAGCGGTGCCCTGTTTCTGTCCGGCAGAGCTCGCCTGAGTGCCGCGGGTCGTACCCTGATGACCAAGGTAGCCGCAGCGCTGGAAGATCTCGACAACGATATCGTCGTGGAAGGTCACACCGATAGCATTCCGGTTACCGGTGAGCTGTTGGCCTACTTCCCGAGCAACTGGGAACTGTCAGTTGCACGGGCTGCCAATACCGTGAACTTTCTGGAGTCACAAGCCGGGGTCGAGGCCGAGCGGCTGTCAGCCACCGGCTATGGTTCACAGCGACCTGTCGCGCCCAACAACACCCGGGAAGGTCGAGCGCTGAATCGTCGAGTGGAGCTGGTTGTTCAACCTTGAGTACCGACACGGATACCGATAACGTCATCGATATCGATACGGGGCAGGTATCCGAACCGGCAACCGACGTCGCCTTCGACAAGACCATCTGTGTCGCGATGACGGGGGCATCAGGCATTCAGTACGCCCTGCGGCTGATTGAATGCCTGGTGCAGGCCAATTGCGAGGTATATGTTCTGATGTCCAAGCCGGCAAGAATCGTCATGGGCATGGATACAGAGATACCGGTGCCCGCGCGAACGGCACAGGTGCAGTCACAATTCTCGCAGATGTTCGGGGCACGAGAAGGGCAGCTGAAAGCCTTTGGTCAGGAAGAATGGACCGCGCCGGTGGCCAGCGGCTCCGGGGTTCCCGATGCGATGGTCATCTGCCCGTGTACCACAGGGACACTGGCATCCGTGGCCGCGGGTACCTGCAACAATCTGCTGGAGCGGGCTGCGGATGTCGTGCTGAAGGAAGGCCGACAGCTGATCGTCATGCCTCGAGAAATGCCGTTTTCCCTGATACATCTGGAAAACATGTCGCGACTTGCCCGTGCGGGCGCGGTGATCATGCCGCCCAATCCCGCTTTCTACAATCTGCCGAAAAGTGTCGACGAGCTGATAGATTTCGTTGTGGCTCGCATCATGGACCAGCTCGGAGTCAAACAGACCCTGATGCCACGCTGGGGAATTGATGAAGGCTGAGGTGTCCATTCGCTAATCCGAACAGTTCGCACTGGTTCATCACTTATGCAACTACCTCTGTTTCCGCTGTCCAGCATCGTCCTGCCCGATGGGCTCATGCCGCTGCGTCTGTTCGAACGACGTTACATCGACATGATCAAGGATTGCTTTCGCAACGATTCCGGTTTTGGCGTCTGTCTGATCAAGTCCGGAAGAGAAGCCGGCGGGGTGGCGGAACCCTATCCTCTGGGCACCCGGGTATCCATTGTCGATTTCGATCAGGGGTCGGATGGTCTGCTGCATATCACCGTCAAGGGAGAGGAGGAATTCCGCTTGCTGACGTATGTCACCGCGGATTCAGGCTTGCTGGTCGGTGAAGTGGAAGTCTTTGCTGCGCGGCCACCCACACCCATGTTGCCGGAATTCGAGTTATTGGCCAAGAAGCTGGATCTGATTCTGAGCTATCTGGAAACAGATATTCACTTCGAGCAGATGAGGCTGGATGATGCCGACTGGGTCAGTCACCGGTTGCTGGAAGTGTTGCCGCTGGCAAGTGAGGCCAAGTACGAATTGCTGCAGATGGAAAGCAATCACGAACGGCTGAATGCCCTCAGAGCTCTGCAGATCGAAATTGCCGAACGCCCGACCTGATCATCAGACAGGCTTGCTGCCCGGTATGTAACGCAAGGACGTGCCTACGGTGAGGTCAGACCACACCGACGCAACTGACAGGGGTTGCCGATCGTTTCCGATACTGCGCGCCTTACAGGGATTTTTGATAGATCTTGGAATTGCGCGCCTGGTTGTAGCTGGCACGGCGACTGGCGGGCAGATCGTCGAGCGACATTTCGCTGTAGCCTCGCGCAATGAACCAGTGCCCGGTATGCGTGCTCAGAATTCTGGCGTAGCGGAATGCACGTCGCCGTGCCTCCTGTTCCAGATGGGTCAGCAACTGATCGGCACGGCCCTGTCCCCGGTAGTCCGGGTGTGTGGCAATGCAGGCAATCTCCGCCGTGGAGGAATCATCTTCCAGGTACAGTGCGGCACAGGCGACGATGGTGCCATCGCGTTCGCTGACTACGAAGCGATCGATATCCAGTTCCAGCGCTTCTCGGGAACGGCTCACCAGCGTGCCACTGGCCTGCAGTGGGGTGATCAGTTCGATGATTCCGCCGACGTCCGAGATGGTGGCCGGTCTGATGTGTTCCCAGCGTTCGGCCGTGATCAGTGTGCCACTGCCATCACGAGTGAACAGTTCCCGCAACAGCGCATTGGGATCATCATTCTGCAGCAGGTGTACGCGCTCCACACCGTTGCGGCAGGCTGTTACGGCATTGGGCAGAATCTGTTCGAGGCTCAGATCGGGTGTGGCATCATCCTTGGCCATGTGAAATTCACCGGCAGCACCATAAAGTCTCTCGATCCGGTTGGCACTGGCCTGACGCAGCACGGAGTCGTCCTCGTCGCGCGGTAGTGCATCGACCAGGAAAGCCAGTTTGTCGGCTTTCAGGGCTATGGCGGCAGCGGTTGCGACCTCGGTGACCGTGACATTGAACACCTCACCCGTGAGCGAATAGCCCAGCGGCGGCAGGAGAACCAGATGGCCGGCATCCAGCAGACTCTGAATGGCT
The DNA here is from genome assembly GCA_947495035.1 of uncultured Granulosicoccus sp. Classification (GTDB taxonomy): domain Bacteria; phylum Pseudomonadota; class Gammaproteobacteria; order Granulosicoccales; family Granulosicoccaceae; genus Granulosicoccus. The sequence goes on from CANLXI010000032.1 coordinate 62,512, forward strand.
TGATGGTGAACTTCGCGTACCGAGCCGGTGTGCTGGAAGTCGATACCCTCATGAATTCCGAAGGGCTGAGCCGTTACGAAATTGCCCGACGTCACGGCGAGTCTGGCGCCGGCCATTGGCGTGTTCGGCAATCCCATGGACAGGCGCGCTTCCAGGTCATTGCGTGCCAGGCCGGTGGCCGCAATGATCGTGGACAGGGCAAGCGAATCGGTGACACGGCGCCCATCCACGATATGGCTGGGGGTTCTGGTCTGTGCCAGCTCATGATCTACCTGATCACGAATACCGAAACAGAGCACAAGTCGTAAACCAATATGGCTCAACAGTGTCAGATCGTGAGTCAGCGTTGGCAGGAGATCGCTTTTCAGGGTGCTGCCCGGCAGCGCCAGTACCAGTGTCTTGCCTCGGTGAGCATTGATATAGGGTGAAGCGGCCCGAAACCAGTTGATGGCCTCATCGGTGCCGTAGGTCTGATTGCTCATTGAATACAGTAATAACCGTTGCCTGAATGCGAACAGAATGCGAATTCGCGTATTGCACACTATAGTAAACCGCCTGTGCATTGCGCGGTGGCCGTTATGGAACACTTGTTGCGCAGCATTGCGTACACGACTGGAGATAGAAGCAGTGTCAGATCGCCCGAGTCCCTGTAGTGCCCGTAGACAGAATCGCCGCCTGTTCGGCTACCAACGGCTGCTGGTCGGTATGCTGCTGGGGCTCTGTGCCGGTTGGCAGCCGATGCTGGCCAGCGCCGCCCCCGAGGAAGACAGCTGGGCCAGAACCGTGTCTCGGGCAGCCGATTCGGTGGTATCGCTGCAGCTGTCTCAATTGCGCAATTTCGATGACTCGGAGCAGGGCGGCAGTACCGCCACCGGATTCGTGGTCGATGCCCAGCGAGGCATCATCCTGACCAACCGGCATGTGGTGGGTTCCGGTCCCATTCGCATCTCGGCCACTTTCCAGAATCAGGAGCAGGTGGATGCGGTTCCCCTGTACCGCGATCCCATCCATGACTTCGGCTTCATCCGCTACGATCCGCAGGACCTCCGCTATTCCCGGCCTCGGTCCCTGAATCTGCGTCCCGACAAGGTCAGTACCGGCATGAACATCCGTGTCATCGGCAGCGATGGTGGAGAGCAGCTGTCCATCCTGCCCGGTACCATCGCCCGGCTCGACCGTGAAGTCCCGACGTATGGGCGTTATGGCTACAACGATTTCAATACCTTTTATCTGCAGGCCGCATCAGGAACCTCGGGTGGGAGTTCCGGTTCTCCCGTGATCGATTTCGATGGGGACGTGGTTGCATTGAATGCGGCGGCCAACACCAGAACGGCCAGCAGCTTCTTTCTGCCTCTGCCCCGGATCCTGCATGCACTGCAGAAACTGCAGGCTGACGAAGCGATTGACAGAGGGGGCTTCCAGACCTTGTTCGATCACCAGCCCTTCAGGGAGTTGCGCCGCCTGGGCCTGGATGCACAGACCGAGGCAACGGTGCGCGAGAGTCAAGAGGGGATTACCGGCATGATGACCGTCGGACAGGTGATTCCCGGAGGCGTCGCTGACGGTGTGTTGCAGCCGGGTGACATCCTGGTATCCATAGCAGACCGGCTGATGACGGACTACATTACCCTTGAAGCGACGCTGGATGCAGCCATTGGTCAGACCTTGCCGGTGGTGTTGATCAGGCAGGGGACTCAAGTGCTTATCGATATCGGGGTTGCCGATCTCAACGCACTGGCTCCTGACAGGTTTCTGGAGTTGGGCGATTCGATCTTGCAGGATATGTCCATTCAGCATGCACGGGCCATGAACCGTCAGCAAGAGGGCGTGGTCGTCATGCATCCCGGTTTCGTGTTTTCGGCAGCCAATGTGCCTCAGAGTGCGCTGATCACCGAAGTCGATGGCAAGGCGGTACGCGATATCGATGATTTCATCGGCATACTGCAAACGTCGGCCGGCAGCACCAAACGGAGCATGCGTTTCATTGTGCCGGGTCGAGAGTTCAATTCCGTGCTGACGCAGTTCGAGGTGGATGATCGCTGGTTCGGTAATCGTGTCTGTCGCCGAGTTGACGATGCCCGATTCTGGGGTTGCCAGAAGGTTGTCCTGCCAGAGCCTGACAGTGATGCCGCTGAGACTCTGGTCAATGTGCCGCGCTACGACGACGCATTGTTGAGCAAGGTGGCGCCGGCCATGGTGCTGGTCGACTTTGCCATCCCTTACTCATCGGACAATGTGTATGCCCGACACTACAAGGGTGTCGGTATCGTGATAGACAAGGTGGAAGGTCTGGTAGCCGTCGACAGGAACACCGTACCGGTCGCACTGGGAGATGTGGATCTGACCTTCTTCGGTTCACTGGAAATGCCCGGCAAGGTCGTGTTCCTGCATCCTCGGCACAACGTGGCATTGCTGCAGTACGATGCCAGCCAGCTGACCACTGCCGATTTCGAAGCGCTGCGACTCGTGGATGCCGACACCACATTGCCATCTGAATTGACGATGATCGGCTACCGGGCAGACGGTACGTTCCGGCGTCATGAAGTGAATGATGCCAGTCACTTGACCATCGGCTTCGGACCACCGGGCTTGCCACGATTCCAGCAGGCGGCCATGGATGTTTATGGTGTGCCGAATGTACCGCCGTCACTGGGCGGTCCCCTGGTGGATGAAAAGGGCGACGTGCATGCGGTGTACATGAGCTTCGCCTACGAAGAGGATCGCGAGATACGTCAGCGAGAATGGGGCATGCCCGCTGCGGTCATTCTGGAAGCACTGCGACTGTATCGCTCCAGTGAGCCCTACCATTCCCTGGATATCAGCCTGTCCTACAAACCTCTTGCACTGGCGCGTCGCTATGGACTTCCGGATGACTGGTTGCTGAGGTTCAATCGCCTGCCTGCCGATAAACGACGCGTATTGCATGTCGACCAGGTGGTTCCCGGCACCGATGCCGAGGAGAAACTGGCCTCGGGTGATGTCATCCTGGCGATCGACCAGATGCTGGTGTCCGATCTGCTGAGTGCAGAGACCCTGTCGCAGAAAGAAGAAATGGTGCTGACCGTGCTGCGGGCAGGGCAGCTTGTCGATGTGGCATTGCGGCCGTCGAAACTGGATGCTCAGGGTACCCGCAGGATTGTCAGCTGGGCCGGTGCTACCTTCGAGAATCCTTTCTCGGACATCGCCTACCAGAAGGCAGTCGACTTTCCCGGGGTGTATATCGCTGATACCGAGGACGGTTCGCCAGCCTTGTGGGATGGGCTGTACCGTAACCGCTTCGTGGTAGCCATTGATGGCGAACCGGTGGAAGATCTGGATGATCTGCTGGCGCAGGTGACGCAGCGACAACAGGATCAGGTGACACGGCTGACCGTGATCACCATGAGTGGTCGCAAGCAGATCGTGACCGTGCAGCCGGAATACCATTTCTGGCCGACCTTCGAGGTGCGACGTCTGGAAGAGGGCTGGAAGCGGATCGAATACACGCATTGAGCCGACCGTCGATGGCTGTACGGATTGTCCGGACAGGCACTGTCAGACAGCTGCCTGCCGAGGATCGATGCACTGTGCCTCGCGGTCGTTGAAAAATTCGGGTTGATCATCGATACGTTGGCCCGGACTGCGCGGGATTCCGTATCATGACGAGACGGGCGAATGCTGTCAGTTCGCAAGTTCACCGATCGTCGAGACCACACCGCATGAATGCGCACTCAGATACTTCAGCAGACGCCAGTGTCGACTACGATGTGATCATCGTCGGTGGTGGCATGGTCGGCAGTCTGTTGGCTGCAGCACTTGCCTTGGACGGCGTGTTGAAGATTGCGGTTCTCGAGCAGCGGGAGCCAGAGCCTTTTGTCCCCGGTACCCAACCCCCCTATGATGTTCGAGTCTCTGCCCTGAGTATCGCCACGCAGCGCATGCTGAACAATGTGGGAGCCTGGCAAGGCATTCTCGACAGGCGTGCCTGTCCTTTCAGGCAGATGAAGGTCTGGGACGGTGAGGCGGATGGCAGTACACATTTCCGGGCTGATGATATCGGTGCACCGGAGCTGGGGCATATCGTGGAAAACCGGGTGCTGCAGCTGGCCTTGCTGGATACCATCAAGGCAGCACGGACGGTCGACTATCTCTGTCCGGCCAGCCTTGTCGGGTATCGACAGGGCAAGGACAGGGTAATCTGTGAATTGAGCGACGGGCGCTCCACGGTGACGGCACGTTTGCTGGTTGGCGCTGATGGGGCTCGCTCTACGGTCCGTGAGCTGGCGGGTATCGAACTCGAGCATTCCAGCTATCCGCATCATGCCCTTGTGGCAACCGTCGACACCGAACTGGGGCAGCAGGACATCACCTGGCAGCGATTTCAGCCCACAGGACCGGAGGCCATGCTGCCCTTGTGTGGTCATCGCGCATCACTGGTCTGGTACCACGATGAGGAGCATGTCAGGCAACTCAAGGCGCTGAGCGATGAGGCGTTCATCGAGGCCCTGCAGGCGAGCTTTCCTGCCGAACTGGGCGGCATCCGAGGCGTGCTGGAACGTGGCAGTTTTCCGATCGTGAAGGCCCATGCTCGACAGTATGTCGCTGAGCGTGTGGCGCTGGTCGGCGATGCGGCTCATACGGTACATCCGCTTGCCGGCCAGGGTGTCAATCTGGGCATGCTCGACGCAGCCGCCCTGGCAGAAGTCATTCTCGATGGTGGCGCCGGTACGCGGGATGCCGGACAACGGCGCCGCTTGCGTCGTTATGAACGCTGGCGACGAGGCGAGAATGCAATGATGATTTCCATTCTCGATGGCTTTTACCATGCGTTCAAGCCACAGCCCGGTGGAGTTCGCAGTCTGCGTTCAGCCGCCCTGAACATGGCCGATCGTGCCGGGCCATTGAAGTCTCTGGTCATGCGCTACGCGATGGGAACCGCCGGCGACCTGCCGGCTCTGGCACGCCAGCTGCGTTGAACGGGGGCAACCCCCGGCCAGCGGTAAACGGCAGCGGCAATCGGGTCAATCGATTTCTCCGGCCAGCTCTCAGTTGTCCGGAATCAGTCGTTTGCCCAGGCTGGTACAGTGATCGTCACTGAAGCCGATGGCTTCGTAGAACGCGATCACCGCATCGTTGCCCTGGCGAACCTGCAGGTTGATCTTCGGACAGCCCAGTGCCAGCAAGCGGCGCTCCACTTCCTCCATGAGCCGCCGCCCCAGGCCGCTGTTGCGGAGGCCTGGCGCTACGGCGAGATAATTGATCCAGCCTCGGTGGCCTTCGTAGCCAGCCATGACAGAGCCCGTGATCTGCCCATCCTCCTCGCAGACCAGAAAGAGATCATCCCCGACAGCGCATTTGCGCTGGATGTCCAGAGCAGGATTGTTCCATGGGCGGGTAAGATCGCAAGCCTGCCACAGGGCAATGACGGCGTCGGTATCGCGAGATTCGAAAGATCGTATGTTCATGGGCAGTGGTTTATCATAGATTCGGATCCATTTCACCTGACCGACGCGGAATATCAATCATGAGCGACGAACAGATTGCGGCCGATGCGCTGGCCGAACTGCAGGCCAGCATGCAGAGCGTACAGCTGGCCACCGTGGGTGAAGATGGCGAACCCCATATGGGCTATACACCCTTTCTGATGGAGAATCATCAACTCATCGTGTTTGTCAGTCAGCTGGCTTTGCACACGCGCGATCTGCTGGCCGATCCACGGGTATCGGTCATGATCATCAGTGATGAATCCAGTTCCTCGCAGATCTTTGCACGCAGCCGTGTCAGCTATCAGTGTCTGGCGGAAGTCGTGCCCAGAGATTCGGAAGACTACGATATTCTGCTGGACAGGTATGAACAGCGCCATGGCAAGATGGTCGGTCTGCTGCGGCAGCTTCCCGATTTCGTGCTGTTCCGGCTGATACCACAGCGTGGCCAACTGGTGGTAGGGTTTGGCAAGGCCTATCGATTGAGCGGCGAAAATCTCGATCAGTTCGAACTGGCACGCTCCGCCTGAGGATTTGATAAAGACGTGATGGGCATTGCCGATATCTCCAGCAGGGATACCGGAGATCTTTCAGATAATGAGTACGCTCAGTCTGGCCATTGCGGTCATCGTCATTGTTGCAGCCATCTACTTCTACAACCGCCTGGTTACGCTGAAAAACCGATTTCTCAACGGATTCTCGCAGATCGATGTGCAATTGCAACGCCGCTATGAACTGATTCCGAACCTGGTGGAGACAGCCAGGGCTTATCTGAAACACGAAAGCGATACGTTGACTGCTGTTACCGAGGCCCGCAACACCGCCTCGAGGACTTGTGAGGCGGCGTCTGCCGATCCTGCCGATGCGGGGCTGGTGGGAGCTCTGGCAGCTGCAGAAGGCAGGCTCAGCAATGCCATGGGGCGGTTGAACCTGGTAATGGAAAACTATCCGGAGCTCAAGGCTGACACGCAGATGCTCGCTCTGCAGGAAGAGCTGACATCCACCGAGAATCGCGTGGCCTTTGCCAGGCAGGCCTATAGTGATGCTGTCATGCAATACAACACCGCGCGCGAACAATTTCCGGCTGTGCTTGTGGCTGCCGCATTTTCCTTCAAGGAGGCCGATCTGTTCGAGATAGCAGAACCTGCCATGCAGCAGGCCGTCAAGGTGTCATTTGCCTGATCGGTCCAGTCGTATCGTACGGACCTGAGCAAGGGGTGTCATGAACTTTCTGGATCAGCAGTCCGCCAGGCGGCGGCAGTCGCTCATTCTGCTCGCCTGCTTCGTGCTGGCGCTGTTGTTGATGGGTGGCCTGATACATGTCGTGGTCGTCGGCTTGTCCATGCTGCTGGGCGAGGACAGCAGCCTGTTGCAGCCCTCGCGGCCGGCGTTGGGATTGATTGCGCTCGTGTGGCTCACCATGCTGGCCGGTGGCTTCTTTCGTTTTCTCGATGTACGGGGTGGCGGTGCCGTTCTGGCGCGACGTTTCGGGGCGGTCAGGGCATCGGACAGATCGCGATTTCACCATGAGCAACGCCTCCTGAACGTGGTGGCGGAAATCGCCATCGCCTCAAGTACTCCTCAGCCCGATGTTTTCGTACTGCGCACCGAGAGCAGCATCAACGCCATGGTTTTCGGTGCGGAAGAGGGACGGCATGTACTGGTCATGACACAGGGTGCACTGGATGCGTTTGATCGAGCAGAACTGCAAGCCGTGATTGCGCATGAGTTCGGTCATATCGCCAATGGTGACCTGCCGTTGAACATGCGCCTGCTCATCGCCCTGGGTGGACTGATGGCGATCGATGAGGTGGGCCGACTACTGATCGGTGACGCCTCCGTCTCACGGGATGAGCCAATCTCGTTTCACCCGGGGGTCATTGTGGGGTACATCCTGCGAGGTCTGGGCTGTGTCGGAGTCCTTGCCGGACAATTGCTCCGCTCAGCGTTCTCGAGGCAACGAGAATATCTGGCCGATGCCAGTGCCGTACAGTTCACCCGTAATCCGCTTGCCATGGCATCGGCGCTGGATATCATTCGACAACATGACGATGAACCGTTGTTGCATGGACTGCATGCGCAGGAATTGGCGCATCTGTGTTTCCAGTCAGGTCGCAAGCCCCCCTGGTACAAGCGACTGTTTTCCAGTCATCCCGATATCCAGCTGCGTATCGATGCCATCGAGCCGCACTTCGATGTGAAGCGGCGCAAGTCGAAGACGCTGGCGGAAGGGCAGAATTCCGGCGCGCCAGACGGTTCGCAGGCCGTTGTGGGCTCCTTCGGTGCGGTGGCACATATCGTTGGCTCAAGCATTGGCAGTACCGTCGGCAAGGGATCGTCTGACAGGTCCTCGACAGGCAGGAAAGTCATCGCCCGTGATGTCGGCCATGGTGCACTATCCGATCGCATACTGCTGTTGCTGCCGGATGAAAGCAGTTGTCTGGCAGCCCTGTTCGCGCTGTTCGCGCACACGGATCCAGTCAGGCGACAGATCTACTTCGATGCACTGGCCAAAGCCTTCAACGAGAAGTTCAGGATGCGGGTGAAAGCCGTGGCAGAGTTGATTCCCGATGAGCTGCGAAACGATCAGTTGGGACTCGTCGAGCATGCAACAAGCGTTCTCGGACGCAGCATCATGCGGAAAAATCGTCAGCGAATCCTGCTGAAACTGGAAAAGGTGCTGAACGATACCGGTGAATGCACGCTGATGAATTACGCCACACTGCAGTTGATCAGGCGCAGGCTGGACGTGGACTTTCCGGTACTGGAGAACATCGCCGGCCAACACGCGCCATTGGCCGATGCGCGACGTGTCAAGTCGTTCGACGCCATGGGCAGCGAATTTGCCTTGTTGTTGTCGCTGATGGTGGAGACATCCGGTGCGCCACCGTCAGTACTCGATGCAGAATTCGAGCGCGTGCTCAAATGCTATACGCAAACACGCTATCCGCGTCGGACCGCTCGTGAAGGCGGTATCATCAAGGAACTCGAAGCGGCGTTTCAGACACTGTACGTGCAACCCAAGCCCATTCGACAGGCTTTCGTGCAGCATTGTCTGGAGATCGTGCAGCATGACGGCTATGTGGCAAGGGCCGAACGGGCATTGCTGGATCTGTTTGCGGCCAGCCTGGGATGCGAGGATCAGGAAGCGGCCTGATTCGATCGCCTGTTCAGCGCGCACCCGCGGAGGTCTGTCCAGCCAGCAAGGCACCGTGACTGCCTTGCAGCTGGGTTTCAGGTCGGATTGTCCAGCTTCGATTTTCCCAGAAGGCTGCAGGCCAGATCAACCCGGTCGGTGACAATGCCATGCGCACCTCGCTCCACCAGGTGTGCCATGGTTGCGGTGTCATTGATGGTCCAGTAAACGAGGTTGATGTTGCGTTGGCGTGCTCGCTGCATGAAACCGGGAGCAGCAAGTGGTATGCCGTAGTAGCTGGTTGGAATCTGCAGATACTGGTAGGCCAGTGGATGAGCCCGCCTTTTTCCGAAGAAATACAACTGTGCAACCTCCTGCTGGCTGGCTGCGGTGCTCACCTCGGGAGCCTGCCTTCGGAAATGCCGGAGAGCCGGTGCGTGAAAGCTGCCGACATTGACCCGGTCCCGTGCGCTGGCCCTGTCGATACTGTTGGCAACTGCCTGAGCCGCCTGTGGGGCATTGTCCTTGATGTCGATATTGATGCGGGTACCGGGAAAGCGTTCGAACAACTCATCGAGCGTGATCAGGCCGACACCCTGACCTCGATGGGCTCGACCCTGCAGATCACAGAAGTGATAGGCCGCATCCAGTCGTTTCAGCTGTCCGAGTGTCATGTCAGCCACGGCGCCACTGTGGTTGCAGGTCCGATCCACCCGTGCGTCATGGGTGACGATGACCTGGGCATCACGACTCAGGCGAACATCGATTTCCAGCACATCAGCGCCCAGGCCCAGGGCAAGTTCGAAAGCCCTCATCGTGTTCTCCGGTGCAAGCACCGTGCTCCCACGATGGGCGTAGACATCTATTGACAGAGTGGTATCGGGTAGTTGACCATCGTTCATTGCAATTGATCACTCATGACTGGTGGAATCTGAATCTGTCACGATAAGGGCTGGCCGGCTTGCCGGCGGTTCCGGTACTACTGTGGGGAGCCGCACTTGACATGAAAGAGCAACAAGCAGGAAATCTGCTGCCCAATGTGGTGATATCGCTCGTTGCAGGCGCCTTGAGCTGCATTGTGATACTCATGTTAACGCATGGCCCGAGCCTGCGGGACATGCCACCGGCTGATTCTGGCAAGGCGGATCTGGCGGGCGGCTCGGTAACCGACTCCGGTCGGTCACCGCCTGACCCTGGCTTGTCTGTTCCGGCTCCATCGGCAGATGTCGCTACGGTTGCCGAACTGCGGGAAGCGCTGCAAACCGCGGTGGAAGAGCGAGCGCAGTTGTCGGCAACGGTGGTGAGACTCAATCGGCAATTGCTGGAACTGGAAGAGCGTGTCACGAGCCTGAGTGAACAGGGCGTATCTTTCGAGGATGTGAGCGGCGGTGTCGTGCATGCCGATGCGGCTGTCATGCCGACGGAGGATAGCGCGTCGCAGGCCGGTTTTCGCAATGATCCCTCCGAGAGGCAATTCGAGGACCTGCTGGCGGCAGGTCTTGACGAGCAGAGCGCCAGAGACCTGCAGCGCCGCAATGATCAATATCAGCTGTCGAGGCTGGAGCTGTTGGACCAGGCTGCGCGCGAAGGCTGGGATGGCAGCGATCGATTGAGAGACAGTCTCGATGATCTTCAGCAAAGCCGGCCGGACTTGCGAGAGGAGCTGGGTGACAGTCTCTATGATCAATACCTGTACGAGACCGGTGATGCGAATCGAATCGCCATCGATTCCGTCATTTCAGGTTCTGCCGCTGCGCAGGCGGGTTTGCAGGCGGGCGATCTGATCATCAGCTACTCCGGAGAACGAACCTTTGCAGTGAGAGATCTGCAACAGGCCACCCGCTCGGGCTCACGCAGTGAGAGTGTTCAACTGGTCTTCGAACGAGATGGCCAGACGCTGACTACCGACATGCTGCGTGGTCCGCTGGGTGTCACACTGCGTCCGACACGTCAGCAACCCTGACAGCGGGCTCTCCTGTCTCGGCAAAGGAACCGCAGGCAGGACGCGTCAGGCATCGGCATCCACGGTCACGACTGTGTTCAGCTCGTCTCGAGTCTCAATGACATGGTGGCTTCGAGTGACTCTCCGGGGCTGAGTACCTGCATGCCCGAATCGATTCCCTGGTGTGACAGATTGAATGCATCATTGGCATTGGTGACCGGTTCGACGGCAAAGTGTGGCATGTCGGGGTTGTACAGGATCAGATATCGGCAGATCTCGTCGGCCGTCATGTGCAATCGGATGCCTGCCTCCTGCCAGTCGATGACGCAGTTGCCATTCAATCCGGCCATGCAGCAGTCGATTCGCTGGTCAGGGTCCAGCGCACGTGCTTGCCTGAAATCCAGCTCGACAGGCAAGGGCACGGCAGGGCCATCTGGCAGGCAGTCCCCGTTTTCATCCGGGAACACTGTCTCCACCGGCAGGGTCAGTATCGGTTGTGCGCCGGCTACCTGTCGCACGAAATACGGGTGCCAGCCAAATCCAGCAGGCATGTTGCGAGTGTCACGATTGCTCATCACCAGGGTGCTGGACAGGGTGTCGCCCTCGATTCTGTGGGTGATTTCGGCATCGAAGGCCCAGGGCCAGTTCAGCCCATCGTGGTCCGTTGAGCTGATGGCACATCGCAAGGAGCTGGCATCGCTTGACAGCACACGCCACGGCAGTTTGCGCAGTGCTCCGTGAATGGCGTGTACATCGCCATGTGCCAGTTGTATCGTTTCCTGCTCGAACTGGAATCGTCCGTCCCGAATGCGATTGCTGTAGGGCAGCATGTGAAAGCTGGCCGCCGGCAGCGGCGCATCGAGTGCCTGGCCGGCAGGCAGGCCATTCACCAGTGATTCGGCAGGAACCGTCTCACGACAGTCCGGCACAACAGCCTGCCATTGCTGCTGTCGTTGCACTTCGGCTGCCAGCCACTCGACGCCCCTGTCAGGATTACACCACAGGCGCCAATGGTCGGATTCGATACGTATCATGTCGGGGAGCTTTTCCATGGGTTCTGTTGCCGCGCGTGGGAACGCGGAGCTGAATGCAGGTAGTTTACGGTGTGGGCATGATCCTGCCAACGATGTGAGTGGCCGCGCGCAGCACTTTTCTGCAGCGAGCACAGCACATGGGCGTCAGTCCGGCTTGTCATGTTGTTACATCTTGCGACTGGACCTTTCGATACCTACACTTGTCGGATTGATCAATGCATCTTTCAACGAATCTACAGGGAATCAATGTGATTGAACGATTGGCCACACTGCTGATGGCAGCAGCGCTGACCCTCACCATGTCCGTCAGTTCCGCCTGGGCGCAGTCAGGCGGGCTCAAGTTGGGGGCACCGGATGAGTCTTCGGAAAAACTGGATCTCGGTGCCGCACCACCTGTGGAACGGGAAGCTCCACCGCCTCAGCCCAATCGTTCGGCGGACACGCCCAATATCAGCGGAAATGCGGTACGACACGGTGACTGGGATGTTGCCTGCAATGCCGAGGGCAATCAGTGCGCCATGGTACAGATCGGTAACGACAGCGAGGGTACACCCGTACTCGAAATGGTGATCCGACAGCTGGATGAACCTCTGGAAGTGGGTGAAAGAACGGCGATTGCCGTACTGGACGTCATCACACCTCTGGGTGTGGTTCTGCCTGAGGGATTGTCACTGAAGATCGATGACGGCCGGCAGGAATCTGCGCCCTTTCAGGTCTGCACGGAGCAGGGTTGTCTGGTGCGTGAGCCCATTGACGGAGATCTGGTGGCCAGACTCAAGCGTGGCAGTCAGGCACAGGTTTCCGTGATCGCGATCAATCAGGGCGAAGTCATTGCAACGATCTCCCTGACGGGTTTCACCAAGGCCTTCGGCAGTCTGAAGTAGTGCAGCGCAAGCGCCAGGGCTGCGCTGCCGGCTGGCTATGGCCATGAAGTCGGTGGCCATCATGGGAGGCAGTGGCGGCATCGGTGCCGCCCTGATCGAGCAGTTGCTCGCCCGTGATGATATCGCGCTGATCCATGCCAGTGCTCGCCGCCGTGTTCCCGACAGCGCCGGTATTGCCGCGGCAGACGAGAAGAATACCGGCAGGCTACGCTGGACACTGTTTGACGCGACCGATGAATCGGCAGTCGAGTCCTGGGTGAAGGGCCTGGGTTCTGTCGATTGGCTGATCAATTGTGTGGGATTGCTGCACGATGACAATGCCAGGCCCGAGAAGTCCATTGGCCAGCTCGATCCGCAACACTTCCTGCGCAGCATGCAGGTCAATACGTTGCCGACACTCTTGCTGGGCAAGCATGCGCTGCCAGCCTTGCGCCAGTCACCGGCGGCGGTATTCGCGAGTATTTCTGCGCGAGTTGGCAGCATCGAGGATAACGCTTTGGGCGGCTGGTACAGCTATCGCAGCTCCAAGGCTGCGCTGAACATGTCATTGAAGTGTCTGGCTATCGAATGGGCACGCTCGGCCAGTAATGTGCGTGTTGCGGCCTTGCACCCGGGCACGACCGACACGGCTCTGTCCATGCCTTTTCAGCGCAATGTGCCCGCAGGAAAACTGTTTTCACCTGCGAAGACAGCCCGCTTGCTGATCGAGCAGATCGAGTGTCTGCATGATCGGCCAAGCGGCCGCTTCATTGCATACGACGGAGAGGAAATTCCGTGGTAGTGAGCAAGGGATAGCTCGATACGCGCTCGTTGCCGTCAAAGTCGTACAGCGTTCTGTCCAGCAGATGTGACGGGGTCACGTTGCCCAGTGCTGTCAGCATGGAGGCGATTCGTTCCGGGTTTTCGGCCTCCCAGGCTGACAGAAGCTGCTTCATGTTCTGGCGCTGCAGGTTCGGTTGCGATCCACACAGATTGCACGGGATGATGGGGTATTGCTGTATCGCGCTGAATGCCTCGAGATCCTTTTCGCGACAGTAGGCCAGTGGTCTGATGACGATGTTGTTGCCATTGTCCGCATGCAGTTTGGGAGGCATGGTCTTTATCGCCCCACCGTGAAACAGGTTCAGCAACAGGGTTTCCAGTAGATCATCAGCATGGTGGCCCAGTGCGATCTTGGTGGCACCCAGCTCGTCAGCCACACGGTAGAGTATTCCGCGACGCAGCCGAGAGCATAGTCCGCAGGTCGTCTTGCCTTCAGGGATCTTGTCCTTGACGATGCTGTAGGTGTCTTCCTCGATGATGCGATACTCCACCCCCAGAGACGTCAGGTAATCGGGCAATACGTGCTGGGGAAAGCCGGGCTGCTTCTGATCCAGGTTGACGGCAATCAGGGAAAAGTCGACGGGCGCAACCCGTTGCAGATGTCGCAGCAGGTCCAGCATGGCATAGCTGTCCTTGCCGCCCGAGAGGCACACCATGATGCGATCTTCGGCCTCGATGAGGTTGAAGTCTGTGACTGCCCGGGCGCATTGGCGTTGCAGGCGTTTGGTCAATGGAGGCTGTCTGGACAATGCGGTCAATCTTGTGATCAGTGGGGCAGCCTGCCATTGTAGAGCAGTTCGGCGACCTGACATAGTCTGGTTTGACAACGCGACCGTAATGGAGACACACTTGACTTTTTCTAGGTAATCGGCCGGCGATATCGTTGTCGTGACGGCGAGGTGCGCATGAAATGAAGATCCTGATTGTGGATGACCACACGCTCTTTCGGAGCGGAATGGTGCATTTGCTGCAAAGCCTCTCACCAACGCCGGTGGTGGTCGAATCCGAAGATCTGCATCGCGCCCGAGAACTGCTTGCCGAGCACTCCGACATCGATCTGGTTCTGCTGGATCTGAAACTCAGCGATGCAGTCGGAGTCGATTCCCTGCTTGTGCTTCGCAAGGAGGCTCCCGATACGACCATTGTGGTGCTCTCGGGTGAACAGGATCCCAGCGTCATCCATCGCTGCATCGATAATGGTGCCATGGGCTTCATCACGAAGTCGACGACCCATGATGAGCTGCTCAATGCCATCCGGTTGATCGTATCGGGTGGTGTGTACCTGCCTCGGGATGCCATGATCAACGGCCTGCATGTCAATCAGCACGGTGAACGTAGCGACGTGGCGTTGCTGGCATCGCTGTCAGATCGTCAGCGGGAAGTGCTGACCTATCTGCTGCAGGGCAAGCCGAACAAGACGATCTCGAACAACATGGATATTTCACAGAACACGGTCAAGGCTCATCTGTCGGCAATCTTTCGAACCCTGGGCGCACGCAACCGCACCGAAGCGGTGTATTTCGCCGCCAGAGCCGGAGTACCGCTGGAATAGCCTGTCAGTCGGCTGCCAGACTTCCCAGGTTGACGCTCCAGTGAGGCATGGCGACGCCTGTGAATTCGGTGTCGAACCACGGCAGTGAATCTCCCAGAAGGTTGCCGACATACATGCGCTGTCTGTCGGGTCCGCCAAAGGCCAGATTCGACAGGTTTCTCATCACCTCACCGCCAGCATTGTCGAGATGTTCTCTGCCCAGTGAATCATTGCGGTAGGCTGCCTCTGTCCAGGCAAGGTGTGCTTCTTCGGCGTCCTCGAACATGAGCTGAATTGTCCCTGTCGGGGAAACGCGGATGATCCGGTTGCTGACAATGCTGGTTATCCAGACGTGACCGTCTTCATCAAGCGCCAGGCCATCGGGGTAGGTGGCTGCATCGAACTGACACACCACTTCTGCGCCATCGAGCCTGAGCTGTCCGGTATCGTGCAGCTTGAATCTGGTCAGCCTTCTGCCAAAGGTTTCGTTCACCCATACCTGCCCTCTGACTTCATCAATCACGCATTCGTTGGTATAGCCAAGTCCATCCGCGACAATACGAGCATTACTCTCTCCGGGTTCTGCCATCGCGATGAAGCCGGTATTGGCCGAAGCGCGATAGTCTGCGGCCCGAGGCGTCAACCGTGTGCTGACGGTGATCCAGATGCGATCGTGATGGTCCTTGACCACGAAATTGGTGGGAGGCATGGGATCTCCCGCCACCGTCATGACAACGGGATCGACGTCGCCGTCGGCGTGCAGGCGATAGATGCCGCCCTCCGTGTCACCCATGTGAGCCAGCAGGACAGTACCCCCGCTTTCAAGTGCAATGCCATTCGGACGAAGCGGAAAAGGGTGGCGAGATGAAACGTGACGCGTGCCGGTCCGGTCGATCAAGCTGATGCCGCCATTTTCCGACCAGTTGGGCACCAACAGCAACCCGGACTCATGTGCCAGAACACACTCCGGCCGATTGAGTTGTTGACCAATCCAGCCGTCAGGCTGGCCCAATGGAAGATTATCTGGTATCACGTTAGTCTTTTTGCTGGTTCTGTTTGCAAGGGAACAGCTGTTCCATAGTTTGCCATTAAATCACTCACTCCGAGGAGTCGACACCGACGGGTGCCACGTTCGATCGGACAGCCTCGGTTGGGGTTGCCGCTTTCATGAGTACATTCGCCAGATGGCACGCAAGCGTTGCCAGGGCAATTGCAGGAGTCATATCCATGAACAAACCGACTGAAAACGTCAATATGAAAGATCTGGTCGAAATGGACCGGGCCCATGTCTGGCACCACCTTACTCAGCACAAGCCGCTGGAGACAAAGGATCCCATGATCATCGTCAAGGGCGATGGCATGCGTATCTGGGATCAGCATGGCAAGGAGCATCTCGATGCGGTATCGGGCGCGGTATGGACAGTCAACCTCGGTTATGGGCGAGAGAGTATCGCCAATGCAGTGCGAGACCAGTTGGTCGAGATGTGCTACTTCGCTGGCTCCGCGGGCAATCTGCCAGCCATCCAGTATGCCGAGCGTCTGATTTCGAAAATGCCGGGCATGAGCCGGGTGTACTTTTCCAATTCAGGTACGGAAGCGAATGAAAAAGGCTACAAGATGGTACGCCAGATTTCTGCCATGAAGCATGATGGCAAGAAACACAAGATTCTCTACCGCGACCGTGATTACCATGGCACATCCATCACGGCACTGTCATCGTGTGGACAGAATGAACGCAAGGATCAGTATGGTCCGTTCACTCCCGGTTTCGTCGAGGTGCCTCACTGTTGCGAGTATCGAAGCCAGTTTCCGGATGAGTCGGAGTACGGTGTCCGAATCGCACGTGAAATCGAGGCGATCATCCAGAAGGAAGATCCGGATACGGTGGGTTCCATTGTGCTGGAGCCAGTGACGGCAGGGGGCGGGGTGATTACACCGCCCGAAGGCTATTGGGAAACCGTGCAGGAGATCTGCACTCGGTACGGCATATTGCTGCACATCGATGAGGTGGTCTGCGGTCTGGGTCGGACGGGCAAGTGGTTCGGTTACCAGCATTACGGCATCAAGCCGGATATCGTCACCATGGCCAAGGGCGTTGCCAGTGGTTATGCTGCCATCGCCTGCACGGTAACCACGGAAGAGGTCTTCAATCAGTTCAAGGACAGTGATGACACGATGGACTATTTTCGTGACATCAGTACGTTTGGTGGTTGCGCGGCAGGTCCCGCGGCAGCTCTGGAAACCATGCGAATCATCGAGGATGAAAACCTGCTGGAGAACACGACTCGCATGGGGGAATACCTCATGGAGAAAATGCGTGGTCTACAGAACAAGTACAAGGTGGTCGGTGATGTTCGAGGCAAGGGGTTGTTCTGCGGCATGGAGCTGGTGAAGGACAGACAGACAAAGGAGCCGGTGGAAGAGCAGATGCTGATGGCTATCGCTGCGGATTGTATGGAGCAAGGAGTCGTGATCGGGCGTACCAATCGTAGTCTGACAGGGTTCAACAACACGATCTGTCTGAGTCCGGCATTGATCTGCAATGAAGCCGATATCGATCAGATCATCACGGCCATTGACAATGCCATGGGACGCCACGCCGTTCTGTAATCATGTAGTGGCACTCTTGCCGAACCGAGTCTGTCAGGTGAGACCGGGCAGACCGATCAGGGAGTCGCGGATGGCTCCATGAAAAAAGGCGCCTCAAGGGCGCCTTTTTCTGGTCTACGGTTGCCGAACAGTCAGTCGGCAACCGTTGTATCACGACTTGCTCAGTCGATCATGCCTTGCAGCGTGTCGAGCATGGGAGCAATGACCGGGGTCAGTACCGAGCCCACGCCTTCCTTGGTCAAGGTAGTGTCGGCCATCGGCTTCAGGCGTGCCAGACCCCTGGAGATGACCTTGCCCAGTGGCACCTTTGCCGCTTCAGGAACGTTGGCATAGGTTTCTGCCACTTCCGTCAGAGTCGCACTGGCACTCTCGAGACGTGGCAGAGCTTTCTGCGCTGACTCTTCGTCTTCCACGTTGCCAAGTACGGTCGTTGCCGTTCCGATAACGCCGCCCAGTTTCCGACTGATTCCGGCCAGGCTGAACGAGCCACGCTCGGCAGTTGTCATCGCGGCCGGAGCTTCGTCGGCTGTTTCAGCTACTGCATCAGTTGCCTCTTCGGCAGTCTCGGCAGCTGCGTCGGTGGCTTCGGCAGCGGCATCAGTCGCTTCCTCAGCAGTTTCAGCTACTGCGTCGGTTGCTTCTTCAGCAGTCTCGGCAGCGGCGTCAGTCGCATCAGCTGCAGCGTCAGTTGCTTCGTCAGCAGTTTCAGCTACCGCGTCAGTTGCTTCTTCAGCTGAGTCGGCTACTGCATCAGTGGCTTCGTCAGCAGAGTCGGCAGCGGCGTCGGTCGCATCAACTGCGGCGTCAGTGGCTTCGTCAGCAGAGTCGGCAGCGGCGTCGGTCGCATCAACTGCGGCGTCAGTGGCTTCGTCAGCGGTTTCAGCTACCGCGTCGGTTGCTTCTCCAGCAGTCTCGGCAGCGGCGTCAGTTGCATCGGCTGCAGCGTCAGTGGCTTCGTCAACGTTTTCAGCTACCGCGTCGGTTGCTTCTTCAGCAGTCTCGGCAGCGGTGTCAGTTGCTTCATCGGCAGTCTCGGCAGCGGCGTCAGTCGCATCAGCTGCAGCGTCAGTGGCTTCATCAGCAGTTTC
>CANLXI010000033.1 GCA_947495035.1 uncultured Granulosicoccus sp.
GATGCTTTGATGCTTTGATGCTTTGATGCTTTGATGCTTTGATGCTTTGATGCTTTGATGCTTTGATGCTTTGATGCTTTGATGCCTTGATGCCTTGATGTGTTGTCGGCTCTGCGCTCATCCACTGTGAAGTGCAGGCTCAGACAGACCAAGGCGGGATGACTGAGGGATCCAGATTCATGTCGGCAATTGCCTGTTGAATCAATTCGGACTTCACCTTTCCCTGGCGAACCAGTGCTTCGATGCCAGCCAGGGTAATGTGTTGTCGGTCGACTTCGAAGAAGCGGCGCAGTGCTTGTCGATTGGCGGAACGCCCGAAGCCATCGGTACCCAGAACGGTCATGCGTGCCTGCAGATAAGGTGCTATCTGTTGGGGAAAGGCACGCACGTAATCGCTGGCGGCTATGACGGGATCCTCGCCAGGCAGCTGCGTTTCCACATGACTGTTCCGCCGTGGTGAGTGGATGCCCAGACGATTACCACGCTCGACGCTGGCCGCATCTCTGGCCAGTTCGGTGTAGCTGGTTGCGCTGAAAACATCGCTTGTAATGCCATACTCCTGCAGCAGAATTTCCGCTGCAGCAATGACCTCCAGCAGAATGGTTCCGGAACCCAGCAGTCTGAGCATGGGCGCCCGATCATTGGAGTCGGTATGCCGTTGCAGATGGTAGAGACCTTTCACGATATTGGCGGTCGAGTCCTCCGGCAGGGATCGCTGTGCGTAGTTCTCGTTCATCACGGTGAGATAGAAGAACTCGTCGCATCGTTCGTCCAGCATTCTCTGCATGCCGTATTCCATGATGACGGCCACCTCGTGCGCCAACGCCGGATCATAGGCTCTGCAATTCGGTATGGTCGCTGCGATGGTGTGACTGGAACCATCCTGATGCTGCAAGCCTTCGCCTGATAACGTTGTTCTGCCAGCCGTTGCTCCGAGTAGAAAGCCTCGCGCGCGCTGATCGGCCGCAGCCCAGATCAGGTCGCCGACGCGCTGGAAACCGAACATGGAGTAGTAGATGTAAACCGGTAACAATTCGACATCGTGCGCAGAATACGCCGTGGCCGCAGCGGTCCATGAGCTGATGGCTCCCGCTTCGGTAATGCCTTCTTCAAGCAACTGACCGTCGCGACTCTCCTTGTAATACAGCATCGATCCCGAGTCCTCGGGCTCGTACAGTTGACCTTCCGGCGAGTAGATGCCGACCTGGCGAAACAGGTTGTTCATGCCGAAGGTTCTTGCCTCGTCTGCCACGATCGGTACCAGCCGCGATCCGAAGTTCTTGTCTCTCAAGAGCCCGGAGAGAATGCGTACCGCCGCCATGGTGGTGGACATGACCTTGCCTTCGGCGTTCAGGGCAAAGCCGGCATAGGTAGCCATATCCGGCCGAGGGGGAATGGACGTGCTGGCATTCAGGGAGCGTGAAGGCAGATAGCCGCCGAGTTCGGCGCGTCGTGCTTTCAGGTAGCGGATTTCCGGACTATCGTCAGCCGGTTTGTAGAACTGCAGAGCCGCCACCTGTTCATCGCTGAGAGGTAATTCGAAACGATCACGAAATTGCAAGAGTGCATCGACGTCCAGCTTCTTCGCCTGGTGGGCGGTCATGCGACTCTCACCGGCACCTCCCATGCCATAGCCTTTCTTGGTTTTGGTCAGAATGACGGTCGGCTGGCCTCGATGAGCTCTGGCTGCGGCAAAGGCTGCATGCAGCTTGCGATAGTCGTGGCCGCCTCGTTTGAGCTGATGAATCTCTTCATCCGACAGATGACTGACGAGAGCGGAAAGCTGCGGATCGGTATCGAAGAACTTCTGCCGGTTGTAGTCTCCATCGCGTGAACCAAGGTTCTGATACTGACCATCCACGGTCTCGGCGAACCGGCGCAACAGTACATGGGTGTCGTCCCGCGCGAAGAGATCATCCCATTCCGATCCCCATAACACCTTGATGACGTTCCAGCCAGCGCCAATGAACAGTGATTCGAGTTCCTGGATGATCTGCCCATTGCCTCGTACCGGGCCATCAAGGCGTTGCAGATTGCAATTGACGATAAAGGTCAGATTGTCGAGCTTCTCGCGAGCCGCCAGGGTCAGTCCTGCAACAGACTCCGGTTCATCCATCTCCCCGTCGCCGAATACGCCCCAGACATGCCGCTGACTTGTGTCGGCCAGCTTGCGCGCCTGCAAGTAGCGCATGAAGCGAGCCTGATACACCGCTGACAAGGGTCCGATTCCCATGGATCCTGTGGGCAGCTGCCAGTAGTTCTTCATCAACCATGGATGAGGGTACGAGCACAATCCTCCACCCGCTACTTCCTGTCGGTAGCTTGCCAGATCCGACTCGGCGAGCCGTCCCTCCAGAAAGGATCGCGCGTAGATCCCGGGTGCCGAGTGCGGTTGAAAGTAGACCAGGTCGCCAGCGGCGTGTTCGCCACTGGCCCTGAAAAAATGATTGAACCCCACCTCGAAGATCTCCGCTGCCGAGGCATACGAAGCGATGTGGCCGCCCAGTTCGCCGTACGCTTTGTTAGCTCGGACGACCATGGCCAGTGCATTCCAGCGTATCAGGGTGTTGATGCGCTTTTCCATGTCCAGGTCCCCTGGGTAAGGGGGTTGGTCGGACAGAGGAATCGTATTGCGATAGGCGGAATACGGCAATCCCTGAACAGTGACTCCCAGCAAACGTGCCCGTTCCTGCACTTGCGATAGCACGTATCGCGCACGTCCGGTGCCTTGTGTTGCCGTCAGGGATTCCAGTGATTCCAGCCATTCAGAGGTTTCGATCGGGTCTGGATCCTGGGGGCTACCAGACTGATCATCGTTCATCGCTATCGATTCCATGCAGGTTCAATGGGTATATGGTATCCATGAATCGGCAGCTGAGATCGTCAATTTCACGCATGAATTCAGCTTGTTCTGGTTGTTTCAGCTAGTATTCACGTTGTTCTTGATGAAAAGCACCAGTAGACGTTATGGAAATCTCGTTGGACAAAATCGATAACCGCATCCTGGCAGAGCTGCAGCACAATGCCCGTTTGACCAATCAGGAACTCAGCGAGCGTGTCGGGCTTTCACCGACACCTTGCGCACGACGGGTTCGCAATCTGGAAAAGCTCGGCATCATCAAGGGATACAGTGCGAATATCGATGAATCGAAGCTCGGTTTTGCCTTCACGGTCTTCGTGTCGGTGCAACTGGATCGCCAGATCGATGACCGGCTCATGAATTTCGAAAACGAGATCAAGCTGCTTCCGGAGGTCATGGATTGCTGGTTGATGACCGGGAACCGAGACTATCTGCTTCGTGTTGCGGTCGTGGATCTGCATGAATTCGAACGCTTTCTCACCGGCAGACTGACCAAGGTGAATGGGGTTGCCAATATCGAATCGTCAATACCCATTCGGCAGGTGAAGGGGCAGATGGCACGATTGTTCTAGCCATAGGTCACTAACGACTCACGATCAATCCAGACCCATTGCACAGGCGACTACTTCATGATCAGACACTGCGTATTCATTCGATTCAACGAAGAGGCAAGCGTCGAACACCGACAGGCACTCTTCAGTCAGCTGGCCGCATTGCAGTCACGACTCAACGGAATCTCGGCATTTCATGCCGGCATCAACGTCAGTCCGGAGACCGGTATGGATCATGGCTTTGCGGATGGCTTCATGATCGATTTCGATACTGCTGAAGATCGAGATGCCTATCTTGCCGATGAAGAACACCAGGCAATTGGCGCACAGCTGGTGCAATCAGCCGAAGGGGGAACCGCCGGGATTCTGGTGTTCGACATGGATATTGCTGATGGCGTCTGATTGCTTCAGGGTCATCGTGCTACCGGCGGCTGATTGCCAGGCAAGAATGGCAAGCGGGCAAATTTCCTTCATGGTTATAGTATGCTTTTGATTAGTGCACTAGCTATATGCCGAGTCATCCCGGTTGCAAACACCGTGCTTGCAGCCGCCGTTCGGTCGAACTTCAATCGAGGAGAATTGCAATGAGTGTCGATGTTCTTTATACAACCAGCGCAGAGGCCACCGGTGGGCGTGATGGCAAATCCGGAACTCTGGATGGTGCCTTGAGTGTCAGTCTGACCACGCCGAAGGAGTTGGGGGGTAGTGGTGGTGAAGGCAACAATCCCGAACAGTTGTTCGCTACTGGCTACGCTGCCTGTTTTCTGGGCGCCATGAAGTTCGTTGCCGGCAATGAATCCGGTTTTGCATCGGTTCCAGAGGATACGACAGTCCGTTCCACGGTTGGCATCGGTCCGCGTTCCGAAGGTGGTTTTGGTCTCGAAATTGCGCTCGAGGTGTCATTGCCGGGAGTAGACAAGCAGGAAGCCGAGAAGCTGGTAGAGCGTGCGCATGAGGTCTGCCCGTATTCCAACGCCACGCGCAATAACATCGATGTGAAGCTCTCGGTCGCCTGAGGGTTCAGGAGATTTCCCCGGCGAACGAACAATGCTGGGTTCGCGGATCTTTTCGGCCTGCCTGCCTGAGTGACGGGCAGGCCGGTTCCGGCAATCGTCCGGAACGAACCCATTACAAGGCCTCGGAAGCCGGACCGAAGAATTCATAGTGCAGACGTTCATCGCGGACACCGATGGATCGCAGGCCGTTGATTGTTGCCTGCATGAAGCCTGTCGGGCCGCAGATGTAATAGTCCGATGACTGGATATGGGTGTTATCGGCAAGCCATTGCGCATCCAGTCTGCCGTGAACCACCGTGTTGTCATCGACAGCCTCTGTATCATCGATTTCTTCGTAGAATACGACTGATCGAGTGGCCAGTTGCGCAGGAAGCTCCTGCATGGCGTGATGTGAGCGGCTGCGGGCGGCGTGAACATAAGTGATCGGCAAGGCCCTGTTGGCATTGGCCTCAAGCATGGAAATCATGGGGGTCAGGCCGACACCACCGGAGAGCAAGACTACCTCTGAGGTGTTCTCTGGGTCCAGAAAGAAGTCACCGGCCGGAGCACCGACCGACAGGATCGTGCCGGTATCGGCAACATCATGGAGCCAGGTCGACGCTTTTCCCTGAGCTTCACGTTTGACGGTGATTCTGAAATCGCGGCCATTGGGCGCTGAAGAAATGGAGTAGGTGCGTCTGATACTGGCTGCATCATCGATACACAGCAACAGCGTCAGGTACTGTCCCGGCCTGTGCGCCGGTACTGGTGCACCGTCAACCGGACTCAGGGTAAAGGAGGTGATCTCGCTGGTTTCCGCGCGTTTTTCCGTGATGAGAAAGTCACGCCAGCCTGACCAACCACCCGGTAGATTCGCCTGTTCGTCATACACTGACTGTTCGCGTTCAATGAGAACACCAGCGAGAAACCAGTAGGCTTCACCCCAAGCGTTCAGTACCTCGCTGCTAGCAGCCTCACCCAGCACATCGCTGATGGCTGCCAGCAGGGAGTTGCCTACCGCTTCATAGTGAGCCGCTTCGATCTTCAGTGCCACGTGCTTCTGTGCGATTCGCTCGATGGCTGCAGTCAGTACCTGCGGTTCGCGTATGTTCCGGGCATAGGCAAGTATTGCGTGAGTCAATGCCTTGTGTTGGGGAGCACTGCCGCTCTGATGTGACAGATTGAAAAAGCTGCGTATTCCGGCATCCTGCAACAAGCGTTCGTACATCCGGGCAACAATGGCTTCGCCGTGGATTTCCAGGACCGGGACGGTGGCGCTGACGACGTTCATCGTGTTTTCAGACAAGGGTTGCATGGTAGAAATCTCTTAAAGATGCATATTAGATGAATGTATTTTGGTGAATTGATAGATGCATGTCAAATGACTCTTATGAGTTAGACTCATGCCCTTGAGTCAGCAATAGCGCCGGAGAGGATTCATGCGACTGACAGACACGTGTGACATTGCGTTTCGAGTGCTGTTGTTTGCAGCGGAGAAAGACGGAGCGTTGTTTCGTATCGACCAGGTCGTCGAGTTCTACGGCATCTCGCGCAGTACCACCATGAAAGTGGTCAACACCTTGACACGTGCCGGACTGCTGCTGGCGAAGCGAGGTCGGGCAGGCGGCCTGTATCTGGGCAAGCCGGCGGAGCAGATTTCACTGGGTGAAATCGTTCGCATGATGGAGCCGGATTTTGGCCTGGTGGAATGCCAGAGACCCGGAAATCTCTGTCCCATTACGCCGGTCTGTACCTTGCCGGGGCCCTTGCTGGAAGCTACCAACGCCTTTCTCGAGACTCTCGATCGGTATTCACTGGCTGATATTGCAATAGGACCACAGCGCATGTTTCCGCTGGAGTTCCGAGACCCGACACCGAAGAGGTCGTGAGCAGGTAATCCGGTTCCAGCCAGCCGATGAGGTGACCCCTTTCAGTTCTATCGAGGGGATCGGAGCAAGACTTTTGTTGCGTTGCCCCCATCTGATATCAGGGCATACCATCAAGGCTGACCCGATAGCGGAGAGTGCATCATGAAACCATCAATGATCCTGCCCCTGCTGCTGACCTCACTATACTTTTCCGCGCAAGCCTTTGTACCATTGAACGGCTATTTCATTGCGATTGATCGTTGCGAAGCCTATCAATCGAAGAACTCCATGAGCAACCCGGGAGATCGCTTCACGGAGCCCATGCGCGCCTACGAATTGCGTGGCATGAATCAGCCGGTCGGAGACTACTTTCAGATCATCGATCCGGATGCCCCGATTACTGCAGATCGTTGGGTGCATGTGAGCTGCGGTATGCATGTGGTGGATGCCGGGACGGAAACGATACTGACCGATGGAGATGGAGATGGAGATGGAGATGGAGATGGAGGTGGAGATGGAGGTGGAGATGGAGATGGAGATGGAGATGGAGATGGCGATGGCGATGGCGATGGCGATGGAGATGGAGATGGAGATGGAGATGGAGATGGAGATGGAGATGGAGATGGAGATGGAGATGGAGATGGAGATGGAGATAATGGCGATGGCGATGGCGATGACGTCAATGACGGCTCGGATGAATCAAGGGATAATCTCCTCGCATTGAGTTGGCAACCGGCCTTTTGCGAAAAAAGACCCAACAAGGCCGAATGCATTGAACTGAATAATGGCAATCTTCCCATCACGGAGCAGCAACTTTCCATTCATGGCCTCTGGGCTCAACCTCGTGGCAATGTCTACTGTGATGTAGCCGACTCCGTCAAGTCCATTGATCTGGATGGGCAGTGGCAATTGTTGCCGGATCCGATGCTGAGTGCCGAGACTCGTGAGCGGCTACGCATCGCCATGCCCGGTACGGCGAGTCATCTTGAACGCCATGAATGGATCAAGCACGGAACCTGTCATCGCGGTAGGGGAGGAGCAGAGGAGTACTTCGCCGATACATTGCAACTGACTCAGGTCATCAACGATTCCGTGGTTGCCAGCTATCTGGCCGAGCATGTCGGCACATCCGTGAATACGGCGGAGATTCGGCAGAAATTCGATGAAGCGTTTGGTCGCGGTGCTGGTGATAGAGTGCAATTCCACTGTACGGGCGATCAGTCACGTGTGCTTCTGCAAGAGATCACGATAAACCTGAGAGGACGCATTCAGCCTGATCGTACTGTGGCCGATCTGATCCTGGCCGGGGATCTGACGACGCCAGGTTGTCCTGCAGGTGTCATTGATGCCAGTGGTTTGCAGTAACGTTTCGATGAACAGCCAGGACAGACGGCTGAAACTGTCCTGGCTGTTATAAACTCCTACTGGCAAAAGGGTCGCGACAGCTCCTATACTGCAAGGCGTTCGTGCGTGATGCACATGGAAATTCGTTTCCCGACATTGACAAATACATTTGAAGGTGATGGCTTGATTCAACGATTAGGAATGGCTGCCTGTGTGGCAGCAACTTTGTTTTCTTCACAAGTGACTCTCGCCCAGGAAGCTGCCATTTACAGTGGTGCAGATCGCATCCACCCGGTATGGGCCAGGCAGGCGATGGTCTCGGTTCAGGAGCAGGTAGCGGCCCGAATAGGTCTGGATATACTGGCTGAGGGCGGCAATGCGGTTGATGCGAGCGTGGCAGTGGCGTTTGCATTGGCAGTCACCTTGCCCAGGGCGGGAAATCTGGGTGGAGGAGGCTTCATGATGGTTCATGATGCCGAGACGGGTGAGACAAAAGCCATCGACTATCGGGAAATGGCACCATCCAGTGCGACTCGCGACATGTATCTGGATGAAAATGGTGACGCTGTTTCCAATTTGTCACGCTTTCATGGGCTTGCTGTAGGCGTGCCAGGAACGGTCGCTGGTATGCAGGCTGCATTGGACGCCTATGGCAGCATGAGTCTTGCCGAGGTCATCCAGCCGGCCATCAGACTGGCAGAGGAAGGCATCAAGGTTACTGCGGATCTGGCTGACAGCCTCAAAGGGCTGGAAAAGAGGTTGAAGTCTTGGGATTCCTCGGCAGCCATTTTCTACAAGGAAGATGGCAGTTTCTATGAGCCGGGTGAAACTCTGAAACAACCGGACCTGGCTGCCACCCTCAAACGCATTGCCGAATCCGGCCCCGATGGATTCTACAAGGGCGACACTGCGGAGAAGATTGCCAGTGCAGTTCAGAAAGCCGGTGGTGGCATGACAGTCGAAGATCTGGCGAATTACAGGGTCGAAATCAGAGAACCGGTGACCGGTGACTATCGGGGGTATGAAATCGTATCGATGCCACCTCCCAGTTCCGGTGGCACTCATATCATCCAGATTCTGAATACGCTGGAAGGCTACCCCTTGGGCTACCTGGGTCATAACTCGGCAGAAACCATACATCTGATGGCAGAAGCGATGAAGCGTGCCTATGCGGATCGGTCCGAGTATCTGGGAGATCCTGCCTTTGTCGATGTGCCGGTGGCCGAACTGACGTCAAAGGACTATGCGGCAGAAACTCGAAAGGACATCAGTCTCAATGTGGCCACGCCGTCGGCATCCATTGCACCAGCAGATCTGACGCCCTATGAAAGCAATGAGACCACACATTTCTCGATCGTGGACAAGGATGGCAATGCCGTTTCCAACACGTATACCATCAATTTCTCCTACGGTTCCGGAATGGTTGCAAACGGCACTGGCGTGCTGATGAACAACGAAATGGATGACTTTTCCGCCAAGCCGGGCGTGCCCAATGGATATGGTCTGATAGGTGGTGATGCCAATGCCGTTGAAGCAGGCAAGCGGCCACTGTCCTCGATGAGTCCTACCATTGTTCTCAAGGACGGTAACGTCTATCTGGTCACGGGCAGTCCCGGTGGTGCGAGAATCATCACGACCACCTTGCAATTGATCAGCAACATGATTGACCACGGAATGAATATCGCAGAAGCAACCGTGGCCCCTCGCATACATCATCAATGGCTTCCCGAGGAATTGCGTGTCGAGGAAGGCATCAGTCGAGACACGATTTCCCTGCTGGAAGCCAGGGGCCATCATGTCGTCGAGAAGGATGTCATGGGGTCTACCCAGTCGATCCAGGTTGATGCCGAGAACGGTCTGCTCTTCGGTTATTCGGATACCCGAAGAGCAGGTGCGGCAACACTCGGATACTGATCAGACGCACACCTGGTCCAGTTGCACCAGGTGTGCTGTTCCGCCTTCAATCAGGCATTCGGTCGGCTGGGTGTTTCCGAATACCTGATGACTACCGCGACGGGCAGGCCTGACGACACGGTAGAGTCTTTCATCGGCCGATATGGCAAGTCGAAAGAGGTTGGTATCAGTTCGTTGTCAAGAGTGCCTGAGCCTGTTCACTGGTGCAGGCTTCAGGTCGTTCGCAGGTAGTGGAAATCTCCACCCATTGTCGAGACTCTGCCGACGTCTGAATGGAAGTCAGGATGTCGACCACGTGCAAGGCCAGTTCCAGGTTGCAGCGATGTGGCTTCTGCCTGATGATCGAGTCGGCCATATCGGCAAGACCGGCGCACCGGTAGTTTGCTCGAGGGATCTCCTGCGAATCTTCCGTATTGGGTACCGCGAAAGGGTGGCCGTCGTTGCTCAGTACTTCGACGTCACCGTTGCCATTGGCCAGTTCGACAGTACCGCCGAAGAAGTTCGGATCCGGGACAAACAGGGTTCCCGTCGTTCCGTAGAGTTCCATATTGGCGTGACGATGTGCCCGGACATCCCAGCTTGAACCCAGAGTTACAATCGCACCGCCGTGAAACTCCAGCAGTGCCTGGTAATTGGTTGGCGTACTGACGTTGATCGATTCTCCCTCGCGTGGACCATTGCCGATGGTTCGAGTGGGGGAGCCGGTGGACGCCATGGCGGATACGGCACGAACGGGCCCCATGAACTGGACCAGATTGGTCATGTAGTAAGGCCCCATGTCGAGAACCGGTCCACCACCGGGAAGAAAGAAGAAATCGGGGTTCGGGTGCCAGTTTTCCATGCCTGCATTCATGAAATGGCAGGTGGCGCCTGTGATGTTGCCGATTCGTCCACTGTCGACTGCGGATCGTGCCGCCTGGTGAGCTCCACCGAGAAAAGTGTCAGGCGCTGAACCGATGCGCAATCCCTTGGCTTGTGCCAGATCCTGCAGCTGCCTGCCGTCTTCGAGTGACAGTACCAGAGGCTTCTCCGAGTAGGCGTGCTTGCCACCTTCGAGTATGCGTCGAGTGATTGCATGGTGAGCGGCTGGCACAGTGAGGTTGACGATGATATCGACATCGTCGGCGGCTATCAATTCATCAACCCCCTGTGCGCGTACGCCATACTCGTTTGCCCGTTCTTGCGCCACTGCCGCATCGATATCAGCTACGGCCTTGACGTCGATGGTGCGGAACAGCGGGGCGAGAGACAGGTAGGTAGAGGAAATGTTTCCGCAGCCGATAATGCCGACATTGAGCTTGTCCATCAGGACGGTTCTCCCTTGAATGGTGCTGAATCAGAAGTTCTTGACAGTGGCCAGAGAGCGGCGAGCGAATCGCTCCGGGTCTCGAGGGTTGTCATGTTCCATGATGTAGAGTGGCACCTTGGCGGATTTCAGTGCGGCTGCAATGGCCTCCCAGTCCATCACGCCGTAGCCGACGTCGGCCCAGCCGTCTTCGTCCGTGTTTTCTCCGTCTGCCGCCCGGTCCTTGACGTGCACGGTTTGTATCCTGTCGGCGAAGGTCTCGATCCATTCCACCGGGTCCTGTCCGGCCACGTGCACCCAGGCAAGATCCAGTTCCAGCCCGAGTGCAGGACATGATTCTGTCAGATGCTGGATCGGCAAGCTGCCGTCGGCGCAGGGCATGAATTCGAAATCATGATTGTGCCAGCCGAAATACAGGCCGGCATCCAGAATCGGTTTGGACATTTCCGTCAAGCGTCTTCCCAGTGCCTGCCAGCCCTCAGCGTCGGAAGGTCGCTGATCCGGCAGGAGGAATGGCACGAAGACGTGCCTGACCTGTAGTGCACGGGCAATCTCCAGGCAGCGTGCCGGGTCGCTCTCGACCAGCTCGATGGAAAAATGTCCCGTCGGCATGGACAGACCATGGGTATCCAGTCGACGTCGGGTGGCTTGCAGGTCTTCATACAGGGGGGCATGTCCCTCTATGGCGCTGATGCCCAGACGGGCAAGCATGGCAAGCGTATCGTCCAGGTCAAAATGTCGTGACGAATACATCTGGTAGGAAACTGGAATCATTGAAATGGCCTGGTAGGAAGGTGAAACGGAGCATGAAATCTCTGCACGGCTGCGCTCTGGATTCGGTAACGGATGCCACTGAGGGGCAGACGCTATCAGAGACGATTTTCCGTGGTGATGTCGAACAGCGATGTACGGGCCGGATCGATACCGATGACAAGCCGATCGTTCTGTCTGACTCGGGCCTGCCCGTCCATGCGAATGTGAAAGGGGGTGTCTTCCAGACTGGTGTATACCAGCGTATCCGAACCCATCGGTTCCACCATGTCCACCACGACTTCGGTTCTGACGGGCATGCTGTCCACCAGTTCTCCGGTGACGACATGCTCAGGGCGAATACCGATGGTGGCGCTGCAATCACCAGATGAATCACTGGCAAAACGGTAGCCTGACAAGGGTAACTCCAGGTCGCCACGCAGGAATGAACCTCCCAGTACTTCACCATCGAGGAAATTCATGGAAGGTGAGCCGATGAAGTCCGCAACGTACTTGTTCGTCGGGCGGTTGTAGATCTCGTCGGGTGTGCCCAGTTGCATGATCTGTCCATTCCTGAGAATGGCGATTCGATCTGCCAGTGTCATGGCTTCGATCTGGTCATGTGTCACATAGATCATCGTGTTTTCCAGTTGCTGATGCAGTCTCTTGATTTCCACACGAAGGTCTGCGCGCAACTTGGCGTCAAGGTTCGACAGTGGTTCATCGAACAGGAAAACGTCGACGTCCCGAACCAGTGCGCGGCCTATGGCAACCCGCTGGCGTTGTCCGCCGGAAAGTGCCGCGGGTTTTCGTTTCAGCAGCGGCTCGATCTGGAGAACCTGCGCGGCGTGCCGGACACGTCGTGAGATCTCATCCTTCGGCACTCGGGCATTGCGCAGGCCGAAGGTCAGATTGCCTTCCACGCTCATCTGCGGGTACAGGGCATAGGACTGGAACACCATGCCGATACCTCTGTCTGATGGCTCATCCCAGGTGACATTCCTGCCATTGATGTGTATCTGCCCGGAGCTGGGTTCCAGCAGACCGGCAATGCAATTCAACAGTGTGGATTTTCCACAGCCTGATGAACCGAGCAGAACGAGAAATTCGCCCTTGCCGATGGTCAGGTTCAGATTCTGGAGTACCTTGACCGATGCAAATTGCAGGTCGAGGTTCCTGATTTCAACGGAATTCATGATGGGTCAACCTTTGACAGCGCCGGCGGCAATGCCGCGTACGAACAGTTTTCCGGACAGGAAATAGACCAGCAGCGGCACGGCTCCGGTAAGCAGTGTGGCCGCCATGTTGACGTTGTACTCCTTGACGCCCTGAACCGAATTGACGATGTTGTTGAGTTGTACGGTCATGGGATAGTTTTCGGGTCGTGTGTAGATGACACCGAACAGGAAATCGTTCCAGATGCCGGTCACTTGCAGAATCATGGCAACGACAAAGATGGGCAGTGACATCGGCAGCATGATCTGGAAATAGATTCTCCAGAAGCCGGCGCCGTCCACTCTTGCAGCCTTGAACAGCTCGATGGGGACGGAGGTGAAGTAGTTGCGGAACAGCAGCGTGAGGATCGGCATGCCGAAGACGGTATGGACAAGTACCAGACCGGTCAGCGAGCCATACAAGCCCATCTCCCGCAGCAGAATCACGATGGGATAGATCATCACCTGATAGGGAATGAACGCGCCGATGATCAGAATGGTGAAGAACAGATCGGCTCCGCGAAAACGCCAGTTGGCCAGCGCATAGCCATTGATCGACGCGATGGCAATGGACAGCAGTGTGGAGGGAACCAGTATCTGAACGGAGTTCCAGAAACCACGCGACAGGCCGTCACAATTCAGGCCGGTGCAGGCGCTTGACCAGGCCTTGGCCCAAGGTTCGAAGGTGATATCGATCGGTGCTGAAAAGATGTTGCCGAGACGAATCTCCGGCATGCCCTTGAGCGATGTCACGATCATGACGTACAGCGGCAACAGGTAATACAGGGAGATGATGATCAATGTACCGTAGATCATGATGTTGCGTCTGGAGAATCGGTGACGCGGCCTGGGTCCATCGGGTTCCGGGCTGCCTTCAGCGTACCGGTCGCTCGCAGTCAGGTCAGACATGTTTCTTGCCCCCGAATTCCAGATAGGCCCATGGGATGATGATGACAACGACAGCCAGCAACATCATCGTCGAGGCTGCGAAGCCCTGGCCCAGATTCTGATTGAGAAACATCATGTCGTAGACGTACTTGGCCGGTACCTCCGAGGCCAATCCGGGTCCTCCACCGGTTTGGGCCACGATCAGGTCGTAGAGTTTGATGATGCCCGAAGTGATGATGACCAGGGTTGTTATGAACACCGGACGCATCATGGGGACCACGATGAAGACATAGGTCTTCCAGGTGGGGATACCATCGACACGTGCAGCTTTCCATATGTCTTCATCAATGCTGCGCAGGCCGGCAAGCATGAGACACATGACCAGTCCGGTACCTTGCCAGAGACCGGCAATCAGGACGCCATAGATGACAATGTCGGCGTTGTACAAGGGGTCGAAGACGAAGTTCTCGAACCCCAGGGCTCGCACGATGTTCTGTACGCCGAATTCAGGATTGAGAATCCACTGCCAGACCAGACCCGTCACGATGAAGCTGAGTGCAAACGGGTACAGCAGTATGGAGCGGAAGGTGTTTTCGAAGCGTATTTTCTGATCCAGCAAGGTGGCCAGAACAAACCCGATCAGCAGTGACAGTATCAATGCCAGAATACCGTAGATGGCGAGATTCTCGATGGATACCAGCCAACGCCGACTTTCCCATAACCGCTCATACTGATCGAGTCCGACCCAGCGCGTCCTTGGCAGCAGTCTGGAATTGGTGAATGAGTAGACTATTGTCCAGACTGAACAACCCAGAAATACAACCATGGCCGTCAGAACCATCGGGATGGCCGCGATCTTGGCTGCGAGATTCCTGAACAGTCTCTTGGGGCGGGTGTTTCCAGCCATGGTCTCAGAGTTCCGGAATGGGAGTCATGGCAGGCAGGCCACTGGCGGCCTCCCTGCCTGCATCAGAGACTGGCGTACTCAGTCAGCGTCGGCGATGATGTCGGCGAAACGGCTCTGCGCATCCTCCACGGTGATGCTGCGATCATTGAAGAATTCCGAGAACAGTTCTTCTATCTGGCTGTTGGTATCCGGGCTTACCAGTTGATTGGTGTCGGGGATGGTGTTTCCCGCTGCCAGTATCTCGAGACCCTTGCGCATGCAGTCATTGGCTGCTTCCTGATTGACGTCACTGCGCACCGGTAATGAACCCTTCTTCAGATTGAATGCCACCTGGGTGTCGGGCTTGAGCATCGTGGCGGCCAGTACGCCTTGAGCCTCGGATTGCTCCTCGTTGTCCATGACCGGGAAGTAGAAGGCATCGCCGGATGTCGAGATGACCTCGTTGACGCCCAGTCCAGGCAGGCAGGTGTAGTCTTCTCCGGCTACCTGTCCGGCAATCTGGAACTCCCCCTGAGCCCAGTCGCCCATGATCTGGCCGCCTGCCTCACCGGTGATGACCATATTGGTCGCCTGGTTCCAGTCTTGTACCTTTGTGTCTTTCGACATGTTGCGTGCATCGTCCGCCGCCTCGAATACGCGGGTGATATCCGGGCCGGCTGCGACCTCTGCATTGTGATCGGCATAGACCTGTTCGTAGATCTCCTTGCCCGCAATGGCCACCATCAGTACGGAGAATGCCCCGGTGCTTTGCCAGGATTGCTGCCCCATGGCGAGTGGAATCTTGCCGGCTGCCTCCAGTGCCGGTGCAGCCTTGACGTACTCATCCCAACTGCCGGGGACCGGAATGCCGGCATCCTCGAAGGCCTTGTGGGAGAGCCATAGCCATTGCCAGGAGTGTATATTGACCGGTGCGCAGAAAATGCGTCCGTCTATGGTGCAGGCATCCAGCAGTGATATCGGATGCACCACATCTTTCCAGCCTTCGGCTTCGGCAATATCGGTCAGGTCACGCATCAGCCCGGCCTCCACCAGTTCTTCTGCCTGTCTGCCATGATTGAATTGTGTTGCTGCCATGGGGTCGCCGCCTGTGATGCGGCTGATCATGATGGGTCTTGCCGTACTGCCGGAGCCTGCAATGGCGCCGTCTACCCAGGTATTGCCGGTGGCGTTGAAGGCCTTGGCCAGCTCGGCTACCGCAGCGGCTTCTCCGCCGGATGTCCACCAATGAGTGACTTCCAGTTCGGCTGCATTGACGCTAGCGGTACCGATCAGGGTGGAAGCGAGCAGTGCTTTACAAGTGGTTTGCATGGTGATTTCCAATTTCAGCGTGGTGACCTAAATCGTTATAGTAAAATCCTATAACGATTCAGAATGCAAAATCAAGTATTATCATCACATCAGAACCGTAAATTTCATTGCAGGAAATCCTGTCCGATACCGGACAGTTACACAGGCAGGGCAAGGATGTCGCCTCTCGACATTAACCGACTGAGTTCAGGGCGCATTGAGCCATCCAGAAGACAAGCCGCAAAAACCGTCAGGGCGCAGAGAGCAACCGACGCTGAAGACCATTGCCAGTCTCAGTGGCTTTGCCGTGCCCACGGTGTCACGTGCACTGAGTGATGCGCCGGACATCGGCAAGGAAACGAAGAAGAAGGTTCGACGAATTGCCGCCGAGATCGGTTATGTCCCCAACAGGGCAGGCTTGCGTCTGCGCACTGGCAGAACCAATGTCATCAGTCTGATCATTCCGACAGAGCGTGATGGCATGAACCATACCGCGCAATTGATCTCCGGCCTGACGTCCGAGCTGCGTCACACCCGGTACCATCTGAACGTCACCCCCTGGTTTGTCGGCGAGGATTCCCTGCAACCGGTGCGCTACATCGTCGAGACCGGGTCGGCAGACGCTGTAATTCTCAATGCCACGTCTGCACACGATCCGCGCGTCGCTTATCTGATGGAGCATGACTTCCCGTTTGCGACCCATGGGCGCACTTCCTGGGCGGAAAAGCATGCGTACTTCGATTTTGACAACGCAGCCTTCGCCCGTATCGGCGTCAAGCGGCTCGCTGCTCGTGGCCGCAGGAATATCCATGCCGTGTTGCCACCGCTTGATCAGTTGTACGGGCAATTCATGGCTGAAGGAATACGGCAGGGCATCTCCGAGATTGGTGGATCGGTGCGGGTTTGCGAAACGGTCAACAGCGATTCCCTGGGCACAGAAATCCGGGAACAGATCGTGAACGCACTGGCTCGGGATTCCAGCATCGATGGCATACTCTGCGGTTCATCGATAGCCAGCATGGCGGCGGTGGATGCAGTGGAGTCCGCCTTTCCATGGCGAAGTTCGACCATCGATATCTTCGGCAAGCAATCCACACCGTTCGCCCGACTGTTTCGCAAGGAGTTGCTGTCCATGCCTGAGAACGTGCAATGGGCCGGGCAGTTTCTGGCTCGCGCCGTGTTGCAGGCCATCAATGAACCGGAGTTGCCACCGCTACAGGAGCTGGAAGTGCCTGTCGATGTGGCCGACGAAGGGGAAGGAGGTCAGCGAGCGGAGAACTGTCCGGAGTCAGGCTGACCGAGATTCTCTGCAGCCCGCTATACCTCAATGGCTGTCGGATGTTTCATCGGCAAACAGTTCAAGGATGGCTTCGGCAAGTGCATCGACGCCGTACGGTTTCTGCAGAACCGGAAAATCGCTCTCATGCTCGTCCGTCAACATCGATTCACTGAAGCCGGACGTCAACAGTATTCTGCATCTGCGATCCTGCTGTTGCATTCTTTTCGCCACCTCATACCCTCTGATGCCGTTCTCCAGTGCGACATCGCAAAACAGCAAGTCGTGATCATGGCCGATGTCGATGTAGTCGATGGCATCTGCACCGGTACGAATACTGGTGACGCTGAGTCCCAGAAGCCGCAGTCGCGCTTCCGTCAACTCCAGTACCTGCTGGTTGTCTTCGACCACCAGCACCGATAAAGCCATGTTCTTCAGACGCAGGCGCGCTGGTGTGTCGGGTCTGCCTGTGCCACCTGACCTGTGTCGGGCAGGGGTGGCTGTTTCGCTCGGTGGGGGGCTTGCGTATCGGGGCAGGTATATGGTGATGGAAGTGCCTGTACCGACCGCGGATTCTGCAACCACGTCCCCGCGGGATTGTCGAACGAATCCGAACAGAGAGGCCAGGCCCAGCCCTGTCCCTTTGCCCGGGTCCTTGGTCGTGAAGAATGGTTCGAAGATCTGTGACAGAGTCTCCTTGTCGATGCCACTGCCGGTGTCGGTCACACTCAGGCTGACATAATCGCCTGGGGTGAGAGACAGGTTCTGATCAGCCGGAGACAATAGCGACACATTGTCGGTTCGAATGATGATGGTGCCACCTGCCGGCATGGCATCCCGGGCATTGATGGTGAGATTGATCACCGCGTTTTCTATCTCGCTACGATCGGTATGCACCTGCCAGAGTTCCGTTTCCAGGTCGGAAGTGACGGATACACGATTGTTCAGGGAAGTCTGCAGAATCGACAGTGTTTCCACCACCAGTCTGTTCAGATTGATGATGGAGGGTTCCAGAGGGCTCTGCCTTGCAAAGGCAAGCAGGCGTCTTGTCAGGCGTGCACCCATTTCCGCGGCCCGCTCAGCCTCTTGTACGTGCAGCCTTTGTGTCTCATCGTCCGCCATGTTGGACAGGAACTCAAGTCTGCCGGAAATGATGTTGAGCAGATTGTTGAAATCGTGTGCGATGCCGCCAGAGAGTCGGCCAATGGCATCGAATTTCTGTGCGTGGCGCAGTCTCTCCTCGGCAGACTTGCGACTGGTGACATCCTCCATGATTCCAATGCAGTGGGTGGCCTTGCCCGTGATATCGCGAATATGGGAAAGCGACAGTTCTGCGGCATAGCTGCTGGCGTTCTTTCGCCTGCATATCAGATCGAATTGCTGCAGTGGCCTCGAACCATGCTGCGCAAGGAGCTGCTCCACCGGACCGGTGTCGGCTTCATTACCTGTGAAGGTTTCCAAGGTGTTTCCGAGAAGCTCATCAGAGCGGTATCCGGTAATCGATGTCATCGCAGTGTTGACATACAGCAGGCGTTTCTTTTCCTGTTCCATGATGAAAACGCCGACATCCAGTGCGGCAATGGCGCGATCGCGCAGCAACAGATCCTGCATCTGCCTGCGTCTGTCGGTCATGTCCTGCGCAATCAGGGCAAAGTAGGGCGGTGTCTCATCAGGGATATAGTGAAGGCGGGTTTCTGTGGGGTACAGACTACCGTCCTTGCGGCGGTGCATCGTATCGATCACGGTTCGGGACATGCGATTGCTGGTCACACCATCGAGCAACTCTGGCGGAAAAGTTTCCTGGAAGCTGTCTATGGTTTCGTGAAGCGTCAGCTGCTTTGATTCCTCCAGACTGTATCCCAGGTTGGTTCTCGCGGTTCTGTTCATCATCGTGATGCGAAACGTCAGGGGTTCGACGACGTAGACTTCGTTCGCAGTTTCTTCCACAACGTGCGACAGTTGACGGTGATCGGCAATGGTCTGCTCGTATTCACGTTTCAGTTGCAGCAACTCGGACAGTTCATTGAATACCAGTACGGCACCCTGTGGACGGGACAGTCGGTCAAGAAGGGCCGTCAGTCGGCAGGAAACAGAAACACCGGATTCGTCATGATACAGCGTCGTGATGGTGTTCTCGCTGTGCTTCTGGTAGCCCGACAGCGCCTTGTGTATTGCGTTGCGAAAGTGCTGCGTCGTTGGCGAGTTGTCCGCTTCACTCCAGAGCCTGTCGAAGTTCATTCCTCTGCACAGATTGATCGACCAGCCGGTCTTGCGCTCTGCCGCCTTGTTCATGAACTGTATGTTGCCATCGACATCGAACGTTATGACGCCATCATCCAGCGATCCGAGTGTTGTTTCAATTCGGTGGTTTTCACGCTTCAACAACAGGTTGGCATCCTTGAGATGGGCGATGCTGGTCTTGAGTCTCTGCTGCATATTGGCAATGGAACGTGACAATTCCCCTACCTCGTTGGCACTATCGCTTGTGATGGGCACATCGAACTGACCCGCAGCGATTTTTCTTGCATCTGCCGTCAGGCTTTTCAGCGGGGTGATGACCAGTTGCAGAAAACCCAGCATGAAAGCGATACCAATGAGCACGACAATGAAAATCAGTGGAAGAAGCACATGGGATTGCTTGCCGGCTGACTCGAGAAAATCCGTTGTTGGCAGAAACATGATCAGTGTCCAGTCGACTCCGGACTGCTGACCGATAGGGCGTTTGAACAGGTAGCCGTCCTGCCCGGCAAGCCTGATGGTCTGTCGGTCCGAATCGCCTTCAAGGTTTGTTGTTGCAGTCGATTCGGACAGGAATTCGTAGGCTGTTCGTGTCAACGGGTCTGCAGAGTCTTCGGTTTGGGCGTCGGCTTCCTGCCTGATGGGCGACCGATTGCCGTGGGTGGAGGCCAGCAGTTGTCCCTGTTCATTGAACAGGAAGACACCACCTTTCTCATCGATATTCAGGGATTGAAGAAAATTCCGGAAATGGGAAAGTGACATGTCTATCGCCGCTACACCCAGAAGAACACCATCGTCGTCCTTCACGGTGACAGAGCGGGTGAGCATCAAGTGCTCACTGTCGTAATCCTGATAGACATCTGACCAGACAGGGGTACCATCGGCGTCGACAGCCTGGCGATACCAGGGCCTCGTACGTGGATCGATCTTCATCAGCCTGCGAGATATCGTATCCAGGGAACCAGTGGCCGCAAGCAGGTATTCAAGACCCAGTTGCTCGGTGTCGGGACTGGCAAACTTGACCCGTGGACTCAGCGGACTGGCCTGCAAGTCCGGTACACTGATACTCATGATGTGTCCCTGCTCGCTGGCAAAGTAGATATCGGATACCAGCTCGGCATTCTGGTGCTGAGCCTGGTCCCAGAGAAAGCGACTGAGCGTATCGGGAGCGTCTATGCTGACCCTGCCTGCGCTGAATGCCTGCGCTGTACCCTTGATGGTCTGATCCGCAATCGTCAGAAAGCGTTCAGTCCTCGATTGGATCTCCAGCGCAGAGTTTCTGGCAGCCTGTTCGGCAACAGAACTCATGATGCGATCTGCAAAATAAAAGGAGATCAGAACGATGATCGCAATGGCACAGAGCAGGATTGTTGCGAAGGCAAGTACCAGCAGCCTGGTCAGTGGCACATTCTCGATATGAGCCCTTAATGAACGCATCAGCAATTCCTGTTGGCTATCCGCACTTCGAGCAGACCGGGTGATCAGGTCTGGATATCAAGAAGACGATGTCAGGCGCGCTACAGATGTCCCTCCTGGACACCAGATATGATGAGAGACATCCTGAAGAACTGGTGTCCATTCGTCACTCTGGTCAGTCAGCTGTGCTCGTAGGTCGACTTTACACCATTGTTCTGTCCGCCAAGACATGGTTTGATCGGTCAACCGGAGCCATAGGCAATATAGTGATGCTTGCGATCACGTCTTGATCGGCCAAGAGGGTTCTGCCATGCGCCTTCGAGGGAGGGATACACTGCCGGTCTCCTGCTCGGGAATGTAACCTGCTTGCCGTATCCTTGCACCATGAAAACAGACTTGACAGCTGAATCGAACGTTCGTCGACGCTGACAGTGTTGAACAGCCTGTGACGCTTGACTGTCGTGGAACAGAGTAAAAATTGCAAATTCAGGCTGATAACCGTTCTCGGGAGCTGCCATTGGCAAAATTCTCGTTGTCAAACTGATGAGAATATTGCAATGGACCATCGAAAGGCTTCTGGATGGCTGGCACTGGGCGTGGGTGCTGCTGCTGCCGTGCTGATCGCTCGTGAACTGGCTGGCACCAAAGAGCGCCGTGTGCGACTGGCGGACAGTCTGCATCAGGGGGTGGGACGAGCCAGACAGGTGGGCGGGGAGCTGCTGGATACCGGAGAGGAGCATGTCAGGTCGGTGCGTGGCAATGTGGAGTCATTACGTTCCTCAGTGGCCGACGGTATACGACCCGAACGCGAATCTTCGTCAAGATCCGAACTGGTGAGCAAACACGAATCCGCCATCATGGCATTCATGGCCAGCGTGCTGGTCAAGGGTGTTTCCAGTTATGTCAACTGGCGCCGTCTGGAACAGGCGACAGCAAATGGTGCCGGCAGGGCCGGGTCGGGCAGCGCCAGAGCCGGCAAGGAGAAGGATCCTGCCGAGATGACGGTGGCCGAGTTGCGCAAGCAGGCCTCGGAGCAGAACGTCGAAGGACGATCAAGCATGAACAAGGAAGAGTTGGTCTCGGCACTTGAATAGGAAGTAGCACCGCACATCAGTGGCAAGTTGGGTGGATTGACACCCTGCCGGGCACGCTGACCCAAGCCAGTTCGAGATTGCCGAGGTTTCGATTTCTCGTCATACTCGAAAGATCACCCCGGAACGGTGCGGAGCGCGATTGCAACACCATCGGTCGCTGTGCGGATATGTATCGACCCATTGGCAAGGTCAACAGTCGCTGGCCTGGTCTTTCTGGGTCAACCTGGTTGCACTGAGAATACTGGTCTTCACGCTGCAGACGATGCTGGCTCCTCTGGAAGGCGAGGATTACCATCGGTGGCGGATACCTGTCCTGGTTGCCGTTGTCGCCTGTCATGTTGTCCTGCTTTGCTGGCAGATCGTCGGTGTCATACGCTCCGCGGATCGACACTTTTCGGAAAACGGCAACATGGCGCTGGTCTGGGGAGTTCAACTGAGCGCCACTCTGATGTTCATACTCAGCTCGGTGTATGTGCTGGGCGCTGTGCAAATGACCAATCGTGTCGAGGTGGCCAGCAGCACCCTTGATGCTTACAGTCTGCTGGTGCCGGAAAATTACACGATCTCCGTCTCGAGCTCCGGCAAACGTTTGTCGATAGACGGAGATATCCAGGCAGGAATGACACGTGCAGTCACGCGGCATCTGCGTGAGAATCCCCGGATCGAACAGGTCTGGCTGGACAGTGCCGGTGGAAATATCTTCGAGGCGCGCGGCCTGTATCGACTGTTCTCGATCCATCGGCTGGCCACGCATGTGGAAGGAAGCTGTACATCGGCGTGCACGACGGCCTATGTTGGGGGTATCGAGCGAACAGCAGGCCTTGAGGCTGCATTCGGATTCCACCAGTACCGGATGGATTCACCATACGCATCGCTGGTGACAACTGCCATTTCCGAACAAGGCCTTGATGAGCAGTTGTTTCTCGACGCCGGTGTGAGTCGAGAGTTCGTCTCGCGGATGTTCGATAGCCGGCCGGAGGAGATGTGGTGGCCTGCAGCCGAGCTGCTGCGCGAACACGGCGTCGTTCACGAGTTGCGGTAGTACGAACACTGGCAGCGAGCATCACTCCCGAACCTTGTTCGAGGTCCTGCAAAGAGACTTATCATTTCCCGCCGAGGCAGGTAAGATCGGCGCAGTGAGGAAACCGAGCAGGAATAATGACCGCTGATGCCTATGATCCGGCGCAGGATGGCGCCAGAATGTCGTTCCGGAACGACATGAGCTATGGCGACTATCTCGATATGGACAGTCTGGTTGCGGCGCAGAAGCCTCAATCATCCGCTCATGACGAAATGCTCTTCATCATCCAGCATCAGACGTCTGAACTCTGGATGCGCCTGATTCTGCACGAGCTGTCGGCAGCGAGGGTCAGCATTGCCAGGCATGAGCACAGTCAGGCGTTCAAGATGCTGACTCGAGTCGCTCGCATCTTCGAGCAATTGAACAATGCCTGGGATGTTCTGCGCACCATGACGCCAAGCGAATATACGCTGTTTCGTGATTCCCTCGGAAATTCCTCCGGTTTCCAGTCGCATCAGTATCGTCTGATCGAGTTCATGCTGGGCAACCGCAACCTGCAGATGATGAAGGTCCATGAACACCGGGAAGATCTGCACAGCAGACTGACTCTCGAGCTGGAACAGCCATCGTTGTATCATGTCGCACTGCGTACACTGGAGCAGGCGCTGGATACCACGTTCCCGTCAGAGTGCTTTCGCCTGCAGTCTCCGCATCAACATAGTGATGTCATCATGGAGGCATGGGCTCGTGTGTACCAGTCACCGGAAAAGCATTGGGCGCAGTATGAACTGGCTGAAAAGCTGGTGGATCTGGAAGACTATTTCCGTCGTTGGCGCTTCAATCATGTGACAACCGTCGAGCGCATCATCGGGTTCAAGCGAGGCACCGGCGGTACCAGCGGCGTGAAGTACTTGCGCCGCATGCTCGAAGTCGAACTCTTCCCGGAGCTTTGGAACGTGCGCGGCGCTTTGTAGCCCATGCAATCTGTCCGTCCCGGCAGGCGCATTGCCGTCGTACCGTACGTCTGTCGTTTCCCTGCAAGTCCTGTCGAAAACGTTTGCTCTCACCGCGCTCTTGTGCGGTGCGATATGGAGAGAATCCTCAGCCCATGACTATTGCATTACCCAGAAAAGACCTGTTCGATCTTCCCGAGGGCATCATCTATCTCGACGGCAATTCGCTGGGGCCGCTGCCTCGAGCGGTGATGGCGCATGTCTCGCAGGTTGTCACCGAGCAGTGGGGCGGTCAACTGATTCGTGGCTGGAACCAGTCTCGCTGGATGCAACAACCGGGTCGGGTGGGAGATGTCGTGGCCCGCTTGCTGGGAGCGCCATCGGGCAGTGTCATGATGGGGGATACCTTGTCCATCAAGGTGTTTCAGGCACTGGCAGCCTCACTGGCATTACGGCCGGAACGGCGTGTCATCCTCTCCGATAATGGCAATTTTCCCACGGATCTGTACATGGCCCAGGGATTGATCGATACGCTCGGGAGCGATCACGAGCTGCGAGTGGTCGAACCCGAGGCGGTCGAGGCAGCCATCGATGAGTCGGTGGCCGTCGTGATGCTGACCCAGGTGGATTATCGCTCGGGACGGATGCACGACATGGCGAACATCACCCGACTGACGCATCAGGCAGGCGCTGTCAGTTTGTGGGATCTGGCACACAGTGCGGGTGCCGTTCCGCTGGACCTGACAGCTACAGCCTGCGAATTCGCGGTGGGTTGCACCTACAAGTACCTGAACGGGGGCCCCGGGTCTCCGGCGTTCATCTATGTCAGGCCCGACATGATCGAGCATACTCGCCCGGCACTGGCTGGCTGGATGGGTCACGCCGCGCCATTTGCCTTCGATCGATCCTACCAGCCCGCCATGTCGATCGAGCGCATGCGTGTCGGTACACAACCTGTCATTCAGACCAGCGCTCTGGAAGCGGCCATGGGGGTCTGGGAGGGCGTGGATATGCAAGACATTCGACAGGCCAGTATCGAATTGTCAGAACGCTTCATCAGGGAGGTGGAGGCACGTTGCCCGGACCTGACACTGGTCAGTCCACGAAAGGCCAGCGAACGCGGTTCGCAGGTTTCGTTTGCCTGCGAGCACGGTTATGCCGTGATGCAGGCACTCATCGATGCCGGTGTCATCGGGGACTTTCGTGCGCCGAATATCATGCGTTTCGGTTTTACCCCACTGTAT
Organism: uncultured Granulosicoccus sp.; assembly: GCA_947495035.1. GTDB lineage: Bacteria > Pseudomonadota > Gammaproteobacteria > Granulosicoccales > Granulosicoccaceae > Granulosicoccus. The sequence continues at coordinate 25,127 of CANLXI010000033.1, forward strand.
CTCGATGAAGAGGACGTGATCAAGGCTGCATCGATTCTGCAGGACATTCTGGATCACGAGCGCTGGAATGCACCGCAGTATCAAGTGGTGAATGCGGTGACCTGAACAGTCCCGATACCGGAGCATGCATGTGATCGTGAGCAGGCTCCGGTCCGGATCATGAAGTCAGTCGCTGATTGCCTGTCCGCAGATCATACCGGCGCATCAAGCGCCTTCTGTTCCTGTCCTTCGATGATGGGCTTGATGAAGATCTCCACGCGACGATTGAGTGCGCGATTCGCAGCCGTGTCGTTGGCAACCCGAGGTTCACTCTCGCCACGACCTTCGGTGCGAATACGGCGGATGTCGACACCTTCAGCGTTCAGATACATGGCTACCGATCTTGCACGCTCGTTCGACAAGCCAAGGTTGTAGGACTCCGTACCAACGCTGTCCGTATAGCCGATGACGTGCAACAGGGTGCGGTCGTATTTGGACAGCAGGTTTGCCAGTTTGTCCAGCGCAGGGTAGAACGCCGGCTTCAGCGCCGACCTGTCGAAGTCGAATGATGCTTCACTGCTGAGGCTCACTTTCAGGGTTTCGTCCTGCAGTCTCTGGATCTCGATCTGTTTGTTGCGACGTTCCTCTTCCAGCGCAGCTTCGAGTTCCATTTGCTGCTTGTCCTGATAGCTGCCGACCGAACCGCCCGCCACAGCACCGATTACCCCTCCGAGAATGGCGCCATTGTCATGGTCCAGTTGATGGCCAATGACAGCGCCGGCAAGGGCTCCGATAGCGGCCCCCTGCTTGGCGCGACGGTCCGGGTCATTGGTGGCACAGGAAGCCAGTATCGCCGTGGTGAGCAGGGTGGCTACCGGCAGCGTGACGAGGGACGAACTGATACGTGTTTTCATGATGAAGCCAGGAAGATGTGTGCAATTGAGGTGATCGTTTCAAACGGGGCAAGCCGGTCGTACGATCGGATTCATGAACCCTATTGTGGAGTGAGTGGCCAGGAATGCAATGGTTCCCCCGACTGCATGGGAATGCGCAAATGATGCAGTGCAATAGCAGGGGTGTGGCGTTGGCCAGTTCAGCCTGGTGAGCAGCCTCGAACACTCGAATCGACAGGGAAGGTACCACAGCTGGCATACCCGGCATTGCAACGCCAGAGTTTTCATCAATTCTGCAGCTGGAGAAATCGTCGGCTCGACTCTGTACGCGGGAACACTCTGGCGTTACAGTGAGTACACCAAGATCATGCCACCTGGAGAGTAGTGATGAGTGAAGACCATCTACGCAAGGAAGCTCTGGATTATCACCGACTGCCGGTCGCCGGCAAGGTTTCGCTGGCCCCGACGAAAGCCCTGACAACGCAGCATGATCTGTCACTGGCCTACTCACCGGGTGTGGCCTATGCCTGTACGGCCATTGAAGAAGATCCCTTGCAGGCTGCTCATCTGACTTCTCGCGCAAATTTGGTAGCAGTCATCACCAATGGCACGGCGGTACTGGGTCTGGGGAATATCGGGGCTCTGGCGAGCAAGCCCGTCATGGAAGGCAAGGGGTGTCTGTTCAAGAAATTTGCAGGAATCGATGTGTTCGATATCGAGGTTGCGGAAACCGACCCTGACCGCTTCATTGAAGTCGTGGCTGCTCTGGAGCCGACATTCGGTGGAATCAACCTCGAGGACATCAAGGCGCCAGACTGTTTTCGCATCGAAAAAGCCTTGCGTGAGCGCATGAACATCCCGGTCTTTCATGACGATCAGCATGGTACGGCCATCGTGACGGCTGCGGCCGTGACCAACGCCTTGCAGTTCGTGGACAAACGGATCGACAGTGTTCGCCTGGTGGCTTCCGGGGCGGGAGCGGCGTCGTTGGCCTGTCTCGATCTGCTGGTCAGTCTGGGATTGAAACGCGAGAATGTGGTGCTGTGTGATTCTCGAGGTGTGGTTTACGCCGGGCGCGACAATGTCGATGAAAGCAAGGAGAGATACCAGCAGGATACAAGCCTGCGCTCATTGTCCGATGCGGTAGCCGGGGCCGATATCTTCCTCGGTCTGTCCAAGGGCGGCGCCCTGACGGCAGACATGCTGAAGGAGATGGCTGACCAGCCCATCGTATTGGCGATGGCAAACCCGGAACCCGAAATACGGCCTGAGCTGGCCAAACAGGTCAGACCCGATTGTCTGATCGGTACCGGACGCTCCGACTATCCCAACCAGGTGAACAACTCTCTTTGCTTTCCCTTCATCTTTCGGGGCGCCCTGGATGTCGGGGCTACCGAGATCAACGAAGAGATGAAGGTGGCGGCTGTCAAGGCGCTGGCCGCCATCGCCCATGCCGAGACCTCGGAAATCGTGGCTCAGGCCTATGGCGAGCCGACGCCGCCGTTCGGTCCGGAGTACCTGATTCCGCGTGCCTTCGATCCGCGACTGATCACCGAGATTTCACCGGCAGTGGCACAGGCCGCCATGGAAACGGGGGTGGCCTCCCAGCCGATGTCGGACATGAAGGCCTACCGTGAACAGCTCCATCAGTTTGTCTATGAATCCAGCTCGCCGATGCAGCCTGTCTTTCTGGCCGCGAAAAACAATCCGAAACGCGTGATCTACGCCGAGGGAGAGGATGAGCGTGTCTTGCGCGCAGCGCAGGTCGCTGTCGATGAAGGACTGGCTTACCCGGTACTGATAGGTCGTACCGATGTCATTGAATCCAGAATTCAGAGACTCGGACTGCGACTCAAGGTTGACACCAACTACGAGTGTGTCAACGTACTGGATGACCCTCGCTACCGGGAGGTCTGGAGCGAATACTACGAGTTGTGCAAGCGTCAGGGCGTCACACGCGAAAGAGCAAAGGAAGAAACTCGAACTCGCACGACACTGATCGGCTGCATGCTGCTGCATCGTGGGGACGCTGACGCCCTGTTGTGTGGAATCACTGGCCACTACCCGGAGCATCTGGATTATGTCAGCAAGATCATAGGCAGGAAGGAGGGCGTCAACACACTCGCAGAGTTGCAGATGGTGCTGCTGGCTGAAAGACAGCTTTTCATCTGCGACACCCAGGTCAATGATCATCCGACTGCCGAGCAACTGGCTGAAATCACCGTGCTGGCAGCTGAGGAAGTCAGCCGGTTCGGAATCACTCCCAGTATTGCGCTGCTCTCCAGATCAAGCTTCGGCAGCTCCTCGTTTGCTTCGGCACAGAAGGTGCGCGATGCCGTGGAACTGATCAGACAGCGTCGCCCGGATCTCGAAATCGAAGGGGAAATGCGCGCTGACCAGGCCTTGTCAGCGGCCATCAGAGAAAGGGATTTTCCCGATGCCAGACTGAGCAGCAATGCCAATGTTCTGGTCATGCCCAATGTGGATGCGGCGAATATCACCTATAACGCCTTGCGGGTCGTCAGCAGTGGCGTCACGATGGGCGGTATTCTGCTCGGCGCAGCCCGATCCGTGCATATCATGTCTTCGTCCTCCACGGTAAGACGTATCGTCAACATGACAGCCCTGGCTTCCGTCGACGCATCCGCTCACGAGTAGGCCATTTGCCAGCGCCGGGTTGCTGCTATGGCGGCCCGGCGCTTGTCATGTGATGTCAACGGAAAGTGTCAGGATGCGTTGATTGCTGTAACGACCCGTTTCCCGGGTTCTGTCGCAGGAGTATCAAGTCATGCCTGATCTTTCCATGTTCATCCCGACCTCTGACTCATCCGAATGGCTTCGTCTGGGGCTGCTCTACCTCCATCTGCTGTCTTGCGCCCTTGCTCTGGCACTGGTATTGAATGCGGATTGGCGCATCCTGAGGGGAAATTACACGGTGGAGGGGCTGCGACAGACCGCGCACGGTACCACCGTGCTCCTGATTCTGCTATGGATTACCGGCGGCTTGCTGATTCATCACGATACCGGCTTCGATCTCGGCGTGATGGCCACACTATCGAAACTGCAACTCAAGCTGGTTGTGGTGGTAGCACTCACACTCAATGGTGTGCTGCTGCATTACGTATCGTTCCCGCTGATGATCCTGCAGCGGAGATTGACGGGGCTGGAGGCTGTGGTATTGGCTACCAGTGGCATCATCAGCAGCAGTCATTGGCTGCTGGCAGCTTTCATCGGCATAGCCCGGCCATTGGGGCAATGGCCAAGAGACACCCTTCTGTCCATCTATGTCTGCGCTCTGTGCGCAATGATCGTGCTGGGTGTCCTCTCTGCCCCTGTGCTTCGACATCTGCTGGCAAGACGTTTGAGCGGAATCTCAGATACGCTGCAAGAGCGTCACCGGAACAATGCAAGAGTGGATGCAGGCAGTGATGAATTCCATCCGCGTGCGCCCATCAGGGCTGAACAGATGATCCGTGGCGCCGTCGTCAGAGTCTCTGATGAGCACTCGGTCTTCCGTCTGCGTTCTCGCTGAATCGGGCGGCTCATCGTCTGTACTGCATACGGCGTCCACACGTCTCATCGAGGCTATTCCTTGTCGGATGCCATGTGCAGCACTTGCTGTGGAAACGGGATCTCGACGCCATGATCGGCCAGCTTGCGGTTGATGGCGGAGTTCAGGTCATGAGTGACCGGCAATCGGTACGCCGGGGTGGCAACGAAGGCGCGAATTTCGAAGATCAGTGAGCTGGCCCCGTGGTTGACGAAAAACACCGTAGGCTCCGGAGAGTCCAGCACGTGCTCGGTGCTCTCCACACAATCGATCAACAATTGGCGAACCTGTTTGATGTCCGAACCGTAAGCGACGCCGATGGTCAGCATGATGCGAGTCACGGAATCATGCAGCGTCCAGTTGGTCACATCCTCGGTAATGATCGACTTGTTGGGCAGCACGACTTCGCGGTTGTCGAAATCGGTGAGTGTGGTCGCTCGAATCTGGATGTTGCTGACGGTACCACTGATGCCACCTATCGTGACCGTGTCTCCGACCCGAACAGGTCGTTCAAACAGGATGATGAGCCCTGAAATGAAATTGGCAACGATTTCCTGCAGACCAAAACCGAGGCCGACACCCAATGCGGCGACAATCCATTGAAGCCTGGACCAGTCGACGCCCAACTGTGCTATGGCAATCAGCAAGGTGGTTCCCAGCAATACATAGCTGGCGATGGCATTGACAGCGTAGCGCGTGCCGGTATCCAGTTTCAGTCTTTCGAACAGCAACAGCTCCAGCACACTGCGCAGATTGCGAGCACCGACAAAACCGACCAGCAGGAGGGTGCCTGCAAACAGCAGTTTGCCCAGCGTGACAGGCGCTGTCACCGCGCTGCCATCGGCGGTGGTTGCGGCCTGCCACAGGACAATGTCATTGAAGTTGTCCAGCACCGGGAACATGGGTTTCCACACGGCCCAGACGCCAAGCAGGAACAGGACGATACCTGCCAGTCTGAGCAGCTGCTGCGCTTCATTGGCCGTGTGTTTGTAGTCATCGTCCCAGGCGAAGGATAGATCCGGCGTGGCATCGCCACTGACGGGCGTTGTTTCCTGGGCGTTTCGTTCCGCTTCCAGCGCCGAGCGTTTCGCACGTGCCTTGCGCAATGACATGCGGCGGTGTGCCACCATGAATTCACGGAACAGTGTATCCACGATGATGAGTACCGCCATCAACAACAGGGCGCTGAGGCACAAACGGCTCTGAATGGCGGCCGCCGTATCGAAGTAGCCAATCAATGGCAGTAGACCGATGAAAGCCGGCAATACGATCAGAGTCCAGATGCCCAGACGAGTAAAGGGTGATTTCATCGAAGGGGCATCCCTGTCGAAGGCAACTCCCCGATGCGGGTGAAACAGGACGTACAGCAACAGACTCAGTCCCAGAGAAATCAATACAAACGCATTGATACCCAGTGCATAGCGTAAATCCGATCTGCCACTGGTGATTGCAAAGGTATAGGCAGCGGCGGACAGGGCAAACGGCCAGACGAACCAGTTCAGATGGCGGTTCAGTCGCTGGACGGCGTGATCATTCCATGAAAAGTGCGCGCGGAACACGCCGTTTTCGCGACACAGGCTCTTGAAAAACAACAGTGTGACGAGCGACAGACTGGTCAGGAGCAGAGATGCCGCGATGGCGGGAATGATCGAGCCTGCAAACACGAAGACATCTCTGGCAACGGAGTAGGCGCAGTACAGCAGTAGCGGCAGCGGTAGTGCCAACATCAGGCTGTACAGAAAGGCCATGGGGGTTACCCAATAATCGTCTTCACCGACATTGCCGACCTGACCGGCTCGGCGACGCAGCAGCGTCTTCAGGTGAGGCCGCATGACCAACAAGCCAAGCAGACACAAGGCCAATGGAATCAAGGTGATGATCTTCAACTGCAGAGCTTCCTTGAAGGCAGTGTCCAGGCCTCGCCAGGTTTCGGCAGCGAGCAGCCATTGCACTGCGCCATAGCCATAACTGATCCATGGCAGACCGATTGCGTCGTTGGTTCGTAACCAGAGAACATTGCCATCGAGTGTGGTTCTCACTTGAGAGGCTCGTATCAGCGCCTCGCTCAAGGCGGCTTCCAGCGTGACCATGCGATCGGAAACCCGGTTCGCGACATTCAGCAGTGCAACCTGCTGAGCGAGGGAATCTTCAGTCAGGGACAGATCAGTCGGATAGACAATGGTGCCGCCAAGTTGATCGCGGGTCTGGAAATTGTTCAGTTCGGCTTCCCACAGTATCTGATTGACCTGCAGTTTCTGCAGCTGGTTGCGCAAGGCCTTGCGTTGCGACTCCATTGCTTCTTCATCGGGGAGCTGCTCGCGCAATTGGCGTACGGTCACGGCCAGCGCATCGTTGACCGAACCCGTGTTGGTCACGCGCATCAGAATCAGTCTGATCTGATAGATGTCGAGTATGGATTGGGACACCGAGGATGTCTGCTGCAGCAGAGGAAGCTCCTTCTCGAGCAATGACAGGCGAGCCCTGAGCAACTGCATGACATCACGACTTCCCGTTTCACGACCGCTTGTCTCATCGGTATGTGCTGCGATCTCGTCTCGAAGCCGTGAGACTCGGGCGTCATTCAGTGCGCTCCAGAGTCTGTCCTGTTCGTCGAGTTCGGCATCCAGCTGCATCTGCAACAGCCGGCTATTGAGCGAGGCCAGAGTCTGACGGGGTGCCAGTGTCGAGAGTTCGACCTGCTGCAAATTGATCGATTCAAGGGCGACATGTGATTGCACGCGTGACAGGAATGCCCGGGTTCTCTCTACCAGCGCTGTGGTTTTCGAGTTGACGTTCTGTTGCCAATCAGCTGTTGCATCGCTGGACAGGGAACTGCTGGCATCAATCTGTGCGGCGGCCATCGCCATTTGCCGGGTTATGGCAGCGGCACGTTCACTCAGATGTGCCTCTGTCTCCCGAGACTCGTACAATTCCTGACTCGACTCTCTGACGCTGGCTTCCTGTTCTGCAGCGGCGGCGGCAAGTTCGGCTTCGCCGCCGGGCAGTGATTCCCGTGGCTGGCCGGTTTCGAGCAGCGCCTGAATCCGGGACTGCAGATCGTTGACCTTGGCATCGTAGTCGGCGACCTGTTGAAGGTAGCCGTCGATGTCACTCCGTCGTTGCTGCAGACCTGTCAGTTGGCGACGAGCCAGTTTCAGTTCGTTGACAAGTTGTCCAGAGTCCTGCTCCGACAGGTCTGCCGTGTTGGCAATGGCGTCTTCGAGCTCGTTCAGTTCCTGCTCGTCGGGCGGCGGTGTGGCGGCCTTTACCGAACCCAGGGCAAACATCATGCTCAGTATCAGTACCAGAAGGCGCCGTGATCCGGTTACCACCATGTGTCGTCAATGCGTTCGGTTGGTCGGGAAGTCTCCATGGCATTCGTACCCTGAGGGAGGGCTTGGATGGTCAATCGAGATGCTCAGGCCTTTCAAGGGTACCCTGTATCCCCAGACTTTCAAAGTTCCTGTCGGTCGACGATGTCGGTATGGCGTATCCGTCAGGCTGCAGAGCTGGCCTGACGGCGGGTGTGAGCACGCAGCCAGACCAGCGCACCGCCGGCAAGCAACAGAAAGGGGATCATGGCTATGTTGACTGCGCTCCAGCCATGTACCGGGGTGCCGCCCGAGCAGTTCATCAGGCCTCCGGAGGCCAGGCTGGCCACGGTGACACAGCCGAACACCATCATGTCATTGAGGCCCTGGGCCTTGCCGCGCTCATGTGTGCCATGGGCGCTGGCCAGCAGGGTCGTGGCACCGATGAAGCCGAAATTCCAACCGACTCCCAGAAGTACCAGAGCAATATAGAAATTTCCCAGCTGGACACCGATCAGGGCCACCACACCTGCCATTGCCAGGATGAGCAGGCCGGCCGATATGATTCGCGTTACACCGTATTTCACGATCAGATGGCCGGTGAAGAACGAGGGTATGAACATGGCCAGAACATGAGCCGATACGATGTCATTGGCATTGTCGCTGGTAAACCCGCAGCCGATGACTGCCAGCGGTGTGGAGGTCATGACCAGATTCATCAGAGAGTAGGACACCATGGCACAGATGATGGCAACCAGCACCGTAGGATTGCGTAACAACTCGGTTCTCGAGCGTGCCGCAGGGACAGCCCTGGCAGTCCTGGCAGATGTTTCATCGCCGTTGGGCAGGTCCAGCAGCAGAAACAGAAGCATACCGACCAGGTTGATCGCAATGATGGTCAGATAGGTTCCCATGAACGGATTGGGCAGAAAGATGCCGCCGAATACCGGCAGGACCGTGACGTCGAAAACCAGCTTGTTGAGCTGGGGGCCGAAGATGGCCGACAGTAGCCCTCCAGCCATGACGTAGGAAATTGCCTTGGGACGAAACGTTTCGGATGCTGTGTCGGCCGCTGCAAATCGATAGAAGCCCTGCGCAGACATGTAGATCCCGGTGAAGTAGGATCCGAGCAGCAACAGCGGAAACGACGACACATACAAGCCGTAGGCGGCAATGGCAGCTCCGACCGCGCCACCAGTGGCACCCACGCAGAATCCGAAGCGACGTCCCTTGCGTTGCATCAGTGGAGACAGCCAGGGGGCGGTTGTCATCGAACCGAAGACGATCAGGGAAATGGGGAGCGTGGCAAAGCAGACATTGTCGGCCAGCATGCCACCAGCCAGACCACCCACCACGAAGATCATGGGCATCTGGGCTCCCAGAATCGCCTGGGCAGCCACCAGCACAAAGATGTTGCGGCGTGTGCGGGAATCGTTGAAATCGGACATCAGTCGTCGTCGAAAAGGCAGGAGTTCGAGTCCGAGGCAACACAGAGGTCACCGGACCTGATCGGGAAAGCGGTTGGACCGCCCATTCTACAGATCATCCGGGCCGGCTGAACAGGTATTGATCCCGGTCAACACGGGTCTGTTCATCAAGTGATACAAATATCCGCGAATCGGGAAGTTCATCCCGATCCGGATCAAATGGAGACGAGAGCATGGCGATGAGCGATAACCCGGGGGTGCTGGAACAACCGAAAGTCACTGTGTCGGCGGATGATTCCGGCAACGGCAACGGCAACGGCAACGGCAACGGCAATGGCAATGGCAATGGCAATGGCAATGGCAACGATGCTGGTGCTGGTGCTGGCGGCAACGACGGCAAGCATGCCACTTCGAGAAGCCGACGCAATTCGGGCAAGAACTCGGAGCGCGTGATGGCGGACAAGAGCGACCAGGTTATCGATGCGCTGGGTGAAAGTTACTCGCCTCTGGGCAGTGCGGCACTTGCAGAGTCTCTGGGTCCCCTGAGCAAGCTGGAGCGATCCGAATACGAGTCGGAAAAGGCCACGCTGCAGGCCGAACTTCTGAAAGTACAACACTGGGCACAGGAGACAGGTCAGAAGTTCGTACTGCTGTTCGAAGGTCGCGATGCCGCTGGCAAGGGAGGTACCATCAAACGCTACATGGAGCATCTGAACCCCAGAAGTGCCAGGGTCGTCGCGCTGAACAAGCCAACTGACCAGGAGCGGGGTCAGTGGTACTTTCAACGATACATCGAGCATTTGCCGACAGAAGGTGAAATCGTGCTCTACGATCGGTCCTGGTATAACCGCGCAGGGGTGGAGCGCGTCATGGGTTTCTGCAAACCGAACGAGTATCTGGAGTTCATGCGGCAGACGCCGGAGCTTGAACGCATGATGGTGCGCTCGGGTATCAAACTCTACAAGTACTGGTTTTCAGTCAGTCGTGAAGAGCAGGCTCGTCGCTTCAAGAGTCGGGAGACAGATCCGTTGAAGCAGTGGAAGCTCAGCCCGATCGACAAGGCCAGCCTGTCCAAGTGGGATGACTACACCGAAGCCAAGGAGGCGATGTTCTTCTACACGGACACCGCTGATGCGCCCTGGACCATCATTCGTTCGATCGACAAGAAGCGTGCCCGTATCAACTGCATCCAGCATTTTCTCGGTACGCTGGATTATCCGGGCAAGGATCATGAGGTGGTGAAAGGCCCTGACCCACGTGTGGTGGGTGTACCCTCGAGCCGCATCAGCAACAGCTCGCATATTCTGGGCAAGTCTCTGCATCCGGACTCCCGCATCAACAGTGATGACACCCGGGACACTACCCGTGAGCACGACCTGTGAAACTGCGCCGTCTGCTGTGTCATCTGCTGGCTGTGCTGCATAAATGACATAGCGGTGCTGCATTATGAGCAGCATCGACGTGGTGAACTCTGCCTTATTGTCTGTACAAGCGCTATCCCGTTGACCCGAACCGGCACCCATGCCCTGATTCTGGCCTGATGAAACGGTTCGGGCTGACGGCTGGCAGACACTCAGCGGCACACGGACACTCGCGGCGACATGGCAACCACTACAAAACCAGATCACGGGCTCATTTACACACTGGATGACAAGCCACCGTTCAAATCCGCCTTGTTGGCGGCGTTTCAGCACATCCTGGCATCGATAGTCGGGGTTGTAACCCCGTCGATCATCATCGGCGGCGTTCTCGAACTGGGAGCCTACACCCCATATCTGATTGCCATGGGCTTGTTCGTCTCGGGAGTCTCCACCTTCATACAGTGCAAGACCGTAGGGCCGATCGGTTCCGGCCTGCTGAGTCTGCAAGGGACCAGTTTTGCGTTTCTGGGGGCACTGCTGGCTGCCGGTTTTTCGGTCAAGGGGCAGGGGGGAACGCCTGAAGACATCCTTGCAATGCTGTTCGGGCTGTGCCTGGCAGGCTGTCTTGTCGAGATCGTTCTCAGCCAGTTCATACACAAGCTGGATCGCATCATCACGCCCACAGTCACCGGCATTGTCATCACGGTGATCGGACTGAGTCTGATCAAGGTGGGTTTCACTGACTTTGCAGGTGGTCAACAGGCTGGTGATGCGTTGGGCTCGCCGGTCAATCTCTTGCTTGGCAGTCTGGTCGTTGCATCCATTCTGACGCTTACCTTTCGCGGGAGCCTCATGCTGCGAATCTCCGCCATCATGATCGGCCTGTTGATCGGCGTGGTGGCTGCTGCCGTCCTGGGGCAAGTCGATTTTTCCAACCTCGGAAATTCACCCTTTTTTGCCTTGCCGGTACCTGTCAGGTTCGGGCTGGATTTTGACCCGTTCCTGTTCATACCCGTTGCATTCATCTATCTGGTTACCGCCATCGAAACCAGTGGAGATCTGACCGCCAACTCTGTCATTTCCGGCGAGCCGATCAAGGGCGAGTTGTACATGAAACGAATCAAGGGAGGGATTCTCGGCGATGGCGTGAATTCCGGTATCGCTGCACTGTTCAACACCTTCCCCAACACCACGTTTTCGCAGAACAACGGAGTCATCCAGATGACCGGTGTGGCCAGTCGCCACGTTGGTCTGTATGTGGCCGGTCTGCTGGTACTGATGGGCTTTTTCCCGATTTTCGGATCGTTGTTTCTGCTGGTACCCAAACCGGTGCTCGGTGGTGCGACGGTCATTCTGTTTGGCACCATAGCGGTGGCCGGTATCAGAATCCTGGCTACTCAGGAAATCGACAAGCGCAAGGTCTACATCATGGCCATCTCATTCGGCCTGGGGCTGGGGGTCACACTGGTACCTGACTCCACTCAGCATATGCCTGATTTTCTGAAGCAGGTAGTCGCAACACCCATTACATTGGCAGGCATGTCTGCCATTGTCCTGTCGCTGCTGTTGCCTGAAGAAGCGGATGCAACCGCCATGGCGTCGGTTAAGGCGGATCCATCTTCGAGCCAGTCCGCCGTGACCCGTGTGGAGAGCAATGATGCAGGGAGCGCGACATCCGCCGACGTGAAGGAAGTGTCCGGAACGGTGCCTGCATGAAGGGGCCGTGACGCTGCGGATTCGGATACTGCGAGTCATCAGGCACGATGTTGCCGATTACCTTGATGGCTGTCCAGATGGTAACCACGATTGTGCTGATCGGGCCTGCGTAGAACTGTGATCCAAGTCTCAACAGAGATATCAGTGTGATAATCTGATATCTCAGTTGAGTGCGGTCGCTTCAGGTCACGCCTGGTCTGTAGAGACGGTATTTGCTGACAAGGGCGCCTTACCAGGGCGCATTTCAACCTGAGAGGAATAGCAAATGAATCCAGTCTTTACTTCAAGGACCGTCGCATTGACCGTGTTTGCCGCGACGTCGGCCGGCATGACTGGCCTGGCGTACGGTGAAGCGGGTGGGGTTCCGGCGGACAAATTCGATCTGAGCCATTGGAACATCACTCTGCCACTCGATGCCGATGGCGATGAAAAGATCGACTCGGTGTCAGTGGCCGATATACAGCAATATTCACATCCGGACTTCTTCTATCTGAATGAGGACGGAGAGATGGTCTTCACGGCGGCCAACAAGGCCATGACCACTCCCAACTCTTCAAACACCCGCAGTGAACTCCGACAGATGCTGCGCGGTACGAATACGGATATCGGTACGCACACGCCGGGCAACAACTTCGCGCTCCAGGCAAACCCTGAGGGCCAGATCTTCGGAGGCAAGCTCAATGCCACGCTCAAGGTCAATCATGTTGCGACCCGGGCAGGTCATCCGGAGAAGTATCCCGCCTATTCCATGGTTGTCGGTCAGATCCATGCTGACAAGAACGAGGAGCAGATGGCCGAGGGCAGGGGGTTCGGGTATGGCAATGAGCCGCTCAAGATCTACTTCAAGAAGTGGCCGGAACACGACAATGGCTCGGTATTCTGGAACTATGAACGGAACCTGGAAAAGGACGATCCGAACCGCACGGATATCTCCTACGTGGTCTGGGGCAATGGTTGGGACAATCCGGCAGATCCGGGTGATGAGGGTATTGCTCTGGGCGAGGAGTTCAGCTACGAAGTGAATGTGCAAGGCAATGTGATGTCATTGAGATTCGAATCTCCCGGGCGCGAAACCCGCGAGTTTCAGATCAATCTGGCGGACAACGTCGACCCTGATGGCAATGTGGACGAGAAAGACAACCCAATGGGCTATGCCGAGGATTTCTTGTACTTCAAGGCAGGTGCATACAATCAGTGCAGTACCCGGGATGCTGAAGGCATCTGGTACGCAGCTTGCCCCGGCACCGGAGAGTGGGCCATTGACAAGGCCAATGGGGATTATGCAAGCGCATCGTTCTCCAGGCTGGTGCTGAGCGAACCGACGCAGGAATAGGCGGCTTGTCTGCTCTCGATCTGTTCACCGGGAAGACGATGACAAGCTGCCGTTGATCCGCGCATGGCATCGCAATCGATATGCTTGCGTTGCCATGCACCGAAAGCCCAAGTCCTGTTCCCGGGCTGCGGGTAATAAGTCAAATCATGCACTGGATTTGCAGGGGCTTGTGCTTTAGGCTGAATCGTCGATGTTGAGGTTTGCCCGATTTGGACACTATCTGCGAGGAAACGATCTGTGTCTTGCTGGCCGGGGGTCAGGGTACGCGTTTGTATCCCTTGACCTCCGATCGAGCAAAGCCCAGCGTGCCATTCGGTGGCAAGTACCGCATCATCGATTTCACTCTCAGCAATTGCCTGCATTCCAACATCCGACGTGTCCTGGTGCTGACACAATACAAGTCGCACTCCCTGCAGAAACACCTGCGCGATGCCTGGTCCATCTATAGTCCGGAGCTGGGGGAGTACATCACGGCGGTCCCCCCGCAAATGCGCACCGGTGAATCCTGGTACAGCGGCACGGCAGACGCCATTTTCCAGAATCTGTATCTGCTGGAACGCAGTGGCGCCAAGCGGGTGTTGATTCTCTCCGGGGACCATGTCTACCGGATGGATTATGCTGCCATGTTGCAGCAACATATCGAACAGAAAGCGGATCTGTCGGTTGCCTGCATGCGAGTACCGATTGCCGAGGCGTCCTCGTTCGGCATCATGACAGTGGACAAGAGCGACCGTGTGATCGACTTCATCGAAAAACCGACGCAGGCTGCGCCTTTGCCGGATGACGATCAGCATGCTCTGGCGTCGATGGGCATCTACGTCTTCGATATCGACGTGTTGCGTGCTCAACTGGATGCGGATCATGCCGCGAGGGATTCATCACATGATTTTGGCCATGATCTGTTGCCGGGATTGATTGCCACTCACCGCGTTGCCGGTTATCAGTTCGGTGGCCAGGGCGGCAGGGTCAGCCCTGATCGCTATTGGCGGGATGTGGGAACGCTGGACTCATATTTCGAAGCCAACATGGATCTGCTGTCGAGCGTGCCACCCCTGGACCTCTACCAGGATTCCTGGCCGATCAGAACCTATCAGGGGCAACATCCACCAGCGCGAGTCACTTCCAGCGAAACCGGCAACATCGGGTCCATCCGCAATTGCATGCTGGGCAACGGCTCGGTAGTCAATGGGGGAACCGTGATCGATTCCATTCTGTCTGCTCGTGTCCATGTCGACGAGGCAGCCCATGTCGAATCCAGCATCCTGTTCGATGGTGTACAGGTTGGCGCAGGTGCCATCCTGCGACGCTGCATAGTCGACAAGGACGTCAGGATTCCGGCCGGCACCCGAATCGGCTGCGACCCGACAACCGATGCTCGACGATTTCATGTGTCGAGCAAAGGTGTGGTGGCGGTGCCCAAGGATGCCTTCGTGACTGCATGACAGGTGTTCCATTGCCACTGCAGCGGCACGCCAGGACCGATGCAGGCAAAGCCGTACGAATCACCTGACACCCGTGACGAATCAACTGACAAACGGGTCTGTACGGATGATGGGTCAGCTATCGACCTTCACGATCTCCGCGCCATCCAGCCCGGTTGCCTTGGCAAGCTGTTTCAACCGACTCTGAACCGCATCACTGTCCGGAATGCTGCGATCATCCAGAATTTCCAGGCGCACGGCATCGGCGTCGATTCTGATTCTGGCGTGACGCAGTATCTCGGGTACGCTGGCCGAAAACCGGTGCCCCAGCAACAGTGTTCGACCCAGAATCTCGGCACGTCGCAGTTCACTGACACTGAGCAGGTCACTGACCGCATTTTTCACCATGTCATCCACCTTGCCACCATAGCGCGCAAGGATGGCCACCGAGATGAACGCACGTTCCGGATGGGACAGGCCGATGAAGGGGAACTGCAACAGCCGCAGAAAGCTGTCAGTTGCGCGGATTTTCTCGTGCTCTCGCCACGCAATGTCGGTCAATGCGCAGACTGCCAGTCTCAGGCGTTTATCGGATTGAGTCTCGCCTGGAAACAGATTGTCCGTCCATTCACCCAGCGCCTCGCTGAAGGCAGGAACGCGGGCAACCGGTATGCCGATGGCCATGGCGCCCTCGATCAGCGGATCACGATACTGCTCCTGTTGGTCCAGTTGCTGGTACAGCCAGCCCTCCCGCAGGCCGTAGGCTGAAAATGCCACTCGATCCGGCGCCAGTTTGCGCAGCACTCTGGACATGACCAGGGCGGATGCCGGCAGTGTATTGATGCGTCTGCCTGGCGCATCCGGTAGTTCCGCAACCTGCTCGGGGGTCATCTTGGCGATTCTGTTGGCCAGAGAGCGGACTTCGCTGGCCGGTAACTCGTAACCGTGCACCACACTGATCGGACGATTGTTCATGGCGATGTGGATACGGGCCAGTGCACGCCAGCCGCCACCAACAGCGTAGAAGACCGGATTGGTCAGCATGGGGGGCAGGCTCTCGGACAGGATGTCATCCACCCATTTCTTGGCGCTGCCGTAGCCTTCCTGCATCCTGGCGGTCACCGGCAGGGCGCCCAGTGGCATGCTGGTCATCCGCTCGCCGATGCTGTCGCTGAGTACTTCTGCAACTTCCAGACTGCCTCCGCCGATATCGCCCATCATTCCCTTGGGCTGGAAGAAGCCGGAAATGACGCCGTGTGCCGAGTAGAAGGCCTCTTCTTCGCCTGACAGAATGCGTGTCTGCAAACCGGTTCTCTTGCGGATCGCATCGATCAGTTCATTGCCATTCTTCGCCCGTCGCGTGGCTTCGGTGGCAAGCACATCGATACGTTCAACCTTCATCGCCCTGGCGATGGAGCTCAACCGCTCGATGGCATGAAGCGCTCGCGATATGGTGTCGTCGGTGAACCTGCCATCGGCGTCCAGTCCCGATCCCAGTGCCACCATGGATTTTTCGTTGAAGCGCGGGAAGGGGGCTCGGCTGAGGTCATCGTAGACCACCAGCCGAATCGAGTTCGAGCCGATGTCGATCACCCCATAGTGGGTCTGTTGTCGTTCAACGACCCGGTTGGTGTCCATCGACATCTCTCTCGGGTCTGTCTGTGTGCCATCGGATAGACCGGTTGTCATGTTCGACGTCCCCGGTGAGAATTGGCTTTGATCACTGTCACATTCATTTCCCTGTCTGACATTTTCCTGATCCGAAGCTTAGCAACTATTGCTGGTTCAATCGCCTGTCTCAGGCAGAGCCGTGACACAAAGATCAGGTAGCATGCAGCTTGTTGCAGATTTCAAGGGGCGGGTGATGTTCAGGGCAATGAGCCTGCTCGCCGTACAAGCTCAGCGCAACAGACGAACCTTGAATCGACGCCCCTTGATCCTGCCGCCATTCAAGACCTCAAGTGCAAGGCTTCCCTGATCGCGATCCACTGCCACATACGCTTTTCTGTCCTGCACCGTGATCTTCCCGATCTGCTCCTTGTTCAGGGATTCCCCGGCAGTCAAGGCGCCGACAATATCACCCGGTCGAATCTTGTCTTTCCTGCCGGCGTTGATATGCAGGGTTACCGTTGCCGGCAAGGCTGGCCTTGACCGTCGAGCCTCCGATCGTGGCCATTGTTCGACAGGAAATCGCCTTTCCAGACGCTGCTCGATGGCCTCGAGGCGGTATTGTTCGTTCGGCAAGACAAAGCTGATGGCAAGGCCGCCATGGCCAGCTCGGCCGGTTCGTCCGATGCGGTGCACATGGGTATCCGGGTCCAGAGCCATGTCGTGATTGATCACGGCTGCCAGCGTGTCGATGTCCAGTCCTCGCGCGGCCACATCCGTGGCCACCAGGATCGAAGTGCTGCCATTGGCAAACAGAAGTATCGATTCGTCGCGAGCCTGCTGATCGAGATCACCATGCAGTGCCTTGGCCCAATACCCCTGATCAAGCAGTGCCTGGGTGAGGCTCTGACAGTGCTGTTTCCGATTGCAGAAGACGATGCAGGAGTCGGGTTGGTTACTCTGCAGCACAGCCAGCAGTGCGGCGCTCTTGTCGTTTTCCTCCACAGCGTAGAACACCTGTCGGATCGGTTCCTCCTGTTGCAGCGATTCAACGCGTATTTCAACCGGATCCACTTGAACGGCCTCACTGATCTGTCTGATCTGATCGGGATAGGTGGCCGAAAACAGCAGGGTCTGTCGGCGCCTGTCTGTCCTGTCGAGGATGCGAATGATGTCATCGTGAAAACCCATGTCCAGCATTCGATCAGCCTCATCGAGCACCAGAGTGCGTACACCATCGAGCAGCAGACTGCCTTTTTCCAGATGTTTGAGGACCCTGCCCGGGGTGCCGACAATGACGTGTGCGTCCCGCCTGAGAGAATTGAGTTGAGCCTGCATCGGTTTGCCACCACACAGGGTCAATACACGAGTATTGGGTAGCGCGCTGGCCAGTCGACGAATGTCGGCAGCGACCTGATCGGCAAGCTCGCGCGTCGGGCACAGGACCAGAGCCTGGGTTCTGTAGGTCTGAATCTCCAGCTTGTCGAGCAGGCCCAATGCGAAGGCCGCCGTCTTGCCGCTACCGGTTCTTGCCTGCGCCAGGACATCCCGCTTGTCAAGGATGGCGGGGAGGGCCTGCATCTGGATTGCCGACATGGCGCTGTATTCCAGCGATTCGACAGAGGCAAGCAGTTCCGGGCGCAGGGGCAGAGTGTTGAACGGAGTATCGAGGGGGGATGTCACGAAGTGTCGGGGCTCTCGGGTGGAGGAGTTGCCGTGGAAGGCTTGACGGGCAAGGGTGACTTCGCAGGCGCTGTCATGAGCGATGATGGCCCTTCTTATTGGCGGGCTTGTCGGTGGCAAGTGACCGGGTCTGCGTGCCTGCCAGGTCTATTGGTGTCGTGGATGAATGGAATCGGTGATGATTGCTGACACTATGTCCTCAAACAAGTGTAATGGCGTCACATGCAATCGCATTGGCTTCGCGTATTCTCAAGTCTCGAAAGTGTGGTGACTTTCGTTATTCCTCCTCCAAGTGGTATTGAGGCAAGGAGCCAACGAGGCCAGGGAAGGCCATCTTTTTTCTGCGGCCGAGTCTGCGTCGTACAGGATACACGCCTGAATCCCGGAATGTGACAGATCGCTAGTTCAACGGGATGCTGTTACCGGATTTGCTGGATTGATAGTGTCGAGATGCCTCGGCATACCGCTGACAGATGGATTCCACCTTTTCGTCGAGTGCCTTTCTCGTGTCACTCGCCAATGCGTCCTCCTGTTGTGCTATCCACTCCCGGATACCCTCACATTGCCAGAAGGCATTGCTGCGGTGATAGTTTCCGGGATCGACATCGAACACCTCCTTGAGTATTTTCAGATCGTGTGGAATGGCAAACGCGTCGCGCGAGTCCATGTGGCTGAAAAAGTAGTAGAAGTTGTCAAAACCGGCCCAGGTGATGGCCGACAGGCACATGCTGCAGGGTTCGTGGGTGCTGAGAAAGATCAATTCACCAGGTGGAAGGCGCTCGGCTGGCGACAGCTCGTAGTAGCGTTTGAGCAGATGCATTTCACCGTGATGCAGTGGACTTTCCATCTCGTTGTTGGTTTCGGCGAGAAACGTGCTCCGGTCCGATTTTTTCAGCAGCGCTGCACCAAATACCTTGTTGCCACGTCGTACGGCTTCTTCAGTCAACGGCAGAACGTCCTGCTCGATGGTTTCCAGCAGGCGCTGAACCAGAGCTGCGTCGGTCGATAGCGATTTCATGTGCGGTCAGCCTCCTTTGGTCAAGAGCAGGTAGGCAGTATGGCACACCCTCTGGCCCTTCCGTCGTCATCGAAAGAGCCTTGATATCCTCGCATTCAGGATCCCGTCGGGAGTCCGTCGACCTGTTCAACGCAGCTCCAGCTCGTCGATCACTCTGCCTTCACGAAAGGCGTCGCGTGCCGCCTTCAAGGCGGCCTGTCGTTCCTTTTCTGTTTCGACAAAGCCGGATAACAGCAAGGCGCCATCGTCTCTGGTACTGACTCGAATGGCGGCGGCGTCCACCTCGGTACTGGCAATCAATGCCGACTTCACTTCGGTGGTACGTTGCGCCGTCATGGCATCCACCTGATCGATCTCACGCGTTACCGTGGTACAGGCTGCGTTCATCAGCAGCAGGCCAATCAGGAGTCCATGTCGAGCACTGGAGAATGCATTCATCGGAGCGTGTCAGCGGTGATGTGGAAAAAAGCCATCGGAAGGCTCATCAGCGAGCCTCGTCAAGAGAGCTTGCCAGTCCAGAGCAATACGGGCTGCCTTCACCCGATCCTGATTCCAGGAAGGGGAGCAGTGCCGCTGCAGGTCCCGCCACTGATGCCAGAATGGCGGAGGCCGCCACACGCAGTGGCAATGACTTGCCGGGCAGAATGGCGGGATCTGTCAGAGTGCCGCCAATCTCGACGGCTGTCTGAGCTGCCAGCAGGCTGACATCCTTCGGATGTGGTTCGATGGTCAGATCCAGTGATTCATCGTTGAAATCCACTGTGCCGTCGGCAAGAAAGACCGTGTCATCCGTGTCGATCACGAACGTCTGCACCGACATGAGCCCTTCCCTGGTATGCAGGTCGGCGTAAGCGCATCGTATATCCGTCAGTTCGTCCTTCTCGGTCGTCAGCAGGGTCAATGACTCGACCAGATCAATGCCCGCCAGTTCGGTCAGCAATGCTCCCACCTGACCTTCCGTCATCAGGAGAAACACACCGCCGTCAGCGCTGGCTGCCATTTCCGAAACGGTATCGCCAGTCATCCAGTATTTGGCACGACCACCAATCTGTCCGAAAGCATCATTGTCGATCCCCGCGCTGGCCATGACCGGGCCGAGATCGACGTGGAGGACGCGAAGCTCCAGAGTGCTGGAAATGGGCTCATCGCTCAACCGGGCATCCAGCGAGCCTTCCACCACGCCGCCTGCCAGACCTATCGTGAGCGGTTCGATCTTCAGGCGATCAGGCAGCAGCTGTAGCTGCAAGTCCATGGATTCCACAGGCATCAGCTCTGTTCGAATCTCGCTGGATCGAAACGCGATCTCGCCATTGAACAACGCGCCGAGTTCGGTCAGCGGAATCGGGTTGTCAGGTAGCAACCGCCCGTCAGTCTGCCCCTGTCCGGTCTGCGCCGCTTCGTCTGGTGCGGCGACTTCGTCCGGGTCCGGGCTTGCACCAATCAATCCGGCCAGATCGTCGAGGTCAAGTACGGTGGATATGATGTTCGCATAGAGCAGAGGGGGTTCACTGAAGGGGTTGACCCGAATGTCCCCTTGCAAATCGCTGTCCCCGACAACGGCATCGAAGCGACGCAATATGAATTCATCGTTGTCTCGGCGCAGTGACCCCTCCAGAGAGAAGGGTGGGATGAGAGGCATGAGCATCGATGATACGGCTTCGATATCCTGCAGGTCCTGGCCTTCGACGGAAAAATCCAGGTCCAGCTGGCTGAAGGAAGACGGCTCACCGATAACCCCCTGGACATCTGCGGAGGTGGTGCCAAGCGTTGCCGAGGCATCGACCGACAGGTCATTCTGCATGGATGCAACGGCAAGCAATGACTGCGCAGAGACCTGCGCTGACACGGGGAGCTCGTTGATGGTGCCGGTGGCCTCCGCGGTCAGTGGTTCACTGTCATCACTCGTGGAACCTTGCGCGCTCAGATCGAGTTTCACGTCCAGATCGGTTCGCTGATCTCGATAGGCGATCTGCGTGCTGTCAATCAGAATGGAACGGACGGCGGGGATTGCCGGTGTCGTGTCGCTGTCATCACCAGAGCTGGCGGGATCGGAGGCAGGTAGCCAGTCTGTCCAGTTGCCGCGTCCTTGCTCATCGACACTCAGGGAGGCAGCACCCCCTTTCAGCTGTATTCGGTCGATGAGCGGAGACTCATTGAACAAGGCGCGAAGGTTGGCCGTCGCCGACAACTGCTCGGCATCCACCACTGGCTGGTCGGCCGAATCATCAACGTCAATGCCGGACAGAGACAGACTCGGACTCAAGGTGAACACAGTCAGCGATGCATCGTCGATGACCACATCAAGACCACTGCTGGCGCTGGCGAGTGAGGAGATCTGACGTGCAAGCCATTTGCCGGGAAGCAGCTCCAGTGCAATCAGTATCACTGCCGGAACCAACAGCAGCACCAGAACCAATCGCTTTATCCAGTGCGCCATGCAGTTGCAACCTTGAGTGTCGAAAGGAAAACGGCTTGAGTTGTCAGTATTTCGTCCCGCCAGGGGCCAGACAACCGTTGCCGATCAACAGACTACTACCGTGGTCATCGGCTGAACCGTCAGAACCCACCGATTGTAGAATTTTCACTATCGCCGTCACAGTAGTGGTGCCAACAGGCGTGCGGCATTGGCGATGATGCGCTCGATGATCCCCGGGTGGCTGTCATCGGCTTCGAATTCCCGCGAAGAGGCAAGATCCTTCTCGAACATCTCGGCCAGTCGTGCGTTGCTGTGCTTGTCGTAGATGGCTGCCACGACTTCGAAATTGAGACGAAAGCTTCGGTTGTCCATATTGGCGGTTCCGACAATAGCCAGTTCATCGTCGATGATCATTACCTTGGAGTGATTCATCCGTGGTTCGAAATGCCAGACACGTGTGCCGTTTCTGGTGGCATCCGTGACATAGGTTCTGGCCGCTGCGTTGACCAGCATGGAGTCGCCGATTGCCGGCAATATCAATCGAACATCCACGCCTCGCCGTGAGGCGCTCTCCAGTGCCATCTCGATCGGCGCATCCGGTACGAAGTAGGGCGTGTTGATCCAGATACGCCTGCGTGCACTATTGATGGCAGCGAAATACAACAGGTGGATGTCATTGCTGGCTTCGTCCGGCCCCGAGTCGACGATCTGCACCCATGGCGCTGAGTCAGGAGCAGGGTATTCGCCGGTGTCGGAGTCTTCAGAAGGAAACCAGTCGTCGATGTCATCGGGTGCCTGCGATGCCCGTTCCTTCTCGGTAGTCTGAGACTGGTTGTCACTGTCACTGTCACTGTCACTGTCACTGTCACTGTTGTTGTTGTTGTTGTTGTTGTTGTTGTTGTTGCTGTTGCTGTTGCTGCCAGTGTCATTGCCACTATGGTCATTGGCCGATGCATTGACCGGTGATGCGTAAAGCCAGTCTTCCAGAAAGATGGCTTGCAGATCCATGGCGGGCTGCCCCAGCAGTTTCAGGTGAGTACTGCGCCAGGCCTGATCCGTCGATTCGCCAGTGGTATCGAGGTTGTCGTCACTGACATTGATTCCGCCGGTGAAGGCAAGTTGTCCGTCAATGATGATGATCTTTCGGTGGGTGCGGAAATTGAGCTTGCCAGGCTGTGGTGTCAATAATCGGGGTGGATTGAATTTTCGCACTTCCGCGCCGGCTTCGAGCAAGGGGGCCCAGAAGTCTCCGCGACAGTTCTTGGCCCCAATGGCGTCAACCACGATACGTACCCTGATGCCAGCCCTGGCCTGCTCGAGCAGGGTGTCTCGAAGGCGAGTACCGATCACATCCGGTTGCCAGATGTAGTACTCCAGATGGACTTGAGTGCGAGCGTCCCGTATGGCGTCAAGAATGGCAGGAAAGCAGCGATTGCCATCCTCGTACAGATCGATAGCCCTGGCTGGCCGTGGTCCGGGCTGCGCATGAGAATCACGTCGGGCCACGTGCGCCAGAGTCGACAGCGCGAACCGATCGACGAATGTTGCCGGTAGTTGTGCGTCGGTCTCTGGAATGTTCCGGGCCGCTGTGCGACGAGCCGATTGTCGACGTCGGGTCTGATCATCCAGACGCCTCGGGCCAATGAGGAAGTACAGGAGTCCACTGATGACCGGCAGGCTCCAGAACGCCAGCAGCCAGGCCATGGTTGTCGTCGGGCGGCGACGCCTGAGCAACAGAAACACGGTTCCCCCCAGAATCCAGGCGATGTACAGCAGCGTCCAGACGGCATCAGGTGCAAAGCTGGCATAACGGGTCAGGGAGTCATACAGCATGGCGGGTCAATGGCTGGAACGGTCAGTCACCATACTCCGGCAGTCCGTATGGATCGCGCTGTATGGAGCGATTACAAGGCCATCCCGTGCAGAGCAGATTGCCGGCGCAAGGCTGAATAATGCTTTCCTCTACCTGGAAAACTCTGTATAACATCCATACGCCTTCCATATGGATGGAAAAAGCAGTGACTATGCCGAAAAAGACGCGCGACAAGACCCCCGAGAGCGAAAAGATCACCATCAATCTCGGTTATGTCGACCTGGGCCGAATCGACCTGCTGGTTCAGGAAGGCTTCTATTCCAACCGCAGTGATTTCATCCGGACCGCGATTCGCAGGCAACTGGACAGCCATGTCGATGCGGTCAGCAAGAGTATTGACCGGCATACGATGGAGCTGGGATTGCGTGACTACTCCCGGGCGGATCTCGAAGCCGTGCAGGATGCTGGCGAGTTGCTGCATATCAAGGTCGTGGGCCTGGCACGAATAGCTCCGGATGTGTCCCCGGAACTCGCGCTGGCGACGATCGGTTCCATCAGTGTGCTGGGTTCCCTACAGGCCAGTGCGGCAGTCAGAAACGCGCTGGCAGATCGCATCAGATAGGATGCGAATTACCGAGAAATACAACAAATGATCAATGTCACAAAGCGCCTGTTGCGCTTGCCCGGAAATGCGGCGAGCAGTAGCGGCGCCCGGGATCTTGTCACTCGTACGCTGGCTCAGCATGGTCTGATGGCACCGCCGGCCGAGTCGTCTCACGGTTCTTCGACACCGCCATCGGATTCGTCGCAAGGTTTGCTGAAGGGCTCGGCGTCGGATACGCAGCGGGAGCCCCTGTCGGATTCACTGCGAGGCTCACTGTCGGGTTCACTACGGGGCTCAATGCCGGGGTCACTATCGGATTCGATGCCGGAGTCGATGCGCGGGCTGGTCGGCAACCTTCCCGAATTCGGTCTGCCATCAGCCAATGCGAGTCGTCGACACGTCCAGATTCCCGAAGGCGCCGAATTCCGCCAGGATATTCACGCGTGTGCAGCAGGCAGCCGCGCCTATCGAACCTATATATCGTCTACCGCTGATCAGGGGCTGACCGGCCTGATCGTCATGTTGCACGGTTGTACCCAGAATCCGGAGGACTTTGCCATCGGGACTGACATGAACGCCTGGGCGGAGAAGGGGCGTTTCGTGGTGGTCTATCCGCAGCAGTCGCGAGGGGACAACGCGCAGTCGTGCTGGAACTGGTTCAGTCGGGCTGATCAACAGCGAGACCGGGGCGAGCCGGCCATTCTGGCTGGAATGACCCGCAAGGTGATGGCAGAGCATGGTGTACTACCGCAGCACACCTTTGTGGCTGGTCTGTCTGCAGGCGCTGCCATGGCCGTGATTCTGGGAGAAACCTATCCCGACGTCTTTGCCGCGGTCGGTGCGCACTCCGGACTGCCGTTTGGCGCCGCCCGGGATGTCCCTTCCGCGTTTGCCGCCATGGCAGGCAATGGGACAGACACCGCTGGCAATGTGCCCGGCGCTCGCCGCCCGCGTGTGCCAACCATCGTGTTTCATGGCGCTGCGGACACCACGGTGCATCCATCGAACGGAGACAGGATTGCGCGACAGGCCGTCTGTGGAGAGTCGCAGCAGTCCGTCATGAGGGAGTTGCGAGGGAGCGTTTCCGGACGTGCCTACACCCGCCAGTTGTCGTCCGGGGTCGATGGCTCATGCGAGCTGGAATACTGGATGGTCGATGGTCTGGGGCATGCCTGGTCCGGCGGGCAACCGGGAGGTTCCTACACTGACGGCAAGGGGCCGGATGCCAGCGCGGAGATGGTTCGCTTCTTCTTCGAGAGAAACGCTGCCGAATGAGGTCTATGCACGGCAAGCTGGAGAGTCGAGTCCTCTCGACAATCAGCTTGCTGTGCTTTCTGCCGCCAGCAGCTTGCGACCTGCTCTGGCCACGGTTTCCTGTATGTCGCGTCGGGTGGCACGAGCCAGCGCGACGGCATCCCGGGCGGTCAAGGCCGAAAGTATCTCCTTGTGTCGATCGATTTCGTAGAATTCATCGAGCAGTTCGATGACCTGGCGCTGAAACGGGCCAAGCTGCAGCCAGAGACTCTCGATCAGCGGCATGGCTACCTGATCGGGGTTGATGGTGTACAGGGTGCGATGGAAGCTGTGATTCAAGGTGGTCAAGGCATTCAGATCTCGCTCGGCAATCGCCTGATCCATCCTGTCATCGAAACCCTTCATTTCTGCGATTTTCACATCAGCCACATAGGGCAATGCCCGCTCTGCTGCGTGAACTTCCAGATGGATGCGCATGGCCACCAGTTCCTCGAACCGGCCTGAGGTCATGCGGGGAATGGCAATGCGGCGATTCTTCCTGATCAGAATGGCGTTTTCCGAACTCAGGCGGCGCACAGCCTCCCGGACCGGGGTCGGGCTGAGGTCCATCGCCTCGGCAAGACCTCGCATGGTCAGTGCCGTGCCAGGTTGGATGGCGCCCACCATGATGGCGTAGCGCAGACGCTCGTACACGTACTGTTGCGTTGTGCGGTCGGTGTCCGTTGACGTATCAGGTATGAACAGTTCTGTCTTTCTGGACATTGAACGGGATCCGATTCTGCGCTTCACTTTTTCTCGATCGAGTATTCAAATCGCTGTTGACACAGATCTGAAAGCATTTACACTCGCGAAAAAGGTATCACAATATCTGTAAGGTATCACGATAGGGGTTTCAATGACAGACAGCGATATCTCGACATGGGTGCAGGAACACCCGGAAATCGAGTCGATATTCGCCTGCGTATGCGATCTGAACGGCACCATGCGAGGCAAGCGTATCCCCGTTGACCAGGCTGCCAAGGTGGTCAATGGCGAGGTCCGCATGCCACTGTCCATTGCCAATGTGGATGTCTGGGGCGAGGATATCGAGAATAGCGAGCTGGTCTTTGAAACCGGTGATTCCGACGGACTGTGTGATTTTACCGGTCGTCCCTTCTTGCCCATCAGCTGGACCAGTCGCCCGACCGCTCTGGCCATGCTGTGGATGCGCCGCGAGGATGGCACGCCTTTCGAGGGCGATCCGCGGCGCGCACTGGCGCGAATCGTCGACCGCTACAAGGCGCTGGGTCTGACACCGGTGGTGGCGACCGAACTGGAATTCTATCTATGCGATCCGAGCGATGATCGACCGCAGGCTCCCTGCTCACCGGTCACGGGCAAGCGTCTGGATTCCGACGGCGCTCTGTCACTGGATGAACTGCAGCATTTCGACGAATTCATGAATGATGTCTACGATGCCTGTGCTGCCCAGGGTATTCCAGCCGATGCGGCCATCTCGGAAAACGGTGCAGGGCAGTTCGAGATCAACATGAAGCATGTGGCTGACCCCTTGAAGGCGGCAGATGATGCGGCTCTGTTCAAGCGGCTCGTGCGCGGCATCGCACGCAAGCACGGTTTCTCCGGTACCTTCATGGCAAAACCCTATGGCGATCGTGCCGGCAGCGGCTTTCACGTGCATTTTTCCTTGCTGGACGACAAGGGCGTGAATGTCTTCGACAGTGGTGATGATGCCGGTACACCGATGATGTTGCAGGCCGTGGCCGGATTGCTGGAAACCATGCAGCAGAACGCCCTGACGTTTGCGCCACACGAGAATTCCTACCGGCGTCTGCTGCCAGGTGCCCATGCACCTACCAATGTGGCCTGGGGTTACGAGAATCGAACGGCGGCGGTCCGCATCCCTGGTGGCAACCATCAGGCACGCCGGATCGAGCATCGAGTCGCCGGAGCCGATGCCAATCCCTATCTGGTCATGACCAGCATACTGGGTGGTGCGCTGCTGGGAATCGAGCAGCAGCTGATGCCGCCAGAGGCGATCGTGGGTGATGCCTACAGTCTGGATCTTCCCCATCTTCCACTGGATTGGGCCAGTGCCATCGAGGCCTTCGAAGATGGTACGCATGTGCGAGAGATCTTCTCCAGGCGCTTGCAGAAGATGCTGGTCGAATGCAAGACTCAGGAACTGAAACGGTTTGCCCGACAGGTGTCGGACTTTGAATATCACTCCTATCTCGAGGTCGTGTAGTGAAGTCGAATTCGCATCCCTATGCCGGTGATGGCCAGCATACCGACAGTTACTATGCAGCCTCGGCCAATCCTGCGCCGGCCCGTGCCGAACTGTCGGGGGACCATCAGATCGATGTCTGCATTGTCGGCGCGGGCTTCAGCGGTCTCTCAACCGGTCTGCATCTGGTTGAAAAAGGCTACAAGGTGGCCATCATCGAGGGTGCCCGGGTGGGTTGGGGCGCATCAGGTCGCAATGGCGGGCAGATCGTCAATGGTCTGAATGCAAGCCTGCAGACCATCGAGAAACGTTATGGGCGAGACACCTCGACATTCGTTGCCGGGCTGGTGCAGGAAGGTGGCGAGATCATTCGCGAGCGCGTCAGGAGCTATGATATCCAGTGCGACCTGAAGGACGGGAACATCTTCACTGGGCTGACGCGTGCGCACATGAAGGAACTGGAAGAGCGCATGCAGCTCTGGGCCAGCTACGGCATCCGCAACCAGGAGATGCTGGACAGAAAGCAACTGCGTGAACACATCGACTCCGATATCTATGAAGGAGGGCTGATCGATCACTCTGGCGGGCATATGCATCCGCTGAACCTGTGTCTGGGTGAAGCTGCTGCCTTCGAGAAGCTCGGTGGTGTGATCTACGAGATGTCGCCGGTGATATCGGTGGATACCGATGCTGCAAGCCCCGTTGCTCGAACCGCCCGAGGATCGATCACCTGCAAGGCACTGGTATTGTGCGGCAATGCCTATCTGGGTCATGTGGTGCCGACGCTGACCTCCCGCGTCATGCCGGTATCCACGCAGGTCATGGCAACGGAACCATTGGGGGAGGAACGCGGCAACTCGCTGATTCCGCAGGATGCCTGCGTCGAGGATATCCGCTACATTCTGGACTATTACCGTCTCTCCGCGGACAAGCGTCTGTTGTTCGGGGGGGGTACCGTCTATGGAGGAGCGGACCCTCGCGATATCGAAGGCAAGTTGCGCCCCAACATGGAGAAGGTGTTCCCGCAGCTCAAGGGCGTCAAGGTGGATCATGCCTGGAGTGGCAACTTCGCGCTGTCCTTCAGCCGCGTGCCTCAGATGGGACGCATTGGTGACAATACCTATTTTGCTCATGGCTATTCCGGACATGGCGTCACCGGCTCCCATACCTTTGGTCGCATTCTGTCCGAAGCGATCGATGGCGAACTGACACGTTTCGACGTGTTCGAAAAAGTACCCTGGTATCCGTTTCCGGGTGGCCGGATGTTTCGCGTGCCGTACTCGATGGTCGGATCGTGGTGGTACGGACTGCGCGACAGGCTGGGTATATGAACCTCTCATCTCTATTCGGAGAACGACTATGAAGTTACTTGCGAGTACTTGCACGGCACTGCTCCTGAGCAGCGGTACGCTATGGGCTGACGGCGAACTGAACGTCTACAACTGGTCGGATTACATTGCCGAGGATACGATCGAGAGATTCACCGCGGCGACCGGCATTCAGGTGAACTACGATGTCTACGACAGCAATGAAGTGCTGGAAGCCAAGATGCTGACCGGTGCCAGTGGTTACGATGTCGTCGTGCCTTCCATCGAGTTCCTGGCACGTCAGACGCAGGCCGGGGTGTTTGCCAGCATCGACAAATCAGCCCTGTCCAATTATGGCAATCTTGATCAGGGCATACTGGATGTGGTTGCGGTCAATGACCCGGACAACACGCATGGGGTGCCTTACATGATGTTCAGTACAGGCCTGGGCTACAACGTGGAGGCGGTGTCATCTCGCATCGATGCGGACAAGATCGGTAGTTGGGACATGTTGTTCGATCCGGAAACCGTGGCGAAGCTTGCCGATTGCGGGGTTGTCATGCTGGACAGTCCAACCGAGATCATTGCACCGGCGCTCAACTACCTGGGTCTGGATCCGAACTCCGAAGACAGTGGCGATCTGGAAAAGGCCACCGAGTTGCTGTTGTCGGTACGCCCGCATGTCCGCTATTTCCATTCATCGCAATACATCAACGATCTGGCAAATGGCGACATCTGTGTGACTGTCGGCTATTCGGGTGATGTACTGCAAGCCCGCGACCGGGCGAAAGAGGCCGGACAAGGTGTGAATGTGGCCTACGCCATTCCGGCCGAAGGGGCTGCGGTGGGCTTTGACATGCTGGCAATCCCGGATGATGCCCCGAATCCGGAAAATGCCCTGACGTTCATCGATTTCATCCTGCAGCCGGAGATCTCTGCAGCCATTACCAATCATGTGTTCTATGCCAATGCGAACACGGCCGCCGATGAGTTCGTGGATGACGAGGTCGTCAACGACCCGGGTATCTACCCACCGGCGGAAGTGCGTGCGAAGCTGTTTTCCCTGAAACCGCACACAGCCCGTTATGATCGCTCCCTGACTCGAGCCTGGACGACTGTCAAGACAGGACAATAGGCTCTTCCTGATACCCTGGCTGAAGCCCGGGCAACGGGCTTCGGCATCTTGCCAACCACTGCAGGAGATGGCGCATGTCCGGCAATAGATCCGAAACCGACGACAGACCCTGGGCGGATCCCGATGCGGTGCCGTTTCTGCAGATCAGAAATGTCACCAAACGCTTTGGTGCCTTTGCTGCGGTGGACAATGTGTCGCTGGATGTCTACAAGGGCGAGATCTTCTGTCTGCTGGGTGGCTCTGGATGTGGCAAGTCAACTTTGCTGCGATTGCTTTCCGGTTTCGAGGAGGCCAGTTCCGGTCAGATCATCATCGACGGTCAGGATCAGGCAGGGGTTCCACCCTATGCCCGGCAGACCAACATGATGTTCCAGTCCTATGCCTTGTTTCCGCATATGAGCGTTGAAAGGAACATCGCCTATGGCCTCAAGCGAGATGGTGTGCCGAAGGCGGAAATCGCCACGCGCGTCACGGACATGTTGTCACTGGTGCAGATGGATGGCTTTGCCACTCGCAAACCGCATCAATTGTCCGGGGGGCAGAAGCAGCGCGTGGCATTGGCTCGATCGCTGATCAAGAAGCCGAAGCTGCTGTTGCTGGATGAACCGCTGGGAGCCCTGGACAAGAAGCTGCGTGAGCAGACCCAGTTCGAACTGATCACCATTCAGGAGAGTCTGGGTGTGACCTTCATGGTGGTCACGCATGACCAGGAAGAGGCCATGACCCTGTCCAGTCGCATTGGAGTCATGAATGCCGGGCAGATCGTGCAGGTCGGTACACCGCACGAAATCTATGAATACCCACAATCGAGGTTCGTGGCGGATTTCATCGGTTCGGTCAACCTGTTTGAAGGCTGGATCACCGAAGACCATGAGGATCATGTGATCATCCGTTCACCCGAGACGGGCACGGACATCTTCGTACCGCATGGTATCACCGGTGTCGAAGGGCAGAAGGTTGCTGTCGCGGTTCGCCCCGAGAAGTTGCAGATCAGCAAGTCGCGGCTGGAGAATCTGCGTAATACAACTACCGGGACCATTGAAGAGATCGCCTATATGGGCAATGTATCGGTGTTTCAGGTGTTGCTGGGCAGTGGCAAACGGGTTCGCATCAGCCAGTCGAACCGAACACGGGAGGTTGACCACACGCTGACCTGGGATGATCAGATCCACCTTGGCTGGAGTGACGATGCTGCCATCGTCATCGCTTCATGACTGCTCGGCGGCGGCGGGTAGCCAGGGGGCTGATCGGCGGGGTGCTGCGCAGACTGGGCGTCAGTGGTCGCGGTCTGGTGATTGCCACTCCCACCCTGTGGCTGCTGTTGTTCTTTCTGGTGCCATTGCTGGTCGTGGCCAAGATCTCTCTGTCGGAGGCGGCCATTGCCCGGCCACCGTATCTGCCGATCTGGGAATGGGCCGATGGTTTCCTGCAGATACGCCTGAATCTGGGCAACTACCTGTTCCTGCTCGATGACCCGCTGTATCTGGCCGCCTATGTCGAGTCGGTCAGGATAGCCGGAATATCCACGATATTCACGCTGCTGATCGGCTATCCGATGGCCTATCTGATCGCCCGTTCCAACCCTGGCACCCGTAACATCCTGTTGATGCTGGTGGTGTTGCCTTTCTGGACGTCCTTCCTGTTGCGAGTCTATGCCTGGATAGGCTTTCTCAAGGCCAACGGCATCGTCAACAATGTCCTGCTGTCATTGGGTGTCATCGATCAACCGCTAGTCATGCTGCAGACCGATTTTGCGGTCTACCTGGGCATCGTCTATACCTATCTGCCATTCATGATTCTGCCCCTGTATGCAAGCCTGGCGAAACTGGACATTGCCTGTCTGGAGGCTGCCGCGGATCTGGGGGCGCGGCCGCTGACCACCTTTCTGACCATCACGCTGCCGCTATCGATCAACGGGATCATTGCCGGTTGCATGCTGGTCTTCATACCGGCTGTCGGGGAGTTCGTGATTCCGGCCTTGCTGGGCGGGCCGGATACCCTGATGATCGGTCGGGTGTTGTGGGACGAGTTCTTTTCCAACCGTGACTGGCCCATCGCATCGGCCGTGGCCATCGTGATGCTCTTCGTGCTGCTGGTGCCGATCATGCTGTTGCGTTGGGTTCAGGCCGCCGACAAGAGGGAACAGCCATGAGGCGCAAATCGAGATTCCTGTGGTTCATGGGGCTGTTCGGATTCACCTTCCTGTATGCACCGATTCTGTCTCTGGTTGTCTTCAGTTTCAATGAGAGCAAGCTGGTAACGGTGTGGGGAGGCTTTTCTACCAGATGGTATGGCGAGCTGTTTCGCGACCCGCAGATTCTCAACGCGGCCTGGATCAGCGTGAAGATCGCCTTCCTGTCAGCCAGTATTGCCATCGTGATCGGAACGCTCGCCTCCTTCGTGCTGATTCGATTCCCGCGTTTTCGCTCGAAGTCACTGCTCAGCATGATGATCACCGCGCCGCTGGTCATGCCGGAAGTGATTCTCGGCTTGTCCCTGTTGCTGCTGTTCGTGGCGATGGATGGTCTGACAGGCTGGCCAGGCGGTCGCGGTACGATGACAATCATCATTGCGCATTCCACCTTTGGTGCGGCGTATGCAGCCGTGGTCATTCAGTCTCGCCTGGTGGACATGGACCTGTCCATCGAAGAAGCTGCTCTGGATCTGGGGGCAAGACCGGTCAGGGTGTTTTTCGATATCACCTTGCCGGTGATCGCACCGGCGCTGATCTCGGCATGGTTGCTTGCCTTCACGCTGAGTCTCGACGATCTGGTAATCGCCAGTTTCGTGTCGGGCCCGGGGGCCTCGACTTTGCCGATGGTCATCTTCTCCAAGGTCAGACTGGGAGTCAGCCCGGATATCAACGCATTGGCAACCATCATCATCGGACTGGTGTCACTGGGTATCATTGTGGCAGCGTTGCAGATGACCAGAAGCAGGCGACAGACAACGCAGCGTTGAATCGGGGATCTTGCGAATGGGTGACGCCGGAGTGATTCTCGGGGCTCTTGATGGGTCACCCGGGCCAGGGACGCCCGGTCAAGGGAGTCCGGTCAAGGGAGTCCGGTCAAGGGAGTCCGGTCAAGGGAGTCCGGTCAAGGGAGTCCGGGCAAAAGCGCCCGGCGAGAGGCGTGGTCGGGCAACACGAGCCAATAGCCGGGCGTATCTGTTACTCGGTGCAGAGAGGCAAGTCTTCCGGTACCCGGCCAACGATCGCTGGCCAGACTTCCGTTGCACGCTCTTCGATCACATATTCCACTGTCAAGGCTGTGCGCGCGTCATCGGTGCTCATGGCCAGAGCTCGCCCATCGGCGAGGCTGTATTCGTTCGCGGCAGGATCCTCAGGGGTGAGTGTCTGCGTGTCTGCCATCCAGTAGCAATTGCCTGGTGTGTTGCCTTCAAGGCTCAGGAAGTATTCTGTCCAGAGCCCGTTGTCGGCAATGATGAAATAACGTTCCTCATTGTCATTCTGGCTGCCGTCCCAGTAGCCGGCAATGGCGCTGGTATCGCCCCCCGGAGTGCTGGACAACACGGGCTGATCGTCGCCATCCGGTGCAAGTTCCGAGGTACCATCGGGCGTTAGTGTATCGGGGCTGTCATCGGAAGAGCTGCAAGCGCCGAGCAGCAGCGCGGTGGCAATGGCGAGATAGGGGGCGAGGTTCATTGTACGGTCTCCATTTGGGATAAATATACCAAAACACAGGTATATACTCCGTGTCGACCGCTGTCCAGCACTATTTAATGCGGAACCGTGTCTTCCTCTCGTCAAATTAAGGTCTTCAGGGGAATCTCCGGGTTCTCCAGCGTCTTGCGGTCGATTGGCCTGGCTTTCTCGATCAGTTTCAGGGCAAAACGGATGTCTTTCGCAACCTTGAGGCCGGGAGCGATTCTGCAATCCTGGATTGACAGACTGACGTAGTCAGTTGACAATTGGGTAATAAATCCCATATTCAGGAGTTCTGATTGATTCGCGAATACCGTATTCGTTCGACTGCTTTGCTGTTCACAGGCGTCCTGTTGGCTGCTTGCTCATCAGAATCAGGCGATCCGGTATTCGTGGATTCATCGGGCCATGAGCCTGCCGCCGATCTGGTCGAGTTTCGACTGGCTTCGTTCGCAGGTTCGAATCTGGATCCGGTACGCAGCCTTCCTACCGATCGCACGCCCAGGCTCTTCCTGACCAAGGGCGGCAATGACGGTGCAACTTTCGCGACAACTGGCTCCGGTGTGTTGTCGTCGCGTTGCATCGGGCTGAGCTTCGAGTATCGGTACGAGCAGGACGCCAATGCCGGTCGGAACAGGCTCGTCATCGATAGGGTCGAAGACAACCCACGACCGGAGGACGCTGGCTGCGATGCCGGTAACGATGTATTCGAGTCTGCTGCTTTCGATGTCGCCATACCTTCCTTCTTCGAAGCGGGTTCAATGCTCTCTGATTTTTCCGATACGCTGCTGACCCTGTATGGACCCGAGAGTGGAGTCCTGAGTTTTCAGCTGGAAGCCGACTTACTTGCTCAGACAAGCGCTGCGTTGTCACTGGACACATTCAGATGGACTGTTCTGGCTTACCGATTCGGGGCAAGCCCGGTGACGCCAGCTCCCGCTACCGACCCGCTGTTCATTCGGTTTGATGATGACGGCGACCTTGTCGGAAAGTTGCGGTGTCAGAGTCTGAGCGGTTCCTACGAAACGCAGGAGTCGCTCATCAGCTTCAGTAACGTCAGTTTCACGGAAAGCGGTTGTGCATCGCAAACAAGTGACCTGTCCGAGGTTGCGTACTTGCCATTGAGGGAGGCGGTCACCATGGTGATGAGTGGGCCAGCCTTCGCCATTCTACAGGGTTCACGACTGTATCTCAGTGCAAACGATGCCACCCTTGTATTGGAGGGGCGTGAAGCCATGGAAGGGGAGCGGCTGCTGAACACATCGCTGCTGGCAACTGGCGGTTACCCCATTCCTGACGCAGCAAACGGCCCCCAGGACGTGCGGCTGGTTCAGACGTTACGTGACACCGATGAATTCAATGCATTCTGGAACGAGGCCATTGCACAAGGCAATGATCTGGGGCCACCGCCCGCGATAGACTTCACGCAGGGCCTGGTCATGTACCTGCAGCTTGGACTACGGCCTCATCTGGGCGAATCGATAGCGGTACGGAGTGCCACCGCGAACGACGAGCACGTGCTGATTGAAGTGGATACACGAATATCCGACAACGATGTTCCCTTGCTTGACGGTTGCGGCTATGACGACGCGCTGGTGAATCCGTTTCGTTTCGTGCTGATATCGGACTCTCTGCCATTACCGGAAGCGGTAGCCGTGATCGACCATCAGTCTTCCTCCTGCAGCGGTTTGTAGGGGTGGCATGAAACAGGTGGATTGTATGGCAACACGTGGCTGACATGATCTGACGTTCGATCCGCGTTTGCTCGATGCCATCATTGGCCGGCAGGAAGTATCAGCTTGCAGAGTCGGGCTGATATCTTGACAGGTTGCAGTGTGTCCAGACCCGACGATGACTGCGTTTGCAGCAAGCATTCGATACAGGTTTTCAGGTTTTCGAGTATCGCAAGACACCTGAGACCAGAGGTCCGGAGCTGCTATCTGCCGGATGATTGACTCCATCGTTCACGATGACTTTCTCGAAATCGAAGGGGCTGACACCCTCCAGACAGGCGACATTGACCCCGAACTGAAATGGGTTTGAACGACGTTGATGGTGTGTGTATATCCCGCAGATCGAACAGAGCCACTCTATCGCTCTGTAAGACAATGCTGGTCGAATGCATGCATGGCAGCGCGTGTGATGACCAGGCTTCACGTATTGACGGTCAATGCCAGCGGGGCCGCAAGTTGCCATGGCAAACAGCGTGCACAGGTTGGCACAGGAGGCCAAATGGTTCCAGTTGGCTGCAGAGCGTGCTAATCTGTAGATTCATCGAAAATGCCTACGCGAGTCTGACTCGCGCACTCAGCAGTTGACGGGGGTATCAGAGTATGGAGATGAAGAAGATTGCAGAATATGCGCGCGTTCTGTATGAAGCGCACGGTAACAAGGCCGAAGTGGAAGCGGCGCAGAAGGCGAAAAGGTACGACGAGGAGGGCAACAGCGAAGAGGCTGAAACCTGGCGAGCCGTCCGCAAGGCCATCAACGAGATGCGCGGTAGCTACGAGAGCTGATCGCCAGCCGGTATCAGCGGTTCGACTTCAGGCGATCATGTCAGCGGTGATGCGCATGGCCAGCTCGATCCGTTGATACCGTTTTCTCGCAACGGGCTGGCGTACGTTTTCATCAACTCGTAGATCTCGCGTTTGTCGGGATAGCTTGCTGCCGACCAGCACACCGCGGCCTTTCACCGCGTATCGCTTGAGTGCGTGTGCGGGGGTGATCATCGGGCAAGCAGTCAGTGCAGCATTCCGCTGGCATACTGCGGCAGAAACGTATCGAGTGATGAAGTGATGACAGAACTGCGCGAAGGTGGCTGTGTTTGCGGGAAGCTGCGGTACTGTCTTCGCGGCCTTCCGCAGAGAGTCACCATCTGTCATTGTACCTGGTGTCAGAGGCGCACGGGATCCTCATTCGGTGTCGAGCTTGTATTCCTGGAAGATCAGGTACGGTTTCGCTCGGGTGCGCCATCGGTTTATCGGCATGTATCGGATGTATCCGGACGTTGGCTCGATCAACATTTCTGCAACAATTGCGGGTCCGGGGTCGGCCTGACGCTGGAAGCGGTTCCCGGCATTCAATCCATATCGGCCGGGTCTCTGGATGATCAGGATTGGCTCGAACTTGCCAGTGTGCGGAAACGTCATGTCTACGTCCGATCGGCACGGCAGTGGACGTCGATTCCGGATGATGTCGAGTGCTTCGAGGAGCATTTCAGGCCGTGAGTCGATGGCAGCGCTGAAACATCCTGATACCTTTTTGATACGTGTTCATACGCAAGGGGGTGACCCTTGCCTGTAGTTTGCCGTGGACTTGACTTGATTCGCCAACTGCCCGAGATAGACACATGAAACTGATTCCACCCCTTCTGTTGACATTCGCTGCCGGCATCGCCATGGCCGAAGATCGTCAGGTCACTGCCGATGTCTGGGTGGACAACTGGTTCGAACTGTACGTCAATGGTGAACCGGTCCTGGAAGACAGCGTGCCGATAAGCACCGAAAGATCCTTCAATGCAGAAACGGCCTCATTCACGATCGAGTTGCCAGCGCAGATTGCCATTCAGGCCAAGGACTTCAAGGAGAATGACACCGGTCTTGAATATATCGGATCGGGCCGTCAGCAGATGGGTGATGGCGGCATGATCTTTCAGATCAGGGACAGTGCGACAGGCGAACTTCTTGCGGTGAGTGATGAGGGGGTGAGATGTCTGGTCGTGCATCACGCGCCGGTTGATCCAGCCTGTGCTGACGAATTAAACCCGGTGGAGGGGGCAGGAGCTTGCGCCTCCGTGGTTCAGGACATACCGGGCGACTGGACGTCGTCAGACTTCGATGATAGTCATTGGCCCATGGCCGTGGCACATTCCGAGCGCGCCGTCAGTCCCAAGGGCGGGTACGATCGCGTACGCTGGGATAATCGGGCGACATTGATCTGGAGTGAAGATCTGGTACTGGACAACACACTGCTCTGTCGGGTGCAGCTGGAAGGCTGACAGAAAACGGCTGGTCAGTTGGACCAGCCGAAAGGGGTCAGTGCGTTGATGGAAAATGACGGGCCAGGCAGTGATGCCTAGCGCAGCTGAAGCTTGTACTGGAAGAACAGGACGGCGTTGTTTTTCTGGTTTGCAAAGTCCACCGCCGGTGAGCCGCTGATATTCAGAACCGCGTACTTGCTCATCTTGACTTCCATGGCAGGGAAAGGCAGCACTTTGGTTTCTGGGTCACCGTTCTTGGTGAATTGCTTGTGTACCACGGAGGCACCGACCAGGAAGCGCAGCCGATTGGCGAGCAGTGGACGGGTGGCGTAGTTGATGCCGCCGTAATAGGACTGATAACCGAAGCTGTCAGACAGGGTGCCACCGTGCCAGCCCAGCTTGCTGCTGGGTGAATATTCCCATCCGACGCCCGGGGTGAAGGTATTGCGCTCGTCGAAGTTCTCGAAATGCAAAGCCAGGGTGCTCAGCACCAGAAAGTTGCTGTCTGCCCTGGCAGAGGCACTGCCGGTGATGGAGGCGTAAGCCAGCAGTGCGATGGCGATGATCTTGAAAATCTGCGTTTTCATTGTCTTGACCCGTGATTCGTGCTGATCTGCGTCAGCTTTGAAAAGGTGTTGCTTGATCTGTGTCAACAGCATGCCGCGCACTGTACCGGGCAGGCAGGTGGGAGGCAAACGGGGGTGGGACTACAAAATAATTCAAACAGAACAATGGCATATGGTTGTTTCTGGAGTGTCAAAAATATGACTGCATGTCGGAATGGCTTGTAAGTGCTTGCCATGCAAGGTTTTTTTCGAATGCCTGGCACTATCGCTCTACGTGTGCAAAACGAGAGATTCATCGGCTTTCTGATTCGGGTGCGTCCGTCTTTGCGAATCGGCTCTCATGATCATGCCGTGCGTGCAGATCGACAAGGCAGAAAGTCCGGCAACTGATCTGATTCGCCTGTGGGGATGCACAGTGGCGGCTAGCCTCAATGAGACATAAGCTAGGCAGGTGAGAGATATGTCTACGTGATCTACAATGTGCTGTGCAGAGGGCGCTGCTGTCCAAGTCTTGACGTGATGCAACCCGATTCTCTCCCAATGGATTCTCGATGAGTAAAGATTCACCGCAGCGGCCCGGCATCGTCCGCAGATTCTTTCGCTTTCTGTGGCGCTCGATGAAGGTACTGAACACGCTGGTATTCGGCCTGTTCTCGCTCGCTCTGCTGGCTGTGATCCTCATCGCCTTCATCAGGCAGAGCGGACCCGACATGCCGGACGGGGGGGCCTTGCTGCTGAACCCGGCTGGCATGCTCGTGGAGCAGGAGACGGTGGTCGATGCCGCAGCGCTACTGCAAGGTCAGGAGTTGCCTGAGCAGGCCGAGATCAGGGACATCATCGATGCGCTGTCGCTGGCAAGGGAGGACAGCAGGATTGGCCTGGTTGTACTTGATCTGGACAAGCTTCACGGAGGGCTGTTACCCGGGCTTCAGCGGGTTGCCGAGGCCATGATCCACTTCAGGGACGGTGGAAAACAGCTGATTGCCGTGGCGGACAACTACTCCCAATCGGCCCTGTTTCTGGCGGCTCATGCCGATGAAGTATTGCTGAACCCGGAAGGAATGGCGGTGCCGCAGGGATTTTCCATGTACCGCACGTACTTCAAGGATTTGCTGGACGAACACGATGTGACCGTCAACCTGTTCAAGGTCGGAAAATACAAGTCTGCTGTCGATCCCTTTCTGCGAAACGACATGTCGGATGAGGATCGGACCGCACGCAGAGCGATTCTGGACGCCTGGTGGAGCAGCTACACCTCTGGAATCGAGACTGCTCGTGACATGGAGCCGGGTACCCTGGATGCGATGTTGAACAATGCCGGCGAAGAGCTCAGGCTCGCCGGGGGGAATCTGGCGCGCCTGTCACAGGACAAGGGGCTGGTCGATCGTCTGATGACCGAGTCGCAGAAGCGTCGATACCTCGTCAGTCTGGCCGGAGAGGACGGAGATACTCAGGAGTATCGCAAGATCGCCTACCGGGACTATCTGCGAATGGCTCGATCGTCGGACGAATCCGGTTCGGGCAAGGTGGCTGTCGTTACCGCGGTTGGCGATATCATCGACGGCGAGGCACCTGCCGGCACCATCGGCAGTCAATCCCTGATCAGGTTGATCAGGCAGGCTCGGCAGGCCGACGATGTGGCTGCCATTGTCCTGCGCATCGATTCCGGCGGCGGCAGCAAGAGTGCTTCGGAGATGATTCGCAGCGAACTGCAGGAGGCTCAGGATGCCGGTATCCCGGTGGTGGCATCCATGGGGGCGGTTGCCGCATCCGGGGGTTACTGGATCGCATCCACCGCCGATGAGATCTGGGCGACACCCACCACGGTCACCGGGTCCATCGGTATCTTCGGGCTGCTTCCTTCTGTCGAGAACACGCTGGCCCGCCATGGCATCTACAGTGATGGTCTGGCCACCACACCGCTGGCAGGCGGTGCCAGTGTAATTCGAGGCGTGTCAGCTGAGTATGGAGAGGTTCTGCAGTCAGTCATCGAGGCCGGCTATGAGCAGTTCCTGGCAACGGTCGCCACGGGGCGGGACATGGAAGTAGCGGCTGTGCACGACGTGGCTCAGGGACGAATCTGGACCGGCGAAGCAGCCCGAGATATCGGATTGGTGGACGAGTTGGGTGATCTTGATGAGGCAGTCAGCGCCGCTGCTCGTCTCGCGGCACTCGAGCATCATTCGGTGTGGCATGTCGAGCCGGAACGCACCGTTCAGGACCGGTTGCTGAGTCGCCTGGCGGAAATCGTGGGCGGCACATGGTCGCATGTCGGAACCAATCCTGTCCGGCAATTCGCCAGACGTGTTCAGCAGGAACTGGCGTGGATGGAAAACCTGAATGATCCGGCCAATGCCTATGTGATCTGCGGGGAATGTGTCATGTTGCGGTCAATCGACTAGCTCGACAAGATCTGTTGCTGGATCACGAAAAGCCAGCCCCCATTGCCGATCGTTGGCAAGGTGATCGGGGGTGATGGAGTGACACAGGAAGAGCCTGCTGCGGCGTCAGCAGTTCGTGAGCATTGAACGGCAACAGTGAGCCCGAAAGACACCGTTCTTGTCCTTGGCAGGTGCTAGAATCTGTCCGTTCAGGCCGAACATTCGCTACTCCCGCCACTGAGCGCATCAGACATGACGAGCACAGATACCGACTTCGACCCGGCTGCCAAGGAGCAACAACTACGCTCTGAATCGGAGCAATGGGATACCTCCAGACCGGAAGACGCACGCCCTGACGACATCCCGACCATCGATCTGGAGCCGTATTTCACTCGGGGTTCGGATCAGGAGCTGTCAGCTGTTGCAGAGCAATTGCGCATTGCCTGCGAGGAAACCGGTTTTTTCTCCATCGTCGGGCACCAGATAGCGCGAGAGGATCTCGACGATACCTTCGAGCAAGTTCGGCAGTTTCACGCAATGCCGATCGAGCGCAAGAATCGCATTCTGATGGACCGACCCGACTGGCCGGTGGGTGGTATGGGATACCTCCCCCTGAAGAATCGCAAACTGCCAGCTCGTGAGACCGGTAACGTCAACGAAGCGTTCATCATCAAGTGCGATGACACTCTCGGCATGGATGACAATCAATGGCCGGATGCCGATTGGCTCCCCGGCTTTCGGGCCCGGGTGGAACACTATGCGCATCAGATGGAAAGCCTGGGCAAACGGCTGTTACCTGTCTACGCGCGCGCCCTGGACATGCCCGCGGATTTCTTCAACAAGGCCTTCGTCAACCCGCTGTACCGATTGCGCATGACTCACTATCCGGCTATCGCACATGATCCGGAAAATGCGTTCGGCATCGCGCCGCACGTGGACACCTCCTTCTGCACCATCCTGGCTCAGGATCGCCCGGGTTTGAGCGTGTTCAGTGAAAGGCGCAAGGTGTGGGTGAATGCCCCGGTGGTCAAGGACTCGTTCATCGTCAACACGGGCGAGTTGTTGAAGCAGTGGACGAATGATCGCTTCCTGAGCACACGTCATTTTGCCAATAACAATACAGGTGCCGAGTCACGCTATTCCATCCCGTTTTTCTTCAATGCCAATCCGCACCATGTCATGACCTGTATTCCCAGTTGCTGCAGTGAGGAGAACCCGGCCAGGTATCCGCCCATCTCCTACGCTCAAAGCCAGGGCGTGGTGCAGGGCGAATAGAGCCAGCAGGCCGGTACACCGTATGCGAACAGGGATTCCCGAGAACTGTGCCACGAGGGCAGGCTTGCGTTGAGGCGGGAATTCCTTCGGCTTTCGTTTGCAGGAGGTGCGCCTCTGCAAGGCGCTGTTCAGAAGCGTTGGCTCGATGTCTTGACCGCCTCAGTCAGAAATTCCACCACGACCTGAACACGCCGACTGTTCTTCAGGCTTTCATGCCAGACCATCCAGTAGCTTCTGGACAGTGTCGAGTCATCGGGCAGAACCGGAATCAGTGATGGGTCCCGGGCTGCCATGAAATCATGCAGCACGCCGATGCCGGCACCGGCACGAACGGCTTCGAACTGACCGATGACGCCCGAGATCTCGATGGCCGAACGCCAGCTGCTGTATATCTGCTTGTTGTATTCCAGTTCCGAGGAGAAGATCAGGTCCTCCACATAACCCACCAGACGATGCTGGTTCAGATCATCCAGCTGTTGCGGTGTGCCCATTTGCTCCAGATAGCTTTTCGCGGCGTACAGCCTCAATGAGTAATCGGTGAGTTTTCTGACTCGCAGACGACCCTTTTTCGGTCGACCAATGGTGATGGCGATATCGGCCTCGCGTTGCGACAGAGAGAAGACACGTGGCATCGGCACCAGTTGAATCTTCAACTGCGGATGCTGTTCGGCAAGGAGTTGAAGTCGAGGAGCCAGAAAGCTGACCCCGAAGCCGTCCGGAGCACCGATGCGAACAGTGCCCGACAGGACCTGGGTATCGTCCCGCAGGTCGGCGGTTGTCTGGATCATCTCGCTCTCGACCCGCTCGGCATGCTCGAGCAGCACTTGCCCCGGGGCCAGCAAAACGCAGCCGGTGGTCGAGCGATCGAACAGCTTCTTGCCCAGGTCCTGCTCCAGATTGCTGATGCGTCGATTCAGGGTCGCTTGCGAGACATCCAGCTTCTTCGAGGCTCCCAGAATCTGTCCTTCGCGCGCCACGGCGAGGAAATACTTGAGATCGTCCCAGTTCATTATCCATTTTTGGAGAATCGGTAATTGTTTTCAAGTATATATCTGGATGATGAATGTCGATAGTCTTCCCCTCGTGAACTCAAGGAGACCTCAAATGAACGACATCGCACATTACATCAACGGTTCCGCTACAAGCGGTACTTCCAGCCGCACGCAGGCCGTTTACGATCCGGCGACGGGTGAATCGGAGAACAACGTTCTGTTGGCGTCGGCGTCGGACGTGGACACCGCTGTCGCCGCTGCCAAGGCGGCCTGGCCCCGATGGTCCAAGACACCGGCATTGCGACGTGCCCGCATTCTGGATCGATTCAAGTCGATTCTGTGGGAGCGTGCTGACGAGCTGGCAGGCATCCTGGCCTCCGAACACGGCAAGACACATGATGATGCTCTGGGCGAAGTGACCCGAGGTCTGGAAGTTGTCGAATTTGCCATCGGTGCGCCGAGCTTTCTCAAGGGCGACTTCTCTGAGAACGTCGGTACTGGCGTCGACAGCCACAACATCCGGCAGTCGCTGGGTGTCTGTGCCGGCATCACGCCGTTCAATTTTCCGGCCATGGT
Organism: uncultured Granulosicoccus sp.; assembly: GCA_947495035.1. Classification (GTDB taxonomy): domain Bacteria; phylum Pseudomonadota; class Gammaproteobacteria; order Granulosicoccales; family Granulosicoccaceae; genus Granulosicoccus. The sequence continues at coordinate 68,613 of CANLXI010000033.1, forward strand.
CCCGATGTGGATGTTCCCGGTGTCTCTGGCCTGCGGCAACACCTTCGTACTGAAGCCTTCAGAGCGTGTTCCATCAGCCTCCCTGAAAATGGCCGAGTGGTTGACGGAAGCCGGATTGCCAGACGGTGTCTTCAACGTGGTTCAAGGCGACAAGGAAGCGGTTGATGCGCTGTTGCATCATCCTGATGTCAAGGCGATCAGCTTTGTCGGTTCTACCCCCATCGCCAAGTACATCTACACCACCGGCACCAGCAATGGCAAGCGCGTACAGGCACTGGGTGGAGCGAAGAACCACGCCATCATCATGCCGGATGCAGATCTTGACATGACAGCCAATGCCTTGATGGGAGCAGCCTACGGATCAGCGGGCGAGCGTTGCATGGCCATATCCGTTGCAGTTCCCGTGAGCGATGCAGTAGCCGATGCCCTGATCGAGAAGCTGGTACCGAAGATCAATGCGCTGAAAATCGGTCCTACCTCGGACAGTGATTCGGAAATGGGACCGCTGGTGACTGCGCAACACCGTGATCGCGTCAGTGGTTACATCGATGCGGGTGAGTCAGAAGGTGCAAAAGTCGTTGTCGATGGTCGCGGGTTCAAGCAGGACAAGCAAGGCTTCGAGAACGGATATTACCTGGGTGGCACCCTGCTGGACAATGTGACACCGGACATGTCCGTCTGGAAGGAAGAGATCTTCGGCCCGGTACTGTCTGTGGTACGACGCAATTCCTATCAGGAAGCGCTGGACCTGGTGCACAGCCATGAGTTTGCCAATGGTACCGCCATCTTCACGCGTGATGGTGACACCGCACGCGCCTTCAGCCAGGATGTGGAAGTCGGCATGATCGGTATCAACGTGCCGATTCCCGTACCCATGGCATTCCACAGTTTCGGAGGCTGGAAGGCATCGATCTTCGGTGACCATCACATGCACGGTATGGAAGGCGTTCGCTTCTACACCCGCATCAAGACCACCACGACTCGTTGGCCAGACGGTCAACGCAGCGATGCCGAGTTCGTGATGCCGACTCTGGGCTGAGAGTCCTCGTCTCGCTTCCTGCTCACCGATACGCGTGTGTCGGTGGGCGGGGCGACAGCCGCTGATGACGTGGCGGCAAGGCATCCCAGCTGCTGCCATCAGAAAAAGGGATATCCGGCATCAGAAAACTTCAGTATTTCACCTGACGACATTGCTTCACACTGACTGGAAGTCCTGAACAATCAGTGAAGCTACCGTTCTCATCAATCCGAGCCCTTGTCCGGGTGGCGTGGTCGACAGGCCAATGCCTGAGCATCCGACACCTGGCGGCAACTGATCGAATGAGACCGAGCGATGTGGACACTGCACATCGATCGGAATCCGGCTTGCTGATATCACTTGGTATCTGACCCGGAGGTCAATGTGACTACTACAGAGAATCCGCAGCAAATCGACCAGAAAGCCTTTCGTCGCGCTCTGGGCAATTTTGCCACGGGTGTGACGATCATCACGACTCGAGCTCCGGATGGCAGTTGTGTCGGCGTGACAGCCAGCAGTTTCAACTCGCTGTCGATGGATCCCCCCCTGATCCTGTGGAGCAGCATCAAGGACACACCCAGCTGCAAGGTGTTCGAATCCTCGACGCATTTTGCGGTCAACATCCTGGCTTCGGATCAGATGGAGATGTCCAATCATTTTGCTCGCCAGCAGGAAGACAAATTTGCCGGATTCGAGTGGGAAGAGGGCGTAGGTGGTGTTCCGATCTTCCCCGGTTGCGCAGGCAGATTTCAATGCGAAACCCATGACAAGCTCGATGGTGGTGACCATTGGATCTTTGTCGGCAAGGTCGTGATGTTTGATGATTACGGTCGCTCGCCACTGTGTTTCCATCAGGGGTCCTACTCGATGGTCTTTTCTCATCCCGAGACATTTCCCAACTCGGGAAAGGAGGCATCGCAGGCGCCAGGGCAGGGGCGGATGAGCAACCATGCCTTCTTTCTGATGCTGCGTGCAGTGCGAGCGTATCAGGAACGGTACAGACCCAAGCTGACCACTCTGGGGCTGAACCTGGTGGAGTCGCGAATTCTGCTGGTTTTGAACGAGTTCGCAGGTCTCGACGCCGAGGAGCTGGTAGTACACCTGCACACGCCAATCAATGAAGCGCGAGAAGCACTGCTCAGTTTGCGTGATCGTGAACTGATCAGGGTTGAAGGAGGGGGTCATGTGTTGACCGATCTGGGGCGTTCCAAGGCTGATGATTGCTGGGGACTTGCCGAAGCGCATGCGCAGGAAACCTTCGAACGCTTCAGTAGCGAAGAAGTCGATACGTTTACCCGTGTTCTGCGTGAGCTGATCAGCCAGTAGGCCTTTTCCCGAAGCAGGGCGCTGTTCCCGGTTGCTGGGCTCAGGCAATGTCAATCCTTGCTGTGCTCTAGGCTCCAAGCTCGGAACTCTGAGTTCCGAGTTCCGAGTTCCGAGTTCTGTGCTCTGTGCTCTGTGCTCTGTGCTCTGTGCTCTGTGCTCTGTGCTCTGTGCTCTGTGCTCTGTGCTTGCAGTATGCTCGTCGGGCGGTACCGTTGCTTGAGGAACGGCACTGACGCCTCCAGAACGGGTCGTGTCAGCACGTCTTGCTGACCAGGCACGGCTTGGCCAATGGGCAATGTCGAATGGAGCTCATGGTCTGTCACTGCGGAGCGCCATGGGCATTGCACGCTGCAGTATATCGGCCTCGACAGGTTGGCGAACGCCGACGACAGAGTCGTTCACCCCTGGATGGATTGATGGCGTTGGTTGCAGCAGCATGACTGCCGCGGTTGATGATTGCACTGCAAAACGTAGCAACAACCGTCTGCTTCAGGCAGCCCTGTCTTGAGCGCACTCTCATGCGGTCAACATCGCGATATCCGATAGCGGCCATGCAGGTGGGTGGTTCGCTCGTCTGCGCTGCCCGTATACGATTCCATTCCCGACCCTGTCGTTCTGGTCGTGCACGACCGGCGTTGCAGTCTTCTTGACCGAGGGTCTGTTGGTCAGCTGCCGTTTGTCTTCCTGAGGATCCACTATTGTATTAAGCATGGTTTCGTGATGCACCATATCATTTGTTGATGACGGGCATCAGAAATTATCTGTACGTCCGGGAACATGATTTATGGATACTGGAGTCAACCACAAGCGGAAGACAATCCATGAAACTCTCGTTTTTCACCATGCCAATTCATCCCGTTGGCAAGTCGATCGTCAAATCACTCAATGAAGATCGCGAAGCATTCCTGCTGGCGGATTCACTGGGCTATGCGGAAGCCTACTGTGGTGAGCACACCACTGATCAGGCAGAAATCGTCACATCGACTGTAGCCTTCCTGGCTAGTCTGGCTTACGAGACCAAACAGATTCGTCTCGGGACAGGCACCGTGAACATGCCCAACTCGCATCCGGCCCGTGTGGCCGCAGAAGTTGCCATGCTGGACCACATGCTCGAAGGTCGATTGAATTTCGGTATCTCGCCCGGTGGCCTGATGTCCGATGCAGAGGTGTTCGGCTCCATGGACAAGAACCGCAATGACATGTTTCTGGAATGCATCAACATGGTTCTGGAAATCTGGGCAGGCAAGGCGCCATACAATCTGAAGGGTGAGTTCTGGGACGTTTCCACAGAGCGAACCATGGTCCCCGAAATCGGACAGGGGGATATCATGAAACCGTTCCAGGATCCGCATCCGCCCATCATCGGTACGGCTGTCGCACCCTTCTCGAAAGGTGTCACTGCCATGGCCGCCCGTGGTTGGCAGCCGATCTCGGGCAATTTCCTGTTGCCCAAGTGGGCCGCAACCCATTGGCCGAATTATGTACAAGGTTGCCTTGAAGGAGGCTACAGACCTTCATACTCGGACTGGCGCGTTGCCAAGAATATCTGCGTTGCCGATGATGCCAGAACAGCTCGAGCCTATGCTCGTGATCCCGGAAGCCCTTATGTGTACTACTACTCACAACTACTGACCAAAATGCGAAGAGGCGGGCGGTTGAATCTGTTCAAACATGATCAGAACATGCCCGACGAGGATGTGACCCTGGATTACGTTCTCGATCGCCTGGTCATTCATGGCGATGTAGACTCTGTTGCCGATCAATTGCTGGCGGTTCGCGAAGAAATAGGACCGTTCAAGCATCTGGTCTATGCTGGACACGATTGGACGGACATCGACCTTGGGCGTAAGTCCATGGTTCTGATGGGAGAGAAGGTGCTGCCGATCCTGCAGGAGGCAACGAAGCATGAAGAGGACTGGAAGCCGGCAGCAGTGGCCAACTAGTATCACCAACCTGGAGGCGTAATCATGAAAACATCCCTGGCTATCTCTGTAGCGCGATACATGCACATCCTGTCGTCGTTCTGGGTGTTCATCCTGGCAGTAGTCATCTTGTTGGATGTTTTCGGCCGTATCCTGTTTCTGCAACCACTGCCCGGAACCAAGGAGATTCTCCAGAACTCGGTTATCGCGATAACCTTTCTGCAGGTTCCCCTGGCAATCTATTCCGGATCGATGCTGCGTACCACGCTTGTCAGCGACTGGATGCCGCCGATGATCAAGAAGATTCTGCGTACCATCGCCTACGTCCTGGGTTTCGCACTGTTTGCGGCAATCGGTTACGCCTCCTATCCCGAGGCGGTCGATGCCTATCGAATCAGTGAATACGAAGGAGAAGGTTCGCTTCGCATCTACACCTGGCCAATCAAGTCTCTGATCGTGATCACCGGTGTATACGCAGCCTTTGCCTACCTGACACTGTTGATCTCGGATTGGCGCGGTGACCTTCCAGAGCACGAGTCGCTCGTAAACCACTAATCAAGACAACCCTACTGGAAGCCCGATCATGGCGACACTCATCTTCTGTGTTCTAGCACTGCTGCTCGTCCTCGTCTTTCTTGGTGTCCACGTGGCCGTGGCATTGGGAGTTGCCAGCGCATTGGGGGTCTACTTTCTACTGGGAAGCGCTGATGTCGCCTTGTCAGTGCTCAGTGGCACAGCCTATGAAGCGTTGCGCAAGGATATTTTCATCGTTATCCCGCTCTTCGTTCTGATGGGAGGTTTTGTCAGTCACTCGGGGGCTGCAAAGGACATATACACCATCAGTAACCGGGCCTTTCGCCGGATACCGGGTTGCCTTGCCGTTGCCACGGTATCCGGCAACTCCATCTTTGCGGCAATAACCGGTGTGTCCATTGCATCAGCGGCCACGTTTTCTCGTATCGCCTACCCTGAAATGGTTGCCCTGGGTTATCAGAAAAGTTACGCGGTTGGTGTTATCGCCGGTAGCGCCTGCCTCGGTATGCTCATTCCACCCAGCATTCTCATGATCATCTGGGCAGTACTGACCGAGATATCCATCGGGGCTCTGTTCATTGCAGGGTTGTTGCCCGGCGTACTGCTCGCGATCTGCTTCATCCTGTATTGCATTATCACGGCGAAAATGAATCCGCAGACAGCGCCACCCTGTCCAGCCACCTTCGATGCCGATGTCAGCCCTGCTCAGCGCAGAAGTGAGTGGGTCAGCGGTATTGCCATACTCGGTCTCATCGGTATTGTCATCGGGGGTATCTGGGGTGGCTTCCTGACACCCACCGAGGCCGCCGGATTCGGTGCGCTAGGTGCCTTCATCGTGGGATTGCTGAAAGGGATGCGACGCAAGGAAATATTGAATGCCATCTATGTCGCTGGCAAGACCACGGCACCCATCATGATTCTGCTGATTACCGCGTCGATGTACTCCAGATTTCTGGCCATGGGCGGAGCGGTTGGCGTCATACACGAGACCATGTTCTCGATCAGCGAGAATCCGATGATCCTGCTGGCCATGATATTCGCCGTCTGGCTGGTGCTGGGCATGTTCATCGACTCGACGTCGATCATTCTGCTGACCGTGCCCATATTTGCCCCCATTGCAGATCTGATCGGTGTCAACCCGCTTGCGTTTGCCATCTTCGGCATACTGGTGATTGAAGCAGGGCTGCTGACACCCCCGTTCGGTCTGCTCATCTTTACCGTCAAGGCGGCGGTACCGGACCCGTCGGTTTCCCTGGGCATGATCTTCAGAGGAGCAATTCCCTACTGGATAATTCTGTTGTTCGTTGCCATTACGGTGTTGATCTTCCCATTCCTCACTACCTGGTTGCCGCAGAACCTGTTGTGAATCAGCAGGTACACGGTGCGCCGTGTCAGCGAGCACTCAGCGGATCTGCTTCCAGTACATTGTTCAGTTCCTGTTGCAGTACATCTGCAAAAGCCTGCGCTGCTCTGCTGAGAGGGTGCGCCTTGTGAGTAATGCGCATGTACTCGACTGCCAGAGGCGGGGATGCCAATGGCGTGAAGAGTCTCTTTCGACCGTCCTTGTCGGAGGGGCTCAGAACGGCGGGTAAAATGGATACCCAGTCGGAGTTGGCAACCAGATCAAGAGTTCCCAGCATGGTATCCAGCTCCATGGTTTCAGCCAGCTTGATGCCATTCACCGAGAAATAGTGTTCCAGCCGAGGTCGACGTGCGTTGACCTTGGAAGGCAGAACCATGCGCAAGGGGGGAAGTTCGGACAAGACGGCTTCGGATCCCAGTGTCAATCCGGTTTCTGCCGAGCACACCAGACACTCCTGATCGAGCCCCATGGTCGTGGCATTCAACTCAAGGTCAGAGTTGTAGAATGGTACGACGGCGAAGTCGAGTTTTCCTTCAGCCACATCGTTCGACAGCTGGCCTGAATAGGCTTCTCTGACTGACACTCGCACATGTTCATGCTCCTGAGTGAATCTCAAGAGCGTCGGGCCGAGCACGGCTCGTGCGAAGGCGGGCATCAAACCCACGTTGATATGATCGGATAAGGCGCCAGACAGTTCTCGAAGCTTGTCCTGTGCCGCCTCGGTGGCACTCAATACGGAAATGGCGGATTTGTAGAAGTGACGCCCGGTTTCCGTGGGCTCCACGCCAGTGGAACTACGGTGGAAGAACTTCACATCGTAGCGTTTTTCCAGCTCGCGGACATGCATGGACAGGCCGGATTGGGTTGCATTCACCCGGACCGCTGCCGCTGAGAAGGAGCCTTCTTCATAGACGGCGACGAAGAACTTGAGTTGTTGAATCTTGATGATCTGCTCCTCCCCGGTGGTGATGCAAGGGGTCAAGCTATCATGTTTTCTACTGGCAGGTATAGGATAATATAAGTTGTCCTGAAGTGGTGGAGTTGAAATAATGATGCCAAGTGTCGACGAAGGATGCGGAATATCTGCTCTTGGCAGACCTTGACGCAACGCGTTTCGCGCACACAGGAGGTGGGTGCCAGCAAGGTTGAAGAGTAGCTAGATCGTCTTCTTCAGGTCCTGTCTGTTTGTAGGGCAGGTATGCAACCCACTCTATCCGAACCCGAGTAGCCTCAAGTGAATCCGACTCCATTACCGAGAATCATGGTTGCACCCAACGGGGCAAGGCGTGACAAATCTCACCATCCGAACATTCCTCTATCAGATGATGAACTGATCGATACTGTCCTGGCATGCCAGGCGGCAGGGGCGGATGGTGCTCATCTGCATATCCGGGACGATGACGGTGCACATCTCATCAGTGCCGAGCGCTATCGCATCTTGCTGGACAGGCTTGCTCCCATGGTTCCCGGCATGTATTTGCAAGTGACGTCGGAATCTGCCGGGTTGTTCGAAGCCGCGGAACAACAGTCGATGATGCGCGCTCTGAAACCACAGTATGTGTCAGTGGCTTTGCGCGAGATGGTTCGCAAGCCGGAGGACTGGCAAGGTGCCGCGGCTTTCTATACTTGGGCAGTCGACAATGATATCCAGATTCAGCACATACTCTATTCGCCGCAGGAGTTGAACGATTTCCTGGTCGCCTTGAACAGGGGGGATATCCGTGGAGGGCACCATCTGCTGCAGTTTGTTCTGGGAAGCTATGATGGCAGTCAGGTGAGTAAGCCAAGTCAGGTGTCTGATTTCAGTGAGCTGTTGAATGCCTCAGCGAAGGGACACCACTTCGACTGGATGTTATGCGCATTTGGAGCGGAAGAGACCAACTGTCTGGTAGAGGCAATTCGATTGGGTGGCAAGGCTCGCATCGGTTTTGAAAATTCCCTGTGCAATGCCGACGGTTCGATGGCAGCGAGCAATGCAGAACGAGTCGCAGAATTGGTATCGCGACTCTAGAACGGCGAATGCCTGTGCTACGTATTACCGAACAAGTCGTACACCACATACTTGTCGTAGTTGCAGGTTACGAAAGTCAGAAAAAGAGGCACACGCAGGTTCGGCTCCCGCATGAATCAGAGCAAGCACCCGATACTGGCGGTAACAGCCATTGTGAAGAGGTGATGCTACGAGGTGGAAGTCGCTGTTGCTCCTGCGCTGTGTATACAACGTACTTGACCCACTGAAGAGGAATGATGAAAACAATACAGCGTATCTTGATCGGAGCCGTCGTTACAGGCTCCACTCTACTGGCGTCGCTTGCATCGGCCGACAGCTTTACCTTTCGTATTGGTTCCGGGCATCCCAAGGGGCCGGCTCCCTATGTGACCACCATGTCCGACTTTTTCGTCGTCGAGGTGCAGAAACGCGTTGCCGAGCAGACCGAGCACAAAGTCCGTTTCGTGGAAGCCTATGGCGGTTCGATCGCTGGCGTGGCTGACACTCTGGAATCGGTACAGCAAGGCATTCTTGACTTCGGTGGATATTGTGTGTGCTTCGAACCGTCGAAGATGTTCCTTCACAATTTTCCCTACTTCCTGGGCTTCGGACCGGAAAAATCCTCTGACGCAATTACAGCCGCAAGACAGGTGTACAACGATAACCCCTGGCTCGAAGACGTTGTCCAGGATGAATACAATCAGGTGTTCCTGGGGCTTGGTGTCTGGGACAACTACCATCTGGGAACGAAGGACGAGTGGAATAGCGTTGCCGAACTCAAGGGGGTCAAGATAGGCGGTGCAGGGCCCAATCTGCCATGGTTGGAATACATCGATGCCATTCCGGTTCAGTCAACATTGCCAGAGGGCTATCTTGCGTTGAAAACCGGTGTCTATTCGGGGTGGTTGATGACGCCCTCGGCGTACAACGGATTCAAATTCCATGAGCCTGCTCCCTACTACACGTTGATCGGCTTTGGTGCAATGCCCGTGATTGCGCTGACCGTCAACAAGCGCAAGATGGAATCACTGCCGGTAGAGATACAGGACATCATCACGGAAGTGGGTGCCGAGTGGGAAGCCAGGAATGGCCAGGCCATGGATGAGGTGCAGGCACACGGTCTGTCCATGCTGAAGGAAAATGGCGCCATCATCAAGACCTTGCCCGAGGAAGTACGGATCGAGTGGGCAGAGAGTCTTGCGGAGTTCCCCAGAAGGCAGGTTGCGGACGCAGAGTCGCGTGGCTTGCCCGGACTGAGCGTCATGAAATCCTACGTCGATGCTGCAAAGTCGGTCGGTCATGTCTGGCCGCATGAATATGTACTGGATTGATTGAGGCAGTCAACCAGGATGGTCCCTGATATGACGCCAGCCTGTCCTGTCCTGTCCTGTCGATGGCATGGGTCAATTCAGGGACACTCGCAGAAACGGATTCCATTCCCGCGCACGTTTACCAAAGAAACTAGCCCCGATCGAGCTGGAAATGGCGACAGGGATTTTCACCGCCGAGATGCCGGTGACGAACTTGCAGTCAGCAGATGGCCGATCCAACACCCATTGGAGTATGCATGTCCGAAATCAATCTTCACTCGCAGGTATCCGGTTTGACCGACGGTCCGGGTCTGTTGCTCAGTAACAGTCTTTCCACCACCGTGAACATGTGGAATCCCTTGCTGCCGGTACTGGAAAAGCACTACAAGGTCGTGCGGTATGACACCCGTGGACATGGGAAAAGCTCGGCACCGGCTGCGCCTTACTCTTTCGACGATCTGGTCGGTGATGCATTCTCCATCATGGATCGTCATGAGCTGACGTCCGCGTCGGTCATGGGTTGCTCCCTTGGCAGCATGACGGCGTTGGGTATGGGGTTGAGTCAACCGGAACGTATCGAGCGTATCGTGTGTACTGCAGCCCGTGCAGATGCACCGCAGCCCTTCAGGCAAAGTTGGGATGACAGAACCGCCGTATTGAATGAAAAAGGTATGGCCGGTCTCTGGGAAGGTTCACTCGCGAACTGGCTGACGCCCGCATTCCGGGAAGCACAACCGGAGGCGGTAGAGCAGCTGAAGGTGGATTTCCTGCTGACCGACCCTGCAGGATTCACCGGATGTGCGGCCGCCTTGAAGGAGCTCGACTACCTGAAAGATCTGGGTGCATTGCAAGTACCTGTCCTGTTTGTTGCCGGCTCGGAGGACAAGGGAGCATCACCGGAGACAATGCAGGAAATGACTGCAGCCTGTCGAGACGGTCGGTTTGCTCTTGTCGAAGACTGTGGGCATATTGTCGCCGTGAACAATGCAGCGGGACTTGAGTCAGCCGTCAGGGAGTTCCTGAATCTGTCTGCTGAATCGTAGCTCAGGGATGCGCCGGTGTGGTCGAGTGATACGCCCTGCAGGTGTGTTGCTCGCCCACGGCCGGCGAAATGGTAGCTGATGATCGCGGACACAGGTTGTTCGTATCACCATCCATGTCTCAAGGTCTCAAGGTCTCAAGGTCTCAAGGTCTCAAGGTCTCAAGGTCTCAAGGTCTCAAGGTCTCAAGGTCTC
>CANLXI010000034.1 GCA_947495035.1 uncultured Granulosicoccus sp.
CGGTCGGTCGGTCGGTCGGTCGGTCGGTCGGTCGGTCGGTCGGTCGGTCGGTCGGTCGGTCGGTCGGTCGGTCGGTCGGTCAGCCAGTCAGCTCAGCCAGTCAGCTCAGCCAGTCAGCTCAGCCAGTCAGCTCAGCCAGTCAGCTCAGCTCAGCTCAGCTCAGCTCAGCTCAGCTCAGCCAACACAGTCCGTTCACGGGGGATATGCCAGCGCAGAATGGCAGCCGACCGTTGCAAGCCTTCAGTGCGCGCGGAATCGCAACCTGCGAGATCTGCCCACGGAATTTCGGCCTGATGAGGGACAATTGAAGACGGCAAGTGATCTTTGCCGAGGATTCATCAAACTTGTTGGGTAGTTGCGCATGCCCCAACAAGAGGCGTGAGTCGATTCACGTCTGAATCGGATCTTTGCTGGTGGGGCAGTCGAGCAGTTGTCCAGTGCTGTTTTCCCGTCGATTTTTCGATGCATGTCGTTTGTCATCGTATGGCCTGTTGTCGTCAGTCAATGGCCTGTGTCAGAGCCTGTTGCCCCATGAAGGTGCGACTCCGTTTTCCGTTTGAAACGTCATTGACAGTATTGAAACCCCTGTGCAGTAATGTTCGCCGACTAACGCAAGCTTGGATACTCAACAGATGCAGGAGATTGGTGTAAAAGCCGGAAAGCTCAGCCGGCGAATCAATCACTGGATAGAAGCTTTTTGCGTGTTTCTTCTGGTCGTTCTGGTTCTGGATGTGTGGCTGGGCATTCTGGTTCGTTACGCCATTCCGTTGCCACTGACCTTTACCGAGGAATTGGCTCGCTACCTGATGATCTGGATGGCGCTATTGGCAGTGTCCAGCGGTATTGTCTATCGTGAGCATATTGGTGTGGAGTACGTTTTCAAGCATTTTCCGGACGGTATGCGGCGATGGGTGGCATTGGCCTTCGACCTGATCTCCTTTGCATTCTTCTTTCTACTACTGTGGTATGGCATCGATTTTGTCGAACGCGGATTCAAACGGGTGACGATGATCTTCGGCATGCCGAAGGGCTATCCCTTCATTGGTGTGCCATTGGCGGCGGCCGTAGCCTGTCTGCAGCTCGTTCTCGTGGGTTTGCGGGATTTCTGTGCTCCCGAACCACCAGACAGTACCGGTGCGGACAGGCCGCCCTCCGGCTCGTTCGTGGAGGAGCGTTGACATGACTCTGGTGGCAATCCTGTTTTTCGGCCTGATGGTCATCGGGCTACCGGTGGGCGTCGTGATCGGCGTTGCCGGAATGGGGGGCATTCTGCAAATGGGCCCCAGGTTCATGACGATGGCGCCTGACCGGGTATTCGCCGGATTGGATCTGTTTCCGTTTCTGGCCATGCCCTTTTTCATTCTGGCCGGTGAAATCATGAATCGTTCGGGTATCACCATGGGACTGGTACGTCTGGCGGACGCGCTGGTAGGCTGGTTACGTGGCGGCATGGCGCATTCGAACATGGTGGCGTCCGTGCTGTTCGCCGGAATCACCGGCTCGGCGACCGCTGATGCCGCAGCGTTCGGCAATACACTGGTACCGGCAATGGTGAAAGGCGGCTACAGTCGGCCGTTTGCCTGCGCAGTAACGGCCGCCGGGTCCATCATCGGTCCTACCATTCCGCCGTCGACCCTCGCGATCATCTATGGCTCCATCATGGGCGTGTCGATTGCCGGCTTGTTTGCCGCCGGTATTCTGCCGGGATTGTTGATCTGCATCATCTGCATGATCGTGATTGCCTTGCTGGCCAGACGTATGGACTTGCCCAAGGGGCAGGAGCGACCCAGCTTCAGAATCGTGTTGCGTGCGCTGCGAGAAGGCATTCTGGCCATCATCCTTCCTGTGTTCATTCTTGGCTCCATACTGGGAGGTTTCGCGACACCAACGGAAGCCGCAGCCATCGCAGTCGCCTACTCACTTCTTGTGGGCGGCGTGGTGTATCGCGCGCTCAGCTGGAGGGATCTGTACGAGATCGGTGTCCGAACCACACGAATAACCGGGGTGATATTTCTCATCATTGCCTCTGCCACCATCCTTGGCTGGTGGATGGCCTTCAATCAGGTTCCACAAGCCGTGGCCGAGAGTCTGCTGTCCGTCTCTTCGAACCCGGATGTCATCATCGGTCTCATTCTGCTGCTGCTTCTCGTGATCGGCCTGGTCATGGATATCAATGCAACTCTGATCATTCTGGCTCCTGTGCTGGCTCCGTTGACATTGAAGCTGGGAATGGACCCGGTACATGCGGGCATCATGATCATTCTGGCTCTGAATATTTCGCTGATGACGCCGCCTGTCGGAGCGTGTCTGTTCGTGCTGGCCTCGGTGACCGGCGAAAAGGTGGAGAAGATATCCGCGGCACTCATGCCATTCATTCTGGCGGAAGTGTGCATTCTCATTCTGGTGGCCTATTGGGCTGATCTGACGTTGTTCATCCCGAGATTGCTCGGGTTGTAGTATCCGGATTGTTGTGGAAATTCAAATGAAAGCAGAAATGAACAGGAGTTTTGGCATGAATCATTGCAAGAAGCTGGGCGTCAGCCTGGTGGCGGCAGCATCGCTGTTGGCTCTGGGAACACCGGTCATGGCCGCTGATGTGACGTTGCGCCTCGCTCACCTGAATCCGGAGGATCCCTTCCAGAGTCACTCGGGTGCGATGACAGCCGTCTTCAAATCGCTGGTGGAGAGTGCGTCCAATGGTGATATTGAAGTTCAGTTGTTTGCCAATGGGCAGCTGGGTAAGGACAATGAGGTCATCGATCAGGTCAGTGCCGGTATCGTCGAGTCGACGATTTCGTCTTCTGGCGGTGTCGCACAGAGTTATCCACCGGTAGGCGTGTTCGACATTCCCTTTGCCTTTCCCAATATCGGTGTCGCTTCTCGCGTCATTACAAAGGATTCCAGTTTTGGAAAGAAGTTCGTGGCAGACATGGAATCAAGCACTGGCATGAAGGTCATGGGACTGCTCGACTCGGGTGGCTTCTTTGCCATTACCAATTCCAGCAAGCCCATTACCTCTGTCGATGACATGGACGGATTGCGCATTCGTACCATGACGCTGCCAACGCACGAAGCCATCATTTCATCGCTGGGTGGCAAGCCCACCCCCTTGCCCTGGGCCGAGGTCTATACCGCCTTGCAAACGGGTGTGGCCGATGGTCAGATGAATCCGATACCCATCATCGCCTTTGCCAAATTCGATGAAGTGCAAGAGTACCTGTCTGTTACCAATCACATCATCACGCCCTATGTGTGGCTCATGAATCAGGAGTTCTACGACGGACTGAGTGATGAACACAAGACCATCGTCAACTGGGCATCCGAGGTGGCGACCGAAGCAGGCCGCTCGATGTCTCGCGTCATCGAGGCGTCGGAAACGGGTTTGCCGGCATTGTCGGAGAAAATGAAGGTCAATGTGGTTTCGCCGGCTGAAATGGCCCGCTTCGCCGAGCAGGCACAGCCGGCAGTAAGGGAGTTGATCGCGAAGAGCTACGGCCAGGCTGGCACTGACATGCTGGAAGCCTTGTTGTCATCGATTGAAGAGGAAAAGGCCCGCTTCTGAACGCATTCAAGTTGGCTTCGGCGCATGGTATTCCGGTCTTGCCGTATCCAGGATGCTGGTCGTGAATACGGTATCTGGCAAGAACGCGGTATATTGACTGTCATGACGACATCATCGAACGCTTTTCAGGTGCCGCAAGGCGAGTCATTCGAGCTTCTGCGAAACCGGCTGGCAGATTCTGCTGCCAGCTGGTCTGCAGAGCAGGATGCGGTCCTCAGTGATGCGGGTCTGTCGCAGGCCCGAACGGCCATCTCATCCTGGCCGGGTTATTCAAGTACGCCGTTACTGAGTTTGCCGGCGCTCGCGAATCTACTCGGCGTTGGCAATCTGCACTACAAGGATGAGTCCTCGCGTTTCGGCCTGGGCAGCTTCAAGGCCCTGGGTGGGGCCTATGCTGTCGGACGTCTGCTGCAACGTTGCATCGCCGCAGAGACAGGCGGTGCCGAGCCGGACATGCAGGCCATTCTGAACGGTGAGCATGTGAATATCGTCAGCCGCATGACTGTCTGTTGTGCTACCGATGGTAATCATGGTCGGTCCGTGGCCTGGGGAGCCGAGCGCTTCGGTTGTACTTGTGTCATTTTCATTCATGCAACCGTGAGCGAGGCTCGACGTCAGGCCATCGAGCGCTATGGCGCCAGGGTGATACGGACTGAGGGCAATTATGACGACAGCGTGCGTGCGGCTCAGCAAGCTGCCAGCGATAATGACTGGTTTGTCGTTTCGGATACCTCCTACCCCGGTTATGTGGATATCCCCAGGGATGTCATGCAAGGTTACGAACTGATGGCTGCCGAGGCCGATGAGCAGCTGGCATCCAGACCGACGCATGTGTTCATCCAGACAGGTGTCGGTGGCGTGGCAGCGGCCGTGGCGGCTTATTTCACGCGGCGTTATGGCAAGGATCGTCCGCAGATCATTCTGGCGGATCCGGACCAATCCGCCTGTTGGCTGGCGACACTGCGAGCGGGCGAGCCGACCGCTGTCGTTGGCGATCTGGATACCGTCATGGCGGGCCTGGCCTGTGGTGAAGTGTCCTTGCTGGCCTGGACCATCCTGCGCCAACACGCGGATGCCGTTGTTGCCATTCCCGATAGCGGGGTGGCACCGATGATGCGACAGATGGCTTTTCCTCTCGATGGAGACCCTGCTGCCGTGGCCGGCGAATCGGCCGTGGCCGGCATGCTGGCTCTGGCACTGGTCGCCCAGGTGGCCGAAACCCGTGAAGCCTTGCACCTGAGCAGCGAATCATCGGTACTGGTGTTCGGTACCGAAGGTGATACGGATCCCGAGCTGTATCAAGCGCTCGTCGGAAAATCCGGTGACGAAGTGCGGCAGCAGGCGACGTGCTGAGAACATGGCATTGAGACCCCGATGACACGACAGTACTTGCTGGCAGCGGCGCAGTTGGGGCCCGTGAGTCGCACTGAGCCGCGCGAGTCTGTGGTGCAGCGCATGATCGACCTGATGCACGAGGCGCACCGCCGAGGGGCGAGCGTCATCGTCTATCCTGAGTTGGCTCTGACGACATTCTTTCCTCGCTGGTACCTTGAAGACGAACAGGAACTGGACAGCTTTTACGAAACTGACATGCCCGGGCCACTGACTCAGCCGCTGTTCGATGCTGCACGTCAATCGGGTATGGGCTTCTATCTGGGCTATGCCGAATTGTCTCTTGATGACAGCGGCCGCAAGCGTCGCTTCAATACATCCATTCTGGTCTCTCCAGAGGGCGAGATTGTCGGGAAATACCGCAAGATACATCTCCCGGGTCACGCGGAAAACGAGCCCTGGCGTCCGTTTCAGCATCTCGAGAAACGCTATTTCGAAAACGGTAATCTGGGCTTTCCGGTATTCGAGACATTCGGAGGCGTCATGGGCATGTGCCTGTGCAATGACCGACGATGGCCGGAGACCTTCCGTGTTCTGGCGCTTCGCGGCGCGGAGATGGTCATGTTGGGTTACAACACACCTGTACACTATCCTTTGGCACCCGAACACGATCACCTGCAGGATTTTCACAACCATCTGTGCATGCAGGCCGGTGCCTATCAGAACGGCTGCTGGGTGATTGGTGTCGCCAAGGCTGGATGCGAGGAGGGTTGTGATCTCATCGGAGGTACTTGCATCATTGCGCCTACAGGCGAGATCATCGCCCGGGCACAGGGCTTTGGTGATGAGCTGGTCATTGCCGAAATCGATCTTGATCGCTGCGCCGAGATTCGTCGGAACATTTTCAATTTTGCACTGCACCGTGAACCGGAGAACTACCAGCCCATTTGCGAGCCGAAAACCGCGAGTTGATCGGCTCCGGGAAGATAGCGGCGCTCCTGTTGGAACACAAAATGCCTGTCGAGTACACTCCGGTATGATGACGCTTTCGCGAACGGCAGGCACCCATGCACTATTCAGGCAGCGCTCTGGTTTACGCTCCAACCGACCTTTCTCGCTGGCTCAGTAGTCCCTATGCCTCCTGGATGGCACGCTATGCGGCTGAATGTCCCGAGCAGGCACCTGCCAGTGATGAAGCCGATGACATGCTTGACCTGCTGGCGCAGCGTGGTCTGGCGCATGAAGAGGCGCTCGAGCGGGAGTTTGCCGATAGCGGTCTGACCGTGGTCAATGTGATGGAGCGCGTGCAGGCTCGGAAGCCTGCCACAGCGGAAGAGGCCCGCGAGGCGGCCCTGGCATTGACTCGTGAATTGCTGATCGAGGGAGTGGACGTTGTTGCCCAGGCCATGCTTGAACGAGGCGCCTTTCGCGGTTATGCCGATTTTCTCGTCAAGGTGGAGGGCTGCAGCGAGCTGGGAGACTTTCATTATGAGGTCTGGGACACCAAGCTGGCTCGCCGTGTCAGGCCGGGCATGGTGCTGCAGCTGTGTTGTTATGCGGATATGCTGGATGCGATACAGGGCCATCGGGCCGAGCATCTGGTGGTGGCGCTGGGGAATGGAGTAAAGGAGAGAATTCCCCTGATCGACTGCTTTGACTACTACAAGGCAGTGAAACGCACATTCCAGGCTGAGCAGGACGCCTGGCGTGTTGATGCGGAACCGGACCCTGCGCGTTACAACGATCATGGCAACTGGTCCACCTACGCGGCAGACAAGCTGGAACAGTGTGATCACTTGAGTCGCGTGGCCCGCATCAGTCGGCGCCAGATCGAGCGCCTGGAATCGGTGGGTATCAGGACCATGAGTGCGCTGGCGGACAGTGCCGAGCGATACGTTCCCGGTATCGAGGCATCCAGCATGGCCTGGCTGGTGCAGCAGGCAGGCTTGCAGCGCGACAGTCGGGACAGCGAGGTGCCGGAATATCGTCTACTGGAGTCTCTGCCGGATTCTTCCACCGGTCTGAATGCCTTGCCGGCCGCTTCGCCGCTGGATGTATTCTTCGATATCGAAGGCTTCCCCCTGGAGGGGGACGGGCTTGAGTATCTGTGGGGCTGTGCCTGTCAGGACGACTCTGGAGGCGTGGAATTCCGGGACTGGTGGGCCCATGATACGCGAGCGGAGCGATTGGCCTTTGAAGGATTCATCGACTGGGTTCATCAGCGCTGGCTTGAAGACCCCTGCATGCACATCTATCACTATGCGCCATACGAGATCACGGCTTGCAAGCGATTGATGGGGACCCATGGCACCCGTGAAAGCGAACTGGATGACTTGTTGCGGAACGAGGTGTTCGTCGATCTGTATGACATCGTCACGCATGGTCTGCAAGTGGGTGAGCCACGTTATTCCATCAAGAATGTGGAAAGACTGTACAGACCGGGACGTGCGACAGACGTTGCATCGGGCGGCGATTCGGTTGTGGTCTACGATCTGTGGCGTGATGCGTTTTCTCGGGGTGAGGAGAGTGCAGACTGGCGCGAGTCCGACGTGCTCGCCGGGATTCGCAGCTACAATCGCGACGATTGTGAGTCGACACTGGAACTCTGTCAGTGGTTACGCCGGCATCAGCAGACGCCGGTGGAAACGCAAGTCAGTGAGCCACCCATCGAACCGGAATTGTCCGACGTCGTCCAGGCTCGTGTGGAGCTGCGGGATCGACTGCTGATGCAGGCCAGTGACGAGACGATGGATGCAGCCAGCCGCAGCGTGTTGGAGACACTGGCCGGGGTGCTGGAGTTCCACCGCCGGGAAGAGAAGAACGCCTGGTGGCGCTTCTTCGATCGAATGGACCCTGCCAACACCTCGCTGGCAGATGATCTGGCCTGTCTGGCTGATTGCCGCCGCACGCCGCGTGAACCCTTAAAACCGACCCCCAGGGCGCGTAATCTGGCGTATGAATTCAGCTTCGACCCGAACCAGGAGAGCAGAGGGATCTCGGGTGAGGTCACGCTCAAGGGAGGGGAGTTGATTGATGATCGACATCCCACTGGCAAGGTGCTGCTGGAATACAGCGATCTGGAGAGCGGACGAATTGTCGTGCAATGCAAGCATGAACCCGTTGACATGGTCTCCCTGGTACCGAACGAGATAGTCCGTGCCGATCCGATCCCCGCCGCCATCGATGCCGTGGTCGGTTCCCTGGAGTCCGGTTTGGCAGAACGCTCGGCCTTGCAGGATTTTCTCGAACGTCGCAGGCCTCGTATACAGAACCATGATGGCGGACCGATTGTGCGCTCCGAGCAAACCCGCCTGGACGATACGGTCGATGCCGTACGCAGGCTTGAGCAGAGTTGTCTGGTGATTCAGGGGCCGCCGGGTGCCGGCAAGTCCTATACTGGCGCGCGGGTGATCGGTGCATTGCTGGCGCAAGGCAAGCGAGTGGGCATATCCAGCAACAGCCACTCGGCCATCAACAACCTGCTCATCGGAACCGCTCGCTACTGTCGCGAGGCGGGCATAGCCGCGAAGTTCGTCTGCACGAGGCATACGTCCGACGAGCTGGACGAGCTGGATATTGCCGTCAGCAGCAATGCCAGACTCGCCAGTGAGTTGAGCGATGCCTGTGTCATCGGAACCACGGCCTGGGGTTTTGCGCGAGATGACATGGCCGATTCACTGGACGTGCTGGTCATCGATGAGGCAGGACAGGTGGCTGTGGCGAACCTTGTCGGCATGAGTCGTTCAGCGCGGAATCTGGTGCTGATGGGCGATCAGAGACAGCTGGGCCAGCCAACGCAGGGCAGCCATCCGGCCGAGAGTGGCCTGTCCGTGCTGGACTACCGTCTGGGTGATACCGCTGCCGTCGCGCCGGAGCATGGCGTGTTTCTGGGTACGACTTACCGCATGCACCCGGCGGTCAATGCGCTGGTCAGTCGATACGTGTACGCCGGTCAACTGGTCAATGCCGAGCTGACGGCACGTCGTACCCTGGGTCTGAAGGGTGATGGCTGTGTGCTGGATCAGGAAGCCGGCATTGTCTACCTGCCGGTAATGCATGAAGGCAACGCTCAGGATAGTGCCGAAGAGGTGGACGTGATCATCATGGCCGTGAAGTCGCTGGTGGGCAGGCCGCTGCGATGCGATGATGGCAGTGAACGCATACTGAGCCTGGCAGACATGCTGTTCGTGGCGCCCTATAACGCACAGGTGACACGCTTGCAACAGGCATTGGGTGATCGTGCCAGAGTCGGCAGCGTCGATCGCTTTCAGGGACAGGAGGCACCGGTGGTCTTTCTGAGTCTGTGCTCCAGTGACGCTGCAGCGTCTCCGCGAGGCCCGAGCTTCCTGTTCGATCGCAACCGGCTCAATGTCGCTGTCTCGAGAGCCGAGACGTTGTGTGTGGTGGTAGGGCATCCACGTCTGGCAGTGACCCCGGTGGGCAATCTGGCAGACTTGAAGCGAGTGAATTTCGTGGCGGCCCTGATGAACTCCTGAGGGGGCGGAGATCGCCGCCTGGCGTACGCTGTCGTGCACGGCTGGCGCCGCACAGTTCCTGTCATTGCTGGCGAACTCCCCGACTGCTTCTGACCGTCGCCAGATACAGGCTGGTTTCGCTGTTGGCAACGCCGTCTATCAATCGCAGGCGCTTCAGAAAATCGTCCAGTTCACCCAGGGTCTGTGTGGCGAATTCGACGACACAGTCCCATCGGCCATTGGTGGTGTGGATCGCCTGGATCTCGCTGAAGCCTGACAGTCGCTTCACGATGGCATCGTTTCCCTTGCCCTCGATCTCGATCATCGTGACGCCTCTGACAGGCTGATCCTGGTCATCGCCTTCCAGTACCACGGTAAAGCCGACGACCTTGCCTGATTCCTGGAGCTTGTCGATCCGCGTTCGAATGGTGGTTCTCGACACGCCCAGACGGTGCGACAACTCCGTGACCGAGGCGCGGGCATTCTGCCTGAGCGCGGCGATCAGCGCCTGATCGATTTTCGTCATTTCGAACTTCCGTTGTTTCGTATTGATCGAATAGTCAGTGATATTGATCAATTATATGGATTGAGACTGCCGTTACTGAAAAATACACTATCCATATCGGAAATGCCTGACCAACGTGCATTTCCTCTCACCCACCGGGATACCTGTCCCACAACCGAGAAGAACCATGGATATGCTGCGTCGTCCGGATATCAACCTTGTGCCATTCGTCAGTGTCGAGAACATGATGAAGCTGGTGAACAGTGTCGGCATCGAACAGTTCCTGCGGCAACTGGCCGACAGGATCGAACACGATTTCACGCGTTGGCAACTGTTCGACAAGGTGGCGCGCGTGGCTTCACATTCCAGCGTGGGCGTGATCGAACTGATGCCCACCAGTGATGGGGAAACCTACGGGTTCAAGTACGTCAACGGGCATCCGGGCAACACACGCGCGGACCTGCAGACAGTGACCGGCTTCGGTGTGCTGGCGCGCGTGGATACCGGTTACCCCATCCTGTTTTCGGAAATGACTCTGCTGACGGCGCTGCGTACCGCAGCAACATCGGCAGTCGCCGCACGACATCTGGCCCCCGAGGATGCCTCCATCATGGCCATCATCGGGAACGGCGCACAGTCCGAATTCCAGGCGCTGGCGTTTCAGGCCGTGCTGGGGGTGAAACGTTTGCGACTGTTCGACATCGACAGTGTGGCGACCGAGAAATGTGCACGCAACCTGGCAGGACTGGGCTTCGAGATCGAATGTTGCACATCGCCGGAATCCGCTGTCGAAGGTGCGCACATTGTCACGACAGCCACCGCGGACAAGCAGTATGCCACTATCCTGACGCCCAATATGGTCGGGGCCGGAGTCCACATCAATGCCGTGGGTGGTGATTGCCCGGGCAAGACCGAACTGCACCGGGATATCCTGTTGCGCTCCGACATCTTTGTCGAATACCCGCCTCAGACGCGCATCGAGGGGGAGATTCAGCAGCTACCTGAAACGCACGAAGTCACTGAACTCTGGCAAGTGATCAATGGCAGCAAGCCCGGCAGAACGGCAGCCTTGCAGACCACCCTGTTCGATTCGGTCGGCTTTGCCACAGAGGATTTCTCGGCGCTGTGTCTTGTTCACTCACTGCTGGAACAATACGCACACTTCGACATGCTGGACATGGTGGCCGATCCGGATGATCCGCGTGATCTGTTCGGCATGTTGTTGCGTTCGAAGGAGGCAGCGTGATGGTGGCGACAGCTCCGAGAATGCGTCGAAGCGTGCAGGCGCCATCATCCGTGGTGATGGTCCGACCTCATCACTTCTGCTCGAATCCGCAGACGCGAGCTGATAATGCCTTTCAGCGCAGTGATGATGGACTGAGTGCGGACGATGTCCGTCGGGCGGCGTATGCCGAAGTGACCGAGGCCGCGGCCGTCCTGGAATCTCATGGCGTCACCACCCACGTTTTCGATGACGAGCGTGAAGACCGGCCCGATGCCGTCTTTCCGAACAACTGGTTTTCGACTCACTCGGGTGGGCATGTTGCTCTCTATCCGATGGAGGTGGTCAATCGTCGTAGGGAACGGCGCAGTGACATCATCGACATGCTCAAGCAGCGCTATCGCGTGCAGGATGTCATCGACTATTCGGGGCTCGAGGCTGATGGTCTATCGCTGGAGGGCACGGGTGCCATGGTGCTGGACCATGTGGATCGTGTGGCCTACGTTGCTCGCTCCCGGCGGGCTGATCCCATCGCGCTGGAGCGGTTCTGTACGCATTTCAATTTCGAACCCATGGTGTTCGATGCGGTGGATGAAAACGGAACGCCGATCTACCACACCAATGTGCTGATGTGTATAGGCACTGAATTCGCGATGGTCGGTGTTGATCATGTTGCCGACAGACGCCGCCGGGCAGAAGTCATCGATCGTCTGCAGGAATCAGGACGTGACATCATTGCATTGTCCCATCGGCAGATAGCCGAATTTGCGGGCAATGCCATCGAACTGCAGGGTGATTCGGCACGCTTGCTGGCGCTGTCGTCACGAGCCCATGCAAGTCTGACATCCGATCAGAGAGCAATAATTGAACGAAGCTGCCGACTACTGCCTCTGCAGGTACCCACGATAGAGCTTGCAGGAGGTTCCGTTCGATGCATGCTGGCGGGGGTTCATCTCACACCCCGCTGAGTGACGGAAGGGCCGGTCGGCAAGGAGCGCCGATGCAGCGGCAGACAGTGGGGGCTCTTGCGGTTACTGGCAGGTGTGGGCCAGGGTCTCGCTGTCATCGGGGGAGGCCAGGCAAGGCAGTTGCATTTCATCACTCCAGGGCAAAGTGAATGAGCTCAGAGTGCCGTCGCTGCTCACGTCTACCTGAAAGGTGTCAGGGTTGCCATTGTCGGCTATCAGGCGCATCTCGCTGCCGTCGTCGGCACTGATCTGGAGAATGCCGCTGGTATAACTGCCACTGCGATGACGGGTGATGAACTCCTGTTCAGTGACAACGCTCAGGCTCTGGTTGCCGGTTTGCGTAGCCGTCACGTCAAAGCGGGTGGACAGGCTTCGCTTCCACCCGTCAGTGTAATCGGGGTTGTCTGCCTGATCGCCAGCATACCGTCGTGTCGTTGCCTCGCTCAGCAGTAGGTCACTGCTGCTGCTCTGCCAACTGAAACGAGTGATGGACCACTGTTCGCTGTTCTCGTTCTCACCGGCGAACTCATCAAGACTGCCGTCGAGAGAATGCGAGGCATCTTCGGACTCCGTCAGCAGGCTGAGATCCTGGTAGTCGATGCTGGTGGCCCAGCCCGGGCTGTACACGTATTTCACCAGTGTGTGGCTGCGCACAAAGGTACCATTGACGATTCTGTCGCCGAGTTGACAGTCCTCGAACTCACCACTGCCACCACCAACCGCGTGGCCGGGGTTCGTGAACACATAGGAGCCACCTTCTCCACAGGCGTAGGTTTGACGGACGGTTGCGGATTCCGGGTCATACACGCTTGATGTTTCTGACAGGAGCCCGTTGTCCTCTGGCACACCGTCGATATCCTCACCGTACACGGTGTCTACGGTCTCTCTCGATGGTGCGAGAGGCTCTGCATTGATGACGTCGAACAGGAAGGCGAGCAGAGTCGTGTAGTTGCTTGTATTGATGGTTGTCGTGGTTTGATCGTCCGGTGGGGGCGTGGTTGCTTCACTGTTCGATGAAGAGCAACCCGAGCCGACAAGCAAGGTGGCCAGCAGGATCCAGCAAGCTGCGGGCTGCGCACAGCTGATTGGCACGTCGCCATGGCTTTCAGGCAGAACCAGTGCCGAACTTGTCAGGGCGTCTCCTGCTTGAGAGTCCTGTCTTGCCGTTGGGACCGTCGACGTGTTATCGCGCATGGCCTGGCTGCTCGTCAGATGTCGAAACCGTCTTTTGATGGTACGCCGCCAAGCGGCTGAGTGCACGGGGTTTTTCCCGTCGCCGGTGTGAGATGCAGTCACCTGATCGGCAACGAGCGTACTGCTCGTCTCGCGGCAGGTGTTTCGACAACCGTCGTCCTTTTGCGTGCTGAAATCGGCGGGTAAAGGTTCCCGTGGGTAGAGGGTTGATGATTTCCTGCGGCATTTAGCATGCGGTAGGCGCGGCATCGTTAACTGATTCCTGTCGATGCATTGCAGTCACGTCGGATTTCTGTCATGAATCGGTCATTCGATAATGACATTGCAGCATCAGGCCGTACAATGACTCTGGGCAGCGTTCGACTGTCGCCCAAGCGGACCCGGGAACCGAATCGTCAGTGCCAGCACCACCTGAGATCGAGAATGCAATGGAAGAACAGAGTACCGCTGGACAGCGATACCAGGAAATAGACAATATCTATACGCACGCGCCGGTAGGGCTGGGTGTGCTGGATCGAGATCTGTGCTGGACCCGTATCAATCAGCGGCTGGCTGTGCGGAATGGGCGTTCGGTGGGTGCGCACCTGGGCCGGGGAATTCGGCAGACATTGCCCCACCTGGCGGATCAGCTGGAGCCCGAACTACGCCAGGTACTCGATAGTGGAGAGGCCCGACTGGGGGTGGAAGTCGGCTGGGCACAGGCTCCGGGTCTGGGCTTCGATGGATACTGGGTGGAAAACTGGCTCCCGATCCGCAATGATGATGGGGAGGTGATCGGCATCAATATCGTGGCCGAAGAAGTCACCTCGGCGAGCCAGATTCAGCAAGACCTGATCCTGCGTAATCAGGCCATGGAAGCCGTGGGAAACGGCATTCTGATTGCCGATGCCAGTGTCGGCAATCCCTCCGATGCGCCAATCGTGTTTTCAAACAAGGCCTTCACGCAAATCACGGGCTACGAAGCCGAAGAAGTGCTCGGACGTGATTGTCGTTTCCTGCAGGATGAACAGACTGACCCACAGAGAGTCAGCGAGATCCGGGAAGCTCTCCGAACAGGGAGCGAATGCCTGGTCGTGCTGCGCAACCGTCGCAAGGATGGCGAATATTTCTGGAATGAATTGCGGATCGCGCCGATTCCCAATGCACTGGGGCAGCCAGGACATTTTGTTGGCGTGCTCACCGATGTGACCGAACGCAAAATGGTCGAGCAACGCTTGCTGGAAAGCGAGTCGCGCTACAGAACCCTGTTCAATTCTCTGGACTCGGGCTTCTGTGTGTTCGAGATGCTGTATGACGAACAGGGAGAACCCTTCGATTATCGCTTCCTGGAAACCAACCCGGAATTCGGCCAGCATACCGGTCTGCACGACGCAGTGGGGAAAACCGCCATGACGCTGGTACCCGACCTGGAGAGACACTGGGTGGATTATTACGCGGAAGTCGCAGAAACCGGGGAGACGAAGTACTTTGTCGAAGAGTCGCCGAGCATGGGGCGCTGGTTCGATGTGCACGCCTTTCGCTTCGGTGAGGCAAAGCTGCGTCAGGTAGCGCTGATGTTCAGCGATATTACGGAGCGCAAGCGCTTCGAAGAATCCATCGAGGAATCACGCGTCGTGGCGGAGCAGGCAAGGGCTGCGGCGGATGCCTCCAACCGGGCGAAGAGCGAATTTCTGGCCAATATGAGTCACGAGATTCGTACCCCCCTGTCGGCCATCCTGGGTTTTACCGAGATTCTCGACGGTAGCCTCGCTGACCCCGACGATTTGCAGGCTGTCGAAACGATTCGCCGCAATGTTGATCATCTGCAGTCCCTGTTGAATGACTTTCTGGATCTGGCAAAGATCGAGGCGGGTCAACTGAATGTGCGGCAGGAGCCGGTAGGTCTGCATGGCATCGTCGAGGATGTCACCTCACTGATGCACCAGCGAGCGATGGATGCTCGCTTGCAGTTGCTCGTGGAATACGCAAGCCCGACACCGGAAACCATTCTGACCGATCCGGTTCGCCTCAGGCAGATCCTGATCAATCTGTTGAGCAATGCCATCAAGTTCACCGATCCCGGTGAAGAGGAAGATCAGGGAAGGGTCTGTCTGCGTATCAGCTTCATCGCCAAGCCTGATGCAAGGCTCGTGTTCGATGTCATCGATACCGGGATCGGCCTCACACCGCAGCAGCAGGCGTCACTGTTCGAACCGTTTTCACAGGCCGACAACTCCGACGCGCGTCGCTACGAGGGTACCGGGCTGGGGTTGGCGATCAGTCGGCGACTGGCGAATCTGCTTGGTGGTGATATTTCGGTCAAGAGCGAGCGATACAAGGGCAGTACCTTTTCGGTGGAGATCGCGCTGGACGCGGCGAGTCTGGGTTCCCTGACGACCTTGCAATCATCATCGGACAAGCCGGTCGACACCACTGACCGGATCAGGACGATTCGAGCGCACATCATGGTGGTCGATGATCGGCCGGATATACGGGTCATGCTGCACCATCATCTGGAGAGTGCCGGTGCCACGGTCGAGTCATTTTCCAATGGGCAGGCTGCAATTGACAGACTGCAATCGGGGAAGAATGATGCTGCCACTGCGGCAGTCGATAACCGTCATGAGCAGGGGGCTGACGAGGACGGTGGCGCTGCAACCGGAGTATTCGATGTCATCCTGCTTGACATGCAGATGCCTGGACTGGATGGCTATCAGACTGCACAGGGGATCCGTGCAGCCGGCTATTCCGGTGTGATCATTGCCTTGACGGCGGCGGTTCTTGGGAATGCACGCAAACGCTGCTCGGATGCGGGATGCAGCGATTATCTGAGCAAGCCCATCAAGCGTGCCGAGTTGCTCAGATCCCTGTCGTTGCATTTGCAGAAAGGTCAGGTGATCTGGGACAACTCGAACGACGATGGTGCCCGAGTCGATGGAACCTCGGCAAACACGGATCAGTCCGTGGTTTCATCGGACGACGCACAGTCACAGCGAGACGCAAGTACATCGAGGGCTGACCTGGCGCCTGCAACCGACGGTAGTGGCCACGTTCTGGTCGTGGAGGATCATGATGGAACACGGCAGGCGATAGCCCGGTTGCTTGGCAGAAACGGCTATACCGTGACAGAGGCAGGCAGTGCCGATGAAGCGCGTGCTCTTGCCGTGACGACCTTGCCCGACGTCATCCTGTTGGACATCGGCCTGCCCGGTACCGATGGTATTTCCCTGGCCCGGGAGTTCCGAGCGCATCAGGAGCTGACCGATACCCGTCTGATCTGCGTATCCGGAGCTGCGGTCGATGAACGAAGCGTCGATCATGCCGTCTTCGATGCCCATCTGTTGAAACCGGTGAATCTGGCCACATTGCTCGAGACTCTGGCTCGAATCTGAAAAGGCCGAGCGTCGCCCCATCCGGCAGATGGGTGCTCAGTAGACAGCGAGTTGCATTGTCACTGCGTACGAATTACAAGCGGATATGCCATGGTTCTCTGGGGTATTAGCATTGCCAAAGCCATTCGAGTGCAGTAGTTTGACGAGTGGAAGGACGCAGTTTCGCGGTTGGCTGCCTGTATCAAGGGTGTTGTCTGTCCCGAATTTCGTAGCAGGATCATTCCGGGCGGTGCGGCATCATCTGGCGGGACCATTCAACAAGACAAGACACAGGATGAAAGCATGAGCGACAATCACGTTTACAAGAAAATCGATCTGGTCGGCAGTTCCACGGAATCCGTGGAAGGGGCAATCAGCAATGCGGTGGAACGCGCATCGAGTACAGTCAACAATCTGAACTGGTTTGAAGTCACGCAGATTCGAGGGCATATCGAGGACGGCAAGGTTGCGCATTATCAAGTGGAACTGAAGGTCGGCTTCAGGCTCGATTAGCGCATCTTCCCCGGGCATATCGGTCAGGCGTGCAGTTCATTGCACTCCAGTTCGGCCTGCTGTAACAGGCGCTCAAGCTCAGTGACATGATCCGAAATGCTGGCCCAGTTGTCACTCTTGCATTTCTGTTCAAGTGCCTCGGCCGCGTTGGCTATCGGGTGAATCTGAAAGAGTCTGGAGACGCCCTTGATGGCATGTGCCACTTCGAACAGTGATGCGCCATCTCTTGTGCTCAGGGCTTCACGCAGATTGCCGATATGTCCGGGTATTTCGCTGGCGTAGGTCTGTAGAGCATTCCTGGCCCATTCTTCATTACCTCGGACAGCATCAGCGCAGGCCTTGACGTCAATCAGATTGTCGCGCAGGCTTTCTTCGGGCATCGAGCCGGTTCGGGCCCACTGCAGTATGGTATCCCTGACCTGCTGCACCGTAGCCGGCTTGGTCAGAATGTCATCGAACCCTGACGACAATGCGCGTTCCCGAGTACTCTGATAGGCGTCTGCCGTCATGGCGATGATCGGCACCTGTGCGTTGATGCTGCCGCTTGATCGAATGCTCTCGGCAACCTGAAACCCGTCCTGTTCGGGCATGTGCAGGTCGAGAAGTATCAGGTCGATGGTTTCGGTTTCGATGTAATTCAGAGCCTCCCTGCCTGTCGAGGCATAGATGCCACGGATGTCCATGAAGTCGAAATACTGCATCAGCAGGTCGATGTTGATCCTCTGATCGTCCACGGCGAGAACCGTCAGAGAGGGTAATTCAAGGCCGGGCCTGTCATCTACCTGTGAACCGCTGTGAGGCCTGCTGAAGCACTGTCCACTCAATGCGAGTTGCACGTGACGCTTGAGCTGGATCAGGGAGGGTGTCTTGACGATGTAGCCAGCGTAACCGGCCTGTTGCAGGCGATGACGAGTCAGTGGATTGATCTGACTGATCCAGGCAATGCGTGTCCGGCAGGCGGCATACCGGTCCTCGGTGGTGACCTCCTCCAGGGCCTCGGGCCCTGCCCAGCGATTGGTCAGTCGGTTGTTGGGAATACTGATCACGCACAGGGGTCCTTCCACCCCTTTTTCGCTGGCATCCAGAGCGTCTGTCATCACCCGGCCGAGCAATTGCAGATTCTCCTCGCGCAGAGCCAGGTAGTCGTCGAAATACGATACCCGTGAGTCGAGTGCTGCGATCACAGGCTCTTGCTGTTCCCGGGTGCCGATGACCTTCAGAGGCAATATCAGCTCCAGACAGGTACCTTGCCCGTCGATGCTGTTCAGTTGGAGAGAGCCTCCCAGAAGACTGACGATGCCGCGCGATATGTACAGTCCGAGCCCTGTGCCGCCGTAGCGTCGAGTAGTGGACATGTCTGCCTGGGTGAACGCCGAAAACAGCGTTTTCTGCTTGTCCTCGGGTATACCGATGCCGGTGTCCTGAACCGTGAAGCGGACGGTCAGCTGACCGGTCTGTCTTTCGAGAACTTCGGATATCAGAGCAACGTGTCCAGCGTGTGTGAACTTGATGGCGTTGGATAACAGATTGGACAGCACCTGTTTGAGTCGAACCGGGTCGGTCTGGATGTGGCGAAGTGAAAGGTCCGGAAGGGGGGACACGTACAACTCGATACCCCGTTCCACCGCCTGCAGAGCCGCATTGCTGTTCAGTTCGGCCAGTATGTTCTCCAGGTTGCAACTGATGGACTCGACCACCAGGTTGCCCGACTCGATCTTGGATATATCGAGGATGTCCTCGATCAGATAGAGCAAGGTATTCGCCGATTCCTCGATCATGCCAAACTGGTCAATCTGTGTGATATCCAGTCCGGTCTTGTTCATGACCGACAGGGTACCGATGATGGCGTTCAGTGGCGTTCTGATCTCATGGCTGACGTTGGCAACAAACTGCGACTTGAACGCACTGGCGGTTTCTGCGCTTTGTCGTGCCTGATCCAGTTCGGCATTCTTCGTTTCGAGCAGGGTCAGGGTTCTCTGCAGATCCATCGTTGCGAGACGGATTGCCTCGCTTTGCTGGGCGTGGAAACTCTGCAGCTCGCTGGATAGAAAATTGATTCCGCGTGCCAGTTCGTCGAGTTCACCACCGATGCCCACAGAGGGTACTTGGACATAGTCGTTTCTTGCCAGTGAACGAACGGAAGACGTCAGGGAGCGAACCGGCACGATGACGGATTGGGCCAGCCTGTAAACGGCTGCAAGCGTAATGGCCAGCACCAGCGCAACAAAGAGAAACGCCTGCTTGATGGCGTCGTATTGCTGTTTGTAGGCCAGTGACAGGTCGACATCCAGCTCGATCCGCCCGATGGGGTTACTCTTCACCGGGGACGGCGTGTTATCCAGAGGGGCGAACAAGGGATCTTCGTAAAGTGTCAGATCGGTACGCTGAATACTCGACTCTACCTGGCTGATCAACGGCTGTCGGGAGAGGAGATAGCGGGCGTAGGTTGCAAATGAGCTGATGTCGGCAATCTTGTGTTCCGGGTCGCTGACAAGCAGTATCAGTTCATTGTCACCGCCGAAGTATCGGACAGCGTAGATGGATGGCACATCCAGAATCGGTTGGGCGGCGTCTTCCAGAATGACCTGATTGTCGGTAGCCACGCCGAACTCGGTAGCACGCGACAGGCCACGGACCAGTGTCTGGGCGCGCTGCAGTTCCGTGAATTCACTGTGACGGACACTGTGAACAATGAAATAGAGGTTCATCAGGACACCGACCAGCAAGGCGGGGACGAAGGCGAGCAGTAGCAGGCGCGCTGAAAAGGACAGATTCTTCATGGTGTGAAGTCCTCATCGATCAGGGTCTGCCCATCGTCGTAATGCTTGTTGCGAATGAGGCCCAGTGATCTGGCTACGCTGGTATTGACGGTGACCGAGAAATACCTCGGATAACTGATGGTTGGCGCCTTCTCGGTTGGCACCGATGGCGAAGTCAACCTCTGTGCAACTTCACGCAGAATCTGGGAAGGCGTCGAGTAGGTGCTCATCAGAGCCCCGGCCTTGACATAGCCACGACTGAAGCCAATGACGGGCTTGTGGTATCCATAGGCCGTCAACAACACGGTAGACAATGTTGACGCGTTGAAGATACTGTTGTCCGATGTGGCAATCAGCGCGTCATGTGAGCTCAGTGCATCGCTCAGTTGAGAGGGGAGAGAGACTGACACATTGAACGGGAATCCGTCGACAGCCAGGGCATTCTCGCGCTCATCGTTGAAGAAGCCTGAGCTGGAGAAAACCGAGAATCGTGCAAGGGAAGGGTAGATCCGGTGGGCGACTCTGGCCTGGCGGATGACCGGTTGATCGATGACCAGCACGGATAGTTGCTCTTGTTCGAACCTGTCGGCCTGCAGACCCAGAAACCCTTCTTCAGTAAGCAGCGTGCACAGTATTCTGCGGTTCTCGAGTGCTTCCAGTGCGATACGACAGCCCGACGTTCCTGTTGCCAGATAGACGTCCGCCTCCGGCCATTGATAGTCGGCAGATGCGGCAACATCGGTATATACCGACTCCACCTCCATTTCACCCAGTTCCTCGAATACCGATATCCTGACCAGCAGGTTGGCTTCCTCCCTCAAGCCCAGTATCAGCAGAACCTTCTGCTTCTCGGCGCTCGGCGGCGAAGCGATCACCGTGGCGCTGCTCTCGGTGGCGGCCATCAGGACGTTCGCTGAAGCGGAACCATGAACGGAAATGCTTTGTAGCAGGCACAGAAGACCCAGACAGTAGAGAGTCAACGATGTGAGAGACTTGCCACTCATGGTTTCACGCCGGTGATTGTCGTGAATGTGCTACGGCAATTCGATATTGAGTCTGGCGAAGTACAGATCTTCTATCTTGTTTCTTTCCAGGTAATCAACAGTGCCGCCCAGATCCAGTTCGGCTTGCAATGCAAACGACGCCTTCAGATTGGCCAGTCTCAAGCGTTTTTCCACTCTCAGGTCGAGTCGATTGAGCGTGGACTTGTCTCTGACATCGTCCCAAATCCAGTGGCTTGTGTAATAGAACTCGCTACTGAGCGAAATATCATTGCGCAAGCTGACGCCGCCGAACAATGTCAGTGTATTCTTTGGCAGCAGGCCACGTGGCCCTAAAGTCGGATCTTCGTCGAATGTATAGGCGTAGGCCACCCGGAACTGGCTGTGCTCCGTTGGCTTGTGATCGATCTGCAGCTCCAGCGAACTGAAACTGTAATTGAAACGGTTGCGGTAGGACCGGGCTGTCTGGTCGAAGGTATCACCATCGGTTTCATCCAGCAGTTGTGTGCCAATCAGTTTTTTCATGTCGTGATAAGACAACTTGGCATCGATGCTGAGGTTCCGTTCCGGGTTGGTATGGTAATAGCCGATATCGATGACATCAATCGTCTCGCGCTTGATGTTGCCATTGTTGACGATGAACTGATCGGTGACGATATCGCCGTTGCTGATGACATACTCCAGCGTAACCTCCCCTTCTTCCTCCAGCAGTAGAGGCGTTCGGGTGCCGCGAGAATAGCCCAGTCGAAAGTGATGACCTGGCGCATGGCGGTAGGTCAGACTCAGACGCGGTGACGTGGACACATCGCTGAGCGAGTTGTTTTCCACCATCACTCCGGAATTGAACAGCCAGTCCGGATTGATGTTGTATTCCGAGTGCGCGAAAATCCGCTGTGTCGCGACATATCGGGTCATCAGGTCATTGAACAGGAATCGTCCCTTGACGGAATCCTGTCTGAGCGCGCCGCCGAACACGATTCGGTGATTGTCCTGCAGTCGTTTCGTTCTCTGGACTTCCAGCTCATGTCGCGTTGAACGCGAGTCGCGATTGACCGGGGCGTCGATGGTCAGTCCCGCGTGCTGTGGATTTCCCGTGACATCCGGCAGATCGAACGTGGTGGTTGTGTCGTCCCTGATGTCGAAGTAATTGTAATAATACTGCAATCTGAGAGAGTCATCCGCAGCTCTGGCGCGTTCCCAGACTAGCTGGGTGTAGGCATTGGTCGTGTCCGTATAACCGACAAGATCGTTTTCCCTGACGACAGTGTCCAGCTCGGTATGACCGCCGTGCACGCCACCCACATCAATCGCCAGACGGTCAACCGGATTTATCTGCCAATGCGATCTGATAGAGGCCAGCTTGCTGCGCTCCCTGTCAGGAATGTTCGAGAATCCTTCATCGCGCTCACTCTGCAGCGTGACTCGGTAATGGGAATTCTGGCGCGCGCCATGGTAGGTCAGGGTTCCGGTGCGGAACTCATTGCCACCGGCTTCGGTATTGGCAAACCAGCCTGATCGGGCGGCTGGGGCTCGTGTGATGATACTGACCACTGCCGCGAACGAATTGGGACCGAACGTGGCTGCATTGGGTGCCCGGGTAACTTCCACGCGATCGATGTCGGTCAGCGCGACTGGCAATTCACTCCACGGAATTCCGCCATACAGCGGCACATAGGTAGGGCGGCCATCGACGATGAGCTGCAGGCGCGGATTGTACCGTTCCGAGGTGCCATTGTAGGTAGCTATCGGGTTGCCGTTGACCAGCCGTCCAACCTGAAAGCCGGGAACAAGACGCAATATATCGACAATGGTTCTGGCGCCACTGAGTCTGATCATCTCAGCATCAATGACCGTGATGGAAGCTGGAGAACGGGACAGTGGTTGAATCAGTCGCGAAGCCGACAGAACAATGGGCATCTCTTCATCGAACAGGTCGAGTTCGTCCTGACCATATGCAATATGTAACAGGCTTGATGCAGCGAAGAGAATCGAAACTTGCGAGGCGTCACAGACCGTTCTAGAAAAAGAAGCAAAACGCACGTAGTTGGGTCTCCGTTGGAACTGTTCCAGACAAGTCAGGCGGGAATCATGTTGCAGTAACGCAGCTGCAATCATGCAAGCAGGGTGTGCCGTGACTGAGCGGATGGACGGTGGGTATTCTCAGTCTGCGCAACAGCATCTTCACAGACCTGAGCATAGTTTGCCACGTCCGCGTAGTCGTGGAAACCGAGGGCTCGCGCCAGCGTTGTCAGTGTTTGAAATGCATCTGTGAGAGTGTGCGCAGATTCGAAAGGATTCCGCACCTGATCTGCGCTCTCGCCGGCAGCGGCAATAGTGCCGATGGTTCAAGCATCAGTGTGTACAGGTCGCTAGAGCAGAAAGGAAGAGAATCCGCTGACTGCCTGTTTGACGTCCAGACCCAATCCCCTATGAAATACACACGTGAATATCTGCGCGGTATCGTTTCTGCCCTGCGACTCGCCATCGGTATCCTGTCATTCTGCGCAGCCACGGTCTCGGCAGGAGAGCTGGCACAGCCGGAAGGAGAGGTCATCCTGGTGGTCAAGGGAAGCATTGCTCATACCAATGCACCCGGACAGGCCCGTTTCGATTACGCCATGCTGGCCGATCTGGGACTGGTATCCGAGCAGATCGATACGGAGTGGACACCCGCCGGAGCGGTGTTCGAAGGGATCAGGGCTCACAAGCTGCTGGAGCTTGTGGGGGCAAGCGGCAAGCGAATCAGGGTGACCGCGGTGAACGACTACTCGGTGAGTATCCCTTTCGAGGATCTGGCGGATTACGCTACGCTGTTGGCAACCAGTCGTGACGGAAAACGGTTGCGATTGCGTGACCAGGGGCCCCTGTGGTTGATGTACGTGCCCTACGATCGACCAGACGAGATTCAGACGATACTGAACCACCGAATGGTCTGGCAGTTGCAGACCCTGGAATTCGAGTAGGTTTTCATGTTCACGGGGTGGCGACTTCGGGGCTTCACGCTCGCCTGTGTGACGGGTCTGGTGCTCATCGTGATCACCTATCAGAACACTCAGGTGTCAGTCAGAAACTGGCTGAGCGTCCTGTCTGTATCCCAGCAGGAGTGGAACTGGAAGGCAACGGCTCTGGTTCGCGAACACCTGCGGTTCGTGATCGAGCTGGATAGCTACATCAATCAGGCTTCCGATGACCCCCTGGCGTTGAAGCAGGTGATCGATCGATTCGATGTGTATTGGAGTCGCTATACGGCGATGAATTCGTTTTTCACGAACTCCGATGCCAGAACCATGGAGTTGCTGTCCCGAATCGCCAGTTCTCCGGAGGATGTCGAAGAGCGTGTCAATGCAATCGTTGATGTTCTCAATGACAATGGTATTGCAACTCTGGAGAGGCTGGAGCCCGTCGTGATGACGCTTGCACCGGGGGATCGTGATGCCCATGAGCAGATAATGAAGGCACTTCGTCCCTTGGGTGACAAGGTTGTCGAGTTGGAAACGGCTCTGTTCGAGCGCAGCCGATTGTTGCAGTTCACGCAGAATCACCTGACCGAGATGCTCAATACCCGTTTGCGCATTGCCTACATCGGTCTGTGCCTGGTCATCTTCATTCTGGTCGTGGCAATCTACTCGTATGTCGCGATCAAGAATCGTGCGTCGCGGTCTCTGGAGAGTGTCAACAGAAAGCTCTTGTCGAAGATCTCGGAGTCCGAAGAGTTGACCATGGAGCTGAAGAGAGCGGCCAGCCATGATTCATTGACGGGACTGTTGAACCGGCATGGCTTCGAGGTTCTGCTGGAGAGGCTCTTTCTGGAGAGCACGCAGACGCATGGTCTGTGTTTCGTCGACCTGGACATGTTCAAGGTCGTCAACGATACCGGTGGACATGCGGCGGGGGATCGCCTGATACAGGAAATTTCCCGCTTGTTTCTCAAGGAATTCGATGGTCATGGGCAGGTGGCGCGCTTTGGCGGTGACGAGTTCGTTCTTGTCTGGCCGAATTGTGATGCGGAAGAATTCAGACAGGGTATTCTGGTCATCGCCAGCCAGCTGTCGCCGTTTCGCTTTCAGTACGATCAACACAGCTTCGAGATCAGCGGCAGCTTTGGCGCTCTGCATTTCTCTGCTGCAGGGCATTCGAAGCAGTCGGTCATGGCCATTGCCGATGCGGCCTGCTATGAAGCGAAGAACAGCGGCGGTGGACGCGTTCACTTTCATGATGGTGATGACAGCATCATCGCCTCGCGAAAATCGGATCTCTTCTGGATCAGTGCCGTACAGCAGGCATTGAAGGAGGATCGGTTCGTGCTCTTCCATCAGCCCATTGTCGAAATCTGCGAGCAAGGGGTTCGTTCCCATGGCTGGGAGATTCTGGTTCGCATGAGCGATGAAGAGGGTTCTCTGGTAGCACCGGGACAGTTTCTCGAGGTTGCAGAGCGTTATGGACTGGCACCCCGAATCGATCGCTGGGTCGTGCAGCAGGCTTTCGACTGGCTCAATCATCATTCGCTCGATGATTTCGAGCTGGATTGCCTGAATGTCAATTTGTCAGGCCTTTCCGTGAGTGATCTCGAGTTTCTGAATTTCATCGAGGAACTGACAACGCAAGCCAGGTTCGATCCGCAGTGTATCTGCTTTGAGTTGACGGAAACCGCCGTGGCCGATCACCGCGCGCGTGAATTCCTGATGAGGTTGAAGAGCATGGGCTACCAGCTGGCGCTGGATGATTTTGGTAGCGGATTCTCTTCGTTCGGTTATCTGGAATCCTTGCCGGTGGACTACATCAAGATCGACGGACAATTTGTCAGGGATGTGGATACCAACTTCGTGCATCGGGAGTTCGTCAGGGCAATCGGCTCGATCGGACAGGCCATGGACAAGAAGGTCGTGGCGGAGTTCGTTGAAAACGAACGCTCATTGCAAATCCTGCGCGATCTGGGAGTCGATTTTGCACAAGGCTATCACCTCGCCAAACCGTCGAGCATACCGGATGACCGCAGCCGGGAAGAGCATCTGCGTTCCGCGGCCTGAAACCCGGAGTCAGGAGTCAGGAGTCAGGAGTCAGGAGTCGGAGTCGGAGTCGGAGTCGGAGTCGGAGTCGGAGTCGGAAGTCTAAAGCTGGAAGTCGGAAGTCGGAAGTCGGAAGTCGGAAGTCGGAAGTCGGAAGTCGGAAGCCGGAAGCCTGAAGCCTGAAGCCTGAAGCGTCATGCATCCTGCGTCATATCTGATGTCTGCACTTTCAGTGGTGACCCCGCTATCCACTGGTAATGGCATTCCCGGATAGGCAATGCAAACTGTGCGACGTGTCAGAGTATGGCGCAAGCAGAGCGTCGCTCGGCCAAAGGTGAATGCCAGTCGTGGGTTCATGCCTCATGGCGTTGAGTATCTGCCTTGCACTGAAGATTGACTCTTCCGAGTCCTCGGAGGTCGCGACTGATGACGCGAATCAGGGAACTCAAACCGGCGTCTGCATCTCGAACAAGGACAATCACCCCCGAACGAGAGTCATGTCGTCATCGTATATTCCTGCCCCCCGTTTCGTGAGCCTGCATCATCTCTGCCGATGTACCGTACCTGTATTGTATGTGGTGCTTCTGTTTGGTGCAGTCACTGGCCAGGTGCACGCTCTGACCAAGCCATCTGATGAGCGGCGGGTCTCCGCCTCCCGGCTGGGTGACAGCGATTCCCTCGACAAGGAAGCATTGACCCCGGGGCCGGCTGATGCCGAGATTCCCGGAATTTTCGTCGGACTGGTGACAGGTGAATCAGGTGACGTGCAGGAGGATCTGCAGGCATTGCGTAGCCGCTGGCACCCCGGCATGGTTCCGATGGCGCTGGAATCCTTGCGATTCAGTCGTCATGGAGGCGTCAGCGCGGGACTGGTGGAGCTTCTGGAGGACAAGACAGGCCAGCGTTTCGGACGGGATCTGGACAGCTGGTATGTGTGGCTCTGGAAGCGAGAGGAGCAGGCTCATCCACACTATGCCGATTTCAAATCGATGCTGTACCGTAATCTGGATCCGCTGTTTGCAGGCTATTTCAGCAATGAGCGCAAGAGCACGATCCGGCTCGATGAAGTGCGCTGGGGCGGTGTGAGACAGGATGGTATTCCTCCGCTGCGTTCTCCCTTGATGATCGATGCGAGCGATGCCGACTATCTGGATGATGACAATGTGGTGTTCGGTATCGAGATCAACGGTGATGCACGAGCCTATCCGAAGCGGATTCTGGCATGGCATGAGATGTTCACCGATACCATTGGTGGAATCGACTACGCCGGAGTCTACTGTACCTTGTGCGGAGCCGTGATCCTGTACGAGACCGTGCACAAGGGTGTCCATCATGAACTGGGCACAAGTGGCTTTCTCTACCGATCCAACAAGGTCATGTACGACAAGGCCACCCAGTCGTTGTGGAATACCACCTGGGGGCAACCGGTGTCGGGGCCTCTGGTCGGCAAGGGTATTCAGCTCGAACGCAGCTACGTCGTGACCACTACCTGGGGTGAGTGGCGTCGCCGGCATCCGGATACCACAGTACTCTCGCTCGATACGGGCCATCGCCGCGACTATCGTGAAGGGGCGGCCTATGAAGACTATTTCGCGACCGATAGACTGATGTTCACCGTAGCCCACCGCGACGATCGATTGAGAAACAAGGCAGAGATACTGGCCTTGCAGTTTCCCGACAAGACGGACAAGAGGTTGGCGATCAGCGCGGATTTTCTGAGTGAAAATCCGGTGTATCACCACGAGCTGGGTGGTCAGGGGCTGGTGGTGCTGACGGACGGCAGCGGAGCCAACCGCGTCTATGACCCCGGGAATGTCACGCTGGTGGAATATGATGGTCAGGAATCAGTGACGGACGATCAGGGGCGCGTCTGGCGGTTGAGTGAAGATGCCTTGCAACTGGCAGGGCAGCCGCCTCTGGTTCGCTTGCCGGCACACAGGGCGTTCTGGTTTGGCTGGGTGGCAGTCTGGAACGATACCGAGCTGGTCATGTAGTGTGTCCACGCCTGTCTGCGCGGCATATCGTTCATCGTGCCTGCACCACCCCGCTTCGTGGTGGTGTCAGGTCACAGGGTCTGTCAGTCCTCCCAGGTCACGTCCTGACCGAACAGGGGGACCGTCGAGAGGGCCATCTTGGCAGAGCCATCCTTCACCTGGCTGGCGTGTGACAGGTAGATCAGCGTCTGCCGCTCTTCGTCATAGATGCGTGTGACCTGCAGTGACTTCCAGACCAGTGAGGTGCGCTTGGAGAAGACGTTCTCCCCGCCTTCGTCCCTGTCGATGTCCCCGATGACGATGGGACCGGTTTGCCGACAGGCGATCGAGGAGTTGGACGGGTCGCTGAATATCTCACCATTTCTTACCCGATCGATCAGACCCCGGTCGAAATAGGAAATATGGCAGGTGACACCCTTGACCTTGGGGTCCTCGACAGCTTCTATCTTGATGTCACCCCCCATCCAGTCCACATTCACGTCGCCGACCTCGTCAGCCTGAGTCGCTGACGTCAGAACGGCCGTGCTCAACAGGGTGGCAGCGACAATCGGTCGAGTGAAGCTGGCAGCGATGGTATTGATCAGGCGCATGTTGGAAGGCTTCAACGCAGGTGAATTCGAGCCCACAGCATAGCAACGATCGATGCCATCGCGCACGATCGTTGCGAGTTTACACAGCAGGCGCTCCGCTTACCCGTTCTTCTGCAGGGATTCGATCACCTCGACAATGACTTCCCCGATCAGCCGGCAATCGTCCGTGGTGAAGGTCAGGGGAATTCGCATGTCCAGCAAGGTCGAGAGAATGGCCTCGGTTCTGGGAAGCTGTGGCATATCGGCGATATAGCGCCAGCTGTCATAGCGACTGGTATAACCTTCCGGCTCTGCGCCACCAAACCACTTCAGAGCCACACCCTGGTCTGCACAGCGTCGCACCACCTGCTGTAGCTGTTCGGCACTCTGGCCGGGCAATGAGAACTGGATGGAACTGGCGACGAATTCCTCGGCATCGGGTCGCTCCGGAACCTGAATGAGCGAGCTTTTGCCCAGTTCCGTTTCCAGTATGCGATAGCGCTCGTTCCAGCGTTGGCACTGCCGGTCGAGATCCACCAACTGGGGACGCAGAATGGCGGCCCGCAGATTGTCCATGCGCCCGCTGTAGTTGGGTGTCTCGTAGCGGATCTGATCGAAAGTCTCGGCGGGTGGTGCCGCGTGGTGCCGGTCGAACAGCATGTAGGAGCCACTGTGCATGATGGCGCGCGCCATGACATCGGCGTGGCGTGTCGTCAGAAACCCTCCCTCACCGGAATTGATGTGCTTGTAGGTCTGTGCGCTGAAGCAGGCAATATCACCGAAGGTGCCGCTTTTGGTGCCGTTCCAGCTGGCCCCCATGGTATGTGCACAGTCCTCGATCAGAAACAGCTGGTGACGTTGGCAGATGTCCATGATCCGTTCCATATCGGCAATGTGCCCTCGCATGTGTGACAACATGAAGAAGCGGGCACCGCTACTGGCAGCCTTGGCCTCCAGATCGTTCAGGTCGATGCAGTAATCCTCGGCAACATCGACAAGGACGGGCACGGCGCCACTGTTGTGAATGGCACCGGGTACCGGTGCCAGGGTGAAGGCATTGCACAGGACCTGGTCACCGCGTTGCACGCCGGCCGCCTGCATGGCCACATGCAAGGCATAGCCACCGGAAGAGCATGCCAGGCAATACGGCACACCCAGGTAGGTCGCGAACTCGATCTCCAGCAGATCGGTTTCGCCTTTTTCATCGGGCAAGGTGTTGTACCTGTGCAACCGCCCCGAACGCATGACTTCGATGGCGGCATCGATGCCGGCTTCCGGGATGGCTTCCTGTTGGGTAAAGGACTTGCTGAATGATTTCATGACGTCTGTTCGTACTCCCGCTCGCTACTCGTAACGCGTCTGATCGTACACCTGAAAGTCCCACTGCCTTTCGGGAAAATACTTCCGCAGTCGCCAGTCACAGGCGCGGGCATGGCCTTCCATGCCTTCGACGCGTGAAATACGCGAGCCCACGGCACTGAACTCCAGATTGGCCTCCTCGCTGATTTCCTGATAGGTGAGAATCTTGAGGAACTTGTGCACGTTGAGACCACCGCTGTAGCGAGCCACGCGTCGCGTCGGCAGAATGTGATTGGTGCCGGAGCATTTGTCACCGTGAGTCACGGTAGCGCCTTCGCCAAGAAACAGTGAACCGTAGTTCTTGAGATTGTCGCGCCACCAATCGGTGTCCTCTGTGAGTACCTGCAAGTGTTCCGAAGCATACTCGTCACTGACGCGTACGCACTCTTCACGGCTGTCACACAGGATGATCTCCCCGTGTACATCCCAGGCTGATTGCACCACGTCGCGGTTGGGCATATCGGCGGCGACCTTCGGCATCAGCTCGGCGACCATCTCGCCAATGCGACGACTGGTGGTGAACAGCCAGACCGGCGAGTCATAGCCATGCTCCGCCTGTGACACGAGATCCACCGCAATGGTCATGGGATCGGCACTGTCATCGGCAATGATGGCTGACTCGGTGGGACCGGCAAAGACATCGATACCGACTTCACCGAACAACAGTCGCTTGGCTTCTGCCACGTAACCGTTGCCAGGGCCGACGAGTATGTCGGCGGCAACGCCGGTGAACAGACCCTTGGCCATGGTGGCGACCGCGTGAACACCGCCCATTTCCAGAATGATGTCAGCACCGGCAAGATCCATGGCAAAGACGATGGCCGGATGGATGTGGCCATCCTTCGGAGGTGAGCAGGCGATGATGGTTTCCACGCCGGCCA
This sequence comes from uncultured Granulosicoccus sp., assembly GCA_947495035.1. Classification (GTDB taxonomy): domain Bacteria; phylum Pseudomonadota; class Gammaproteobacteria; order Granulosicoccales; family Granulosicoccaceae; genus Granulosicoccus. The sequence continues at coordinate 30,691 of CANLXI010000034.1, forward strand.
CCTTGGCGGTGGCAATGCTCATCAGCGCCGAGGCCGCATGTGAATAGCGACCGCCAGGCACATAGCAGCCCGCGCAATTCACGGGAATCACTTTCTGACCGAGTCTGACACCCGGTGCCGATTCGATCTCGAATTCGGTCAGACTGGCGCGTTGTGCCTCGGCAAAGGTCTTGATCTGCTGATAGGCAAACCGGATATCCTCACGGGTCTGCTCCGGCACCCGGGCAATCAGTTCTGCGCGTTTCGCGTCGTCGAGAATGAAGTCCCCCTGCCAGTTGTCGAATTGCGCGGCATAGTCACGAACCGCGCTTTCTCCATCGGCCTCGATGCGCGCCAGCATGGTCTTGACGGTGTCCTGTATTCGCTCATCATTGGCGGCAACAGGGGCATTGGATTTTTTCAGGTATTCCATGAGTTCACCTTGAAGAAGGAGGGTGGCGCAGGTTGTTTCAGGCGGTGGATTGGTGCCGGTTTCGCCATCAGACCCTGCGGGCCGCAAGCTTGAATCTCCGCAGTCCGGTGGTTCGAGCGTGACGCCGATCATAGAAGCCACCGGGTTCCGTTGACCAATGCCATTTCCGATGCGACCGGTTACTTTTCGGTATAGGCTGAGCCGAGGCGATGGCTGCAGCGCCGCTGATGCAGATGAGTGACAGGTAAACGATGGAACTGAAATGGCTGGATGACTATATTGCGCTGGTTGATCTCGGGAGTTTCTCGAAGGCGGCCGAAGCACGCTTCGTCACGCAACCGGCATTCAGTCGACGCATTCGCTCGCTGGAAGACTGGCTGGGCGTCAGTCTGGTTGATCGCAAGCAATTTCCCACGGCGCTGACGCCGGCCGGCCAGGCCTTCGCGGAGCAGGCGCGTCTGTTGTCCGGCCAGATCCTGGCGGTGCGCCATCAGATGCAGGATATCAATGCCGCGCGCGCGCAGTTGGTCATCATCTCCCAGCAGGCCTTGGCCGTGTCGTTCTTTCCAGGCTGGATGCAGACACTCGAGGCCCTCTCAGGTGGGGCTCTGCTCAAGGTGGAAACCGGCCATCTGCCTGACAATATCGAGAATTTTCTGGCTGGCGATGGGGATTTCCTGCTGTGCTATGGCTCGGCAGACATCGCCTCCCGGCTACAGCGGGATGACGTTGAAAGCCTGCAGGTCGGGGTGGATCAGTTCATCCCGGTGTCAGCGCTGACTGCCGGGGGGCAGCCTCGCTTTGCCGGTTCGGCCGGTTCGGCCGGTTCGGCCGGTGATCCACTGAAGCTGCTGGCGCATCCGGCAGAGAGCTTCTTCGGGCAGATTCTGCAGCGTGACTGTCTGCCATTGCTGAACGAGCATCAGAGGGTTGAAGTGGCCTGTGAAAATGCGCTGTCGGAGGCCTTGAAAGCGCTGGTGCTCGAAGGCTATGGCATGGCCTGGCTGCCACGCAGCCTGGTTCGTCGAGAGCTGGATCGTGGTGACCTGGTCGTGCTGGATGAGGCGTTTCCCCGGGTGCATCTGGCGGTGAGCCTGTATCGTCTGCGTCAGCCACGCAGTCAATCGGCCAGGCAATTCTGGGATTATCTGCAGGACATGTACAACCAGAACCTGTCGACCGTGGGGTAGACGGTTCACGTCATGCCCAAAAGTAACTGATACCCAATAAATCAGCATTGGCCGTCGACCGATACGCATCCCTATACTGCGACATCTTCAGACAACAGGTCGACAGAGGCCAATACCATGCAAGATCAGCTGGATATCCTGACACGAGCCGTGAACGAATGGATGCCTGCAGAACGTCCGGTTTCCCAGGCACCGTCAGCGGCGGAACTCGAACGGATACTGGATGTCAGCCTCGGCAAGGAAGGTGCCGATCAGCAGAGCCTGGAGGAAGCCCTGAAGGCCTATCTGCATTACAACCCGGCGGTCTACAAGAGCGATTTCCACAAATTGCTGTATTCGGGGCAGAACAAGCCGGCCTTGCTGGGTGACTGGATCACCAGCCTGAGCAACGCCACCATGCATACCTATCAGGTGGGTCCTGTGCCGACTCTGATGGAGCTCGAGCTCATCCGTCAATGGAATGCACTGGTCGGTTTCGATCGTGATGGCAATCAGCCGGAAGGCGTCATGGTGGCCGGTGGTAGCCAGGCAAACCTGATCGGCATGATGCTGGCACGCCATCATGCCTGCCCGGATTACAAGACCCGAGGGGCCGGTGGTCGTACACTGGTGGCCTACGTTTCCGACCAAGCGCATTACTCCGGACAGAAGGCCGCCAATGTGCTGGGCATCGGTACCGATAATCTGGTGGCCGTTGCCTCCGATGATACCGGTCGTATCTGCCCGGTGGCTTTGCAGAGGGAAATCGACAGCAGTCTGGCAAAGGGGCATGTGCCGTTCTATATCGGCATCACGGCAGGCACCACGGTAACGGGCGCATTCGATTCCGTCGCCGATTGCAGCAGGATTGCCCGCCAGCACGGTATCTGGCTGCACATCGATGGTGCATGGGGCGCCCCGGTGCTGTTTTCGGAGGAGCACCGGCATCTGCTGGCCGATAGTCATCTGGCCGATTCCTTCGCCTGGGATGCGCACAAGATGATGAATGTGCCGCTGACTGCCGCCGTGATTCTGGTGAAGCAGCCGGGGGCCCTGAAATCCTGTTGTTCCGGTGGAGGTGGCGAGTACCTGTTTCATGCCGACGAGAATGCAGACTACAACCTGGGTGAGCGCTCGATCCAGTGCGGAAGACGCGCCGATTCCCTGAAAGTCTGGTTGAGCTGGAAGGCCATGGGCAATCAGGGCTTTGCCGCCAAGATCGATGATCTGCAAGCGCTGAAAACCACCTGCGTGAACCTGATCGAGGACAGCGAATCGCTGGAGATGCTGGCACCGGCTGCCTATGTGAATGTGCTGTTCCGCTATCATCCGGCGCAGCTGACCGACGAAGACGAGCTGCGGCAGCTGAACATCGCCATCTGCAAGCAGATGATGAACAATGGCGGCCCCTATGTGGACTACGCACAATACAAGGGGCGATACGGCATTCGTCTGATACTGGCCAATGACGAAGTGAGCGAGACTCAGCTGTCGTCGCTGCTGGCGCTGTGCGAGCAGACGGGAAGAGAGATGCTCGAGCTGCATCGACAAGTGGTCAACGGATGATCAAGTTGGGCCGGGAAAGCGAATCCCGGCCCGGCTTGCAGCAACGGATCCCGAGGTTCCGGGAGGGAGTTCGGGCAGCTTGTGAATGGCCCACCGAGCACCGCGTGACAGGGGGCGATCAGGAGGTCACATATTGTCGCCAGTTGTGTTCCTCGACGAATCCCAATACGTCACGAATCTTCCTGTTCGAGAACAGGGCTTCATGACCGACCAGCTCTCGCGTGAGTGCTACCCCGGGAAAATACTCGGCGGCCAGTTCAGCGGCGGACTGGTTTGCCACATTGGTGTCATTCCCGGCATTGAACACCTGATAGCCGAGTCCGTCGGCCTGCAGACAACGGTTCACGATCTGCCCCAGGTCACGAGCATCGATGTAGCCGAAGAAGCTGCGGCGACGCTGCCCGGGGTCTTGCAGAAAATCGGCAAAGCGGGCGTAATCATGCGGCTCCATCACATTGCTGATGCGCAGTGCATAGATATCGGCACCTGAGCGACGCTGGAAGGCACGGGCAGTCTGCTCGTTCAGGACTTTCGACAGGCCATAGCTGTCCATGGGGTTGACGTCGTAGTCTTCGTCGAGCGGCAGGCAATGAGGATCCGCTCGGCCATCGGCAAAGCAGACGCCATAGGTAGTCTCCGATGAGGCAATGATGATCTTGCGAATACCCATCTTCACCGCGGCCTCGATGACGTTGTAGGTTCCCATGGTGTTGACCCGGAAGGTCTCGTTGTCCGGGTTGATCAGAATGCGTGGTACTGCGGCAAAGTGGACCACGGCATCGTAAACCGGTACGCCGGTGCCAGGCTCCAGTTCGTCGAAGTTGGCGTAGGCGGACATGGCATTGAACATCTGTCCCGAGTCCGTGATATCCGCAATCAGATTGTCAACACCGGGCAGCTCCAGCGCGACCTTGTCGACATTGACGACTCGGTGGCCATTGTTCATCAGGTAGGGTACGACATGGCGTCCGGCCTTGCCGGCACCGCCCGTGAAGAGAATTCGCATGGTCTGATTGCTCTCGTATCTGTTCTCAAGGAAATCCAGCTGGCTGTGGTTCTGTGTCAGCGAGCCACAAAGGGGGCAGCCTGCCTGACTGCACCGTCAGGATAGTGTACCGGGGAAGAGTTCGTGACACAGGCCGGCAGACGCCGCCGGAGCGCAGGCGGCAGGCAGGCAGCCGCAGTGCCTGTGCACGGCTGACAGGCATCGTCTGTCGGGATTCCAGGCGTTGATGATTGCCGTACAATCACGCCCTTACCGCCAGCCAGTCCGGATTCACCATGGATGCCTTTCTGCTGAAGAAGGTCCTCAGCAATGTCGTACACATCATTCCCGGCGCCTTCGTGGCCCTGTTGATCGGCGTGGCATTGCTGGGACGGTGGCCACGCCTGGCTCGCCTGGGCATACTGCTGATCACCCTGTCGCTGCTGGCACTGTCCTCGGCGCCGGTGTCCAATACCATTCTGGGGTCGCTGGAAAACCGGTATCCGGTCATGCAGAGCCTGCCCGAGGATACCGAACTGGTTCTGGTGCTAGGCTCCGGTCATCACTGGGTACCGGATCGACCGCCCAACAGCATACTGATGGCGTCCGCTCTGTCGCGACTGAGTGAAGCAGTACGATTGTGGAAAACCCGGCCGCAGGCGATGTTGATGACCAGCGGTGCCAGATTCCGTAGCGAGCTCTCGCACGCACGCACCATGGGCAATATGGCGCTGGCTCTGGGTATGGATGAATCGCGGCTGGTTCTCTCCGAGGAGGCCCGCGATACCGACGATGAGATCGCGGCCGCTCTGCAGTGGATGCAGCACAACGGCACCGCGAGTGGTCGTCTGGTGGTGGTCAGCAGTGCCATGCATCTGCCCAGGGCGGCCATGCTGTTGAGTGGTCAGCCTGTGGCCTACAGCATGGCCCCGACCGATTTCCGCGTGGTCGATGCGCCTTGGTATCGATTCAACTCCCTGCACCTGTCGGATGCGGACTGGGCGGTGCACGAGTACGTCGGCATGCTGTGGTACCGCCTGTCACGATGAGCAAGACCTTGCCCAGTGCGTTGAGTTCGCTACCGGTTCTGGCACTGGCCGATGAGGTTGCGCAGGCTCTGTCCACTGGCAATGTGCTGCTGCGCGCTGAACCTGGCGCCGGCAAGAGTACCGGCCTGCCGCTGGCATTGCTGCTGCAGGGGGCGGTGGGTGGCAGGATCATTCTGCTGGAGCCCAGACGCCTGGCGGCGCGTTCGGTGGCAGAGCGTCTGGCTTTTCATCTGGGTGAGCCGCTGGGGCAACGTATCGGTCTGCGCATGCGTGGCGAGACGCGTGTGTCTGCTCAGACACAGCTGGAGGTGGTGACCGAGGGTGTATTGACGCGCCTGCTGCAGGAAGACCCGTCGCTGGACGGGATCGCCCTGGTGATCTTCGATGAATTTCACGAACGCAGTCTGCACGCCGATGTCGGTCTGGCACTGTGCCTGGAAGTGCAACAGGCACTGCGTGACGATCTGCGCCTGCTCTTGATGTCGGCAACTCTGCAGACCGATGACATCCAGACGCATCTGGGAGCTGCCAGACAGTTTCACTGCTCGGTACGCCAGCACCCGGTCGACATCATCTGGGTGGGGGAGCAGCGTGACCCATTGCCGCAGCGTATCGTCGGTACCGTGCTGCGTGCGCTGGCTGAACAGGAGGGCGATGTCCTGGCCTTCTTGCCCGGCGTGGCGGAAATCAATCGCACGGCCAATCTGCTGCAGGGCAGGTTCGACGAGGGGACGGTCCTGCATTGTCTTCACAGTGGGGTGAGTGCGGGCGAGCAGCGCAAGGCCACGGCACCGGCGACAGCGGGAGTTCGTCGGGTCATTCTGGCGACCAGTCTGGCCGAGACTTCCATCACGATAGACGGGGTTCGGGTTGTCGTGGATTCCGGGCTCGAGCGGCGCGGTCGTCTGGACAGCAGCACAGGCGCCCAGCGTCTGGAAACCGTCATGGCCAGTCAGGCCAGTGCCACGCAGCGAGCCGGGCGTGCGGGTCGGACCACGGCGGGTTGCTGCTACCGCCTGTGGAGCGAAGAAGGACACGCTCGGCGTGCCCAACACTGGCAACCGGAAATCCTGCGGGCCGACCTGGCGCCCCTGTTGCTGGAACTGGGATTGTGGGGTGCCGCGGTTGCCGATGAGCTGCCCTGGCTGGAACCACCACCGGCGGCGGCCCTGTCCAGAGCCGAGGATCTGCTGGTCAGCCTGGGGCTTTGGGACAGTGGCCAGTTGACACCACAGGGGCGTGCTGCGGTTGCCTTGCCAGTGCATCCTCGCCTGGCACACATGCTGTTGTGGGCGGCGTCAGCGGGTGGACTCGAGCAGGCCTGTCGACTGGCCGTGTGGCTGGAAGAGCCGCCGCGTGGTGCCAGCGGTGTGGATCTGGAAGCGGTACTCAAGCGCCGGCTGTCTGCCACGCAGCAGCGACGGGTGAGCCAGCTTGTGCAGAGACTGGCACCGTCGAGCACCGCAGCGACGTCGTCGGCACCCTCGTTGGCCGTGTTGTTGGCGCAGGCCTACCCGGACTGGATCGCGCAACGTCGCCCTGGCACACCGGGCAGGCTGCTGCTGGCCTGTGGCGCAGGCGCCGTTATCGACAGCGAGGATCCGCTGGCACACAGTCACTGGCTGGTGGTCGCGCAGCTGGGCGGCGCCGGTAGTCAGGCACGTGTGTTCAAGGCCGTGTCGCTGGACATGGATGAACTGCAGCGTTGCTGCCCGGAACTATTTGCGTCCGTATCGCATCTGGACTGGGATGAGCGGCAACAGCGAGTCCTGGCCGAGCGCCGCATCATGTTGGGCAAGTTGCTGATCGACTCACGTCCCATGAGTCAAATCAGCCCCGACGACCGCGCGGCAGCCCTGCTGGCCGGGGTCCGTTCGCAGGGCCTGGACTGCCTGCCGTGGACGGATGACTGCCGGGAATGGCAGGCACGGGTGCTGCGCATGCGTGAGCTCGGGCCTGCGGGAGCGGTGAATGAATTTCCGGCCGTGGACGATGAATCACTGTTACAGCAGCTGGAGAGCTGGCTGCTGCCCTGGTTGACGGGCCTGGGCACCATGATGTCACTGCGTCAGCTGGACCTGTCGAGAATTCTGCACAGTCTGCTGGAATATCCCCAGCAAGTCATGATGGATGAATGGCTGCCACGGCGCTACACGGTACCCAGCGGGTCGAAGATCAGTCTGAGCTATGTGCAAGCGGGCAATCCGGTATTGTCGGTACGCCTGCAGGAGATGCTCGGTTGTGCCGAAAATCCGACCGTGGCCAAGGGACGTATTCCGCTCAAGGTCGAACTGCTGTCACCGGCCAGACGTCCCGTGCAGATTACCGAGGATCTGGCCAATTTCTGGACGAGCAGCTACCCGGCTGTCAGGAAGGAGATGGCTGGACGCTACCCCAGACACGTCTGGCCGGATGACCCGCTGGCCGCCAAGCCGACGACTCACGCCAAACGTCGCAAGTAGCCAGCCGGTTGCTACAGGGGGAAGAACACGCTGATGGCCAGCAGTGCCACGACACCCACCACGATATTCATGGGGATACCGACTTTCAGATAATCACTGAAGCGATAGTTTCCCGCACCATAAACCAGGGTGTTGGTCTGATAGCCGATGGGGGTGGCGAAGCTGGCACTGGCGCCGATCATCACGGCGACGACCAGACTGCGGGCATCCACGCCGGACTGTTCGGCCAGACCGATGGCGATGGGGGTCAGAACCACGGCAACGGCATTGTTGGTGACCAGCTCGGTCAGAATCGATGCCATGACATAGATCAGTACCAGTGTGGCAAACGGTGGCAGGGTGGATAGCAGCGGCGCGACGGCATCGACGATCAGATTGACCGCTCCCGTGTTCTGCAGTCCCAGTCCGACCACCAGCATGGCACAGATGAGCACCAGCACGGACAGGTCCATCGAGGCCCAGGCTTCATCGTTGTCGATGCAGCGCATCAGCAGCAGAACCGACACCGCCAGCATGGCCAGAATGCTGATGCTCATGATATCGAAGGCTGCGAGCAATACGACGGCCATCAGGATCAGGAAGGCGGCCGGAGCATGATGGCGTCTGAAGGCGCGCTCATTGGTACGCGATATGGATGCCAGATCGCCTTTCATGGCCAGCGAGTCGAAGCCTGCCGGCGGACCTTCCATCAGCAGTCTGTCGGCGGCCTGCAGGCGTATCGTTGACAGGTCAGGGCCGGCGGCCTCGCCGTGGCGGTAGACCCCCAGAACACGCAGCCCATGGCGACGGCCGAGTGCCAGGTTCACGATGCGCTCGCCGCGAGCCGATCGCAGCGGTGTCACGATCGCCTCGGCAATCACGGGCTTTTCCGAGGACTCGTTGTCCTGAGTATGGCGCATGCCGACCCTCAGTCCTGCCTTGTTGCGCAGTGTCAGCAACTCGGAGGTTGAGGCGGTCAGGATGATTCGGTCGCCCGCGGCCACCAGGTGCTCGTTGTAGTGGCTGCGCATGATGAGACCGCCGCTGCGAACGCCCTTGATCTGTATGCCGGGTCGTTTGAGATCCGCCAGCTGGGACAGGGCCTTGCCCAGGTCCGGATGGTTTTCCAGTATTGTCACTTCCGACAGGAATTCGGATTCACTGATGTCCGATCCCTTCTTCCCCGCTGGTCTGTTGGGTAGCAGAATGGGACCAAGCAGCAGCAGCAACAGCCCGCCGGCAATGGCCACGGAGATGCCGACGGGCGCGATCTCGAACAGCGTGAAAGGCCGCAGGCCCGCTTCCCTGACCACACCGTCGACCAGCAGATTGGTCGAGGTGCCTATGAGGGTGCAGGTACCGCCCAGAACGGCAGCATAGGAGAGTGGAATCAGAAGCCGCGTCGACGCGATGTCCATGGATTGCGCCAGACGGATGACCACCGGAATGAGAATGAGCACGATCGGTGTATTGTTGATGAAGGCTGAACTTGCCATCGTGGCCAGCAGGAACAAGGCAATCGTGGGCAATGGTCGGTGGCGGGCGTGGTGGATGAACACGGTGGCAAGCGCATCGAGCAGTCCGGTTCTGACCAGGGCGCCGGAAATGACGAACATGGCAGCGATGGTGATGGGCGCGGGATTGGAGAAGACACTCAGGACGTCGTCCGTCGAGACAAAGCCCAGCAGCACGAAGACACTGGCGGCGGCCATGGCCGTGACTTCCGCCGGGTAGCGCTCCACGAAGAAGGCCACCAGCAGCACGATCAGTAGCAGCAGCGCGATGGCTGCCTGATGTGCGGCTATCCAGTTGCCGGGATGAAAAACGGGATCGAGATTCGACATGACCGATTGAGCGTCCTATACCGGACCTGGGAAATCGGCCAATGCTGCGCGGAAGCGGGTGGAATCGCAAGCGAAAAAGAGCAGACGAACCGAATTTCGTTTCTTGGTCAGCCCGCGGCAGACGGCTCATGCCTCCGGCAGGCCGAGACGGTCAATGATACAGGCTTGCGAGGGTCTGGTATGGTTGTGCGGCATGCCGTCTTGCCAGAGACGCGCGTGTCGCGGATGCAATGGTCGGTCTGAGTGCTGGCTGAATCGTACCAGGTCACTACAAGGGTTGTACTAGATGGAAGACGGCTTGTTTGCCTACATTCTCCGTTACAGCAAACGGCAGCAGATCATTCTGGTTCTGATGACCGCATTGTCGTTCCCCTTCTATTACCTGAGCCTGGACCTTCCCAAGACAATCATCAACGATGCCATCAGTGGCTCCGATTTTCCCGTTGATATCGCACTCGAGTTTGCCGGCTACACGTTCACCTTCGGATCGCTGGAGCAGGTGCCCTATCTGCTGTTCCTCTGTTTTCTGTTCCTCTTTCTGGTACTGGTCAACAGCGGCTTCAAACTGGTCATCAACATCTATCGCGGCACGCTGGGAGAGCGCATGCTCAGGCGAATGCGCCTGCAGTTGATCGAACGCATCATGCGATTTCCGCTGGCCAGGTTTCGCAGCACCAGTCAGGGGGAGCTGGTGTCCATGGTGAATCAGGAAACCGAACCTCTTGGCGGCTTCATCGGTGAAGCCTACTCGCTGCCACTGTATCAGGGCGGCATGTTGCTGACCATTCTGGTCTTCATGTTCGTGCAGGACTGGAAGCTGGGACTGGCTGCCATTGCACTGTACCCGCTGCAAGCCTGGTTGATCCCCAAGCTGCAGAAGAGAGTGAACCTCCTGAATCGCCAGCGCACGGTGCGACTGCGCAATCTGGCCGAGAACCTCGGAGAGGTTGTTGCCGGCATCAACGAAATTCACATCAACGACAACAGCAGTTTCTACAAGGATCACTTCTCCAAGCTGCTGGGCGGGATCTTCAACATCCGGGTGAAGATCTATCGGATGAAGTTCTTCATCAAGTTTCTCAACAACTCCATCGCCCAGTTGACACCGTTTCTCTTCTTTCTCATCGGCGGCCTGCTGGTCATCCGCGGAGAAATGACCATTGGCGCCCTGGTGGCCGCCGTTGCTGCCTACAAGGACCTCTCGCCGCCCTGGAAGGAGCTGCTGGCCTGGTATCAGGGACAGGCCGATGCACGCATGCGTTACACCATTCTCACCGAGCAATTCGCACTCGATGACGAACCGGTTGCCAGCGAAGAATCGTTCAGTCCGCAATGGCTGGAAGAGCTGAAGGAGCTGCCGGTTGCAGCAAGCAATGTCAGCCTCAAGCGGCATGACGGCATACGGGAGATCAACAATGTCTCGCTGTCCATGAACAGCGGAGACTGGATCAGTCTGGTGGGTACCGGCAACAGTGGCAAGAATGGCCTGGCACAGATGTTTGCCAGGCTGACCTACCCTTCCAGTGGCAAGATCCTGCTGGCCGATCAGGATGTCACCCGAATTCCGAGGGTCACCACGGGGCGTGCGGTGAGCTATGTCGGTCATGACTCCTATCTGTTTTCCGGATCGATCAGAGACAATGTACTGCTCAGCCTGAAATATCAGCCACAGGAAGGGCTGATCGATGACATGGTGATCGATGACGATATCTGTTTCAAGAACTGGCAGGAAGAGGCTCGCCTGTCGGGAAACAGCGACGTGGCCATCAACGCGGACTGGGTGGATCATCGCAGTGCTGGTGTCGATAACGCGGACCTGCTGACACAACGGCTCGATGAAATACTGCAGACCGTGGAAGTCGAGGAGGACCTGGTACGCTACGCCCTCGAGCGCACGATCGAGCCTGATCGGTTTCCGGAATTGACAGACCGGGTCATCGAGGCCAGACAACTGTTCAAGGAACGAGTGCAGAGTGACGGACTGGAGTCGCTGGTCGAATTTCTCGATCCCGAGCAGTACAACGACAACGCATCTCTGGCAGACAACATCCTGTTCGGGGCTTCCTGTGACGACAAGTTCTCGGCAGAGGGGCTGGCAGAGCATCCCGTCTTGCGTGCTCTGCTGGACGAATATGGCCTCAGCCAGACGCTGGATGAGGCCGCGGTCACGTCGGCGACCACCATCGTGGAGCTGTTCTCCGACCTGCCCCCGGGTCATGAATTCTTTGACCGTTACAACTTCATCGAAGCCGAGGACCTGCCCAGGCTCAAGCGCATTCTCGGGGTCATGGAAAAGAAAGGGGATATCGGTCGCCTGGATGCCGCTGATCGCAAGCTGCTGCGTTCTCTGCCCTACAATCTGATTCGTGGCCGTCACAGACTTGGCATTCTCGATGAAGCGGCCAAGGAAAAGGTTCTGATCTTGCGGCAACGGTTTGCCGGGGAGCTGGATGAGGCGTCGCGACAGCAGATCGATTTCTTCGCGCCCGATCGATACAACGCCAACGCGCCACTGGTGGAAAACATCATCTTCGGGCGTGTGGTATTCGGCCGTCTCGGGGCGGAAAACAAGGTGTATCAGCTCATCGTGGATGTACTGAGACACCTGAATCTGATTTCGCCGATCCTGGATATCGGTCTCTCTGCACCGGCGGGACTTGCCGGCGGATTGCTGCCGGTCTCGCAGCGACAGAAGCTGTTGCTGGCCAGAGCGTTACTGAAAAAGCCCAGAGTGCTCATCGTCAACGAAGGACTGGGCGGACTGGATAGCGAGGAGATGGAGCGAATTCTGGGGAATGTGAAACGACAGTACCCGACGCTGAGTCTGTTCTGGGTCGACAATCAGGCACGGTTTCTGCCCCTGTTTGATCGAGTAGCCTATCTGAAGTCCGGCAAGATCGACAAGATCGAGGAGGTGGGGACACAGAGCGACGATGAGCCAGTCGCCAGCGAGGAAGCCAATGCAGAGACGGCACGTCAGCCATTCACGGTCGAGGAGGACAAGAAGCTGGCCTTGCTCAAGAGCATTCCACTGTTTCGTCTGATGGATGATCCGCATCTGATGATTCTGGCTCGCCATTGTGATGCGATCGGGTTTTCCCGGGAAGAATACCTTTTCCGGCAGGGGGATGAAGCCGATTGTCTCTATGTCATCATGGAGGGCAAGGCGAAAATCCTGATTGCACAGGGCAGTTCGCACAGAGTGGTCAGGGAATGTGGCGAAGATGAGGTGATCGGGGAGCTTGCCATGCTCTCGGACGAACCCCGTACTGCCTCGGTACAGGCCGTGACCGATCTGGGTGTTCTGAGGCTGGAAAAGGACGCCTTCATGGATATGCTGCAGTCCAACAGTGCGATGGGGTATCAGGTATTGCAAGTCGTTGCGCAACGCCTGGTGAGTACGAACCGGGAATTGACCAACGTTCTCGCATCATGACAGACCGTCGAGGTACAGATAACCGGGTGACACCGGGCAGCAAGTCGACAACAGCAGGGTATTGCCATGAGTATTGATGACGAATATGAACTTCTCAGAAGCATCGAGCTTTTTGAAAGTCTCGATCCCATTCAGCTCAAGCGTCTGATCTTCGTCAGCCAACGCTATCAGCTGAAGGCTGGGGAGTATCTGTTCCATCAGGGAGACAACTCGGATAACGTGTTTGCCATCGTGCACGGCGAATGCGCGGTGCTGGTGGACTCCAGCAGCGGCGAGATATCCATTGCCCTGCAAGGCAGTGGCGAGCTGGTGGGTGAGATGGCCGTCATAACCGGTGAACCGCGCAATGCCTCCATTCGTGCTACCACCGATTGCGAAGTGATCGGTTTCGAAAGCGATCTGTTCATCAGCACGGTCATCAATGATCCGCAAACGGCTCTGTCGATGATGAGACTGTTGTCTGCCCGCCTGGTCAATCTGCGCAATCAGGTGGAAGCGTTGTCCAGGGACCGGATGAAACCCTGACACAGACGCCAGGCTCAGTCCCGATGGTCTGGCATCGACCCGAGCATCAGCTCGCCAATGGACGTCTCGATCTGCGAGTCGACCCCCAGCAGTTCGCTGAACAACAGGGAGTCACCACAGCCGAGCGGGCAACTGGCAAGCTCCATGGCGGCTGCGTTCGACATGGCCAGCTGGTAGATTGCTCCGACTTCCTTCAGCGCCAGCGCATAGCCCAGTTCCGGGTACCTGCCGTGCACCAGCGAGAAATCACAGGCAAGCACCAGCAGTACCTGAGGTGGTATGGTGATATCTGCGGTACGCGCAGCTCCTGCCAGCAGGCGCGTCAGTGAGGTGCCGGGGTGTGCGATGCTCACAAGTTCATGACGAAACGGTTCGTACAGGTAAAGACCTGCCCGAATGCCCCGGCATTGGCGTATGGCCACATAGGTCTTGATCGAATAGCAGCTGCCACCACTGGGGTAATTGCGTCGACCCTGTTGCTCGCCGACCGTGCGAAACAGAAACTCTGCCAGGCAGCCGCTGGTGATGGGAGCCTTACCTTGCTCTCGGATGGAACGGCGCTGGCTGATGACCGTGGCGTAGTCCGTAGTGGCCTTGTTGCAAGATTTCCTGGCGGGCCTGTCAAGCCTGGTGATCGGGGCACTCTCGAGGCGTTCATCGAGCGTGTCCGAGCGGAATGGTGTCGGGCCCGCCGTTGTGGATCGGCCGGGGAAACGCTGTGTATAGCCGGCGCGGGTTCGTGTATGAAACAAGCGCTCGTGAGCCGCCCCGGGGGGTTCCTGTGCGGCATGCAGCAGGCCGCACCAGTCGAACAGTCTGAGGATGGCTTGCATGGCCTGTGCGGAAAGGTCCTGCATCCGGGTGATGATCTGCTGAGCGCTCAGGCCGACCGACAGGTCATGCAGCAGACCGGACAGCGCTCTGTCATGCAGCTCCAGGTTGGCCCATTGCCCGGGATTTTCCAGACACAGGCAACCTCCGGTGCGATGCGCGATCGTGTAGCGCGAAAGCCTCAATCTGCCCTCGGGCAGGCACTGCGGCCATGGCGACGGCGCCGCTCGCAGCGCCAGGCAGCTGGCAAGCTGCCGGTCGGATTCACTCAGGTGCCTGTCGAGCGCTCCGAGGCGGTCCAGCTGATAGAGTATCGAGGCCGCACTTCCGGCATCGCCGCCAGCCGACAGTACCGATTGAAGTTGCTCTTCGCTGATGCGCTCGTCGACGAGCAGATCTCGTATGTGCGTGTTGCCCCCGGTGGCCACGCGGTGTTGGCCTGCGCTTGTTTGCAGAACAATACCGTGCGCATCCTCGCGGCTCGCAATATCCCGTGTCAGGGAGTATTGCCAGCACAGTGTCGAGGTGCTCATGTCTCGCTGAACTCGACACGCAGCGGGCGATACCTTGCGCGACGTTTCGGGCAGAGCGCATGACGCGCGGTTTGCCGGGCCCTGTCGGAGACGATGCCGGTGCTTTCAATTATCGTCTGTGGCAAGCGGATGCCTTCACCTTCCTGTCGGATCTTGCCAGGGCTTATGGGGACGTTGTCGGCTTTCATCTGGGGGACTCGGCTTGCGTTCTGGTCAACGGTGCGCCGGAGGTCCGTGAACTTCTGAAACGACAGGAAACGCATCTCTGCAAGCCCGAGTTCGTCAGTGAGTCCCATCGCGCAGACTGGGGAGATGGTCTGACATCGCTCGAGGCCGAGTCATGGCGCAGACGACGACAGGCTCTGCGCCCCTGTTTCACATCAGCCATGGTGTCGGCAGCCGCAGTATCGGTGACTCAGTGTACAACACAGATGCTGGATACCTGGCGTAATGATGCGGTGCTGGACCTGCGGCAGGAACTGCGATTGCTGGTTGCCCGCATAGCACTGAGGACAGTGCTGGATGCCGATATCGAAGGTATGCCGGATTGCCATGAACGTTCCGGGCTGGTGTCACGCACACAGGCCCTGGGCGAGGATCGCAGAAGCATTGATGGCGGTGATCCGTCAGCCCCCTTGTGGCAAGTACGGCCAAGGGCACCCTCGAACATGGATGCAATTGTATGCATCGTGGATGAAAGACTGTGCAGTGGTGAGACACGGGGTGATCTGTTGTCTTTGTTGCTGGCTGGCAGGGAAACGACTGAGCCGGGATGGGGGCGTGAGGCACTCATTGGCGAAATCATGCAGATGCTGTACGCCGGGCATCTGACGATTCCAGCCAGTCTGATGGCTTTCTGGCGAGAAGTATCGAACCACGTGGGGCGCGAAATATTGCTGGCTGAGGCCAGGCGTTTTTCCTCCGCTTCCTGCGGAGACGCAGTTGCAAGGCATGGGCCTCACTGCCTTGCCATGCTGAAGGAGAGCCTGCGGCTTCATCCACCGGCACCACTTCTGTTTCGTGAAGTCACGTCGGCCTTCGAACTGCGCGGCCATGCGCTGGATCGACAGATGCTGGTTCTGGTGAGCCCGCAGTTGCTGCATCGTGATTCGCGTTATTTTGCACAGCCGGAGCAGTTCATTCCCGCGCGTTTTCTCGGGAATGACAAGGACCCGATGGCGACGCAGTCGCAGGGCGGCAAGCCTCTGCAGGCAGTGTCCGGAAGTGCTGCGCCCTATCTGCCATTCGGCATGGGGCCACGCAGTTGCATTGCCAGCCACCTGGCCATGCAGCAGATGGCGCGGATTATCCTGCTGGTTGCCGACAGATTCATTGTGCAGCCCGTCAGGGGCGATAGCACTCGATTTATAGTGCAGGCAAGGCACTGATGGGAAGGGTGGTGTCGGCCGCACGGTTGCCAGAACTGGTCATGCGGGCGCCCATTCCTATACAAAAGCATCGTTTTCATCCTGAATAATACAATTCGGTCACATTGCGTGTCATTCTGACTCGGCACTGTCGCAGGTTTTTCACTTGCCTTGTGAGACTGTGCGCACGGAAAGCCGACTCGGCTTGCCGCCAGGTGGTTCGGGTCGAGAGCAAGAAGACAAGCCGTATCGTCAGAATGTTCATGCCGATGACGGTCTCACTCAGCGTTGTACAGGAGTAAGAAACATGGCTGCACCGACCAGGGAACAATGGAGTCACATCCATGCAAAAGCATGGAAGGAGCCGGAATTCAGGGCCCTGCTGGAGAGCGATCCATCCGCTGCTCTGGCGCAATATGGCGAGCAGACGGGTAACGAGTTCGACAAGGTTGTCGACATCGGGCCTCGACCAGAGGGCGTCGAGGATGAAGACCTGCACAAGCACCACAAGATTCCGCCCGCCTGCTGCTAGTTGCTGATACGTACACGTGGATGCCGAGGCGACCGCCTACCCCCGCTTCAAGTCCAGTGTAAACGCCATCGTCGATCCGGACGATGGTCTGTTTCTTCTTTGTGAAGGTCGGTACGCATGGATGCCCGAGCGCATATTCAAGGCACTGGCCCCCATGCTCAATGGCAATCACCCGGTCGAGTCCATTTTCAGCAAGCTGGCTGATACCCATGCAGCCCGCGATGTACTGGGCGCGCTGGATCGACTTCGCAAGGGTGGTTATCTGGCGGAGGATGCCACCGTTCTGGAGGCAGCGAACAGAGCCTTCTGGGAATTGTCAGGCACAGCGCCATCCCGGGCACTACACAATCTGCAGCAGTCCAGCCTCTCGATTCGATTGATCGGCACCACGATGGACCCTGCCACGGTCTCCATCCTGACGGAATGCCTGGCAGAGGAGGGCATCACCGTGCAGCAGGATGCCGATTGCAGCATCGTGATCACCGATGATTATCTGCACCCTGAATTGCAGAGCTGGAACGCCCAATCGCTGGAGAGCGGACATTCCTGGATCCTGGTCAAGCCGCGCGGACTGCAGTCCTGGATGGGACCTGCCTTCATGCCTGGCCGGTCTGCCTGCTGGCAGTGCCTGGCACAGCGCCTGCGCTGGCATCGGCGAGTGGACTGTTACCTCGGGGCTGCAGCGGAAACGCCGCCGGGCGCACCTGCCGCGGGCCTGAATTCCTCACTGCTCGCGCAATTGCTGGAAGTTGCCGCCGAGGTGACGCGCTGGTTGGCAACGGATCATTCCGCGCTGCTCGATCGTGTGGTGAGCACGAACCTTCTGACGCTGGAGCGCCGGCATCACATCCTGGTACGCCGGCCTCAGTGTCAGGCTTGTGGAAATGGTTTGGCAGATCTCGATCGCGAAGACGCCATGCCGCGCATTCGTTCGCAGCGCAAGGTGAGCAAACTGGACGGCGGTGGTTATCGTGTCATGAGCGCGGAAGCCATGGCCGCACAGCTGGAACACCATGTCAGTCCCATCACCGGCATTGTCGGCAATCTGGAAGTGGGCCGTCGGTCCGGGCCGACGACGCCGGTAGATCACTGGATGACTCCCACCTACTCTGCCGATCACAATTTCAACGACATGCACGATGGCGACTTCATGCTGTACGAAGGACTGCGTCGCCGTTCTGGCGGCAAGGGCAAGCATGCAGCCCAGGCCAGGGCCAGCGCAGTCGGCGAGTCTCTGGAGCGCTACAGCGGTGTGTTCGATGGTACCGAGGTCCGGCAGCGAGCCAGCTTCGATGCGCTGGCCGGCGAGGCCATCCATCCGAATGTCTGCATGGGCTACAGCCAGGAACAATATCGGAACAGGCAGTTGCACAATCAACGGCAACACAAGGCACACTGGGTGCCAGAGCCATTTGACAGCAGTGCGCAGATCGACTGGAGTCCGCTGTGGTCACTGACGACAGGGCGCCGCCGCTTTCTGCCGACATCATACTGCTACTTTGGCTACCGCAGTAGTGACTCCTTGTTTGCGCGGGCCGATTCCAACGGTTGTGCGGCGGGAGCGGTGCTCGAGGAGGCCATGCTGCAAGGGGTTCTCGAATTGATCGAGCGTGATGCCGTGGCCATCTGGTGGTACAACCGCATCGAAAGGCCAGCAGTGGATCTGCAGGCCTTGAAAGATGAATATGGTCGCGAACTTCAGAAACACTATCAGAGCCTGGGACGGGACTTGTGGGTTCTGGATGTCACCAGCGATATCGGTATTCCCGTCTACGCGGCATTGTCCCGACGCACCGACAAGCCGCAAGAGGACATCATCTACGGTTTCGGTTGCCATCTCGACCCGGAAATCGCACTGCTACGCTCCCTGACCGAACTCAATCAGTCACTGGAAGCCGTACCGATGGCGGCAGGCGAGGCGTCTTCACAAGAGTACCTTGGCACGGACGAAGCAATTCACTGGTGGCAAACCGTTCGGCTTGATGAGAACCCCTATCTTGGAATGCCTCGAGCATCGAGCGTGCGATCGCCAGGCTGCAGGCCGCATGAGAATCTGGCGTCCGGTGATCTCTCTCGGGATCTCCGGACCTGTGTGGATGCACTGGCGCACCATGGTCTGGACACACTGGTGCTGGACCAGACCCGGCCCGATGTCGGATTGCCCGTGACAAGAATCGTGGTCCCCGGGCTACGGCATTTCTGGGCGCGTTTCGCAGAAGGACGTCTCTACGATGTGCCGGTTCAACAGGGCTGGTTGCGCGAACCCCTGACGGAGAATCAGTTGAATCCGTTTGTCATTCAGTTCTAACCGCTGCCTGCGGCAGCAGAGGATACGCAGATGAGTGTCAGCAACGCCAATACCGGTTTTTCGATTCCGTTCGACATCATGGTGGGAGTCTGGACAGGGCATTCCATCATGTATGACGAAAAGGGTCAGTACCTGTATACCGGCCCGAGTCTGTGTGCCATCTACTGGAAGACGCCGGGCAAGCTGTTGCATTACTGGCAGAATGATCTGGGGAATCTGGATGAGGTTCTGGCGCATCCTGCCAGATCCGATCTTCGGAACGTGGTGGTCATTCGCGACTTCGACCTGCTGGTCGATGGCAAGTCATGTCAATCGGTCAAGACCCGACCGGCAGTCTCCGGAGTAGAGAGCATACCCGGCACCTACCTGTTCGATCTGGCACTCGAAGGTGGCCATTACTACAACAATCAGTATTTTCACAGCCCCAATGAGCGACACATCATCGGACCTTATGTCAAGGACGGTGATACCGGCATCAGTGCCGTGGTGGCTCAGACATTCACCCGGATATCCTATGATGTACCTCAACACTATCGGAGCATGCCGGGGGTGGGAAAGGCGTCGGAGGCGATCGCCCGGGAACACGAGAAGGCATCGGAGCCGGCGTGAGGCAGCACGCACTCATCATTGGTGGCGGTATCGGCGGATTGCTGGCGGCGCTTGCCCTGGAAGGGCAGTTTCAGCGTATCAGTGTGCTGGAACGCGGTGAGTATCCGGACTTGCAGACCGAAGGCAGCCCTGCCATGCGCCCGAGTGCTCCACAGAGTCGCTGTCTGCACGTGATGATGGCAGCTGGCGCCAGTGCGATGGACGAACTGCTGCCCGGCTGGCGCGCGCAGCTGCAGTCTCTGGGAGCTGTGCCGTTCGATGCCTCGAGAGATGCGGTGATGCGTCTGTCTGCCGGTTGCTTGCCACGTTCCTGCTCTGGCATCACATTGTATGCCTGTTCTCGCTCCCTGCTGGAACACATGCTGCGACTGCGGATCGGTTCCGCTCCGGGCATCAGCCTGTATACCCGACAAGAGGTGCGGGGTCTGGCCCATGATCGCTCTCGGCAGGCAGTCAAGGGTGTGTGGCTGCAGCAGCCTGCCACCGCTCAGTGCGATCTGATCGAGGCCGATCTGGTGGTCGATGCCAGCGGGGCTGCATCACGTCTGCCTCAATGGCTGGCGCAAGGGGCGAATGTCGCGGCAGGCACCGACAGTCCCGATTCGTCCGCTCATGGGTCCGTAGTACCTGTTCGTGAAACAGTCGTGTCACCCGGTCGTCGTCAGGTGTCCTGCTGGTTTCATATCGATCCCGAGGAGGCACCCGATTGGCACTGTCTGGCGTTGGCGCCGGACCCGTGCAATGCCTGGCGATCGCTGATGATGCTGCGAGCAGAACATGATCGCTGGGGGCTTGTCCTGGTGGACCCGACGCGGGAATCCCTGCCCAGAACGCCAGCCGCATTGAGGGAACTGGTCGCCCGGTTCAACGAGTGCCAGCTCAGCGGCATGCTGCAGCGAGCCACACCGGTATCGCCGGTACACCGCCTGTCGCCTTCGATCAATCGCTGGCGACATCATGAAGAGTCGGCGTTCTGGCCGAATGGTCTGGTTGCCCTGGGTGACTCGGCTTGCACACTCGATCCTTATGCAGGGCTGGGCATGAGCCTCGCGGCTCGAGCATCACTGCTGCTCAGGGACGAGATCTCCAAGAATCGCGAAAGCGCTCCGGAGTGCCGGCGATTTCAACAGGCTCTGGCTGAGCAGAACCGACCTGCCTGGGAGCAGACGACGGGCTGTGATGTTGAAGGTCATGCGCTGCGCGAAGACAGCCTGCATCTACGGCAGCTGTATGAGGCAGCGCCAGGCAGTCAGGCCATTACGCATGCCTTGCTGGCAGTGCAGAACCTGCTCAGCCCGCGCCAGTCACTGTCGAGCAGGGAATTCGCATGAGAATCGCTGTTCTGGGTGGTGGTACCGCCGGGTACATAGCCGCGGCTCATGTCAGTCACACTTTGCCTGATGCGCAGTTGCTGCATGTGTTCGATTCCAGCATACCGACCATTGGCGTCGGAGAGGGGACCACCCCACGATTTCCTATGTGGCTGAAGGAGATTGCGGGCCTGGACTTCGTCGATCTGGCACAACGCTGTAATGCAACCCTGAAGACAGGTGTGCTGTTCGAAGGCTGGGGGAGGGCCGGAAAGCCGTTCTTCAATCGGTTTCAGCCGTCGACCCTGATCGGCTATCACATCGATGCGAGTGAAATCGTGCAGATCATTGCCGAGCACGTCAAGGCCTGTCAGATCGATGGATTCGTTGAAGCAATCGAACACGCGGAGGACGAGGTGACTTTGCGTCTGGCAGGGGGGAGTTGCATGGCCTGCGACTTTGTCTTCGACGCCCGGGGATTCCCCCGAGAGGAAATCAACACGGCGCAGAAGGCTGGAGATATCGTGAGCCTGAACTGGATCCCGGTCAACCGCGCGCGGCTGCGCTGGCTTGCTCCGAGCCCGGAATGTACCGAGTCTCGAGCCATCGCCAGAGCGCATGGCTGGATATTCCAGCTGCCACTGCGTGATCGAATCAACTGTGGCTACGTATTCAATTCGACGATCAGCTCCGAAGAGTCCGTGGAACAGGATTTCGCGGCCTTTCTCGGTGATGAGGGCGTAACCGATTGGCAGGAGCGAGGCGCGCTGGATTTTCCGAATTTCATGCGGCGAACCCTGTGTGATGGGCGGGTCTTCCGGATCGGCAACACCGCCTCGTTCATCGAACCGCTGGAGGCGACCGCCATCGGTACTGCCATCGTCCAGGTTCGGGCGGCGATGGAGCTGATCGGTCATTGCCCTCCTGCCACTGCAATCGAGCGGGTACTGGTGGATGATTACAATGCGTCGATGTGCGCCTATACCGCGCGCAATTCACTGTTTGTCGGCTGGCATTACAGCTGTGGTTCACAGTGGCAGAGTCCATTCTGGGATCACGCTGTGGAGGGCTTGCAACGCGCCGCCGGCAATCCTCTGGTAGCGAGCGATCTCCAGCTGATGTGTGATTACATCGACTCGGCACGATGTCTACCGGTGGACAGGCTGACGGCATGTCACGATCAGGCGCAGTGGAACCGGGACGTCTTTCCGTTGATGTCCCGGTATCTGCCCTTCGGCAATTTCTCCGAACTCAATTTTGCGCAAGTCGGGCACGGTCTCGGGTACTACCCATCGAGTCCGGTCACACACAGCGCATACTCGAATTGATCATGTCATTCATACCCGGATTCCAGGCAGGAGAACGACTATACGAGAGCAGGAACTCCCTGATTGTTCGCGCCAGTCGAGACAGCGACGGACTGCCGGTGGTCATCAAGATATTGAAGAACGACTATCCGTCGCCGGAGGAGCTGGCGCGCTATCGTCGGGAATTCGAGATTACTCGCAGTCTGGATCTGCCGGGAGTCATTCACAGTTACGAGCTGCGACGCCACGAAAAGACCTTGCTGATGGTGCTGGAGGACTTCGACGGTATGTCCCTTGCCGATCTCATGGCCAATCGATCACTGTCGCTCGATGAATTTCTGGATGCTGCCATTCAGCTGGTCGAGGCATTGAAGCACATTCACCAGGCCGGCATCGTCCACAAGGATATCTGTCCGGCCAATCTTGTCATCAATCCGGGCACCGGCGAGATCAAGTTCATCGATTTCGGGATAGCCACGCGATTTTCCAGTGAACAGCCGGTGTTGAGTAGCCCGGAGGTTCTCGAAGGAACGCTGGCCTACATGTCGCCGGAGCAGACCGGCCGCATGAACCGGACGCTGGATTATCGCAGCGACTTCTATTCGCTGGGAGCCACTTTTCATGAAATGCTGACGGGCGTTCGCCCTTTCGAAAACGTCGACTTCATGGAACTGGTGCACAGTCACATTGCCCGGGAACCGGTACCGGCACACCGATGCAAGGCGGATGTGCCCCTGCCGCTGTCCAAGATCGTCAGCAAGCTGATGAGCAAGAAGGCCGAGAACCGCTATCAGAGCGCCATGGGTCTGCTGGCAGATCTGGAAACGGTCAGGGAGGGTGAATCACTGGAACGGTTCGAGGCTGGTCGCAGTGACTACTCGGCGCATTTCCACATCCCCGAGAGGCTCTATGGTCGGGACAAGGAAGTGAAGGAGCTGCTGGCAGCGTTCGACAGAGCCAGCGACGGGCGTGCCGAGATGATACTGGTCGGTGGGTATTCGGGCGTTGGCAAGTCTGCACTGGTTCGCGAGATACACAAACCGGTGACTGCCGCTCGGGGCTATTTCATCGCCGGGAAATTCGATCAGATGCAGAGCAATACGCCGTACTCGGGAATGGTGGCCGCGCTGCGAGATCTGGTCAGACAGATTTTGACAGAGAGCGTCGATGGGCTGGAGCAATGGCGCGCGGACCTGCAGGCAGCGTTGTCGCCCAACGCCCAGCTCATTCTGGATGTGCTCCCGGAACTGGAACTGGTCATCGGGCCCCAGCCGACGTTGCCCGAGCTGGAGTTTGCGGAAACCACCAATCGCTTCAAGCGAACCATCAGGCAGTTCCTGCTGACGCTGTGCAGTCGGGAGCGCATGATCGTTCTGTTTCTGGATGATCTGCAGTGGGCGGATTCGGCGACGCTGAGCCTGTTGGAGGCAGTCCTTTGCGATGAGGCACTCAGGCATTTGCTGTTGATAGGCGCCTACCGAGACAACGAAGTGGATGGACAGCACCCGTTGAGTCTGGCCTTGCAAGACATACAACAGGGCGGCGGTCACCTGCAGTTCATGACCGTGGCACCGCTGACACTGACGGATATCGTGCGCCTGCTGGCGGACACCTTGTCTGCCGACAGAGGCCAGCTGACGTCACTGGCCAGACTGATCGTGCAGAAAACGCATGGCAACCCCTTGTTCGTGCGTCAGTTTCTACTGGATCTCGAGCGTGCCGGATTGCTGACTCAGGAGGCCTCCAGTGTCTCTGAGCGGGCACGTTGGCAGTGGGACCTTAACGCGATCAAGGCAGCTGGCATTACCGACAACGTCATCGACCTGCTGCTGGGTAAATTGCAGCGCCTGCCGCTGGAGGCTCAGGAAGCCCTGCAACTGGCGGCGTGTATCGGTAACCAGTTCGATATCGATACGCTGGCGTTGATACAGCATTCAACGCGTGAGATGGCGTTCGAGAGTCTTCGTCCGGCCTTGCACGAAGAGCTGATCCGGCCACTGACGCAGTTGACCACCTCTGATGAGGACGATGTGCTGTCACCGCTGGTGGTACGCGACTGGTGTTTTCAGCACGATCGCATTCAACAGGCTGCCTACAGTCTGATCGAGAAGAACCGGCAGAAACAGGTACATCTGGCCATTGGCCGACGCCTGCAGCAGACCCTGTCGCCGACGGCACTGAAGGAACGAGTGTTCGAGGTGGTGGATCACCTGAACTACGGCTGCGAACTGATCGGGGACGAACAGGAAAAACTGGCACTGGCAGAACTCGACCTGATGGCCGCAGGCAAGGCGGCCGATGCGACTGCCTATCAGTCGGCGCTGGCCTTGATCGTGACAGCCCAGGATCTGGTCAATGACCCGGACTGGACGCGGCACTACGAGCTGACCTCGGAGATCGTTCGCCAGCGGGCTAAGCTGGAATACCTGAACGGTCACTTCAATCAGTGTTCCAGGCTGGTTCTTGAATCATTGGAGAAATCGCGCAGCGATCTGGAGAAGGCGGAGGTCTGTTTCACGCGTATTGCGCAGCATACCTTGCTCACCGAATACCAGGAGGCTCTGGAAGCTGGCTGCCGGGCCCTGCAGTTGGTGGGCGTGGAGTTGCCGCTGGACGATGTACAGACGGCCGGTGAACAGGCCATCGCTCGAGTCGTGCAGCTGATGGAAGGTGTGGATATCGATTCCCTGATAGACAGGCCGGTCGTGGACAGCGCCGAGATGGCCCTGGCGCAGCGCTGCCTTCGCCATCTGACCATTGCAGCCTTTCTGTCCAATCAGCAGCTGTTTCCGCTGATCGTCGGTACTTCGGTCGGCATATCACTGGAACATGGGAATGCGCCGACCTCAGCCTTGTCATTTTCCAACTATGGTCTGATCATCGGTGCCTATATGGGTCGATTCCGTGAGGGCTATCAGTTTGGAGAGCTGGCCTTGCGTCTGTGTGACAAGTTCCCGGGGAAGGCACCGACTGCCACAGTCTGCCTGGTACATGGCATCGAGCTGATGCCGTGGGTCAGACACATCCGGCACTCCAGGCCGGTGATCGACCGAGGCTATCGCGCAGGGCTGGATTCCGGCGACATTCTCTGGGCCGGTTATCTGGTCATGTATCGAGTCATGCTGGATTCCTTCGCCGGCAAGCCCCTGGACGATATCATCGATGGCATACCCGATCAGCTGGCTTTCAACGCCCGCACCAGAAACCCGGGGGCGACCGCCTGCATCGTTGCTCATCAGATCGTTCTGTCCACACTGGCGGGTCGTAGCCGATCCAGTGCAGACTTTTCGGCCGGCGAGATCGACGAGAGCGCTTTCCTGAAATCCTGTGAAGAGCATCAGATTGCCATGGCACTGTGCTTCTACAGGATCCGCAAGGCTCAGGCCTTGTATCTGTTCGGCAGGCCTGCGGAGGCCCTGGAGGAGACACGGGCGATCGAGGACAAGCTCAGTTATATCGTCAATCACCCGAATCTGGCCGAGCGGCTGCTCTATCAGTCACTGGCGCTCAGTGCGCTGGCGGCAGGCCAGGACGATGACACGCGAATGCGGACGATGGATCAACTGTCGGACAACCTTGCGCAGTTGACTTTATGGGCGGAGCATTGTCCCGAGAACTTTCTGGCCAAGCGCTTGATGGTGGAGGCCGAGATTGCTCGGCTGGATGATCGGGATGCCGATGCCCTGGAGTTGTACGATCGCGCCATTGATGCGGCACACGAAGGCCAGTTTCTGCAAGACGAAGCGCAGGCGAACGAGCTGGCTGCCAGGTTCTGTCTGGACAAGCGCACGAATTCCCGCGCCGGCGCCATGTACTTGCGAGATGCGAGATACGCCTTACAGATGTGGGGAGCCAGTCGCAAGGTTGAGGAGCTGGAGCTGGAGTTCCCGCAGCTGCTGACCGAGTATCGAGATGCCCGTACCGCCTCGGCCGGCCAGACAGCGGCGACTTTCGGCACACGTGATTTCTCGACCCGGCAACTGGCCATGGCAAACCTGGATCTGAATACCCTGGTCAAGGCCGGAGAGACCCTGTCGGGCGAGGTGGTACTGGCCAGATTGCTGGATCGCCTGCTGGGTATCGTCATGGAAAACGCAGGGGCACAACGTGGCGTGCTGCTGTTGTCCAGAGACGGTGAATTGTTCATCGAGGCCGAGGCCAGTGTGCTCTCGGAGCAAGCCTCCGTTCTCATGTCCATTCCGATCGATTCGGTCGACGGCAGTACACTGGTACCGGCAGGGGTCATACACTTTGCTGCGCGCACCGAGAATGTGGTGGTCGTGGCGGATGCGCAGATCGATGAGCGATTCATGGCAGATTCCTATGTGCAACGCAAGGGTTCACGCTCTCTGTTGTGCCAGCCGATTCTCAGTCAGGGCAAGTTGCTCGGCCTGGTCTATCTCGAAAACGAACTGATCAGTTCGGCATTCACGCCGGAACGAACCCGCTTGTTGTCGCTGCTTTCCGGGCAGATCGCGATCTCGATCAACAATGCCGAGCTGGTGGAAAACCTGGAGGTCAAGGTACGGGAACGAACCCGTCAACTGGAGCTTCACTCGCGATTCATCGAGCAGACCTTCGGACGTTACCTGTCCACCGAGATTGCCGACAGTCTGCTCAAATCCACCGATGGCCCCGATTTCAGTGGTCGCAAGACCACAGTGACGGTGCTGATGTCCGACTTGCGGGGCTTTTCGACATTCTCCGACTCATTGGATCCTGAAACCATCGTCAAGCTGCTGAACAATTACCTGAGCGAGATGACCACGGTCATTCAGAAATACAACGGCACGATAGACGAATTCATCGGTGATGCCATCCTGGTGATCTTCGGAGCACCCTTCCAGCGTGCAGATGATGCCGAGCGAGCCGTGGCCTGCGCGTTGAAGATGCAATTGATGATGGCTCGTGTGAATGCCTGGAATGTGCTGAATGGGCTGCCCGAGCTGGAGATGGGCATTGGCATCAATACCGGTGAAGTGGTTGCCGGCAACATCGGGTCACGGAAACGGGCCAAGTACGGAGTCGTTGGCAGCAACGTCAACATGGCTGGCAGAATCGAAGGTCATACCGTGGGTGGTCAGGTGCTGATCTCGAAGTCGACCCGGGATGCTGTCCAGTCGCCCTTGCAGTTGGTCGATATCGGTAGCGTCGAACCCAAGGGGGCCACGAATCCGGTGCAGCTGTTTGATGTCAGGGGACTGCTGGGCAACCACGATCTGCGACTGCCGGAGCCGTCGGATGCCTGGGTAGAGCTGAGCCGGGGGTTGCCGCTGGGTTTCCGCCATCTGGAGGGCAAGATGCTGGAAGGGCGCACACGGCGGGGTGTCATGATGGGTCTGTCTGCCCGGGAAGCCGAGATCCAGTGTCGCTCGATGCCGCCGCCTTTTACCGATCTGTGGCTGGAACTGGACGCCGCTGACGATGCACCGATGATTACCGGAATTTACGGCAAGGTGCTGCGGCGATCGTCCCGGGCAGGGCGATTCATTCTGCGTTTCACCGCCATGCCTGCAGAGGCCCAGCGACGCCTGCTCGGCGTCAGGA
Organism: uncultured Granulosicoccus sp.; assembly: GCA_947495035.1. Taxonomy (GTDB): domain Bacteria; phylum Pseudomonadota; class Gammaproteobacteria; order Granulosicoccales; family Granulosicoccaceae; genus Granulosicoccus. The sequence goes on from CANLXI010000034.1 coordinate 58,462, forward strand.
CGCGTCGTGCCGTCAACCTGTCCGATCATGAGGAAAGTACCCGGCTGGTTCCCGAGGAGGGGCAAACCTGAGGCAGGTTCCCGCACAGCTCACCGGACACAGTCTGACCTGAGGGCAACGCTCGGGAGCGCCGCAGGAGATTCCCCTGCGCTCATGATTCTCCCGGCAAGTGGGTCTGCAGGCCCCGGATTCAGGGGTGCCGTTTGCGTGCTTCGTAGATCTTGACCGGCTTGCTGCGACCTCTGAGTATTTCGCTGCCTTTTCGGGTAAACCGGAATATCTTCGGGTCGCACAGTTGCCGTGTTCTCGACGAGATCAGATTGTTGGCGTCGTACTGCTTGCCCAGTTGTTGCAGTCTGGCGGCGATATTCACATCGTCACCATAAACGGTGTAGCTCAAGCGGTCCGCTGTGCCGATGAATCCACCAACGATGGTGCCGGTATTCACCCCGGCACGTATCGAGAGCGTGATACCACCGGTAAATCGGTGCCGTTGCAGTAATTCCTGAATTTCAATGGCCGCTCTGACAGCATGCGTCGCGTGGTGCAGATCACGGGTTGGCAGATTGAAGCTTGCCAGAATGGCGTCCCCCTGGAACTGATTGATCACTCCATGATTGCGTTCTATCGGCTCCGAGATGAGGCTGAAGAATTCGTTCAGTGTGCTTATCAGGGTCTCCGGTGGCAGGCGCTCGGCCAGGTTGGTGAAAGAGACAAGATCGACAAACAGAATGCTGGCTTCACGCGTTTCGGTCTGAGCATCGATCAGTGGTCCACTGGTCTTGGTGATCTGCTCTGCCACTCCCTGTGGGACAAACAGTGACAGACTCTCCGCCGTGCGGCCTTCCACGATGGCCTGAATCAGCAGTCGCCTGCCTCGGGCAACGGCCAGTGTCAGGATGATGGTCACCATGAGGATCGAAATGATCTTGTCCAGCTCGCCGCCGATCAGAACCTGGTTGGAGGTCAGATAGACCACGTAGTCGCGGGTCACGATGGTTTGGGGCGACTCGGCGATGACCGCCAGCAACACCAGCAGGGACCAGCCAAGCGCTGCCACGATACCGGATATCAGTACGAAGCCAGGCTCGAATCGCAGCGCACGCAAGGCAATGAAGATGAAGACATAGAGCAGAGTCGGCGATTTCAGGTAGAAGGAGGGAGGCTGCATGTACTGCAGGTGAAACGACCAGATCAGGCCCATCAACAAGGCCATGTCAACCAGTACCGAGATGACCAGCAAGGGGTAGTTCAGACGAATCTTGTAGGTCAGATACAGACGCGCGCAGGCAAACAGACACCAGGCACTCAGGAAGATCGGAACCGGCTCGAATTTGCCGTCGACGGGCAGGGTATTGGGCGCTGCCGCATACAGCGTGGCGAAGACCAGCAGAATGGACAGCTGAATCCAGCTGATCAGCCGTTCGCTGCCGTGCTGCTGCTCTTCGATGGCGGTGCGCAGGGACTCGGGCAGGGCTGCATACTCTCTGCCGCTGAAGAACCAGACATGTTTCGACCTGAAGCTGTCAAGCAGACTGCGGGCAGCTGATCTGTAAGAGTTATCCGGCAAATCAGGTTTTCCTGTTACGGTCCGATCGGTCCACGAGCCAAGTGTGGCACGAATGCCGGGTCATGCGAGGCGTGGGCGTGTCGTACGGGCAGGGGGGCTGACCATCATGAGTCGACGGACTCGCCAACTGCATGGCCTGGCGTTGGTTCATGGGAGCTCACTTGCAACTTGTATTCCTTTGCGGCGGACCAGAATCCGCCATTGTCCCCGTCGATGAAATGCAGGTGCTGACTGGATTCCAGATCGAACAGCAGGCAGGTCATCAACGCCTTCTCGGTCTCGAAGATACCGAAGTCGATCTGCCCGGCGGCGTGCATTCTGTCCAGCAGCTGACGTATGCCGGCCACCTGCTCCTCGGTGCAATCGAGCACCATTCGCAGAACATCGTCGAATTTGCAGAAATCACTGTTGGTACGGATCTCCTCGCGGTACCGAGCGGGATTGTAGTTTCCACCCTGGCGACCGAACAGTTCCATGATCCACTGCAGGAAACTCTGAACATAAAGTTGTGCCAGTCGACGTCCATAGGATTTCTTCGCCCGTGTGGCCCTGGCTTCCGCCGCCAGACCCTTGGGTGGCCAGCGAAATCGCAGCGACCCGACACTGACGGGGCTGGCCTGGTCGAGTTCGGGGCCAATGAGTGCCGCGAGATTGTCGAGAAATGCCGAGGTGATCGCTTGCCGCTGTTTGAAGTCGGCAGCCTGGGATTTCACCAGCAAACAGACAATGCGACCTTTCTGCGAGTGTAGAGGTTCCCAGCGACAGGAAAGGCCGGTCAGGTCAGGCAGGCCGGGTAGCGAGTATTCAGGCACGACATAGCGTGACGATGTCTGTTCGTTCTTGATCAGTGCTTCGGCCAGTTCGACACCGCCTCCTCCGAACAGGGCCAGTGAGTTTCCCGGAGAGACTTCGTGCCGCGCGACCAGAACATCCCGGCCGCGTTGGCGAACCTCACGAATCGGGACGAAGGCGATGCGCAGGTCCAGCTGGAAATCGTCTCTGGCAAGGGAACGGGTACGCACCAGGGCAGCCTCGACATCGGCCTGGTAGGCGGAATCGAGCAGCAGGGTGGCACCGTCTCCGCCAAAGACAAAGGGCCAGTCACGCAAACCCGTGGCGTTGCGCACGGCGCAGATGGCCGCACCACCGATCATGTTGACATCCTTGTAGCGACCTTCGGCGACTGCGCGAGTCGAGCTGCGAATGTCCGTGATGACGATGACCCAGTTTTCAGGCGCAGGAAAGAAGTTCTTGCCGTCCACCACACCGGTGAAGTGAGAGGTCCTCGGGATGCTGTTGAAGAATCCGGTATTCACCGCAGCGTTCTGCCAGCTGTGAGTGAAAGAGCTGGAGGGTGATCCAACCGCCGGGTGCCTGCTTCGGTGTGAGGGGTCATGGGCTCAGTGTTCCTTGAGTGCGACAGTGTTGCTGCCGATACGAAGGACAGCGCGGATCGGAGCTTGTCCAGCCGCCCTGATCGAGCGTGATTCAGTCATGGTGAGGCACGACAATGGCAGATGGTCATTTTTCTGGCACCGGATTCGCTGGAATTTCCGTGGTCGTGCAACGCCGGCTCTGTTGCGGAAGCGTTGCACTGCTGCCTGTAAGGAAGGTGTCAACGAGACTGGTCCGACGCTGTTCAATGGGCGTCTTGAATGGAAAATGATACGCGAAATCAATGACATGGCCGAGTTCGTCTGCAGGTCGAGACAAGTCTTGTTGATATCCATCAACGATCAAGGGCTCCCCATCGCCTAGACTGGGGTCCGGCACGAAGCGGGTCGGATTCTGTCTATACTATGCGCTTCAGAACAATCTCTATTGGCTAGTGATCGAGGATCTCAAACAAATGTCAGAAAAATCGCAGAAAATAATCTATACCTGCACCGATGAAGCTCCTCTGCTGGCTACTGCCTCCCTGCTCCCGATCATTCGAACCTTCACCTCGGCAGCTGGCATCGAAGTCGAATCCAGCGATATTTCGGTGGCAGCCAGAGTGCTGGCCGAATTCCCCGAATGTCTCAGCGAAGAACAGCGGGTACCTGACAATCTGGCCGAGCTGGGCCGCCTGACGCAAGATCCAGACACGAACATCATCAAGCTGCCCAATATCAGTGCTTCCGTGCAGCAACTCACTGCCTGTATCAAGGAGCTGCAGGACAAGGGCTACGCGATCCCGGACTTTCCCTACGATCCGCAGACCAGCGAGGAGAAGGAATTGCGCAGCCGTTACGGCAAGATTCTGGGTAGTGCCGTCAATCCCGTACTGCGAGAAGGCAACTCCGATCGGCGTGCGCCCAAGGCTGTCAAGAACTACGCCAAGAAGCACCCTCATTCCATGGGCGAGTGGAAGCAGTGGTCACGTACCCACGTGTCGCATATGCACGGTGGCGATTTCTATGACGGCGAACAGTCCATCACGCTGGACAAGGCACGCACGATCAAGATGGAGCTGGTGACAGACAGCGGCAAGACCGAGGTGCTCAAGCCAGAGATCCCCTTGCAGGAAAGCGAAGTCATCGATCTCATGTTCATGAGCAAGAAGGCGCTGTGCGAATTCTACGAGCGTGAAATGGAAGATTGCCGCGAGTCGGGAATCCTGTTTTCATTGCACGTGAAGGCCACCATGATGAAGGTGTCGCATCCCATCGTGTTCGGACATGCCGTCCGGATCTACTACAAGGATGCCTTTGAAAAGCACGGTGATTTCTTCGACGAACTGGGAATCAATGTCAATAACGGCATGGCGACGCTATACGAGAAGATAGCCGAATTGCCTGCGTCGAAGCGTGAGGAAATCGAACGTGATCTGCATGCCTGTCAGGTTCACAGACCGCGACTGGCCATGGTCGATTCCAGCAAGGGAATCACCAACTTCCATTCACCCAGCGATGTGATCGTCGATGCATCCATGCCGGCCATGATCCGCTCCGGTGGTCAGATGTGGGGTGGGGACGGCAAGCTCTATGACTGCAAGGCTGTCATGCCGGAATCCACATTTGCTCGTATCTATCAGGAGATGATCAACTTCTGCAAATGGCATGGCAATTTCGATCCGACCACCATGGGAACTGTACCCAATGTCGGTCTGATGGCGCAGAAGGCCGAAGAATACGGCTCTCACGACAAGACCTTTGAAGCTTCGGAGCCCGGACTTGCGCGCATCACCGATGTGGATACCGGTGAAGTTCTGCTCGAGCAGCGTGTCGAGGAAGGCGATATCTGGCGCATGTGCCAGACCAAGGACGCACCAATACGTGATTGGGTCAAGCTTGCAGTAAGACGTGCCCGTGAATCCAATATCCCGGCAGTGTTCTGGCTCGACCCCTACCGCCCTCATGAGAACGAGCTGATCAAGAAGGTGGAAACCTATCTGCAGGACCACGACACGGACGGGCTCGATATCCAGATCATGTCTCAGGTGCGCGCCATGCGTTATACGCTGGAACGTGTTGCCCGAGGTCTCGATACGATCTCGGTCACGGGTAACATCCTGCGCGACTACCTGACCGATCTGTTCCCCATCCTCGAACTGGGCACCAGTGCGAAGATGCTGTCGATCGTGCCGCTGATGGCAGGCGGTGGCCTGTTCGAAACCGGCGCGGGCGGTTCGGCTCCCAAGCATGTTCAGCAGCTGGTTGAAGAGAACCATCTGCGTTGGGATTCTCTGGGAGAGTTCCTGGCGCTGGCGGTATCCATCGAGGAGCTCGGCCTCAAGTACGACAATGGCAAGGCCGCCATTCTGGCAACGACTCTGGATGCAGCCACCGGTCGTCTGCTGGACAACGGCAAGTCGCCGTCACGCAAGGCGGGTGAGCTGGACAATCGCGGCAGTCATTTCTACCTCAGCATGTACTGGGCGGAAGAACTGGCCAATCAGAAGGACGATGCCGAACTGGCAGCGCATTTTGCACCGCTGTTCAAGGCGCTCAGTGAGAAGGAAGCAGCCATCGTCGAGGAACTGACAGAGGTTCAGGGCAAGCCGGCTGATATCGGTGGATATTTCTTTACCGATCCGTCAGCCTGTGAAAAGGTCATGCGACCCAGCGCGACCTTCAATGCCATCATCGACGGCGCCGGCGCGTAGTCGGCAATGATTACTGACCGATAGCGAAAGTCGGTCGCAGCCAACCGGCCGGACATCGCAAGCTGCGATGTCCGGCCGGCGTACGCTGGATCCTAGAGCGATACAACCGGAAAATCGATATCGGTTCCGGCAATGTGATTGGTGTAGTTGGTCAAGGTGTTGAGCGCCACATTGGCAATGATTTCCATCACCAGACCGTCGTCCACACCCGCGTCATGGGCGCTTTTCATGTCGTCGTCACTCAGAACGCCACGCTGCCTGACGATTTTCACGGCCAGCGCTGCAATGGCGTTGTCCAGTTCGCCATCGGCTGCGCCAGTGCGAGCCCTGGCGATGGCTTCGTCGGACAGACCTGCTCCCTTGCCCATCAGGGTATGTGCCGAGAGGCAATACTGACAGGCGTTTGCCTGACCGACTGCCAGTGCCACGATTTCGCGCTGACTGGCGTTGAGTCTGCCTTTGCTCAGTTCCTCGGACAGACCCAGATAGGCATTCAGGACCGTGGGAGACTGGGCAAAGGTTGCGAACAGATTGGGGATCATTCCGATCTTCTTGTCGACAGCGCGCAGAGTGTCTGCGGTTGCCTGATCGGCGTTTTCAAGTTTGACTGGTGCAATTCTGGCCACAATGAAATCCTCGTTGATTGAGAGTTGATACGCGTTGAGAGTCCTGCCGCTGATGACAATGCCGATTCAGCGTTGCTCATCAGCGGCAGGCCATGGACGTATTGTTGTGGCTTTTCGGTATTTGAAAGTCTTGATACGTATACCGATCGTATCTATCTGGCGTACGGTGGCACCGGAAGGAAGGCTTGCCAGACGTGCTGGAGGGTGAGTGGAGCTGCCAGGCTCACCCAGCCTGACAGCACCGCCGTTTCTGCAATCAGTCGCCGTTGACACCCTGCGCAATGCGGTCGCCGACATCCTTGTCGATATTGCGCCAGTAGTCGAACGCTCTGTGCAGAACCTTTTCGGAGACACCTGCCTTGAGGTGACCCACCACATTCGACACCAGCCGATCACGTGCAGCGTCATCCATGACCTCTCGCACCAGCGTACCGGGCTGGCTCCAGTCGTCGTCGTCCTCACGCAGGGTGTAGGCGCTTCTGACCATTTCTCCACTACTGGCCCAGACAGCATCTTCCGGGTAGCGTTGAGGATCTGCCTGAGGTCCTCCGTAGGAATTCGGAGCGTATACCGGATCGGAGACCTTCTGCATGCGCATGGCGCCATCCTTCGAGTAGCTGTGAACCGGTGCTACAGGCTGGTTGACCGGAATCTGCTTGTAGTTGACACCCAGGCGTGCCCGGTGGGCGTCGGAATAGGAAAAACCTCGAGCCAACAGCATCTTGTCCGGGCTCAAACCGATGCCGGGTACCAGATTGTTCGGTTCGAAGGCTGCCTGCTCGTTCTCCGAGTGATAGTCACTGAGATTGCGATCAAGCGTCAGCTTGCCGACTTCGATCAGTGGGTAATCCGAGTGGGGCCAGACCTTGGTCAAGTCGAAGGGATTGTAGCGATAGCTTGCCGCCTCCTCGAATGGCATGATCTGCATGTGCAGGGTCCAGCTCGGGAACTGACTTTCCTGAATGGCGTTGAACAGATCACGCTGATGGTAATCGGCATCGGCTCCTGCCAGGCGGTCGGCTTCATCCTGGGTCAGATGGTCCACGCCCTGGTCGGTCTTGAAGTGATACTTGACCCAGAAGCGCTCACTGGAGGCGTTGACCCACATGTAGGTATGGCTGGAATAGCCATTCATGTGACGCCAGGACTTGGGGATACCACGATCACCCATCAGCCAGGTCACCTGATGAGCTGACTCGGGCGAGAGCGTCCAGAAGTCCCACTGCATGTCGTGATCGCGCAGATTGTTGTCTGCACGCCTCTTCTGTGACCTGATGAAATGCTGGAATTTCATCGGATCGCGGATGAAGAACACCGGGGTGTTGTTCCCGACCATGTCGTAATTGCCTTCCGAGGTGTAGAACTTGATGGAAAAGCCTCGAGGATCACGCCAGGTATCCGGGCTGCCGCGTTCGCCGGCGACCGTCGAGAACCGCATGACAACGTCGGTTTCCACCCCGGGCTGAAACAGCGCCGCTTTGGTGTACTGGCTGACATCGGCTGTGGTCTTGAAGCTGCCGAAGGCACCACCTCCCTTGGCATGGGGCTGCCGCTCGGGAATGCGTTCGCGATTGAAGTTGGCCATCTGCTCGATCAGATAATGATCCTGCAGCAGCAGCGGGCCGTCCGGTCCGACCGACAGGGAATGCTCGTCGCTGGCAACTGGTATTCCGGCATCGGTTGTGGTGGGTTTGGGTGTCTTGTCTGACATGTCCGTTCGCGCCTCTTCTGTTTCCGTGGTTTCGATCGGACTACCGGCACAACCGGATCAGAAGTGTCAACAGTTCCCCTGCCACCTGGTGAGAGCGTCGGGGCGAACTGCTGATCGGGATACTGGACAGTCGTGCAATGTAGCCTTGACGTCATCGCCCGTGCCAGGGGCGACGATCAACGGCTAACGTAGCGTATCGACACGCAGGGCCGGCAGATGATGCAAGAAGTACACGGTCGAGCAGACGGCCTGTCAGCCCGGTTCGTCGGCGGTTCTGACGTTGCGCATTTCGGCAAGGTTCACGGTCATGCTGAGCAGATCGGGCCGAGCGTAGTGTCCGACTACATCGGAATAGAACTTGCCGCGTACGATCGCCGACAGGTCAATGTCTGCATACAGGATGGTTTCGCCTTCGTGGTCAGGGCCAGCCAGAACCTTGCCGAAGGGATCGACAATGCAACTCCCTCCGTGGCTGACAATGAAATCGGTGTCGTCCGACGGAAAGTTGCCGTAGTCGGCGGGAAAGTCACCTCGCCTGGTGAATTGATTGGCGGACAGGACGTAACAGCGACCTTCCATGGCAATGTGCTGCATGGTGGCTGTCCAGCCGGGCTCGTCGTCAGCCGTGGGGGCGCAATACAGCTCGATGCCCTGCTGGTACATATGCATGCGCAGCAACGGCATGTAGTTTTCCCAGCAGATCACCGAACCCAGTTTTCCCAGCGGTGTCTCCACCGCGGCAAGCGTTGATCCGTCTCCCTGGGTCCAGACGAGTCGTTCAGCCACGGTCGGCATGATCTTTCGGTGCTTTCCCAGAAAGCGGCCATCGGCGCCGAACATCGCCGATGTGCAGTACAGCGAGGCTTGCTCGCGCTCGATGACGCCAACCACCAGGTGCAGACCTGTCTCTCTGGCAATACGGGACAGTTGTACGTGACCTTGCTCATCAAGTTCGATCGCCGAGCGCCAGTAGCGTTCGTAGTCGGCGGCGGCGACGTCTTCGCGGATGGCAGCGGACTGACCGCCCCAGTCCAGGCTCGATGGGTAGCCGGATAGAAAGGCTTCCGGAAATACGGCAAGTCTGGCGCCGTTGTCCGCCGCTTCCCTGGCAAGGGATTCCAGCTTGTCCAGTGAGCCTTGCAGATCGAAACAGACGGAAGCCGCCTGCACGACCGCAGCGGTAAAGGTCTCGCTGCTCATGCGTCGTCCTTGCTCTTCCAGGCACCCAGCAGCCGTGGCAGATCACCGAACAGGCTGATCAGCCCGAACACGAGTGCTGTGACCACGGCAAAAACGATGGCAACCGCAGTCATGGCGGGCGTGTAGCCGTAACGCAGGCTGTTGAATATCCTGATGGGCAGTGTTTCAACGGTGAAGCCAGCCACCATGTAGGCAATGATGTATTCGTTCAGGCTCAGCACGAAGGCAAACGCGGCGCCTGAAATGGCGTAGGGGATCACCTGCGGCAGGATGATGGTGCGCAAGCGGTCGGCAGCGTCGGCTCCCAGTGTCTCGGCCGCTTCCAGATCCTCCTTGTTGACGGCATCGAGTCCCAGCGAGATGGTGACCAGAGGCAGGGTGACCAGGAACACGCCATGCGAGATGACCACGCTGTAGAAGGCGCCGTAGCCACCGACGGCGATCCAGAAACTCAGCAGTCCGAGTGCGGTGATGACCGGCGGCAGGACAAACGGTGCGACACCGAAGGCATGAAACAGTCGCAGCCACACCGAGCGTCGGCGCCACAGTCCATAAGCCAGAGGCGCGGCAATGGAGGTTGCCAGCAAGGCCGCCAGGCTGGCAATCAACAGGCTGTTGCCGATTGCATTGAGCCAGCCGGGATCGTTCCACAGTTCCCGATACCATCGCAGTGACAGCCCCTGTGGCGGAAAGGCCAGACGTTTTTCCGCGTTGAGGGAGACTCCCAGCAGGATGATGATCGGCGAGGCCATGAACAGCCCGATGGCGCCCAGAAAGAGACGGTTCAGCAGGCGGTTCATGATTCAGCCCCCAATGCCTTGTCGGAGGTGGCGTCGGTGGCCTCGGAGCGTTCCTGCGTGCCTGTGCGGCCCAGCCAGCCGACACAGACCACCAGACTCAGACTGACGCCTAGCAGGAATATCGACATGGCGGCTGCAAAAGGCAGGTTGGACTGGAACAGGGCCTGATCGGCAATCAGTACGGGCAAGGTCCATTGCTGCGGTTTGCCCAGTAGCTGGGGTATCAGATAGGCACCCAGAGTGAAGACGAACACCATGATGAAGGCCGCCACCAGTGCCTTGGCAATATTCGGCAGAACCACGTTCATGAAGGCACGTCGAGGAGAGGCGCCCAGCATGCGAGCGGCTTCATGCAAGGTAGGGTCAAGTCGTGACAGCTGAGGAAACAGAATCAGCACGGCGTAGGGAAAGCCGAGGTAGCACAGGCCGGTCAGCACAGCCCCCAGACCCGGAGAGAGCTTCGGAGCTCTGTTCTCGATGCCCAGCCAGACGAGTATGTTGCCGATGCCCGTGGACCGTGACAGCAGCAGTGACCAGGAAAAACCGATGATCACCTCTGACAGCGACAGAATCGATAGCAGGGCAATCAGCCAGAGCACCCGATGATGATGACGCATTCTGCTCAACGTCCAGGTGAATGGCACTGCCAGTGCCAGACATAGCAGGGATGCCGATCCTGCAATCATCAGGGTCATGCCCAGCGACTTGATGAAAAAGGGGTCAATGAAGCGGGCGTAGCTTTCGAGGGTGAAACCGGGCTGGAAGAATCCGCCCGGGACACGCTCGAAGAAGCTGACCACCAGCATGGTGCCGAAGGGAATGACGAAAAACACGCCAAGCATGATCATGGGCCATGCCAGCATCATGGTCTCGCCTCGGGAGAAGCTCTGCTGGGGCATAGCCGATGTCCGAGCGGAGTTCAGGCCCATGGCGCTCATGATTCCAGAACGACAGTGCTGTCGGCAGCCAGCTGCACGCGAGCCGTGTCGCCGGATTGGAGGGACTGAACCTGCTCGCGGTTTACCAGAGCGACCAGACTCTGCGAGGGCAGGCTGTCTCGTGCCGGCAGTTCCAGATGCGCCTCTATGCTGGCACCGACATCGCGGATGAAGCGCACCTGCGCCTCCATGACGGCGGTGTCTGGCTGGCTGACCATGTCCGGTGGCAGCACGGTCAGGTCTTCCGGGCGAATGCTGAGCCAGGTCTGGTGTCCGTCGCGCTGGGTTGGCCGGTTGTCACGGGCAGCCTGGTCCGGGTTGAACAGCGTGTCACGGACGAGGAGCTGCTCGCCCTGCCAGCTGGCTGGCAGCAGATTGGTCTGGCCGATGAAACTGGCAACGAAGCGGTCTGCGGGACGGCGATAGACGTCGATCGGTTTGCCCATCTGGTGGATGGTGCCGCCATTCATGACAGCAATGCGATCGGCAACTGTCATGGCCTCACGCTGGTCGTGCGTCACCACGATCGTTGTGATGCCGAGGCGTTGCTGCAATTCGCGCAGTTCGATCTGCATTGTCTCTCGCAACCCGGCGTCCAGCGCTGACAAAGGCTCGTCCAACAGAAAGATTCGTGGTTCGATGGCCAGAGCCCGCGCAATGGCCACTCTCTGGCGTTGACCACCAGAGAGCATGGACACCGATCGCCTGGCCACGCCTGGCAGGCGAACCATGTCAAGCAGCTCGGCAGCACGCTGGCGACGCGCTGCGGCAGGCATCTTCCGCAGGCGCAAACCATAGGTGATATTGTCCTCGACCGTCAGATGCGGAAACAGCGCCAGTGACTGGAACACCATGCCGAAGTTGCGCTGATGGGCGGCCTGCTGCATGAGATCCTCACCGTCGAGCGTGATGCTGCCACGACTGGCTGACTCGAGTCCGGCGATGATTCTCAGCAGGGTGGTCTTGCCACAGCCGGATGGCCCCAGCAAACAGATAAGCTCCCCACTGGCAATGTCCAGAGTGACATCGCGCAGTGCGGCGTGTTTGCCGAAGTTCTTTCCGACTTCGGCTATCTGCAGGCTCATTCAGCTGGTCACCATTTCGGTCCACACCTGATTCAACCAGTCGGCTCGTTCATTGTGCATGGCGTATTCCGGAGTGATCGGGGTATCGACCGATGAGACGCTGGCAAACTCCTCATCGGTGAGATCCATCAGATCACGCTTGACCGTGGGTGAAGTGCCGACCTTGCGCGCTAGGGTTGCCTGTACATCGGGTCGACACATGTAATTGATGAAGGTATGGGCCGCTTCCTGTTTACTGCTGGCGCGGGATACTGCCCAGCAACCCGAATCCCGTACTCCACCTTCGACCGGGAATGTGGAACGAACCGGATGACCATCGGCTGCGGCGAGTCCGGCAACATCATGGTAGTACTGACCCATTGGAATTTCGCCGGATTGCAAGGCTTGCTGGAACTGTCCTTCATCGCGATACCACAGGGCAACATTGGGCTTGAGTTCGGCAATTTTGGCCAGAACCTTTTCGATTCCGGCTTCGCTCTTCAGGATTTCGGGGTCTTTGAAGAAGGTGGCGTTGGTGATTTCCAGCAGAAAGGAATTACTCGCCAGCGCCAGTAGTCCGAGACTGTCTTCATTGTCCGGATTCCACAGCTCTTCCCAGGATGAAGGCGCTTCCGGGTAGACATCGGTATTGCTGACCAGCGTCAGGTACCAGGCAACCGCTCCGATTCCATCCACGCGTCCGTCACTGTAGGTGTGGATGAAATCCGGTGTCAGTGAGGTGTGATTGGGCAGCTTTTCCAGGTCGAGAGGTGCCCACAATTCCGTGCTCTGACCCTTGAGCATGGCAGTCTGGGCAATCATGGAAACATCGGCCGGTGCGCTATTGGCCCTGGCCGCCGTCTCCAGCTGGATGAGCCAGGCATCGGAGGTGGGCTCCGGTACGGAAACGATCTCGATGCCGGTTTCTTCGGTGAAGGCCGGATAGATGATGGACTTGAAGCTGTCTTCGAAATAGCCCCCGTAGGTGGCGACCGTCAGCGTCTCGGCTGCCTGGGCGCGGCCGATGCCTGATCCGATCGTTGCTGCGCCAATTATGGCGGCGCTCTGTGCAAGAAAATGTCTTCGATTCTTCAGAATGTCGTGAGTCATGATGGAAGTGCCTGAGGTAGTTTCAGTCGATAGTCAATGTGTCAGTATACGTGCAAGCGACAAGCTGGCCCATGACGACGTACTCGATATCCGAATCACGTCGATGTGGACGGACGCCTTCGGACCTTCCCGGCAGCGCCGGACATCATCGAGCGCACTCTTTTTGTACGTTTTCAGCCGCTTGCACGATCAAGGTGCGTTCATGCCGCAAGATTGTGTCAGTGACGTTTGCGTGGATTGCCCCAAGGATTGGAGTTGTATTATCAAGGTTTTTCCGGTGGCCAATGCTGACAGATCGGAGCCGTTTGCGGTTGCAATAACCTGCATGGCAAACCGTGTTTCGTGACTGGTCTGGCCTTGCTCGAATCGGTTCCGCGTCATCTGCCGACAAGCACAGAAGACAGCAATGCAGAAAGTTCGTTCTGTGTCTGATCGTGACTTTGCAACAGCGTTCTTCGCATGCGCCCCGGGTGGCGATTTTTACAACAGCCGTGGTGACAAAGCTCTGACGTGTCTTCTGCGGAGGCTGCCGGGCACTGGGTTTCGGATCGTCGTACATCTATCCGGGAGTGCCGCAGGCCGTCAGTCTGGATGCGTCAGCAACGTCACAGGTTCGGGGCGTAGCACTTCAGCAGGCCCTTCGACAGGTCGACAGTCAACGGTGTCTACCGAATGTACGATTCGATAGGCAAAGTTCGCGACCGCTTCCACGAAGTGAGTAGTGGCCGGCTCTGCGTGGATGTACCCGGGAACGGGAACCTGATGCCGAACAGGGTCATATCGGCGCTCAAGACAAAAATATACCGGAAAACGGTATTTTCAGAATCCCATTCCTATTAGTATCTAGGACTATGTGCGTCCCTGCCCGAGTTCGATGGTGAAGGGGTCGTGATGAGATTTCATACAGGAACGGAGAAAATACGACGATGTGGAGGAAAGTAATTCCGATTGCCGCAGCCTTGATCTTGGCCTGGATCGGACTGAATCTTGTTTTTGACAACGAGCCAGAAGACACGGTAGCGCACGCTCCGGAAGAGCATTCGACTGAAGTCGCAGAATCGCCGGCAACAGACACGGCAGCAACCCAGGGCGTGGTTGACTCCACGGCCGCGGACTCGGCCGAGAGCGCCGAAGAGCCGGTCGCAGATGTCGCAGTGGGCGACACGGCAGAGTCGAGCGATGCGGCTGTCGCCGAGCTTGTTGATAGCACGGAAGAAGCCACGGACGAAGCCACGGACGAAGCCACGGACGAAGCCACGGACGAAGCGGCGGCTGACGCGGCCGAGAGCACCGAAGCATCCTCGGAGGAGGCTGTTGCGGATGCGACTGAGGAGACCGAGGCGTCGACCGAGGAAGCTGTTGCGGATACGACGGAGGAGGCCGAGGCGTCGACTGAGGAAGCTGTTGCGGATGCGACTGAGGAGACCGAGGCGTCGACCGAGGAAGCTGTTGCGGATACGACGGAGGAGGCCGAGGCGTCGACCGAGGAAACTGTTGCCGATGCGACCGAAGAGACCGAGGCGGCATCCGAGGAAGCTGTTGCGGACGCGACGGAAGAGTCTGAGGCGTCGACCGAGGAAGCGGTGGCAGATGCGTCTGAGGAGACCGAGGCGGCATCCGAGGAAGCTGTTGCGGACGCGACGGAAGAGTCTGAGGCGTCGACCGAGGAAGCTGTGGCGAATGACTCAAGCGGCGAAGCGGCATCCGATGAAGAAACGGCTGCCGACGACATTGCCTCATCCGACTCTCTTGACGGCGTTACAGCAGACGAGTCCTCTGGTGATTCCGCTGAGACCGAATCGGCTGTAGCCACCAGCGACGCGGAGGCATCTTCGGAGGATGCCGCAGCAGAAGAGGACGTTGCCGAGACTGCTGATGGTACAGCTGACGAGGTAGCTGAAGCCGAGTCCGATGGCCCGGCTGATGGCATGAAATCCATGCGTTATCAGACAGACCCGGTGACTGGTGAAACGCTTTATGACGAGGAAATGGTGGAAGTGGTCGACGAGGCGTCAGCTGAAGAAGAGGTGGTCGCCGAGCCATCCGCTGAAGAGGAAGCCGTTGCCGAATCTACCGCTGAAGGAGCGGGCGACAGCGGAAAATCCATGCGTTATCAGACAGATCCGGTGACTGGTCAAACGCTCTATGACGAAGAAATGGTGGAAGTTGTAACCGAACAGGCAGCCGAAGAGGAGACTGTCGCTGAATCAGATACTGATTCCACCACTGAATCGACTGGTGAAGCTGCAACTGACTCAACGGAGCGAGGTGCAACATCCATGCGTTATGCCGCGGATCCGGTAACCGGTCAGACTCTCTACGACGAGGAGATGGTGGAAGTTCCGGTTGAACAGCCTGCCGAAGAAGAAGCGCTTGCCGAGTCGGCCGATGTTGCGCCAACTGACGAGGAGGCAAGTGCAGAAGCCGATGTGTCGGCGGAAGAGGCCGGCGAGGGTGACGAGTTGGCGGATACTGCAGAGGAAAGCGCTGACGACACTGCCGATGCAGAGGTAGCGGACGCATCCGATACCGACTCCGCCAGCGACGCCATCGTGCAATCGGCTACTGCAGCCCGTGGGTCGATCAACCTGGCAGGGATCAGTCGCAAGCTGGGTGGTGTGTTCGGTACCACCTACTCGGTTCTGGCAAGTGCTTCGGATGAAGCATCCGCCAAGGCGGTGTTGCCTCGCCTGGAAGCAGCCAGTCAGGAGTTGGAGCAGATATCCGAGGAACTGGGTAAGGTTCCGGACTTTGCCAAGGCTCCCCTGTCTTCGGTCATCGACGGCGGAATTGCACGTCTCAAACCGCTGTCTGATACGGCATTGACCAAGGATGGCGTGGGTGCTGTATTGACACCTGTCGTTGCTCCCATGATGGAAACTCTGCGTGGCCTGGTGAAGTGAAGTAGCAGCCAACAGGGCTCGTGATCGGAGAAGGCGCCTGCGGGCGCCTTTTTCGTTTGAGCCTCAAACGTGCTCTGGATGGGGGGGCGAGAGGGAGGTGCCGCCGGGTTACAGTGACGGTCGTTGCCTGAATCGTGTGTTGCTTGCGAACATATCAGCTTGTTCGCAACCACGGTCGTTACCTGAATCGAGTGTCTGCTTGCGAACAAACCGGCTTGTTCGTAGTCAGAGGACGTGGACCCTATCGTTCAGCACTGATTCGGTTGCCGGCGTCGCCGAGTCTTGTGGTGTCAGAATGTTGTCAGGAAACCGCTGGCGGGCAGGCGCCGTACAATCGTAATCAGGAATCACAGGAGAGCACGATGGAATCTTCGACGTTCAGCAGGCGAGCATTTCTGGGTAGTGCCGGCCTGGGTGTGGCAGCGCTGGTCGCTGGCAGATCGGGGCTGATATCGTCGGTTCAGGCGAGCAATGGCCTGCCTCCCACCGAGTCGATGCGTGGCGGCAGCAACAATTACTCTCCCGGGGCACCGTTGGTCGATAATCTGGGGAGCGGATTTCTGGTTCATGGAACCGTGCGCCACGCCGGGGCTGGTGATCCACTGGCCAATGTACGAATTCAGATATGGGCCGCGACAGCTCGCGGTGGTGAGCGAGAACCCAGCAATCATGGCAGTGTACTGACGGCTGCCGACGGTTCCTTCCAACTCGAAATGTCTCAGATAGTGCCCAATTTCGGTCAACCGCATGCGCATCTGGCCTACGACGATGCCGACTTCAAGACGGTATTCCTCAGACCGGTCATGAGCAGCCCTCAGGACACCAGTGTGCAGGCACACTTCGTTCTCGTGGAAGCCTAGACGGCACAGGTAGTCATGCATCATGTGGAGACGTATCCGCTGGATTCTGTGGGGCGCGGCTGTGTGCATGCTTGTCCTTCCCTTGACACTCGCCATGCTGAGCCCACTACAGGCGGGCCGCGAATTCACCTATGTCACGGGGGCGCTGGCTGGTGTTCTGGCGCTTTCCCTGTTGTTTGTCCAGCCCATGCTGGCAGCCGGTTTTCTGCCCGGTCTGGGGACGTCGCGGGCAAGACGCTGGCACCGCCGCCTGGGCCTGGTCTTGCTGGCAGCGGTGGCGCTGCATATCCTCGGTTTGTATCTGGCCAGCCCGGATGACATGCGCGATGCCCTGTTGCTGGTAGCTCCGACGCCGTTTTCGCTTTATGGCGTCGTGGCTCTGGTGGCTGTTGCCCTGACCGGGTTGTCAGCAGCTCTTCGTTCGCGGTTTCGTTCAAGAATTCATCATTGGAACCGGATCCACAGCGCGCTGACTGTGGTAGTTGTCACTGCCACCCTCGTACATGCCTGGATGATAGACGGCACCATGAACGGGCTGTCAAAGATGATCGCCTGCGCAGTTATCGCCGTGGCAACCATTGCCGCACTGGTTTACCGGCAGTGGGTCAGACCGACTTCACGCGGCAACTGAACGAGAAGCGCTGGAAGTCCTTGTCCCGGAGGATGCATCGTCTCGGACTGTTCATCCGGGTTTGACGCAGGATTGACGGGTCCGCTGCCGAGACCCCAGGGTTGATGCAGGAATGATCCGTCGGGCACCTATACACCCGGGATCAACACAGAAATGATCAATCCGGCACCGATACGCCCGTGATCGATGCAGGAATGATCTGTCCAGAACCGACACAGCTGTCTGCGGATACAACGGCTCACTCTTGACCATCGTCAATGTCCAGCGGATGACCAGGTGCTACCTTGATGGCATTGATGGCATTGATGGCATTGATGGTATTGATGGTTTTGATGGTTTTGATGGTTTTGATGGTTTTGATGGTTTTGATGGTTTTGATGGTTTTGATGGTTTTGATGGTTTTGAT
>CANLXI010000035.1 GCA_947495035.1 uncultured Granulosicoccus sp.
GCGAGAGGCGAGAGGCGAGAGGCGAGAGGCGAGAGGCGAGAGGCGAGAGGCGAGAGGCGAGAGGCGAGAGGCGAGAGGCGAGAGCCAAATCTCGTCACGATGACCGGCGTTCCGTCGACCCACAGCTTTCTGTCCTGACAGCCGAGGACACTCGACCGTCAGACCGGGTTCAAACCCCTGAAACCCACTTCCGACCGTCAGACCGGGTTCAAGTCCCTGAAATCCATTTCTGCAGAATCATCGTTACGAGAAATCCCGCGATGCAGAACATGACCCAGCCGATATTGCCGAGCGTGGCCACGAACACGGCGTCCATCAGGGAAATACCGGCGATCATGCTGACCACGGCTCGCGGAATATCGCCCGAGTGCCTGCGCCTGAGATATCGCATGACGACCAGTAGCCAAGCGATCAACAGCAGCAAGGGCAGGAAGACCAGGCTGTCAATGGATGCGCCGTACAATCCGAACAGGACCGGTGTGAGCAGAAACAACAGTGGCCACATGTTTCGGACTTCGCCGAGACTTTCCTGCTTCGCCGTATACGTCAGTCCGATCAGATAGCACAATGAAATGACAGCGCCCGCGTAGAGTAGCGCATCTGGTGTGCTGGTGTAGCTCAGGCCTGCCGTGAGGTACACCAGTAGCCTGCAGGCGCCCATGATGACAGGGCCCAGCGTATTTCCCTTGTGCCATGCATTGTAGAGAGTGATGGTGGCACACAGGAAAAAAGCCGCGATGACAGCAGTCCAGCCTCCGCCCTGGATTGACAATGCGCAGGCGCTGACCAGCAGGATGGATAGCGCAAGCATGGAGAAGCCGGCGATGAAAACACTTCTCCTGCTGACTTTGCCAGAGGGTATCGGTCGTTCAGGACGCTTTCGTGAATCGATCTCGGCATCGAAGGCATCGTTCAGAAACATTCCGCCTGTATAGGCAGATGTCATTGCCAGCAGCAGCACGGGGAAACGCCAGTCAGCAACGGCTGCACCTGACAGCAACATACCTGCTGCCGTGTTTGTCCAGGCAGTTGGCAGATTGGATACCCGGCCGAGCTCGAAGGCGGTTCTTGTCGTCCAGCTCAAGACAGAGCCTCCATGACCCAGCGCATCTCGCGAATGATGGCCTGATCAACGGATTCGGTGCGCAGCTCAGGCGGAAGTACATCCCAGGTGTAGGTCTCGACTTCAAGGTGTTCACTGACAGGTTTCAGCTTGTGCCTGTTCAGTACGGCTTCCACAAAGGTTTGCGTGGAAGAAAAGTCCGCCAGCTCTTCCAGAAAGATCGGAACATGAAAGTGCACTCGCCATTCCCGGCTTTCCTGGCTGTCGCCCAGTTGCTCGATGGCCTCGGGCAGGTCTGTGAAGCGATTGAGGGTGCCGTCGTGATACTCGACAACCTGATGCAGATACACATTGTCGATGTACGGTTCAAGACGACCTACCGTATCGGCATTGACATCCTTCAACCGCAGACCGGAGCTTATCTGCAATTTGCCCACGGTGATGTTGGCTGATTCAAGCTTGGTCAGGCAGGCTGCAGGATCCTCGAATTCAACCGCAGCATGGCAGAGGTCAAGACAGAGGGTCAGGTGTTTCTGCAAAAGGTCCCGGGCGGTCTGTTTGCTGGTAGACAGCAGATTAGCCATCAGCGCGGCGGAAGTCTCGCCAAACAGCTGCTCGCTGAAGAAGTGGACACTCTCGTCAATGGTTTCCAGGTAGCAGCAAGGCTCGGGTTCCAATGCAAGGGACATGAACCTGCCAGTGTCTTCATGAAGCCTTGCCAGGTGAGCGGCGTGCCTGACCAGATTGTCGGCCATCTGACGAACATCATCGAGACTGATGACTCTTGCCTTGAAGGCTCCGGGGACTGTGCTGATACTGCCGTTACAGGCCTCCGGTAAAATGCGCGCAAGGACATTCGCCAGTTGATTGGTGTAACGCAGTCTCTCTTCATCCATCCAGTCTGGCAGGTAGACGTCTTCTTTCACCCGTGTACCGTGAAAGGGGCCATAGGGAAAGCCATTGATGGTGAATACGTAGAGATTGTTCTGGTCGAGGAATTGGCGGAATTCGTGCAAGGCATCCGTCCGGTCCAGATCGTCGACTGCTGCTGCCGAGAGCCTCAGGCCGATTCCGAATGCTTCTCCGGGTACCAGTGCGTCACGAATGCCGGGGATGTAGCGCTGCAGGTTTTCTCGCACTGCCTGCCAACTTTCACCTGCATGGATGTTCGAGCAATAACCAAGGTGGCTCAGGCTGCCTGATGCATGAACGAGTTTCACTGAAGGTTCTGTTCCAGCGTGGATGGAGTAGGCCACTACAACATAAATACGTTTGGATTAAAACCATCACATGAGTATCATCTCGCCATGAACAAGACACTCGTGATATTGGTCGTCGGTCTCAGCCCTGCGCTGGTTGGCGAACATACGCCTCATCTGTCGGCACTTGCCAAACGCGGTGGCTTGAGGCCGCTCAAGGCAGTTACGCCAGCAGTGACCTGTTCAGCGCAGAGCACATTGCTCACCGGCAAATTGCCGGCCGAGCACGGTATCGTCGCCAACGGCTGGTATTTTCGAGACTTGTCCGAAGTGTGGCTCTGGCGTCAGTCCAACAAGCTGGTAGAAGGAGACAAGATCTGGGATACAGCGCGCCAGAAAGACAGCCGCTTTACGTGTGCGAAGATGTTCTGGTGGTACAACATGTATTCCACCGCCGACTGGAGCGCCACGCCCCGGCCCATGTATCCGGCTGATGGTCGAAAGATCCCCGATCACTATGCCTACCCACCAGAATTGCATGATGAGCTGGATGAGAAGCTCGGGCAGTTCCCCTTGTTCAAATTCTGGGGGCCCGCCGCGGATATCACGTCGAGCAAGTGGATCAGCGATGCTACCCGGTATGTCATGGATACGCGCAATCCGACATTGACGCTGACCTATTTGCCACACCTTGACTACAACCTGCAGCGACTGGGGCCGAATCTGGATCATCCCGATATACAGAAGGATCTGCAGGCAGTGGATGAGTTGTGCGGAGAGTTGATTGCCACCGCCGACAAGCAACAGCAGAACATCATCGTGGTGTCAGAGTACGGTATCACGCCGGTAAGTGACGCTGTGCACATCAATCGGGAACTGCGACGAGCCGGGCTCGTCAAGGTTCGCAACGAGCAGGGGCGAGAGCAGTTCGATGCCGGCGCATCCGATGCGTTTGCCGTGGCAGATCATCAGGTAGCACATGTCTATGTCAACAACCCGGATGCACTGGAGACAACCAGAACCTTGCTGGAAAACCTGGACGGCGTTGAGCATGTACTGGACGAGGAGGGGAAGAAGGCCTGGGGATTGAACCATCCACGTTCCGGCGAACTGGTTGCGATCTCGAAGGCTGACCGCTGGTTCAGCTATTACTACTGGCTGGATGACGCTCGTGCACCGGATTATGCCCGTACGGTCGACATTCATCGGAAGCCGGGTTACGACCCTGTCGAATTGTTTGTCGACCCGGAAATCACATCTCCCAAGGCTGCAATCATCTCGCGACTGGCCAGAAAGAAGCTGGGCTTTCGTACTCTGATGGATGTCATATCCCTGAAGGACACCAAGCTCGTCAAGGGAGCACATGGCCGACCGACCGACAACCCTGAACATGGCCCCCTTGTGATCAGCTCACTGCCGGACCACCTGCCAGAGGGCGAGGTGAAATCAGTGGATTTCAAGGATCTGGTCTTGCAGCATATATTTGCCTAGGCTCAACCGGGTGGGACATTGCCCGGAGACCCTGAGGTTGCATTTGTCCAGGTGGCCACGGGCTATCTGGACCGGATCAACGTTGCCAATTCCGATAGATGCGGATGGAGTCAACGTGACTGCGCAGACTATCATGCTGATAAGGCAATTCTGGCACCACTATCATTGGCGTGCGCGATCCCATTGAATGTCCTTCGATCAGAAAACCGGTGACCTGTTCATCGCGAACATTGCTCAAGATCACTGGAGGAGGTGGGCCTTGAATAGGCCGGTAATCGCGGTCTGAAAGACGGCCGGGGTCGTGTGGAAGCATTCAGAGAAGGGTAGTCAGGACGGGCCTGCACAGCTGATTCATCTCTGAAAGAGCCGCCGGAGCAGTAGCGTGTCAATCATGAACACGCTGCCCGTGCCGCTCTTGCAGAGGGGTCTCAGCTCACTTGTTCACAGAGAAGAGCATCGATCATCTGCCGATGTTCGGTCATGTAGATCTTGAACCATTGGGTATAGTTTTCGGGGTGCTGCTCGATCTGCAACAGGGTTTCCGGAATGGTCATCCACTGAACATCACAGACTTCGTTTCGGTTGTAGTTCTCTACATCGTTGGCTTCATCGAATTGCCCATAGAAACAGTGAACGAATTCGTTTTCGAACAGTTCGCCAACACGAGCCTGATAAGAGATTTCCCCGAATTTTTCGACCGGAACCTGCCAGCCCAGCTCCTCTTTCTGACGCCGGTCAGCGCATGCCAGGTAGCTCTCATTCCACCGTGGATGAGAGCAGACGGTATTGGCCCACAGGCCGCCGGAATGATATTTGGTCTCGGCCCGTTTTTGCAGCAGCATTCTGTTGCCGTTGAAGACGAATATCGAAATGGCAGCATGTCGAATGTTGTTGAGGTGTGCATCCAGCTTCCTGATCGGATAGGCAGCCGTGTCGTCCTCGACACTGACTGCGGTAATCAGATCATCCAGATTGCTATCGATGATGCGGTTTTTCAACATGAGGTTTTATACTGCTACTCGATGATGAGCTTGTTCAGTGTGTGCTTGTCAGTATATTCCTCTATGACAGGTTCGCGTCCGCCTCGCAGCACGGAATTTCCTTCGTACAAACCGCGTTGGTCAACAGGTGGTGGATTCAGCCAGTCATCTTCCTTCATCTGGCCACTTTGCCCATAGGCATCGAGTGCATTCTGGTAACAGACGAGCTTGACGTGTTCCTCGGGTATGCCACGCTCCAGCGCGAGAGCGGCTGTTTTGGCTACACCCAGTGGTTCCGATATTCCCCAGTCACAGGCTGAATCGACCATGATTCTTTCCGCACCGTATTCGGCCAGAATATCGACCATGCGACTGTTGCCCATCTTGGTGGACGGGTAGATCGAAAATGCTGCCCAGAATCCCCGGTCGAGCACTTCACGCACGGTCTCTTCATTGTTGTGGTCAACGACGATTTTTGAAGGATCCATGCCGTGTTCGATGCATACGTCCATGGAGCGCGAGGTGCCCCGTTTCTTGTCTCTGTGTGGGGTATGGATCATCACCGGCAGATCCAGTTCCTTCGCGAGCTCGAGCTGCGCTCTGAAGTACTTGTCTTCCAGCTCGGTCTGTTCGTCATAACCGATTTCGCCGATGGCCACCACACCCTCTTTCAAGGCGAATTGCGGCAGTATTTCCATCACCGCTTCCGCCAGCTCCTCGTTGTTGGCTTCCTTGGAATTGAGGCCGATGGTGCAGTAATGTCGGATACCGAATTGACCCGCACGAAAGCGCTCGAAACCGATGATCGACGACAGGTAGTCCATATAGGTCGCGACATGAGTGCGGGGCTGACCCAGCCAGAAGGCTGGCTCGATGACAGCGACAACGCCTGCCTTCGCCATGGCTTCGTAATCATCCGTAACGCGAGAAATCATGTGCGCGTGCGGGTCAATGAACATCATGTGCTGATTTCCTGTCTTGTGCTTGATGTCAACGGAGAGGCATTGAGCCTGTTATCCGGGTTGATTGGTCTGTTCGATGATAGAGTCCCACGAGAGTTCTTCGTTGGCAACCGCGCTGACTTGTTCGGGGTAATTTGCAAGCAGCTTCTCAGCCCGTGGATCCGGGCAGCGGCTCAACGCCAGTACGGCTCCCTGATGCTCCAGTGGAAGTCCGGATTCCAAAACCTTTTGCAGGTCGTCAAGCATGCTACCCCTGGCGAATGGGCCCACACAGCGCCAGAGCTCCGGTGTCACCGGACGATGGGCTGACCAGCGTTCATGAGCGTAGTCACACAGTATACGCGCCAGTTCGGGGTTCGCTCTTTCATCGAGTCCCTGAATGGGATGCAGGGTGCTGTCGACAAACAATGCCTTGAGTACCATGTGGTTCCAGCGTAATTCTGAAAAGTGCTTCGCTGGATAGGGGTTGTGGTGTGCGATAGCCTCGAAAACAGCGCGCATATTGGTTCGCAGACCTTCGCCAATCTGCTTGTCCAGTTCATCCGATTGAGGGTAGAGAGCCGTTCCCCGATAAAGGCAGATGGATTCACTCAGATCGGCTGTCTGGCACATGGATTTGAACAATGCGGCAAAGTCTCGATTGGTCTGTTGAGAAATTCTGCAGAGAAGCAACACTCTGGCAGCCATGTCCAGGCTCCAGTCGGAGAGATTCCAGCCATTGACAATGGCATCTGCTGTGGCATTGTCCTGTGAGGAGGCCGCCAGGTCCTGACGACCCAGACGTCTGGGAATGAGACCGAAGGTAATGTGGATATCCCGCAAACTGTCATCGCTGTGCAACAGGTTGAGACGTTCCTGCAGCCAGTCGTACTGGTCAGCGGGCAGGCGTTGCATCAACAGGGCATCTAGGAAGTCCGGAGCTGTTGTCGTGTTCATTGCTGGCGGTGACAGGTTCAGTGGGGCGAATGACGTTACTGGCTACGACGTTGCTTCAGCCATTGGATGGCGTTCTCGACCAAGGCCGTATCGATTTCGTGTACTTCGATGCCGCGACCCAGAGCGCTCAAGAGGGTGATGGTCAGCTCACCCCCGAGATGTTCCCGGAAATCGGTCAACCCCTGTATGACATCCAGTTCGCCAGCGACGTTTCTCGTTTCCAGTGCGGGGTGCCACAGTTTGAATCCGAAATGTTCGAGCAGGAAGCAGATGCGCTGTTCGCTACCTTCGGGTAACAGGCCTCGCAGTACCGAGTAACGTGCATCCAGAGCAATACCGATGGCTACGGCTTCACCGTGACGCAGATGATATCGGGTCAGCGTCTCCAGGCGGTGCGCGGACCAGTGTCCGAAATCCAGTGGTCGCGCGCTTCCGGATTCGAAAGGGTCACCGCCCTGGCCAATCTGAGCCATATGCAGTTCAGCGCAACGCTTGATCATGTATTGCATGGAAGCCGCATCGAATGTGGCCAGCTTGTCGGCATTCTCTTCCAGCCAACCGTAGAATACAGGGTCTCGAATCAATGCAACCTTGACGGCCTCCGCCATGCCTGCCACCTTGTCTCTGGCAGGTAGCTGCTCAATGAATGCGTAGTCGTTGAGTACGGCAAAGGGTGGACAGAACGTGCCTATGTAGTTCTTCTGGCCAAACAGATTCACCCCGTTCTTGACACCGACTCCCGAGTCGTTCTGGGACAGTACCGTGCTGGGTACACGAACATGCCTGATACCGCGATGAGATGTGGCGGCTACCAGACCAACGGCATCGAGCAGTGCTCCACCACCGATACCCATGACATAGGAGTGCCTGTCGACATGATGATCTACAATCACCTTTTGCATTTTTTCCACGAAATGCAGATCGGATTTGATGGTCTCTCCCCCCGGAACAACAGTCGGTTCTGTCACGAGTTCCAGCTGTTCTGCGTGCACCGTGGCGTACTGTGCAATGTCTGCAATCAATCGTGGCTGTGCTTCTGCCAGGCCTTCATCAAGAAAGACCACGAAGCGATGACGTTTCAGTGGCTCGAGATGACTCAGGGTTTCTGCAAGCAAGGGGTTGTCGGGATTGAAAAGGTTCTGTGTAAACGACACAGGGAATCGGTAGGGCACACTGAACTCCTGCCAGGAGGTCGAATTCTGGAGGATGGGAGCCTGTCGGAGGTCTTCAGTCATCAATACTTCCTGTCAACGTTCGGGGTAGGAATGGCCGGATAACCCATCTATCCCGGCTTGCAGGGTGAATTCCTTCATCATAGTCCTGAACCAGGTAGAGGCATAGTCGCAGGGGATAACCAGCAAGAGGTACGCCGGGAAACTGTGACAATATGTCTTGCTTGTTGTAAGTTTGGGTCAATTGATAATGCCTGAGGCGACATTGAAGTACATCAACCTGGTTATCTGCATCCTGATGTTGATCTTCATCGGAGTTCAGTACAACGATCCAGACGGGCCGTTGTGGATGGCGATCTATGCTGTGCCTGCTTTCTGGGCTGCTCTGGCGTTTTTCAACCAGCGCTTGTTTCAAGTGCTCGTCGCGAAGAAGCTGATGTTGGTGTCGCTGATCGCGGCCTTGGCTGGCATGGTGTATTTCTGGCCCACGTCATCACATTGGTGGGCAAAGGATGTCTGGTGGGAAACCGAAACCGCTCGGGAAGGCATGGGCATGATGATTGTCACGATTGCCTTGCTGACCAGCTGGGCGGTCGGAAGAGTCCGATAGGGTCACGACGGCGCCCGCTTGAGTTACTCGAAGGTTACCTGTGCGATGGTGTTCTGCGTCGTCGGATTGCATCCTGTCGAGAAGAAAAAACCCTCGGTAGATTACCGAGGGTCGATGGTCTTCCCTGACCAGTGGCCGCTCGACGCTGAGCATCCTTGCTTTACCGGACTCCTCCCTGATCCGGTGTTCTTCCGAAACACGCCGAAGCTGCCTGCAACATCCTGTTGCGAGTCAACGCCTGGATTGCTGGAACAATGCCATTCGCTGTTACAGCGCTCTTCCCTGAACGCAGATTCATTGTGCAAGGACATCGGTGCCACGACTATCGGAAATGGCTTCTTCTCTTGTAGGAAATTTCCGAATTCAGCGAAAGCGTGATGCAGTATTCATATGCCAGGCGCGAGTCAGTTGGCGTCTGGAATGGAGGGTTTCTTGAGGACGCCCTGTCGGGTGGTGGGCAGGGTCTTGTGAGACTGATATGTTCCCGGAAACGGAAAAAGGCCTTCAGTGAAACACTGAAGGCCTGGTGCCATCCTTGGCAGCGGTGGGATTGGCGTTGAGCGTCATTGCTCGTTCCAGCTCCGTCCATGAGCTGGTGCTCATCCTGAGTATGCCGTTCCCACCTGCAACATCCTTTCTTCGGGTCTTCCTTGGCCTTGCTGCTAGAGACCGTTCGGATCCGTCCGAACATTGCCACGATCTTCCCTGACCGCGATTGCATTGTCGGTAAATTCCGGCAGCTCTTCTATCGGAAAAGGCTTCTTCTCTTGTAGGAATTTTCTGATTGCGACAGAACTGTGATGGAGCTGACATCATATTTGTCAACAGGTCGTGGTTTCCCACCGCACGGGGTCGGACCATGACTTTCGGGGTCGGACCATGAGCTCGAGAAATCGAGAATCAGCTCACAATTTGATCTGACGGGGTCGGACCATGAAAAGTGACGGGCTCGAAACATGAAGCCGGGAAGCCGAAATCAGGCGTCGGTTCTGAGCTGAAGGGGAAATAGAGGCCATGAGGGCAATGCCCTGTGACTCACAGGGCATGCCTTTCGTCGTGTAGGACGGACCAACAACGAGCTCTGAGCGTTTAACAGGCCGAAATCAGGGCGTTTCTGCAGCAGATAGGGGTGAATTTGGTGCCGATTTTCACGAAAATGTATGTTAAAACATGGCCTTATGGTGGTCCGACCCGTGGGTTAAAACATGGCCTTATGGTGGTCCGACCCGTGGGTTATGTGCGTTGGCGTTCCTGGTGGGTGAAGGCGGCGAATTGCCAGTGACGGATGGCGAGCAACATGGTTGTACCGTGTTTCAGGTCTGTGTCCAGTTTGCGGTCATCATTGGCCAGGTCGTCGAACAGCGTGCCAGCAGCCTGCAGACGCTGTACCAGCAGGTTGAAGGTGTGGTGGGAGATGTCGCCGCTGCGTGCAACCAACTCAGCGGTTTTGCCATTGAAATCGCCATCAAGGAACTCTCCCTGCACCTGATGCCGGAAATAACGCTCTATCGGTCCGTCCGGCTGCCAGTGAAAATTCGGGCTGATCAGGGGGCGAATCCGGTTGCCGGGTAGAAGCTCGGCGACTCGCATGCGATCCAGTTCTGCCAGTCGTTGTATGCACTCTGCCTCGGTGATGTTGTATTTGTCCAGTATCTGCTCGAAGCGCCAGTGGTTGACGACACAGTAGGCAACCAGCAGCAACTGGGGATCGCCCACCAGCCGCTCTTCCTGCTCAATGGTCAGCTGCTCCAGTACTTCCCGGCCTTGCCTCGCCAGGTTGGCAAGTTCAGAGAAGTCCAGTTCTAGGATTTCGCACAGTTCGTCGAGTCGTTTCAGCGTGAAGTTGCCATTGGCAAACATCTGCTTCACTGCCGACTCAGACAGGTTCAAGCGTGTAGCAATCTCTTTGTAAGCGATGCTGCGACGCTTGAGTTCCCTCTTGAGTGCGTCAACCAGTCGTCCTGATTGTTTCATGACATCAAAGTGCTGAATTGTTGTACTGGATGGGTAGTTTAGCTGCACTTTTACGACCAAAGTTGTCTCATGCAGACCGATTGACGAGACTTCATCCTGCTTTCAACACCAACGGAAGGATGGACATGAAGTTATTCACACGAATTTCAGCCACGCTCAATGCCGGCGCGGAATCGGCGGTCTCCCGCTTCGAGAACCATGAAGCGATTGCAGAGAGTGTATTGAAGTCGATTCGTCAGAATGCCTCGGAAGCCAGAGTGAGGCATCAACGAGTGGTCAGAGACGGGCAGGATCTGCGGCGTAGCATTCAAAATCTGAATCAGCAGATCGAACAGTGGAGCAGCCGGGCAAGAGCGTGCGCAACGGATGATGAAAGTCGTGCATTGGCTTGCCTGGAGAGACGCGCCTCGTGTCGCAAGCAATTGGCGCAGGCGGAAGAGGCCTTGCGCCAGCACATGGCACTTGAGGCTCGTGCCAGTTCGGATCTGGAGAAAATGCAGACCAGATTGGAACAGGTGACATTGCAGCGTAATCAACTGAGGTCGCGAGAATCGGTTGCCAAGGCGACCAGAGCATTGGATGCGGTTGATGGTCAAGGGTCTGCCGGAATCAACGAACTGTTCGAACGCTGGGAGGTGGTCATTGGCGAGTCGGAAATTCTCAGTGAAGCGGCAGCTACCACAACGGACCCATTGGCGCGTGAATTCGAAAACGAGGAACAGTGTGTTCAATTACGAGGTGAGTTGGAAGAGCTCCTGCACGGAGACTCTGATGACCATCAATGAGAGCGAGTACACTGTCAAGTTGTCTCGCCGCCAGATGACGATGGAGGGACCCCACAGGCCAGATTTCATGACAGGGCCAGGTGAATTCGATTGTGAGGATGATCCTTCACAGGAAGTAGCGCAGGATGTTCACTCTGTTCTGGATGAAAACTGTACTGCCGATGTTCCCCCGAAGTCGGCAATCCTGCAGTCGATCATTCGTTCCATGGTTCGTACCTCTACACTGGCCGGAGCCATACGTTTCTGCGGTGCAGGCATGATTGTCTTTGCCCTGTCTCTGTTCCTGATGCAGGGAGTCGATGCGGCCAATGACCTGCAGCGATTTTTGCTGTTGCTGATTCAGACTACCTTGCTGGGAGCCTCCGGGTTTGCAGTCGGATATCTTCTGAAGGAACCCAGAGGTGCCAGAGTATTCTTTTTAATTGCACTGATGTCGATACCGGCCAATCTGGCTGTGTTGGGGGGCATGATCTATTCTGTTGTGCATGCCGGGGAGTTGACGACACACTATCCGGAATATGCAAACTGGCACGCCAGTAATCTGGTCGAGATACTGACAGCGATGGCCTCGGGTGCCGTTGTACTTGCCCCGATGGCGTTTTTCGCGTTTTCCGTATTTGCTCGACAATCGCGGGTCTGGCTCACCGTCGCCTACCTTCTGGGCTCCACAGTTCTGCTGTTGCCTGTGCGAAGCATGCTCCCGGCAACCCTCATTGCAGCATTGCTTGCCACGGCGCTGATCCTGCTGATTCGGCGACATGGCTCTTCTCGGGACAAGGTCATGACGGGGGAAGAAAGACTCGCCAGGCTGCTGTTGTTCTTTCCACCTGTGTTGATACTTGCTCGCTCGGCGACGCTGTACGCCAGTGAGTTCAGCATGCTGGTGTCGCTGTTCAGTATCGTTTATCTGTTAATGAGGTTCTGCTGCAAACAGTGGCATTCACCATCGTGGTTCGCCAATTCTGTCCACCTGCTTACTGCCCTGGCTGCAACTTGCCTGGCTGGCTTGTACAGTTCTCTGCTGGCAATTGGGCACATCAATACCTCAGTCAATCTGTCATTCTGTCTCATCCTGGGAGCCTTGTTGCTGGACTTGTCGAGACAGGTGTCGAGTTCATCGGTTCGCTGGTGGATACACGTCGGGTGGGCGCTACTCTGTATCCCTGCGCTGTTCAGCTATCAACTGTTCCTGGGCGGTGCAAGCTCGCTGGTAGTGACGCTGTTGATTGGAGTACTGATCGTGGGCTCCGGCGTCATGACCAGACGTCGACTGGTCACTGCCGTTGGTATATTGGCGCTTCTGGGCAGCGTGCTACTGCAAGGGAGGTATATGACTCACATGCTGATGACCAGCAACTGGATGACACTGGCTCTGGTGGGTGCTGTGATAGTAGTGACAGGTTCCTTGATAGAACGTTATGGTGTTTCCGGGAAGCTTGGATTGCAGGCGTGGTTGAACAGGCCGGAATCAACACAAATGTGTCAGTCGTCATTCACGGAATCGAAAGATGTCAGGCTCGCCTTGAAGCAGAATGATGAGAAACGACGGGACATGGCAGCCTGAATGCCAGTTCTGAACATTCAGGGGAGACACACTCACAATGGTTGTGTCTCCCTTGTTCGTTTGCCAGAACCTGGCGTGTAGCCGGATTACTGTCTGGTCGTGCCTTACAGCATCATCTGGTAACTGGTGGGTACATAGCGATACCCACCTTCACCACGAGTTTCCACATAGCCCATTCCGGGAAACGGCATGTGATAACCCACGAAAGGCACCTTGTCGGTAGCAAGCATGTCGAATACCGTTTTCCTGGTCGCTGCTGCCTTGGCCTTGTCCATGTCGAATTTCACTTCCCATTCGGGGTAGGCCAGTGACCAGACGTAATGATTGGCCGTGTCTGCAACCAGAGCAAGCTGTCTGCCGCCGGATTCAAGCATGTACATCATGTGCCCTGGCGTGTGGCCGGCTGCTGACATACCGGTTATACCGGAAATGACCGAGTCACCATCTCCGATGAACTCCATCTTCTCCGCCAGCGGCTGAACCTTGGCCTTGAATCCCTCGTTATCCATCTTGGCCCAGGCGTCGTATTCGACCTGACCGGTCACATATCGGGCATTGGCGAAGGTGGGTGTCCCGTCATCCCCGGCCAAGCCACCGATGTGATCTCCGTGCATGTGCGTAATGACCACGACAGTCACTTCATCGGGTGATATGCCGGCTGCCGCCAAAGGTGCCGTGATGCCGGCGGGGTTCAATCCGGTGTCGAAGAGAATGACATCGGTGCCACTTCGGACCACGGTGGGTGTGAAGAAGAATTGCGCCTTGTCGGTTGGCAGAAAATTGGCTTCGCTGACGGTCTGAAACTCTTCTTCGGAAACGTTCATGCCAAAAATGTTTTGCGGTGCGTCTACCGTGCGAGTTCCTGCCAACAACGTGGATACTTCGAGGTCTCCCATCGTGAAAGTATTCTTGATCGCATTGGGCTGAGCCTCACTGGCGTGGCCATCAGCATGCGCGTCTTTCAGGCCGGCAAACACTGTGGCGGTAACTGGCAAGGCCACTGAGGCCGCCAACATCCGTCTGCGACTGATAACGGGCTGGGTCTGCAGCGTGGTGGAAGTCAGGTGTTTGGTCGTCATCTGCTTGTTCTCCATCAGGATGTTGTCTGTAGGTCGGAAAATTGTCGCACAGGTGGGGCAATCCTGATCGTATACGGCAATCACGTGATGGCAGATGATCAGAATAGCTCGCTGACCGCTTTGACAATGAAATGGCAGAATGATTCTGCAGACCTTTGCGATAGTTGCGTCAGGCGGGGTATGAACGATTCTGGTGAATCGGGTGAATCGGGTGAATCGGGTGAATCGGGTGAATCGGGTGGTTCGGTCGATTCGGGTAGATCAGGTGCTTCCCGCGCTCGACGACATTCACTCGCCTCTGTTGAAGTGTATGTCTCGAATGAATTGCGGGCGCATGAGCGACCTGGTGCCCTTCCGGCATGCCAGTTTAGACTGTGACGTTACTTTCGGAGTGGCAGTAGAAATGCGAAGAGCAATTACTGATCGGTGCTGGTGGCGTTTGCCGACGGGCAAAGACAATACGATTGCCGATGTCGCGGGCGTTAGCGTCGGTGAGGTGTCGATATATGACGAAGAGACCGTTTGCACCGGAGTGACGGCTGTACTGCCCCATGGCGGGAACCTCTATCGGAGGCCGGTACCTGCCGGTGCCAGTGTAATCAATGGATTTGGCAAGAGCATGGGACTGATTCAGTTGCAGGAGCTGGGTGAGATCGAATCTCCGATTCTCCTGACCAACACGTTTGCTGTACCGGTTTGTACCAGTGCATTGACCAAACGGGCTATCGAGAGAAATCCGGAGATAGGCCGTTCCGGCGCGACCGTCAACCCGCTGGTGCTGGAATGCAATGATGGGCAGGTCAATGACATCCAGGCATTCGCCGTGTGCGAGAAAGATGCAATGAGGGCACTGGATACGGCGAGTACGACTGTCAGGCAAGGCACGGTGGGAGCCGGAAGCGGTATGCGTACTTTCGGTTTTGCCGGAGGTATCGGTTCAGCATCCAGAATCGTCGAACTGCCAGGCGGCAGCTCGTTCACCCTGGGCGTTCTGGTGCTGTCGAACTTCGGGCAGCCATCCCGATTGCGGGTATTCGGCAAGCACGTGCCGATTGAAAAAGGCGATTTGCAGGAGGGTCGGGAGCCGTCGGAGAAAGGCTCGATCATCGTGCTGATGGCAAGCGATGCGCCGTTGGACGCACGGCAGTTGACACGGCTGAGTCGTCGAAGTGGTGCCGCTCTTGGCAGCCTGGGAAGCTGTTATGGGCATGGCAGCGGAGATATCGCGGTGGCTTTCTCAACGGCCAATGTGATTGAGCGTGGAACACAGGATGTTCATTCGACCAGTCGTCTTTGCGAGACTCGAATGGATGCGTTCTTCAATGCGGCTGTTGAAGGCACCGAGGAGGCGATTCTCAATGCTCTGTGGCATGCCGAACCGCGTGTCGGCTACGATGGTTCAGTGCTGCCGTCATTCAGAGAGGCGTGGCACGAAGCGTCAGGTGGGGAGACTTGAGCGCATCGTGAGGTATCCGCCCAGCCCAAACCAGGCGGAGCGATTACCATGGCACCCCTCAATCGGGTTGATAGGCCTGATCGAAGAATCGTTGCTCGAGCGCGACGGTGCGACTGAAGATATCCTCGACATGAGATTGCTCTGTGTCGTCGAGTGTGGCCCATACGGTATCCAGCTGTGTTCGCAGGTAGCTCACGACGCCTTCGAAATCAGGTCCAGCATGCAGGCTTATCCATTCGGCAAAATAGAAGGGTAATGTATCGGCCGGCGGGTTGAATGGTGTTGCCCACTCCAGATAGCTCCATTCGGCAACAACCAGCACCGCGATCATGCGAGCGTAAGAGCCCGACAATCGTGCCTCTGTCATTATGGCCTGAAAATCCTGCGTGACTGACCAAAGCTGCGGATGTCTCCAGCGTTCTTCACTGACGCCCAGAGCGTCGAACGAGCGCAGGAAATAGGTGTTCTCGGGACCGGTAATGACGGCCAGAAACTGCGCCAGCGGCACAGAATCCTTCAGTGTGGGTGCGTGCGCGATGGCAGTTGCGGCCAGACGAACGAAACCGTCGATGAAGGAATAGTCCTGAATCAGGTATTCGGCCATCCGGGCATTGGGGAGGGAGCCTTCGGCAAGCTCCCTGCAGAAGGCGTGTTGTGCGATGGATTGCCAGGCAGTGGCATTCGATTGCTGCAGAACGTGTGTGGGGGACATGGAATGTTCGAGGAGCGCGTCAGGTACCGGCATCAACGATACGCTGACGGTTGAGGGAAGATTTGCTTTCGGTGAGTATCAGAATACCAGTCCTTATCTGTTGGAGGAACCAGCAGGAGAGCGGTCGCAGCGCGATACCCATGCTGTCGACATTCTTCAATCTACACTGCCATGGTCCTGCTGGAACATCTCGACATGACTACCCACTTCATCGATATCATCCTTGAATCTTGCCAGATGAAGGACGGCATCTCCCTCATGGACCACCGGTAGTTCCATTCTGCCAATGATGACACCGTCGTGCAGAGAGCGGATCTCGTGGCGAGTGCCTTCGGAAGCGGATGCGATATGTCCCACGATATCGCCCTTGGACACCTGTGCTCCGAGACCGACATCGGCTCGGAACATGCCACTCTCCGGTGCTCTGATCCAGCGGCTGCTGCGAGCGACAAAGGGATCTTTCACCTTGCCTCGGGAAGCACGAGTGGCAGGCAGCATGTCCAGTGCTCGCATGACGTTCAGGATGCCGCTGACACCGGCGCGGATTGCCATGTCGTTGTAACGAAGTGCCTCACCTGCCTCATAGAGCAGGGTTGGGATACCCATTTCACTGGCAGACCCGCGCAGGGAGCCGTCGCGCACTGATGAATTGAGCATCACCGGAACACCGAACTGTCTGGCCAGTCGTTCGGTTTCAGGGTCGTCCAGATCTGCCCGGATCTGCGGCAGATTGGTACGATGACCCGAGCCGGTGTGCAGATCGATGCCATGAGTGCATACGGACACGATTTCCTGAATGAACAATTTTGCGAGGCGAGCAGCCAGAGATCCGTTGTCCGATCCCGGAAATACCCGATTCAGGTCGCGGCGATCGGGCAGGTAGCGGCTGACGTGTATCAGGCCGTAGGCATTCACCACGGGAACAGCAATGAGTGTCCCCTTTATCCTGCTCAGTGTTCTGGATGCCAATACCTGACGGATGATCTCGATGCCATTGAGTTCGTCCCCATGAATGGCAGCGCTGACGAACAGTACCGGGCCGCTACGCTTGCCATGCAGTACATGCACCGGCATGTAGATGCCAGTCTGTGAGCTCAGGTCAGGCATGGGCAGATTGATCAAACGCCTGTCGCCGGCAGCGATTTCGTTACCAGCCAGAATGAACGGATCTCTCATTTATCAGCCCTTGCCTCGTGTTCTGGTTAGGGTAGCTGGATTGGTGTCTTTTGCCATATGTTTTTCCATGAATTCGGCCTGCATGCTTGCAATATTCAGGGACGTTGCCCCTGCTCGTCGCACTCCAGTGCGTCTTCGTCGGGTCGCCTTGTCGGACGGGCGTACGCGGACTCTGAGTATCACCTTGTTTTCCGGTCGATCCACTAGTTATCCTGCTTTTTTCGACGTGGCCGTTTTGGCAGGGCAACGCGATATTTGAACTCGCTGATGACATCGCTGATCAGGTCCAGGCGGTCTGTGCGCACCGGATGAATGGCATAGACGCTACGTGGAATGGGTGCAGCGTCACGAACCAGAAATACCTCGCCGCCCTTGATTTCATCCGCGATTTCGCGCCAGGAAAAGTAGGCTGCACCACCGAACTCCAGAATGAAATCCAGCGCAACACTGGCGTTGGCGATTCGTATGGCGGGCTCCGGGGCATCGGGATAGAGTCGGCGATGCTGGAGCGCAGCACTCAGTCCCCAGTCGACACTGATGTAGCCATCTGCCATGGCCTCTTCGACAGTGACGTCCGGACGGGTCGAGGCCATGACCAGCTCCAGTTCTGCCACTTGCACTATATTGATGATATCGATCTGGGGAGGTTCCAGAATGAACCCCAGATCAAGCTGTCCGTCGAGAAGCTTGCGAATGAGTGTCTCGGGAGTGTGGTATTCGAGAATGAGGGCCAGCTCCGGATAGGTGCGGTGCACATCGTGTACCCACTCCTGCATTCCGGCATCCCAGACCCGGATAGTACCGCCCACGGCAAGCTGGGACGCTGTCTGTCCGAGTGAGACATCATGCCGAGCCTTGCGCCACTCCGCAATGAGGCGTTCCGCATAGCGTTTGAAGCGGTGCCCTTCCGGTGTCAGGTCGATCTGCCGCTTCTGACGGATGAACAAGGGCACGCCCAGCGTTTCTTCGAGCAGTTTGATTCTGGAACTGACAGCCGCCTGTGTTACAAACAGTTCTTCGGAGGCCTTGCGGAAATGCCGTAATCGCTCGACTTCAAGAAAGGTTCGGAGCAGCTCTATGTCCATGAACGACAGTTGATTTCAGGAGACAAGCCTTGAAGCATATACCTTACCGAATGCTTCTGTGTGTTGAATCAGGCTCTGGGGATGAAGCGCTGCGTCAGCGGTAGTCATAGCCATCCATCATCGTTCGGAGTGTGGCAAGTGGTTCGGTCTTCTACAGTCATTTGTAGTGTCGAGCTCGCTCCCGGGCGGTAGTAAGTGATTGCGAGTATTGACGTTCTGCTCTGCTGCGATAACCTCACGACTTGCCGCGCTGGCACTTGAGAGCGTCGCCCAGGGTACGAGCACTCCAGCCGATCATGACACCGATCAGCAGTACCAACCCGATCAGCACTGAACGCGGGATTTCGAAGCGCCAGCGGAGAAACTGGATATCGACCAGGCCGACATTCTGCGCACTGAAGATCACTACCATCAGAAACAGGATCATGGATATGCCTATTCGGGTGCGAAGATAGTTTGTATTCATTCGAAAGGTATCGTTGTTGTCGCGGTAGTGATTCTGTTGATTCCTGGATGACAGGCCCTGTGTGCCTGCCTGAACACGTTCATGGCACGGTAGCGGCGCATCGCGGTTGTATGGAGTAACGGGTCGAGAATTGTCGCCATCTGCGCGATCGATAACAGGTGAATGCACCTCAGTACTCTTCCCAACCCGGACCTCGAGACACATCGGAAGTTATCCGATTGCCTTCCGTTTTGTTTCCGGGGATGCGTCCTGTGAATCTCTGGTTGGGTGGGTTCCAGCTTGTTTCCGGTCGGTTGTCGAGTGGCGCGAATGATCGGGTAACACCTTCAACAAGTAAAATTGAATAAAATTGTGACAATGATAAAAATAATTTGTTGATAGGTGTTTGTGTACCACCATGCCTTGAGCGTATGGTGAAGGGTTCAAGCTGCAGTCGAGTCGTCTGCAGACATGCATCAATGGCGAAGAGGTTCGAATCTGACGCAAGGCAATATTTTGTTACGGCCTCTATTTTTCTGAGATTCGGGGCAGTGGCTGACCATCATCGTTTGCCAGGGTAGTCGGAGACGTCATTGCTTGTTGTCTTGTAGCCGTTCGACGATCAACTGTGCGTAGAGGCATGGCAACATGGCGAATTCACCCGACAACCCCATGGTGACGAACGACGGAATCAAGGTTTTGCCCTCGCGGATTGTGGCGGTCCCCACCGGTGTACCGGTGTTCATCGGCTATACCCGCAAAGCCGGCGAGGCTGATCAAAGTCTGAGCGGCAAGCCCGTTCGGATTGCATCGTTCGGCGAGTTCGAACGGGTGTTCGGGGCAGGCCCTGATCCGGTGCTGACGATTGATGAATTCTCTTGCGATGAGACCGGGGAACCGGCCATGGCTGACGGTGCCGCTTCCTATACCTTGCGTCGAGTGACGCCTGCATTCCATCTGTTTCAGAGTCTGGAGTTGTTCTATCTCAATGGTGGCGAATCCTGCTACATCATCTCGGTTGGAGACTATGGGGAGGTACCTGCAGCAGCGACATTGATCGCAGGATTGGAGGTGCTGGAGAACGTGGCAGAGCCCAGTCTGGTTCTTGTTCCTGATGCCGTGTCTCTGGATTCCCTGAGCGAGTGCGTCTCGGTCCAGCAGGCAGTACTGGCTCATTGTGCGCGAAGCGAGGGTCGGTTTGCCATTCTTGATATTCCTGAAGGCTATCGCTCACGCGACGACGGCAAGGATTGCATCGGGCAGTTTCGCGGAGCACTCGGTATCAACCACTTGAGTTACGGTGCCGCCTATTATCCGTGGTTGTACTTGAAGCCATCGCTGCTGCCTGACCCGTCATTCCGTAATCTTGATAGCGAGAGTCGCATGACCTTGGGCAGAATCATTGGCAAGGAGCAGGACAAGGAGCAGGACAAGGAGCAGGACAAGGAGCAGGGTAAGGAGCAGGGTAAAGAGCGAGGACATGAATCGGACGCCGGTCTTGGAGAGGCAGTCGCTTGTGACGCGGAAGTCGACAGCGATGCTGACTTTGGAGATATTCAGGCATTGTCAAACCGACTGATCGAAGGACTTCAGCTGGGCACTTCGATAGAGATAGACGGGGATGCTGGCAAACTGGAGCTCGCGTTGCGCGAACGCAGCCTTGCCTATCGGCAGTATGTTCGCAAGTGCCGGGAATTGCTGTCGCTGGTGCCGCCGGGAGGGGCAGTTGCCGGACTCTATGTTTCCGTTGACACTGGTCGTGGAGTCTGGCAATCACCGGCCAATGTCAGCTTGAACGGAATATCGAAACCTGCGGTACGTCTCACCGATGACGATCAGCAGGATCTCAACAATACGCCCCAGGGAAAGTCCATCAATACCATCCGGTCTTTTGCAGGAAGAGGTGTGCTGGTATGGGGAGGTCGAACGCTGGATGGCAACAGTGATCAATGGCGCTACATCAGTGTGCGTCGAACGGTGATCATGGTTGAACACTCGATTCGTCGTGCCTGCCAGGCGTATGTATTCTCGCCCAATGATGCTGGTACCTGGAACGCGATGAAGTCAGTGATCAACCCGTTTCTCGAGGACATCTGGCGGCAAGGGGGATTGAGGGGGAGCAAGGCGGATGAGGCTTATGCCGTACGTCTGGGACTGGGAGAGACCATGACCGAGCAGGACGTCCTGCAAGGGCAATTGCACATTCAGGTGATGATGGCATTGTTGCGTCCGGCGGAATTCCTTGTCATCACCATTACCCTCGATATGCAAACCCATTGATCTTGAGAGAAATCGGCACCGGCGTGTTTATTGAATTCTGGTTATCATTCCACCCCGATTGAGCAGAGTGCTGGTCCGCCACGACAGGATCAGATGCCACCATCAGGAAAGAATGAATGTTGCAAGAAGCAGGGTTGACTCACGAGCAGTTTCTGGAGCGTGTAGCGGTGTTGGCGAATGAGGCTCTGCAACTCTGGCCACTACCGGCTGGAGCAACGGCCCGTTTGATCAATTTGTCCGAAAATGCCACCTTTCTAGTTGAGGCTTCTGGTGGTTACAGGTCTGTTCTTCGCGTACATCGGCAGGGCTATCATTCACGGCAGGCGATTCTGTCTGAACTGGCCTGGATGATGGATCTGAACCAGAACGGGCAGGTGCCAGCTCCTGAATCCATTGCTGGTCGTAACGGTGAGGTAGTGCAAGAGTGGAGCGTTGATGGGATGCCGGGAACACGCTATCTTGTACTGTTCAAGTTCATTGAGGGAATTGAGCCGCACCCGACACAGGACCTTGTATCCTCCTTCGAGGAGCTGGGCGAGATTGCGGCGCGTACTCATCTGCACTCACTGGGCTGGCGTAGACCTTCAGGGTTCGAGCGTCTCGTCTGGGACCTGGCAGCAGTTTTTGGTGATGAACCGATATGGGGTGACTGGCGTCACGCACCCGCCATGGACGCTGAATCTATGGAGCTATTGGAGCACCTTCAGGAGCGTATCATTCAACGATTACAGCAATACGGAACCGGTAGCGATCGCTATGGCCTTATTCACGCAGACATGAGATTGGCCAATCTGCTGATTGACAACGGGGCGACGCGGCTGATTGATTTTGATGACTGTGGATCAGGGTGGTTCATGTACGACTTTGCTGCGTCGATCAGTTTCATGGAGGATCACCCGCAAGTTCCCGCCTTGAAGGAAGCATGGATTGCCGGTTATCGTAGAGCCCGCCCATTGACCGACGATGACGAAGCCGAGATGGACACCTTTGTGATGTTGCGGCGCCTGGCCTTGTGCGCCTGGATAGGGACTCACAGCGAGGTCGATATTGCAAGGGAGTTGGCTCCTGTTTTCGTGCCGGTGACGGCGGAGCTGGCAAGACGCTATTTGCAGCAGGAGTAACGCATTGCGACGTCGGTCGGATATTGGGGCAGCGATTCCGAGACAAGGACTGGTTCTTGGTACGGAAAGCGGCCGTTGCGGTGCAGTTTGTTTCGCCTGTTCATGCGACATTCAACAATCATGAGGGCAAGATGCTTGAGTCCTTATAATGACTTCGGTGTCGGTGTCGGTGTCGGTGTCGGTGTCGGTGTCGGTGTCGGTGTCGGTGTCGGTGTCGGTGTCGGTGTCGGTGGCAGGCTCATCGATCCGTGTGAGCACTGGCGCCTGTCGTGTTGAGATTTCAAGGGGGAAGGGCATGCAGAGAGTACTGGTTGTGGGGGCAGGACCGGCCGGACTGACCGTTGCGCTTGAACTTGCCCGTCAAGGCTTGAAGCCGGATATCATCGAGAAGAACCCGGTTGGATCGACTTTTTCCCGTGCTGTCGGTCTGCTGCCATCGAGCATGCAGATTTTCGAAGCTTCCGGAGTGGCGGAAACGATACGACGGGAGGCCATTGTGTTTGAGGCAGCCGTTTTTCATGTCGATGCGAAACAGACAGCCCGTGTGTCACTGCTTGCGGAGAGTGGTCAGAAGTCGATGTTGTTGGGTCTGGCACAAGACCGAACGGAAGCCATTCTGAAAACTGCCTTGCAGAATGCAGGTGTCACGGTTGGACATGGCGTCGAACTGGTATCACTTGATCTGAAGAAATCTCACGCCATAGCCACATTGTGTTCCGGTGAAGGAGGCAGAGAGGTCAGGGAATACGATCTGGTGGTCGGGGCCGACGGTGTGCGCAGCAACGTTCGCAGGAGTCTCGGGATGGCGTTCGAAGGCTTCGATCTCCCTGAGTTGTGGTCCATTGCAGATATCGATGTAGAAGGTTGGGACACATCCGTGTTCAGTGTGTTTCGCATGTCGGGTGGGCGTGTTGCGGTTGTTGCACCACTGGAGAAGAATCGCGTACGCGTCATCGCCAATACGGAAGACGCTGTCAAGAGCTTGCCCGTGCCCATCACGGTCACCCGAACCCGTCGAACAGCTACATTCAGAATCTCGGTGCGACAGGTGCCGCAGTACAATCACGGGCCTGTATACCTGGTTGGAGATGCGGCTCATTGCCATTCACCGGTTGGCGGTAGAGGCATGAATCTCGGGATTTCCGACGCCGCGGATCTGGCCAGACGAATTATCGAA
Organism: uncultured Granulosicoccus sp.; assembly: GCA_947495035.1. GTDB lineage: Bacteria > Pseudomonadota > Gammaproteobacteria > Granulosicoccales > Granulosicoccaceae > Granulosicoccus. The sequence continues at coordinate 23,268 of CANLXI010000035.1, forward strand.
GGCGATCTGGAAGGCTATGGTGTCACTCGCCATGCAGCCGGGCGAGATACCATCAAGTTCAGTGAGCGAGCACGCCGTGCGATGACAACCCGTAGTCCTGTCGTGAGGTTCGTGTTGTCAACGATGCTGAAGCTACTCGAGCGACACGACAGATTGCGGGAGCCTTTGCTTCGACGGTTGCTTGAATTACGCTGATTGCCGGGAGTTTGCCGGGAGTTTGCCGGGAGTCAGGCAAGAGTCAGGCAAGAGTCAGGCAAGAGTCAGGCAAGAGTCAGGCGGTCGAATCTGATTTGGTTCCTCCATGAGTAAATCACCAGCGCTGATGCGAAGACGGGAAGAACGCATTCCAGCCTGATAACATGGAGGTTCGATCCACGAATATTCATTTCCCTAAATCCATGATTCACGTTGTCGCAATTCTTACCGCAAAGCCAGGCAAGGGCCCCGAGTTGCTGGAGGCTATAGCGAAGGTGGTGCCTCAGGTTCACGCAGAAAAAGGCTGTATCGAGTATCAACCGGTTACGGATGCAGAAAATGCAGGGGCATCGCAGGACAAGGTCGGTCCTGATTCACTGGTTGTCATTGAAAAATGGGACACGCTAGACGATCTCAAGGCGCACTCCGCTTCCGCTCACATGGCTGCATTCGGCAAATCAGTGGCAGACATCATGGTTGGCAAAACGGTCCACGTTCTCGATTGAATGACAGAGGGGCTTTCCCGAGGCAGGGTTTCCGGCAGGCTCGCAATTGAGTCATCTGCCAAGGAGAGAGGCTGTTCATGCTGGCCTCCGCAGCTTGTCAACGTTGAAACCAGACGGTTTCGAAGTCAATACATGAAGTAATCGGCTTTTCCGACACGCGCGTCTTGTCAGTGGCGACAGGTCGCGCTAGTTTGCCAACAAATCACATGAAGACTTTACCAAGGATTGGGTATCGAACATGGAATGGACTCGCGCCATACAGCGCCTGCCCGCAACTGCGCTGCTTCTCGCGTCGTTGACAATTGCCGGTGAGGCGCTTGGGGTATCACTGGAATGTCCCATCGCATCCTCCACCGGACAACCGGCTTGTGGCAGCAGTGTCGATGTAGGCGCCAATGCACCGAGTAGTTCTCGTTCAGAACACGTGGGTAATCCCATCGATGTGGTGTCTGGCAACAAATACCAGAGCGAGATCGATATCAGGCTGGGTGGTTCCAGGCTCTCTCTGGCAAGGCACTACAACAGTTCACATGCCGCAGTAAATCTCGGCTTGGGCAATGGCTGGCGGCATACCTACTCGGTGGTGTTGTCCACCAATGGTGAGGACATTCGTCAGATCCAGCAATCTGATGGACGGTTGATAGAATTCTTCAGACAGGGAGACTTGTTCAGAGCCAATGACGTCTCGGACGGGTACGTGGTTGAATCTGTCAACCGGGCACACGTCTGGTATTTGCCGGACGGCCGCAGACTCTCCTTCCATGGGTCCTTTCTCACTCGTCTCACGTTTGCTGATGGCGAGCGTTTGAGCCTGATGTATCGCGGCATGCGTCTGCACTCCGTGACAGACGATCTCGGGCGGACGCTGCAATTCAACTATGCCGCGGGAGATGTGGGGTTGCCTGTCTATGACATGTCAGCGAACATGTCAGCCCCTGGACATTTGCAGAGTGTAGACCTGCCTGGCAGGGAACAGATTCGGTTCAATTACTCCGAACGTCAGAATCTGATTTCCGCTATCTATCCCTTTGGGGCCGCCCGGGATGCCGCTCGTCGCTATCAGTATCGTGATGCTCTGAATCATGCCCTGCTGACCGAACGTGCGGATGGTGTGGGAAGGATAATCGGCCGTTGGCATTATGACGAGTTGGGACGTGCCGTCAGTTATTCCAGCGGCAGCAACATTCGTTCTGACGGTAGCGAGAGAGGCCCTCCTGATCTGACTCTGTCGTATTTGCCGGGAGGCGAGGAAGATTCCGGTGTCACACGAGTGTCATTCCGCAACGGTGTCGAGCAAATCCATGATTGGACACTGAATGACCAAGGGCAGGTGATTGCACTGGACAGACGTGGTGAGGGTGCCGAACAGACAACTCCGGCTTCGACCAGCTCGACCAACTCGATTACCGAGAGACAGCCGGAAGATGCGCCACAGGTGCAACGTTACCCGCACGATGTACTGACAGTACTGTCACTGAGCGAGATGGGATATCCAGCCACGGTACAGTACTCGCTGGATCGCGACGCAACGACTCATCTGCTTGAGTCGGAATATGATCAGACTGGCCGTCTCGTTGATGTCAAGTGGTTGAGTGGCGTCCTGGAGGATTTCAATGACGGGCAAGTGGTGACAGGCGATGATGTCATTCGCTATGCAAACAGGAGCAAGGCAACTGGCAGAAACCGGGAGGTAGCATTCGCGGCATTGGCTCGCATGGGTCAGATCGCCGGGATGGCGTCCGAATTTCTCGAGCAAACGAGCAAGGAGCTGACCGTTGGAAGCCTGGTCACCGGGCAAGAACTTGATCAGGCATGGTGGTCCAATGCCGAGAAATCAGGCAGGCATGGTTCGGGACAGACACGCAAGGCCAGAAATTCATCGGAAGCAGGAGCAGCAGATCCTTGCCAGGATCCTCTCGAAGACTGCGCTTCATTGCTCAGGACTCGAGATTATGCCGAGGTGGCGGAGTGCGCCTATATCGATGCGGATTGCAGCACCAGGTTTGTGGAGGCAGATCTGGCTTCTCTGGGTCTGGAATTAAGAGATCTGCATGATGGATCATTCCATGCTGAAATATTCCATGACAGGGAAAACGAAGAATATATTGTCTCTTTTGCTGGAACGGATTTTGTCAGTGGTGGTGATTGGCTATCCAACATTGAACAGGAATTTGGGTTTTCAGCATTTCAGTATGAGAAGGCAGTTCGGCTCGCCGGGCTTCTCGCGGAGGTTGTTCCATCAGATCAATTGACGTTTGTAGGGCATTCTCTGGGAGGCGGTTTGGCAACTGCCGCCGCAGGCACAGGCGCGGGTGATGCAATCGTTTTCAATCCAGCCGCTTTGACACAGGAGTCCGCGGGCAGGTTGAACATCGACTATGAATCCTCGGCCAGCAATACGACCATTTATAGCGTGAGTGGAGAGCTCCTTAGTGATATCCAGACAAATATCGATTTCACGAATGAGCCGCCGGGGAATTTTCATCTCATGAGGCGTCCGAGTTTTTCCTGGATAAAGGAGAATGTCGATCAGAACTCGCGGCTGACATATGGCGTGAGAATCGGCGTGACACTTCATGGTATGAAAGCAGTCAGACAATCGCTCGCTGAGTCGATTGACAGGAATTTATGTGTTTGACGGGTCTCAGGAGAGCAGACTAAATGCGTTCAATTTTTTCACGGATACCGATTACTCGAATTGTTCCTCGAGTCATGAATCTGTTGATAGCTTCTTTCTTTGTGCATTTTTTCATTGGTCAGGAAATTTCCCATGCGAGAGAGCTGCCTCAGCATGAAATCACTGCTGATAGTAGTGATTTCGCATTGAGAGACTCTTTACTTGACATGGATTATGAAAGTTTCAAAAGCCATCTATCGAATGGGGCAGATCCAACGGCGTGGTTGGACGACTCACAGTTCGGCTGGGTTATGTGTGCAGCAACGGAGTCAGGTCGAGAAGAATATTTGAAATTGTTGATAGAGAGTGGTAATGACGTCAATTTTCGGCAGACGGATATCAGCAGCGCAATTTCATTACCATTGACTTGTGCTGTTCGGTTTGGAAATCTCAATGCATTGAAGTTGCTGGTAGACGCAGGTGCACAACCAGAGAGAACTCCTTGTGATGCTTGTGTCAACCGCAAGCCAATGAGCGTGATGTCGGAGGCCATCCTCGTCAGAAAGTACGAATTGGCTGACTGGTTGTTCAACAAGGGAAACTACACGGATGCGCAGTTGCGTACCGATGCGAGCATTCTGCAGCGCCAGAAAGTCAATGAATCTTCCGCCCAGAATATCCATCGATTGACACTGGCCGAAAAACTGCGAGAAAGTGGGTATGAAGTCAGGCTGTGGAGCAGAGGTGAAGAATCTGACTAACGACGAAGCTTGTCTGAAGTCTCTGCTGTCAGACAGATGCCACGAGGCCCGGCCGTAAATCTGACCGGACCGCGTGCAGTCGAGAAACTACTGCCTGATCAACCTGCTGGAGTTGCAAGTTCGATGGTTTCACTGCGTCGCCATATGACCGGACTCGCATCGGAGGCTGTGGCGTCCAGTGAATTCGGTGGCAGGTAGTCCGGTGTGACATGGTATTCGTAGCTGGTTCCGGGTTGTACCGTGTCATCAACATAGTCGTGGGCGCCGGCGGGAGCGCGGGCTAGTGGCACCCCATTGCGCCAGATCAGGTAGCGGCCATACCTTTGTACGGCAGGATCGCCGCCGAAGGATATCTGCACGAGACGTGCTCCATAGATGATGGATGACAGACTCTCCAGTGGTTCGTATGCAGGTACCTGACGCACACTCTGGGACAGAACGGAGCCATTCTCGTCAATGACTGACAGAGTAATCTCTGCCGCTGCACCGTCGAGCGGATCGAAGGTGTGGGTCAGTGTGTCAGCATTCAGTTCTTCAACAAGTCGTCCTCCGAACTCCAGGCGATAGCCGGCAGCAGCAGACAGGGTCGATGCGTTCCAGCGTGCTGACAGAAAGGCGGGGCCTCGCTCGATGCGAGTGAATCCTGGGCCGTTCTCGTCCAGGCTGCGTTGCTGACCGGGGAAGGCGCTACCGTCTTCGAAAACCACATCGTCACGACCGTTGCCGTCTACGTCCAGGGGGCCGTTGCGGTGGTCACGTGGCAGGCGGAATCCGACAGAGCCATCCATGTCATCCAGCCAGATGATGTCCGGGCGCGACCCTGACCTGCCAAAGACGATGGCGTCGCTGGAAGCACCTCGCATCCCGAAGTCGGTAATGCCATCGCCGTCGATATCGCCGACGTCTCCGAATCCGCCACCGGCGATACAAGGGCTGGCAGCAGCTTCTACAAGGCGAGTTACTGATGGAGTGGTTTGATTGTCGAGAGTGTCAACGGTAGTGGTCCCATTGCTGCTGCCATAGAAGATGGCTGAACGTGCTCCGTATCCGCATCCCGATGTGCCAAGTGAATGATTGACGACCAGGTCGTCAAACCCGTCGGCATCGACATCCCCCAGGGCTGACGCTGCACAGTAGGTGCTGGCGGAGCAATCGCGAACCAGTTCGACACCGTCTGCAATGGTCGCGTTCGTTATTCCGCTGCGTCCGTAAATGACCTGAGGGCCGAGTTCCACGCGATTGAGGGCCAATATATCGTCAGCGCCGTTTCCATCCACATCACCCGCTGCTTCAATATACGCTTGAGGTCGGAGTGTCAGTAGAATTTCGCCGTCATCCAATTCATCGGAGCTTCGATTTGCGGGAAAACCTGCTCTGCCTTCAATGATCTTCCAGGCTTGCGACGAGGATTCTCCGAGAGTCTTGACGAGCACATCGTCGAAGCCATCGGCATTGAAATCTCCCAGTGTCGTCAGACCTCGATCGAATCCGGCAGGGACCACATCGTCAAGGCTGAAGCCATTCTGTCCATCAAGTGAACGCACATCTATCAATGAGTCAGTCAGACCACCGAAGATGACAGCGCCGACACCGGGGCCGTAGCCAGTAGCGGGGGACACAAAAGCTGCGATGTCGATTCGATCATCGCCATTGACATCCCCGATCTCATATATCGACGTGACATCGAGACAATTACCGCCAGAGCCGTAGATGATGCGCAAGGATCCTTCGAGATCAGAGGTGGTCAGGGTCGAGCTGGAGATCGTTGCCGAGGGCAGTAATACGCCTGCTGCACATTCACTGACCATTCCAGCTGGTGCGAGAAATACGTAATCGGAAATACCGTCACCGTCTGTATCAGCGATGGGAAGGCTGCCTTCACGACCGCCAAAGCGGCTATCGCTGAGCATGACACCGTTCAGTGTGCGCTGTACGGACAGCGTGCGAGTGGCTGGATCCTCGATGCTGGCGGGAAACAGGAGGTTGCCGACTCCACTTCCTGTGGAATCGCCGCCATTGCCATTGCCATTGCTGTCGCCACCACCATTGCTACCGCCGTTATCTGAACCATCGTCGCTGCCGTTCGTCATGCCATCGTCCTGACTGGCGTCTGGCGTGTTCGGGGAATCACTGCATGACGACAATGCCAGTATGGCAAGGAGAGATAAACAGGCGGGATGAGTTTTCATGTGAACGCTCTTGCAACGGTCTGGTTTTACCGAGCATCGAAAAGGTGTGAAAGCGGGTTCGAGGCGCGCGCTGAAGTCGCCTTCAGCGATCGGCCCAAGCGCGAATCTATCAATATGCCCGCTGGCCTGTCTCGGTAAGAGTGGCGAAAAAAATGCTTGCATCCCGTGTTTATCACCAAGTGATGAACTGCGGGTAAGCCAGCGATGAACTGCTGGCGGCAATCTGTCTACTCCATTCACAAATCGGGGAAGGACAGTGACTTATTCTACAAACACGCGTGTTCTGGTCACCACGAGTTGGACCACCCTGGCCTTGCTGGTCGGATCGTTTTCAGGAGGCGTCATGGCTTGGGATGTGCCGACCAATCTTGGCGAACAGGATGATGCACTGGTCTGGGAGTCCGAAGCTCCCAGTTTCAACATCTACGAAGATGGTGGCTATATTGCGACTGTGCACGGGACCAACAGCTATGAGCCGATATTCTCGAACAGTGAGTATCAGGTTGTCGCTCATGACCATGGCAATCAGTTCACCGCCATCTCGGCCAGCTTTTTCTACCTGGACGATGATGATGACGGCGATCTTGAGCCAGACGACTCGGAGGAGTTGGAATTTGATGAAGCTGAGTTGTATTTCGAGCTCAACAATACCGACGGAGATCTGGGTATTCACTCAGTCGTCGACGGCGATGCCTGGACGAATCTGAAATATGAAGATGTCAATGGTCGTGTGTTGATTGACGTTCAAGTAAGCGGGGTCATGGCCAAGCAGGGGCTCACCGAGTTTTTCTTCGAAAGTGCTGAACCAACTTTCGACGAACTTTCCCCGGCTGATTTCTTTGCCCGATTTCCCGCGGGTATCTATGATTTCGAGGGTACAACCATCGACGGTGAAGACATCGAGGCAGAAACGATGCTCTCTCAGGTGCTGCCAGCGCCGGCGACGATCTATATCGGAGCCAACCCGGCGGGCCCCTTCGAGGGCTGTGAGGATGATTCTGCCCTTGATCCGTCTGCCATGATGGAGCTTTCGGGTGGGCTGCGCGCTCAATGGGACCCTGTTACCACACACCATCCAGACATCGGAATGCCGGGTGAGATCGAGGTGGAGATCTATCAATTTGTCTTCGAAGGCGAAGAGGTACACCTGAGTGTGGATCTGGATGCGGACACCACCGAATTCATCATCCCTGCTGAATTCATACACAGCGGAGCCCCGGGAAAACTGGAAGTGCTGGTTCGCGATGCTACGCATAATCAGGTGGGAACCGAGGCCTGTTTCCAGGTTCAATAGTGCCGCTGGAGCCTCAGTCTGCTACAGGCGTGCTTGCCGGTGTGGTTGAACTACCAAAACCGCACCGGCAGCGTCTCGATGACAGGCAACGGTAGCATCAGAATTCGTAGGTGAGCTCTACCGCGATACGATCGATCGATTCCCTTTGACCGGAATCCATCAGCTCTCCGGTAATCAGCCGTGCAATACTCAACTCGGTCTGCAGACCATCGATTGGCTCGAACTCCAGACTCAGGCGAGTTTCGTGTCCCAGTCTGCGATCACCGGTATTCAGATCAAGGTCGATCTCGGCCTCCAGAGTATCGTCATGGAGCGAATCTCGGCTATAGCGATGGTGGGTCAATGCATAGCGGGTGCTGCCGAATATGTGTCCTCGAAGCTGGATCGTGGCTATACGCAGATTGGACAGCTCCGGGTCGAGGACTTCTCCGTAGTAGTGATGATCGATCTCGTTCGAGTGCAGTCCGGTTTGTCGGAAGGTGCCGGAACCTTCAGCTTGACCGAGGTCTGTGCCTGATCCGATGGAGTAGCCCAGAGACAATGTGTGGTTTGACAGTTGCTGAGGTGTCCAGTGCAGCCAGACGCTGAAAGCCCAGGCATTTGCGGAGACCGAATCCACCGGCGCTACATCCGGCTGGTTTTCCTGATCATCATCGTCCGTATTGTCCGAGTCCGGACTTTCGACATCCGGGCTATCGTCATCTTCCACTGCCTGCGTTCGCAAGGTTCCGCCCATCCACGCTCCCCGCGACTGCAGTTCGAATCGGTGGCCACGATTGGTGACATGGGCCTGGCGCAGCTGCAGGCCAATCCAGGCCAGGCCGTCGTCACTGGAGTCTGCATTGACGGAAGTTTGATGGCGTGCTGGCTGATGGCGAGAGGAGCGATCCTGGCGAGCAGTCAGATGTACATCCCACTGAGTCCATTCGGAGGGTCTGATTCTCAGGTGACCGAACAGCCAGTAAATGCTGTCCAGTTCGGGATCCCGGGGCGCCGGGTTGCTGCGTGGTGCGTCTGAGCTTCGGCCCAGTCCGACCATGTGGAATGATCGTTCGGTGTGTCCTCGTAGGGTCACAGCGTCCAGTTCCTCGTCCCACCACCAGCCCTCGTCGTCAGTGATATTCTGTCGTCCGATACGTAATGAGGTATTCGTATCGGTATTCCCGCTCCATTGCAGCCAGTATTCCTCTAGCACCGCACGATTGTCGACATCGGATTGCAGGTCGCCCTCGAATTTCTGCTGTTCGGAAATCAAATCAATGTCCACCAGGCCGACGAGAACCTGGCTTACACGGTAGGATCGCCTGAACTCGAGTTCAGCGGTAAAGGCCGGGGACACCAGATCTTCCGCGTCATCGGCTGACAGTGCATGGCGATGGGACTCATAGGAGAGTGTCAGGACCGTTTCAGACTCGTGGGCTGATTCGGCATCCTCGTCATCCTCCTCGCTCCAGCAACTGGTAGAGGTCAGGGCAAGCGGTACGGCGAACAACAGAGTAGGAATGATCGTCATCGTGTTCATTGAATCTCCTCAGCATTTCGCTTTCCCACGCCTCTCCCGGGTCACAGGCCTCACACGAATCTCACGCATAACACAGATCACACAGATCACAGACGTCCAGCCTGGCCAGTCATCTGTCGTGACGCTACCGTTGTCGGGTTACGAGGGTGTCGTGTTTCCGGTTTTCGATTCGTTCCGTGCACCTTGTTTGCTGACTTGTCGACTGACGATCCGGCCGACACCTGTTTCATGCAGTCGCAATCGGAATACGGTACGTTTTCCCGGAATCGAACTCACTGTCAGTTCGCCACCATGTGCCTTTGCCACAGCGTGGGCGTAGCTGAGACCCAGTCCACAGCCCATGCCCCCACGACTGGAATCGGCTCGGTAGAACCGATCGAAAACATGGTTCAACGAGATGGGAGGTATGCCGATACCATTGTCAGCAACCTCTGTCACGACACAGCCGTTCATGCGCTTCATCGCTACGGAAATCTCGCCGCCCTCGGGCGTGTATTTCAATGCATTGTCCAGCAGGTTGGAAAGCAATCGTTGCAAGCTGTTGCTGTCCGCCTTGACATGGCATGCTCTTTCGATCGAGCGAAGCAGGGCAATTTGTTTGAGCTCCATTGCCGGTTCGAAAAAATCACAGGCATCCCGGCACAAGTCGCTCAGATCGAGTGTCTGCGTATGCAGCGTCAGTACACCGGCCTCGGCTTCGGCAACGTCCAGCGACAAGTCGATCATTCGAATCAGCCTGTCACATTCGGACACCGTGTGATCGACACTTTCAGCGATCTGCCGGGAGTCGGGAGGTTTGTGCAGCAGAGACTCGGATATCAGTCTGATTCTGCCCAATGGGCTGCGTAGATCGTGAGCGATATTGTCGGTCATCTCTCGCATATGGTGAATCAATGCCTGTAAACGACCAGCCATGGCATCGAAGGTGTCCGCCAGTGATTGCACTTCTTCCAGTTGCCCTTGCAAGTTGGCTCGGGAATCCAGATCTCCCTTGCTGAAACCCTTGGCAGCGACACTGACTCTGTGAATACCGGACACGGTTCTGCGGGTGACCAGCCAGACCAGCAGGGACGCGATGGGAATGGCCAGCAGGAACACGGCCGTGAATGCGAATACCAGCAGTTCGGTGATGTCCTGATGGTCCTCGGTCGATTCGCCGAGAATCAGTACATGCTCCGGCGATAGCCGACCGTAGATGGTTCGTGTCCGTGCCTCCTGGCTATCCAGGTCCATTGTCAGAATCACCGGCTCGTACGCGTTCGATAGTTGCGCCCTCACCAGCGAGAAATCCGGTTCGAGGCCATTCCAGAAATACATGTCGGATTGATGGATCAGGGTCAGGTCAGAATCCAGAAGCATGAGGAAAACGGACTCATGCTCATCGTTGGCTGTCTCCTTGTTGATTTCGTCAATGACACCGGAGATTCCCTCATTGCTCAGCGTGTGGGAAAATTCACTGATGTCTTCCATCAGATCCTCATCCATGCTTTGCATGAGCATTCGGTTGATGGACCAGTAGAGCAGGGTGAAGCAGACCAGCAACAGCAGGGTGAAGGTGAGAACCGTATAGACGGTGAGCCTTCCACTCAGTGTTCTGGACAGTTTCATGCTCAATCTGCTTCGCGTTTGAGTACATAGCCAGCGCCACGTATCGTGTGAATGAGTGTGTGCTGGTACTGCTTGTCGATTTTCTCCCGCAGCTTGCTGATTCTGGCTTCGACGACATTGGTGCAAGGGTCAAACGTGTAGTTCCAGACACGCTCCATGATCATTGTTCTGGAGACCACAATGCCCGCGTTTCTGATCAGGTATTCCAGAAGCGCAAATTCCTTGGGTTGCAAGTCGATGCGTTGTCCTGCTCGGCTGACGCTGCGAGAGAGCAGGTCCATTTCGATATCGTCGAAGCATAGGGTCGAGGAGCTGTCAGTATGGGCGGCCCGGCGAGACAAGGCTTCGAGACGAGCCAGAAGTTCGGAGTAGGAAAAGGGTTTGATGAGATAATCATCACCACCGGCACGTAGTCCGGTGATACGATCATCAACGCTTCGTCTGGCGCTGAGTATCAGTACCGGGGACTGAATACCCTGACATCGCATGCGCTCTATCACTGCAAGTCCATCCAGCTTTGGCAGCATCAGATCGACGATGGCAACGTCGAAACGCTCGTTCAGTGCATAATCAAGGCCGTCGAGACCGTCCTGAGCGAGCAGCATCGTATGTCCCGCTTCACTCAGACCGCGCTGTAGAAAAGCGGATACGACATCATCATCCTCTATCAGAAGAATCCTCACTGAACATTCTCCAGGCGTGTCACGGAGCAGGTTCACACATCATGCGAATCATTTCATCCGTTCGCAGGCAGTCTTCTGCAGATCAACTGCGGATCGAACCCGCCGATACTGTCACTCTAGAACAACGAGGCCTTGAGTAGTATTATCAATTGATGAACTTTGAACTTGTCGGTGGCTCGTGGCGTGTAGCGTGTAGCGTGTAGCGTGTGGCTTGTTGGTTCGTGACTCGGTAGCTCCGCAAGCAGAGGAGCTTTGGTGCCTGTTCTGGCTCCCGTTCCAGTACCTGCTTGGGTGACCGCTTTGACGTCTGATTTGACGCCTGCTTGAGATCAATGCTCCCGTGAGCACATCATCTTGGCAAGATCCTGGCGAGGAATCATGTGTGTACCCGCCTGCTTCCACAGTGACTGTCCATCATTGTCCATGAAATCGGTCTGCTGTTTCATGCGCGTGGTGTCGTCGTCGACTCGTTTGCGAATGATGTAGCGTACATTGCCGCGTGGCCCGAATATGATAGTAGAGCCACCAAAGAAGCTGAAGGAGCGGCCATCGGGTAGTTTGACATGTCGGTGCTGTACAACCTCGGCTACCGTATCGAAGGTCACTTCCTGATGTACCCCGACTCGGCGGGCGGAACGCACGGACTCGATGAGCGGCAGATCATAGCCGCCGGCGTCGAATTGCGGTGAACCTGGCGCGACCAGACCAAATTCGCGGGCCAGCAGTGGCTGGCTGACAAGACGCCCCAGGGCGCCGGCCTGCCGACGCATCTCTGCAACACTGACAGGTTTGGCAGGATCACCGTCGAATTCCATGCTGGAGAAACTCAACTCCGTCACACGTGGTATCGAGATATGGGGTGAGCCCCACAGCAAGGCGTCTTCTGTCATGGCGGTCGTGCCTTCGCCGAACATGCCACGTTCTCCAAATGCCTTGATGATGGCCTCGCGATAACCAAGCTTGTCGTCGGGTACGACATCGTAGTCGGCGGTAATCAGAGCGCGCAGATAGTCGCCGAAGCGCAGGTCCACCGGCGGACAGTAATCGATGGCGCGGATACAGATACGCAAGAACTGATCGGCAATGCGTCTGACCTCATCAACGAGGATTTCGCGAAGTTCACTGGAGAGATCGCCAGCCGGTAACTGCCCGGTCCCCGCCGTAGCCAGTTTCAGGTAGCGCTTCGAACGTCGTTCGTAGACCAGCAGAAATGCCGAGAAGACAGCTCTGGCCATTACCCTGCCCAGTTTGTGTGCCTGGGTGCCGGCGTTTTCATAACGCAGGATGCGCTCGGGTGATATGGCTCCCTTGTCGCTATCGGCAAAGTCGTCCGGCAGGTCGATCAAGGTACGCAGAGCCTGTCCGTCACTGTTGATACCGCGCCCGAACTCCTGAGCGATATCCACCAGTACATCGGCCTTGCGCAGATCACCACGTGATTTGCAGATGGCGCTCGTGACGACATCCTTGATGGTGAAATGCTGGAATACGGCCACGACATCTGCAAAGGCTTCATGAAAGGCCAGCACATCGGGGTGGCTGGGCATCATGAAGTGTGCGCGCAGACCGTCCAGCAGGGCATGACTGGTTTCGTGCACGATGACATCGTGCGAGACGCTGGTAAACACGTATCCGACGCCCTTCTGCACGACGGGTGTCGAGTGCCGTGCCTTGAAGTAGCCAAAGATGATTTCACCCGCAGCGCGGTCGTACCAGGCATTGGGTTCCTCGGCGCCGTGTGGACGTAACAGCAAGCGGTTACGCGGTCCATCCCCATCATCTCTGCAGCGTGGGAATGGCCAGGCTACGTGACGACCCAGAGCCTGACGAAACTTGTCGTAGGTCGCCATGGCGACGGCATAGACCATCTGTTGATGAAACTTCGGATCGGACAAGGATGGGTTGTAGCCATCCTCCATCACTACATGGGGGTTCTCGAGGTCGGCGATGCTCCATGTCTGATCGCCCAGGCCGCGATTGCAGACTTCCATCACCGATCCGATCGGTCCGGGGTCCAGTGGTTCGTAGGGCACCTTGCAGACTGCAAGCCCGCTATCCGAGCGACTGATACCGGGGTTGATGGAAAAGACCTTGAGACGACGATACAAGGGTTCTCCCGGTTCTCGTTCGTGCAATCGTGTGCACCATGCCAAGGCAATCCGGTAACTGATCCGATAGAGCTCGCTCTCTCCTGGCTCATGATCCTCTGAGGCATCCGAGGTATCCGAGGTATCCGAGGTATCCGAGGTATCCGAGGTATCTGAGGTATCCGAGGTATCCGAGGTATCTGAGGTATCCGAGGTATCCGAGGTATCCGAGGTATCCGAGGTATCCGAGGTATCCGAGGTATCCGAGGTATCCGAGGTATCTGAGGTATCTGAGGTATCTGAGGTATCTGAGGTATCTGAGGTATCTGAGGTATCTGAGGTATCTGAGGTTTTCGAGTTTTTCGAGATATCCAGACTTTCCGTCGTCTTTGCTGTCTTCGCTGTTACCTTGCCGGAGTCCGCGCTTACCTCTGCGCGGCTCTCTGTTTCCGCTGGCGAATCCTGTCGGTCAGCTTCGACATCCTGTCTGGATTGCCGGCCTTCTGGCAGGATTGCCGATGCTCCATTTTCATTGGCCGCATCGGCCGAGGAACCCATGTCAGCGAGTTGTTCGGGCGTGCTGGCTTTCAACGCTACATTGGACGAATCAGAGCCCGCAATCGCGTCGGCGGGGGTGGGGGGTGTTTTTCTGATGCCGCCATCCTCCACGGTGGCGCTTGTGCTGGCGCTTGTGGTTGTATTTGTGGCCTTTGGCGTTGCGTTGGCAGGACGTATTGCCGCTTTCCCTTTGGCGTTGGCCGGACTGGACATTGGTTTCGCTTTTCCGGAAGCTGAAGCAGCGCTTTTCTTCTTTCCTGCCTTGAGTCGTGATTTGGCGGAACTGGCCGGCTTCTTGTCCAGGATGTCGCCGTCACTCATCGACGGGGTACTCCAGCTCTTGACTTGCCGCGGTCAGGTTACTGTTGGCTGATGAAGCACCGCTGTTCGAATGCAGTTCCAGAAAGCTGCGGCTGAGGGCTGTGGCGTCACAGTGTATCTCCGGGGTCTGTCGAGGAGTGCTGCCGAATGCCAGCAGTACACGTTGCAGAAAGTCGGTATTGCTCAGGCCCTGGATACCCTCTGCCAGAATCTTCGTTGCCATGCGAGTGAAGTCGCCTTGTCCATTGCTTTCGTAGGCCAGTTCGGTAGATCGACAGGCACTGAACAGGACGTCACGCTGCTTTCCTGGTGCTCTGGAGGCGCTCTGCCGTACTTTTTCGATGCGCTTCCGGTAGACCTTCTTCATGTGTTTGCTGGGCGGCAGAAAACGGGACCGGACACCCTGAGCGGTGGACGCATTCGCCATCATCAGTGCCATGCGTGTAGCAGAGCCGGAGTGGCAGCAATCGAAGAAGCAGGTCATGGTCACCCTGTCCGGCAATCCTTCAATGAGTACCCGAAGCTCGTCATCAATGATCAGGCCATCGTTGGCAAAATCACAATCGACTGCGCACAGACATTCATCCAGTGCGGGAGAATCCCCCTGAGCTTCATCGCCATCGATATCCTTGAACTGCGTGCCATGTCCGGCGAACTGCAACACCAGATGATCCCCGGGGCGACTCGAGTTGATCAAGTCGGCGACGCACTCACGTATCCGGTTGGCTGTGGCTTGTTCGTTCTTCAGCATCGTGACCTGGTAGCCCATGCCGCTCAACGTCTTCTTCCACAGTTTTGCATCGGCAACACAGCCGGCCAGAGGGCTGCGCTGGTACTTGTCGATACCGATACACAGAGCGATGCGTCGGCCATCGCCCATGACCGGTTCAGGGGCCGGTGGAGGCTTGTTGGGGGACGGCGTCTGTTCGTCACGCTCGTCGCTGTTGCCTGCCCACGTATCCGCAGCGCCAGCCTTGGTCTTCTTGGCCTGCTTATGCTGCTGTTTTGATTTTTTCTTCTTTTTCTTGTCCTTTTTCCTGTCTGCCTTGGACTTTTCGGGTTTGTTCCCCTTCTCAGGATTGCCCTGAACTGGTTCGGGGCGGGATTGCGGAGCAACGGATGCCGGGGCAGATTGGAGGCCAGGACCGTCGGGTTTTTCCGATGGGGGCAAGGCTGCATTGTCAGAGGAAAACGCATCAGCTGGATCCAGTCGAGACAGGTGCTCCAGATGCTCAGGCCAGTCGAACTGGTCATTCCAGAAATTCGTGAAGCTGCGTGTGCCATCGTCGGGGAAGGGTTCTATCTGCTCCCCATTGCGCAAGCCGAGCATGCGCCGCAGGACACTCTCCATGGTGTGCACATCATCATCAAAGCCTCCATGCGTCAAGGCGGTGGACGCATTGCCGGATTGCGAGTCCGATGTTGGTGACCAGACGACTTCTGCAAGCTCTGATGAGCTACCGTCAAGTCCGAACAGGCGGCGTGTTTCCAGGTCGCGTCGCAAGGACTCCTCGAGGCCGAGAATATCGGTATCGTCTGCATCTTCCAGAGCTCTGGACACCAGATACAGCAAGGATTTTCGATAGACCGAGGCAACCGTGTCGGCCTTCTCTCGCTGCTTGTTCATGGTGAAGAGCGTCAGGGAGCCGATCCCGTTGCCCAGTAGCGGCGCGATATTCTGCTTGAACAGATCGTTGCGTACGGCGGGTGCCAGATAGTGAACGGTCTTGATGGGAGCGTTGCGCGCCGCCAGCAGTGGCAGGAAATGCGCGTGGAATATACTGCCGGCGCTGTGTCCGACAGCATGGACATCCATTCGATCTGCATGGTCGCCAAGCAAGTCTGCCAGCTTGCCAGCGACGTAATCGGCGCCATTGCCGGAATCACTGGCCAGTTCAGCACTGGACTTCATGCCGCCCCAGATCAGACGACCACCGGCAGCGCTGGAGATCTCTTCGATGACCCTATCCGTGACATTGTCAGTCAGCCAGTCCAGTACGCCTCGAGTGTCGGGCGCGCGACTTCTTGTCATCGCCTCTTCAACGAGTTGTCGAACGGTTTCGGCAAATCCGGTTTCCCAGATGAAGAACACGGGATAGACACCATTGGCACGCCAGAAGGGCAATTGCTTGATGGCCCCGAGCAAGGCGTTCTTTTCGGAGACCAGTCCGCCGTGAGCATAGAACAACAATTGCGCTCGACGGTTGTCGGCGACGGCTGACTGGATTTCCAGCGGGAGAAGCTCTTCGAACAGTCGGTCGACGTCCTGCTGCGTGGTCTCCATGCGCCCGCTGTCGGAGAATTGGCCGCGTTCGAGGTTGATGGTATGAGCGCTGAGTTCCTCCAGTATGTCAATCGTCAATTCGCGACTGCCGCGGTGAGTGCCCCGAGAAGCGCTGTCGGGCAGATCGGCGTTACCATCGTGTTCGGCATCCGACATGTCATCGGCCTGTACCGCATCAGGGTTCATGCCGCGCATGAGTTCATAGGCACGAGTTGCCCGGCGAGGAAAGGGTGTGTCGGCGCTACGGCAACTGTGTGACTCCAGTTCGAAAGCGCATATCTGCTCGATCCATTGCGCCTTGTTCGAGCTGGAACCCGGGCAGGTCTTGGACGACATTTCATTGTGGAAGCGCAATGCATGGGCTTGCAGTCCGAAGCGATTCTGCACCGACTTGATGACAGCCAGGGTCGCCTTCAGTTGTTCGGACGACAATTGTTCTTCATCAATGTCGAAGTCGCCGATCATCTCGATCATGAAGGGGCCAGCATGACTGTTGCCGTTGAACCCTCTGGCACTGGCGGGCGCCCAATTGAAGTTGCGACACAACCAGATGCTGCCATTGGGTGCCACTGTCACATGCTGACCGATATCACTCCAGCCATTGGTTTCGGTGTGATAGCGCCACATGCCTTCGATGGTGGCCAGTCCCTGATAATCGGACTGACGGGGTCGCCAGGTATGATGCAGATGAACTTCGGTGATCTGACGAGAGAAAGGGTATGTTGATACGATATCCTGAATCTCGTACAGGTTCGCGGACTTGAATTCTCTCGCCATGATCTCTGACTCCCGGTGATGGCCTCGGTAGCAATCACCCTGACGGTTGCACGGCCAATCCACTCCCTGGTTCAGCAACAGGCATCGCAAGCCCACTCTCTCGGTATCGTTTTCAGCAGCTGCTGGCAGTTTCCTCAAGGCATCTCATTGCCGGCAATGCATGAGTAACCCTTGTCGCACTCCGCAGATGAACCCACCCGTGAGCGAGTGATGCTCCATGATTAGAACACTTTCAAATTGTCGATTTGCCGCTGAATCCCGGCAACTAGCTGATAGTTCAGTAAACGCTGCGCATCGACGACATTAGCTTGACGGATTCACCTCGCGGTGTCGTGCCGGTGACGGTTTGCTGTCAGGTTGGCTCCCTGTGGATTACCATTACACAGTTCTGCTGTCAGAATCCCGACGCTCACTCGTTCATCCTCCATGGTCCGATACAAAGCCTTTGCGAAAGAACTGGCCCTGCTGATTGAATCAGGAGAGTTGCGTCCCGGGCAACGTTTGCCCTCCGTGCGCGAAAGCAGTCAGCGTCGAGGCTTGAGTGTGTCGACCATTCTGAAGGCCTACCACTTGTTGGAGGCCCAGGGGCTGGTGCAGGCGCGACAACGTTCAGGATTTCATGTCAGCCTGAGCGCAGACACCTACCCGCAGCTGCCGACCTCGTCCCAACCGGAGCTCGATACGGTAGAGGTGGGCAAGAGTGCGCTGATAGCTCAGGTCTTGCATGCGCTGAAGAACGACAAGGTAGTGCCGATGGGCTCGGCGTTTCCGGATCCGCAATTGTTCCCCTTGAAGCGACTGTCGCAATCCCTGACCCGCAGCATGCGCAGATTGGAACCGGCCAGGGCTGTAATGGATATCACGCCGGGCAATCCGGAGCTGTTGCGGCAGATAGCGCTGCGTTATCACCTGCACGGGCATGAACTGGACATGGATGAACTTCTGGTGACGCATGGCGCCATGGAAGCGCTCAATCTGTGTCTGCAGGCCGTGACGAAACCGGGCGATGCGGTCGTCATCGAATCACCCAGTTTCTATGTCTGTTTGCAGGCGCTGGAACGACTGGGGCTGCGAGCCATCGAAGTCTCGACGGACCCGGTACAGGGAATGAACATTGAGGCGCTGGAGCAGGCAATAGCCCTGCATCGACCGGCAGCCATCTGGTTGATGAGCAATTTTCAGAATCCATTGGGCAGCCTCATGCCGGAGTCCAGAAAGCGTGCGCTGGCGGAACTGCTGTCGCGGCATCAGTTGCCTTTGATCGAGGACGATGTCTATGGCGAGCTGTATTTCGGGGAAAGCCGTCCCGCACCGATCAAGGCCTTCGATCGGGACGGGCTCGTGCTGCATTGCAGTTCGTTTTCCAAATGTCTGGCGCCGGGCTATCGCATTGGCTGGGCGGCGGCCGGGAGATTCTGGCCTCAGGTACAGGCCCTGCAATTGGGTACCAGTCTGTCTGCAGCCATACCCTCGCAACTGGCCATCGCGGATTATCTGGACACCGGCGCTTTCGACACGCACCTGAAAGGCCTGCGTCGCGAACTGGAGCGGCGACGAGACGCTATTCTGGGTTGTGTGCAGCAGTATTTTCCGCTGCAGTGCCGGGTCACCCAGCCTCAGGGAGGCTATTTTCTGTGGCTGGAGCTGCCGCCGAACTTCGACAGTTTCCGGCTTTATCGGGCCGCCTTGCAGCATGGCGTCAGCATTGCGCCCGGCAGTCTGTTCGGTGTCCGTGACGATATCTCGCGTGGACTGCGGTTGAATTATGGTTATCCATCGGCAGAAGATGCGGAGCGGGCCATGCAGCTGCTGGCTCGCTTGCTGCCAGTGAGTGAACGAAAAGGCAGCGGTGACTGACGCCAAAGTGGCGCTGATCCGCGCTGTTGAATGAGCGATTCCCGGGAACTGTTATGCTTTTCCGGTCGGCGCCTGTCCCTGTACCTGTGGCTTGTCGAAGCGGATAATCGGCGAATGAACAGGAAACGTTTCAGAGTTGTCGGCAGGTGGGTTGTCCCTGCATTACTGGGAGTCTTCTCGGCAGTACTGTCTGCCGACGACAATGCCATGGGGGATCGTCTGCAGGCCTGTGAAGCCTGTCATGGCAGAGCCGTGAACTCCCCCGAGGATGAACTCTACTACCCTCCGATCAGTGGCAAGCCGGTCGAGTACCTGTATCAGCAATTGCTGAATTTCAAGGAAGAGCGCCGGATCAACCCGACCATGAATCGGATGCTGGCCTATCTCAGCCCGGAGTATCTGCATGAGATCGCTGCCTGGTACGCTCGGCAGTCACCGTCTGATCCAGATCTTGTTCAGCCTGAAGCAAACGCAAACGCAAACGCAAACGCAAACGCCAATGCCAATGCCAATGCCAATGCCAATGCCAATGCCAATGCCAATGCAGGCGCAACTGCAGGCGTTGAGACTGATCCGGTGCGCGCAGCTCGTGGCCGACTGCTGGTGCAAACGGGTAATGACTCACAGGTCGCCTGCATGGACTGTCACGGCGGTGACTTGCAAGGCGATGGCTTTGCCATACCCGGATTACGCGGGTTGAGTACTCATTACCTCTCTGCGCAGCTGGGTGCCTGGAAGGCGGGTACGCGGCGGGCACGCGATCCCGACTGCATGGCCGAGGTGGCTCGTTCACTGAGCGGTGAGGACATCGATATCGTTGCCCGGTGGATTGCCAACGCACAGGACGCTGATCTGACGTCGACCACGGTCAACACGACAGCCTTGCCTCGAGAATGCGGGGCAGTGCAATGAGCCAGATGCTGCCTGGCGTGTTGCGCCGTAGCAGATTGCGATCTGCCAGTGCACTGTTGTCGCTTGTCATGGCAGTGTCCGCCTGTGGCCAACAGGACAATGCTGAAACCCTTGTCAGTCCTTTGCCGGACAGGTTTGCGGATGTAGTGGAACGAGGTCAGTATCTGGCCCGTGCGGGTGATTGTGTGGCCTGTCATACACAGGTCGGAGAGCCTGAGTTCAGTGGCGGAAAAGCCATACCGACGCCTTTTGGCAGGATCTACAGCAGCAATCTGACCTCTGACAAGGTCTCGGGCCTGGGGCAGTGGAGCGCGGATGACTTCTGGCAGGCCTTGCATCATGGCAAATCGAAAGATGGGCGCAGCCTGTATCCGGCCTTCCCTTACCCCAGCTACAGTCACATGACACGCGATGACAGCGACGCCCTGTTTGCCTACCTGCAAACCGTTCCTGCCGTCGATCGTACACCGCCGGCTCATGAGCTGGAATTTCCGTACAACACGCAACTGGCTCTGAACGTCTGGCGTCTGCTGTTCTTTCGACCAGAGGTATTCGAAGCGGATGCGCAGCGGTCGGAGAGCTGGAATCGAGGAGCCTACCTGGTGCAAGGCCCCGGTCACTGTGCTGCCTGTCACACGCCTCGTGGACGGCTGGGTAACAGTCAGACTCGATACGAGCTGGCGGGTGCCCATATCGATGGTCTGGAATGGGATGCACTACCGCTGACACGCGGAAATCTGCCACAAGGGGACAGACATGCGTTGGTGGAATTGCTGAAACGGGGAGCCAACGAGCATGACGTGCTTTCCGGTCCAATGGCCGAAGTGGTCTTGCACAGTCTTCAGTATCTGAGTCGGGAGGATCTGGCCGCCATGGTGGACTATCTGTTCAGCCTGCCGGCGGGAGAGTCACCGCCAGCGACGCAGCTAAGCGTCAGTGCTGATCTTGCGCATCAGCTCTACGAGTCGGGAAAACAGCTCTATGCCGATGACTGTGCCGACTGCCACGGCAGTGACGGGCAGGGTGAGCCCTATCGTATTCCGGCGCTGGCAGGCAACAGGGGAGTGACCGCGGCATCACCAAACAATGCCATCCGCTCTTTACTGGACGGCGGATTCGGCGCCAGCACCGAGGAACGACCGAGACCTCATGGCATGCCGCCTTTTGCCCATCAACTGGATGATTGGCAGGCGGCAGCTGTGTTGACGTACATCAGGCAAAGCTGGGGTAACGAGGCCACTGCCGTCGCTCCAGAGACCTTGCGGCAACACTGAGCCTGTCTCCCTGCATGACCTTCTTCGGTGTCAATGGCCGAAAAAGGTCATGCAGGTGCTCTGCAATGCACGGGCTGGTTCAGTACACCATGGGAAAGCGGTAATAGTCATTGAGTCTGGAGACATAGCTCGTCTCGATGGCCTTGAGATCGTGTAGCTCCGGACTCTCTTCAATGGTTTCTTTTTCCATCCCGACCATGAGTTCGCGTTCCTCCCAGGAGATTCTGTCGATGGAACGAGGAGAGATGACGACGGTTCTGCCAGGCAGCCACTTGCTGGTGTCCACTGCCAACAGATCGATCGTCCATTGCTCCGTGTTGATGACCATGTCGGACAGGGGACCGAGCTTGCCATCGGCTGCATGGATGGTATACCCCTCGATTTCACTGGCACTGCGCAGATGTCGGTCTGCCTGCTCCCGTGCCAGTTCCTGAAGTTCCTTTTCGGCACCGACCGGTTCACCGGGACGTTCTATCAGTGTTGCCGGCATCATCAGTCCGGCATAGCCGGGGAACAGCAATGTATTGTGGCTGGCTGCAATGTAGCTGAACTCGTTGCGATGCTGGTCGCTGACGGGCTGATGCTCATCCGCTGAAGGAGCATCCTCGACGTCCTTCTTTGTCAGGGAAACCTGAAAACTACCCTCCTGGGGAGTAATGCTGGTTATCTTCTCGCCGTCGATCAGTATCTTGTTCGACGAAAACCAGTTACCGGTCTCGACGACGAACCATTTTATCTTCCAGGTCTCGTCATCCAGATAGATATCGTGCAACTTGCCTATGTGGTCCGAGCTTCCCTTCACATCGTAGTGGCGCAAATCGGAAAAGATACAGTAGGTCATACTCGTCTCCTGCAAGATGAGTGAGGATTTCAGTTGTAGCAGGCTCGCTCATGCAAGAGTTACCGATGTAACAAATACGCTCGTTTTCCGCGGCTAATCGAGCTTGTTTGTCAGCGCTACCGGGTTCAGAATCTGCGACAGTTGCTCACGTGACAAGTCCGTAAGCTGCTCGGCAACATCCAGAACCGGCCTGCCTTCGGCATAGGCCTGTTTGGCAATTTCGGCAGACTTCAGATAGCCGATGTGGGGGTTGAGCGCTGTTGCCAGAATGGGATTGCGATGCAGTGCTGACTCGATTGTCGCATGATTGACGGTGAAGCCGGTTATGGCCTTGTCACCGAGAAGCCGCGCCGCGGAACCCAGCAGTTCGATGCTCTCCAACAGGCGAGAGGCTACCAGTGGCAGCATGACATTGAGTTCGAAATTACCGGATTGGCCCGCCAGGGTGATGGTGGCGTCGTTGCCGATGATCTGCGCTGCCACCATGGCCGTGGATTCCGGGATGACCGGATTGACCTTGCCGGGCATGATGGATGATCCGGGTTGCAGTTCCGGTAATCGGATCTCCGCCAGGCCTGCCAGGGGGCCTGAGTTCATCCAGCGTAGATCGTTGCTGATCTTCATGAGGCTCACCGCGGCGGTTTTCAGGCAACCGGACAGGGCCACAGCAACATCCTGAGAGCTCATCGCGGCGAAGGGATTCGGGGTGGGATGAAAATCGATCGGCTGCTCTTCGCTCAGGTAACGGCATGTCGTTGCTGCAAACTCGGGAGGTGCATTGACACCGGTACCCACGGCGGTCCCTCCCAGCGCCAACTGATGAAGCTCAGGCTGAATGGCCTTGATGCGGACAAGGTTGTCTCTGATCTGTGTCGACCAGCCACTGAGTACCTGGCCGAACGTGATCGGCATGGCGTCCATCAGATGAGTGCGTCCGGTCTTGCAGACATCGGCCAGCTCGGTGGCTCTGCTCATGATGCAATCGTCCAGATGCTGAAGTGACGGCAACAGGTGATCCTGCAATGCCAGTGCTGCACTGACGTGAATGCTCGATGGAATGACATCATTGCTGCTCTGGCTGCAGTTGACATGATCGTTGGGTCGCAGCACGATGTCCTCCATGCGGTTTGCAAGGCCCGCAATGACCTCATTGGCGTTCATGTTGGTACTGGTGCCGGAGCCTGTCTGAAAGACGTCCACGGGAAAATGCTGCAGCAGCGTGTCCTTGTCGACCAGCAGGCGGTCGCAAGCCAGAATGATGGCCTGGGCTTCAGCCTCTGACAGGCTGCCCAGGTCCTGATTGGCTTTCGCCGCGGCCTTCTTGATTTCAAGCAGGGCCATCAGGAAGCGGACAGGCATGCGCTGCTGGCTGACCGGAAAGTTCATTACAGCGCGTTGAGTCTGAGCGCCGTAGAGCGCATCGGCTGGGACTTCGACCTCGCCCATGCTGTCTTTCTCTGTACGTGTTGTCTTCATGATCCTGCTGCCCCTGTGCAATTGCTCGACTGATGCAGGGACAGACTATCAAAACAAGGCTTGAAGCCATTGGATGTTTTCGGATTGACACGATGTACCGGTAGACGCATCGACAGATCATCGGACGGTCGTTGATCCGGAGGCCTGATCCATGCCGAGTGCAGAGTGCAGAGTGCAGAGTGCAGAGTGCAGAGTGCAGAGTGCAGAGTGCAGAGTGCAGAGTGCAGAGTGCAGAGTGCTGAGTGCAGAGTGCAGAGTGCAGAGTGCTGAGTGCTGAGTGCTGAGTGCTGGAGTGCTGGAGTGCTGGAGTGCTGGGGGCTGGAGGGGCGAAGCGCGGCGACCAGTCGCTGCTACCTTGACGGGCTGTTTCGCCTGGTTGCCGGAGATTTGGCGGGAGGGGTATCGGCGTGGTGAAGTACGACTCTGTCCCTGCCTTCAGCCTTGGCTCGGTACAGGGCCTGGTCTGCGCGGACGACGACTTCATCGATACTGGCACCATCCATGGCTTCGGCAACGCCGATACTCATCGACAGTTGCTGCCTGTCACTGATGGCGATGCGGCTCTCGGAACGCAATCGTGTCAACAGGGATGTCATGGTGTCGAAGGCATTGTTGCCAGCCGTATTGGTCAGCACGATCATGAATTCCTCGCCACCCCAGCGAGCCACACAGTCCGTTTCGCGCAACGATCGTTGCAGAAATTCGGCAAAGCTGACCAGAATCGCATCGCCGGTATCATGACCGTGGCTGTCGTTGATGCTCTTGAAGTGGTCGAGATCGCAGAGGCAGACGCAATAGGGTATCCGGTTACGCTGTCGGTGGGCTTCCGTGCTCTTCAGGAACTCCAGTACGTGACGGCGGTTGTACAGGCGGGTCAGCTCATCGGTGCGAGCATGCTCACGAAGCTCGCGGCTTTGAAGCGAAAACATGTGACGCACCAGCATGCCGGTCAGTATCATCGAAAATCCCGAGACCAGTATGTTCAGAAAGAAGATGCCGTTTACCAGTTGCGGGGTGTAGTCGGCGGATCGGTCACTGCTGACGAAAGCACTCAGGCACCCGAACAGCAACATCGTCAGCATGCTGATCAGCGCCGAGTGGCGGAACTTCAGACTGGGGTTGAGGGCGATGAGTATCGTGACGGGCCACAGATAGAAATGAAACCCGAAACTCGGGCCGAGTATGCTCGTGGCCACGATCGCATGCGACAAGACTTCGAACGTTGCAAGATGCACCGCCATGCCCGGCCTTGCCGTGGATGCAAGCCATATGACATAAATCCAGAGGCCGCAGCTCACCACGTTCAAGGTAACCAGCGACCACAGATTCAGCAGCACGAACAAGCCGCAGAATCCGACGTGAATGCAGAATCCGCACAGGCCCGCCATGGTAGTGAGTCGGTCAGGCCCCCTCTCTGACAGTTCCTCCAGCGAGAAGGACAGTTTTTGTATTGCCGAAGACAGCATCAGGGAGGTTGGTTTCTGACTCGCAATGGGTGTGACAGGGGCAAGTGCATGCGCAAGGTAATCAGAAGATCGGCAGCCGTGGCGGAATGATTAGCTCGTCATGAGGTTTTACGCCGAGTTGTGAGCATGTCCTGCTTGACGGTGCAGATATTGCTATGTGCAGGCTACTACCTGTGCTCTCGATCTGTTTTCCAGAGCGAGCTGCGCCGGGTGGAAGCTGATCGTCGGAACAGGCTGCTTCGGTTGGGGGCTGGATGGTGAAACTGCCCATGGTTCTGTAGCAGGGTGCTTCCCTTGTCGCGATCCGGTGACTTCGAACCTGTGGTGCTCGAATCAAGACATGAATATCAAGGAAATAATGACAGAACGGGTCGTCACGGTAGAGATGGATGATCCTCTGAGCATCGTCAAGGAAGTCTTCGACAATTGCCAGTTCCACCATTTGCTGGTGGTCAATCACGAGATACTCAGCGGTGTGGTGTCCGACCGTGATCTTCTCAGGGTCATCAGTCCTTACCTGGGAACACTCGCCGAGAATCGTCGAGATACCCAGACACTCTCCCAGCGAGTGCACAAGATCATGACCCGCAAACCGGTGACGCTGGATGTGACGGCAAGCGTTGCCGACGCCATCGATGTGTTCAATACGGAAAGGATTTCCTGTATCCCGATTGTGGATGACGCTGGCAAACCCATCGGCATCGTCAGTTGGCGAGATGTGATGAAGGTTCTCTAACCGGAAAAAGGGTCATTGCAGCGGGCCAAGCGAGTGGACGATGCAGCCAGTTCGGAGGTTGCTACGCGCCAGAGGGGGCACTCTGATACCAAATTTTGCAGTGCAGCATATTTGTCTTGCAGCGCAAGATATTCGCTGAAATCATGTTGCACTGCAAAATCAACGGCGATTTGTCGTGTCATGTTCCTCAAGGAGGGATGAGGGTAGGATAAGAGCCCGAACCGTCAGACTTGGTCGATTTGATCCAAGGCTTGAACAACGTTACATGCCCTCGACCGGATTGATGGGTCCTGCCGAGTACAAGAACCGGGAAAGTCCTCGAGAGAGCCCTATGCAGATACCCGAGATCAGCGCCGTTGACTTGTTTGATCCTTCCAGTCGCGGGTACCAGGAAAGTCTGGTCAAAGTGCGCGTGGCGGCCGAGGATATCGGCTTCATGACCCTGACCGATACCTGTCTTGGCGAAGACGATGTCAGGCGTGTCTTGAGTGCCTATCGCGACTTCTTCACGTTGCCGACGGCAAGGAAGGCGGAGTTCAACATGGCGAATACCGGCTCCAATCGAGGGTGGGGCGCATCAGGCGCCGAGCAGGTGGACCCGGCGTCCAATCCGGATTTCAAGGAAGTGTTCGACTGTGGGCTTGAACTGCCACCGGGAGATCCGCTGGCCCGGCATACCTACTATGCCCCGAATCGCTGGCCGACCGAGCCTGCCGGTTTTCGTGAAAACATAACGGATTACTACACCCGGGCAACCCGCATATCACTGGATCTGCTGAGTGCCATCGCCAGTTCGATCGACGAGCCTGCGGACTATTTCAGAGACAAGTTCGACAAGCCAATGGCCTTGCTCAGAGGCAACTACTATCCGAGCAGGCCTCTGGATGCTACCGAGCGAGATTTCGGTATTGCCCCGCATACCGATTATGGTTGCCTGACGTTGTTGGCGATGGACGGATCGCCCGGCCTGGAGGTGGCGACTCGCTCGGGAGACTGGGTTCCGGTTACTGCAAACCCCGGCACCTTCGTCATCAATTTCGGCGAGATGCTGCAAATGTGGAGTAATGGCCGTATCGTGGCCACGCCTCACCGCGTGATCGGCGGGGCAGAGGAGCGCATGTCGGTGCCGTTCTTCTTCAATCCGCGTGCGGATGTCAATGTGGCGCCCTGGGGGAGTGCTGAAGTACGGCTGGCCGGTGAACATCTGTCTCGCCGCTATGACGAGACCTATGTTCACCGGCAACCGGCCAGTGGCGCCGGCTAGAGATCGGTCTATTCCAGAACCAGTGTGCCGAACACCGATGGATTCTGATGCGCGATATCGGCACTGCCGGTAGGGAGGTTCCATGCCCATCGCGCATTGCGATCACCGCCGCCGTCATCATCGTTGACCTGCAATTCGAAACCGAACGGTTCGCCGGGAACGATGCCGGCCGAGCTCAGGCCGATTCGCAGTTCGTAAACGTCCTGTTCGAACTGCCTGCGGATCGTGCCATCGGGGCCTATGCCGGGCCCGGTGGTGAACCTGATTGACAGCGGTGCAGACGATGACTGTGGTCCGGCGACCGCCCCCGAGGATGTGGATTGCTTGTCTGCACCGGCCAGTTGCAACGGGAAAATACGGCTGAAATCGTTGCTGTCGTAACGATTGGATTTGCTGTTGTCGCCATCGATGAACAGTTCCAGACTGTCATCCTGATCGATGTCACTACCCGAATCGCGATTCCTGTCGCCATCATCGTCAACCAGAACCAGCACATACAGATAGGTTCCGTCATGCATGGCCGCCCAACGACGTCGGTCCGAGCCGGCTGATTCGTTGGCGTCGTCATCGATGATCAACTGATCGATGACCAGGGGTGCACCGCTGTTGTCGTTTTGCACGGCAGCCGCCCATTCGCCGATCAGTTCGCCGTTGTCACCCAGCAATTCCAGGCCTTCACCATCGATGACCGGAGCATCTTCGGCGGCAATGCGTGGCACGATGACATCGGCCACGACTGGCGGCGGGTTGGTGTCGGTGCCCGTGTCAGTACCGGTGTCGGTGCCCGTGTCAGTACCGGTGTCGGTGCCTGTGTCAGTACCTGTATCGGTGCCTGTATCAGTACCTGTATCAGTACCTGTATCAGTACCTGTATCAGTACCTGTATCAGTACCTGTATCAGTACCTGTATCAGTGCCTGTATCAGTGCCTGTATCAGTGCCTGTATCAGTGCCTGTATCAGTGCCTGTATCAGTGCCTGTATCCGTGCCTGTATCCGTGCCTGTATCCGTGCCTGTGTCCGTGCCTGTGTCCGTGCCTGTGTCGGTACCTGTGTCAGTACCTGTGTCAGTACCTGTGTCAGTACCTGTGTCGGTACCGTTTTCGGGTAGTAGCGGGTTGGTGCCATCCTGACGCTCTTGCAGATTGGTACGGCCATCGTTGTCCGTGTCGATATCCGTGGAATAACCGCTGTTCTCGGAGCGAGTGATCTCGCCGGCAGCGGAGACATCCAGGGTTTGCGTCAGTGTTGCCAGAGCGACATCGCCCTGCTCCAGTCTTTCAAACCAGGTCAGGGTTGTCTGGTAGGTTCTACCCGGGGCTACATTGATGGTGCCGCTCCAGTCGTTGCCCGAGCCGCGCGTCAGAGAGACCGCTGAACCACCGGCAAACCGAATCTCGGGACGCAGGTTGGCCTGAACGACGCTCGAAGCATTGAGCAGTTCCTGTGGCAAGCCGATAGCGACATTGGGCCTGGCCGGCAAGGTTGTGACGGTACCGCTGTCGGAGCAGGCTGCCAGAATGGCAGAGCCGATCAGGATCGTGGTGGCATTGCACAGAGTGCGAACATGTGAGCGCATGATGTTCTCTCTCATTGCAGGGAAAAGGTCAGCGGTACCACTTCGGAATCCTCTCCGTCATCACTCACCAGAGAGGCCACGGCGCCTACGGCCAGGACACCCAGCGTGATCTGGACCCAGCGACGTTTCAGCAACGGTATCCGCTCCTGCGCAGCGACTTCCGGAGCTGCTTCCTGATTGCCGGAAATGGGACTGACCGGTGCCGACAGGGTTCGCTGGTAAGGGTCGAAGGCAAAGCCGCTCACGGTTCGATTACCCGTGGTATCGATGGCTTGCACATAGTATTCAATGGTTCGCAGATCATTGAAGTCCGTCGGGATGGAGACACTGTAGTAACCCGTGTTGCCCAGCGCTTCCATCGGGGCGGGTGTGAACGGTAATTGACCTTCCCGGCGATAGTAGAGCGTCACGTTGTCCAGCGTATTGTCTTCGGCCACCTGGGCGGTAAATACCTGAGTGCGATCAGCGATACCCTCTGTCAACTCTTCCAGCTCGATGATGGGAGCAACGGTATCTACCGACTGGGCGTGAACGAATCCGTTTCCGGATAACAACAGCAGGAGACTCAACCAGACGAGGCGAACTCCGCGAAAATGACGAACATCCAAGATGACTGACTCCAGACGCAATGGGGGGCAAGTATACGGAAGGTTGCAGGGCGCGCCGTGATGCATGCTGGGGTTCCTGCATACAGTTAGGTAAGGGATCGGGTTTTGAGAGTGGATTCTCGCCTTGAGGTTCCGAACGGGCGGGATTTACCCGCTAGACTACGCTGCACGCTTGTCCGCCAGTATCGTGATGATCAGAAAAACACCAGTGACAATTGCATGGGTATCTGCAGTGATCAGACTGCTCGAGCCGGCAGCATGACGCAGAATAGCGACGGGTTCACACAATTGTGGCCGACCTTGTTCCTGCAGCGTCAGTTGCCATCTGCCGACATTGCCAATCAGGCATTGCGACAGTTTCTGATGATGCAGGATGACTCTCAGGCGCAGTTGACCACGGACTATCGGCAGCAGAACCTCTTCGAACAAACTCATCCGGCATTGCAATGGCTGCATCAGTGCATCAACAAGACCATTGCCGATTATCTGTCGAGGTCGGGGGTCAGTGTGAGTATTCAGTGGCAACTGCAAGGCTGGGCCAATATCAATCGACAGGGTGATTACCATGGCTTGCACAATCATCCGCACAGCTATCTCAGCGGTACCTACTATGTGGACATGCCTGAGCAGCCCTTGTCCGCCAGGCAGCGTGATGATCTCAATCCGGGCGATATCTCGTTTTTCGATCCTCGTCCCCAGGCAAACATGAGCGCGATTGCCGGTGACCCGCAGATTGATCCGGAGCATCGCGTTACGCCAGCAGCGGGTCTGCTGCTGCTCTGGCCATCATTCGTGCATCATGCCGTACATCCGAACTTTGCCGAGCAGCCGCGGGTGTCCATATCATTCAATGTGGTACTGCGGCGCAGCGAGACCCTGTTGCCCGATCAGTAGCGACGTTCAGGCCGAAGATTGAGCACGGAAGCCGAGCCGAGCCGAGCCGAGCCGAGTCACGTCACGTCAAGTCAAGTCAAGTCAAGCGTGGTGACGCAGGGTTGAGTTGCTGATTGCGGGCGAGGGTATGTCGTGAATTACTGAATGGGTTCAGGGGCCGGGCAGGAATTGCGGGCGTTTTTCTGATTTATAAGATAAACTGACAATGCTGATGTCTGTCTTCAGGGCATGTCCTGTCGATGATTCGACAAGGGGGTGTCGTCAACCGGGAGTGCTCGAGGCCATGTTCAACGGAATCCATTGCGTGCTCTACGCTTTTTTCGATCGTGATGGAAAGCTGGATGAAGGCGCCATGCGCGCCCAGGTTGACTGGGTCTTGAACGCCGGTGTTGACGGGGTGACCGTGCTCGGCCTGGCCACCGAAGTACAGAAACTGAGTGACGCAGAACAACGTCAGCTCGTCCAGTGGACCGCCGAGAGCCTTTGCGGGCGTGTGCCTCTGTCCGTCACCATTACCGGCAACTCGGTCGAGGAGCAGCGCGATCGCGTTCGGTTTGCGCTGGAGCACGGCGCCTCCTGGTTGATTCTGCAACCGCCTGCTGCCGGTGGCTACGGTCCAGCCACCTATATCGATTTCTTCGCGGCCGTCGCTGACGGGTTCGATATTCCCTTCTCCATTCAGAATGCTCCGCAGTACCTGGGGCGGGCTTTGCAGGCTGACGACGTTGCACGGTTGATTCAGCGCAACCGGGCTTTTTCACTGATCAAGGCTGAGACCTCTGCGGTGGATCTTGCCGGGCTGGTGGAACGTTGTGGGTCCTCGCTCACGGTACTCAATGGTCGCGGCGGTCTGGAAATGACCGATTGCCTGCGTGCCGGGGCCAGCGGCTTCGTTCTTGCCCCCGATGTGGTTGACCACAGCAAGCGCATCTTCGATCTGTGGCAGACCGGGGACAGAGAGGCTGCCGAGCATCTCTACAGCGAGGTGTTGCCGGCCATGACGTTCATGATGCAGTCCATCGAGCATCTGATCTGTTATGGGAAGCGTCTGTTTGCCGCTCGAGCAGGACTGCCGGTACATGATCGACAGCCTGCACTGCAAGCCACCGAATTCGGGCTGGAGAGAACGGCATACTGGGCCGCACGCATGGATGCTCTGGCGTCAGGTTCGTCAGGTTCGTCAGGTTCGTCAGGTTCGTCAGGTTCGTCGGCTACTCATTCCCCGGCCGACGATACCTGCTGACAAACTCAGGCTCCATGGCAGGAATGAAAGCTGCTTCAGCAGTGTTTCATTTGCAGGCCAGTTCCCTGGCATGCCGGAGCCGGTTGATGAGTTCGAACCCCAAATCTGCTGTGAATCTGCGACATGTGCTGGGTTTTCCCGTGTATTTTCTGCAGATATTTTCCGGCGCAAAATCCTTCGAGAAGAATCCACTGCTCGGCAGTCGCTTCCTGAATGCCAATAATCTGCATGTGCTGAGAGTGTCACTGGCCATGCGCATGGCTGCGATGCGTCGACGTCGTCTGCGTTCGCGGGTGACTGCGGCGCAGGCTGAGGCCTACGAGAGGGATGGGTATGTGCGAATCGACAACTTTCTGCCCGAGTCGCAATTTCGTCAATTGCTCGAAGAAATGCACGGTGGTGAATTCGAACGGGTAGACATGCGTCAGGGTGCCACGATCACGCGGCGTTCGATGATTGATGATCAGGATCTGCAATCACGTCCCGCCCTGCGTCAGGCGCGCGACAACCAGGAACTCATGGGGCTGGTGCAATATGTCGGCTCGCATGCCGGTCAGGCGCTGGTGACATTACAGACTGTTCTGGCAAAGGCGAACGGCAACCCTGACCCGCAGAGTGATCTGCACAGCGACACCTTTCATGCCACTGCCAAGGCCTGGCTGTTTCTGACGGATGTGGGTGAGGAGGATGGACCGTTCTGCTACGTTGCCGGTTCTCACAAGATGACAGAACAGCGGTATGCCTGGGAGAAAGAGATTTCGACATCGCTGGACGCGGTGGAGAATACCTATTCCAGGCGTGGATCCTTGCGTCTGTCACCCGACAGGCTTGCCGCGCTGGGTTACCCGCAGCCGACACGCATGGTGGTAAAGGCCAATACCCTGATCGTTGCCGATACGCACGGGTTTCATGCCCGTTGTGCCAGTCCTGTGGATACGACACGTATCGAGATCTATGCATCGCTGCGGCGCGCGCCCTATCTGCCGTTTGTCGCAGGCTCTCTCGGGGGCTTGCATGTGGGGGCTGTGCCTTTTGTGAAAAAGCGGGTGAATCGCCTGGTGGTCTCGGGCCTGAAACGCATGCAGAAGCTTGGCCTCAGGGGTTGTCCCTGGCATCCCATCGGGCAGGGCAAGGTCGATGAGTGGACCCACGGACAATAGCGACAAGCTGCCAGCATTCCTTGTTCGCTCGCTTGTCACCCCGCGTTGGCTGACGACCCGGCGGTTTCACCAGCAGGTCCGCGCCGGAAAACACTCCGTGCGCGACTGTATTCACCGGTCTATCGCATTTCTACTGCGCGTCTTCATGTCGCATTGAGGCTAGTATCGATTATTTACATCCAGACCAGCATGATCATCGGTACGGCAATGCTGATGATGACCAGATCCAGCAACAGGCCGACTTTCCAGTAGTCCTTGAAGGCATAGCCGCCGGGTCCCATCACAAGGGTGTTGGATTGGTGTCCGATGGGTGTCAGATAGGGTGAGGCGGCACCGATGGCAACCGCCATCAGGAAGGGATCGACCGGCAGATCGAGACCGCTTGCCAGACTGAAGGCAATGGGCGCCATCAGTACGGCGGTGGGTGTGTTGTGTACAAGGTCCGAGAGCAGCATGGACACGGCCATGACCAGTACCAGCATGGACCACAGTGGCAAACCATTGGATAACTGGATGATGCCCTGGGCAATGACATCGGTGGCGCCGGTGGTCTGCAGTGCCTCGCCGATGGGTATGAGAAAGCCGAGCAACACGATCACCGGCCATTCGATACTGCGATAGGCCACTCTGAGAGACACCATCTTCATCAGCACCAGCACACCGACGACTGTCGTGAAGGCGATCTGCACGGGGACCCACCCCATGGCGGCCACGAAAATACCCAGCGCAAAGGTTCCGGGAATCAGGAAGACACCGCGACGCGCATTGATTTCCAGGCCGCGGTTCTTGATGGCCAGGCAGCCCAGGCTCATGCAGAGCTCCTCCAGAGCCTGGGTCTCGCCCTGCAGCAGCAATACATCTCCGGTCTTGTATTTGATGTGTTTCAGACGGGTACGGGCAGCATGACCTTCACGGGCCACAGCCAGCAGATTGACCCCGAAGCGCTTGTGCATGCCGATGCCGCGCATCGACAGGCCTTCAATGGCCGAGTTGGGCATGACGACCGCTTCGATCACACGCACTTCCGGGGACTTCAGCCAGTCGGGGTCCACGACTTCTGCACCGGCTTCGAGCATGCCCGGGTTCTCGAACAGTGGTTGCAGCGACTCGCTATGGCCCTCGAGAATCAATACATCTCCGGCCTGGATGAGTTCGATCGAGGGTGGTGCCATGCGGCGCCGATCCTTGCGAATGATGACCATCACGGCCACTTCATGTTCGCAGGTCTTCTCCAGCGCGCCTACCGAGGTACCGACCAGAGGAGAGTCGGCGGGTACGCGAACCTCGGATACGTAGCGTGCGATATGGAACTGTTCGGAATTCTCCTCGTCGGTTTCCGACTTCTTGCCGGGCAGCAGGCGCCAGCCGATGGTGATGAGATAGAGCAAGCCACCGAGCGCGACGGTCAGGCCAACCGGGGTGAAGTCGAACATGCTGAAGGGCTCGCCGACATTGTTGGCGCGGAAGGTGGCGATGATGATGTTCGGCGGCGTGCCGACCAGCGTGACCAGGCCACCAAGCAGGCTGGCGAAAGATAGCGGCATCAGCAGTTTGGAGGCGGGGCGTTTGGATTTCTGGGCATCACGCAGGGTGATCGGCAGCATCAGAGCCAGTGCACCGATATTGTTCATGAAGCCGGACAGGAAAGCGGTGACACCGCAATTGGCGGCAATCTGCGTGGACAGAGAGCCCCTGGCATAGGCCAGATACTTCAGAAACAACTCCACCACGCCACAGGACTGCAAGGCCTGGCTGATGACGAGCACACAGGCGACGGTGATGACCGCCGGGTGCGAGAAGCCTTCAAAGGCATGGTCTACCGGGACTATGCCGGTATAGACGGCTGTGATGAGTGCCATACCGGCAACGACATCGTAACGCCAGTGATCCCATACGAACAGGGCCATGACGATGGCCAGTATGCAGAACACCGTCAGCTGATCCAGTGTCACTCTGGTTGAGCTCCCGTGTCGAATGTCGACAAAATGATCCAGGGAAGCAAGGGTAACCGATTGAGACGTGGCTGAGCAGCAAAGTGGCTATGCCATCAGTAGCGATACGTGCAAGTCGGCAGTGTCTGCTGTTCGCAGGGTTCTGGCGGCACCTGCCTTGCCCGGCATCTCGGCTGTGATAGTGTGGAGCAGCGTTGCCTCTGTCCTGGCGTGAAGGCAGATTCTGATTCGGGAAAAACCTTGAATGGGGTGGCTATCAAGGTTTTATTTGTTGGGCTTCACCTCGGTCCAGGTGGATCTGACCAGTTCGGCGCTCTCGTGGAAGAGTGTGTGCAAGTCCGGGAACAGTGGGCGCCAGACGCGGGTGGCCGCAGAGAGTTCGGGCAAGGCATTGCCGAAGGCCTCCACCACGATCCAGTTGTCGAAGCCATCCTGCTTCAGTGTGCGAAAGAGACTGGCAAAATCCACCTGGCCACGCCCGGGTATGCCCCTGTCGTTCTCCGAGACATGCAGGACACCCAGGTGATCGCGAATGGCATGGGCGGCTGCCAGCGGATCCTGCTCTTCGATATGCGCATGAAAGGTGTCGTACATGATCTTGAAGTTCGGGTGATCAACGCGCTCGGCGTAGGCGACTGCTTGCTCCATCGTGTTCAGAAAATGTGTCTCGAAACGGTTCAGGGGTTCCAGGCTCAGCTGGATTCCCAGGCTGAACGCGCGCTGTGCCATGTCGTGATGCACCTCCGCACATCGCTGCAGCTCGTCTTCGGTCGGACCACGACCGGGGAAGTGACCGATAGGCGCGTGGAAGGGCCCACCGATGCTGGTGGAGCCCAGCGCCTCGTTGCAGTCTATGGCCCAGTTGAGGTGATCGATGCCGCGTTGTCGAATGGCAGGGTCGGCACTACCGGGATCCCTGTCGGGGTCGGGAATGATCATCGTGCTGGTGCGTTCCAGACCAAGCTGGTCGAGAAACCGTGACAGCCGGGCGTAGTGCTCCGGCGTGCCGGACATCACCGGTATTTCCACCCCGTCGAAGCCTGCCGACTTGGCCAACTCGAATACCTCGACATGTGGCGTATCGATGAAGCCCGAGGTGCACAGCAGATTGATGCCGAGCTTCATGATGCCGCCTCCGACATCGTGGCGTTCTTGTAGACGACGCCATCCTTCATGATGAGGGCAAGCCGGTCTCTGGACTGAAGCAGGGAGACATCTCGGGTAGGGTCGCCCTTGACCAGCAGCAGATCGGCCAGGAAACCGGGCCGAATGTAGCCGATGCTGTCTGCCAGCCCCATGAGCTGCGCACCAATGACAGTGGCACAGCTCAGGGCTTCCTGATTGGAATAGCCGAACCACTTGGTGAAGTGCTCGATGTCGCGGGCATTCTGTCCCATCGGGGTCACCGCAAAACCATAATCCCCGCCAATGACGACGCGTATGCCGCGCTTGCGAATCTCGTGGTAGCTGGCGCAACAGGCGTCAAACTTGCGATACAGATCCATCTGCTCACAGACTTCCGGCGTCAGACCGTGCGGGCTACCCTCACGTGTGGAGTTGTGTACGAGACCGAAGGCGGGTCCGACGAAGATGCGATCCTTGACGCTCTCCAGCTGGTCCAGTGCTTCTTCGTCGGCGAAGTCGCAATGGTAGATGCAGTCGATACCGTGCTTGACTGCCATCTTGACGCTCTTGGGAGAGCGTGCATGTGCCGCCGTGGTTTTCTCGAAGGTGCGGGCCACCCGAACGAAGGCAGCCAGCTCCTCCTCTTCCAGCGGAGTGATTTCCGCTCTGGCATGGCTGACGAATTCATCACCGGAGATATTGATCTTCAGCGTGTCCACACCATCGCGAACGCATTCCCGCGCAACCTTGCGCATCTCATCGGGACCATCGGCCGACAAGCCGAAACTCTCCTGATACAAGTGACGTTTGCGTTCATCACCGAGTCCTGCCGTGGTGCCGATCTCGGGACTGCCGGCTCGCATGCGTGGGCCGGGGATGAGCCCTGAGTTGATGGCATTGCGAGCCGTGACGCCCAGCAGAGGTTTTGCCGAAGCCGCTTCGAAGATCGAGGTGAAGCCGTGATCAAGCAACAGCTTCAGGTTGGCGGCGGTGAGCAGCATGTGCTCTTCAGGCGAGATCTGCCCAAGTTCACTGGGCAGATTGACGTTGGTGAAACTTGGATGGCAATGGCCCTCAACCATGCCGGGCATCAGCGTCATGCCCTGGCCATCAATGACGATACGGCCACCAGGGGGTGTAGCCGTGTCGGGCTGGTCAGGCTGATTGACTGCCGTGACGGCGGTTATGCGATTGTCGTCGATATCAACGGTTGCGGCAAAGGGTTCGTTGACGCTTGCGTCCCAGACGCAAGCGTTGATTATCGAATATCCGGACATGTGTGTTCCAGTCGTAGGTTCATTGATTTACTGGCCGCCCCAGCGCGACGGATAATCCGGCATGCCTTCGCAGCCACACATGGCATAGTGCAATGGTGGCATGTTGTCGTTGATGTATTGATCCAGATTGTCGGCGGTGATGGCCGGTTGTGGCAGGTTCCATTCGGGGCCGGGAATTGCTTCTCCAGCGAGAATGCGGGTTGCCGCGATGATCGGTGTACGCCATTGGTAGGTGGGGTAGGTGGGTGCGATGGTATTCATGTCCAGAGACTTCCATTTCTGCAGGAAGTCCTGCTGGTCTTCACCGGTGACGATCGGTACATCCATGCCCATGTCCTCGAAGGCTTCGATGGCCGCCACCGAGGTGGCTCCCGCATCCATCCACACGGCCGCCAGTTCTCCTTCGCGCTGCAGATAGTCTTCAACGATGGATTTGGTCTTGGCTCGATCACCGTCGGTGAATTCAGCGCCCACGATATTCATGCCGGCTTCATCGAGAATGCGTTTGGCCGAGGAATAGCGCGTTTCCAGCACATCGACGCCTGGCAGAATGCGCAGCATCAAGACCTTGGCACCGGCTTCTGCATTGTCTGCTATGAACTGGGCTGATTGAATGCCGAAGCCGTAGCCGCCCACCGGTTTGATGAAGGTGACCGGGCAATCGGTATTGACGCCTCGGTCGAAGATGACCACGGGCAGTTGCTCGCAGGCTTTCTCGACAGCCGGTGTCAGAGCCGCCGTGGTGTTGGGAGAGACGATGAGGACGTCGCATTTGCCGCCCGCAAGCAGATCGTCGATATCGGAAATCTGCTTGTCATCCGAGCCTTCCGCATCGGTGACGATGAACTCGGCAATCTTGTCAGCCTGCAGATCCACCTCTGCCTGCATGGTGGTCCAGCCAACCACTCGCCAGGGGTTGTTGACACCGGCGTTGGAGAAACAGACCGTACCGGCGCCATCCTGCTTGTGCGAAGAGGTGTCCGCCATGGCATCGCCGATATATTGCTCCCAGGGTTTGTCGTCCGGTCCGTTGCGATCAGCGGTCAACATCGCTTTCTGTTTTTCGAACTCGGCAGGGTCGTCGAAGTTCGGTGCCTGTGCGATGGCACTACCGGATAATACGAGTACGCTGATGGCACTGATACAACTGACTGCTAATCTCATTAATGTATCCCTCATCGTTGTCCTTGGTCCGGGTTATCCATGACTCGTCAACATCTCATTGCTACTGGACCCATTAGCGCGGGTCACTGTGGGGAAACGCGTTCGGTCGCCAATACCGATCGTATTTCACCCCCTGGCGGAATTCGCTGTATATACAGGTTCTGTCGCCATGCGCTGACATCTCATGCAACTGTCCGGACTGGTGGTGTGGTACTGCCTGCCCACTCTAGCAAATCAATGCTGTTCGCGACGAACTCATTGGGGGCGCTGGTACTTCCGGTTAGCATTCACTGTGAACGGTGTCGATGAAATTGATACCTTCAGTGTGTAATGCACTGCATTTCTCAGTATTTGTGACGAGTGATCCGGCAGCGACAGCGTCATGATTGGCTTTGCACACTGTCGACTTGATTAATTGCCCGCCATGGCGGAATATGATGAAAAATCAGTTCACGTATCCATCCGACCACCGGCGGTATGGCAGGGTCGGTTATTGCGCTTCAGTTTTACGGAGAACGAGTGTCTGTTGAAACGATGACATGACTACGCCTGTCTTTTCCCTGTTGAATATCGACAAGCGTTTTCCCGGGGTGCATGCGCTGAACAAGGTCAGCATGGATTGCCATGCCGGGCAGGTGCATGCGCTTGCCGGTGAGAACGGGGCCGGCAAGTCCACCTTGATGAAGGTGCTCTCTGGGGCTTATCAGCCAGACTCGGGCAGCATTGAAGTCAATGGCAAGGTGCGCAGATTCGGTCATCCGCTGGATGCCTTGCAGGCGGGTATCAGCGTCATTCATCAGGAGTTTGCACTGCTGCCCGAGCGTACGGTTGCGCAGAATATCTTCATGGGCCGCGAGCTGTCGCGAGGCGGTTTTCTGCAAGAGCGGCAGATGCAACGGGAAACCGAAGAAGTGCTGCAATTCTTCGGTGAAGAACATCGCATTCGGCCAGACACGCTGGTGCGGGATCTGGATGTGGCCGAGCAGCAGATGGTGGAGATTGCCAAGGCCATTGCACTCGATGCGAAAGTACTGGTCATGGACGAACCGACGGCGGCATTGAACGAGCGCGAGTGCGAGGTCTTGTTCGCTCTGATTGACAAGCTGCGTCGGCAGAATCACAGCATTGTCTATATCACCCATCGCATGCGCGAGATTGCGCGACTGGCCGATCGAGTGACGGTACTCAAGGATGGGGTGGTCACCGCCAACTTTGATCAGGTGCCAGAGCAGTCCGCCATCATCCATGCCATGGTGGGACGCGAAATTACCGAGTTCTATCCATCGCCGGCGATGGCGGAAGAGGTCGGCGACGTGGTGCTGAGTGTGGAGTCTGCCGGTAATGCCGCGTTGTCCGATATCGATTTTGAATTGCGTCGAGGGGAGATTGTTGGTGTGGCGGGTGTGCAGGGCGCGGGCAGAACGTCTCTGGCAAGAGCATTGTTCGGTGATGCGCCGTTTACTCATGGCAGCTATCGCATCAACGGGGAGTTGGTTGATTGTCGGCAGCCCAGAGATGCGATCAAGGCAGGGGTGTCGATGCTGCCCGCTGACCGCAAGGCCGATGCCTTGTTTCTGATGCAGTCGGTGCGCGATAACGCGATGGTGTCGGCACGTGCCTTCAGTGGCGCCCTGTCAGCACCATCGGTGACGCAGCATGGCAATCTGGAGAAGCTCGAAGCACTGCTCAATCAGGTGGATGTGCGGGCAGCGAGTCTTGATACCGAGGCCGGTGTTCTCTCGGGCGGCAATCAGCAGAAGATCGTGGTGGCTCGCTGGCTGATGCTGGCTGCCGATATACTGATATTCGTGGAGCCTACCCGGGGGATCGATGTCAATGCCAAGGCCGGCATCTACCAGCTGATGCGGGATCTGGCCAGGGGCGGTGCGGCCATTGTCATGATCTCATCCGACCTGCCTGAGCTTCTGGGGGTGGCCGATCGCGTCGAGGTGATGAGCAATGGCCGAATCACCGGACAGTTTGCCCAGGGGGCTGATGAAGCGTCGATCATGCGCGCCGCCACCACAGCCAGGCACAGCGCATGACGACACGTGATGCTACCGCGCCTGGCAAAGGTTCCGGATTCAGCCTGGCTCGGCATGCGTCCATTGTGTTGCTGGTGCTGGCGTTCGTGTTGTATGGCGCCATTGCGGTGTTCACGGAGCAGACGGCGTATCTGTCTGTGGATAATCTGCTCAGCATACTGGGGCGCTCCATCGCCCTGGCGATCACGGCTATCGGACAGACTTTCGTGATTCTGGTGGCCTCCATCGATCTGTCGGTGGCCAATCTGATCTCGGTGTCTGCTGTGCTGGCGTCCTTTGTCATGTCCGGGGATCCCGGCATGATGGTGCCCGCCATCTTGCTGGTTTTGGCAGTGGGTGCGTTGGTTGGATTGATCAATGGTCTGGTCATTACGCGGCTGGAAGTGAACCCGCTGATTGCGACACTGGGCATGGCGCTGATACTGCAAGGGCTGCTGTCGGCGGCGTTTACCAACTTTGCCGGGTCAGTGCCCGAGGAATTCCAGTTCTTCGCCTATGGGCAGTACCTGGGGGTACCCGTGAGTCTGTGGTTTCTTGGGGTGTTGACCGTGGTTGCCTGGGTCATGCTGCGCTGGACGCGGATGGGGGCGAACATCTATTCAGTGGGTGGCAATGCCAATGCGGCGAGACTGGCCGGTATTCGAACCGAGCGAGTGATCATCGGTGCGCATATCCTCTGCAGCCTGTGCGCAACGGTTGCGGGGTTGTATCTGGCGAGTCGCCTGCGTTCCGGTGCCCCCTGGATAGGCCGCGATGGTGTCTATGATCTGGAGTCGATTGCCGTGGTGGTCATTGGCGGCACCATTCTGGCCGGCGGGCGTGGTGGCGTCTGGGGGACTCTGGCGGGGGTGATGATCTTCTCTCTGATCGATTCGATCTTCAACCTGGCGGGGGTGGATGCCTTTGCCAAGCAGATCATTCGCGGCATCATCATTGTGGCAGCGGTGGCCTTCTACGCGATGCGCAGCAAGGAGCTGGTGGCATGAGCGAATCCGGCAAAGCGACTGATGTAAATACTGACGCGACCCCTCAAACGGCGGATGACGTCGGCAGTACAGCTGCTAGCCGGATCATCAAGGGGCCTGGCCGGTGGCGGCTCGGTATCAATCCGGTGTATCTGGTGCTGTTGATATTGCTGGTGGTCATCGTGCTGCTGTCACCGCACTTCATGCAGCCCACCGGTTACATGAATTTTCTCAAGCGCGCCGCCCCGTTGGTGATCCTTGCTGTCGGGCAGCTGTACGTGATCGTCTCTGGCGGGTTCGACCTGTCCGTGGGGTCCATCATCACGCTGACGGTCATCGGCAGTTCCATTCTGACCAATGGCGACCCGAATGCCAGCTATTGGGTCATTCCCCTGATGCTGGGCATGGGCGTACTGGTAGGTATGGTCAATGGCATGGTGGTCTGCTGGCTGAAAGTGCCTTCCATCATTGCCACCCTGGGCATGATGATTACCCTGAACGGTATTGCCTTGACCTGGTCCGGTGGCGCTCCCCGGGGATATCTGCCGGATACCTTCCGTTTCTTCGGGCGGGTGTTGATCAAGGATGTGCCTCTGGTGAAGATATTCCCGGTGGCGCTGATTGTCATGCTGGTGGTGGGTGGGCTGCTCTGGTGGCTGATGCACCGCACCCAATACGGGAAGTTGCTGCATGCCATTGGCGATAACCCGCAGGCCGCTCGATTATCCGGCGTGGCTGTTCCGAGAATTCGTATTGCTGCGTTTGTGGTATCAGCCGTGACAGCGGTTATCGCCGGTATTCTGCTGGGCGGCTTTGCCGGTGTGTCGACCGATGTGGGGCTGGGTTACGAGTTGCAGGCCATTACCGCCACGGTGATTGGTGGGGCCCAGCTACTTGGCGGTAGAGGGGCCGTGGGAGCCACCATAGCCGGAGCGCTGTGCCTGCAGGCCATATTCACGTTGTTGAACCTGCTGGGATTGCCCAAGCCCATCAGGGATGTGGTGCAAGGTCTGATATTGATAGCAGCGGTGAGTGTGGCGGTGATTCGGCGGCGGTATTCGAAGGATTAGTCGTGGTTTGGTGTGCTGGGGCTGCGTGATGGTGATGAGCTTCGGCGGGGTCAGAGGTCCAGTGGACTGGATACACTGATGCCGGGGCGGTTGAGTACGTGTGTGTAGATCATGGTAGTGGAGATATCGGCGTGGCCCAGCAACTCCTGTACCGTGCGTATATCATGATTGCTTTCCAGCAGATGGGTGGCAAAGCTGTGCCTGAAGGTGTGGCAACCGATTCGCTTTCTGATGCCCGAGCGTTCCGCTGCCTGTTTCACCGCTCTTTGCAGTCCACTTTCGTGCATATGATGTCGGCGAATGACGCCAGAGCGCGGATCGACGGAAAGCCTGCCAGATGGATACAGGAACTGCCAGCGCAATTCCCTGGTGGCCTTGGGGTACTTCCGGGCTAGCGCTTCCGGTATGAGAACTTCTCCATAACCGTCTTCCAGGTCCTGTTGGTGCAGCGTTGTCACTTTTCTGATCTGCTCCTGCAAGCTGACTGACAGGCTTTTCGGAAGTGGAACGAAACGGTCTTTCTTGCCCTTTGACTGGCAGACGTGAATGCGACCGTATTCAAAATCCACATCCTTGACGCGTAGTGTCAATGCTTCCATGACCCGCATGCCTGTACCGTAGAGCAGGCAGCCGACGTCGTGTTGCCAGCCTTGCAGTTCTGCCAATAACCCCCTGACTTCGGCGCGAGACATGACCACCGGTACGATCTTCTTGCGCTTGGAGCGAGCAAAGTCTTCCAATTGCCCCAGTGGAGCCTGAAGTATTCGCTTGTACAGGAATATCAGTGCGTTCAATGCCTGGTTCTGGGTGCTTGCGCTGACGTTGCCAGTGACAACCAGGTCGTGCAGGTACTTTGCCACGTGATCCGGCCCGGTCTTTTCCGGTGATTCTCCCTTGCAGAACGCGATATACCGGACCACCCATTGCTCATAGGCTTCCTCGGTTCGATAGGCATAACCGCGTGCGCGAATTTCCGTGACCAGGCGAATGATCAGATTGCGGTGAAGGCTGCGTATTCTGGCGTACTCACCGGTCCCACGTTTGATCTTCAGATAGATGAGTTCGTCGGGCGATTGCTCGCGGGCAATGGATGCATGATCTGGTGCCATGGAACGGGCAGACGCTTTCCAGCGAGACCAATCTGCCGCTTCCGACGCTGAGGAATGCAGACAATTGATCAGGAGAATACGCACAGCATCGACCAGTTGCTG
Source organism: uncultured Granulosicoccus sp. (assembly GCA_947495035.1). Lineage (GTDB taxonomy): Bacteria > Pseudomonadota > Gammaproteobacteria > Granulosicoccales > Granulosicoccaceae > Granulosicoccus. The sequence goes on from CANLXI010000035.1 coordinate 66,787, forward strand.
ATATTGCCAGTCAGTCAGATTATTGTCGCGTCCCAGGGTGTCGAGTATTTTCTCGGTTTCGTGAGGTTGAAGCTGCCGAGGATCACGCCCGCAAGCGGCTCTGACAAACTGATTGGCACGCGTCAGATAGTAGGAATGCTGCTTTGACGGAATACCCTCCGCTGTGAGACATTTCTTGTAGGCAATTCGCGTTTGCGTCGCAAGCGAACGCACAGGGCGTGGTTGATCTGGCATGACATTCATCCATGAAGTCAAACGGGATTGGCAGGTTCGGGATCAGGCTAACACTGGATGTTGGAAGGCACAAGACAATGATTTTCCATATCAGACTGGGCACTATCAGGGCATACAGGAGTGTCGTCTTATGAGAATGGAGGAGAGTGGTTGGTATTGGTTACGATGAGCGATTGAAGGTGGTGCATACTTGAGTCAGTCTAATAGTTGTTCGGTCCGCAAATTCCGAGTACTGAAAGGTTTCCAGGTTTCGACGAATTAAAGATTAGGTTTGATAAAAGCTAACAATATTCTTAATCTTGCTTCGAACAAAGAGCGATGGTTTATGAGTCAATGTGTAATTGGGTCTCACATCGTATAGTGGTCTCGGTAAGAATTAATTGTATATTGCTCCGGATTAAAAGCCATGTATCCTTAAGGCTCATGGCATCGAAGATAGATCATGAACTAAAATAGAATAAAACAGAAATGGGCTCGTTACGATAATCTACTTCGCGGCGAGGTGCCAGTATGCGAGAGTGTATGTGTCATGCAGATTGAATGCGAAGATTGCAAAGGTGTTTTTCGTAATAAAAAGACATTTGACAGGCATGCTTGTACGCGTATCGTCACTGATGCATCTAGTGATCTGCGTTCTAAGATCGACTCTAAGCGCGAAAAGGAAAAACTGCTTGACACAAGAATCGCTGAGCTACGGATGAAAAATGCTCTGCGTAGACGAGGTGAAAAATTAAGTGCAACCGGCGCTTGCAACTACTGCAGTCGAAAGGATGTCATAGTTTGGCAATATAAATCGACCAGTGGTTCATTTATCAAACTCTGCCTCAAGTGCCGAGCACAACTACTTCGTCGGGCGTCTACCAATCGAAGCAAGGTAAAAAATCAGAATAGAAAGTCTGAGGACGCACTAGACAAAGCACAGTTCGGTGGCGGATTTGAAACAAATCGACGTAGACACTGATGATATGTCCCGTGTTGTCTTGACTTATTCAAATATCGCATGCACGGCTAACATTTCAATGCTTAGATAGAAATTGATATTTACTTGCAGGGTTTGGATCTGTTTTAAGAGCTGGTAGCATATTGAGGTTATGTTTAAGGAACCGACCGAACAAAGCGCTGCAGCCGTCACTTGACAGCATCACGACTTCGCTGCCGCTCCGCCGTGCTGGCCGCAAGTGCGGGTTATCGCGGCTGTTATCGCGCTGGGCAAAGCTCAGCGTATCTTGCGGGGTGAAAGTCCCCGTCGGGTAAGGGTTAGCCGCCCGCCCGTATCGAGTGTTGATCTCATTGAGGAGTGAAGTAATTCATGAACGAGATATGAGGTAAGCGTACACAGAGTACTCTGTAGGCCGTAGGGGAAATCGCGTTCCCTGAAGTGCTGGTACAGCTTCGAAAACGTCCTTCCAGACGCCGAGGGTCTTAACATACACCGAAGGCAACACGAGAGACTTCCGATTTGGCAAGGGGGTCGAAGGTCTGGCGGAGTCCACAGGCCGTGGCATGCAGAGAGAGATACGTTGGAGAACCCAGGAAGCCCCATGAGTTCCTACACGAAGATGAACATAGAAGCCGCCAGGGCTAGAGAGACGCAAAAGGATCATTCAATCCTGGAAACGCAGTGCGCTCGGGTGAAAGTGTTCGACAGGGAGAGGTGCAGGCAGGCCATTTATGGCCGCATACAATTGGGGTGTCTTATCACGCATAGTACTCTGAGATGGGGAAAGCCCATTACATGGGGAAGGACGTGACGGAAGTACGTAGCTTGCAAAGGAAACACACGCCGGACACAGTCGGGCTGGAAGAACGTGTGCAAACCTCACTGCAGGGAATAGCCATGCGGGCAGCGTCCTGCAAGGATCATCGATTTCAGAATTTGTATCGGTTACTCAACGAAGAGCTGTTGCTGGATTGCTGGCGCAAGCTGAATAAGCATGCTGCGAGTGGAGTGGATGAAGTGACGGCACAGGCTTACGAAGAAAACCTGTATGCCAATATTGAGAATCTGGTGCGGAGACTGAAATCGAAGTGTTATCGGGCGAAGTTGGTCCGGCGTTGTTATATCCCCAAAGCGAACGGAAAGCTGCGAGCGTTGGGGATACCCGCCCTTGAAGACAAGCTGGTGCAGAGAGCCTGCGCCAGAATACTCACGGCGATCTACGAACAGGATTTCCTGAACGTCAGCTATGGGTACCGTCCGCAACGAAGTGCACGGGATGCACTGGATGATCTGGGCTTCAATCTGCAGTACGGCTCGTTCGGTTATGTGGTGGAGGCCGATATCAAAGGCTACTTCGACATGATTGATCACGACTGGCTGCTGCAGATGCTGGAACAGAGAGTCGAGGACAAGGCGTTTACAGGGTTGATTCGCCGCTGGCTCAAGGCAGGCATACTGGACACCGATGGTGAGATCATTCATCCCGAGTCCGGAAGCCCGCAAGGTGGTAGTGTTTCACCGATACTGGCGAACGTGTATTTACATTATGTGCTTGATCTGTGGTTTGATCGAGTCGTGAAGCCACGTTGCAAGGGGTACGCATTCATGATCAGGTACGCTGATGATTATGTGTGTGCCTTTCAGTACAAGAGCGATGCAAAACGGTTTTATCGGGCCATGCCGAAGAGGTTGGAGAAATTCAATCTGGTGGTAGCGCCGGAGAAAACCAAGCTGAGTCGGTTCAGTCGCTTTTCACCCGGGTTGGTCAACCGGTTCGAGTTTCTGAGTATGGAGTTTTACTGGGACGCGGACTGGTATGGCGAGATACGAGTGAAGAAGCGCACAGCGCCCAAGCGATTGCAGGCAGCGAAACGCAAGATGAAGGAATGGGTAAGGAAAAACCGCCATCTGAACGGCAAGCCATTCATTGCTGGATTGAACCGCCGGTTGGTGGGACACTATAACTACTTTGGATTGCGCACTAACGGAAAAGCTCTGGAGTCTTTCTACAGATTTACGATCGGTTGTGTCTTCAAATGGCTAAACCGACGCGGTGGGAAGAAGCGCAGTTTTAACTGGGGCCAGTTCAAGGAGGCGTTGAAGAAGTGGAGTGTCGCCAAACCTAACATCGTGGGAAGACAACGTGAGCATGCAATTCTTGTGTAATGACAAGCTCGTCGCGAAAGCGAGTACAACCGAGGAACCGGATGCGGGAATACCGCACGTCCGGGACTGTGCGGGGGGCGTCCGGTAACGGGCGTCCCTACCGCGGAGGCGCCAGCCCCCTCCTTCTACGAATGTGGCGTAAAGAATGAAAGTGCATGCTAAACTAAGTACTGTGACAGGTAGCACATTATTAAAAGATGAGTGACGGATGGCTCGTTCGCGTTTCTAAAAAACTTGAACACCACAGTATAGGTATATCTCAGCACGCCACAAATTTGATGTTGTCAGTCTATTTGTTGTGGTCTGGATGGTGGTGGCCAGTACAATATCGGAGCTGGTGTATGCTCCCGGATAAACACTGGAAATTCTGGGCGTCTAGCTGGACACCATGGATTGGTTTGGTAACTGTTGTACTGTTTTTTATTGCAGCTCACAGAAGTACAGCAAACCATAGAGCTCTAAGAAAGGAAAATAAAAAATTAAGGGTGGAATTAGATGCTGCAGTTTCATCTGGAGATCAATTGGAAGAGGCGCAGCAAGCTATTGGTGAATTAAATAGAGAGCACCATCAAAATTTATATGATGGATCTTCTGATTTTCTTGCATTGCTGCTAAATGATCGATTTAAATTGGATAACACAGTTCGCGCTTCACTGTATTTGCATGATGGTTCTAGATTCGTACTAGCAGGGCGGCATACTGCAGACCCAATTCACTGTAAAGTAAATAGGAAATATTTCAAAGATGATCAAGGTGTTATTGGGGTGGCATGGCGCTCGGGGAGGGAGTTCGTAGAACTTCCAGATACTCCGGGAAAGAAGAACAAATACCTTGAAAGAAAATATAACCTAACTGACAGCATAATAGATAATTTGAGAATGGATTCTTGCGTCTATTGCGGTTTTGCGGTAGACGACGGAAAAAGCAGGATTGGAGTTATTCTGTTTGAGGCAACCAGAAAAGGAGTTCTGGATGAAATGTATTTATCACAAATTTTTGAAGGCCATAAAATATATATTGCTGACTTGCTCAGCAGATTTCGATCAGCATACGAAAGAGTACGTGCAGGTTCGGAGGAGCAGACAAATGAATAAGCTTAAGCATGCTATACGATTTCTCTGTGATACGTATCCACATAAGCATGAACTGTCTAATGCAAGATTGACAAAAATGGTTTACTTAGCCGACTGGAAGTCAGCTGTGTTATACGGAAAACAAATTACTAATATCGAATGGTATTTCGATAACTTCGGACCATTTGTATTTGATGTGGTCAATACTGCAAGAGATGATGACTACATGTTCGTAAGAGAAGACAGAACCCCTTACGGAACTAATAAAACTTTGATTGGCGCACAAGAAACAGATAAAGCGGATGGCAAAAGCTATGATCTATCTGAAAATGAACTGGCGATGTTACGTGCAGTAATTGAAGATACCAAATCTATGTATTGGAATGATTTCATAAGCTATGTCTACTCAACGTTCCCGGTAGTAAACAATAATCGCTACACAACTCTGGATCTTGTAGAGCAGGCAGCGTTAGCCGGTAAACAAGGCAATCACACAAGCCATATACGCTGACGCCTAACAACTAAGGATAAGTCGCGCCACGCCGCGACTTGATCCGTTGGTTGAACGAGCCCGACGTCGTATCGGTAGCTCTTCTT
>CANLXI010000036.1 GCA_947495035.1 uncultured Granulosicoccus sp.
TGTTCGCTGTTCGCTGTTCGCTGTTCGCTGTTCGCTGTTCGCTGTTCGCTGTTCGCTGTTCGCTGTTCGCTGTTCGCTGTTCGCGCCTGGTGATCGAGAGCCTGACAAGGGCGCGGTGAGGTGTCAGGGGTTCAGAAAGCCGCTGAGCACATTGCGAGTGTTGATGCCGATTTCCTCCACGGCATAGCCGCCTTCCATGACAAAAACGGTTGGTAGAGACTGCTGGCCGATACGCTGTCCGCAGCGCATGAAATCATCACTGCTCAGTTTGAAGAAGCTGATGGGATCACGTTCGAAGGCGTCCACCCCGAGGGAGACTACCAGTGCATCCGGCAGATATTCTCCAATGCGTTGCAGAGAGTCGTGCAGCGCGTCGGACCAGGCATCGTAGGTGGTACCGGGCAGCATCGGATGATTGATGTTGTAGCCTTCACCGTTACCCTGGCCGGTTTCATCGGCGTAGCCGAGAAAGTAGGGAAAGGCATGGCCGGGATTGCCGTGCAGGGATACGAACAACACGTCATTGCGTTCGTAGAAGATATCCTGCGTGCCGTTGCCATGATGGAAATCGATGTCGAGAATGGCCACGCGTGTTGCGCCGGAGTCCAGCAGCTGCTGGGCGGCGATGGCGGCATTGTTCAGGAAGCAATAGCCGCCGAACAGATCGTGGCCGGCATGATGCCCGGGCGGACGACACAGGGAAAAGACGGAGGTCTCGCCAGTAGCGAGTAGCCGGGCAGCGGTCTGCGCACAGGCAGCACTGCTTTGCGCCGCCTGCCAGGTGGTTGCCGTGATGGCGGTTTCCGTTGCACCGGCGAAATAACCGAGCTTGCCATCGATGTGCTCCGGCTCGCGCTGCTGAGTACGACGTGCCGGCACCACCGTGGGCAGGGCTTCTCCTGTGTAGCCTTCTGCCTCCCACAAAGACCAGGCAGAGGCAAGAAACTGCAGATAGTCCGCGCCATGCACCCTGGCAACCGTGCTCATGTCCAGCACATCGGGAGCTTGCGGTGCGCTGAAGCCGCCTTCGGCCAGAGCGCTCACGATGTAATCCCAGCGCTCCGGGCATTCGTAGGGGCGGATCAGTTGTCCTCCCGACAACTCTGCTCTGGGGAAATGCAGAATGTGATCGGTACTGGCAATGGTCTTCATGTCGACATCTGGCGTGTACGGGTGGGCATCGGGCGATGATACTGCTGATTCGCGTGAAACTGCCGCCGGTGTGGCGTGATGGCCCATTGACAATCGCATCGGCTTTGTTAGTGTCGGAAGGTGAGGTGATGAATGGGTGTTGGCGATAGTGAGCACATCAGGGAAATAGAGGCGACCCTTCAAGGGAGGCCCAGCTTGCGTGATCCTGATGTCATCGAATCCTGGCGTCGTTGTATCGACCAGCACAAGCTGGATCCTGCTGCGCGGCAGAAGGCGCATGTGGTAACCGAGTCCCGGCTGCGAGAGCATCGTCAGGAAGCGGAGAGGCTGGTGCACATTGCACGAGGAGGTCTGGACCGGCTGTTCAGGCAGGTGGCCGGACAACGATATGTAGTGCTGCTGACCGACCGTCATGGGGTTGCCGTCGACTACTTCGGCGAACGGCACTTCGAGAGTGAATTGCGCCAGGCGGGTCTGTATCTGGGCGCCCACTGGGAGGAAGGGCTGTCGGGAACCAGTGCTGCCGGTGCCTGTATCCAGACAGGCGAGGCGGTCACGATTCATCAGGATGATCATTTCGATCTGATGCATACACCACTCAGTTGCACGGCCGCACCGATCTTCGATACCACCGGCTCACTGGCGGCTGTGTTGGATATCTCCCTGCTGCGATCTCCCAGACCCAAGAGCAGCCAGCGTCTGGCGATGCAACTGGTGACCGCATCGGCCAGGCGAGTGGAGCTTGCCAATCTGATGGCGCGTAGTGCCTCGGAGTGGGTCCTGCGTTTCTCACTGTCTCCCGAATTGCTGGATGTCGATCCGGATGCGGCAGTCACGCTGGATGGCAGCGGACGAATCATTGGATTCACCCATGGGGCGGCGCGGGTCCTGACAGGCGTGGCGGGCGTTGACTGGCGAACCCCCGAGGTACTGGTTGGGCAGTCGATAACGCGGTTTTTCAATCTCGATATCAACCAGTTGCCCGGCTACATGCGGGGGCGCCCGGCAGAGGAGCGCATTCTGCAGTTCGTGGATGGATCTCCGGTCTTTGCCCATGCCATCGCCCCGCAACCGTCGGTTGCCGCAAACCGGTCGCCGTCACTGTCACCGCGGCGGGTGCGCGGCAATCCGCTCAACGATCTGCACGGTGGCGATGATGCCATGCTGGAAGTGCAGCGTCTGGCCAGTCGGCTGGTGGAGAGCACCGTGCCGGTCTGCATACAGGGGGAGTCGGGCAGCGGCAGGCGCCACCTGGCCAGAGCGATGCACGACAGCCGAACACCAGCCCAGCGGTTTCGGGTACTGAGCTGTATCGGCCTGGTACCGGCCATGATCGACAGCGGCCAGTGGTTGAAGAGCATTGCCGAGGACACGGGTACCGGAAATCCCGGTATTGACGGCGGCTCACTGTATATCGAGGAACTGGCGGATCTGCAGCCGGTGGCACAGGATGCGCTCATGAGGCTGCTGGTGGAGCTTGATGACAATGACCGGAACGTCGGTACGGTACGAACCATCCCCCGTCTGCTGTGTTCGTCTCGGATCTCGCCAATCGAACTGGTCAAAGAGGGGCGGTTCCGGGCAGATCTGTTGCACCGCCTGGTTGGGGCCACACTCGTATTGCCTGCCTTGCGCCATCGTCAGGATTTCGATTGGCTGCTGCAGCGTGTGTTGCAGCAGCGCTGTCAGACCGATCCACCGGCCTATCGTTTCACTCGAGCCGCGCAGGAGGATCTGGCAGCGAGACGCTGGAGCGGGAATCTGCGTGAGTTGGCGAATGTCGTCGATGTGGCCATCGCCCTGTGTCCCGGGGGCGTGATCGAAGTCGAGCATCTTCCGCCTGCGCTGGGAGACAGTGCCGCAGCTACCGAGCCGAACCTGCGTAATCCCGGTGATCTGCCGCAGCTGCTGGAATCCTGCCAATGGAATATCTCGCGGGTTGCCCGGATGCTGGGAGTCAACCGCAGCACCGTGCATCGCCGAATGCAGCGTGCCGGCTTGCAGAGACCCGACTGATTCCGGCCTGTCTCGTGGTGCGGCTTGAGCGCGGTGCGCCACGCCATGATGCTGAAGTGTTGCAGCAGTGGCCGGGGTGTTGCAATGTGTTGCATTTGCCACAGCCGACCGGATATTGACCACGTCCTGAGGTGCAAAACAGCTGCTCCGTCAGTTCATCTCCGCCGGTGAAACTGGTCTCATCGAGTCTCCACTCACCATCACCGAGGAGAAGCGCAATGCTGGACGTTGCCCCCAACGGAAAAGTCACCGCACTGCTGGACAAGCTGGAAGAGGCTCTGAAAGCAAAAGACATCGACCGCATACTGGAGCTGTTTGACGAGGATTGCTACTGGCGAGACCTGGTTTCCTTCACCTGGAACATCAAGACGGTAGAAGGCAAGTCCGGGATCCGGGACATGCTCGAATCCCAGCTGGACAGTACCCAGCCCACCAACTGGCATATTCCCGAAGGCGAAATCGCGACAGAGGAAGATGGCGTCCTGACCAGCTGGATCAATTTCGAAACCGCGGTTGCTCGAGGCTATGGCCTGGTGCGCATTCGCAACGAGAAGATCTGGACCCTGCTGACGGCTGCCGTTGAGCTCAAGGGGCATGAGGAACCGCTGGGATTCGAACGGCCAATGGGAGCAAAGCACGGCTCCGCAAGAAATCGCAAGTCCTGGGCTGAGGAGCGCGAGCAGGAACTGGCCGAGCTGGGATATACCAGACAGCCGGAAGTCGTGATCGTCGGCGGGGGCCAGGGTGGCATTGCACTCGGCGCACGACTGCGCCAACTGGGTGTACCAACCATCATCATCGAGAAGAATGAACGAGCCGGCGACAGCTGGCGAAATCGCTACAAATCCCTGTGTCTGCACGATCCCGTCTGGTACGACCACCTGCCGTATCTGCCCTTTCCTGCCAACTGGCCGATCTTTGCCCCCAAGGACAAACTGGGGGACTGGCTGGAAATGTATACCCGAATCATGGAGCTGAACTACTGGACCAGTACTACCGCGCAATCTGCCAGCTATGATGAAGCCTCGGGACAGTGGACGGTGGTAGTGGACCGTGACGGCGAGCAGGTGACACTCAATCCACGGAATCTGGTTCTGGCGACGGGAATGTCGGGCAAGGCGAATATCCCGCAATTCAAGGGACAGGAACGATTCCGGGGCGATCAGCATCATTCGTCGCAGCACCCCGGGCCGGATCCGTTCAAGGGCAAGAAAGTGGTGGTCATCGGTTCCAACAACTCGGCACACGATATCTGCGCCGCGCTGTGGGAGAACGATGTCGATGTCACCATGGTGCAGCGCTCATCGACGCATATCGTGCGTTCCGATTCCTTGATGGAGATCGGACTGGGGGCCTTGTATTCCGAAGAAGCTGTTGCCAATGGCATGACGACGCAGAAGGCCGACATGATCTTCGCATCGATTCCCTACAAGATCATGCACGAATTCCAGATTCCGCTGTATGACCAGATGCGGGAGCGCGATGCGGATTTCTATGCCGGGCTGGAGAAAGCCGGTTTTCAGCTTGATTGGGGAGCTGATGGTTCGGGCCTGTTCATGAAGTATCTGCGTCGCGGCTCGGGCTATTACATCGACATTGGTGCCAGCCAGCTGATCATCGACGGCAAGATCAAGCTCAAATCCGGTCAGGTCAGCGAGATTACCGAGGATTCGGTGATCTTCGATGATGGGACGGAATTGCCGGCAGACGTGATCGTCTATGCAACCGGGTTCGGGTCCATGAATGGCTGGGCAGCAGATCTGATCAGTCAGGAAGTGGCCGACAAGGTGGGCAAGTGCTGGGGACTGGGTTCGGATACACCGAAGGATCCGGGACCATGGGAGGGCGAGCAACGCAACATGTGGAAGCCGACTCAGCAGCAGGCTCTGTGGTTCCATGGTGGCAATCTGCATCAATCACGGCACTATTCCCTGTACCTGGCGCTGCAGTTGAAGGCGCGCGCAGAGGGCATGGATACGCCGGTGTACGGATTGCAGGAGAGCTTTCACAACGGCCGTTGAAGCTGCGACGGTATTGCTCAGACCCTTCGGTGTTGGAGGGTCTGAAGATCTGAAGGTCGGGAGTTCGGGAGTTCGGGAGTTCGGGAGTTCGGGAGTTCGGGAGTTCGGGAGTTCGGGAGTTCGGGCGTTCGGAGGTTCGGAGGTTACGAGAGTCGTTCCGGTCTCAGAGCCCGGGCTCGGAAGAGTCACCCAGTTCGAACTTCTCGACCTTTTTGCGCAGCTCTTCCGCCAGCTCGGAGATATCACCGGATGTCGATTGCAAGCGAGTGACTCCCTGCTTGGTCTGATGGATACCCGCCGACAGACTGCAGGTGTTCTCGGTGATCTTGTCGCCATTGATGGCAGCATTGTGGACGTTCAGAGACATTTCCGTGGTGCTGGCAGTCTGTTCCTTGACGGCCGCTGCGATGACGTTCTGGATCTTGCTGATTCGCTTGATGGTCTGGCCGATGGAGGTGATGGCCTGTACGGCGTCGCCGCTGTTGATCTGAATGGCCTCGATGCTCTTGCTGATTTCCTCGGTCGCCTTGGCGGTGCCCTTGGCCAGCTCCTTGACCTCGTTTGCGACGACGGCAAAGCCCTTGCCGGCCTCACCGGCGCGGGCAGCCTCGATGGTGGCGTTCAGGGCAAGCAGATTGGTCTGTTCGGCTATCGATGTGATGACCTTGAGTACATTGCCGATACTTGCTGAGGAGTCGGATAGCTGTCTGACCGTGGAATCGGTACTCTCGGCCAGTTCCACGGCCTGATTGGCTACCTCGGCCGCTTCACCGGCGTTGAGAGCAATATGAGTGATGGCCATCGTCATCTGTGACATGGCATTGGCGACCGCATCGATATCCTCTTTCATGGTCGTCGATGTCGTCGTCATCGAACTCATGTCATCGGCTGCATGAATCGCCATATTGTCTATCTCGTCGCTTGTCTCTGCCAGAGTCACCGAAGCCAGTCTGAGCGCGCTCGAGCTGCTGCGGATATGCGAGAGATTGTCTTTCAGTTCGCGTAGCAGGGTTTCGATACCGTTACCCATGCGGGCGACAACATCATCACCAGTCATGCACACTTCTCGTGTCAGATCCCCGTTGACAGCGCTATTGACGATGTCGAGCAGTGCATCGACCTTCGAGTTGATTTCCCGTTCCTTTCGCTGTTCGATCTCGATTTCCCGGGTCCGCTCGGCCTGCGCCTTGCGTGTGATGTTCTGCCATTCGGCGATGATGCCGTGCCTCACGCCATCGGCCGTGACGATGGGATTTGCGGTCAAGCGGAATGTGAAGTCGCCATAGACGATCGTCTCTTCATGACGGAAATCCAGTCCCTTCAGTTGCGGCCGTGCATTCGGGTCCGGGTGCAGGTCATACCAGTTGCTTGCCTGCAGACTTTCGGCCGAAAATTCCGGGTTGCTTTGCTGGATGTCTGTTTCGATTTCCTGCAACGTTCTCTGGGCGGAATGATTGAAGTAGATGATCCGGTTGTCTGCATCCGCAATCACGATGCTGGCCGAGCTGGCGTCAAGAGCCTGTTGCAACTGTCGTGCAGTATTCGTCTCGAGGTGGATGGCCTCGAGCATGTCGGAGAATCTGGTTGATGCCATGTTGAAGTAGCGGGCTACATCGGCCAGTTCGTCATGGCCACTGCTGTCAAGATTTTTCCGGTCATAGTCCGGTTCTTCAGCTATGTCCTTCAGGGCTGTTCCCAGCTTACGCAGTGGTCTGATGAAGCGTTGCCTGATGCGTATATGCCCCACCACTGCAGCCAGGATGGCCAGGCCAATCAGCGATAGCAGCAGATACAGATACAGTCGCCCGCGTTGTACATGTTCGGCCACAGCCTGCTCGGTGCGTTCATCCAGCAGGGTGTAGAACTCATCCAGCGGACGCATGATGTAAGCCTTTTGCCGGTGGTAATCGGCGGAATGCATGAGGTTTCTGGCCAGTTCGAAGTTCGGTTCGCCCTGTCGAGTGAACTTTCCTTCGTCGTCCTCGAACAGTCCCTTGACGGCATTCATGGCAGTACTCTCGAGTTTGACCAGGCCATCCGAGTTCTGTTTGGCCTCATCGAGTTTTGCCAGTTCCTGATCGGTGAAACCCAGTGCCTGCATATGGGCCAGCAATGCCAGAGCGGGTCCGGCAGGCCGGGGTATTTCACCAGCCGCTATGAAGTCCCAGTAGATGCGGTTGTAATCCTGTGGTCGCGGTTTCTGACCATCACGTATGGCCAGAACATCCCAGAACTGCTCTTCGTATCGCTGGTCCCGGGTAACCACATAGGTACGGGCCAGCCGAGTCAGGTCATCCGAGCTCTGGCGAAGTTCGTCCGCGGCCAGATAGGAGCGATATCGAATTTCCTGGTTGTACACCAATTCATTCTGGTTCCGCAGCATCAACAGCACCACCGCCAGAATGCAGATGAGTAGCAGACTGCTGAGTGAGAAATAGAACGTCGATAAGGAACTCAGTTTCATGTGGCATGCCGTAGCGTGGCGGTGTGTATGCACCTTCACACCGAGTAACGAATGCGATTTCGTGCGGTGTGACCACTGTTTTCGGCAAATCCGGCTCGACCCTATGATGTATCAGGTTACAGTCGTGACTCCCATGATGTCCATTTCTGCATGATGATTCCGGATGCCGGTCATGGCCTAGAGCCCACCCGGGTTGCACAGGCGAGCGAGCAGACGATCCAGCATCGCTTCACACAGTCTCATCTGCTCGATACTGATGAACTCGTCCGGTTTGTGACCCTGGTCCATTGATCCGGGGCCACAGACCACGCTTGGAATATCGAGTCGTGAACTGAACATGCCGGCTTCGGTACCGAACGCCACTTCGCTGCAATCGTTGGCGCCGGTTAGCGATTTCACGAATTCCACCGCCCAGGAATCCTCGGGTGTTGCCAGGCCGGGGTACTCGTTGAACAGCTCGAATGACACGGCTGCTTCCGGAATTCTGGCCTGTTCACGAGCAACGAGTTCGCGGGCGTGTGTCTGTATCCTGTGCAGCAGCTCATCCGGATCATCTTCTGCCACATTGCGTATCTCAAAGGCCACCGTGCACCGGTTGGGAACAATGTTCAGGGCAGTACCGCCATTGATGAGTCCGGCATGTACCGTGGTGTAGGGGACCTTGTCCTGTTCCTGCCCGCCGTAGGGCGCTGCCAGTTGTTCCTGCACCTCCCGCAGGTGAGCTATGAAGTCGCAAGCCAGGTGGATGGCGTTGAGGTTGTGCGGTGCGAGTGCGGAATGACCTTCGCGTCCGATAAAGGTGGCGCGTACGCCGCGCTTGCCCTTGTGACGAATGGCAACGCTCAGTTCGGTGGGTTCACCGACCAGGCATAGTCGAGGTCGTATCGACTGATTGGACAGATGCTCCACCAGTGAGCGAACACCGACGCAGCCGATTTCCTCGTCGTAGGACAGGGCAAGGTGCAGAGGCACCTGCAGGGGGTTCTCGCTGGCCCTGGCCTTGGCCATGGCTGTCATCGCGCAGGCGACAAATCCTTTCATGTCGGCGGTTCCTCGACCGTAGTAGCGGCCATCTCGCTCCGTCAGCTCGAATGCCGGTAACGTCCAGTCCTGTCCGTCTATCGGGACGACATCGGTATGTCCACTGAGCATGATTCCGCCATCGGTGGCGACGCCCGGAACCGTGGCGTAGAGATTGGCCTTGCCGCCACTTTCATCGGGGATAAGCAGTGACTCGATACCCTGCTCGGCGAGCCAGGTGCGAACAAAGTCCATCAGCTCTCGGTTCGGGTTGCGACTGACCGTATCAAAGCCGATCAGCCTTTTCAGCAGATCTCGTGTGCTCACAGCAATTTCCATCCATATCCGGTTGTGCGTGGAGACAGAATAGCCTAGTCGATCTCAAGGCACTCTCCCACTGGACGACATATAGGGGTATTCGAACCAGATGCCGCGAGAGCTTCCGTCCCATGATCAATTCCGCCAGCAGAAAAAGCATTCTCGTCACGGGAGGGGCAGGTTATATCGGTAGTCATGTCGTGAAACTGCTTGGTGAGCGCGGCGAGAATGTCGTCGTTCTGGACAATCTTTCCACCGGAAACGAGGAAGCGGTACTCTACGGGACTCTGATACGCGGCGATACGGGTGATCGAGATCTGGTCAGTCGTTTGCTGAAGGATCATCAGATTGATACCGTGATGCACTTTGCAGCCCATACGATTGTGCCGGAGAGCGTCGAGAACCCACTCAAGTACTATCGCAACAATACTGGCAATACCCTCAATCTGCTGCAGTGCTGCCAGGAAGCCGGTGTCGACAAGGTCATCTTTTCCTCGACGGCGGCCACCTACGGTATTCCCGAGGATGACACCAGGCCATGTTCGGAGGATCTGCCGACAGCGCCGATCAATCCCTATGGCATGTCCAAGCTCATGTCCGAACACATGATCAAGGATCTGAGCCGGGCCATCGATCTGCGGCACGTGATTCTGCGCTATTTCAATGTGGCAGGTTCCGACCCGGACGGACTCATCGGGCAGTCGACACGCGAAGCCACCTTGCTGATCAAGGTGGCAGCGGAAGTCGCCGTTGGCAAGCGCGAGAAACTGATGGTATTCGGCACCGATTATCAGACGCCGGACGGTACCGGTATCCGCGACTACATCCATGTGACGGACCTGGCCAGCGCGCATCTGGCAGCACTGGATCATCTGCGCAAGGGCGGCAGTTCGACTCTGGTGAATTGCGGCTATGGCAAGGGCTTCAGCGTCAGGGAAGTCATCGAGGCGACGTCCCGGCTGCATGGTTCAGCCTTGACGGTCGAGGAGCGTCCCCGCAGAGCCGGCGACCCACCCGCACTGATTGCCGCCGTCGACAAGATCCACAGGACTCTGGACTGGACACCGAAATACGATGATCTGGATGTGATCGTGCAGACATCACTGGACTGGGAAGACACCCTGAGTCTCCGGGCCGCAGACAAAGCTGTCAACTTCTGAGTCGGAGAGCCTGCCATGCAAACGACACTCGGTTGTCATTCACCATGCATCATTGTCGCAGGGGTTCGCATCCGGCGTCTGTTGCTGACCAGCCTGGTATTCGTCTGGGTCACACTGACCGGATGTGCCACTCTGACCAGTACGCCCACGGTGACTGCCGACGCCTCTCAGAGCTGGGCACTGTTGCCGATTGCCAATCTCTCCGAGAATCCACAGGCGGACAGACAGGCACGCAGTCTTCTGGAGACCCGGCTGCGTACTCGCGGGGTTGACGAGCTTGCATCGTATGCGCCAGTGAAGGCCGTCAGCCTGCGCCAGTTGCTCGATCCGGACAGCCAGCAGCAGCAAGCCTTGCAATGGGCGAGACAGTCGGGTTATCGCTATGGTCTGAGCGGCACCATCAACGAGTGGAACTATCGCTCGGGAGCTGACAGGGAGCCAGTGGTCGGAATCAATCTGAAGCTGCTCGATATCCATACAGGCGATGTATTGTGGCAGGGCAGTGCAGCTAGAACGGGTTGGGGGTTTTCCAATCTGCCGGCGCTGGGTGATGCCGTGATTGCGCAATTGCTCGAATCGATTCGTTTCGACAATACAAGTCGCTGATCAGGTAGGACACTCATGAAGCCATTCTTAGCCGTGGTGTCAAGGCATCTGCGTATTCCGTCGGGCAGGATCGGCACGCGAGTCGTCGAGTTGTTGTTCTTTGCCTGTGTATTGCCTCTGGCAGGGCTGTTGGTATTTGCCGATGATCCGACCGGCTTGCAGGCGGGCTTCCCCTGGGCTGTTGCCGGGGCGCTGGTGTTTGCCGCGCGCTACGGGAGTCTCTGGGGAGTTCTGTGCGCGGTACTGACGGGGCTTGTCATACACTTGCCGCTGTTTGCCCCCGCCGATGCCGGTGGGCAGAACGCCGTGCTGGCTCTGGGGGCCGTGATCATGTCTCTGATCGTGGGGGATGCGGCGTCATCATGGCGCACGCGCTCGCAGCAGTCGGAGGCGGAAAATCAGTACCTGCGCCATCGTCTGAAGGAATTCAGTAGCGATTATCACGTTCTGAAAGTCTCCCATGGACAGCTTGAGGAGCACATGGCTGGGCAACGCCTGAGCCTGCGTGAGGCCTTGCAGCGCTTGAAGCCCGTGTTGTCAGCCAGTGGTGATGGCTTGCAGGCCGGTAGCGAGCTCATGGCTGTCTTCTCGCAGTTCTGCTCGATCCAGGTGGCGGGACTGTATGCCATGTCCAGCGACACCCGTGTCGATCCGCAGCCGGTGGCGACCCATGGCGACATGTTCGAGCTGCCCTTGTTCGACCCCATTCTGAGAACCGCGATCAGGGAGCGTGAGCTGGTGAGCATCAAGCTCGAATCCCTGGATGAGAAACACCATGAGAACAGTCTGTTGGCCGTGGTTCCACTGGTTGATACCAACGGGCGAATGCACGGTGTACTGGCGATCAAGGACATGCATTTCATGGCCTTCCAGCAGCAGAATCTGAATATTCTGGCCTTGCTGGGAAATTACATGGGAGACATGCTGACCCGTTCGAAAGGGGCAGCCGAGTCTCGTGCGGCCTGGTTCATGACGGAACTGGATACCGCTTTGCGATTCGCGCATTCCCACAGTACCGAATCGGTATTGCTCTCCTTGCGTTTCAATGGGGAAGCATCATCCGGCCAGGTTGCGCGGTATGTGAGCACTGCCATTCGCAGTCTGGATGCCTCCTGGCTCCTTGCCGCTGATGACGATGCCCCGGTGCTGTGTCTGTTGTTGCCATTGATGAGCGAATCGCAAGGTCAGGCATTCCTGCAGCGCATCAACAAGGTCGTGACGGAAGAATTCGGGCATCCGTTGAAGGCCTGCGTTGAAGGCATGCAATTGAAGAGTCTGCGCAGCGGCGATTCTCGCGCTCTGTGTCTGGCGTTTCTGAGCAAGCATACCGGCAAGGCTGCCTTGCTGGCCGAACTGCATGGCAGTACTGATGGTTCCGATGTCGCTGGTTCGCGTTCCGATGTTGCCTGATTCTCTGGTCGCAGGTCTTCTGCTGATTGCGGCGCTTGCGCAGACTCTGTTACTGGGCGATCTGCTGGCCGGGCACGCCTGGTGGGGCAGCACGGTGCCATCATGGATCTGTCTGCATGTCTTGAGTAGTCTGGTCGCCACGGTGTGTGCCGCGAGACTGATGCGGGTCGGCCGACAGGCGGGTGGTTTCCTTGCCTTGCTGTTCGGCTTCAATGTGCTGATGCCTGTGGCAGGCCCGATGGCAGGGTTTGCTGCCCTGGCATTCGGGGCGAAACAGTCGCGACTTCGCAAACGGGTACCGGACCACTGGATAGTCACACGCCGTGCCGAACTGCCCTTCACTACACCACAGGGTCGTCAGGTCACGCGAATCGACAGTCGCGGCTTCGAGGAGCATCTGATGTATTCCTCGGACAACGATGACCTCTATCGCAAGGTACTGTCGGCCGCCAACATTCCCGCATCGCTATCGGTTTCCACCTTCAAGACGGCGATGCGGCACACGGATGAGCGCATACGCCTGACTGCCTACAACATGCTCGATCGCAAGGTCACTGAACTGAACCGGCAGATTCAGCAACTGGAGAGACAGGTGGCTGATGGGAACAGTCGGCAGATGTCGAATACCTGGCTGCAGATCGCCAGCAACTACTGGGAATTGCTGACCCTGGAAAAGGACGAGCCGGTAGCCCGCAAACAGTTGCTGAGCAAGGCCGCCGATGCTGCCATTCAGGCCATAGTTGCCATGCCGATCAATCGAAACGCGCATTTCCTGTTGGGTAGAGTGTCGTTGCTGCAGGGGGACATGCGTCGCGCGAACGTGGCCTTTCAGAAAGCACGGGCGCTGGGGATGCCGGCTGACAAGGTCATGCCATATCTGGCGGAAGCGGCTTTCATGCGACATGATTTCAAGCAGGTGAGAAGCCTCTTGCAGCAGCTCGATCCCGCGATCAGAGCCTATCCCCCTCTGTCGCATGTTTCGGAGTACTGGTCATGAACGACTCTCCTCGTTTCGATCCGGACGCCAGGGCGGATATCTGTCTGCTGCTGGAAGGCACGTTCCCGTATGTGCGAGGAGGTGTGTCCACCTGGGTTCGACAGATGATAGAAGGTATGCCGCACTTGCGCTTTTCCATCATCTATCTGGGAGCGGAGGAGGGCTCTCTGGGAGAACCGGCCTATGAGCTGCCGGATAATGTGGTGCATCTGGAAACTCACTTTCTGCTGGGACGCGCCGTTGACGATACGTCTGCGACCGGTATCTCGGGCAAGCTGCGTCGCTGGCTCGGACAGTCACGGGCATCGCGCCTCAGGAAGCGTCAATTCAGCGAGAACAGCCTTCTTCACACGCGTTTGCGCGATGCCTGGGCAGGTCGTCAGCCAACAGATGAGATGACAGCAGACGAAACCACTGCCGGGAAATCCGCTGTGTTGCAGATGCCGGAACGCGGAGTGAGGACACTGGGGGCAGAGGTTGTCAGGAAATTCACGCAACTGCTACTCGGTCCCGATGCCATCACCGAGCAGGACCTGCATCAGGATCGGGCTGCCTGGGAGACCATCCGGGAAAAGTACAATGATGCGCCGCCGGGGCTGGATTTCAACCATTTCTTCTGGACAATCAGAAGTATGCATGGGCCCTTGTTCACCTTGAGCAGAATCGTGGCCAAGGCACCGCCAGCGGCTGTCTATCATTCGGTATCCACCGGCTATGCCGGATTTCTCGGCGCCATGCTGAAGAGTCAGACAGGCAAGCCCTTCATCATATCCGAGCATGGTATCTATACCAAGGAACGTGAACTGGATCTGGCTCAGGTGGAATGGATTCCGCAGGAGCTTGATCCGTTCAAGGTGGGTCTGAACGATAATCTGAACTACCTGCGCAGTGTGTGGATACGCTTCTTCGCCTCATTGGGTCGCATGTCCTACGGCGCAGCCGATGAGGTCTTCACCCTGTATGACGGTAACCGCCGGCGACAACTGCTCGACGGTGCCGATGATACGCGACTCAGCATCATTCCCAATGGCGTGGCGGTGCAGAAATTCTCGGCCGTGCGGCGCGCTGAGGATGCGGCGATACCACCCGTGCTGGCACTGATCGGTCGTGTGGTTCCCATCAAGGACATCAAGAATTTCATTCGTGCCATGCGCATCATTCGCGCACGCATGCCCGATGCCGAGGGCTGGTTGTTCGGGCCCGAGGACGAGGATGAGGATTACACGCGGGAGTGCAGGATGCTGGTCGAGAGTCTGGGTCTGTCTCATGTGGTCAGGTTCCAGGGCTTCGGCAAACCGGATGAGATATTCCCGCAGGTTGGCTTGTCGGTGCTGACTTCCGTGTCGGAGGGACAGCCCCTGGTGGTGCTGGAAGGCTTTGCGGCCGGTATACCGGCTGTCACCACAGACGTTGGCAGTTGCAGTGAGCTCATCTACGGCGTGGATGAGGAAGACAGACAGTTGGGCAGTGCCGGAGCTGTGGTGCCGATATCGGATCCTGCTGCGTTTGCCGATGCGGCCATCGAGCTGCTGTCGGACCGGGAAGCGTGGCGCCATGCCAGTCGAGCAGCCATTGCCAGAGTGGAAGCCTACTACGACGAAGTGGACATGATCGCACGGTATCAACGCGTGTATGAAACACAGATGATGAAGACGGAAACGGATTGCGTTGTCCCTCTTCGTTCAAGGGCAGCCTGAATCATGGCAGGCATAGGCTTCGAATTACGCAAGTACCTGAACGATGATTCGTTTACCGGCACGCTGAAAGCCTACGGGTTTGCCGGATTGATCAGCGCCGGCCCCTGGGTATTGTCCATCGTGGGGGTCATGCTCATCGGTATCGTGGCGCTGACGCAACCGGTAGTGGGGGAAGCCGACGGTTCCGGTGTCCGGCAGTTCACCACCTCGGTCACCTGGCTCATGGGGGCGTCGCTGGTACTCACGGGATTGCTGCAACTGGTCTTCACCCGGTTTGTTGCCGATCGTCTGTATGAAATGCAGGACACCATTGTCAATGCCAACCTGTTCGGCGCGATGGCATTGACCACGGCGGTCAGCGCTGCAATCGGGCTGATACTGGCGTTGACGCTCTTCAGTCAGTCATTTGCCTACGAGTTCCTGATGCTGGCCAACTTCGTGACGCTCGGCAATATCTGGATCGTGGTCATTTTCGTGGCCGGACTCAAACGATTCAAGCTGATCCTGTACGCCTTCGCGCTGGGTTATGGAGCAACCATCGTGTTGTCCATCCTGTTGCTGCCGTTCGGTCTGTCGGGCCTGCTCGCAGGGCTGTTGATCGGGCACGCCCTGTTGCTGTTCCTGATGGTGGGGGTTGTTCTGCCCGAATATCCTGTCACGCTGACAGTACGCTTCGATTTTCTGCAGCGCCGGCTCATCTTTCCCAGCCTGATCGCCATCGGTTTCTTCTACAACCTGGGCATCTGGATCGACAAGATTCTCTTCTGGCTGAATCCGGGAACCTCGGAGGCCATGATCGGCCCACTGCGCACGTCGCTGATCTATGATCTGCCCATCTTTCTTGCCTACCTGAGCATCATTCCGGGCATGGCCGTGTTCCTGTTGCGAATCGAAACGGATTTTGCCGAGGCCTATGATGGCTTCTTCGAGGCAGTCAGAGGCAATGCAACACTTCAGGAGATCGAGCTTCTGGGGAATCACATGGTGTCCGCCGTGCGTGAAGGCCTGTTCCAGATCGTTCGCGTACAGGGAGCGACCATATTGATCCTGTATCTGCTGGGGCCGACCATCATCGGCTGGCTGGGGATATCGGAGCAGTACGTACACTTGTATTACATCAATCTGGTGGGGGTCGGGGCGCAGGTTCTGATGCTTGCCGTGCTCAACGTCCTGTTTTATCTGGACAAGCTGCGGGACGCCTTGCTGCTGACGTCGACGATGCTGCTGAGCAATGCGTCCCTGACCTGGTTGACACTGCAGCTCGGGCCCCAGTACTACGGTTATGGCTTTGGTCTGTCAATGACACTGACCGCCTTCCTTGGCATCATTCTGCTTTCGCGGGAAATGGACAATATCGAATTCAAGACCTTCATGCGGTCCCGACCAGCCCAGGAGGTGGCGGCATGAATATCGAGACAGCTGGGGCGTGGCCTTGGGGCCGACGCTGGCGATTCCGTACTCTGTTGGCAGTGTTGCTGGCCGGCGGCCTTGCCGCAGGGTGCCAGAGCCTGTCATCCATGGGTTCTGCAGAATCCGGGAACGGTGTTCGGACTGCCACGCGGCTGTTCATGCAGACCAACTGGAGCATCGGTCCGCTGCAGAATCTCAGTGATGCGGACACGGCCGGGGACTCGGTGCAGGCCTTGCTGGAAACCCGGCTGCGCATGCAGGGTGTCAGCGCTCAGGTGTCTGATCCGGGGCGAGCCTACTACCGTGTGGACGGTGTCGTCAGTCGATGGCACTACACCGGTGGTGCCAGCGCCAGAGCCGACGTTGCCCTGACCCTGAATGTGCGTGACCGGCAGGCTGATGAAATGGTCTGGAGTGGCTCGGCTGCGGACAAGGGGCGTCGCGGTGAAAGCCTCAGTTCGGTAGCCGACAGGATCATCGGTACATTGCTGGAGCGCATGCCGCTGATCGAGCAGGCTCCGCCGCCAGTGAGACCGGTCGGAATCGTTGCGGATACTGATGACACTCTGGCGGGCGGAGTGCCAGCGCTGGGCGCCGGTAACCGGGTGAACGGCGTTGAACTCACAACGCTGATGCCGGTGACGGGCTTGCGTACAGCCTCTGCTACCACCGAGTATATCGAGGTGCAGCCTGACAAAGCTCTGGCAGGGCGCAGCACCGCATTCCATTACGCCCCTCGACCACCGATCGATGAGTTGTCGCAGTTCGACAGACTGGTGCTGGAACCCGACAACATCCAGCCGGACGAGTTGCAAGCGCTGAAAGAGCGTGGGGCCGTGGTCTTCGCCTATCTGAGCGTGGGTGAAGTGGGACCGACCAGAGCCTATGCCAGCGAACTGGATCCACGCTGGATACTGGGCAAGAACCCCGCCTGGGACAGTGATGTGCTGGATCTGTCCAATCCGGACCTGCGTGGTTTTCTGCTCGAACGCGCAGGCCACTTGCGGGCCGCCGGTTATGGGGGGCTGTTTCTCGACACCATGGACAGCTTCAATCTGATTGCCGACACCGAGGCGCAGCGAGATCAGCAGCAGGCGGGGCTGATCAGTCTGATCAAGGGCTTTGCGGAGCGGTATCCGGACTTGCGTATCATGACCAATCGGGGCTTCGAGGTGCTTGATGCCATCGCGCCGCTGATCGAGGCCGTGGCGGCGGAATCGTTGTACGCAGGCTGGAACAACGCGGAGCAGCAGCATGTCGAGGTGCCCGCGGGCGATCGAGAATGGTTGCTTGCCCGATTGAACCACGCCAGGGATACGCTGCAACTGGACGTCATCGCCATTGATTATGTCCCGGTCTCCAGACGGGACGAAGCCCGGCGAGTGGCGGCACGCATCGCGGCGCATGGTTTCATTCCCTGGGTTGCCAACCCGGAGCTGGACCTTGTCGGAGTCGGAGCGCTGGAAGTGATACCCCGCAAGGTGCTGATGTTGCATGACAGTCGCCACGGTCCGCTGTCGGAGAGCCCGGTACACAAGTTCGTGGCCATGCCCGTGGAGTACATGGGATACGTGCCCGAGTATCTGGACGTGGCTCGTGAGCCCTTGCCTGCTGGTGAGCTGAAAGGGCGGTATGCAGGAATCGTCACCTGGACCAATCGACGCTTTTCCGACCCGGCTGTCAGGACCTGGTTTCAGAAGCAGCTGGATGACACAGTGCCGGTGGCCTTCCTGGGTATGCCACCCGTGGAACTGGACGAGCAGATGAGCCGCTCGCTGGGCCTGAGCTTGCCTGGCGTACTGGATATCGATACGGCCCGGCTGGAGTATGCCGACGAACTCATCGATCCTGAACGCTCCATGAGCCGGCGAGTCGATTCGGTGAGCCATGTGGCGCAGAGTGCAGGCGCCGGCAATACCGTTCACATGCGACTGGTCGATGACCGGCAGCGACGCGCTGATGTGGTGGTGACCGGCGATTTCGGTGGTTTTGCCTGGCAGCCCGGACTGGTGGATGATGGCCTGGACTACGAAACCTACTGGATTGTGGAGCCTTTCGCCTTTCTGCGTCGTGCCTTGCAGTTGCTGGACGCACCCATGCCGGATGTGACGTCGGAAAACGGCAAGCGGCTGTGGCTGGCGCACATCGATGGTGATGCCCTGCCATCCTGGGCCGAAATGCCCGGTGGCAAGTTGGGTGCGGAGGTGATCTACGACGAGGTACTGACGCATTACGATGCGCCCCACACGGTCTCGATTGTCGAGGCGGAAATGACGGAATTCCCAGCCTATGATGACCGGCGGGATCGTATGTACGACATCATGCGCAAGACTTTTCGTCTTGACAATGTCGAGATCGCATCACACACCTACAGCCATCCATTCAAGTGGGCGCAGCTGGGAGAGTACCGTTTTCCCGGAAGATACAATCTCGCGATCGATGGCTACATCTATGATCCGGAACGTGACCTCGCCGGCTCCATCGACTTCATCAACCGGGAGCTGGCACCCGAGGACAAGCGTTTGAAGGTCATGTTGTGGAGTGGCGACGCCTTGCCCCGAAGCGATGACCTGGCTGTACTGGATCGTCTGGGCATTCCCAACCTCAACGGCGGCCTGACCTACATCACCCGCGCCACGCCGACCCAGACCCTGATCAGTCCGATGGCCAGGCCGGTTGGTGACTACCTGCAGGTGTATGCGCCGGTGATGAACGAGAACATGTATACCAATGATTGGTTGGGCCCCTTTGACGGTTTTCGGAATGTCATCGAGACCTTCGAGATGACCGAATCGCCCCGGCGCATCAAGCCCATGAACGTGTATTACCACTTCTACTCCGGTACCAAGATCTCCGCGATGAAAGCGTTGAAGGAGGCCTACGACTGGTCGCTGAGTCAGGACATCAATCCGATTCATGTCAGCGATTACTCGGTCAAGGTACCGGCTTTCAGAAAAGCGGGGGTCGCCCGTTATCTTGACGGACAGTGGAAACTGAGCGGGCTGGGGCAGATTCGTTCCATACGATTGCTGGATGAGACGCTGTGGCCGGAGTTGGCAAACAGTCGTGGTCTGGTCGGGGTAAGGCAGCTGCATGATGGCATGTACATGCACACCGATGGTGCCGACGAGGTTCTGTTTCGTCTGCGCGAGGATAGTCCGAAAGGCGTACATCTGGTGTCCAGCAATGGACGGGTAAACCACTGGGATGCGAGTGGCGGCCAGTTGACCCTGCGGGTTACCGCGGAAGTGCCGGTGACGATCGAGCTCGGTGGTGGCATCAGCTCTGCCTGTTCCTTGCGTGCCGGCAAGAGTTCCGTTCAGGGACGACTGACCGAGGACAAGACAGTGTCCTTTTCCTTTTCCAGCAGAGATACAGGCAATGCAACCCTCAACTGCCCGGCGTGAGAGTCTGATCAATCCGCTGAGCCTGGCATTGCTGGCAGGTCTGTTCGCGGTCGCCTTTCTGGTGCTCAAGCCCGATGCGGTTCCGGGTCTGAACGCTCTCGATGGTGACGGTATCCATGGAAAATCCGATGCTGTCGTCGACGAGTTGAGCCTGGCCTATCTGCGCGCACAACGCAGCAGCGGCAAGGCCGATGACGCCAGTCTGATCAGCGCTGTGCAGAGTCTGGCGAGTTCCGACCGACATGCGGATGCCCGCCTTTTGTTGAACGAATACCCTCAGCTGGAAATCGGTGAGCCCCTGCGCTTCGAACTGGACCTGGAGCACGCCGCGGCCAATTCGCCCAGTGATCTGTATGCTGCCCTGCAGACTTTCGCCGACTCACCGCGATTGCACTCCGACAAACTTCTGGAGCGGGCCAGGACCCTGGGCAAGAGGCTGAGCCAACCGGCTCTGAATGCCAGGCTGCATGCTCTCTGGGCTGCATCGGCAGAAGGCGGTGAGCTTGCTCTTGCTCGATATCTCGAGTGCGGCCGCTATCTGGGAGCTATCAATGAGCGGGTAGCGGCGCGTGACTGTCTGTCGAATGCGCGCCAGCTGGCGGATACCGATGCGCAACGTTTTGAAGCGGGTCTGTTCATGCTGCCGATCCTCGAAACAGGCAGCGCCCGACAGGATGCTCTCGTGCAGGAGTTGATGAGTAATCGGCAGATTCCGTCAGCCTTGCTCGAACCCTTCGCCGATACTCTGCTGCAGATCGGTCGACCGGATATGGCTTATCGTATTCATGCAAGGCTGGCACTGACAAGGCCCGCTCAGGCCGATACCTGGCTGCCACTGGCTGCACGCTGGGCGCAGGCAGCCGGTCGCCCGGCTGAGGCGGCAGTTTTTCTGGACTCTCTGGCCAGGTCGACCGGGCCCGGCAGTCCTGGTCCGGATGAACGACGAAAACTGGCGGAGGAGGTGGAGGCTCTGTTGCTGGCCGCAGGCCAGACCCGCAAGGCCTATGCAAGCATACAGGCACGCATCCGCAAGCATCCAGAGGATCCGGGCACGCTGAAGCAGGGGGTCGTGCTGGCCAGGCAGCTGGGTGAGTTCTCGCAGGCCCTGGCCTGGAATACGCAGGTATTGTCATTCGAGCCGGACGACGAAGACACCGTGCTCCTGCAACGGGAACTGGCTCTGGCTGCCGGCAATCTGCCAATGGCCCTGCGCTGGGCAAACCGGGTTGTCGAGCAGCAGCCTGATTCAGTGAAGGAGCGAGAGATGCTTGCTCGTATCACGGAATGGAATGGGCAGCCCGTCGAGGCGCTGAGCCACTGGCTTTGGTTGGCACAGCAAGCTGCGCGCGCGGATGTGCCGATGACGGTGCGACGGCAAGTCGGTATGACGGCGTCATCGGATACCGATACGCCCGCCATGGGGGCTGCACTTGCCGAGGACGTCGAGCAGTCTGGCGTGGATGTCCGGATCAAGGCACTGCGAGAAGTCGTCAGGCTGGCCGATATCACCCTGCAACCTGGTCTTGCCGCACAGGCACTTCGGGATATCACGAGATTGACAGTGCCGGAAGGCAGCGATGTGGTCAGGTTGGCGGCTCTGTACGATCTGGAAGGTCGCGGTGATGAGGGCTCCCGGGCGCTGCAGGAAATCATTGCCACGCATGGTCCGTCTGCCTTCGTGCTGCGTACCCTGGCATCCCACGAATTGAATCACAGCAACTACGCCGAGAGTCTGGCGGCCTGGAATCAGTATGTCGACACTTTCGGTCACGATGCCGAATCCACACTCTCCCGCATGGAGCTGCTTTGGCGACTGGATGACAAGGACAAGGCCGCCGATCTCAGTGAACATCTCAGGGGGATGACATTGCTGTCGACAGCGAGTGACTATCAGCTGCGCCTGATGGCCGAGATCGGCTGGCGATACCGCAAGCCATGGTTGACCCTGATGGTGCGTCCTCGACTGAAAGCGCTGGAGGTGGAGGATCAGAGAACGTTCTTCGGTCGGCGTTCTCTGGAGCTTCTGGTGGAAACCGGCAAGGACCGGGAAGCACTTGCCGAGGCAATGCAGCTATGGAACTCCACTGGCAGTGCCGATTTTGCGTTCACCATCATGCAACTGGCTGTCAAGCTGGGGGATCGGGAAACACAGCAGCAGTTCGAGCCAGACAGCCCCGACAGTGATTCACTGCAGGGTCTGCCGGCCTACTGGGCGCAGATTGCCACTCAGCGATTGCAGCAGGGGAATGCAAGTGCTGCGATCCAGGCCTATGAACGAGCCCTGAAACTGGATCCCGCCCATGTCGAATCCGTTGCGGGCCTGATATGGACAACCATCGGCGAACAGGATGAGATGCGGTTGATGGCGCTATTGCAGCAGCATCGACAACTGGCCGAACAGACTCCGGCACTGTGGCAGGCGATGGCCATGGGCTACCTGCAAATGGGAGCTGCCTCGGCATCTCTGCAGTGGTTCGATCGGCTGCTGGATCAGATCGAGGCTGATTATGGCATGTTGCTGACCTATGCCGATGCGCTGGAGTACGCCGGTCGAAGCGCTTCCGCCTTCAAGGTGCGTCAGTACACGCTGCAGCAACTGCGTCCCTTGCTGGTGGAGAGCACCGCTGATGAACAGGCCTTGCTGTTGCGACAGTACACGCGTCTTTCCGTGCGATATGCCGGTGCGGAGTCCAATGAATCACTGGTGGACCATTTGCTGAAGAGCGGTGCAGATGCCGGCACGCAGCAAGATGCGCTGTGGCGTGAGGACATGGCCATCTCCTGGCTGATGGCAACCCAGCAATTCGAGCATGCACGCCTGATCATGTCCCGTCTGCATGCCAGTCGTTTGCAGGCGCCGGTGTGGCAGGAAGTGGCACTGGCGCTGAAGGATGAAGATGAGGCGGCCCTGCAAGCTCTGGTGCAGGCCAGTGGTCCGCTGTCAGTCGGCAACCACATACTGGCGCTGCGACAACTGGGTAACGAGCGTGAAGCCTATGCCATTGTGCAGCAGGTGATGCGTCCCGGACCACGGCTGGCGGGTGTGACGCTGGATGATCTGCGAGTGGCTCAGGAGCAGTATGTATTCCTGCGCGATTCACGTCCCAGCTTCGTCTCGGGCGGTATCGACAGTCGCCACTCGGGAGACCTGAACATTAGGGAATCCGGTGTGCGTCTCAGGCATACCCTTGCAGGGCAGAACCTTGGCATGTCGCTGGACATGACACGACGCCGTCTCGACTCGGATCGTTATGACGTGGCGGGCAATGAAGAACAGGACGATGTGGCCCTGTCGTTGTTCTTTGGCAATACGCGTCTGGGCGGTCGCGTGACCACCGGGCTGCTGCGCAACGGAAATGATGATCTGGTGTATGGCAGCGCTGCCTTTGCCAGCGCGTTGCGCGATCAGCGCAGTCGCTTCTCGACCGAACTGGCCTATAACGAAGCCGTCGAGCTTTCACCGGAGCTGATCATCGGAGCACGACAGCATCGTCTCAGCGTTGCCTACGATGCGGATATCGGTCGTCGCGAGTTCGTTCGTGTGCAGGCGGATGCGACCGAGATCAATACGCGTGTAGAGCAGAGCAAGGTGGCACGAGGATTGGGCGGTAGTGTCGAATTGGGGATGCGTGGCAATTTCGGCAGCAACAGCTGGTCTACCAGCGTCCGTGCCGCCCATCTGGAGCACGACAGGGAAGCGCGCCTGCCAGAAGAACTTCGATTGGCGCGTAACAGTCGAATCGACTCCGTCCTGGCGCAGGAAGTTCAGACTCTGTCGCTGGGTGCGTCACTGTCGCGAGGGGGGATCAACGCCGATTTCCCTCAGGTCAGCGCACCACGTTATTTTCTCAGCGCCAGTCTCGGGCATGACTGGCCGGACAGGGTGGTGGGTTTTCAGTTGGGTGCAGGCGCTGGCATACGCGTGCTGGGTGGGGATGAGCTGAGTTTCTCGCTGTCGCATGATACGCAGCCCGGCATTCGTCGCTCAGGTGATGCGACCGCGCTGGGCATCAATTACCGCTATCATTTTCAGTAGCGACCCGCATCGGCATGGGCATCTGCCCATTGCCGACGCAGCGGCGAGCCTGTCTGCATTCAGCACAGCTTGGGGACATGCTTGTCCTGCAGCTGGTACCTCGACCTGTTCGTCGCCGATTCTCAGAACGCGCGGAAGGTCACCAGGGTTTCAGTGTCCCTGATTCCGTCGACGGCATGGATATGGGTGTTGACGAACTGCCCGACATCCACATCATCTTCCAGATAGAGCTTGACCAGCAGGTCGAAGGAGCCTGCGGTGGAGTAGATCTCCGAGGCAATCTCGAGCTCCGCTATGCGGTTTGCCACGGTGTAGGATTCACCGAGCTGGCATTTGATTCGAACGAAGTAGGCGTGCATGTCGATGGGTCCGGTCGGTTGCGTTACTGGAAGGGGGTCAGTGCTGACTGCGTGTGCGGCGAATGGCGTCAGCCCAGCCGGCGGTGACGCGCTCGCGCACGTCACTGTTCATGTCGGGAGAGAACTCGTGCTCCTGTTTCCAGTTGGCACTCAGTTCGTCCAGTGAAGCGTAGACGCCCGTCTGCAGGCCGGCAAGATACGCGGCTCCCAGAGCGGTGGTTTCCGTCTGCAGAGGACGCTCGATGGCGATGTCGAGCACATTGGCCAGATACTGACTGAGCCAGTCGTTCTTGACCATGCCGCCGTCCACTCGCACGGTATCGATATGAGCGCCATCCTTGCGCATGGCATCAAGCAAATCCATCGTCTGATAGCAGACCGCTTCGAGCGCTGCCCGGGTAATGACAGCGGGACCGGAATCGCGTGTCAGGCCGTACAGGGCTCCCCTGGCTTCGGCATCCCAGTAGGGCGCGCCAAGGCCGGTGAAGGCTGGCACCAGATAAACGCCATGATTGTCTTCCAGGCTCGTGGCCAGTGCCTGGGTTTCCTCGGCTGACTGGATGATCCCCAGTCCGTCACGCAGCCATTGCACGGCGGCCCCTGCGACGAAAATCGAGCCTTCGATCGCGTAGGTGGTGGTGCCATCAAGCCGATAGGCGATGGTGGTGAGCAGCTTGTGGCTGGACGAAATGGCTTCGGTGCCGGTATTGAGCATCATGAAACAGCCGGTGCCGTAGGTACTCTTGACCATGCCCGGTTTGAAGCAGACCTGGCCGATGGAGGCGGCATGCTGATCACCGGCGACGCCGGCTACGGGAAGCTCGACGCCCAGCACGGATTTATCGGTCGTGCAGAAGTCGGCGGCGGAATCGTGAACTTCCGGCAACAGGGACATGGGGACATCCAGAATCGAACACAATTCGTCATCCCAGCGGTTTTCATGGATATCGAACAGCAGGGTGCGCCCGGCATTGGTGGAATCGGTGGCATGTACGCGACCATTGGTCAGGCGCCAGATCAGAAAACTGTCCACCGTACCGAATGCCAGTTCACCCTTGTCGGCCCTGGCTCGAGCGCCATCCACATTGTCCAGAATCCAGGCCACCTTGGTGCCGGAAAAATACGGGTCCAGCAGTAGTCCGGTCCTGGCGGTCACCGTATCGGCATGCCCTCGCGCCTGCAGGTCGCGGCAGCGCTCGGCGGTTCGTCTATCCTGCCAGACAATGGCGCGGTGTATGGGCTTGCCGGTCTGACGATCCCAGATGAGCGTGGTTTCACGCTGGTTGGTGATGCCAATGGCCGCCACCTGACGGTTGGCCGATTCCGCCTTGGCCAGGGCTTCCTGACAGACCGCCAGGGTGGATGCCCAGATTTCCTCCGGATCATGTTCGACCCAGCCGGACTCGGGATAGAACTGAGTGAACTCGCGCTGGGCGATTGCAAAGGTGCTGCCATCCTTTTCGAAGAGCATGGCCCGTGAGCTGGTGGTTCCCTGATCGATGCTCAAAAGCAGTGGCGTGGTCATGGTGGCTCCCTGTAATCATTCCTGTCATTGTACTGATGACGGTGTCGTCTGACGATCCTGGTGGGCAGGCGTCGTCGTGGACTCGTTCAACGGTCGGCGGACGAAAGACTTGTCTCGCATGCAGTGTTTCGTTTACTGTTTCGTTTTAGCGTGACATACACGAAACGAAACCGCATCGATGTCCGAAAATCGCCGCCAATCCATTCTGGATATTGCCCGAAAAGTGGGCGTAGTGACAGTGGACGAACTGATTTCCCGTTTCGACGTTACGCCGCAGACCATTCGCAAGGACCTCAATCGGCTGTGTGACGAGCGCCTGTTGACGCGTACTCACGGAGGCGCTCGCCTTGCGTCCAGTGTCGAGAACATGAGCTACGAGGCCCGCCGCATGCTGGCCAGCGACCAGAAGCAGGCCATCGGCAAGGCAGTAGCCGGCATCATTCCGGACAATGCCTCGCTGTTTGTCAATATCGGTACGACCACCGAGGCGGTAGCCCAGGCGCTGCTGCAGCACCAGCGCCTGTTGGTCATCACCAACAACATCAATGTGGCCTCACTGATGCGCCCCTATCCGCAAAACAAGGTGATAATCGCTTCGGGCGAGGTTCGTTCGAGCGATGGTGGTGTTATCGGCGAGTCTGCGGTGGATTTCATCAAGCAGTTCAAGGTGGACTTTGCCGTCATCGGCACCTCCTCCATAGACGCCGATGGCGCCTTGCTCGATTACGATTACCGTGAGGTGAAGGTCTCGCAGGCGATACTGTCAAATGCCAGGCACGTCATTCTCGTGGCTGACAGCAGCAAACACGAGCGCTCCGCACCGGTGCGCATCGGGCACATCTCGCAGGCCCACAGTTTCGTGACCGATCACTGTCCAGACGCAGCCTTCCGCAGCCTGCTGGAGAGTTTCGATGTGCAAGTGATCGAAACCGATGCGCAGGGCACCACGGATGCGCGGCAGGGGAAGGAGGGCGCGGCAGGGTCCGGTTTCGATTGACTTTCGGTTTGTTCGGTATTAGTGTCGTTGGGGAACGGGGGTGTTGACCGATCCTCATTGTTTCCCATCAATTCGCCTTCATGGAACGTCATGCTCGAACTGGATAGAGTCAGCAAGCAAGTCGGTGCCAGCCTGCATATCGACAATGTCAGTCTGCAGCTGGAGAAGGGTTCGCTGAATGTACTGCTGGGACCCACACTGTCGGGCAAGACCAGTCTGATGCGTCTCATGGCAGGGCTCGACCGGCCAACCTCGGGCAATGTGCTGGTCGATGGCAAATCGGTTACCGGCGTGTCGGTGCGTCAACGCAATGTGGCAATGGTCTATCAGCAGTTCATCAATTACCCGGCCATGACCGTGTACGAGAACATCGCCTCGCCCCTGCGTCTGGAAGGCGCCAGCAAGTCCGTCATCGAAAGCAAGGTGCGCGAAGCGGCCGAACTGCTCAAGCTGACCGACTATCTGGATCGTACGCCTCTCAATCTCTCTGGCGGTCAGCAACAGCGTACGGCGCTGGCAAGGGCGCTGGTCAAGGGAGCCGAACTGGTACTGCTCGATGAACCACTGGCCAATCTGGATTACAAGCTGCGCGAGGAGCTGCGCGTCGAGCTGCCACGCCTGTTTGCCGAAACCGGTGCCGTGTTCGTCTATGCCACCACCGAACCACACGAAGCGCTGCTGCTCGGCGGCAAGACAATCACCTTGCACGAGGGGCGCGTCACGCAGTTCGGTCCCACCATCGATGTCTACAACCGACCGGTGGATCTGCAGACCGCGCAGACGTTTTCCGACCCGCCGATGAACATCATCGGTGTCGATGCTCGGGCAAGCCAGCTGTTTCTCGGCACGCAGGCGCTGGGTGCCTTGCCTGCGGAAGGCGAGGAGGTGGCTGATGGCAGCTACACCCTGGCATTTCGTCCGCATCATGTCTCTCTGACGCAAACGGCAACGCATACCGTGCCGGTCGAGGCCGTCGTCGGAACCAGCGAGATCACCGGTTCCGAGACCTATATGCATGTCAGTGTCGAGTCCGGCTCCGGCAAGGTGCCCTGGGTCGTGCTGACCCATGGCGTGCATCGAGTCAGTAACGGCGATGCTATCACGGTGTATCTGGATCCGGCACGCTACTACCTGTTTTCCGGTAGCGACGGCGCGCTCCGTCGAGCGCCCTCAACTCACGCGCAGGCTGCATAGCACGGAATTCTCATGGCACAGATCACGCTGGACAAATTGGCACATTCCTATCTTCCCGAGCCGAAGAGCGACGATGACTTCGCGCTGAAACAGATCGACTATGTCTGGGAAGACGGTGGCGCCTACGCCTTGCTGGGGCCGTCAGGCTGCGGCAAGACCACCTTGTTGAACATCATTTCAGGCTTGCTGATTCCTTCCAGCGGACACGTCCGCTTCGACGCCGACGATGTCACCGAGCTGTCCACCGAAGCGCGCAATATCGCCCAGGTGTTCCAGTTTCCGGTCATCTACGACACCATGACCGTGGAAGAGAATCTGGCCTTTCCCCTGGTCAACCGCGGCGTGGACAAGCAGGAGATCGGCAGGCGCGTCACCGATATGCTGCAGACGCTGGACCTCACCGACAAGGCAAAACGCCGTGCCAAGGGGCTGACGGCCGATGAAAAGCAGAAGATCTCTCTGGGCCGGGGGCTGGTCCGGTATGACGTCAATGCCATCCTGTTCGATGAGCCACTGACGGTTATCGACCCACACATGAAGTGGCAGTTGCGCACCAAGCTCAAGGAGCTGCACGAGCAGTTCAGTCACACCATGATCTATGTCACCCATGATCAGACCGAAGCGCTGACCTTTGCCGACAAGGTCGTGGTCATGTACGAGGGAGAAGTGGTGCAGATCGGTACACCGGAAGAGCTCTTCGATGAGCCGGCCCACACCTTCGTCGGCTACTTCATCGGCTCCCCGGGCATGAACATTCTGCCGGGGGAGGTGAATGGCAACACGATACGCATGGCAGAGCAGGGTTTCACGCTGGATCGGTCCTGGCAGGAACTGTCGGGCAAGACGGAAATCGGCATTCGCCCCGAATTCATTCGCATCATGACGCGCGAACAGGCGGGAGAAGCCGGTGTGCCGATGCAGATCAGTTCGGTGGAGAACATCGGCCGGCACCAGATCGTGCGCGGCGCGGTCAACGGCGTCACCATCGATGCAGTGGTGCCCGAGGGTGCACCGATACCCACTGATGCCTATGCAGTGTTCGATACGGCACGCATCAATGTCTACCAGAATTCTCATCTCGTGCGGGGGGCTCGCTGATGGACAACAAGCCGTTCAACAACCGGGCCTGGTTTTTCGTGTTGCCGGTGTTCGTTCTCGTTGCCATCAGTGCCATCATCCCGCTGATGACGGTGGTGAACTATTCGGTGCAGGACACCTTCGGCAACAACCAGTTTTTCTGGGCGGGTACCGAGTGGTACTCCGACGTGCTCTCATCAAGCCGTTTTCACGATGCCCTGGTACGCAATCTGATCTTCTCGGGCATCATTCTCGCCATCGAGATTCCCCTGGGTATCGCCATCGCCCTGACCATGCCCCGCAAGGGCATCTGGGTACCGGTCTGTCTGATCCTGATGGCACTGCCGCTGCTGATTCCCTGGAACGTGGTGGGTACCATCTGGCAGGTATTCGGGCGTGCCGATATCGGACTGATGGGCAGAATCCTGGCGGAACTGGGGGTGGACTACAACTATGCCACCAACTGGCTCGATGCCTGGATCACCATCATCATCATGGATGTCTGGCACTGGACCAGTCTGGTCGTGCTGTTGTGCTATTCCGGGCTGGTGGCGATCCCCGAAGCCTACTATCAGGCAGCCAGAATCGACGGTGCTTCCAGGTGGAAGGTCTTCCGCTACATACAACTGCCGAAGATGCAGCGAGTCCTTCTCATTGCGGTTCTGCTGCGTTTCATGGACAGCTTCATGATCTATACCGAGCCCTTCGTGCTGACCGGGGGCGGTCCGGGCAATTCCACGACCTTCCTGTCCATCGATCTGGTGAAGATGGCGATCGGTCAGTTCGATCTGGGGCCTGCGGCAGCGATGTCCATCATCTACTTTCTCATCATTCTGCTCATGTCGTGGGTGTTCTATACCTTGATGACCAATTTCGGCGTGGATGCGCCCGAGAAGGAGGTTGACTGACATGTCCAGCACACCTCAGTCAATCAATACGGCTGCCACGGCGCAGACCCCGAATTCTTCCGGTGGCATTTCCCTGAACGTGCGCAAGCCTGTCAGAGCCGGTGGGCGCGGGCACACGCGCTGGATCGTGCCGAGCCTCTACATCCTGTTCCTGCTGTTGCCGATCTACTGGCTGGTCAACATGAGTTTCAAGACCAATCAGGAGATTCTATCCATGTTCACGCTGTGGCCGGAGAACCCGACGCTGCGCAACTACATGGTGATCTTCAACGATCCCTCCTGGTACAAGGGTTATTTCAATTCCATGGCCTATGTGGTCATGAACATGGTGATCTCGGTCTCGGTCGCCCTGCCGGCGGCCTATGCCTTCAGCCGTTACCGGTTTCTGGGTGACAAGCACATGTTCTTCTGGTTGCTGACCAACCGCATGGCGCCGCCGGCGGTGTTCGCACTGCCATTCTTCCAGTTGTATTCGGCGTTTGGTCTGTTCGACACGCATTTTGCCGTCGCCCTGGCACATTGCCTGTTCAACGTGCCGCTGGCGGTGTGGATACTCGAGGGTTTCATGTCGGGTGTGCCACGCGAGATCGACGAGACCGCGTATATCGACGGTTATTCCTTTCCGCGATTCTTCGTCAGGATATTCATGCCGCTGATTGCTTCGGGTATCGGGGTGGCGGCGTTCTTCTGTTTCATGTTCTCCTGGGTAGAGTTGCTGCTGGCCAGAACCCTGACCGCCACGGAAGCCAAACCGATCACCGCCATCATGACGCGGACCGTCTCGGCCTCGGGGCTGGACTGGGGAGTGCTGGCCGCGGCCGGTGTGCTGACCATCATTCCCGGTGCACTGGTCATCTATTTTGTTCGCAACTACATCGCGAAAGGTTTCGCGCTGGGGCGGGTCTGATCATGAGCTCGATACAGCAAGACAAGGCAAAGGCGGTCAGTGGCAACGCCAGTGGTCTGCGAGGCATGCTTCTGTTCGTGGGGTTTGTCCTGTTCGTTGTCGGTGCCGCCTATCTGTGGTTCCAGACGGAGAGCGCACCGAACCTTGCCTGGATGGCCTGGACCAGGCCGACGGCCATATTCTTCATCACCATTCTCTGTCTGTTGCTGTGCATGTGTCTCTGGGAGGCATTGAGCCCAGGTGGCGGACCACGCATGGGAATTCTTCGCTTCGAGACCACGCGTGGCGATCGGCTTTTCCTGTCGTTGCTCGGCAGCGCGTTCATCCATCTTGCCTGGCTCGGTTTTGTGGGGCCAGACTTGTGGAAAGCATTGGGGGTATCGGTTGTCTACGCCTTGCTGGTGTTTTCACTGGTATGACCCATCGTCAGTAGTACACGCATCATCAATCCATGAGGAGGAAACAAATGCGTCAATTCAGGCAGGCCGGAACTGCGTTAGCAGTGGCCGTTTTCCTGGGAAGCACTCATGTCGCGCAAGCAGACATGGCCGCAGCCGAGGAATTTCTTGCAAGTGAAATCGGTGATCTGTCCACGCTCAGTGCGGACGAACAGAAAGCCGAAATGCAGTGGTTCATCGATGCCGCAAAACCGTTTGCCGGTATGGATATCAAGGTGGTTTCCGAAACCATCGCCACGCATGAGTACGAGTCAAAGGTACTGGCACCAGCGTTCTCGGCCATCACGGGTATCAACATCACTCACGATCTGATTGGCGAAGGCGATGTGGTTGAAAAGCTGCAGACCCAGATGCAATCGGGTGAGAACATCTATGATGCCTACATCAATGACTCGGATCTGATCGGTACCCATTGGCGTTATCAGCAGGCGCGCAATCTGACCGACTGGATGGCGGGCGAGGGTGCGGATGTCACGTCCCCGACGCTGGATATCGATGACTTCATCGGCAAGGACTTCACCACAGGTCCCGATGGCAAGTTGTACCAGCTTCCGGATCAGCAGTTCGCCAATCTTTACTGGTTCCGATATGACTGGTTCACCGATGAACAGAACAAGGCCGACTTCCAGGAGAAGTATGGCTACGAACTCGGGGTGCCGGTCAACTGGTCTGCCTACGAGGATATTGCCGAATTCTTCACCGGTCGTGAGATCGATGGTGAGGCCGTTTACGGTCACATGGATTACGGCAAGAAGGATCCGTCTCTGGGCTGGCGATTCACCGATGCGTGGCTCTCCATGGCAGGGAACGGTGACAAGGGTGAACCGAACGGCTTGCCGGTTGACGAGTGGGGTATTCGCGTCAACGAAAACAGCCAGCCGGTTGGCTCCTGTGTGGCTCGTGGTGGTGATACCAACGGCCCGGCCGCAGTCTATTCGATCACCAAGTACATCGAATGGCTGAACAAGTACGCTCCACCTGAAGCTGCCGGCATGGTCTTCGGTGAAGCCGGACCGGTGCCTGCGCAAGGCGCGATTGCCCAGCAGATGTTCTGGTACACCGCCTTCACCGCGGATATGGTGAAGGAAGGTACACCGGTTGTGGATGAGGAAGGCAATCCGAAGTGGCGCATGGCTCCCAGCCCGCACGGCGCGTATTGGGAAGACGGCCAGAAGCTCGGTTATCAGGATGCCGGTTCCTGGACGCTCATGAAGTCCACACCGGTCGATCGTGCCAAGGCTGCCTGGCTGTATGCCCAGTTCGTCACCTCCAAGACGGTTGATGTCAAGAAATCCCATGTGGGTCTGACATTCATTCGCGAGAGTACGGTGCAGGACGAGAGCTTCAGCGAGCGTGCCCCGAAACTGGGTGGATTGGTCGAGTTCTATCGTTCACCAGCTCGTGTCCAGTGGTCGCCCACGGGTACGAACGTGCCTGACTATCCGAAGCTGGCTCAGCTGTGGTGGCAGAACATCGGTGATGCGTCTTCCGGAGCCAAGACTCCTCAGGAAGCCATGGACGCACTGTGTGCAGCCCAGGAGAAAGTGCTGGCTCGTCTGGAACGTGCGGGTGTGCAAGGTGACATCGGTCCGGTTCTCAACGAAGAGCAGGATGCCGAGTACTGGTTCAGCCAGCCGGGTGCACCCAAGGCCAAGCTGGACAACGAAAAGCCTGAGCCGGAAACCGTCGACTATGACGAACTGGTCAAGAGCTGGACTGAGTAATCTCGAGACGGGTGATATCTGACAGGTTCGGGGTATCGACAATCAGGATTTGTCGGTCCCCCGAACCGAAGACTTCTCCTCCGGGAGTCATTGATGGACCCCGTTGTATTGCCGCTGGGGTGGGTTGTGTCTCCTGCCGACATGCCGTGTGCCGAACAGGCCGTGGGTGTCGGGAAGAGACGGGATCCGCGCCAGCGTTTTCATTCGTAACAAGACAATTCCGGCCCGATCATGACTGGCGACGTCTGTCCCCTGCATGGTCGTGCCCAGGTTCAGATGTTGTTCAAACGAGGCGGTTTCGGGGACGTTCATGAGTGATTTCGATCTGGTAGTGATCGGTGGTGGAGTCAATGGCGCAGGTATTGCCCGGGACGCTGCCGGTCGTGGGCTGAAGGTCATGTTGTGCGAAAAGGATGATCTGGCACAGCACACGTCCTCCTCCAGTTCGAAGTTGATTCATGGCGGGCTACGCTATCTGGAGCATTACGATTTTGCCCTGGTCCGACACGCCCTGGGTGAGCGCGAAGTCTTGCTCAAGGCAGCACCTCACATCATCTGGCCCCTGCGATTCATCCTGCCGCATCACAAGGCTCTACGACCCCGCTGGCTGATTCGTCTGGGACTCTTTCTGTATGACAACCTGGGTGGGCGCAAGCTTCTGCCCCGATCCAACAGCGTCGATCTCAAGACTCACGTGGCGGGTCGGGCGCTCAAGCCCGAATTCACCAGCGGTTTTGAATATTCCGATTGCTGGGTACAGGATGCGCGACTGGTAACGCTCAATGCGATGGATGCGGCCGAACGCGGTTGTGAGGTTCGGGTCAGAACCGAATGCACCGATATCATCCAGGGCAAGGGTGAGTGGATCGTCAATCTGCAGAACCACCTGAGTGGTGAAGCCGATTCGGTGACGGCGCGAGCCATTGTCAACGCTTCCGGCCCTTGGGTGGAGAAGACGCTGGATCTGGACGAAGAGCACGATTCGCGCATGGGTGTGCGACTGGTCAAGGGCAGTCACGTGGTGGTGCCCAAGGTGTTCGATCACCCCTATACCTACATATTCCAGAATGCAGACAATCGCATCATGTTTGCCATTCCCTACGAAAACGACTTCACCCTGTTGGGTACGACCGATGTCGAGATTCAGGCCGAGCCCGGTACGGAGCAGATCGAGCAGAGCGAGATCGATTATATCTGCAGCAATGCCAGCGAATACTTCAATACACCAATCAGCCCGGATCAGGTGGTCTGGACCTATACCGGTGTTCGCCCACTGTACGATGACGCGTCGGACAATGCCTCCAAGGTGACTCGCGACTACAAGCTGGATCTGGACATGCGTGCAGGCGTACCTATTCTGTCGGTTTATGGCGGCAAGATCACGACCTATCGCAAGCTGGCGGAGCAGGCCATGGATATGCTCGAAGAGCCTCTGGGAATCAAGAGTGGGGCGTGGACTGCGCCAGCCTCGTTGCCAGGCGGTGATATTCCCGATGCTGACTACGATGGCTTTCTGTCTCGATGCCAGAGCCGCTACCCATGGCTGGATGAAGTCCTGTTGAAGGATTACACACGCAACTACGGTACACGCATCAGCGCTCTGCTGGGGCAGGCCAGTGACATGAAGCAGCTGGGGCATCACTTTGGCGGACCGCTGTACCAGGTCGAGGTGGATTATCTGATTGCCAATGAATGGGCACGTTCGGCTGCAGACATCCTGTGGCGTCGCAGCAAGAAAGGTCTGCACACGCCGCAGGGGACGGAAGAGGTGCTGCAACAGTGGATCGAGACTCATTACGACTTTGCTACAAGCGCAAGGCCTCGGCAAGCGGTAAGCTGATTCGTCGGATACACTGGACCCCTTTCACGCTGGTGGCGCTCACCAGCCGGTATCTCACCACAAGAGGTCTTACACACAATGCGATATCTTCACACCATGGTGCGTGTTCAGGATGTGGATGCCAGTCTGCATTTCTACTGCGAACTGCTCGGCATGAAGGAGACTCGGCGCATCGACAACGAAAAGGGGCGATTTACCCTGATCTTTCTGGCAGCTGACGCCGATGAAGCCGGTGCAGCCGAGTCACAGTCTCCGTTACTGGAACTCACCTACAACTGGCCGGAGGAAGGCAAAAGCGCTGAACCATACGACGACGGCCGCAATTTCGGTCACCTGGCCTACCGGGTCGAGGACATCTATGCCACGTGTCAGAAACTGATGGATGGCGGCGTCACCATCAACCGTCCACCACGCGACGGGCATATGGCTTTCGTGCGATCACCGGATGGCATTTCTCTGGAACTGCTGCAGGAAGGCGATGCCAGGGAACCGGCCGAGCCCTGGGCGAGCATGGAAAATACCGGTAGCTGGTAATCGTCGCGACTGGGCCGGATTGATCAGGCCGTCTCGCCTGAAGACGGCGTCAGGCGGAACTGATCAACCAGCCTTGTCATGTTCCCGGCCACATCGTTGAGCCGCATCAGTTCGTCCTTGACGACATTGATGGCTTCCCGGGTGTCGAGGGTGCCGCGGACCAGTTCCGAGAGCTGGTCCGATATGTCGGTTGAACTGTTGGCAACCGTGCCGATGGAGCGGGTGATTTCCTGTGTGGACGACGACTGCTGGCTCATGGCACTGGTCGTGGTCTGCTGCATTTCCTTGATATTCTGCACGATCTCGTCAATGGCGCTGATGCCTTTGGCAGCATTGCCACTGTCTGCCTGAATGTTCAGGATCTTCTTGCTGATGTCTTCAGTGGCATTGGCTGTCTCCTTGGCCAGTTCCTTGACTTCGTTGGCAACGACGGCGAAGCCCTTGCCAGCCTCTCCGGCGCGTGCGGCCTCGATGGTGGCATTCAATGCGAGCAGATTGGTCTGCTCGGCAATGGAGTTGATGACCTTGATCATGGCACCGATGGCCTCGCTGGAAGAGGCAAGTTGCTTGACACTGGAATCCGCCGATTGAGTCAGCTCGACCGCTCGCGCAGTCACTGTATTGGATTGTTCGGAGTTTCGGGCTATTTCCCGAATGCTGGCATTCAGCTCCTCGGCGGCACCGGCAATGGTGTCCACATTCTCGGAAATACTGGTGGAGCCGGAGGACACGCTGCTGGCTGTATTCGACGCTGCCATGGCCTGGTCCTCGAGCCTGGCATTGACGCCGATCACCGTACTGGTGCATTTGCCGATGACCAGGGCATCGTTGCGGATACCGGAGATCATGCGTGTCAGTTGCGCCACCGTCTTGTCGGCATCACGTTGCAGTTGCCCGAAGGCTCCGTGCAATTGCACCGAATCGGGAATGCTCACCGAGTGACTGAAATCGCCATCTGCCATGCGGTCGAACAGCTGCCCGGTACTGCCAATGACGAGATTGCAGATATCGAGCATGTCGTTGATGCCGTCGTAGATGGGGACCAGAAACTCGGGTTTGTCAGTGCTGTCGATACGCTCTGACAGATTGCCGAGCAAGGCCGCCTGTACGATTGCATAGACATCGTTGTTGACAGCTGATTCGATACGCGCCTTCTCCGTGCGATCGTAGATTTCCATGACCGTTCCCAGGTGCTCCATCTGTTCGTCGAACATCGGATTTGCAAAGAGGCGCATGCTGCGTCCGCCAATGAGCTTGTCGAGCTTGACGCAGCTGGCATTGCCCCCACCGGTGAGTGTTGGCTGCAATTCGCCGGGGCACAACAGATCGATCGGCTGGCCCATCAGTGAGTCGCTGGAAAAGCCGGCCAGTTCGACAGACAGCGCCGTTTCGTATTTGCGAAAGTACCGAGTGCCCGCATTGTTGCAGTAGATGATCCGGTTCTTTCTGTCAGCGACCAGTACCACGCTGGAAACACTTTCCAGCGCCTGTTTCAGACGTCCGTTATGCAAGAGCAACGCTCGTTCTTCCGAGATGCGTTTCCTGAGCTTCTGCTGCATGGTATCCAGTGATGCCAGCAATTGACCGGATTCGTCGCGATGGACAATGTTGACTTCGCTGTCGAGGCGGTCCTCGGCGATGGCGGTCGCCATGGAGCGAGCCTGTTCGATGGCGCGCAGTATTCCTCGGCCAACCAGAAAGGTGAACAGCATGCCTGTCAGTGCCGTACCGAAGACCAGTGCCAGCATGAGAGATCGGTCGCTGGTGTCCTTGTCGATTCGATTCTGCAGGACTGTCTGCAACTCCTGGTAGCCCAGCTGTTCCAGTTTGAAGCCGAGCGTCAACGCGGTGGATAGCGTCGCCTGGGCTGTTTCCTGCGTTGCGGGTGTGGTTTCCGTCAGTAGTGCGTCTGCGTAGACCAGTGCGTTCTCGAGTGCTTCTGCGAATTGCTCGGCTGGCCCTTGGAGCGGAGCGACCAGGCCTGAATTGTGTTCGATGGCGTGAGAGAGTGTTTCCATGGCCTCTTCCATGGTTTTCCGGATGCTGAAGAGCTCATACAGCAAGGTCTTT
This sequence comes from uncultured Granulosicoccus sp., assembly GCA_947495035.1. Classification (GTDB taxonomy): domain Bacteria; phylum Pseudomonadota; class Gammaproteobacteria; order Granulosicoccales; family Granulosicoccaceae; genus Granulosicoccus. Next base: position 37,308 of record CANLXI010000036.1, read on the forward strand.
TGCTTGCTGGAGGCCTCCTGAGAGATGGCGGTGATTCTGAAATTGTTCAGCGAGTACAACAGCTCGGGAAGGTTGAGAACCACCGAATCCATCAGGTTGTAGGAATCGAGTTCCGGATCGAGTATCAGGTTCGATTGGTCGGCAATCCAGTGGATCTGCAGGTGGAGAGCTTCATTCAGGTCTGCCAGAGCATGGCCCTCACCAGACAGGTCCGTACCCGGAGGGAGCGCGATGAATGTTTCCAGAGCTTGGCGCAGGGCCGGCAGGGTTGGTGCTGAGCTCAGGCTCGGATGCAGATCTTGCGCAAACTCCTCCGCTTTCTGGAGGCTGGCGGACAAGGCATCGCGCTGTCTGAGCAATGCGGGCTCATCATCTGCGGATGAGTTCTGCAGAGCCAGAGCATAGGAGGCTATCAGCTGTTGCAGTTCACCCACCGGCTGTAGATACCGCACACCGTCGACTTCCCGTTCTGCAAAGTGGATGGAGCGGGTGGCCACGTTCGACAGCAGAAAGGTAGCCAGTGTGGCTGGCGTGCAGAGCAAGGCTGCAATCAACAGAAATTTGAATCGCAGTGTCAGGTGCTTCATTGCGTTTGCCTACCGTTATCCATCAACAGCGCACTACCTGGACTCACGTGCTTGCAAATCCCTGCCGATACGCGGGTTCGATCTCGTCAGGAGAAAAATCGGCGGCAGGGCTTCAACCTTTCGGATGTAACCGTTTCACTTTCCGGCAGGCGTCAGTGATTGGCGAAGGGGTCGCTCACGATCGGCCAGATATTGCGCGGTGCCTGCCTGTAGTCGGTGGTGGTGGGATTGTTCGGGTAGATACCCTCGATGGCAACGTAGCGAATATCGGCGGCGACCGGCTCGAAGCCGGCGCGGAAGTGGTTCGTGGACTTGACGACCAGAATCGATTTCTCCGACGGATCGATACCGAGGTTCGAAAAGATGTCGGGTTCGAACGTCTGTGTGCGATTGGTGTTGACTATGATGTCGATTTCGGTTCCCTGCAGCCGCAAAACCGCGCAGTTGCCGAGCGTAACCTGGCTACCGCGAAACGATTGCATGCCGGGTGATGCCAGGCGTCGGATCTCGAACAGACCATCAAGTGGCTGGCCGCTGCTGTGGTGTGACTTGCCCCCGATGCGCATTTCCAGCACGCAGCCTTCACCAGCACCGTGTGCAATGGCAGCAGCCTGTGGGTCCCAGATGGTACCGATGCCAGCGTTGCTGATACCCGCCTCTATCAGCGCCCCGAGTAGACAGGTGTTGTCTCCGGCAGTACCGCCTCCCGGGTTGTCCCAGATATCGGCCAGCACCAGGGAGCCCTGGCTGCCAGGCGGCTCGGCCTCGGCCCGATGACAAAGGGTGATGGCCTCCGACAGGTCTATGGTGGTCATGCGTGTTGTCCCTCGCATGCCGAATACCTGCAGGCCCAGCTCTCTTGCCAACTTCTCTCCCGCTGCCTTGTTGTCGTCACTGACTACAATCATGTGTGTGCCCATGCAAGGTACGTCGGCAGCCATGAAGCCGTGAATCAGTGACAGGGAGAGAATGCCATCTGCCGCCTGCAGTGATTTGAGCTTGTCGATGAATGAGCGCATGGGCTCCTGGCTGGTCGGGAAGACATCGATCATGCGGCAATCGAAGGTCGAGATCATCGGGCGGATATCGCCTCTTGTAGCGGACAGGGCGAGATCCACGACATGCTCGGCCCTTTCTTCGAAGTCGGTGTGCGGGAATTCGAGAAAGGCCGCCAGAATATCCAGGGCGGCCACGCGCTTCGGCGTCAGATGGCTGTGAGGATCGAATTCCGCGGCGACGATGACCCGCTCACCCACGATGTCTCGCACGCTGGCAAGCAGATCACCCTCACAGTCATCCAGTCCGCGTGCCACCATGGCGCCATGCAGGCCGAGGACAACGCAGTCCACCGGCATGGCGGCTTCGAGCTGTTGCAGGATCTCGTCACGCAGGGCTTCATAGTGATCCAGCCGCAGATAACCCCCCGGCTCCGCCCAGGCTGCCGTGCCTTCGACAAGCTCGAATCCGTCGCTGACAGCACGCCGCCGCAGGACCGGAATGACAGCGGAGCACAGGGTTGGTGTATCAGGGTGATCGCCAGGAGCGGCGTAGAAGGCTTCCTCGAACGAGCTGCGATCAGTGGGAACCGGTGAAAAGGTATTGGTCTCTGTGGCGAGAGATGCCGTGAATACACGCATGATGCTGAGAGATTTCTCGTCTGGTTGCAGATGAGTGGTATTGGATTCTGCGGCTTATACGGGCATGACCGGCTTCAGGCACGTGCCGAGCGCCGATCTTGCCACGATGAACATGCGCGGATGGCACGCCGGACTGCCGGAGTCAGAGTGGCTTGTAGGCAATGGCCTCGATCTCGACCTTGATGTCGATCATCAGTCGCGACTCGGCCGTGGTCCGAGCGGGAGAGTCGGTACCGAAATACTTGCCGTAAACGGCGTTGAAAGGCCCGAAATCTCGTGCATCCTGCAGAAACACCATGGTCTTGATGACGTCATCCAGCGCGCAGTCGGCCAGAGCCAGAGCGGATTCGAGGTTGCGGATGACCTGCTCGGTCTGCTCCGTGATGCCTCCCTTGACGACTATGCCATCGTCGCCAACGGGTACCTGCCCGGATATGAATACCAGGTCGCCGGCTCGCACGGCCGGTGACAATGGGACGTGCGATTCACCATAGCAGATCTTCTTCATTGACTGTTTTCTCCAGAGTTGTCGTTCATTTGACTGCGCCGACGCCCAGTCCGCGAACCAGATAGCGTTGCAACCAGGCGAACAGAACTGCGACAGGCAGGGTTGCCACCAAAGCGGCAGCCATGACGTGATGCCATTCGATGGTGTAGCGTCCGGCCACCAGTGAGAACACCTGAATGGGCAGGGTATAGACCTCCTGACTGCGCAGTAGCGTCAGGGCGATCACGAATTCATTCCATGCATTGATGAAAGAGAAGATGGCGGTGACCGCTATGGCAGGCAGTGCCAGGGGCAGGAAGACCTTGATCAGGGCGCGGGTTGCCGATGCGCCTTCCAGCCAGGCGGCCTCTTCCAGGTCCCTGGGGATGGTGGCGAAATAGCTCTGCAGCATCCACACGGTAAAGGCGATATTGAAGGCACCGTAGATGAAGACGACGCCATTGGTATTGTCCACCAGGCCAAGACTGGCGGCGAGTCTGAACAGCCCGATGACCAGAACGATCGGCGAGAGCATCTGTGACACCAGTAGAAATCGGCTGAGAAAACCGCGAGCCGCAAATCGGTAGCGATTCAGTGCATAGGCAAAGGGGATGGAGGCCGCGATGGCAATCAGTGTCGAAAGAATGCCGACATACAGCGAGTTCCACAGCGCCTGACCGAAACCTGTTGCACTCCACATGTCGATGAAATTCTCCCAGGCGAGGCGAGTGGGCCACCAGTGAGGGTTCAACACTTCTTCGCGTGGTTTGAGGGCCGTGATCAGCATCACGGCAAAGGGAAACAGGGCGGCCAGCAGCAATGGCGAGAGAAACAGCCAGGACAGGATGCTGCGTCTGAGTTTGCTGTTCATCGCTTCGTCATCCTGGAGGTCATGAAGACATACAACAGGGTGAAGGCCAGCAGCAATGCGAACATCATCAGCGACAGGGCCGAGGCCTCGCCGAGCTTGCCGAAACGAAAGCCGAGTTTGTACAGATAGGTGACCAGAATGTCGGTCGAGTTTGCCGGTCCACCCTGCGTGGTGGCCCAGATGATCGGGAAGGAATTGAAGACGTAGATGGTGTTGAGCACGATGGCAATATTCACGAATGGCGCCATCAGGGGCAGGGTGATGCGACGGAAAGTCTGCCAGTGCGAGGAACCCTCCAGACGGGCGGCCTCGTAGAGATCGTCGGCGATCGAGGACAGGCCGCCGAGGAAAATCGTCACGGTGAATGGCACGGTGACCAGGATGCCGATGGCTATCTGTACCGGAAAGGCGGTTGCCGCCTGTGCCAGCCATTGTATATTGCTGTCAATGAGGCCGAGGCTGCGAAGTGCCGAGTTGAGCATGCCGCTCTCGCCATTCAGTGCCCAGCGCCAGACAATGGCAGTCATCGTCAGCGAGATGGCCCAGGGCAACATGATGATGATGCGCGCCAGGGCGCGACCGTAAAAATCCTGATTGAGAATCAGAGCAACAGGAAAGGCTACCAGCAGCGTACCGCCGACAATGCCGACCGTCCAGATCAGGGTTCGCCACAGTGCACCGAGAAACTCGGGGTCTGTCAGAACGGCGCTGAAATTGGCGGCTCCGGCAAATCCCTTGAGCATGCCGAAACGATTGACTTCGCTGACAGAGATGACACCGAGCTGGTGGATTGGCCACAGGATGATGAACGAGGCCAGCAGAAAACCGGGCAATACCAGCAGGTAGGGGACGAGGCTGCTGCTGCGTGGCATTGCCCGGATCCTGGCTCAGTCAGCGAGAATATCGTTGATGCTGGCAGCCGCATCATCGAGTGATTGCCTGATATCCGCCTCACCGAGATAGATGCGCTGTACGGCGTCCGAGGTCTTGGCCGCGATCTCTTCCCAGCCGCTGATCACCGGTGCAAAGCGAGCGTCGGGAAGCAGGGCGGTGAATTCCTTCAGATCGGCATTGTCGGCAAAGGCGGGAGTCGCGGCCACTTCCTGGTTGACTGGCAGAAAGCCCTCACCCGCGGTGAACTTCTCGCGCCATTCGGTGGTGAAGAGCATGTCGAGAAACTTCCAGGCCGTGTCCTTGACCTCGGAATTCTCGAACATGATGATGGAATCGGTAACGCCGTAGGTGCCGCGGTCTCCATCGGGACCTGCGGGAATGGCCGCCACACCATATTGCAAGTCGGGTGCTTCATCCCTGAGCTGGGTTGACAGAAACGGCGCGGTGATCATCATGCCCACCTTGCCCTGCTTGAACAGGTTCTGCACATCTTCCCGACTGTAGGAGGTGACACCCGGCTGGGTGGCATTGGCGTCGATCAGCGATTTGTAGGTTTCAGCGGCCAGGTAGGCGGCTTCGCTGTCCAGTCCCGACGTGCCGTCATCGTCTATCAGCTGTCCGCCATAGGCCCAGAAGGCATAGTAGAAATAGACATCGGTTTCTATCTCCTTGCCCTGCAGGCCGAATCCGGCAATATCATCGCCCAGTGCGGAGATCTTTCGTGCAGCGGCACCGAGTTCTTCCCAGGTCTGGGGGACGGACTCGATGCCTGCCTGTTCGAACAGATCCTTGTTGTAGTACATGGCACGCGCCGAAGCGGCGACCGGCAGGCCGTAGGTCTGGCCATCCATGATGGACGGTGACAGGAAGACATCGAAGAAGCGTTCCTTGAAGGCCTCATCCATATGGCTGTCCAGTGGTGCTGCCAGGCCTTCCTGCACGAAGTCGAGCAACCAGCGCGTGCCGATGATCGACAGGTCCGCATTGGCATTGCCGGATATGTCCGTGGTGAGTTTCTGCAACAGCACATCCCAGGGGACGACTTCTATCTGCACAGTGGTGTCTGGGTTTGCCTGTTCGAAGGCGTTGGCAGCCTCTTCGAAATAAGGGCCGGTTTTCGAGCTGTATTCGGCGACGGTGACTCGCAAGGTGTCAGCGCTGGCCAGTGTGGCGCTCAGCGCCAGCGTCAAGGTCAGGGCGGTTTGTCGGAGCAAGGCTGTGTGCATTGAATTCTCCCAATCCTGTTTACGGTGTCCAGGCAGGCAATGACCGCCCGTCTGGCGTGCTATCGCTATCAGAGACGTAATTTAATTTCACGCTTTGGAAATCCTACCGGACTTCAGGTTATTTGTGTTGTAAAGTTACTTTCAGATTGTCGAGGAGTCTCAGCAACCATCATGTTCGAGCTATCAGGTCGCAGAGTAGTCATCACCGGTGCCGCCGGCGGGGTGGGTCAGGCGCTGGTGAGCAGATTCAAGTCGCTGGGAGCCAGTGTGGTTGTCTGTGATCTGCCCGAGGCGGCAAGCAGGCTCGACGACTCGCTCGAGCAGCATTGTTTCGACATGCAGGACAGCGAAGCGGTGGTTGCGGCGGCCCGGGATATTGCGGCGGCAGGCAGTCCCTATTGCGTCATATCCAACGCCGGCTGGACCCGGGCCGAGACCTTCGCAGAGCTGGATATGGCGTCGCTGTCACAGGAACTGGATCTGAATTTTCGGGGTGCTGCGCAGTTCACGGGCAGTCTGCTACCCGCCATGCGGGGGCGAGACGAGGGTGGTAACTTCCTGTTCATCGCCTCGGTCAATGCGCTGATGCACTATGGCAATCCGGCCTATGCCGCCGCCAAGGCAGCGCTGCTGGCATGGTCAAGGGCGATCGCCACCGAGGAAGGACGGCATGGCCTGCGAGCCAATGTCATTGCACCGGGTTCCATACGCACCCCGGCCTGGGATCACCGGATTGCCGATGACCCCTCCGTGCTGGAGCGGGTGTCACAGCTCTATCCACTGGGGCGAATGGTCGAGCCCGAGGAAGTCGCCAATACAGCGGCCTTCCTCTGCTCGCCGCTGGCCAGTGGTATTACCGGTACCGTGCTGCCGGTTGATGCCGGACTCGGTGCGGGAAGCCTGCCTTTCATTGACGCGATCAAGGCCTGAACGAGGCAGCGGAACAGATTCATGGCAACACTCGAATTGAAGAGCATCGGCAAGCGTTTCGGCCGACAGACCGTGATCGACAAACTGTCACTGTCAATCGAGGATGGCGAGTTTGTTGTACTGGTCGGCCCGTCCGGCTGCGGCAAGTCCACGCTGCTGCGCATGATTGCCGGTCTGGAGGACATCACGAGTGGGGACTTGCTGATCGACGGACAGGTCTCCAACCGGATTCCGCCGCAGCGGCGTGACATTTCCATGGTGTTCCAGTCCTACGCCCTGTTTCCGCACATGAGCGTGCGTGACAATATCGCCTTTGGCCCTGAGGTGCGTGGCGAGAATGCGGCAGAGACGGCCCGGCGCATCGACAAGGCCAGTCGCGTGCTGAACCTGTCCGACTACCTGGATCGCAAGCCGGTGCAGCTCTCGGGAGGTCAGCGGCAACGTGTGGCCATGGGGCGGGCCATCGTTCGTGATCCCAAGGTGTTTCTGTTCGATGAGCCATTGTCGAATCTGGATGCCAAGCTGCGGGTGCAGATGCGAACGGAGATCAAGTCACTGCATCAGAAGCTGGGTACGACCATTGTCTACGTCACCCACGATCAGATCGAGGCGATGACGATGGCCGATCGCATCGTGGTCATGAATGACGGTGTCATCGAGCAGGCGGGCACACCGCTGGAGCTCTACGACAGACCGGCCAGCCGCTTCGTGGCGAGCTTCATCGGATCCCCGTCCATGGGATTCATGAACGGCATCTACGAGGATTCTGCAGGACAGGCTCTGGTGCGGCTGGCGGACGGCACCTGTCTGCCGGTCAGTCCCTGCAGACTTGGCAGTGGTGCAGCAGTTACCATAGGCATTCGTCCCGAGTGCTTTCGTCGTGATGCACAAGGGCCATTGACATTCGATGTGGCAGTCGTCGAACCCACCGGGCCGGAGATTCATGTGTTTGGACATGTAGGAGAAAGTGAAATCCGAACGGTGTTTCGGGATCGCGATCTGCCGGCTGCCGGTACGCGCCTGTCCTTGTCGGTGGATGCCCGGGATGTGCATGTCTTCGAGTACGAATCCGGCAGGCGGCTGGTATCTTGAGTGCGATCCCGCCCGAGACAGACGATGCATCGCGGTCAGCCACATCGTCGAAAACCATTGATATTGTTGGCAGGTTGCGCAATCGACTGGCGCTGGGAAAGGACGCCGAGCGGCGCCTGATAGAGACCATTCTGGCGGATCTGCAGTTTGCCGCGCATGCCTCCATTGCCGATATTGCGGTGCGAGCCGGTGTCAGCGAACCGACCATCACCCGGCTGGCACGTGCGCTGGGGTTTGCCGGTACCCGGGACATGCGCATTCACCTGGCCCAGGCGCTGGCCATCGGTGGCGCCTATTTGCGTGGACCATCGTCGGAATCCACAGGCAATGCTTCGTCCGCCGGCGCTGTAGCTGCCGTGGCCAAAGGGGCGCACGCTGCACTGGAACTGATGACGGTCGGTCTGGTTGACACCGATATCGATGCCATGGCCGGAAAAATCGCTGTTGCCGGGCAGATACTGGTCTGCGGGACCGGTGGTGGTTCATCGATGGCGGCAGTGGAGCTGCAGAACCGCCTGTTCAGGCTCGGGCTCAAGGTGGTGTCGCAGACTGATCCACAACTGCAGCGCATGAATGCCTCGGTGCTGGGTGAGGGAGATGTGATCATCGGGTTTTCCCTGTCCGGCAAGGCGCAATCGGTTGTCGATGCGCTGAATATTGCCGGGCAGTACGGGGCCTATTCGCTGGCCGTGACCGGTCCGGAATCGTTGTTGTCCGGCAATGCCGATGCCTTGCTGCCGCTGCATTTCGAGGAAGATGGCAATATCTTCAAGCCTTCGTCAGCCCGTTATACTCTACTGGTGGCTGTGGATATCATCTCCATGGCCACCGCACACATCATCGGCTCCAGTGCCATCGAATCACTGAGACGAGTTCGCCAGAGCCTGGCGAGTCGGGATATTCTCGACCCGAATCTGCCATTGGGAGACTGAAACTGAACATGAAAGCCAGCAAAGCGGATACGCCCTGCGTTCTTGTCGATCTGGACATCGTCGAGAACAATCTGCAGGCCGCGCAGGAACTCTCCGAATCCATGAGTCTGCCGTTGCGGCCGCACATCAAGACCCACAAACTGCCACGCTTCGCCCAACGCCAGATCGAGTTGGGCGCCCGCGGTATCACCTGTCAGAAGCTGGGTGAGGCCGAAGTGATGGCAGCCGCCGGTATCGACGATATATTCATTTCCTACAACCTCATTGGTGCCAGCAAGCTCAAGCGACTCAAGGCCCTGCATGAAGCCATCACGATCTCCGTCACTGCCGACAATACCTTCGTGGTCGATGGTTATGGCGCCATGTTCAATGATGGCAAGCACAAGCTACCCGTGGTTATCGAAGTCGATACCGGAGGCGGACGCTGTGGTGTGCAGAGCGCCAAGAAGGCAGTGGCCCTGGCCAAGCGCATCAAGGCGTTCAAGGGGCTGACCTTTGCCGGCATCATGACCTATCCACCACGAGGCATCATGAGTGAGGTCAATGCAAGTCTGTCACGCGTCAAGGAAGCCCTGCTTGATGAAGGGCTGAAGGTCAAGCGTGTCTCCAATGGAGGTACGCCCGACCTGAAGTCTGCCGGTGAAGTCACGCTGGCAACGGAGCATCGTCCCGGAACCTATATCTACAACGATCGCATGCAGGTGTCATTCGGACACTGCGAGTTGAGTGATTGTGCGCTGACCGTACAGGCAACCGTCATCAGCTGCCCGACCGAAGGGCGGGTTGTCATCGATGCCGGTTCCAAGGCGCTGGCCGCAGATACCTGCGATGCACCGGGCTATGGGCATGTACTGGACTATCCCGATGCCGTGGTCCAGGCATTGTATGAAGAGCATGGCGTGCTGGATTTCTCCGACAGCGAAACCTGCCCGGAGGTCGGGGACAAGCTCCGCATCATTCCCAACCATGTCTGTGTGGTGAGCAATCTGTTCGACAGTGTTCATCTGATGCGCAATGGCATCATCGAGGACACCGTGGACGTAGCTGCCCGAGGGCGAGTCCGTTGATGTCTCGTCGCAGACTGTTCAAGCTGATCGTATCCGACAGGATTTGCGCATGACTCATGACAACAACCCCTTTCCGCCTGCCGACCAGGATCGGCACGCCATCTGGGAAATGCTGGTTCGGCGGGACATACAGGCCTTCGTCACACAGGACTGGTCTCTGGTAGAGGATGATTTTGCGGCCGAAGGTTTCTTCGGTCTGCATGCACACAATCTGGGGAACCCGGATGGCTGGCGTCTGGCCTTTCCCACGCTGACGGTGTATCGGGATGAATGGTTGCGTCAGGCCGCTGTCAGCGCAGCAACGCAATACGATGAACCGCTTGAGGAGGCCCTGTTTCGTATCACTCACATGCGGGACATCGACATCGAAGGCGCGCGTGCGGTGGTGCACAAGAAATTCGATGGTCGAATCCGCAGGTGTGATGGGGAGCTCGAACACCTGCAATGGCAGACACTGTATTTCTGTTCGAGGATCGACAATCGCTGGAAGATCAGCAGTTTTGTCGGTTACCTGCCGCATCCGATGAGCGCTTGAGAACTCTCGGGCCTCTTTTGTAGACTAACCTCAATGAGACATAAGTCCACGACCAGAAACCGCCTACGGCTCGCGCTATACCGGCGACTGTATTCACCGGTCTATCACGTTTCTGCTGCGCGTCTTTATGTCTCATTGAGGTTAATGCCCTGATTCAACCTGACGAGTTCCCGACAATCATGTTCGCAATGTTTTTCCGCCGGCCTGCGCGGTGTCTGTTGATGCTGTGTCTGCTGACGTCAGGCCTGGTCGGCTCGGCCCATGCGGCTTTCCCCGATGCCGTGGATGGGCAGCCATTGCCCAGTCTTGCACCGATGCTCGAACGTGTCATGCCTGCCGTGGTGAACATCTCTACCCGCGGACCGATGCCACGGCGCAATCCGCTGATGGATGATCCCTTCTTCCAGCGCTACTTCGGGATCGCTCCGGAAGAGGCGCCGTCACAGAGCCTGGGCTCGGGTGTGATCATCGATGCCGCTGAAGGGCTGGTCATCACCAACAATCACGTCATCGACAACGCGGTACACATACTGGTGACGCTCAATGATGGGCGTGATGTGGATGCCACTCTGGTGGGGACCGATCCGGAAGCCGATGTGGCCCTGGTGCGGATCGAGGCGGAAGGGCTGACTCAGCTTGAATGGGCCGATTCCTCGGCACTGCGTGTCGGCGACTTCAGCGTTGCCATCGGCAATCCCTTCGGTCTCGGGCAGACCGTCACCTCCGGAATTGTCAGTGCACTGGGGCGCAGCGGACTGGGCATCGAGAACTTCGAGGATTTCATTCAGACGGATGCCTCCATCAATCCTGGTAACAGTGGTGGAGCACTGGTGAATCTGCGCGGTGAGCTCATCGGCATCAATACCGCGATTGTCGGGCCCAGTGGCGGCAATGTCGGTATCGGGTTTGCCATTCCCGCCAACATGGCTGCCGACATTACCGAACAGTTGCTTGAGTTCGGCGAAGTCCGGCGTGGTGCCTTGGGTATTGCCGCGCAGCCTCTGACGCCCGAGCTGGCCGAGGCCTTCGGGGTGGACTCACGCTTCGGTGTCGTGATCGGTCGGGTACAGACAGGCTCACCGGCTGAAAAGTCGGGGCTGCTTGCCGGCGATGTGATCACCGCGATAGATGGCAGGCCCGTGCGTGATGTGCGCGCCGTGCGTAATCGTATCGGCCTGGTCCGCCTGGGTGAACAGCTGCAGCTGGACATCACACGCAACAAGCGGCCACAGTCGGTAACGGTGACAGTCGAAGCGTTGCCGGTAACGAATCCACTGGCCGCCGGTGCCCGGCTGCAGGAGCGAGAATCTCGCAACGGGCGGCGTTATGTGGTGATCGAAGCGGTGCGTTCCGGCAGTGTGCTGGATCGGGCCGGATTGCAGGCCGGGGATATCGTGCTGTCGATCAACCGACAAGGGGTGGGTACGGTGGCCGATATCGAGAGGATTGCCGACCAGTCCGGTGACGAATTGCTGCTGCTGATACAACGAGGCCGTTCCACCAGCTACGTCACGATTCCCAACACCTGACCGATCAGGCAGGCCCGGGTTCAGTGCCCGGGCGTGTTCTTCTCGACCCAGCGAGTCTCGCCATCTGCCAGGGTTTCCTTCTTCCAGAACGTGGCTCGGCTCTTCAGCGCCTCCATCAGAAAACGGCAGGCGTCAAAGGCGGCCGCCCGGTGGGCAGAACAGACGGCGGTCAGCACGATCGGCTGGCCCGGCAGGATATCTCCTACCCGGTGGACGATCAGGGCGTCGATGATGTCCCATTGCTGTCTGGCATCCTGAATGACCTCTTCGAGCTGCTTTTCCGTCATGCCCGGGTAGTGCTCGAGGGTCATGGCCGTCACCATGACGCCCTCATTGTGATTGCGCATGGTGCCCACGAAACTGGCTGTGGCGCCATAACTGCCGGCAGGCAGAGAGGCTTCGAAGTCCGCCAGCTGCTGCGCCGGATCGAACGGTTCACTGTGCAGTTGAATGGCCATCAGCCGCCCGTGACCGGTGGAAAGAAGGCGACTTCATCGCCGTCCGAGACCGCTGCGTCCGGTTGGCGGTGCTCCAGGTTGACTGAACACAGCAGATTCTCCGGCATCGCTGCCTTTGATGTGGCTCGTTCCCAGACCTGAGCCACTGTCTGTATGCCTTCCGCGTCGATCTGATTGAGACCGGCAGCTTGCTGCTCACGCAGGCTGGCAAAAAATCTGACCTTGATAGCCATGAACTTGTCCGAATGACGATACTCTCGAATAATACCCCAGGCAGAAGCAGACACCCATGAATCCGCGACTGCAAGCCCCTTTCGATTTCCAGCCGACGAGCCCCCATGTCAGACCCACACGACAAGCAGCAGACACCCACATCCCGCCCCGGCGATCAGCAGACACCCACATCTGCCGTCGCCAGCCAGGCGCCCACGCAAGCCGCTGCCAGCCACGGCCTGACGCACTTCAACGCCGCCGGTGAGGCTCACATGGTGGATGTCGGTGACAAGGCGGTGACGCATCGCGCCGCGGTGGCGGGAGGGCGCATCTCCATGCTGCCGGCCACCTTCGAGATGGTTTGCGCCGGTACTCACAAGAAAGGAGATGTGCTGGGAATTGCCAGAGTGGCGGGCATCATGGCGGCCAAGCGCACCAGTGAACTGGTGCCGCTGTGTCATCCGATCGGGCTGACGCGGGTCGATGTCGCGTTTCGCACCGACGCTGCTGATTGCTCGGTGCATTGTGAGGTCAGGGCCGAGACCCGCTCTCAGACCGGGGTCGAGATGGAAGCCCTGATTGGTCTGCAGGTCGCTCTGGCGACCATCTATGACATGTGCAAGGCGGTTGACAGAGGCATGTGCATGAACGATATCCGACTGCTTGAGAAGAGCGGCGGCAAGTCCGGCGATTACCAGGCGCGTTAGCCGTGTCGAAACCTTCACCGCCTGGTCGGATATACGACAGGCACCGCCGTGACGGTTGATTGACGGAACGGTGTGATTCGCTCCGCAGGCAGGCCGGGCAGTCATGCAGGAAGCGGTGTTTCTGCCGCTGATTCAGGATGGCAGCAGGATGGGGATGGCGCAAGCGTGGAATCGATGTCGTGGCTGCGTCACACTGTGCGTGATCGTATACAGCTTGTAAACAAATTGCCATTGAACTCCTGCGCCCGTAGGAATCCATTGGTGTGCGATACACTTCCAGATATCGGTGATATTCGGCAACACAATCGAGCCATCGCGATGCTCGTAGAAGAGGCGTTGACATGAAACTCCTGAAATGGCTGTTGGGCACGATAGCCGTATTGGTCCTGGTCGTTGGTGTGGGTGTGGTGGCACTGGTGTACCTGGTGGACTGGAATGATTTCAAGGATACGATCCAGAATCAGGTCAAGAAGCAGACCGGTCGCGATCTGCAGATCACCGGTGATCTGAGCCCGTCGGTATTTCCCTGGGCGGGCATTTCCATTGGTGAAATTTCTCTGGCCAATGCCGAGGGTTTCGGCGAAACACCCTTCGCCAGCATCGACAGTGCGGATGTCAAGGTAAAGCTGCTGCCATTGATCAAGCGCGAGATCAATGTGCGCACGGTTGAACTCGAAGGGTTGCAGCTGGATCTGCAGCGCGAAGCCGATGGCACCACCAACTGGGACGACCTGCTCAAGAGCACCACGACCACCACGACGACGATCAACGATGACGATGCCAATTCGCAGGTCACCACGGAGGTTGAAGGCAGCAGTGCCACCATTGCAGCGTTGTCCGTTGGCGGTATCGAGATACTGGATGCGAACGTCAGCTGGCGGGATGCGACGACCGGAACCGACGCGGCCCTGTCGGGATTCAACCTGCGGACGGACTCCATCGAGCTGGAAAAGCCTTTCGCGCTGGATGTCGATTTCTCGGTGGCCAGCGACAGCATGGACCTGACCGCTGACGTCAAGGGCTCAGGTGAGTTGATGATCGATCTGGACAGCCAGATCTATACCGTCAAGGCGTTCACCCTGAGCACCGACGCCCGAGGTGGCGCCGTGCCGGCGGGCGAACTGTCCGCCACCTTGCAGGCGGATGTCGTGGCCATGCTTGACGCGCAGAAAGTCGATGTGTCGTCGCTGAAGCTGACAACTCTGGGGTTGGAGCTCGACGGCAGTCTGAATGTCGAGAATCTGGATACCGAGCCGGCCATCACCGGGCAGTTTGCCAGTAACGAGTTCAGTCCGAAGCAGATATTCGGTAAGCTGGGTCTCGAGGAGCCGGTGACGGCCGACGAGTCCGTGTTGGACAAGGCCAGCCTGACATTGGCACTATCAGCTACGCCGGACAGCGCAGCGCTGAACGAGCTGAGCATCGTGCTCGATGACACTCGCTTCACCGGACAGGCCAGTGTGCCATCGCTCGAAGGGGCCATTCCCCCCGTGCGATTCGACTTTGCTGTTGATGCCATCGATCTTGATCGCTACCTGCCGCCGACGAGTGAGGTCAGTGATGAGGGTGCACCGGCAGATCAGCCTGCTGACGGGGAAGGTGGCGGTGATGTCCCGATCGAGCTGCCCAGCGAGATGATGCGTCAATTGGATATCGATGGCACATTTCGTGTCGGCAGCGTCAAGGTGAGCAATCTGACCACCAGCGATATCGTGATTCCGGTGAAGGCTTCCGGTGGCAAACTGGCCTTGCAGAACATGCAGGCACAGCTGTATGAGGGGCTGTTCAACGGAACCACCCGGCTCGATGTGGCCGGAGAGACACCCGTGTACGGAGTGCAGTTGCAACTGGACGGCATTCAGGCTGATCCACTGCTGAGCGATCTGCTGCAGAAGGACTCCTTTCTGAGCGGCGGCGGCGCAGTAGCTGCTGACATCACGAGCCGCGGTAACACGGTCAACCAGATCATGGCCGGACTCAATGGTCAGTTCAACACCGCCTTCTCCGACGGCTCCATCAACGGGATCAACCTGGGCTACCAGATTCGTCGTGCCAAGGCTGCCCTGTCGGGTCAGAGCCTGCCGGCTGAAGAAGGCGCGGTGAAAACCGACTTCTCCTCACTGGCTGTCAGTGGCACCTTTACCGATGGGATCATGCAATCGGATGATCTGGACATGCGTTCACCGTTGCTGCGCCTTGGCGGTGAAGGCAGCGTTGATCTGCCGGCGGAGTCAGTGGATTACACACTGACCACCCTGATTACCGGAACGGCGCAGGGACAGGGCGGTGCGGATCTGGCTTCACTCAAGGGTGTGCAGCTCGACATTCCCATTCGGGGCACGTTCGATGAGCTGGCGGCCAATTTCGCCGGTGTCATCCTGTCGGGCATGAAGGACAACATCACGGGTAATCTGAAGAATCAGGCCAAGGCACTGGCCGATGAAAAGGCGGCCGAACTGAAGGCACAGGCCGATGAACTCAAGGCGGCCAAGGAAGCGGAATTGAAAGAGAAGGCTGAAGAAGTGACGTCCGAGGCTGTGGAAAAGGCCCGGGACAAGCTCAAGGGGTTGTTCAAGTAAGCACCGAAATCGCTAGTCGCGTACTGGACTGGTTCGAACAGTACGGGCGCAAGCACCTGCCCTGGCAGCTGAACAGGACGACCTACCGGGTGTGGGTGTCCGAGATCATGCTGCAGCAGACTCAGGTGAGTACCGTCATCCCGTACTATGAGAAGTTCATGCAGCGTTTTCCGGATTTGCCGTCACTGGCGGCAGCACCCGAAGATGAAGTGCTGGCGCACTGGTCGGGTCTGGGTTATTACGCGCGTGCCAGAAATCTGCACAAGTGCGCAAAGTTGGCTGTCAGCGATCACGGTGGCGCTCTGCCCGAAGAACTCGACGCATTGGTAGCGATGCCGGGCATCGGGCGTTCTACTGCCGGTGCCATACTCAGTCTGGCGCTCGGGCAGGCGCAGCCGATACTCGATGGCAACGTCAAGCGCGTGCTGGCTCGGCATCAGGCCATCGACGGCTGGCCCGGCAAGAGTGAAGTGCTCAATCAGCTCTGGCACATCTCCGAGCAGCAGACACCCACAAACCACGCCGCCGATTTCAATCAGGCGATGATGGACCTGGGAGCGACGGTCTGTACCCGCAGCCGGCCCGCCTGTGAGCGCTGTCCGCTGGCTGCTGATTGCCGTGGTCTGGCCATGGGTGAGCCCCAGCGATTCCCGGGTCGCAAGCCTAAGAAGCAGACACCCACCAGACAGACGGTGATGCTCGCCCTTGAGCTGACCGGGGAGGGCCCTGCCACTGTCGGCACGCTTCTGGAGCGTCGTCCGCCGTCGGGAATCTGGGGAGGGCTTTGGAGCCTGCCGGAGATCGAGTCGCTGGCGGATTTGGACGCGTGGTTGAATGCTGCAGGCCTGGAGGCGCGTAGCGACCCCGTCACTGCTGCCCGCCTGCGGCACACCTTCAGCCACTTTCACCTTGATATCGACGTGCAGGCCCTTACCGTTGGCGTAGGCGATCAGCGCATTCTGGAGAGTGCGGAGCGTGTCTGGTATAACGGTGGGTCACTACCCGGTGGTGTTGCCGCCCCGGTGACGAAAATCCTGAACAATCTAGTTGGAGAATTGATTTGACAACCCGCATGGTGCAATGCGTCAAGCTGAACAAGGAGGCCCCCGGCCTCGAACGTCCGACCTACCCGGGCGAACTCGGCAAACGCATTTTTTTCAACATATCTGCTGAGGCCTGGCAGTCGTGGGTATCCCACCAGACCATGCTGATCAATGAGTATCGCCTGACGCCGGTAGACCCCAAGGCTCGCAAGTTTCTGGAAGAGGAAATGGAAAAATTCCTGTTCAGCGACGATGCCGCCATGCCCGAGGGTTACGTCCCGCCCGAGTAAGTGCCTGTTCGTGTTGCGACTCTCCGCATGTGGCTTTGTAACGTGCGGATACGTTGATACACATTGGCTTTCTACTTGCAGTGCTACCATCCTGTAGATTCATTCACAAGGTTGGTTAGATGTCCCCGAACTCCGGGAATGAGGCAGCCAGACTGGCAGCTTTGCGCGATCTGGACATTCTGGACACGGAGCCGGAGGCTGAATTCGAGTCCATAGTCGAGGCCGCAGCTGCCCTGTGCGGCATGCCGATGAGCCTGATCTCTCTGGTCGATGAGAATCGCCAGTGGTTCAAGGCCAATGTAGGTCTGCCCGGGGTGAGCGAAACACCTCGCAGCATGGCGTTCTGCGCGCGCACGATCTTGCAGGATGAGATCCTGGAGGTTGACGACTGCACCACGGACGCCCGATTCCAGGACAATCCTCTGGTTACCGGGACACCGGAGTTGCGCTTTTATGCAGGCGTGCCACTGTGCCTGAGTGACGGCTCCCATGTTGGCAGCCTTTGCGTGCTGGACCGCAAGCCGGGCAAACTGACCGATTCCCAGCGAATCGCCCTGCAGCACCTATCGGAAGCTGCCGTACATGCCCTGGAGTCTCGGCGCACCGCTCGAAATCAGGTCCTCAATGAATCACGCTTCCGCACCATGTGTTCGTCCTTGTCGGTGGGAGTTTTCGCTCTTGATACGCTAGGCAAGCGAATCTTCGCCAATGAGCGTCTCAGGCAGATTCTCGGAACCGGCAGCGCAGAGCAATCCGAACAGGATTGCCTGCGCAACCTTCATCCGGATGATCGTGTGTTGTTCATGAATCACTGGCAGGAAGCTACCGAGAGTGGAGGCGATTTCGAGCTGGAAGTTCGTGTACTGCAGAAGGACGGCTCGGTAGTCACGGCCAAGGTTCTTTCAAGTCCTGTCTTCTCGGATGACAAGGTGGTGGTCGGAAGAGTGGGGTCGGTGGAAGACGTCACCCTTTCCAAGGAACATCTTGCCGAGCAGTACAGGAACCTGGCGTTGTTGCGACAGACCGGCACACTGGCAAAGGTCGGTGGCTGGGAGCTGGATGTTTCCAACGAAAAGGTGATCTGGACCGAGCAGACTTGCCTCATTCATGGACTGCCAACCGACCATGAGCCATTGCTGGCAGAGGCATTGGACTACTACGTGCCGGAGTCGCGACAGAAGCTGATCGCGGCGCTGGACACGCTGAGTGCGGTGGGTTCCAGCTTCGATCTGGAAGCCCAGTTGCAGCGAGTGGATGGCAAGTGCATCTGGGTTCGCGTCGTGGGTGAGGCTGACCTGGAGGCGGGGAAGGTTGTCAGGCTTCGGGGTGCAATCCAGGATATCGATGACGCTGTGCGCCAGAGAATGGCGTTGGAGAATGCCCATGAACGCGTCAGTGTAGCAACCGAGAGCGTCGATATCGGCGTCTGGGAGTGGGACGCGGAGGCTGAGGGCATCAAGTGCACACCGGTGTTGCTCCGCTTGTATGGCCTGCCCACGACAGACACATGCATCGGCGTCGATGTCTGGGAACAGATGCTGCACCCGGACGACCGAGCGCGTGCGAGGGAAACTCTGCAACTCGCTCTGGATGGACAAGGCAATTACGACAGCGAGTTTCGGATTGTTCGTCCCGATGGCGAGGTCCGCCAGATTCACGGTCGTGCTGCGATCACTCGTGATGAGGCAGGACGTCCGGTAAAACTGCTGGGTGTGAACTGGGACGTGACCCAGGTCAGACAGTTGACGACCCAGCTTGCCGAGCAGCATGAGCTGATGCAGGTTACGCTGAAGTCCATTGATGATGCGGTAATCACCTCGGATACCGAAGGGCGAGTCACCTGGTTGAACCCATCGGCCGAGGTGCTGACCGGGTGGCAGTGCAGCGAAGCGGTCGGACAGCCTCTGAACGTCATCTACAAGGTTGAGCAGGAGGCGGGAGGGCAGCCTCTGGAGAGTCCGGTGGCTGAATGTCTGAGGCTGGGCAAACCGGTCAACCAGATGCATGATGCCGTGCTGGTGGCTCGAAGCCGCAGTCGCATTGCCGTGGAAGATTCGGCCTCTCCGATCATGGGCAATGACAACCAGCTACTGGGTGTCGTGCTTGTGTTTCGGGATGTCAGCGAGCGGCGACGACTGGCTAGCGAGATGACGCATCGTGCCACTCATGATGAGCTGACCCAGATATACAACCGCTCGGAATTCGAGGTGCGGTTGCAACAGACGCTGGATGATGTGCACAGGGTGCCGACCAGCCACGCCCTGATGTTCATCGATCTGGACCAGTTCAAGCTGGTCAATGATTCCTGTGGTCACGCCATCGGCGATCAGCTGTTGCGGCAGATTGCCGATGTCATGTCCGATTCCCTGCGTGAGGGAGATGTGATAGCGAGGCTTGGCGGTGACGAATTCGGTGTGATTCTGCGTAATTGCGGCGCCGAAGAGGCACGTACCGTCGCGCTGAATCTGTGCCGGCGTGTGGACGAATTCCGCTTCTCACACCAGAGCAGGCGTTTCCGTATCGGGGCCAGCATCGGGCTGGTGCCGCTGGATGAGCGCTGGAACGATGTGCTGAGTGTCATGCAGGCGGCCGACACCTCCTGCTATGCCGCCAAGCAGGCGGGACGCAACCGGGTGCATGTCTGGTTCGATACCGATCAGGCCCTGCGCGCGCGACGTGGTGACATGCAATGGGCGGCACGTCTGGAACAGTCACTGGACGAGAATCGTTTCGAGCTTCACGCGCAGCGTCTGATTGCGCTGAACGGTTCGCAGCCGGGTATCGCGGCTGAGGTTCTGCTGCGTTTACGTGATGACACCGGTGAAATCATACTGCCAACGGTGTTCCTCAGTGCGGCCGAGCGTTTTCATCTGGCGACACGAATCGATCGCTGGGTACTGGAACGCTCGATCGCCACGCTGCGCAGGCACTCACGATTGATGGCAGTCGACAAGCTGTGGATCAATCTGTCGGGCCAATCCGTGGGTGATCGGGAGTTTCATGGAGAGGCCATTCAGATGCTGATGAATGCCGGTCCTGAGATCTGTCGCTGCCTCTGTCTGGAGATCACCGAAACGGCTGCCGTGACCAATATCAACGATGCGGCCCGCTTCATTGATCGGCTGCGTTCGCTTGGTGTCACCACTGCTCTGGACGATTTCGGGGCGGGGACATCATCGTTCGGCCATCTGAAGAGCCTGCCGGTGGATGTGCTGAAGATAGACGGGCAGTTCATCAGTTCGATCATCGATGATCCGCTGAATGCGGCAGCCGTGCGCTGCTTCGTGGATGTCGCCGGTGTCATCGGTCTGAAGACCGTGGCTGAACATGTCGATTGTCCGGACGTTCTGGAACGCGTCAGAAGCATGGGGGTGGATTATGCCCAGGGCTTTCTGCTGCACGAGCCCGAGTCGATAGACGAGGTGCTGGAAATGGACACGGATCAGTCGCGTGAAGCCTCCGGCTGAACCGCTGGCATGGGCGAGGCGGCCTTCCTTGTGCCGCCTGCCGAGAACCAGGCGTGAGCCTATGGGACGATGATTTCTGCGGGTAGTGATCGATTGCCCGCTTGATCGATGGCAACGACGGTATAGGTCCAGACCGTGTTGCTGCTGGCCATGTCATCGAAGTAACTCACTCCATCCAGAGTCTTCACAGATACACCATTGCGTTGCAACTCGTAGGTGAGTGCCGGGCTGCTGGCCGGCGGCCGTTGCCAGAATATCTCGACGGCGGTTGACGAGTAACGACTGCTGCCGGTGAACAGCGGTGTGGGCACCGAGACGGCATTGTTACTGCTCCCGCGAGTCTGCAACGAGATCGTGGCAGGTGTAGATCGCTGTTCGCCGATGACGGTTCTGACACTGAACAAATATTCAGTGGCTGATTGCAGGTCTGACTGGAACAGGCTGTTTCCATCACTCAGTCCCAGGACTACACCATTACGGCTGATTTCGTATTGCACATCGCTTCCCGAGACTCTATCCCAGAAGAGCTCCAGTGCCGTACTCGAGTAGACCTCGCCGCGCAATCCGGCTGGTGGGTTGACCGAAGGGTTGACCGGGCCAGAGTCGCCGATGGTAACGGCATTGCCTGCCACTTCCCCTCGCAGTGGTCGTATGCTGAAGCTGGTGTTCTGCGCATTGTCCAGTCCGTCGACGAAATGACTGGTCACCACACTTGTCGTATCCACGAGTTCACCGTCGCGATAGATCTCATAGCCGGTGACAACATCGCCTTGGTCTGTTGCCCGGTCCCAGAACAGTTCCAGCGCATGATCGGAATAGACCTCGCGTCGGAAACCGGCAGGTTTTGCCGGAAACAGACTCTCTCCAGTCTGCTGACCATAGTTGTCGTAGTAGCGCACGAAGGAGTTGTCGTCATTGATCTGATGGATCTGACCGATGGCCCACAAGAGGCGAGGCTTGGCATTGTCCAGCAAGACAGAGTCGAAGCCGATGTCGGTTTCGTTGATGTAGCCTTCGCTGATGCAATCTTTCGTGCCATCGAGCGTTTCGAAGCAGACAGACGGGCTGCCGGTATAGAGCAGGTCGATGGACTTGAACGTTTGTCCCTGGAAATGTTCGGTGTAATGGCTCATGGCGCCAAAGCAGCGCAAGCTGTCATCTGTCTTCAGAACGCAGGCGGCATAGGGGCCGAGTGCCACCTGTTTGATGGTGCCGAGGCTGGACAGGTCTTCATCGCCGAATTGCTGGTTCTGATCATTCTCGATGATGGTCTCGCCCCAGCAGACAAGCTGGTCGGTCAGGTCGACGCCACAGGCCTGCTGGTAGTTGACATCGACCTGCTTCAGGTAGAGCGCGGTTTCCGGTACGGCGCTGACGATAGAGGACTCTCCCCAGCACACGGTACGATTATCGGATTGTATGCCGCAGATCGTGCCGGAGAGATCCAGCCGGCTCAGCGCAATGTAGCTGGCGTCGGGTTCGGGGATATCATCCAGCGTTGTTGTTTCGAACTCGTACAGTGGATTGTCGACACAGGCTACGCCACTTTCTGTCCCAATGGCGCAGGCATGGCTGCCGAAGGTGCCCAGTGAAAACTCGGCAATGTCATCGTCCAGCGCATCATTCAGGTATTGAAAGTCCACGCGGTAATCCGGACCTGTCGGGGTGATCAGTGGATTTTCGTTCCAGCAGAAGAGCTCTCCAGTGGATTGGAGCAGGCAGGGGCCTTCGAAGTTGGTCTGCAAGTCGACCGTTGTGTCCGTGATCTCCGGGCCGGGTCGTGCTTGCAGAATATTGTCAGACTGTTGCGCCTCGGTGGTGACTGGCAGAAGGCCCAGCAGGAGTCCGGTGGCCAGCAACATCTGTTGCGCAGCCGGAGTAGAAATGTGGTCGCAGGCGAGCATGAGTTTTTCCTCTGGAGTGGCTGGAAAGGTTTCATCTGGCCGGGTTGCAGTGGGTGTCCTTACCAGCTCATGTTTGTTGATTGGGCCCCAATGTCCAAAGTCTGTAAAGGTATTAATACCCATGGGTTCAGGGCTTTGGAGCAAGCAGGATTCGCGCTCGTGCAAAGGCGATTGGACCTGTCGAGGAGAGGTGATCTGCGAGAAGGCGGGGGAGATGAAAGCATGCCCAGCAGCGCCGAAATTGCGAGAAATACAATGCGTTCCGGCGAGCTGGCGACATGGTTATAGTGTCGCCAGTCGATTGGTGGAGGATTTCGAATTGAATGATACGGACAACAAGGTACTGCTGATTACCGGTGCATCCAGTGGCATAGGTGCAGCGACCGCGAGAATGGCGGTGGAAGCGGGCTGGCAGGTGGTGTTGGCCGCGCGCAGTGAGGACAAATTGCAGAAGCTGGTGCAGAAGCTGGGCGAGGAGCACGCCATGGCGATCACCGTGGACGTGACCGACTATGAGGATCAGCGTGCCATGCTGAAAACGCTTCTGGAGCGTCATGGACGACTGGACGCGGTCTTTGCAAATGCCGGTGTGGGTGGTGAGCCCGGCGGGTTCTCGGGCGCGCCTGTGGAGTCCTGGGAGACAATGGTGAATGTCAACATCCTCGGGGCCGCGTACACCCTGCGAGCGACTCTGGACACCCTGAAGCAGTCTCAGGGGCATCTGCTGCTGACAGGCTCGGTGGCGGGTCGTCGTACCCTGGCCGGGTCCATGTACTCCGCCAGCAAGTGGGCCGTGTCGGCCATCGGCTACGGTGTGCGGGAAGAACTGCGTGGCACTGGCGTGCGGGTCACTCTGATAGAACCCGGTCCGGTGGACACCCCCTTCTTCGATGAGCCGATGGACAACTCACTCACGCCCGAGGATGTGGCGCGAACAGTCCTGTTCGCCTTGTCGCAGCCGAAAACGGTGGATATCCACGAACTCATGGTGTTGCCGACACCCGCGGTGGAATAGTCTTTGCGGCGACGATCCGTCCGTTTTTCCGGGCCACTTGGCGCCTCGGAACATTGATTGCGGAAAATTCTGTATTCATGCTTGACGCGGCTGCCGGATTTGGGTCTAATACGCGCTTCGCGCAAGACCTGATGCCCAGGTAGCTCAGTCGGTAGAGCAGGGGACTGAAAATCCCCGTGTCGGCAGTTCGATTCTGTCCCTGGGCACCATTAAAAATTTTCTTGCTGCTGAGTACTTTGTTCTGGCTGAGGTCTCGCCGAACTGCCGATACGTCGGCACCCTGGCCGGGCGCCAACGCGGTTGCCGGATCGATTCTGTCCCTGGGCACTCCCGCATCTTTGTCAGATTCTGCTTTCTGGCTCTACCCGATTAACGGGCTCCGGCTTGCTCATGAAGGGCTTTATTCAGGACTTATCGGGTAGTCAGATGAATGCCGCCGCGATCTTGTTACGCGTATCGGCATCGGGCATCGGCAAGTGGCTGACGGCCATGTTCTCGCGCAGGTGTGCTACCACACCCGTGGCGGGAATGGCGCAAGTCACCGCCGGGTGGGAGATGACGAACAATAGCGCCAACTGTGCCCAGCTCTGACAACCGAGTTCACGAGCGATACTCGGCAGGGCTTGTCCGGACATGCGCCGCAGAATTGCCCCGCGCCGATAAGGACGGTTGACGATCACGGCGACACCACGCTCGGCGGCAAGTGGCAGCAAGCGTGACTCCGCCTCGCGATCAAGCACGTTGTAGGTCAATTGCACGAAATCCAGCGGCTCGCGACGCAGGATCGCCTCCAGCTCCGCGTGCCGCCTCCCATGGGATGTCGTCACGCCGACATGACCGATGCGGCCTGCCTCGCGCCATTCCCGCATTCTCGGCAGGTGCGTCTCCCAGTCAACGAGGTTGTGTACCTGCATCAAGTCCATCGGACCCGCGTTCCATAGACGCTCGGTATTGACCATCTGGCGCTCACCTTGAAAGAGTGCTGGCGTCCAGATCTTGCTGGCCGCAAACAGCGTGCCTTGGTTACGCTGGGTGCGCTCCAGGGCGTAGCCTATCAATTCCTCGGCGTGACCATACATGGGTGAGGAGTCGACCATACCGCCACCCGCGTCGAAGAACGCCTGCAATACAGACACGCGGGTGGCGCGCGCCGGATGTCCGGGTGGAAGATCGAAGGTGATCCAGGTGCCCATGCCGACGGGTGGCAGTGTAATGCTGCCAGACGGCACGCTTCGACGCCCTGCACTCTCCTCTGATGCGCTGAACACAGTCGGCGCAAGCAGGGCTCCCAGTGCCGTGATCGAGGAAGCACAAAAAAGTCGTCTGTCCATCTGTTCATGCTCGCATCACAGAGAGTATGCGTCAATGCTGCTTGCACAGAGCAGGTACCCGTTCAGGTCATGGGTTCCAGCAAGAAGACCATGGCTGTTTGCGGACATCGTATTGCTGTCGAGGAGACTACTGCTGATCGATAGCCTGTGAACACAGGCATGTCAGCCAGTTCAGGAGGGCGTGCCGTTGATGGCAGGCTTGAGGTTCTCGCGAATGACAGGGACCTTCCTGGTTGGTTTTATCACTCGTCAGGCAAAGGTGTGCCCGGGTCCCATGATGAAACCATCACCCGCAGTGATGTAGCTTCGTCAGGTGAAGGAGCCGAGTCGTTTCGAGCTCGCACGCTTCTGTTTCGCGTTGGCCAGTGCATTGCTGGTTTCCTGTGCATCGGCTCGTGCGTTACAACAGCTGTCCTGTGTGACCAGGACGATACAGGCGTAGCTGAATCAGACGACTGGTGTGGATCAGCCCGACTCATTGCCACCGAGTAGGGTTCCATCTGGCGATCTCTTCGCCTGGGTCAGTGGAGAGGACGATAGATGATGCCGGGGCATGAGCAGGGATTGGACTTGTTGGGGAAACAGGAGGGTGTGACAAAGAACTCGAGCGAGCATGCAGAATACCGGTAACTCAACGGGTATCGAGGAAGGAGGTCGAGATGGAGAGGGACGTTAACATCAACCTGACTGGGCAGAATCTGTTAAATCTGCTTTCATGCTTCCTCTACTCTCAAACTACATGCCCGGAGAGTACTTTGAGATTCGTGGTGACGAATTCCCTGTACAAGAACCAGATCGTACCGAATTCCGCAGGCTTGCGATGCGGGATCCACGACGTGTTCTATCGTTCTTATCCTGACGACTGAGGCAACCGGGTCTTTGAATCAGCATGAATGATACAGACGGGGCAATGCTTTTTGCTATCAAACTCTCAGGAGGACTGCTTGCAGAAGCTGCCTCGCCCCGTCACATTGGCGATCGAATCAGCTGCTCCTTTCATTCGTCCGTAATTGTATTATATGAAATGATTCTCCATTTATCTGCTCTTTCATCAGATCGGGATAATGGAGAGACGAGAGCTTCTGATTGTTACGCACCAACAGGTAAGTCATATCAGTCATCACGTGCGCCTCGGTGCTTTCGTTGTTTGCCCATGTCCGGATGTGACAGCTGTCCCTGTAGCAGAAGCTTCTTGGAAACTGTCACCGGGCTGGAGCTTGCATACTGACCCGTTGTAGTCGTTCCCTGGTAATGCAGCTCAGGGTGTGGCGATGATTTGCCACCCGAACTAACAGCAGAAGTCATTCATTGTATTGCCGAGGAGAGTTGATCTGGTTGCTGCATTTCTCACAGGCATTCTGCAGCCGCAGGCTACAACTGGCGGTTTCATGATCAGTGATCCCGGGGCAGACCGCACTGCCTGCCCCGGAATGCGACTGGCGTTATTCCGCGCTACCGAGCAAGTCGAAACGGAACTCGAGTTGCTCGGACCAGGTTGACCAAGGCAGCTCGATCTCGAGTTCTTCGACATCGTTGCTGACACTGACTTGTACCGTGCTGATGTCGCCCGTATCGGCATCGAGATTGATGACGCTTCCATCGGCTCCGGTGATCGTGAGGGTTCCTCGGTCGAAGTAGTCGTAGCCAGTCGACTCGAAGATGTCATCGCGTATCATGTCGTCGTCGACGAGTACACTGAGTGGTTGCCAAGCCGTCGTGGCTGACGTGATCGTGAGGTCGGCGCGGAGTTCTTGTGCTCGGCCGTATGTCACCAGGTACTCGACGTTGGCGTCATCGATCAATACAGGATCTTCGGTGCCAGTAGTCGAGTAGGTCACATCGCTCAGTAAATAGTAGGTTCCCGGTCCGCCGTCCCTGTCACTGGTGTGCTTGTAGTGAACAGTGCCGGCAAATCCAGCAGATTTACCGTTGTATGACGTGACAAAGCCATTGGACAGATTCAGTCGGTTACCCCGGTTGAGTTGCATGTGCTGGCCCTGGTACGTTGCATCGCCCTGTTGGCATTCGCCAAACTCCCTGTCCCAGCCGTTCGTGATTTGCCGTACACCCCAGTCGATGCCGATGAAGCGTGCCAGCCCCTGGTTGTCGCAGCTCTCTTCAGTTATGACGCCGGCAAGTGGGTACGTGCCAAGTACATCGAAGTGGCTGTCGATGGGGTTATCATCAGTGCTCGGCAGGTCAAGCATGGCCGGACCATAGGCAGAACCGCTGACAATCGAAAAGACATAGGCAATGATGTCGCTGTAGTTGTCCGAGGTGATGACGCGCTCACCTGCGACTCCCGGCAGATCCCCATCCCAGACATCAGGTGATGGGTAATCGATATTGGCAAGAAACAGGGAATCGTCGTCTGCTTGTCGTGAGCTCTTGTCACCGGAGTACGGACCACCCGGCAAAATCCTCACGAGGTTGGACTCAGGCGCCTCCGCCGCCGCACCACTGCCCGTCGCTACAACTCGGTAATCGCCAGCTTCCACGCCAACCAGATCGGTTGCGTCCGTAACGGTCTGATATGGTGTGCCGTCCCAGCGTTGGACGACATAGCTGTCAGCGCCGTCAACCGCGTCCCAATCCAGGTTGTCAGCGTCTGAACGAACCAGGAAACCGTCCGGCATTATCGGGCCTTCTCCTGAACCGCCCTCGGCTATCTCGATATTCTCGGTACGCTGTCCGGTCGTGTGGTTGATGATATTGTAGATACCGTCTGGCACCGTGCAGGGCTCGATATCCGATCCCTCGCAAAGCGATGTGTAATCCGAAGCTGATTGCACCTGCATCCAGCCTGATTGATTGAAGGTGATGGTGTTGCCATCTACCGAGAAGAAGCTGGCGCTCTGCTGCGGTACCACAATATCTTCGTAGCGATGTCCGGTCGTGTGGTTGATGACAATGTACGTACCATCGGGTACCTCACACTGCGTACCGCCCTGGCACAGGCTCGAATAGTCATCAGCGGACTGCACCTGGTACCAGCCGTCGTTTGGCCAGTTGATGGTATTGCCAACCACGGACACCGTGGTCGCGCCGGTATTCCCATTGTCGCCTGTGGCTTCGACGAAATCACTGCGATTTCCGTTGGTATGGTTGATGACATGATAGGTGCCGGCCATCGGAACGGTACACGAACTGATCACGCCCTCACATACGCTTTGGTAGTTGCTCGCGTTCTGGACCTGCATCCAGGCCGTGTTGGCGCTCCAGTTCAGGTTCAGACCGTCGATGGTCAAACCTTGTATCGCCGCCAGAGCGGGGGTGGCTACGAGTGTGCTTCCGATCAAGACGATAGTTTTCTTGAGTTGAAAAACAGTGTGCATCCTTGGTTCCTCAGAGAATGCCTCGTTCGACCATCGGACGGGGCGTGTGATTGTATGGCGCACAGTTGCACGTTAGCGAGCGATATTTTCGTTGCCGGTAATAATTGCGTTTTCGGTCTCGAACGGCATGCAGCTCTCACTCGGCGAAGAGCCAACAGCCAATGTTTCATCAAAGGCTCGTGAAGCTATTGGCTATCCATCTCGGTCTCCTCTGCATCCTGCTCTGAGGCGAGGACGGAATCGAGGATCCGGCGGATAAGTGCCCGAACGATTGCAATCTACTGCAGGAAAATGTCGACGGGGATGTATTGGCAGATGAGTGCGACCTGGACGACGACAATGATGGGTTCGATTCCAGCAGTTCCGACGGTTGAGCGGATTCGGTACGACACTCGAAGCCTGTATCACTATTCGTTCTTCTTCGATAGGAGCCTCGTGTCGGCGCAACGGAAGACCGATTGCAGCAAGGCAATGATTGTCAATACTGTGATTGCCTTGCGCGTTGGCAAAAGCTGTAAAGCCTGCAATGGACCAGTTGCGCAAGGCCGGTGAGGCGGCCTTTGTCGACTATCCTGGCCCCACCGTGAGTAGCATTGATTGGCGGCACTGACCAGGGTAAACAAGCGCAGATATTTGTTGCTGTACCCGGTGCCTGCGACGTCACCCTGGCCGAATATGAGATAGTACGCTTTCTGGTTCTTGCCATCGAACTGCGAGTCAATTACTTGATCAGGGAAAAACGCCGCACATGATTTCTCAGCTCACGCATGGCTTGTCAACATGACCGCCCACTCATGGCAGTTCACTTCCCGGTTCCGGCGGCGCGCATTCGGCTGGCGATCGGCGACACCTGTGAAACGGGTAAAGGAGGCGGTGAAGGAGATCAAACAGGTCGCTCGCAAGGAGCCGGCGGTGGCTGCAGAAGGTGCGGTCATCCTGTTGGAGAAGCTGTCGCCGGCATTGGAACAGGTCGACAGTTCCTCCGGAGCCATTGGATCGGCAGTCAACAAGGCGATTGAATCGCTTGCGCCGATCATCGCGAAAGCCGAGGTGGACCCGAAAACCAGGCAGCGGTGGATGGAGCGCCTTTGGCAGGCGCTGCAGGACGACGATATACCGTATATCGAATTGCTCGGTGACCATTGGGGCGAGTTGTGCGCGACACCGGAAATTGCCTCGTATTGGGCCGATGAATTCTTGCCGACATTGAATACCGTGTGGAGCCGGAAGGGGTCAGGCTTTACCTATTTCAAGGGGACCAGTGCGTGTCTGGCCTCTTTGTCTGCAGCTGCCCGACATGATGAATTGCTGGCGCTGCTCAATCAGTCTCCCTACAAGTGGTGGGCTTACCGACAATGGGGAGTTCAGGCGCTTGTCGCACAGGGCAAGCTTGAGGAAGCGATTCGTTTTGCCGAGGATTCACGCGGTCGAAATGAACCCGATGGGCAGATTTCCGAACGCTGTGAAGCCATTCTGCTGTCGATGGGCCAACACGAAGAGGCCTATTCCCGCTTTGCTCTGCAAGCCAACAATAAAACGACACATCTGGCGACATTTCGTGCTCTCGTTCGTAAATACCCGAACAAGAGCGCGGAAAGCATACTGAACGATCTGATTGCCAGTACGCCGGGAGACGAGGGTCGTTGGTTTGCGGCGGCCAAGGATGCTGGTCTCTATGAGATGGCTATCCAGGTCGCCAGGAGCAGCCCTTGCGATCCGCGCACATTGACGCGCGCTGCCCGGGATTTCAGTGAAAAACAACCCTTGTTTGCCTGCGAGGCAGGGTTGCTCGCATTGCACTGGATATCGGAAGGGTATGGTTACGACATCACTGGCAAGGATGTGCTGGATGCTTATAGCGCTGCTACGAAAGCGGCCTCGCTAGCGGATACCGAACCGGATCTTGTCGATGCGAGCATTCGGCCCATGTACACCGCTCATGATGGCCAGTTTATGGAACGGGTCCTTGGTCGCTATGTGCCAAAAGCGTGAATAGCAACTGCAAAGTCGAACCTGCATGATTCGTTTTCTGCGTGTCACATCGCCAACCTGGAAACCGATCGGTGTGTAAAGGTTCGTGGATTCTCAAGAGAGCTGCAGCTTTCGTCACGCTGCGTTTTCTCGAGGTTTCGCAGTTTGCTCCGAATCGAGCGTCGTGGAATCCGCCCGCCCCGATTCAGGTGCTTCCACCATTCACACGTTGACACCATGCAAGCCGGTTTGATCGGTCGTACCGGAATAGTACAGTCTGTAAACCATCACCATCACCATCACCGTTCACCGTTCACCGTTCACCGTTCACCGTTCACCGTTCACGTAGCCGTGCCACATCCTCACGCAAGGCGCGTATCTCTTCAAGCAGGGCGCGGTTGTCTACCGGTGCTTCCACACCGGCTATCCGATCATCCTCGGCTTTGGCTCGCGCATGTTCCTCGTCAAGTACGTTGACGACAATGCCGATCACCATGTTCAGGAATGCGAAGGCTGTGAAGAAAATGAAGCTCAGATAATAGATCCAGCTCAGCGGGTATATTTCCTGGGTCTCGTACATCACATCGGTCCAGTCTTCAAACGTCATGACACGGAAAAGTGTCAACAGCGATACAGCGATATCTCCCCAGAGTACCGGATTGATGGTCTCGAACAGCGTGGTGCCGATAGCGGCATAGATATAGAAGATGATGAACATCAGCAGCAATACGTAGGCGAGTTGAGGCAGGGCCTTGATCAGCGAATTCAGCAGAATTCTGAGTTCGGGAATGATGGACACCATTCGCAGGACGCGAAACACCCGGACCAGACGGGCCACAAGCACCTGGTCGCCTCCTCCTCCCGGAATGAGACTGACGGCGACCACGATGGTGTCGAAAACGTTCCAGCCGTTGGTGAAAAATCGCTTCTTCTCGGGTGTTGCCAGGAATCGCAATCCAATCTCGAATACAAAGAAGATGGTGATGGCCCAGTCAGCGATTTCCAGCAGTCCCTGGGTTCTGGGGCTGAGCTCGAACGTCTTGGCCCCGAGCATCAATGCCGACGCGATGATGACGCTGACCGCCGTCCATTCGAAAAGGCGATTTTGGGCGATGCTTTGCAGGCGTTGGTTGAGATCCATGTTCGTGCCGTTGAGGAGAGAGTGTTCGTATGATGAAAGCGCGACGGTTTGTGGCGATCATTCGGTGGCTATTATCACTCAGATGCTACTGGTCATGCGTGAAACAGAGTGGGAAGTGAATGGACATGAAGACATCGCCTGAGAGCCGGGATTTCCCCATCGACACCTGATCAGCCCCGCTGCGGCGGGTATATCTGCGGTTCATTCAGGGCGACGGTCCGGAGCAGCGAATTGTTCCGCTTACTCGGTTTCTCGGTTTTCTGATGCCACTGAGCACGGGATCGCCGCGCACATTGTCAAGGGGGGGATCCCAAGTCGTGAACGATGACCCTGTCACCCAGAGCGGCAAACGCTCAACCACCAGACAACTAGATGCAAGCCTGGGTGGTGTGAACGAGGTGCGCACCATCAGCTCCAGCGGTAGTGGCACGGAAGGCGGCCGGACTTGTTCGATGACATTGCGCAGGAGCCGATCCCATTCCGAAGAGCAGGTCCGTCGTTCCAAACAGAGACCGCAACGGTTCTGCACCAATGTGAACGATGCCCTCTTGCTCATCGTGAAAGCCCTACGTAGGCTCATTTGGAAGCTCGGGAAGCTCGGGAAGCTCGGGAAGCTCGGGAAGCTCGGGAAGCTCGGGAAGCTCGGGAAGCTCGGGAAGCTCGGGAAG